>RIBL01000098.1 GCA_003762875.1 Muribaculaceae bacterium Isolate-110 (HZI) | reverse complement strand
TTGAGCACCGTAACGCCAAAAAACTTAAGCCACATATAGCCGTTGAAAAAGGAGAGCGGAGCCAGAGGCGAACGCTTATAATTGAGCACACAGAGAGCCTGATAGCATTCATCCCGCTCGGGAGTATCAAAAAACAATATCGACAGCGGCAGAATCACGCCGGCCAATATGAAGAGCCAAGTCAGAGTGTCGGTCGGGAGTGGCTTCTTATTTAGCATGGACAAAGATGGTTAATGTGACGACTGTGAGCCGAAAATAGAGTCGGCTTTCTCAGAGATAGCCATATCAAGCAGCGAAAGGTCGGGAGCATCAGCCGGGCGCGCCTGGTTGTGAGCAACCGTCTGCTCCGGAGCCTTTTCATGCGCCACCGGGGCGGGGTCCGACGCTTTGTTGCGCGAAAGCCAGGCCGTTTCGGCCGATGCCACGCGCCCTATCGAGTAGAAGCGGCTGAGCCAGTAAGGGTTGTTGAGCGGGCTCACCATCACCCCGCGCGAAGAGGAGGCATGAATCATCTGCCCGTCGCCGATAAACATCCCCACATGCGACACCTGCATACTGTCGGCCGAGAAAAACACCAGGTCGCCCGGCTGCATCTTCTCCGGAGCCACAGGCTGGCACCACATGCTCTGCGCGGCCGATGACCGGGGCAGCTTCACACCGCACACCTGGCGGTAGACCTCCATCACCAGTCCGGAGCAGTCAGCCCCCTCCTTGGTGTTGCCCCCATATAAATAAGGTGTGCCGATCCATCCGGCGGCCTCCTCCACCAGCGCGCGCTCCATCGGGCTGGCAATGCCGCGGGCCCTGGCAAGGAGCCCCGGGTCGACACGCGGCCGCGCCGCCCCGGCGCCGGGGCGTGCCCCCTTTTCTTCCTTGCCATCCTTGCGGCCCTTGTGCTTTTTCTTCTTGTTCTTCTGGGCTTTGCCGTCATCGCCATACACCGAATCGCCGCGGTAACGCGCAG
>RIBL01000097.1 GCA_003762875.1 Muribaculaceae bacterium Isolate-110 (HZI) | reverse complement strand
GCCGGAAGCGGTGCGGCATCCGAGCCCCATCACGGTGTTGCCGATGATGAGCGTGGGGCGCTGAGTCTCGGCGTGAGCCTTTTCGAGAGCCTCGGAGATGGCTACGGGATCGTTGCCGTCTATTTCAATCACGTTCCAGTTCCAGGCGCGGTACTTGGCGGCCACATCCTCGTCATCGACAGCGTCGACATCGGTGGAGAGCTGCACGCGGTTGCTGTCGTAGAACATAATGAGGTTCGACAGTCCCAGGAATCCGGCGATACGTCCGGCGCCCTGCGAAATCTCTTCCTGCACACCTCCGTCGGAGATGAAAGCATAGGTCTTGTGAGCCACAACATCGCCGAAGCGCGCCTGCAGGAAACGCTCAGCGATGGCGCAGCCGACAGCCATTGTGTGGCCCTGCCCGAGGGGTCCGGAGGTATTCTCCACGCCGCGGGCGGGATCCACTTCAGGATGACCGGGGCATACCGAGCCCCACTGACGGAATTGCTGAAGCTCTTCCACAGTGTATTTCCCTGTGAGCGCCAGCACGGCATAAAGCATAGGCGACATGTGACCCGGATCAAGGAAGAAACGGTCACGCGCAATCCAGGTAGGGTCGTCGGGGTCGGTGATGAGATACTTGGAGTAGAGCACATTCACGAAGTCGGCGCCGCCCATGGCGCCACCGGGATGACCCGACTTGGCTTTCTCTACCATGCTTGCCGCCAATACGCGGATGGTATCGGCCGCACGGTTCAATACAGTCTTATCCATTTGTTTAAGATATTGATTTGGAAGCGGCATCACCGGCTGGCGCAAGCCTCGGCAGGGAGTCTGTATCAAAAAAGGCAGGAAACTTCCTTGCCGCAGGGATGATCCGCGGAGCGTCCGAACGAACTGCTGAAGTACAACACTTTCCGGATGCTCCGCGGAGCGTCCCTACTTCAAGGCGGATTCAGCTTTTATGATACGGCCTAATGCTGCGACGCGGACACACCGCTGTGTGACGCGGCTTCATTAATGATTATTCTTCA
>RIBL01000096.1 GCA_003762875.1 Muribaculaceae bacterium Isolate-110 (HZI) | reverse complement strand
TGCCGACTATCATCTTGGTGACCTGACTCCGGAACTACTACACTCTGCTCTTTATGCGTGTGGCAAGGATAATATCACCGCAATAGAAGCGTATCTGAATCAACCCGGACTGGACTCTTATCTCCGCTCACAGGCACCCGATGCTTTAGCAATGATAATCTTCAATCAGCCGGAAAGACGTGGCGAAATTATCAATGCGTTCCGACGGCTTCTAAACAACATGACCTCCAACCTTCCCGTTCAGAAAGCGTGTGATGGCACATTCGCCGGTTTTGTGATGAGCAATCTGATGGACATAGACGCGAAGGAACTCATCCCCGAAATCAAAGCCACATTCGCAACGGATTGGGTGATTACGACCAAAGCCGGAGACTGCAAAAATTTCATCAAAGAACTCGAACTCGGTCGTGGAGCAATACACAATGACAAATATCAGATCCCTGACATATATGAGCAACATGAGAGTCTCAAAAAATTCATAACGAGACCAGAATAGTCCCGTTTTGTTCGCTCATCTGTATGTCGCGAAAAGTTACAGATGCGATATCCCTTTGATAATCGGATTATTGTAGCTACCTTTGCATTGAGTCACTGTTGTCGGTTTGGCAAATGCGACTTGTAACGATTTAAGTAGCAGACGGTTAACCACTTGCAATCATAGAAAATTCACGTCACTTGTACGGATTAGAGTTACACTTATCTGTATATCAACAAATTAACCGCTTCTGCATCGGCAAGCATTGACAAGATGTTTGAAAACGCCCCAAAATATGTAAGAAGGGAGAAGAAGGAAGCGGAGCCTATCGAGGAGTTCTACACAACGAAGGAGGTGCTGGAGAAATTCGACATCAGCAACTCATGGCTGTTTAAGATAGCAACGGAGAGGAATATTCCGAAGACCGTTGTCAGAGGTAAGACTCTTTGGAGCCGGAAGCATATTGACAAGGCA
>RIBL01000095.1 GCA_003762875.1 Muribaculaceae bacterium Isolate-110 (HZI) | reverse complement strand
TGCTGATGACATAGTGACACGATGGACTCCAAGTCAAAGCCGGATAATGTTTGAGAAACTTGTCAAGAATAATAGTCAGGAAGATATCGGCAACATCCTGGGTGTGTCTCGACAGATGGTCAGCAAGACTTTGAAAGTAGCCAAGGATGCTTTGATTTCTGTATATATCAAAAGATTTAAAGAACTGATTAACGAAAGAACGGTATGGGAACGGCAATAATTCTGATTAAATTGATTGCGGCACATCTTGTCGGAGATTTCATATTGCAGACAGACAAGCTATGTGCGGATAAATTCTCTAACAATAAGGCATTCAGATATAGTGCTTTATCGGTGCATGCCCTTGTTCATGCTGCATTGGCTTACCTGTTTGTCGCGCAATGGAACAACTGGGCTGTGCCGCTAGTAATCGGAGCCAGTCATTTCCTGATAGACCTGGTGAAAACACACTTCAAACGTAAAGATCTTGTGGGCTTTCTTTGCGACCAGTTAGCTCATTATTGTGTCATCGTTGTGTTATGGCTTATTGTATTCGCAAATCATGACTACAATCAGGCTGCAGAAATCCTCTCGGCAAACTTTTGGCTTATAGCCACAACTTATATTGCCGTACTCTCCCCCACATCAGTTTTGATAAAATCATTCATTGAGTATGAGAAATGGCTCCCGACGGATGCATCTTTGAAAGGTCTGCCAAACGCGGGTAAATGGATAGGGTATCTTGAGAGGATACTCATATTGACCTTTATTTTTACCGGCAATATTGAGGGAGTTGGTTTTCTATTGGCTGCCAAATCCGTATTTCGTTTCGGCGAGCTAAACAGGGCAAAAGATATAAAGACTACAGAGTATGTACTAATCGGCACATTCACCAGTTTTACAATCGCCATAATGCTCGGCTTTGGCGTTGACTGGCTTATGGAACTAAATTTTGAATGACATTATGACAATAAATTATAATAACTTCGGCTTGATGAGTTAAGCGATAAAGTTGAGGAGTACAAAAACGGCAGTTGGACGTAAGAGAACAATTCGGGTAATCTTACATAGATGCTTC
>RIBL01000094.1 GCA_003762875.1 Muribaculaceae bacterium Isolate-110 (HZI) | reverse complement strand
TCTTCCGATCTGAAGTAAAGTTTACTGGGGAGACTGTGTGGCTTTCCCAGCAGCAGCTTTGCGAACTTTATAATACGAGCAAGGCCAATGTGAGTGAGCATATCAAGCATATTTTTGAGGATGGCGAACTTGATGAGGAGTCAGTTGTTCGGAAATTCCGAACAACTGCCGCTGATGGTAAATCCTACAATGTGACTTACTATAATCTTGATATGATTATCTCGCTGGGGTATCGAATTCGGTCGGTGATAGCCACACACTTCCGCAGGTGGGCTACTGAACGACTGAAGGAGTATATCATCAAGGGATTCACGATTGACGACGAGCGGTTGAAGGGTAACGGCGGCGGTGCATACTGGCGTGAGCTGCTCGATCGTATCCGTGATATCCGTTCGTCGGAGAAAGTGATGTACCGACAGGTACTCGATCTTTATGCCACGGCTGTCGATTATGATCCTCGTTCTGGAATTTCGGTCGAGTTCTTCAAAATTGTGCAGAATAAGCTTCATTTTGCTGCGCATGGCAACACTGCTGCCGAGGTGATTTTTAAGCGAGCCAATGCGGATGCTCCGATGATGGGTCTGACTTCATTCAAAGGTGATCATCCAACACTTCGAGACGCACAGATTGCCAAGAATTATCTGAGCGAAAATGAACTGAAGATTCTCAACAATCTTGTCTCCGGATACTTTGATTTTGCCGAGATTCAGGCGATGAAACGTCGCCCTATGTATATGGATGACTATGTGCGACAACTTGACATGATTCTTTCCTCAACAGGCGAAGCATTGCTCAATGGTCCCGGCTCGGTCAGCCATCAGCAGGCGATGGATAAAGCCCGCGAAGAGTACCGCAAATTCCAGGTAAGAGAGTTGTCCCCAGTTGAACGTGCCTATCTCGATACTATCAAAGCCCTCAATGCCAAAGCCAAGAACAAAGGGAAAGACTAATGATCCTTTCGTGATTTCAAATCGTGATGACGTGGTGCATTCATTGTCTTTCATCGCCTGATTCACTTGTCTATTGAAGTTAAAAATATTGTAAAATTCTGATTTAGTGC
>RIBL01000093.1 GCA_003762875.1 Muribaculaceae bacterium Isolate-110 (HZI) | reverse complement strand
AGACGGAGTGCAATCATCCAATGAAAACAGAACTTGTGCTCATTTGGACAAATATAAATGCCGGTGCGATGATGATAATTATATCTTTGATTCAAGTGAGATAGCCTATTGCAGGAAGGAATGTATTGATTTCAGACCAATATTTTATAATCGTACAGTCGTCATTCATTCCCAACTATCTGATTGGCTTTATGAAATTGAACAAATCATAGACTCCACGCAGATAGTACTTAAATCTGCGATTTCTCAATTTGCAGATTTCATAAAAGGTCTATATAACATTAGAATTAATAACAAGCTACTTATGGATATACAAAAACTTATTAAGGAAACAATGTTTCCTGAAGATGCCACAGCTCTTACTAAATGGGATATCTTATACGAGAAGGCTGAAGATCTAAACACCATACAATCCGCTATGACTGCAATGAGATTGCAACTATCCAAAGATCTCATCGATGAATGGTATCACGAATTAAAACCGGAATTTGAACTTCTACAACGTGAGGTTCAGAAGTCGTTTGGTATAAATATAAAAGGAGTGTGGGTCGGATGCTGGAGCGGCGAGAACAATAATGGTTCACCTTATTGGGGATTTTATTGTAAGAACAAAGGGAGCAAGGAAGAGGAGATGGTCCGAAAAATACTCGAAGAATGCGATATTAAGTCAGATAACTCTTCCCCTAACTTTATTAGTTGGGACAGCACAAGGCACGGTGCGGAAAAATGCCGAATGTTTTATAATGCGGCCAAAAAATTAGGATACCTTTAGGCGGCTGGCTATATGGAGCAGGTAACACCTTGAAAAAGTAGAAGCCACCCTGATATATTGTCTCAGGATCGTTGCAATCTGCGGACAATCATGGAATTACCGATAGTTAACCTTGCCGGGGAGAAAGAGACACTCCCCGGCAAGGTTAACTATCAGCCTCTGTGAACTACAATATTATCGTTAATAGAGAAGTCTCCGTCGGTGACCTGAACGCCGCCAACTCCGTAGATCTCTATCGAGGGGGGCTGGCAGTAACGGTTGCCATATACAAGTTGCGCTGTATCTTCGCTT
>RIBL01000092.1 GCA_003762875.1 Muribaculaceae bacterium Isolate-110 (HZI) | reverse complement strand
GCCGTTGGCTTTTGAAGGGTCTGTGTTCAGATCCTCCATGTAGCTGTCGCTACATGAACCTGCAATGAGCGCAAGAGCCGCTAAAACAGGAGTGAATATCTTATGTAGTTTCATTGGTAATCTTACGTTTAGAATTTAACATACAGGTTGAAACCATAGCTCTTGCGTGAAGGCAGCGAACCATATTCAAGACCCATACCGGTTGTGTTGTTGTAGTTGGAGTCAGGATCGATGTCGGGAATGTTCTTCCATACGATGAACGGGTTTCGTGTCACAAATGAAATAGACATATCCTGCACTACTTTACCAAGCCATTTCTTCGGGAACTGGTAGGTAAGTGTGATTTCACGACACTTTATGTAAGAGTTGTCATAAATGAACATTGAAGGAGCATTGCGGCAGACGCTCATCCAATAGTCTTCGGGGTTGACCTTGATGTCATTGGGACGATATGTGCCATCGCCGTTGTCAATAACACCGGGTGCGACAAAACCGCCGGTTGGAGTCCATGTCGAGGCGCCTTTTGCAATACCTGCTGCCTGACGCTCTTCTTCCGACTTATACCATTCTTCACGACCGACCAGTGTAGCAAGGCTTTTGCCTGATTCGTGAGCGGCACGTGCCGACATTGAATACAGATCGGCTCCAACCTTTACGTCAAACAGAGCGGTGAGTCCGAAATTCTTGTAATGGAACGTCGTGCTCAGACCACCGGTCCAGTCCCATGAGGCATTTCCGAGTACATGATTGCTCTTATCGTACATCGGCAGACCGGTTGCGGGGTCGATGAGGATATCGCCGTTTTCGTTTCTCTGGAAATCGGGACCCACGATAGAACCGAAGTTTTCGCCAACCTTAGCGGAGCCCTGAACATCAAGCCATGAAGCCTTTTCAAGCTCAAACATATCCATATCATCGACAAGTTTCCGCACCTTATTATTGTTCTTTGAGAAGTTGATGCCCAAATCCCAAGAGAAGTCACCGATGATAAGGGGTCGTGTGTTAAGTGCGATTTCGATACCTTGGTTCTGGATTTCACCGGCATTGATAAGACGATAGGGGTATCC
>RIBL01000091.1 GCA_003762875.1 Muribaculaceae bacterium Isolate-110 (HZI) | reverse complement strand
TACAACATATTCTTAACTATTCAAAGGGCATAAAATCAAATTGTTATCCAATCGCTGCTAAAGTGGCTGATTTTATTTGTACTTCAAACTTTTTAACCTTAATTAACCAAAAAAGTAACTATTCAGCGGACATGTTACGGCGATAATGTGGAATAGACATCACCATTATAGGTAAATTTAACCTGCTGGTTTTATAGAGATTAGCGGCAATTTTATTTGGTAAAGTCAAATAAGTTTTGTATCTTTGTATCTGTGAAACAGCAGGTTAATGACATGGCAGAAGTGCTTCGCGGATTATCCGCGCAGATTGAGTCGATGCAGAAAACCATCGACTCTCAGCATGCGACAATATGTCAGATTAACCGGAACGGACAGGCTCAACTCAAGAAAATTCAATTCCTTGAGCGGATGCTCAAAAAGAAGGATAAGGAGAATGAGGAACTCCGCAAGCGCCTTTCAAAATATGAAGAGCCACCTAAGAACTCCGGCAACAGCAGCACACCTCCGTCAAAAGAGCAGATGAGAGACGAGATTGTCCGTCGTACAAAGTCCCTGCGTAAACCGTCAGGCAGGAAACCCGGAGGTCAGCCCGGCCATGAAGGAAACACCCTCGAATTGAACGACTCTGTCGACAATATCGTGGATGAGAAACCCGGCATGTGTGATGAATGCGGAGATTCACTGGACGGATGTGATACCGAGCTGGATTACATCACACAGATAATCTCGTTGCCGGAACTAAAGCCATTGATAACGGAGGTCAGACATTATGTCACGATATGCCGTACTTGTGGCAAGCGTGTAAAAGCCCACTCCCGACGTCGCCGTTCCAACGCCGTTGTGTATGACGCTTCTGTAAAAGGTTTTGTCGTATACCTGTCAACGGTTCAGTTCCTCCCATATAATCGTATAGCGGCTTTTTTCAAAGAAGTGTTCGGTCTTGAAATCAGCCAGGGGTCAATGGTCAACTGGATCAACGAGGCCAGACGGTCGGCCGAACCTGCCATTGAGAAAATCAAGGAGTATATAATGCAGTCACCTGTAGTTGGTTTTGACGAATCTGGTTGCTAC
>RIBL01000090.1 GCA_003762875.1 Muribaculaceae bacterium Isolate-110 (HZI) | reverse complement strand
GAGAAAACTCTTATCACGCACGGAAGAAAATCGGCAAAGTTTCTCGGATATGAAATCTATGTCCGGAAATCTACACAAACCAAGAGGAACATGGCTGGCAAACTGACGAGACCTTACAACAATAAGATTTATCTGAAGATGCCCCTTGAAACGGTACGGAAGAAACTGTTGGACTATGACGCACTGAAAATCAATGTGCATAATGGGAAAGAACAGTATAAATCCAAACACCGCACCTATCTCATCAACAACGATGATTTGGAAATCTTGGAAAGGTACAATTCGGAGATAAGAGGTTTTTACAACTATTATTCACTTGCAAATAACTGTCATACACTTCACTCTTTTAAGTACATCATGGAGTACAGCATGTACAAGACTTTTGCTGCCAAATACAAAAGTACGGTCGTGAAAATCTGCAAGAAGTATAAGAAAGATAAGGTGTTTACAGTGTACTACAAGAATAATAAAGGTAAAACCTTGATGCGCCAATTTTATCATGACGGTTTCAAACGCAAAAAACAAGATTATGCGCAATGTTACGACAGAATGCCAACAAGCTATCATAGTTCACCAACAAGCCTTGTGGCTCGCCTAAAGGCTTGCAAATGTGAACTATGTGGCAAGGAAAATGTCAAGTTAGACATGCACCATGTTAGAAAACTCAAAAATCTGCAAGGAAAAGAGGATTGGGAAAAACACATGATTGCACGGAAACGCAAGACTATCGCACTTTGTCGGAGTTGCCATAAGAAAGTGGATGGCGGTTGGATGGACTGACGGAATTAATGGAGAGCCGGATACGCTGAAAGGTGTAAGTCCGGTTCGGGGGCGAGCATTTGAAAACCTACCATAGTAATATGGAAAGGCGTTGGGTGCTTAGCCTACAAAACCGCGAACTGTTCCCCGTCGTGACCATCATCATCATGGAAGCCTTCATCAACAAGATGCGGCGGCTGAAAGGCGTGCGGAAACAGCTTATCGTGGAAGAGGCTTGGAAGGCCCTCTCATCGGCGAACATGGCTGAATATCTGCGCTATATGTATAAGACGGTCAGAAAATATTACGGCGAGGCAATCGTGGTGACGCAGGAGGTGGACGACATTATCAGT
>RIBL01000089.1 GCA_003762875.1 Muribaculaceae bacterium Isolate-110 (HZI) | reverse complement strand
AGCCACTTGACCAAGTGCGTTCGACCGGCGTAAATGCGCCCAATCGGACTTCAAAATTAGTAAATAAATCTGAATTCAACGGCAGTATCCTGAACAGATTGATGAATTTCGCCCGTTCAGTCCCCGATTTCCGCAGGTCCGACAAGGACAATATACAACATCGGCTCGCCGACATCATCATACTGATGATATTAGCCAGAGAGTGTGGATGTGTCGGGCGTGCCGATATAATTGAATTCGGACGTCTCCATCTCAATAAATTCCACAGGCTGGGCATTCTCAGGAACGGCGTGCCGTCAGAATCAACACTGTGCCGTGCTGAAATCGGCATTAACGATCATGCGATGGCCGACAGGATGCAGGATTTTGCCGGGGCATTTCACAAAGAGCTGCTCAAAAAAGGGTGTGGCAAGGAAATAATATGCATAGACGGCAAGGCCGAGCGTGGCACAGTCCTGGAGAACGGGCGCAATCCTGATATAGTGTCGGCGTACTCGTTCAACACCGGCATAATTCTGGCTACAGAGGCCTGCCAGGCGAAAAGCAATGAGATAAAGGCAGTTCCGCGGCTTATCGACAAACTCGACATAGCCGGAAAGATAGTGACAGCCGACGCCATGTCCATGCAGAAGGATATAATCGATAAAATCAGAAAGAAAGGCGGTGACTTTCTGATAGAACTCAAAGCCAACCAGCCGTCATTGCGATACGGCATTGAGGACAGGCTTGCGGAGCATACTCCAGTATACTCTTACACCGAAGGCCCTGAACTGGCCCACGGCAGAATCGAGACGAGAACCTACCGCATATATGACGGACTGGACATTATAGCCGACAAAGAGAAATGGGGCGGAAACATGACAATCATAGAGTATGAGTCATCCACAGTCAAAAAGTCTACGGGAGTACACGCTTCAGAAAAACGCCTGTACGTCAGCAGTATGCCCACGGATACTCCGAAACCCGGCTCCATCGTGCGCAACCACTGGTCGATAGAAAGCATGCACTGGGGGCTGGACTAC
>RIBL01000009.1 GCA_003762875.1 Muribaculaceae bacterium Isolate-110 (HZI) | reverse complement strand
GAAGCGCACCATCTCGAAGAGTTCATCCATGCCTTCGGGAAGACACATCCATATTGCATCTGCGGTTTTCATGCCACAAATTTAACACTTTTCTCTAAATTCATGCACTGGGTTTTCGGCTTGAGCCGACACAAGTCTCATAAGAAACAAAAGTTTTTAATTTTCACAGGCCGTATGATTTTTCCAGCCGTAAAAAATTAAAAACTTTTGTTTCTTATGAGACTTGTGTCCTCCTTTTGTATCTCCCACCGTCTACTGCACGTCGACAGTGACAGTGGCTGGTTTTACGCCGGGGGCTGTGGCCTTGAATATCAGCGAGCCGGGAGTCTTGCCGCTGCGGGCTATGGCTGTGGCCGCGCCGCTAAACAGTTTCATCTTGGGATTCTGGAAAGGCAGCACGCATGTGGGGTCGCCGTTGGCCGTGGCCTCGAAAGAGCCGGCTCCCGTTACCGAAAATTTTACCATTCTCGAATCGGTCGGGACTATATTGCCATCCTTGTCGGCCACCTGCACGGTGAAATATATCAGGTCGTCGCCATCAGCCGAGAGTGTATGGCGGTTAGGGGTCACCACAAGATGATGAGGCTTGCCGGCCGTGCGTATCACGCGCTCGGCAGCACGGTTGCCATTGGCGTCATAGGCCACAACCCTGACCTCGCCCGGCTCATAGCGGGTGTCCATCCACATGAGGCGATAACGGGTCTGACAGGTGGAATCATTCTTTTCGCGCATGCCTTGGCTCTTGCCGTTGATAAAGAGCTCGGCTTTGGGAAAATTGGTGTAGACAAAGACCGGCGTTACCTTACCCTCGCGTCCGGGCCAGTTCCAGTGGGGAAGAATGTGAAGGGTGGTGTCGCGCTCGTTCCATTTCGAGCGGTAGAGATAGTAACGGTCTTTGGGGAGCGAGGCAAGGTCGATGATGCCGAATACAGAGCTGTGACTTGGCCAGGCATCGGTGTCGTAGGGCGACGGCTCGCCGAGATAGTCAAAGCCTGTCCAGACAAACTGGCCCATCACCCAGTCACGGTCATCGTCCATGGCAAAGTCGATGTCGGGCGTGTTGGACCATGTGCACGACTCGTTGTCATAACTGTTGGACTGGTTGTCGGAGTGCATCACCACGTGATGCTCGCCAAACTCAACGGGGAAATGGTAGACTCCACGCGACGAGACGGTAGATGCGGTTTCGGAGCCGAGGATGAGTTTCTGAGGCAGCTTGGCATAGGCCTTGTCGTAATACTGTGGCTTATAGTTGAAGCCGGGGATATCGAGCGCGGCGGCAAAACCGTTGTCGAGCACCGATCTTATCTGGTCCATTCCGCAGGTCACGGGGCGAGTAGGGTCGAGACTGTGCACGAGGTCCTGAAGCATAGTCAGCTCCCCTACCCCGCCGGGCCCCCACTGCGAGGGAACCTCATTGCCTATCGACCACATCACCACCGAGGGTGAATTGCGGTAATGCTCCACCATGTTGGTAATATCCTTCTCAGCCCAGTCGGCAAAGACCGAGCCGTAACCGTTGGGCGACTTGGGTCGGAATCCCCAGTCGTCAAACGGCTCGATCATGAGCATGACACCCATCTCGTCACACAGCTCCACGAGCTCGGGGGCGGGCATGTTGTGGGATGTGCGTATGGCGTTGACACCCATATCCTTGAGCAGTTCTATCTGATGGCGCAGGGCCGAGCGGTTGACCGCCGCGCCGAGCGGGCCGAGGTCGTGGTGGTTGCACACGCCCTTAAACTTCGTCACCTCGCCATTGAGGAAAAATCCCTTCTCCGGCACATATTCGAGCGAACGTATGCCGAAACGTGTGTCATAGCAGTCCACCTCACGGCCTCCGACACTAAGAGTGGTACGGGCAGTGTAGAGCGACGGTGAGTCGGGGCTCCACAGCTCGGGCTTATTGACGAGAAAATTCTGGGCAAACTTCTGCCCATGGGCATGATAGGTCGAGACATCCTCGGCCACCTTGCGTCCCTGCGGGTCAAGCACCACAGTGTTTACCTCAACCTTTTCACCCTTGGCCGCACCGTCAATCTTCATCTCAAGGTTGACCGACGCATAGTCGCGGCTCACCTTGGGAGTTGTGACATAGGTGCCCCACACGGGTATGTGGACCCGGTCGGTATTGACCACACGCACATTGCGGTAGAGGCCGGCTCCGGGATACCAGCGCGAGGCCTTCTCATAGTTTTCCAACGCCACCTCAAGTTCATTGTCGCCGGGCACCACAGCATCGTCTACATTGACATAAAACGAGTTGTAGCCATAGGGCCAAAAAGCCACCTCGCGGCCGTTGACCTTGACACGGGCGTTGCTCATGGCTCCGTCAAACACGAGAGTCACCGAGCGACCGGCTGTGTCAGGCACCTCAAATGTGGTGCGATACGTGCCTTTGCCTATGAAGGGGAGTCCGCCCGTGCGGCCGGTCTTGACCGTCTCCTCGGTCTCGCCGTTCTGCTTCACGGCCACCACCTGCAGGTCGTTGTCGCGCGAGAATGGTCCGTAGATGGCCCAGTCGTGGGGCACTCGCACACTCTGCCACTCCTTGGCCTCGTCGGGCGCGCCTTTGGCAAACCGCCAGCCGTCATTGAGAGTGTCGACATTGCGCTGCGCCATGACCGTCAGTCCTAACGAGCCGAGCAGCGCGGCTGAAAATATTTTTACAGTTGTATTCATTGTTTCTTATCAGATTTTTTAGATATATTTTTAAACGCATCGAGGGCTCGTGTGGGGCGGCCGTTGTCAAAACACCCCTTGTCATACCCGCCGTTATATCCGGCCGGAGCTTCGGGTTCCCAATAGAAGACGCCTTCGACTATGCCCTTGTCACGGCCGTTGTCGCAAAGATACGTCAGCAGGTCATACGCCATGTCGGGCTCGTCATAGGGCATGCCGACCTCACATATCATTACAGGTTTGCCGTAACGCGCGGTGAGGGCACGGGCATTGTCAAGACAGGCGGAGGCATATCTCATCCAGTCACCGGCCGGCCACGGATAGAGCGACATGCCTATTATGTCATATCGGGCATCATTGGCCTTGAGAATGTCAAAAAGCCACGTAAACCGCTCTTGGTTATGACCGTTGTCCACATGCACTATGACCGCGGCATCGGGAAACACCGATTTCACGGCGTCATATCCGGCAGTGACGAGCGAGGCGAAATTTTCGGGATGCTCCGAAGCTTTGCCGAGCGGAAAGAGCATGCCGTCGGGAGTCTCGTTGCCTATCTGCACCCACTTGGGAGCGATACCCTCGGCCTTGAGACGGCCGAGCAGATCGGTGACATGCATTGCGACAGCCTCTCTGAGACCGTCGATGCCGAGCGACACCCATTGGGCCGGCACGTCCTGCTGACCGGGATCGGCCCATGTGTCACGGAAATGGAAGTCAATCATCAGGTCGAGACCGAGGTCGCGGGCCCGGCGGGCCTTGAGCAACACATCGTCGGTGCCGTTCCAGCCGTCGGCCGGGTCGAGCCATACGCGCAGACGTATCGCCCCGACACCACAGTCGTCACGGAGCAGACGCATACACTCCTTCTCTTCGCCCGAACGGGTATAGAACTTACGGCCCTCCTTTTCGAGTTGCGTGAGCCAGCTTACATCTGCACCAGTCACAAACCGCCGCTCCGTCTCGCTCGTCGGTGGCTCGGGCGACAATTGTGTCACCTCATCTCCACCACACGACGCCAGCAGGCTCAGGCCGCAACAACACATGGCCGTCAACCCCAACAGGATTCCTTTGGATATATTCATCAGGATTGTTTGCGTAATGATAAAAGGATATAATCTCACGATTGGATTGCCGCAGCCGGCTCCACGTGACCGACTGCTATACAAAGATAGCAATTAACAACAAAAAAATCAAGCCTCGGCCAGACGCAGAGACTTGATTTATACAATTATAACATTTTGCGAGCTGATTGCAGTCAACGTCAGCGGTCCAGAATCGCCGAATTTTCGTTTTCCATCAATTAGCAGTTTTACAATGCTCCCGGATTATTCGCTGATGGTGCCGAGCTCGCGGATTGAGCCGGTGAGAGGATTGAAGCGGAGATAGGCGGGTGATTTCTTGGAAGTGAAGAGCGCGGGGTCGAGACCGAACACCACACCATACTGCGCCACTTCATAGGTGCCGTCGGCAAGTGTCTCGCCGTCATATGTCACGTCGACGCGGGCTGTGCCGGGGATACGATAAGCCACACCGCCTTTGGGGAAGGTCTTGGCGATACCTTTTTCATTCAGAGGCAACTCGCCGCGCGTCTGCGGGGTGACGGTTACATATATCGGCGCGCCCGAAAGGTCGTCGGCCGATACGAGTCCGTCGACAGCCGACAATCGCGCCACCACCGTACGCTCGGGTGCACCGTCGACAGGCACCTCGAAACGATAGGTGCGTACCTCGACCGAAGTCTGAACGGTGCCGATAAACATGGCGGTCAGGGCTTCTTCCTGAGCCGCAATCTGCTCGAGTGCCAGCTTCATGGCCGCGCCGTCAGATGGCATCGCATCGGCCTGTCCGGAGATAATCTCGTTGCGGTTGGTGCGGAGCTCATATATCTTGGCAGCAGCAAGCTCGGCGCGCTTGGCCGACGATTTGCTCTGAATCATCTCGGGCGTCATGGCCTGACGAGCTACGGACCGCTCGAGTATGGTGGGCTGGGCCTCTACGGCCTGAGGTCTGTCGACCGGTTCGATCAAGCCGTCGGTGCTGTCATCGTTGACTGCTATGGGATAATTAGAGTCATTGACAGTGATAAACACTCCGTTGCCTCCCTTGAGCGTGACGAGATAACGCTCGTTGACATCAGGATAGGCGGTCTGCTCGATTACGGCGTCGGTGATGCGCCACGACACGGAGGGAGCGAGTATGGGATCGGTGTTGAGATACTTCTTGGCATACTGATAAAATTCGCCCGGAGTCCTGACGGTCTTCTCGGCTGCGATTGTCACCTCAAACGAGGTGAGCGGCAGCGTGTAGATCAATCCGTACTCGTTGGCCTTGGAGGCGGTGAGTTTGCTGGTGGTCTGGGCCGAAGTGCCGGCGACAGCGCATGCACCGAGCATAAGGGCTATTATCTGACTTTTCATGATGGTCTATATATACTCTAAACTTTCAACTCTAAACTATCCCTCACTCCATGATAGCCTTGACAGCACGTCCGACGCATGAGGCTATGTCCATGGCCGTGGTGCCATATTCGCCCTGTGTCTCGGCAGCCATCTCGCCGGCCAGCCCGTGGATATACACACCGGCCACCGATGCAGTCTCGGGCTTGTAACCCTGGGCCAGGAGCGAGGTGATGATGCCCGTCAGCACGTCGCCGCTGCCGGCTGTGGCCATGGCGGGAGTGCCCGACGAGTTGAAAAACACTTTGCCGTCGGGGCGCACTGTGGCAGTGTATCGGCCCTTGAGCACAATCAGCAGTTTATAGCGGTGTGACACCTCGACGGCTTTGAGCAGACGTCCCTCGTCGGAGGTCTGGGTGCCGAAGATGCGGTCAAACTCTCCGGCATGAGGAGTGAGTATCGAGCCGGGGGCTATATGGTCGAGAATTGTCTGATTTTTGGCTATGGCGTTAAGGGCGTCGGCATCGATGACGAGCGGACGCTTATAACTCTTGACGAGAGTCTCGAAGGCTCCGCGGGTGGCGTCGTTGGTGCCTATGCCCGGGCCTACGCCTATGGCCGAACAGTTGAAGCGGGCCGACATGTCGGAGATGACATTTTCGTGACGGTCGGCCGAGAAAAGAGCTTCGGGCACCTGGCTCTGAATCACCGGGAAGGCGGCACGGGCACTGTGCACGGTCAGTTTGCCCACTCCGCTGCGCAGCGCGCCACGGGCTGCCATCACGGCCGCGCCTGCCATGCCGTAACATCCGGCAAAGAGAAGCGCGTGGCCATAATCGGACTTGGACGAAAAGGGTTTGCGCGGCTTAAGCACAGCGCGTACCTCGTCACGCTCCACGTAGAAATATTTTGTCGGTGTCTCCATGATGGCGCGGTTGCTCAGACCTATGTCGATAACCTTCCATTTGCCCACAAGCTCGGCGTTGTCACCAAGGAAAAACGACAGACGCGGAAACTGAATGGCCATCGTGAGAGTGGCGTGAACCACATTGCGGCCTATGACGCGGGCGTTCCATTCGCCAAACATGCCCGATGGGACGTCGATGGATATGACCGTGGCACCCGACTCGCTGATGTTGCGGGCCAGCATCATGAACCCACCCTCGAGCGGGTCGCGCAGACCCGAGCCGAAAAGACCGTCGATAACGAGGTGGTCGGGCGTGAGCGAGGGGAGCTCGGCCCGGTCGATAATCTCCATCAGTCCGTTATAGCCTGTGGAGAGAAGCTCGCGCTTGGCAATATCGCAGTCGCGCGAGAGCGAGTTGCCTTTGAAGTTAAACAGCAATATGCGCGGATAGAATCCCGCTTCAAGCAGGAGGCGTCCCACCACGAGGGCATCGGCACCATTGTTGCCCGAGCCGGCAAATATCACTACCGGGGTCGACGGGCTCCAGCGGCCTATAATCTCGCCGGCCACCCCTTCGGCGACACGGCGTATGAGTTCCTGAGAGCTTACGCCCTCTTCCTCGATGGTGATGCGGTCAATCTTGCGTATATTTTCTGTATTAAAAATCTTCATAGATAGGCTGTTTTTACCGGGGGCATTTTTCCCCACGCAAAAATACAAAACAATTCCGACTCACACGTCAAATCGCAATAAAATTGTATGAAAAAACGTTGTAAAAACGCATGGTAAGCGTTTCAATCGTCACATATCACACACCGCTAAGCGAACTCGACACATGCCTCAGGTCACTTGACTGCCGCGAGGTGGCGCGCATCTATGTCATAGACAACAGCCGCGACCGGCTCATCGAAGAGTGGGCCGCCTCACATCCCGGCATAATCTACATAGCCAACGACAACACGGGCTACGGGGCCGGCCACAATATAGCTATGCGCCGCGAGCTCGACCGAGACGATTGTGAGTTTCATCTGGTAATGAACAGTGACCTGGAGTTTGAGCCGCAGGCAATATCCGACATACACCGTTATATGCTCGTCCACCCCGACGCGGGCACTCTTCAGCCCCGCATGACAGACTCGGACGGGACGAAGCAATACACATGCCGGCGTCTCCCATCGCCCGCCGACGTCTTCATAAGGAGGTTTCTCCCCAAGCGGTTTTTCAAGGCCATGCGCGACAAGTATCTGCTGAAACATCTCGACGACACCATGACCTGGGACATACCATATCATCAGGGGAGCTTCATGTTTATGCGCAAGGACGCGCTAAGGACTGCGGGGCTGTTTGACGAGCGTTTCTTCATGTATCCCGAGGACATCGACCTTACACGCCGCATCCACCGCCACTACCGCACACTCTACTGGCCTGAAGTCACCATAACACACCACCATCGGGCGGCGTCATATCACTCACCGCGCATGCTGTGGATACATGTCACCAATATGATACGCTATTTCAACAAGTGGGGATGGCTGCGCGACGAGGAGCGCGGCCACATGAACGATGCGATAAGCCGCTATCAGTAGACCATCCCGGCAAGACAGCCGAAAACTCTCGGGCCCATATAGCTGAGCAGTATGCCCACCTTGTTTTTAAGACGCACGCGCGGGTCGAAGAGACTGTCGCGGCGATAGTCCTTAATGAGCGTCCAGCATCGGCAACTTACATCGCTGTAACGCCCGTCGCGGTCATGCACGGCAAGCAGTCCATAGATATTGAAACAGGCACTCAGCCTGCGGGAGCGCGCCGCACGCAGCAACTCCTCATCCCCCTCGAGCAACTCCTCTACCCGGGCCGTGACACGCAACACGTCAAGACGACGCGGGGAGAATGTGTTGATGAAACTTGACGGATTGTCGCGGTAATAATACACGACATCGCCAATCACCGCCACCCGTGCCGACCGGCGCAGTGTCTCGACGCAATAGAGCAAATCTTCGTAATAGAGCCCGTCGGGAAACGTTATGCCGTCCGCCACCCTGCGACTGAACAGTTTGGCACATGCCGATGTGGTGACACCACGCTGATACAGGCCTCGCTCCAGAGCTGTCAGCCCCGACATTATCTCAACGCTGTCGTCAGTCACGGCCGCGACATCCCTGTCACGGCTTAAACCGGCCACAACGATGTCGACATTCTCTGTTGTCGCGGCCATAAGTCTGGCAAGAGCGTCGGGATAGAGAGTATCGTCGCTGTCAAGATATGTGAGCCATTGACCTCGGGCTTCGGCTATACCGGCATTTCGGGCCGACGACAGGCCGCCGTTGGGGGTGGAGACAAGACGAAAACGGCTGTCGCGGACAGTGAAGCCTGCGGCAATCTCCCGGGTCGAGTCGGTAGAGCCGTCATCGACAATTATAGCCTCCCAGTCGGAAAAAGACTGCGCAAGCACACTCTCCAGACATTCCCGGAGATAGGCTTGCGCATTATAGGCCGGTATTATGACCGAAATCATTGTCTATATGTCATTTGGACCTCTTGAGATCAAAACCTGCGGTCATGCCGTCATACTGCTCGAGCAGAGCCGAGGCACCCTTGAGTGTGGAGCTGCCTGACAG
The DNA here is from genome assembly GCA_003762875.1 of Muribaculaceae bacterium Isolate-110 (HZI). Lineage (GTDB taxonomy): Bacteria > Bacteroidota > Bacteroidia > Bacteroidales > Muribaculaceae > Duncaniella > Duncaniella muricolitica. Next base: position 106,162 of record RIBL01000009.1, on the reverse strand, counting down.
GGCACTGACGCGCTGCATGATGGCCATGAGCTTGGAGACGTCAAATGTCAGTTCCATATTGTTGCCGGTGAGCTGTATGAAAGCCTCCATCGAGCCGATGTTGACTTTCTGGAAGGCCTGGAAATGGAATACATATGTGCCGGCACCGTCATTGCGGTCGATTGTGCCGTTAAGAGTGGCGCGGTTGGCCTTGAAAGTGAATGTCGAGTCGTTATTGATTGTAATCACCAGTTTGGTGAGCCCGACTTTGCTGTAATAAGGTTCAAGTTTCTTCTCGACAGTAGTAGCCGCAGCCGCGCCGCCCGCCTTGAGTAGCAGATTGTCGCTCTTGAAACTTACGGCCGGACCCGCGTAGGCCCATGTGCCGGCCAACTGCTCGATGCCGGCCTTGGAGTTGCCGAGGCCGAGTGCGCCGGCCACACCTGAAAGGATGTCTCCGATGCCGCTGCTCTTCTGTGTGGACGTGTTTTCGGTAGTTGTCGACTGTCCCTGGCCGCCGAGACCTTTGAGGAGGTCAGAAAGTGACTGGGCCGAAGCCGAGGCCGAGGAGAAAAGCATCACGACAGCAATAGCAAGTGTGGGGAATAAGTGTTTCATATAAGTCATTAAATTTTTTAATCAGAAATTTGACCCAAACGGGGCAAAATAGTTTAGAGAGCGTTTAATAACAAATGTTAATAATCAAAATGCAGCTCGAAATCGTCAATCATCAGCATCGAGCCGTTGCCACCGGTGAAATAGTCGCCCAGCCATGAGGCAGAAGCGGTGCAGAGAATGTATTTTGGCACTCGCGAGGTCGAAGTGTATTCCAGCGTCAGTTCAAATCGCGACCACTCCGTCACGTCAGAGTCCCACTCCACCTTGCCATAGGCCACAACATAGGGCCCTTCGGGGTCGAAAAGCTGACGGTTGGCAGGATTGGTGCGTATCTCGAAGGGCTCGTCGGTGTCAATGAGTGCAATCCACACGATGCCTTTGTCGGGAGTACCTTTGAGATTGTCAAGGCCTGTGCCCGCTCCGATATTGGAGATGGGAACGGAATGATATTTAAACCATCCTGTCAGACGCGTGGGTCGCAGCTCCCACGGATGACCGAACGAGAGGACACCGTTGGTGCCGTCGGTGCGGACATACCGGCCCGCAAAGATGTTGCCGGCGGCAAGTTTGCCTATAATGCCTACTCCCACAAACTTGGTCTCGAGACATGCCGAGCGGCCCTTGCCCGATGGAGTGTCGTCGGAGGGATAAGTGTTGCTCGGGCCGAGAGTAGTGGCACCCTTGTTGCCGGTATCCCAATACTGAAGCCCACCCTCCGGCCATGGATTCCATACCTTGCCGTCGAGCCACCAGTTCTCGAAGTCACTGTTGGGCAGTTGGGCCGTGCCCTGTGTGGTAAACTCAATCTCCGCGCCATAGTCGCTGCCGCTGTAGGCCCTGGCCACATAAGCGGTGAGCGGAGAGAGCCCCGTGAGGCGACCGGTGAAGGCTCCGCCGTCAAATGTTATCTGCGACTTCTCCATGCGTGTCCACGTATCAGTGTCCTTACGGCGATATTCAAAACCGTTGTCCTTGCCCTCCTCGGCCGAGCCGTAGAGCCATGCCACACAAGTCCAGGCGTCGACGCGCTCGGTGGTGACAGTCTCCTCTGTAGGTATCACGTAGACGGTCCAGTCGAGCGTGCGGCCATGCTCGGTGACATCAACCGTGAGAGGCTTGGTGAAATCCACGCGACGGCCCGCGATATCGGGCGACATTACGGCTTCAGGCCCTCCGAGTTTGACCGATGTGACGAGCAGACTTGCTATCGGAGCCGACTGTGACACATAGACCACGACGCGACGTCCGGGCACATCGATTACCGAGGCTCCTACCTGCTGCTCGACGGTGAAGTATCGCTCTATATTCTGCACAGCCGAAATGGTCCATACGTACTCCTGATAGAGCGACAGCACTGTGGTGAGCGGAGCCGACATGTCGATGCCGTTGAGATAGGCGGCCGAGTCGGCCCACATGCCGTTGGCGGGATTAAGACTGAATCCGTTGACCACTACGTTGTTTATGTCGGCCTCTTCGGAAAGATACACCGTGACGGTGCGTCGTATGGAGTCAATCACCGCGTCGCGCTGTGACGACTCCACTTCAAACGAGGTGAAGTTGACCTTGATATGAGGATACGGGATATTGTTTTTGATACATCCCGTCATGGCCATCACCGATATGAGCATGACCGATATATGCAGAGATATGTATTTAAATCGTGACACCTAAGCCAAAATTGATGTTGAACAGATTGAAACGGAAGTTGGCTCCCGACGATGTGCGGGTGCCCTCGTCTTCACCATTGGTATACTGCTTGTCGTGAGTCACGTGGAGTCCAAACACTCCAAACGAGACATTAAAACAGGCATTGTCCATGATAAACATGGTCACACCGGGTGAGAAATTCAGACTCCACTTGGAGGTGAGCGTCTTTGTGTCGCGCATCTCGCCGTCATAGCTGCGCTTGAAGCGCGACGAGCCGCTGCCGAACGCAAGGTCTATCTCATTGAATATGGCGAAACGTTTCTCCGAGCCCAGACCGACATAATTGCGGTAAAACACCGATGCCGTATAGCTCTGAGAATAATAGCTTATGTCGCTGAGCGTAAAACTCATGTCATCGTCGATGTCGACAGAGAGACCGCCGAGGTCGGCTATGCCTCGCGAGTAGCTGAACTTCAGACCCATTGACTGGTTGCTACGGAAAAAGTAGCTCACCGTGGGCTGTATGGAGTAGAGCTTGCCCTTGAAGCTGAAATCCTTGATGAGCGACAATATCTGCACGTCGTCAGAGTTAAATTCGCCGTAGGAGGCTGTCAGTCCAAACATCCACTGGCCCTGCGGTATAAACAGGAAGTTGAAGAGTCCGCGGTCATAGCGTCCGTAATTGGGGGTCGGAAGTATGATGGGCACAGTGTCGGTCCCGACCACCACTCGCTCGTCGAGCAGACGTGGGTCAACGGTGGCAAGCACTATCTTGCCATGCTCGTTGACAGGACGGCCGCGCACCGAGTCGCGATAGACAACCACGGGCGACGCGAGCGTGTCGGCCTGCGCCGGAGTCACTTTGGCGGCCGGTGTATCGGGAACAATTACCTGCGCTCCCGCCGACTGACTGTTGCCAGCCGGCACGGAGAATTGGCCTGACTGTTGCTTACTGACCGTCACAGGACGGCCTCCGCGATATACACGGGTGACGATAGTGGTCACTACCGAGTCGACATCGGCCGGAAACTCGGAGGTAGAGACATTGGAAGTGGTGACAGTCGACACCGGAACGTCGGGTGTCGCAGTCTGACCGCTGAGCGGAGCTACCCCCGCAAGCGACATTACGAATAGAGCGATGAGGGCTGAAAGTCGGGTCATTGCTTATGGTCTATACGGGGTGATTAGAGATAAAACGCCACTCCGAAGGAGATGGAGAAAAGGTTGATCTTAAAGTTGGCATGCTTTCTCGCATACTCCGCCACATATATCTGGTCGGTTGTGGCCCGTGTCTTGTCGTAGCTGAATCCGAGCACGCCCACGCTGACCTCTATGGCCGAGTAGTTGTTGAGAAACATTATCAGGCCCGGGGTGAGTCCGACGTCAAGCGAGAAGTTGCGCGAATAAGTGCCGGTAAGGTCTTCGCCCTCTCCGTTGACTATCTTTGACTGCCCGCCTCCGATCTGGAGCTGCACTTCGTTGAAAAAACCGAAGCGCATCGAGCGGCCGAGTGATATGTAGTTGCGAAACGAGGCCGTGCCGTAATAATTGTGAGATAGCGAGTAGAGTGTGCCGGGCTCGTAGGATGTCTCGGAGTCGATGACCAGGTCGGCACTGTTGAGACGCGCGCGGGAGCGAGAGTAGGCAAAGCGTCCGCCTGCCGCAAGGTTGTCCTTGAAACAATACATCAGCATCGGGCTTACCTTGAAGCTGTAGGTGTCGCCGCCGAGATTCTCGATGATGAGAAACTTGTAGTTATCATAATCGCTTTGGGTATAGCTGACGTTCACACCTGTAATCCATTGCCCCTCGGGTATGAACGAAATCTGTTCAAGCCCTCGGTTGAAAGCCGCCTGGGCTCCGGCGCGCGGAGCGGCAAGCATGGCCAGGAGTATGGGAAGTATGTATAGTAACCTTTTTGACATGGGGGAATGATGGGTTTATCAGTATGCGAGCGTAATGTTATCGATCCAGAGTTTACCGCCTACGGATGTAGCCGACACAGGGTTGGACACAGTCCTGATGCGAGCGGACTCCTCCTCGATGGTGCCGACGTGGGCCGATGAGGAAAACATCACTTTGATGCGCGTGGCCTTGACTCCGAATTTCTCATAGTTGAGTGGCACGCTGAACGCCGTGTAGCTCATGGCCAACGTGAGTCGTTGCGAGCCTGAGGCTATCACTGTCTCACCGTCCTCACCTACCCCGAGCACCTCGACAGTGACAAGGCCGCAGTCTGAACGGTCGGTCTCCACGGGATAATAGCAATAATATCCGTTGAGCGAAGCGGGACGCGAGTTCCATTCCAGGCCCTCGACATATGACTCCTGCACGGTAGCCGGATCAAAAGTATATCGTCCGAGAAATAGTTTTCCAGCGGCGCGATAGGATATGTCGGGCACTATGGGGGAATAATCGAGATAAGGGGTGCCGGACTGGGTATAGTCGGGTATCGGCTTGCCGTGCGGGTCAAAAGCCACGCTCGTAAGCTCGACCGCAAAACTCTGGCTGAATACATTACGGCGCGTAAGAGCCACGGAGGGCTGCATATACCATGTGTTGTGATTGTCAGACAACATGGCAAATGTCTTGGCATTGGTATTGGCCCACTGCTTGGGCACCTCCTGGTCAAAGGTGGTGAAATGCTGCCAGTTGAATATCTCCACTACAGTCTGGGAATATCGTCCGCCCGAAGGGAGGTTTTTGTATTTCGCACCCTCGGCCCGGTCCTCAAAGTCGGCGTTGGGCAACTGGGGCGTGCCCTCGGTGACCACAGTCACAGCCTGGGAAAACTCGGGATTGTCCACACCCGACATCAGAGTGGCCTTGAACTCGTAGGCTGTCGAGGGAGCAAGCCCTATGACCGAAAGAATACCGCTATCGGGAACGGAATGGTATATCGGGGCCTCGCTGCCGTTGATGTATATACGTGCCTTTGACGTGATGGTCTCCAGAAGCGATTCGTCGGGCGAGACTATCCTCACTGCGGCCATTGTTGCAAACGGGTCGACCTCGATGCTGAACGGTGGCATGGTACGATAGAGAGTGAAGGTAGAGCGTATCTCATCACAATACAGGATGCGCGCGCTCACCGGCTCACTTCCTTCGCTCACTCCAAACGAGAGTGAATAGAGTCCGCCCTCAAGCGGTTCGATGGCGAGCGGCTCTATCTTTGTCCAGTCACCATCGGCCGATAGAGTCTCTATCTCCACATGGCCCATGAATCCCGACTCGTCACATCTCACCTCGATATGAGCTATGTCGATACACATGGTGACGGGATAGGTCTTCACGACCTCGATGTCGACAGGCGATGTGCGCACAAACAACGACACGGGCTGCGAGCTGCGTCCGTCGGACGAGGTGGCCATGACCGAAAACGATGACATGGCCGACATTTCGTCGAGATACACAAGATTGCCCAGCAGACCGTCAAACCGTATCACTCCGCCGGTGGCTGTAAGGCTGTAGGTGAGTCCGAGGTCGCGGAGCTCATCGGCCTGAGCGGGAGTCAGATGCAGGAGGTCGGTCTCGTAAGGCATGCCTTGCTCGTAAAGCGAACGCGAGAGCACGGACAGCATGAGAGCTGACAGCGGCGTGGCCGACTCTATCTCTATGCTGTAGGGTTGAGAGGGGGTGTTGCCCTCGGGCAGATAAAGCACTTCGCCCTCGGTCCATGACTGACGCATCAGAGGGGCTTCGGCATTGATGAATCGCTCTGACATGAGGGTGGAGTGAGTGCCGGCGGGAGTCTCGACCGTAATCTCCGGTCCCAGGGGTGTGGCGTCACAGTCGACGGTAATGTCGTAGAGTGTGGCCTCGCGTGTGTCAAGTCCCGTATAGGCGGCAAATGTGACGCTGCGTCCGTCGGTGAACGTTATGTCAAGAATGATTTCGGTAAGTCCGGGGTTGAGACACAGCATGCGAGTCTCATCGGACGGATAGGCGTGATACAGTCCGCCGGGAGTGTGCAATGATGCCGTGACTGACTCAAACTCCGAGAGGATGGTCTCGGTATAGGCCACCCTGACAAGGGCGTTGGCAAGCGAGAGCTTCAACACGGCGTCGGTGTGCAGGCCTTCGTCGACCTGCACGTCAACTTTTCCCGAGAAAGCCGGACGGTCAAAACCCTCGTGAAGAGGATTGCCGCTGCCGGCCTGAAGCATGTAGAGTCCGGCTATGTAAAACTGTCCCTGCTGAAACTGCGAGGCATCCTCCCACCTATGGGAATACTCTCCGTCATGCGAAGTCATGGTAAGCGACACAGAGCCTGTGGCCGGCTCATAACCTGTGGCTATAACGCTTCCTTCACTACCGGCCATGCCGACGGTGTCGTCGGCATCGATTGTCACTGACAGAAGCCCGGCACTCATCGTGCCGAGCCTTGCGTTTTCAGACGTACATGCTCCCACCCCGCACATGAGCAGGGTTATAAAGAACATTTTTGTGATGAATCGTAACATAACGGACGGCCGGATAGGGGGAGAATGGAGAATAGGGAGACTATTGTCAGCCTCTTATAATTCGATACGGGACGCCGAGACGGGTTCTTCCATGAAGATAGCGGCCATGTCGGTAAACTTGTCGGGATGCTCGGTGGTGAAATATGTCACCGAACCGCCTTTGGCACAGCGGGCATCCATCTCGGGATGACGCTTCATGTAGTCGGCCAGACTTGCAGCCACAAGCGCGCCCTGGGTTATGACCTTGGCACGACGGCCCACCTGTGCCTCGATTTTTTTGAGCAAGAGAGGATAGTGGGTGCATCCGAGCACCACAGTGTCGGTGTCGGGCTCCTCGGCAAAGAGTTCCTCGACATATTTCTTCACGAAATAGTCGGCTCCGGGCGAGTCATATTCCTTATTCTCCACCAGGGGGACCCACATGGGGCATGCCACCGACACGGTGCGGAAGGAAGGGAAAAATTTGGCAATCTCTATGTCATACGTTCCCGACGAGATGGTACCCGGAGTGCCGAGCACACCGATATTACCGTTTTTGGAGACATTGCCGAGAGCTTCGACTGTGGGGATAATCACGCCGAGCACACGTTTGGCGGGGTCGATGGCGGGGAGGTCTTTCTGCTGTATGGAGCGCAGGGCCTTGGCCGAGGCGGTGTTACATGCCAGTATCACGAGCTCGCATCCGCGGGCAAAAAGCTCTTTGACAGCCTGGAGCGTAAATTCGTACACCACATCAAACGACCGCGTGCCGTAAGGGGCGCGCGCATTGTCGCCGAGATATATGTAATCATACTGCGGGAGTGCCTTACGTATCTCCTTGAGAATGGTAAGACCTCCATAACCTGAGTCAAAAACTCCGATAGGTCCCATAAGTCTGTAGTCTTTTAATTAATTGTCCTTAAGAGTGTGTTTAATAACAATTGTTACACCCTCTAATTCATCAGGCATCTCCGCCATAGAGGGGTGACTCTAATGCCGGAGATGCCGTGATGGATATAATTTGCCTGTCAACGGTGTGTATTAACCGATGGTGAGCAGATAGTTGTAGAAGTAGCTGACGATGCCGAGGCCGATGATGCCGGCTACACATATCCACATGCCCAGACGCTCGGAGCATGCCGAACGGAATGTGGCGATGGGGGCGTCGCTGTCGTTGATAAACATTGCCTTGACTACGAGCAGGTAGTAGTAGAGCGAGATGATGGTGTTGATCAACGCGATGAGCACGAGCACGTAGAGGGCTACTGACTCGGTGCCGTTAAGAGCTGAGGTGAACACAAAGAACTTGCTGAAGAATCCGGCAAACGGGGGAATGCCCGCGAGCGAGAACATGGCAAGCATCATTGTGAAGGCCAGGCGGGGATTGGTCTTGTAGAGGCCGTTGTAGTCAGTCATGAGCAACTTGCCCGAAGCGTTCTCGATGGCTCCGATGACGCCGAAGGCGGCAAGGTTGGAGAAGACATAGACGAGCACGTAAAACATGAGTGCCGACACTCCCATTGCATTGTTGCCAATCACGGCGAGCATTATGTAGCCGGCCTGGGAGATTGACGAGAAGGCAAGGAAACGCTTCATGTTGACCTGACGCATCGCAAAGAGGTTACCCACGGTGATGGTGAGTATGATGAGCGCGTAGAGCATCCACTCCCATGCATCGGAGTAGAGTGTGCCAAACACCTGTGTGAGCACAACAAGGAAGGCAAAGGCGGCCGAACCCTTGGAGATGACCGAGAGATAAGAGGTCACCGAGGTGGGTGCGCCCTGATATACGTCGGCGGTCCAGAGGTGGAAGGGCACGAGCGAAATCTTGAAGCCGAAGCCTGCGATGACAAAGGCGAGAGCCACAATCATCATGACGCCCATGTTGGCGCGGCAGAAGAGGGCGATGTCGGCATAGTAGAGCGAACCGGTGAGGCCGTAGACATACGAGAGACCCATCAGAAGGATGGCTGACGAGAACACGGCGGTGAGCACATATTTGATGGCGGCCTCATGGCTCTCATAGCGATTCTTGTCGAAAGCGACGAGGGCGCAGAGGGGGAGCGAGGCGGTCTCGAGTCCGATGATGAACATCAGGAAGTGACGGCTTGAAATCATGAAATACATGCCCAGGAGTGTGAGCAGTATCAGTTCATAGAACTCGCCGCGGCGCACGGAGGTAAACTCCGAGTTGGCCCACTTGATCGACTGGATGAGCACGATGACCACACCCACATTAAGAATATTCTTGATGGCCACCATTACGGGGTCGGTGACATACATTCCTGCAAACGCTACCGCATCGGCCTTGACAAGCGGGCAGAATCCCCAGACGGTAAACACGAGCATGAGCAGCGTGGAGATGACGGGGAGCGAAGCCTGTGACTTGCGCGGGGCGAAAGTATCGTAGAGGAATACTAACAGAAATACTACCAGCAGTCCGATTTCCTGCTTCAGTGCTAAAAACTGTGAATAATCCATTGCTTATATTCTAATATATTAGTGCAAGCCAAGGACAGAGAAAATCTGCGGGCTGAATGTGAACTTGATAAGGTCGGCGAAGAAGTTGGGGAAGCAGCCGATGCCGGCAACACACACGATGAGTGTGGCTGTCGAAAGACGTTCCCACCACTTTGCGTCGGTGAGTGACATATGGTGCTGGTCATAGACGGGTCCGTAGAGCAGCTTGCCTACAACACGCAGGATGTAGACGGCGGTGGTCACGATAGAGCTGCATGCCAGGATGACAAACACGCGGTGGAAGAGGTCGGTGTGCTGGAACGAGCCGACAAAGATGGTCATCTCGGCCACGAAGCCCGAGAGACCGGGAAGACCGAGCGACGCCATACCGGCTATCACGTAGCAGACGGAGAGATAGGGAAGTATCTGCATCATACCGCCCATCTCGCGGATGTCACGGGTGTGGGTACGTCCGTATATCATACCGATGAGCGCGAAGAAGAGGGCTGTCATCAGACCGTGAGAGAGCATCTGCATGATGGCACCCGTCATGGCTGTGGTGTTGAGCATGAGGATTGCAAAGAGCACCAGGCCGCAGTGTGACACGGAGGAGTAAGCGTTGATATACTTGAGGTCGTTCTGCACACACGCGCTGAATGCACCATACACTACCGAGATGCCGGTGAGGATGATGAATATCCATGCGAGCTCGTGGGCTGCCTGGGGCATCAGATAGATGGCCACACGGAAGCAGCCATATCCGCCGAGCTTCATGAGCACGCCTGCGTGGAGCATCGACACAGCCGTGGGGGCCGAGGCGTGACCGTCGGGCGACCATGTGTGGAAGGGGAACATGGCACCGAGCACACCGAAGCCGACAAATGTCATCGGGAAGAGGAACTTCTGCCAGCCGACGGTGATTGAGTCGTTGTTGACAATCTCAAGGATATTCCATGTAAGGGGCTGTCCTGCGGGAGCAGAGTGATAGTAGATGCCGATAAGGCCGAGCATCAGGAAGGCCGAGCCGCCCATAAGCATAAGGGTCAGCTTCATGGCCGAATAATTCTTGTTGCCCGAGCCCCACACGCCGATGAGCAGGTACATGGGGATGAGTGCCACCTCATAGAACATGAACATCGTGAAGAGGTCAATCGAGATGAAGAATCCATACACACCCGTCGAGAGGAGTATGAGCCAGAGGAAGAACTCCTTGGGCTGAGGTATCTCCCACGACGCAAAACTGCCGGTAATCATAATCACACCGGTGAGCAGAAGCATGGCGATGGAGATGCCGTCGACTCCGACTGCGAGATGGATATTGAGGGGGGCGAACCACTCCCACGACCCGAGATAGAGCATGGGAGCGTCATTGCCGGCGGCACGCAGCCCGAGATAATCAATGAGAAGCCATACCGACAGTGCAGTGAGCGCGACCGAGCCGGTGACAGCCACGGCGCGTATCTGCTTGATGTCGCGGCACAGGAACAACCCCAGGAGCATCACCAAGGGGATGATCACGAAATAGATTAATATATTTGAGAACATATCGTTACTATATTTGCTACTTAATACACTATCATAGGATGCACACTGCGGCTATGAGGCCGAGCAATACGGCTCCGATGAGATACCACCATATGTACATCTGCACCTTGCCGCTCTGGAGACCCTTGATGGCCACCGAAGCCTTATTGGTGACATAGGCAAATCCGTCCATGGTGCCGTCGATGATGTGGCGGTCAAACCATGCGATGGGCTTGCATATGCCGTCAAAGATGATGCGGCGAGTGATGAAGAGATAAATCTCGTCCCAATAGAAACGGTGCAGGGCTGCGGTCCAGAGCCAGCGGCAAGAGTCGGCCATGCGGGTGGGCTTGTCGTTTTTCTTGAGATAGAGCGAAGCGGCAAAGAGGATAGCCACGACAGCCACGGCGATACTCATTCCGGCTACGGTCCAGTCGAGATGGATGTGATACTCGTGTCCGTCATAAGTGACAAGCTCGCCGAAGGGAGTGAAGCCACACACTGTCGACACGATCGCAAGGAATACGAGGGGGAATGCCATGGCCAGAGGTGACTCGTGGGGCATAGAGGCATGGTGGCCGTGAGCTTCCTGCTCCTTGACGCGGGCCTCATAGTCGGGGGTATCCCACCAGAAGATGAGGAAGTACATACGGAACATGTAGAAGGCGGTCATGCCGGCGACCATCATCATCCACACACCCCAGAAGGTGCTGTTGGCAAAGCATGCGGTAAGAATCTCGTCCTTGGAGAAGAATCCGGCAAACGGGGGTATACCTGCGATGGCAAGACAGCCGATGAGGAATGTTATGTGGGTTATAGGCATGTATTTTCTGAGGCCGCCCATGGCTGTGTAGTTGTTGGAGTGGACGGCGTGGATGAGCGAGCCGGCTCCGAGGAACAAGAGGGCCTTGAACATGGCGTGGGTGAAGAGGTGGAACATGGAGGCCATGTAACCGAGACCTTCGTGGATGGCCTCGCCGTTCTTTGAGGCTACACCGAGCGATACCATCATGAACGCAATCTGCGAGATGGTCGAGAAAGCGAGGATACGCTTGATGTCAATCTGAGTGCATGCAACCACCGCTGCATAGAATGCCGTGACGGCACCTACGACAGTGATGAATGTCAGGGCTGCGTCCTCAAGCATGTAGAGGGGGAAGAGTCGGGCAACGAGATACACACCGGCCACAACCATGGTGGCGGCGTGGATGAGTGCCGACACAGGGGTCGGGCCCTCCATAGCGTCGGGGAGCCAGATGTGGAGCGGGAGCATGGCCGACTTGCCCATACCGCCGGTGAAGATGAGCACCAGGGCCCATGTGAGCACCGAGGCACCCATGAATGTAGCACCCTCAAACGAGGCGAAGACGCCCTGGGGGTCCTGAGTCATGGGCAGGAAGTCGAGATGACCTGTATAGAACGAAAGTATGAGGATACCGAGAAGGAATCCGAGGTCGGCGAAACGGGTGACGATAAATGCTTTCTTACAAGCCGAGACAGCCGATGGAAGCGTGTAGAAAAATCCGATGAGCAGGAATGACGACGCGCCCACAAGCTCCCAAAAGATGTACATCTGGAAGATGTTGGTAGCGACAACGAGTCCAAGCATCGAGAAACTGAAGAGCGACAGGAAGGCATAGTAACGCTGGAAACCCTTCTCACCGTGCATATAGCCGAGCGAATAGACATGCACCATAAACGAGATGGTAGGGATGACTATAAGCATCAGTGCCGAGATGGGGTCGAGCAGAAATCCGAGCTTGATGGCAAGCGCGGGGGTAAACTGAAGCCATGTCTGATTGAACACCGTATACTGCAGACGTGTGGTGCCCTCGATAAACTCGGGTGCGCCTGAGAACCAGTAGGTGAACGCTGTGTAATATGACAGGACAAGCACAGTGCCCATGCCCAAAGTGCCGAGTGTACCGGCGAGCTTATGGCTCATCTTCATGCCCAGCAGTCCCAGTATGAGGAACATGCAGAGCGGGATGGCTAATATAAGTACAGGAATTGTAATATCCATATCGCTATTAGTGTTTCATTTGGGTTGCGTCGTCCACGTCGATGTTTTTGCTCACCCTGAAGAGGTTGATGATAATGGCGATGGCGAGAGCTGTCTCGGCAGCCGCGATGGCGATGCCGAAAAGCGTGAACATCCATCCGTCATTGGTGCCGGGGAACAGATAACGGTTGAACACGACAAAGTTAATATCGACAGCGTTGAGCATCAGTTCGAGCGAAATGAGCATCGCTATCATGTTGCGGCGGGTAAGGAAGCCGTAAACCCCGCAGCAGAACATCACCAGGGCGGGGACCAGATACCATATAAGTGTTATATCCATAATCGTATCGGGGGTTAACGTTTGCGGGCGACCACTACGCCACCTATTATACATGCGAGGAGCAGCACGCTGACTGCCTCAAAGGGGAGCAGATACTGACCGTGACCCGTGCCGAGCATGGCTGTGCCGATCTCGTGCATGGTCGGGTTGGACATTGCCGGAGCCGAGGTAAACATGTCGGCGCAACGCGAGCACAAGGCCCATCCGCACGCACCGGCCGCTGCGAGCGCGCCGAGGATGCCGAGCAGACGTTTGTTTGACTCGAGTTTGGCACTGTTGTCGCCGGGACGGGTGGTGAGGAGTATCGAGAATACAAACAGCACCACTATACCTCCGGCATAGACGGCAATCTGCACGCTGCCCAGAAATTCATAGTCGAGCTTGAAGTAAAGCGCGGCTGTGGCAAAGAGGGTAAAGAGCAGATAGGTGGCCGCGCGGAGTATCTTGCGCGTGGTGACAGTAAGTACCGAAAAGATGACAATCGCCAAGGCGATTATCCAGTAAAAAATTATACTTCCTGCTGATTCCATATACTGTGATAATAATTTTAGCTATTGGAGGCTTATTCGCCGGCCTGAGCGGCTTTGGCGGCTTTGAGCTGAGCGGCCTTGATGATGGCGGCGCGTATCTTCTCGAGCTTCTCGGGGTCGGAGGCTGCTGCGGCGAGTGCCTTTTTCTGAGCGTCGTTAAGCTCGATTCCGGCCAGAGGATCGGCCTCGGCTGCGGGAGCTCCGGCTGCAGCGGCTTTCTTGGCCTCGGCGGCTGCCTTGGCTGCGGCTATCTTGGCCTCTTTCTCGGCCTGCAGCTTGGCTATCTGCTCGGGTGTGGGCTTGGGCTCCTCCTTCTCGGGTAGATAATTGAGTTTCTTTACGAGCTTACCGCGTGTGAACACAGCCTGCTCAAAATCGTTGCTGAAATCGAGAGCGTCGGTCGGACAGTTGGTGACGCAGAGCTGGCAGAATGTGCAGCTGCCAAGGTCATACATGTACTTGTCGAGCTTCTTTTTCTTCTTGCCGTCCCAGGTCTCTACCTGCTTGATGTCAAGAGAGATTGTCCCGTTGGGACACACGCGCTCACAGGTGCCGCAAGCTATACACTTGTGGTCGCCCTGGTCGTCATACTTCAGCCGCAGCACGGCGCGGAAGCGGTCGGCCACGGGAAGGTTGTCGCGGTTGTCGGGATACTCTTCGGTAATCTTTGGGGTGACAAATTCCTTGCCGGTCACCGACATTCCCTTGATGAGACTTGCGATGCCCGACCCGAGATTGGAGAAATAGTCTTTTACACTACCCATGTTTAAGGATTGGTATTATTATATATGTTGCTAATTTTTCACCTGGCCGCCTATGATGTCGAGCAGCTCGGTGGTTATGCTCTGCTGGCGCAGCTTGTTGTATTCAAGCTGCAACTGCTCGAGCAGGTTCTTTGCATTGTCATTTGCGCTCTGCATGGCCATGATGCGGGCGGCCTGTTCGGAGGCGCGGTTTTCGGTAAATACTTCCTGCATCACCGAGAGCAGAAACATCGGCAGCACCGAGCGGAATATCGAGGCTGCGTCAGGCTCGAAGATGTAGGGACGGCACTGTGTCTTGCTCCCTTCGGCCGAAAAGGTCGAGGCATCGACGGGCAGATATTGCTCGTAGCGCAGACGCTGACGGCTCACGCTCTGAAAGTTCATGTAGAGGAGCTTGACAGTGTCAATCCCGCCCGAAAGAAATTGCTCGCCGAGACGTCCGGCAAAGGCCTTGATGACCTCATAGCCGCTCTTGGAATTGACTTCCTCCGAGTAAGCCACAGTGATGTGGGGGTCTTCGAGCTTGGCCACGGCCTTGTGTATCTTGCGGCCGATGGTGAAGATGGTGAAGTCGACCCCTTCGCCATACTCGGCGCGACACTCTTTAAGTCGGGCGAGCAGTTCCTTGAAGATGTTGATGTTGTAGCCTCCGCACAATCCGTCGTCCGATCCGAGCACCACTATACCCACACGCTTTACCTCGCGAGGCTCGGTGAGGGGCGACGAGAACTCGGCGTCGGCACTCAGCAGATTGCCGATTATGGACTCTATCTGCCCGCGGTAGGGCAATTGCTTCCGCAGGTCGGCCTCGGCACGGTGCATCTTGGCCGAGGATATCATCTTCATGGCTCCGGTGATTTTCTCACTGGAGGCCACTGAGCCGATGCGTCCTTTGAGTTCGCGTAGTGTTGCCATTGGATGGAGTTATGGATTGATTGTGACGGTGGTGATGTTTTTTAATGTTAAAGTTTAGAGTCCGGAAGTTTAGAATCCAAACTTTTAGAAAGACCCTGCTATCTCGGCCGCGGCTGCGGTGAGGTGGGCTTCGATGTCTTCGTCGAGTTTGCCGGCGCGTATGGCATCCATATCCTGGGGATATTTGGCGTGCATGAGCTGGAGGAAGTTTTTCTCAAACTCGGCCACCTTGTTGACAGGTACCTTTTCGAGCAGACCGCGTGTGCCGCAATATATCACGGCCACTTCATCCTCGACAGCCATAGGCGAATACTGGGGCTGGATGAGCAGACGCTCGTTCTTGCGGCCCTTGTCGATGACGCGGGCTGTCACGGCATCGATGTCGCCGCCAAATTTGGTGAACGACTCAAGCTCGCGGAACTGTGCCTGGTCAATCTTGAGCGTACCTGCCACTTTCTTCATCGACTTGATCTGCGCGCTACCGCCCACACGCGACACCGAGATACCCACGTTGATGGCGGGACGGATGCCACGGTTGAAGAGTGCGGTCTCGAGGAATATCTGACCGTCGGTGATGGAGATAACGTTGGTGGGGATGTAAGCCGACACGTCACCGGCCTGAGTCTCGATGATGGGGAGCGCGGTGAGTGAGCCACCGCCCTTGACCTTGCCTTTGAGCGACTCGGGCAGGTCGTTCATATTCTCGGCCACCTGCTGGTTGTCTATAATCTTGGCGGCGCGCTCGAGCAGACGGCTGTGGAGATAGAAGATGTCGCCCGGATAAGCCTCGCGGCCCGAAGGACGCTTGAGCACGAGTGAAATCTCACGATAGGCGACGGCCTGCTTGGAGAGGTCGTCATAGATGATGAGGGCGTCACGGCCGGTGTCGCGGATATACTCGCCGATGGCCACGCCCGCAAAGGGTGCGTAGTAGCGCATGGATGCCGAGTCGGAGGCTGTGGCGGCCACGACCACGGTGTAGTCGAGCGCACCGTGCTGACGCAGGGTCTCGACAGTAGCGGCTACCGACGAAGCCTTCTGACCGATGGCCACGTAGATACAATAGACAGGCTTGCCTTCCTCAAAATTCTTGCGCTGGTTGATTACAGTATCGATTGCCACGGCTGTCTTACCGATCTGACGGTCACCGATGATAAGCTCGCGCTGGCCGCGGCCTATTGGCACCATCGAATCGATGGCCTTGAGACCGGTCTGGAGAGGCTGCTTCACAGGCTGACGGAAAATTACGCCGGGTGCCTTGCGCTCGAGAGGCATGGGGAGCAGCTCGCCCTCGATAGGTCCGTGCCCGTCGATGGGCTGACCGAGCACATTGATGACGCGCCCAAACACGCCGTCGCCGACGTTGATTGAAGCAATTTCACCTGTGCGCTTCACGGTCATGTTTTCGGTGACCTTATTGACGTTGTTGAGGAGTATCACGCCGACGTTGCTCTCCTCGAGGTTGAGGGCCACGCCCTTGACGCCGTTTTCGAACTCTACGAGCTCGTTGGCACATACGTTGTCGAGGCCATACACGTGGGCCACGCCATCTCCCACTTCGAGGACGATGCCGGTTTCTTCAAACGACACCTTAGAGTTGACGTTCTCCAACTGTTGCTTCAGTACCTGAGAAATCTCGCTTGGGTTAATCATTGGTAAGACTGATTGTAATAATGTGGGATTATTTACTTAAAAGTTTGAGGCGTAGCTGCTTGAGTTCATTGGCAACGGATGCGTCGAGCTTTTCGTTGTCGATGCTGACTACAAACCCGCCTATGAGGTCGGGGTCGATGAGATGTCTGTACTCCATCTGAGCCGAGCCGAGGTGCCGCTGTATGAGCTTCCTGAGTCTGTCCTCGTCGGCCGGGGCCATCGGGGCGGCCGAGGTGACGGTGACAAGACGTATGTTGTGCTTCAGGCGGTACATCTTAAGATAAGCCAAGGCTATGTCGCGCGCCATGTCGAGGCGGTTGTTGTCGGCGAGCAGAGTCATGAAACGCTCCATGACATCATCGCCGGCGGCCACACCCGAGGCCGTGTCGAGCAACTGTATCTTGTCGCGACGCGACACAAACGGGTTGCTCACGGCCTTGGTAAGCTCAGGCTCTGAGGCAAACGCCTCGGCGAGCTTCTGCATGAGGTCAAACACTCGCTTGTCGCTGCCGCTCTCGGCGGCATACTCATAGAGAGCTTTGGCGTAACGGTTGGGGATGAGACCTTGGTTCATTGCTTAAGATTGATGGGGGGTGGTGAGAGTAGAGGTATAGGGGCCTCAGTTTTGTTTCTCGATTTCGTCGAGCAGCGAATTGACAAGTTTCTCCTGAGCTTTCTCCTCCTTCATCTGATTGCGCACCACCTTCTGGGCGATGTCGAGAGCGAAGGTGGAGACTTCGTTGCGAAATTGCTCCTGAGCTGCTTTGCGCTCCTGTTCGATTGACTGTTTCGCGCTGTCCATCACTTTTTTAGCCTCCGATTGGGCTGCGGCACGGGCTTCCTCGATGATCTGAGTCTTCATCTTGTCGGCCTCGCGCAGCATCTCGGCCTGCTGGCGACGGGCATCTGCTATGTATTTATCCGCCTCTTCGCGGGCATGGTCAAGCTGTTGTTTGGCACTTTGAGCATACTCCACACCCTTGTCGATGAGGTCGGCACGGTCGGACACTCCTTTCATAATCGCGGGCCAGCCCCATCGCCACAGGATGACGAAGAGGATGGCAAACGATACGAACATCCAGAATATCAGGCCGAAATCAGGCGTGAATAGTTCCATAGCGTTGTAGTTGACCTGTGGATTAGCCTACGAACATTGCGAGGATACACACGATAACGGCAAAGAGGGCAACACCCTCGATAAGAGCCGCGATCACAATCATGTTGCTTCGGATGTCACCGGTCGATTCGGGCTGACGGGCGATTGCCTCCATGGCTGAGCCGCCGATTTTGCCGATGCCGATACCTGCACCTATAGCTGCGATTGCCGCACCGATGCATACACCGATGCCAAGTGTTCCTTCGATTGCTGCTAAAATCATTGCTAACATAACTTTAGAATTTTTGGGGGTTTATTTTTTAGAGATTATTATTGCTGACTGTTGAGGCGAGAGTTTACGGATTGTGGGGCACTACGGCTTTCTCCTCATGCTTATCATGGTGTCCTTCCTCCTGACCGAGTGCGATAAAGAGGGTCGAGAGCATGGTGAACACATAGGCCTGGATAAAGCTCACGAGCACATCGATACAAAGCATGAACACCGAGAATATCACCGACACCACGGCGGTCGCGCCGGTCACCACCGGGCCCATAGCCGCGAAAATGAAGATAAGCAGGGTGAGCACTATCACTATCATGTGACCGCCCATCATGTTGGCGAAAAGACGCACGGTGAGAGCCGCCGGCTTGGTGAACACACCGAAGATTTCGATTATCGGCATGATGGGAAGAGGCCATTTGAGCCACCAGGGCACCTCGGGATTGAATATCTCCTTCCAGTAATGTTTGGTGGCGAAGATATTGGTGATAAAGAATGTAAGTATAGCGAGCACAAGCGTCACGGCTATGTTGCCTGTCAGATTGGCTCCGCCCGGAAATATCACTATGAGGCCCAGGAGGTTCATGATGAGGATGAAGAAGAACACCGTGAGCAGATAGGGAGCGAAACGCTGAGCCTTGTTCTTGAGTGTAGGCTTGATGACTCCGTCATATATGAAGAGTATCACAAACTCTATAGCTCCCACCATCTTGCGCGGGCCTTTCATGCCTTGGGTACGGTGCCAGCGGGCTACGGAAAGTATACACCATATGCACAGGAGCACTGCGATGAAGACTCCACACACATTTTTGGTAATGGAGATGTCCACTGCGGGCTTGACATCCTGACCGCCGACGATCTCTACGACCTTGCCTTTGTAGGGGCTGTCCTTGCCGGCAATCTTGAACTCAGCGTCTCCGTCGCGATACACTTCACCGCCCGTCACACGCGAGGAAGAGAACACGTGCAGGCCGTCCGAGCCCCATACGATGACAGGGAGAGGGATGCGCTTATGATGATTGAAGGGCACCTCCCATCCATATCCGTCGCCAAGATGCTCGAATATGATGCCTTGGGCGTCAATGCCCTCCTCCTTTGACGCATCGGTGTCGTGGCCCGAAGCGAGGGCCATGGCCGGAGCCAGGAGAGCGATGAGCGCGAGTGCTATGGTTGTGAAGATATTTTTCATCGCCGGTAAGTTAATATATGCATACTGACACTACGTCGCTGTCGACATCGGCTATGCCGCCCTGGATGTCCACCCGCTGCTCTGTGCCGTCAGAAGTGTAGCGCACGGTGCCGGGAGTGAGGGTAGAGATTAGCGATGCATGGCCGGGGAGCACGGTGAAGGCTCCCATAGTCCCTGGCAGGTGCACCACGGAGGCGTCGCCTTGAAACAGGATGTCGTCGGCTGAAATTATCTTGAGTGTCATCGGCTTGGATTATTGTATATAGTGATGCTTATGAGGAGTGGCTATCGTTGCTGACGAGTCGGACTGTCGTCTCAGGCACCTGCCTCAGCAAGAAGTTTCTTACCCTTGGCTATGGCGTCGTCGATGGTGCCGACGTTGAGGAATGCCTGTTCGGGCAGGTCGTCGACCTCGCCGGCAAGAATCATCTTGAAGCCGCGGATGGTCTCGCTGAGAGGCACCATTACACCGGGCAGACCGGTAAACTGCTCTGCCACGTGGAACGGCTGGGAGAGGAATCGCTGCGCACGGCGTGCTCGGGCCACGACGAGCTTATCCTCGTCGCTGAGCTCATCGACACCGAGGATGGCGATGATGTCCTGAAGCTCGTTATATTTCTGAAGCAACTGCTTCACAGCCTGGGCTGTGTTATAGTGGTCTTCGCCGATGATATTGGGGTCGAGGATACGCGATGTCGACTCGAGAGGGTCAACGGCCGGATAGATGCCGAGCTCGGTAATCTTACGCGAGAGCACGGTAGTGGCATCGAGGAAGCTGAAGGTGGTAGCCGGAGCGGGATCGGTCAAGTCGTCGGCCGGCACATAGATGGCCTGTACTGAAGTAATCGAACCGTTTTTGGTCGAAGTGATTCGCTCCTGAAGAGCACCCATCTCAGAGGCAAGTGTGGGCTGATAGCCTACTGCCGAGGGCATACGGCCGAGAAGAGCCGACACCTCCGAACCTGCCTGGGTGAAACGAAATATGTTGTCGATAAAGAGGAGGATGTCCTTACCGCCGCCGTCCTGGTCACGGAACTGCTCGGCAACTGTCAGACCCGAGAGAGCCACACGCAGACGTGCGCCCGGGGGCTCGTTCATCTGACCGAACACAAGAGTGGCCTGTGAATCCTTCACCTGATCCATGTCGACATCGGCAAGATTCCACTCGCCTTTCTCCATACCTTCCTCAAACTTCTTGCCATACTTCACAACGCCGCTCTCGATCATCTCGCGGAGCAGGTCGTTACCCTCGCGGGTACGCTCGCCCACACCGGTAAATACCGAGAATCCGTTGTGTCCCTTGGCGATGTTGTTGATAAGCTCCATGATGAGCACTGTCTTGCCCACACCTGCACCGCCGAACAGACCGATTTTGCCACCCTTGCTATAAGGTTCGAGCAAGTCGATGACCTTGATGCCGGTGTAGAGTATCTCGGTGCCGATGGTGAGGTCCTCAAACTCGGGAGCCGGCTGATGGATGGGACGGAGGTCCTTGCGGTCAAGCTGAGGCAGACGGTCGATGGCATCACCGATGACGTTGAGCAGACGGCCTTTCACCTGCTCGCCGGTAGGTACCGCGATGGGTCGCTCGAGATTGTCAACACGCGCTCCGCGCTGCAGACCGTCGGTACTCTCCATAGCCACGCAGCGCACGGTCTTTTCACCGATGTGCTGCTCCACTTCGAGTATCAGCTCCGAGCCGTCGGGACGCACTACTTTGAGAGCGGTGTAGATGGGAGGGATGATGTTGTCATCGCCTTCAAACATCACGTCGACCACAGGTCCTATCACCTGGACGATTTTGCCATATTTTTCACTCATCGCGATTAGGGGGTATTAAGTGCGCCGTCATGACGGACGCGACATAGTATTTTTAAGGATTTCTTATGTTTTTAGAGGTAGAGGCTGTAAGTCACCACAATCACCATCAGCACAAGGTTGAAGAGATTGATGGGGAGCAGATATTTCCACTCGAGCGTAAGGAGCTGGTCGATACGCAGACGGGGGAATGTCCACTTGAACCATATGATGATAAACGACAGCGCGATTGCCTTGCCGATAAACCACACCACAGAGGGGATATAATCCATCACATGATTGAAAGCGTCGAGGCCGGGAATATGGAGCGGCATCCAGCCTCCGAAGAAGAGGAGTGCGGCCACGCCCGACACGATGAAAAGATTGAGATACTCGGCAAGATAGAAGAAACCGAAGTGGATACCCGAATACTCGGTGTGGTAACCGGCCGTCAGCTCGCTCTCGGCTTCAGGAAGGTCAAACGGGCCACGGTTGGTCTCGGCCGTACCTGCTATCATGAATATCACAAAGGCGATGATGGCGGGGATGTGTCCCGAGAAGATGAACCACAGGTGTTCCTGGGCCATCACGATGTCGGTGACGTTCATCGAACCGGCTATCACTACCATAGTCACAACACACAGGCCCATCGAAAGTTCATAACTCACCATCTGCGCGCCCGAACGGAGTGCGCCGATAAGCGTGAACTTGTTGTTGGACGACCATCCGGCCAGCAGAATGCCGAGCACACCTATCGACGACACGGCCAACAGGAAGAAGATGCCCACATTGAAGTTGATTATCTGAAGGCCGTTGCCCCACGGGAGCACCGCAAACGCGAGCATAGAGGCGATGATGACCAGATAGGGAGCAAGCGCGAAAAGAAACTTGTCGATATGATTGAGCGAGATAAGCTCCTTGATGAGTATCTTGAACATATCGGCCACGCTCTGGAGCAGTCCCCAGGGACCTACACGGTTAGGGCCGAGACGACACTGGAAATAGGCGCAGACCTTGCGTTCGAAGAGGATATAGAAAAGGGCGAGGACCGCATAGAGGAGCATCAGCCCCACTCCTATGAGCAGACACTCGAGTGTGACCGCTGCCCACTCGGGCATATAACCGAGCAGCAAGGAATGAATCCAGGCAGTTGCTACTGATAAGTCTTGCATACTGTTACTTATGTGATTGGATTATTGTAATAGTGACGATTTATCGGTGGGGGGGGATAGTGTGGTGGTTGACGGATTACCGGTCGATGTCGGGCACGATGTAGTCCATCGAGCCGCCGATGGTGATAAGGTCGGCAATCTTCTGACCGCGGGTGATGTGGTCGACCACAGCCGCGGCGGGCAGACACGGAGGAGCAATCTTCAGACGATAGGGCATCGTGCCGCCGTCGCTCTCAAGATATACGCCAAATGTGCCTCGGCATCCCTCGACCATCTTGAACCAGTGGCCTACGGGGAGCTTGAGCACCTTGGGCACCTTCACGCAATACTCTCCGTCGGGTATATTGTCGATGAGCTGGGCGATGATGCGCGCGCTCTGCACCATCTCGTCCATACGCACCTTGAAACGGGCCATAGAGTCGCCCTCCTCACGCACCACTTCGTCGAAGTCAAGCTCGGAATAGATGCTGTAAGGATGGAGCTTGCGCACGTCGCACGCCCAGCCCGAGCCACGTCCGTTGGGGCCGGTGACAGCCCAGGAGATGGCATCCTCGCGGCTGAGCACACCCACGTCCTCCATACGGTCGCGGGCAATGACGTTGCCGGTAAATATCTTATTGTATTCCTTGATGTTGGCGGGGAGCACATCGAGCAGGGCATGCACGTCGCTCACGAAGTCGGGATGGAGATCCTGCATTACACCGCCGATGCAGTCATAGTTGAAAGTCATGCGTGCGCCGCATGTCTTCTCCATGATGTCGAGTATCTGCTCGCGCACACGCAGGGTGTAGAAGAGCATGGTGGTCGCACCGAGGTCCATGCAGTAGGTGCCGATAAAGAGGCAGTGGGAGGCGATGCGCGAGAGCTCGTCCATGAGCACACGTATCACCTGTGCACGGCGCGATATCTGGATACCTGCGGCCTCCTCGATGAGCATGCACAGACAGTGGTGATAGGGATGGGCCGAGAAATAATCGAGACGGTCCATGAAATGGAGTGTCTGCGGATAGGTGTCCACCTCGCATATCTTCTCGACTCCGCGGTGGATATAGCCCAGATAGATGTCGATTTTCTTGATAATCTCACCGTCGACAGCCGTGCGGAAACGGAGCACACCGTGTGTGGCGGGGTGCTGCGGGCCTATGTTGACCACAAAGTCATCAGGCTCGAATATGCGACGCTGCTCCTTTACAATCTTGCCGTCGCGCTCCACCCACATGTCGATAAAGTCGGTCTGACGCTCGTTCTCGATTGATACGGGGTTGATATTGGGGTCGTCGTTGTAATCCTTGCGCAGAGGGAAACCCTTCCAATCGATATTGAGGAAGAGACGGCGCATGTCGGGATTGTTGACGAAGATTATGCCGAAGAAGTCATAGACCTCGCGCTCATAGATGGTGGCAATAGCCCAGAGGTCGTGCACCGAGTGGATGAGAGGCATCTCACGGTCGCCTGTGGCCATCACTTTGACCGACACGCGCTCATTGCTTGCGGTGGAGATGAGCTCATAGATACAGCCCATGCCGTTTTCCTTCCAGTCCATACCTACGATGGTCACGAGGAAATCAAACGACAGCTCCGCGTCATGGCGCAGCGTGGCGGCCACGTCATGCCACTGTGCGTCGGGCACTGTCATCTCAAGGATGTCGGTCTGCTCGAAAGTGACCTGGGGAAACAGCTTGGAAATCTTTTCCTGGATGTTAGCCATTATATATAAGGTGTAATAATGATTCTACAAATAGTGGGGAGGGATTTTTATCAGTCGTTGACTCCGGGCACCGGGTGCGCGGCAAGAAACTCCTGCTGTTTCTCCTGACGGTTGACACCGCCGAAGAATTTCTCCACCTTAATCTTACGCGAGAGCTGCATGATGCCATATATCATGGCTTCGGGACGCGGAGGGCATCCGGGCACAAACACATCGACAGGCACTATGTCCTCGATGCCCATAGCCACATGATAGCTCTTCTTGAAGGGGCCGCCCGAGATGGCGCAACTGCCGCATGCTATCACATATTTGGGCTCGGCCAACTGGTCATACAGACGGCGGAATACGGGTGCCATACGGTGGACAATCGTGCCGGCCACCATCATGAAGTCGGCCTGACGGGGCGAGGCTCGCGCTACTTCCCAGCCAAAACGCGCCATGTCGTAACGCGCCGCTCCGAGCGACACGAACTCTATACCGCAGCAACTGGTGGCGAAGGTAAGAGGCCAGATAGAGTTAGACCGCCCCCAGTTGATAAGTTTGTCGAGCGAGCCAACGATCACGTTGGTGCCGCTCTCCTGAAGCTCCTTCACGAGCTTCTCGATATACTCATTGTCTTTCCATGCCTCATAGGGCATGCCTTGCGTAGTTACTTCCATTCAAGAGCTCCTTTCCGCCAGGCATACACGAGACCCAGCACTATAATTCCGAAAAATACTGCGATAGCTGTCAGACCCTGTGTGCCCAGTTCGTGAACACGTACGGCCCACGGATAAAGAAACACTGTCTCGACGTCAAACATCAGGAAGAGAATGGCAAAAAGATAATATCCCACCTTGAATTGAGCCATTGACTCGCCTCGGGTTGGGATACCACATTCGTAAGCCTCGCCTTTCTGCGGATTGAACGACTTGGGCGATATAAGCCCGGCGAGCCATAGAGCGACAGCTACCAGGGCGACGCCCGTGCATAGAGCGACCACCGCTAAGGTTGCATTTTGAATTGCTAATGCTATCATATTATGAGTTAAATCGTTTTTCGTCGATAGTTATTGCGCTGTGTTTGTGTCGTTTGCACACGACCGAGACTCCTCAGTCAGTGCACGGCACACTTTCGGCTGTGCAAATATAGAAAAATTTCTTCAATTTGACACCTTTTTAACGCATGGTATTTTTCTATTTTTCCTAAAATTTTTTCATGGCCTTACCGCCATGCGGATGCACGGCGTAAAACGACTGACGGCTTGTCAGAAATTATAGCCGATCGAGAGCTGAAACAGATTCCACTGATTGTCCATCAGCTCGGCCACATCCCTGATGCCCCACTGATATTGCAGCCCGACCACATAATGGTGGTCAAACGTATAGGACGCACCCAGGCCTATGCCTGACTGCCAGCGGTGATAGCCCTGCGATTTGCTGAACAGCTTCACTTTTTCCTGGGCATAGCCCTCCATGTCGCGCATCTTCATGCCATACTTGCCATAGACGCCATAGCTGAAATACGGTCCGAAAAATATCTGCAGATCTGAGTCGGGGGTAAATCTCAGATGATAGGACGCATACACCGGCAACTCGAGAAAGTTGACAGCCCATGTGGCTTTGGCTTTCATGCCGAGCATGTCTCCCACCTGAGCCTCCACATCATTCATCGACGCGCCCTTCATGGTAAAATACAAGCCTGTGTTTATTGAGAAGCTTTTGATGAGATTGACATCCACGGCAGCCCCGAGAGCCACACCCTTGCGGCCGTCATAATAACCGCTTCCTTTCCCGGCCATGGAAGCGAAGTTCCAGCCCAGACGGGCTCCGACTGTCACAGTCTTCACAGGCTCCGCACTGTCCCACAGCAGCGACTGCGCGCTTGCACCCATGGCCGACAGCAGCACGAGAATAGCGATAATGGTCTTTTTCATAACGTGATGTTTTATCATTGATAATGCTACAACAAAGTTACTCACTGCCAATGATTGGACAAGCCCGCAGGTGGTTAATAGTTGTTAAATTCCATTGGCCTGATTTTCGCTGAAATTGGCCGTACAAGGCGTCTCGCCCGGATAGGTCACTTCCCAGAGATACAATGCCTGAGGGGGCATGGATGTGCCGGCCGCGCAGCGGTTGCGACGCTCTATGATACGGGCGAAATCGTCGACCGTAATCTTTCCTCGCCCTACCTCGACAAGCGTACCGACCACCGCCCTCACCATATTGCGCAGAAAACGGTCGGCCGTAATCACAAACACCCACCCTTCGCCGCCAAATGCATCGATGCGGTGCCACGCGGCATGCGTCACACGACAGATATTAGTCTTTGCATCGGTGTGGAGTTTGGCAAACGAGGTAAAATCGTCTGTATCAGTCAGCAGCGCGGCCGCACGGTTCATGGCCTCATAGTCAAGCCCGGCCGGAGCCTTCCAACTGAGGGGATAGAAAAAGGCCGATTTCTCACCGACGGCATAATAGTGATAGGTGCGCGAGGTAGCGTCAAACCGGGCATGCAGACCGGAATCTACCTGATATATCTCATGTATGGCTATATCGCGTCCCACCATGGCATTGAGCGATCCTACGAGCCTCACCGTGTCGGCTATCTCATCGTCAACGTCAAAATGAGCCACCATCATGCGGGCATTCACACCCGCATCGGTGCGCCCCGCACCGACTATCTTCATCGGGCGTCGCATCACCTTTGACAGCGCGCCCTCTATAACCTCCTGCACCGTGACCGCCCCCGGCTGTGACTGCCAGCCGTGATAAGGCTCCCCACGATAGCTGAGACGCATGAAATACCTCACAATCAATTAGTAATTAGCAATTAGCAATTAGCAATTAGCAATTAGCAATTAGCAATCATAGGCAATTGCCTCAAAAAAATTACTAATTACTAATTGCTAATTACTAATTGAATTTTAGTCTTTTTCGATATAAGTATATCCATAGAGGCCCGAGCGGTAGTTGCTCAGAAACTCGCGGCCCTCCTCTGGCGAAATCTTGCCCTCCTTCATCGAGGCGGTCACCCAGGCCTCGACATTACGCACCAGTTTCTTTGGATTGAACTGCACATAATCGAGCACATCGGCCACAGTCTCACCGTCGATTATACGGTCTATCTCATAACGGTCCTTGTAGACCGAGATATGCACGGCATTAGTGTCACCAAACAGGTTGTGCATGTCGCCGAGTATCTCCTGATAGGCTCCGACAAGAAACACGCCGAGATAATAAGGCTCGCCGGGCTTCACGGGATGCACAGGCAGCGACCCGGCCGTAGTGCCCGAGGGCGATATGTAATAAGCTATCTTGCCGTCGCTGTCACAGGTGATGTCCTGCACAGTACACGTGCGCGAAGGCTTCTCGTCAAGGCGCGAGAGGGGGATTATGGGAAACACCTGGTCAATCGCCCATGAGTCGGTAAGCGACTGAAACAGTGAGAAATTGCAGAAATATTTGTCAGGTATCATCTTTGACACCTTGCGCAGCTCTTCGGGAGCGTGGCGCATGCCGTGGGCGATGTCGCCCACCTCGCGCGCTATCGACCAGAACAGTTCTTCCATCTGTGCGCGGGTGCGCAGGTCTACGAGTCCGAGGCTGAACAGGTCGAGAGCCTCCTCGCGTATCTGCAACGCATCGTGCCAGCTCTCGAGTATATTCTGCTGGTCGAGACGGTCCCATATATTGTAAAGCTCACGTATCAGCTCATGGTCGTCCTCCGAAATCTCCTTGTTGTCTTTCCATATGGGCAACTGCGTGGTCTCGAGCACCTCAAGCACCAGCACCGAGTGATGTGCCGTAAGCGAACGGCCGCTCTCGTTGATGACATTGGGCTGCCTCAGACCGTTTTTCTCACATGCGTCCACAATAGCCGACACCGCGTCGTTGGCATACTCCTGGATGGAATAGTTCATCGACGAGCCCGAAGCAGAGTTGCGGGTGCCGTCATAGTCGACGCCCAGACCGCCGCCGATATCCATAAACTCTACCTCAAATCCCATCTGGCACAACTGTACATAGAACTGTGTGGCCTCTCGGATGGCATTCTTGATAAAACGGATTTTGGTTATCTGACTGCCTATGTGAAAGTGTATCAGCTTCAGGCAGTCGGTCATTTTGTTGCGATCCATATAGTCGAGAGCCTCAAGGAGCTCAGCCGAGTTAAGGCCAAACTTCGACTGGTCACCGCCGCTGGTCTCCCATTTGCCCGAACCCGACGACGCGAGCTTGATGCGCAGACCCACGTTGGGCCGTAGATTCATACGCTTGGCCACCTCCGAAATTATGCGCAGCTCGTTGAGCTTCTCTACCACTATATATATGCGGCGGCCCATCTTCTGGGCCAGCAGAGCAAGTTCGATATAGGTCTTGTCCTTATATCCGTTACAGATAATGAGAGCGTTCTCCTTGATATTGGTGGCAAGCACGGCATGCAGCTCGGGCTTCGAGCCGGCCTCGAGGCCGATATTGAACTTCTCCCCATGAGTCACTATCTCCTCCACCACGGGACGCATCTGATTGACCTTGATGGGATAGATTATATAATTCTGGCCCTTATAGTTATATTGCTTCGACGCTATCGCGAAACACTTTGAAATCTTCTCGATACGGTTGTCGAGAATATCGGGGAAACGCAGGAGCACGGGCGACGTAATGTCTCTCACCTGCAGCTCGTCCATAACCTCACGCAAATCTACGGAGGCATACCCCTCACGGGGTGTCACGGCCACGTTGCCCTTGGAATTGATGGAGAAATACTGTCGTCCCCATCCATTAATGTTGTACAGCTCCGCGCTGTCCTCAATGCGCCATCTTCTCATCGGCTGAAAACGGGTATTAAAGATTAGATAATACGTTGACTTGCGTCCGGACAATGCAGACCGACGCAATCAACAGGCAAAGTTACACATTTTCATAATAATCCACCCACAATTTACCCACAAAATCACCAACCTTGCCCGGTTTTGGGCGGTTTTGGACAAGACCACCTGCCCTGCCCGGTCTGAAAGCTGTGTCACGACGTGTCATAACTTACATACAACTCTTAATTTTGTGTAATGTTAACAATTCACTCTTGCAATAATCACATATAGATATTAACTTTGCCATTGGCTTTCAATGCGCTTTTCACAAAAGGGAAATCTAATTATCATAAACCATTCATACATTAATTCTTATGAACAAGCTTTCAGGGCTGATGCTCGTTGTTGGTTCGACCGTTCTCCTTACAGGATGTAACAAGAAGATGAACCAGTTCGCAGCCGACTATTTCACCACCAACCCCAACCCCCTCGAAGTGGTTGGCACCCATGTACCCGCCACAGTCACCGGCCACATCCCGGCCAAGTTCTTTGTCAAGAACGCCACCGTATCAGTGACACCAGTGCTCGTTTACGGCACCACTGAGGAGATGGCCTCAACCATGACCTATCAGGGCGAGAAAGTGCGCGGCAACAACCCCGTGATTTCTTATGAAAACGGCGGCACCGTCACCATTCCTGTCAACTATCTCTATCAGCCCGGCATGCAGAAGTCAGAGCTCTACCTCAACTTCACCGTCGACCAGAAAGGCAAGCAGTATGTGCTTCCCCGCGTCAAGGTTGCCGACGGCGTAGTGGCCACCGCCGCTCTCGCCAATGCCGGAACTCTTACTCCCGCCACTGCCAACGACAAGTTCCAGCGCATCATCAACGAAAAATACTCTGCCGACATCCACTTCCTCATCAATCAGGCCAACCTCCGCAAGAGCGAGCTTGAGAGCGACGAAGTGCTCCGCCTCCACCGCGACCTGCGTGCCGCTTCCGGCGACGAATCTCGTCAGATCGAGGAAATCAACATCCAGTCATACGCTTCGCCCGAGGGTAGCCTAGACTTCAACACCCGTCTGGCCGAAAACCGCGAAAAGAACACCTCTAAATACCTCTCCGACGCTCTCAAGAAGGACAAGGTGACCGAGTTTGGCGAACTCACCGCCAACTTCACCCCCGAAGACTGGGAAGGTTTCCAGAAGCTCGTAGCCGCCAGCAACATCCAGGACAAGGACCTCATCCTCAGCGTCCTCTCGATGTACAAGGACCCCGAGCAGCGCGAGCGCGAAATCCGCAACCTCTCGAGCATATTTGACCAGCTTGCCGACGAAATCCTGCCCCAGCTCCGCTACTCTCGCATCACTGCCAGCGTAAACGTTATCGGCAAGAGCGACGAAGAGCTCAACAAGGCTTACGACACCGACCCCTCGACACTCACCGTCGACGAGCTCCTCTACACCGCAACCCTCACCAACGACCTCAACCGCAAGAAAGCTATCTATGCCACTGCGACCCGTCTCTTCCCCAACGACTTCCGCGGCTTCAACAATCTCGGCAAGGTACAGTATCAGCAGGGCGACTATGACGCAGCCATGGCCAGCTTCAAAAAAGCTGCCCGTCTTGACGGCAACGCTCCCGAGTCGCAGATGAACCAGGGCCTCGTAGCTCTCGTCAACAACGACCTCCGCGCCGCCAACAACTCGTTTGGCAAGGCTGCCGGCCTCAACGACCTCAACCCCGCCCTCGGTCTCCTCTATCTCAAGCAGGGCGACGTTAAGGCTGCCGTTAAGGCTTTCGGAGACGACAAGAGCAACAATGCCGCCCTCGCCCAGATTCTCAACAAGGACTACAGCAAGGCCAAGAGCACTCTCGCCGCTATCAACGCCCCCGACGCCACAACCTACTACCTGATGGCTGTCCTCGGCGCACGCACCGGCAACGAGCAGATGGTGACCTCTAATCTCCGTCAGGCTGTAAAACTCGACAAGAACATGGCCTCTCAGGCTGCCAACGACCTCGAGTTTGCACGCTTCAACATCTCTAACGCTCTCTAAGACTTCCCCCACCTTAATTATATAAGGACAAAAGTTACAAAAGAAGCATAAGTTTTAACTGTTAACTTATGCTTCTTTTGTAACTTTTGTCCTTTTGTATCTCCAAACATGCACAAAATCCCGTGTAAAAATCGTAACTTTGCACACGAAAACTCTCTAAGAGATTGTTTTTAAAACAACCTCTTCGCCTCAAGCAAAATTTAAAATTATGGAACACCCCGCCCTCTCACGTACACGGATAGACGAAATAGTGGACCGCCTGTGCAGTCATACCGACATGCACCACGCATGTCCCGAGCGTCGCCACGAGGGTGAGCCGGTGCTCTCCAATATCTCGGTCAAACGCATTGTAGAGCTGTCGTCAGGACTGCTCTTCCCGGGATTTTTCAACGACACTATCGAATCGCCCTCAGTGATGCGCTCCATGCTCACATTAGCATGCCACGAGTTGCGCAACCTGCTCGTCCACCAGATTGCTGCCGGGCTCTGCTTTGCCGACACTGACTGCGACACAATCCTTCCGGAACTCCACCGGCGCGCCGCCGAGGCGGCCGACAGCTTTATCGACTCCCTGCCCGAACTTCGCCGCATGCTCGATACCGACATTGACGCCACCTATCTCGGCGACCCGGCGGCGACATCGACCCACGAAGTACTCATCTGCTATCCCGGCATACGCGCCACCATCAGCCACCGCATAGCCCATGCCCTGCTCAAGCTCGGAGTTCCCGTAATCCCACGCATGATTTCCGAACTGGCCCACTCCGACACCGGCATCGACATACATCCGGGTGCATCCATAGGCCACTCTTTTGTCATCGACCACGGCACAGGTGTGGTCATCGGAGCCACTGCCATCATCGGCAACAACGTCAAGCTCTATCAGGGCGTGACTCTCGGGGCCCGAAGTTTTGTAACCGACGACTCCAACAACCCGGTCAAAGGCATCCCACGCCACCCCATCATCGGCAACGACGTGGTGATATACTCCAACTCCACCATACTCGGCCGAATCACCATAGGCGACGGTGCCGTTATCGGCGGCAACCTATGGGTGACGCGCGATGTGTCGCCCGGCGAGAAACTCATACAGCCGCGCGCCGACAACTTTCGTTCTCTCGACCCCTCCTCAACCAACTCTCACGACAATTAAAACACCCAGTCATCAATATACGTCTATGTCACAAAAATTTGAAATGGTAGCCAAGACCCTCAAGGGTCTTGAAGATGTCCTTGCCGAAGAGCTCCGCACGCTCGGAGCCGAAAACGTTCAGCCGGGATGCCGCATGGTGTCGTTTGAAGGCGACCTCGCCATGATGTATCGCGCCAACCTGTGTTGCCGTACAGCACTGAGTATCCTGCGCCCCATCTACAAATTCATAGCCACCGACCCCGACTCGCTCTACGAGATGGTCAAGGAATATGACTGGGGCAGTGTGCTCACGCTCGGAAAGACATTCTCAATCGATACCACAAGCCACTCCAACGAGTTTACCCACTCGCGCTTCGTCACCTATCGCGTCAAGGACGCCATAGTCGACTGGTTCAAAGACCGCTTCGGAGCAGACAAGCGTCCCGGCGTACGCCTCAATGACGCCGACGTGATGCTCAACGTGCACATCGACGGCACCCGCGTCACCCTCTCGCTCAACTCATCGGGCGAATCGCTCCACAAGCGCGGATGGCGTGTGGCACAGACCGACGCTCCCATCAGCGAAGTGCTCGCGGCCGGCATCATCCTCAAGAGCGGATGGCGCGGCGAGACTCCGTTTGTCGACCCCATGTGCGGTTCAGGCACATTTCTCATCGAGGCCGCAATGATAGCAGCCGACATCAAACCCGGCTCCTATCGTGAGACATGGCCTTTCACCCAGTGGCGCGACTGGGATCCCGAGCTCTTTGACAGCGTGCTCCACGAGGGCGAGACCGACGAGCCCCGCGAGTATGATTTCAAAATCTATGGCTCCGACATATCACCCAAAGCAATCGACATAGCCGAACGCAACATCCTCTCGGCAGGTGTGGACGAGTATATCAATCTGCGCGTCCGCTCTATACAGCATTGGGACGAGGCTCCCGCAGGAGGCACACCCGGCGTAATGGTCACCAACCCGCCTTATGGCGAGCGCATCAATCCCGAGGATATCGAAAACCTCTACCGTACCATCGGCACCAAGCTCAAGAAAGTATTCTGCGGCTATCACGCATGGGTAATATCATCCAACGAGGACTGCCTGGCCCACATCGGCCTCACACCCTCGCTGCGCGAACAGCTCCAGAACGGAGGTCTTGACTGCGAGCTGCGCGAATACGTGAGCTTCGAAGGCTCCAAGAGCGAATTTCGCGCCGCCGGCGGCACCATCAAGGGCGACCGTCCGGCCCGCGAGCCCAAAAGCAAAAAATTTGCCCGCAAGTCAGATGCCGAATGGACCCGCGACGCCCGCGAGAAAGGCATGGGCGGCAAGAGAGGCGACTCACGCCGCGGCCTGCCCAAAGACACACCGCTGAGCGAGAAATATCGTCCGAAATCGGGCGGATTTGCCCGCAACGAGGAGCGTAGACGTAAATTTAAAGAAGAGACCGCCCGCGACGGCGAACGCCGCATGGGCCCACACCACCAGTCGGAGGCCGAGGAACTGCTCGCACGCCGCCGCAACATCCACGCTCTCAAGAGCCTTGGCGAGACACCCAAGATGCCCTCTATCCCACCGTCCGAAGGCACGTTCATGCGCACCCGCCGCCGCTGGAAACGTCCCGATTCTGAATAGTTGAAAAAAGTCAACAGAGTATATAACAACGATTCAGGCACATCTGTCATATTAACTCATTTAACTCTTCGACTTTTTTTACCATAAAGAAATGAGTATACAAACAACCCTCAATACCCTAAGATACCCCGTGAGCACACAACCCGAAAAAAGCCCCTTCAACGCGGGCGAGACACTTCAGGAAAAGACTTCACCCGTCACAGTACTTCTACTCGGCTCAGGCGGCCGCGAATGCGCCCTGGCCTGGAAGATAGCCCAAAGCCCCATGCTGCGTAGATTCTTCATAGCCCCCGGCAACGGCGGCACAGGTGCGTATGGCGAAAATGTCAGCCTCTCGCCGCTCGACTTCGAGGCCATCGACGCCTTTGTCAAGGAGAACGGTGTCGACATGATTGTGGTCGGAAACGAAGACCCGCTCGTAGCCGGCATATATGACTACTTTGCCGGACGCGAAGGCGCGCCCCTCATCGTAGGTCCCTCCAAGGCCGGCGCGGCACTCGAAGGCAGCAAAGACTTTGCCAAGCAGTTCATGG
The DNA here is from genome assembly GCA_003762875.1 of Muribaculaceae bacterium Isolate-110 (HZI). GTDB lineage: Bacteria > Bacteroidota > Bacteroidia > Bacteroidales > Muribaculaceae > Duncaniella > Duncaniella muricolitica. Next base: position 71,893 of record RIBL01000009.1, on the reverse strand, counting down.
TGCGCCACAACATCCCCACCGCACGCTACCGCAGCTTCACTGCCGAGACTGTCGAGGAGGGCGAACGTTTCCTCGAAGAGCTCCGCCCGCCCTACGTGCTCAAAGCCGACGGCCTGGCTGCCGGCAAAGGCGTGCTCATCATCGACTCGCTCGACGAAGCCAAGCAGTCGCTCCGCGAGATGCTCTCGGGCATGTTTGGACAGTCATCGGCCACAGTAGTCATCGAAGAGTTCCTCAAAGGCATCGAATGCTCGGTGTTCGTGCTCACTGACGGCAACGGCGGCTACCGCATACTCCCCGTGGCCAAGGACTACAAACGCATCGGCGAAGGTGACACAGGCCCCAACACCGGCGGCATGGGCGCGGTAAGCCCCGTGGCATTTGCCGACGAGACCTTCATGAAAAAAGTCGAGGAGCGCATCATCCTCCCCACCGTCAACGGACTCATCGCCGAAGGCATCACCTATCGCGGATTTATCTTCCTCGGACTCATCGAGGTAGGCGGCGAGCCGATGGTAATCGAATATAACGTGCGCATGGGCGACCCCGAGACCGAGGTAGTGATGCTCCGCATCGCCTCCGATCTGCTCCCGCTCCTTCAGGCAGCAGCCTCAGGCAACCTCGGCGACATGCCCCTGGCCATCGACCCGCGCTATGCCACCACCGTGGTAGTAGTTTCGGGCGGCTATCCCGGCTCTTATGCCAAGGGCAAGGTCATCACCGGCACCGACGCCTGCGGCGATACCATACTTTTCCACGCCGGCACCAAACTCAACCCCGACGGCACACTCCTCACCTCGGGCGGACGTGTCATAGCATGCAGCTCCTACGGCAGCGACATCGACGAAGCTCTCAAAGGCTCATTTACAGGAGCCGCAGCCATCAACTATGAGGGCAAATATTTCCGCCGCGACATAGGTGCCGACCTCAAAGCCATACTCCAAATCAAGAAATGACAAAAAAAGAGACACGTTTCACCAACATACTCCGTTCGCGCGGAGTGGCATGCATTCTTGCCGCCCTCTCGGCGTGGATGACCTGGAGGTGTCTCCCCTCACTCACTGCGCCCGCAGGATGGCTCGGGATATTCCCCGAGCTGTCTTGCGTGCTAAATTTTGCCATACTCGCGGGCACAGGCGTGGCCATGATAGCCATCAACCGCACCTTCACACTGCTGCGCACGCTGTCGGTGTTCTTCGCGGCCTACTTCCTCTTTATCACGGCCGCCACACCGGGAGTAGCCGCCTTTGCGGGCACCTCATCGCTGCTGGCGGCGGTGATGATACTGTGCATGTGGATACTCTTCACGCTCTACAACGAGCGGGTGAGCGACAGGCGCGTGTTTCTGATATTCTGTCTTCTCGGGGCCGGCACACTCTACGACTGGAAATTTCTCTTTTACTTTCCGCTCTTCATGACCGGCATGATGCAGATGCGCATCATGCGGTTCAAGAAAATCATCGCCGCACTCATCGGCCTCATCACCCCGGCATGGATAGTATTCGGTCTCGGGCTCATGCCGTTGCCGCGTCTGCCCCACATCTTCTTCACACCTCCGGCTCTGCTGCTCCACGCCCCGGGCGGATGGCCGTTTCTGTGCACGGTGTTACTGACGATGGTCACCGGCTTTCTGTTCGGCTCCACGGCTTTGCTGCGCATACTCGGGTTTAACGCAAGGGCACGCGCCTACAATGGCTTTCTCGCTCTGCTGGGCATCTACACGGGTGTGCTCGCTCTGATCAACTTCACCGCGCTGCCCGACTATGTGACTCTGCTCAACGCCTGCGTGGCCTTCCAGACAGGACACTTCTTTCGTGCCACAGCCTCGCGACGCGGCTATATAGTGATACTCGTACTGCTTGCTGCCTACACAGCTCTCTACATCTGGTCTGCATTATGAAAATCGTAGTTGACCGCAACATTCCCTTTATCGAAAAGCCTCTCTCCACGCTTGGCCGCGTGATCATGCTCCCAGGCTCGGAAATAACGTCCGAGACAATGTGCGACACCGACATACTGGTCACACGCACACGCACACGCTGTAACGCCTCGCTGCTCGACGGCTCACGATGTCGCTTCATCGGCACTGCCACCATAGGCACCGACCACATCGACCTCCCCTACTGCGCCTCTCGCAGCATCACCGTGGCCAACGCGCCCGGATGCAATGCCCCGGCCGTAGGCCAATGGGTGCTTGCCGCCATCCGGACCCACATAGGCCCGAAAGCCTCACTCGCCGACGTGACACTCGGAGTCATCGGCGCAGGCAACGTCGGCTCAATACTCATCCGCTGGGCCGAGGGGCTCGGCATGCGTGTACTTGTCAATGATCCCCCTCTCCAGGCATCGGCTCCCGAACGTTACACTTACTCGTCACTTGCCGATCTGGCACGCGAATGTGACGCCATCTCCATCCACACACCGCTCACACTCACAGGCCCCCACCCCACACACCATCTCATCGACCACGACTTCATCGCCTCGCTGCGACGCTCGCCGTTGCTGCTCAACGCCGCCCGCGGCCCTGTGACCGACACCCGCGCACTCCTCGACGGACTCGACAGCGGCCTCATCGGAGCCGTAGCCATCGACTGCTGGGAGGGCGAGCCCGACATTGACCCGCACCTGCTCTCACAGGCACTGATAGCCACCCCTCATATCGCAGGCTATTCGCGTCAGGGCAAGATACGCGCCACACAGATGGTGCTCGACATGCTGTCGACCTACCTCAACCTTGAGTCGCCCCTACAGGCCGACGCCCCAGCCATATCACCTGTACCCGACACCATAAGTGAGGACACGATTTCATATGACATACTCGCCGACACCCGTGCACTCCGCGCCACCCCCTCACTCTTCGAGTCGCTGCGCAACAGCTACCACCTGCGCGAAGAGCCGGGCATGTGACCTCAGTGATTGCTGAAAAATTATAGATGCGCGTAAAATTTACGCGCATTTTTGTTTTCATTAAAAATAAAATTATCTATATTTGCATTACCTAATCTTTCCATTAACCAATAATCAAACCAAATCGCACTAAACACAATGGGACTTTTTGATAAAATCTTCAAGCAGGTACCCGAAGAGGACATGCTCACCAAACAGGAAGCATTTGCAGGTATAGCACTCGCCATGGCCGGAGCTGACGGCAGCATCGCTCAGTCGGAGTGGGACGGCATCGTATCATACATCCGTCGTCTGCGTCTCTATGACAACTTCTCAAGCCCCGCTTTCGACAAGATGTTCGACAAACTTTTCCGCATTCTCAAAAACCAAGGTGCCAGCGCACTTGTAGCGGCTTCGGTTACAGGCCTTCCCGAAGACCTCAAGCTCACAGCCTTTGCCTGTGCGGTTGACATCGCTCTCGCCGACGGCGTAGTAGAGGACGAAGAGAAGGAGATCATCAACCAGCTCGCCGAGCTGCTCGAAATCCCCGAGCAGACCGCCATCTCAATCATCGAGGTGCTCATCATCAAGAACAAGGCTTAAGAGACTATACAAAAAATAAAGAGAGAGGCTGTGTCACACACACAGCCTCTCTCTTTATTTATTGCATATCTGCCAGGCTCCCTATTTGAGCGTCACATGATAGGTCTTGACCACACCGTTGTAGTCAAAATCGACGCGGGCCGTGCCGGGATATGAATCTGGCTGCGACACTTTCACCTTGACAGCGCGATTATCGGACGAAGCGGTCACCTCGGGCCGTTTTCCGGAGGGCATACGGCATGACACCTCATAGTTGTTATAACCCGTATAGCCGTTAAGGGCAGTCATGCGCGCAGGTGTAGCGGGGAGTTCTATCTCCTTGCCGTTGACACGTATCGACACACCCGGAGGCTCGGGGAGATTCATGGTCTGTCCCTTGCGTGTAAATCCAAGTCCGTGGAGCACACACACTTTGCTGCCTTTGCCTGCATTGGCCACAAGATATATGGCGTGCTTTTTGTCAAGTCCGTCCACCACATCCGACACATCGGCTGTAAAGCGGCGTGTCTTGCCCGACGACTTGGCCGGAACATTGACAGTGGCAATCTTCCGACCGCCGAGCACATCACCCTCCCACGGGCCGTCGAGCATCACATCTATGCTGAAAGCCTCGTCGGTGACAGGTGCAAGGAATAGGTTGAGCCTGGTCTTGTTGCCTTTGGCAGTGCCTTTAAACGGTTTCAGTCCCTTCTCGGCCCTGTCGAGTCCGCCAAATCCGAAATACTTGAAACCCACGATGTCGGTGCCTGACATCTCTACGGGCATACTGTTGTCCCATATGTCCCACGAGTCAGTCTGCGCGCCGATGTTTGACAGATAGCAGGCATATCCGGCCGAATAATATTTATAGGGGTCAAGACCATATATCTGAAAGCCCTCCGAAGTCACCTCCGCGCCTGTATATTCCCTGCCGTCAGCAGCCTTGGCCGTCCATGTGCAATCGGGAGCATAGGGGTCATAGCCGGTGATGACCACACGTCCGCCCTCGGCCACCGGTTTTTCGTCACACACAATGTTGACGGGAGCCACCATAGCCTGACGGGCGAAGCCAAATCCGCGCGGAGGACGGTGATAGAACACATACCATTGACCATTGATTTCCTGAAGACTGCCGTGGGTGTTGTGGCCGGCGTTGGTGAGCTGAAGCGCGGAGCCGTCACGGTTGACCACCACGCCGCGCGAGTCGACAAGCACACCTCCGCTGCGCCACGGGCCCAACGGACTGTCGCCATAGGCATAACGAAGGGTCGAGTTGGTGTTGCCCAGACCATACTCCGGTCCTGAAAACCCCGAGAAAATCATCACATACTTATTGCCGACCTTACGTATCGACGAGGCCTCGAAAAAGTTGAAGTCGAGCGGATTCTGATTGCTCATAAGAGCGGGATACACAGTGCCTTCGGGGTCGCGTATAGTGCCCTGATGGGTGCTCGCGGGAATAAAATAGGGAATGGTCTCGGTGCCGGGACGCACTGAATACATCGTGTTCTGGTCAAGCTCGGCCGCAAGCGAACGCTGGAACCCCCAGAATCCATAGGCTCTGAAACCTATTTTGCTGTCAGGGTCAGCCGGATCGGTGACATGCTCGATATATATCGACGGGTCAAAGCCCAGCACACTCCCCTCGGTCACGGCTGTACCCTCGGCATTGAGGTTGACCGGCACAAACGGACCGTCAGGACGATAGCCCTTGCACACCATGGCCTCACGGCGCGGCCCGCGGCTGTGGGGATATAGATAATACACCTTGCCACCCTTGCCGTCGGGCACTTCCACAAGATCGGGAGCATACATTATATCCCATTCTCCGCCAACGCTGTAGGTGAATATCGCCCCCTCGTCGCGCCAGTCGGTGAGGTCATCGACCGGAGCCGACCACATGCGTATGTCCGACCCGCAATATCGGTCAAAACTCGTATCGTGCGAACCTATTATATAGGCACGGTATTTGCCCGGACAGTCGGGGTCTTCAAACACTCTCGGTTCTCCGTCGGGAAGGTGTTCCCACAACGGCAGATAAGGATTGCCGGTGCCAACCGCGGTGGCTTGACGGGCAGAGGCGGCCAACGGCATCATCAGTGCCGCGACGGCACATAGCTTTACACATGATCGGTACATATTTTATCCTTTTGAATTGCTGAATATTACACAGTTACAAAATTAGACAAACTCCGACAAAGAGTGATTTACACATCTATCATATGTATTTCCCGACGCAACGCCACATAGGATTATGTCTCATTTTCTTTCATATTCGTGACATTATCGCACCTTTTTGGCTGAAAATGCACCGTAACTTTGCACCGACAACACACCTCAACACGTCTCCCGATCTACCCTATTTTCTCACCCTTAATCCCCCTGCTCCACCCCATGCGCACCATCACCCGCCTCATCATCCACTGCACCGCCACCCCTCGCGGCCGACACGTTACCGTAGCTGATATAGACCGCTGGCACCGCCAACGCGGCTTTGACGGCATAGGCTATCACTACATTATATATCTCGACGGCTCGATACACCTGGGCAGAAACCTCGAACGAGCCGGTGCGCATTGCCGCGGCTACAACTCCACGTCCATCGGCATCGCCTACGTCGGAGGTGTCGAAGCTGACTGCACCACCCCGGCCGACACCCGCACTGAAGCGCAGAAAACCGCCCTGCGCACACTCGTAGCGAGTCTGCGTGAGCGGTTTCTCGGAGTGACAGTCCACGGCCACAACGAATTTGCGGCCAAGGCCTGTCCCTGTTTTGATGTCAGTCGTTCTCTTTAGAGAGCGAGGAGCTCATCGATGCGAGCCTTGAGAGCGTCCTTCTGCTGCGCGCCTGCCATGCGGAGGCTTGCAACCTGCTCGCCGTTCTTGAAGAACAGGATGGTGGGAATCGACATGATGCGATACTTCATGGCCAGGTCGTTTTCCTCCTCGATGTTATACTTTCCGATAACGGCCTTGCCCTCATATTCCTGGGCAAGCTCCTCTACGATGGGTGCCATGCGCACGCAAGGACCACACCAGGTAGCCCAGAAGTCAATCACTACGGGCTGGCCCGATGCGATAATCTCATGTACGTTCTGATCAGTAAAAACCATAGTTGTAATAATGTTGATTGTTATGAATTATGTTAAAACGTCAGTAATTGTTCAGTCATTTATCGTATAGCTTATCTGCTCGTCATCCAGAGCATCGACAAGCGCGCGGGTAATGTGTATGCGTCGTCCCGATGACATGTGAAGCACACGGTTGATGCCGGGGTCAAACACTCGGAAGGCGAGTTCGCCAGTAGGCACGCCGTCGGCCGCCGAGGCTTCCTCGATAAGATTTTTAAGAAATCCGTTCATGCGCTTTGTCTCGATGTCGATGGTGATGTTTCTCACCAGTTTGCCCTTCATATCCTGAAGGAGCTGCATCGTCTTGATGTTGAAGCGTATGTCGGAGTTGGCAAACCGCCGCTGAAACTGTCCCGAGATAAGTATCGGGGTCCCGGGCACGCCATAGTTGTGAAAGTCGATGTAAGTCTGGCCGAAGAGCATAAACTCGGTGCTCCCCGTGTAGTCCTCGATTTTCATGATGCCGAAGGGGCCGTTCTTGCCCTGGCGTGTCTGAAAGTCTATCACCATGCCGCCGAGCTTGACATCCATACCCTCGACAGGCTCCATATCGGAGAAATGCTTGACAGTGCAGCCCGTGCCGTGGGTCAGCTCCATATAGTAGGGGTCGAGCGGATGGGCCGAGAGATACATGCCCACCAGTTCACGCTCCTTCTCGAGCTTGGTGGCCATGGGCCACTCGGGGGCGGGAGTGACGGGCGGACGGCCGGCTGTGGCCATATCGGCGTCGTCACCGAAGAGCGACATGGCCGACGACATCTTGTCGTTGTGAAACGCCTGTCCGTAACGCACCAGCACTTCGCTGAAGGCTTCTCCCTTGGCGTTCTCGCCGAAAAAGTCCTCGCGCTTCATGCCGTCAAAACTGTCGAAGGCACCGGCGAGCACGAGATTCTCAAGCGTTCGGCGGTTGACAGTGCCCGAGGGGACTCGCTCCACAAAGTCATAGACCGACTCGAACGGACCTCCGGCGTCACGCTCGGCAATGATGGACTTGACCACTCCCTCACCCACGCCCTTGATGGCCGCGAGCCCGAAGCGGATGTCACCCTGCTTGTTGACACCAAACTCCATGAAACTCTCGTTGACATCGGGACCGAGCACACGTATGTGCATGCGCTTACACTCGTCCATAAAGCCCGTGAGCTTGGTGATGTCGGAGCGGTTGCGGGTAAGAATGGCCGCCATGTATTCCGACGGATAGTTGGCCTTGAGCCATGCCGTCTGAAACGCCACCCACGAGTAGCACGTGGCGTGACTCTTGTTGAACGCATAGGAGGCAAACTTCTTCCAGTCGGCCCATATCTTCTGGAGCACCTTGGGGTCATGGCCGTTGGCCTGGCCTCCTTCCATAAATAGGGCCTCCAGCTCGTTCATCTTGTCGATGAGCTTCTTGCCCATCGCCTTGCGCAGCGAGTCGCTCTGGCCGCGGGTGAAGTTGGCCAACAGTCGCGACAGAAGCATGACCTGCTCCTGATAGACGGTCACTCCATACGTGTCCTTGAGATATTTCTCCATAATGGGAATATCATAGGTGATGGGGCTGCGACCGTGCTTGCGGGCGATGAAGTCGGGTATATAGTCCATAGGGCCGGGACGATAGAGGGCATTCATGGCTATGAGGTCCTCAAACGTCGAGGGCTGCAACTCGCGCAGATATTTCTGCATGCCGGCCGACTCAAACTGGAATGTGCCCGTGGTGTTGCCCTGGCAATACAGTTCGTAGGTCTTGGGGTCGGCGATGTCGATGGCGTCGATGTCGACGTCAATGCCGCGGGTCTCCTTTATATTATGTATGGCTTCCTTGATGATTGAAAGTGTCTTCAGTCCGAGGAAGTCCATTTTTATAAGTCCGGTGTCTTCTATGATGGAGCCTTCATACTGGGTCACGATCATCTTGTCGTTGCCCGACGCGCCGGGATTCTTATCGACCGCCGTAGCCACAGGCACCCAGTCGGTGATGGGGTCGCGACATATGATGACGCCGCAGGCATGCACGCCGGTGTTGCGCACATTGCCCTCGAGACGGCGGGCATACTGGAGTGTCTCGGTGATGAGCGGATTGCGCGAGGAGAGCTCGGGCGCGAACTCAGGCACAAACTTATAGCAGTTGTTGAGATTGGTCTTGAGAGTCTTGCCGTCGGGTCCGTCGGGCATACGCTTGGGCACGAGGTTGGCCAGACGGTTGCTCTCGGGCAACGGCAACTGCTCCACACGCGCCACATCCTTGATGGCCGACTTGGCCGCCATGGTGCCGAAGGTTATGATGTGGGCCACCTTGTCCTCGCCATATTTGTTGGTGACATAATGGAGCACATCGGCGCGGCCGTCGTCGTCAAAGTCGACGTCGATATCAGGGAGCGATATACGGTCGGGGTTGAGAAATCGCTCAAACAGCAGGTCATATTTGATAGGGTCGACCTGCGTGATGCCGAGACAGTAGGCCACAACACTTCCGGCCGCCGAGCCACGGCCCGGGCCTACCGACACGCCGAGTTCCTTGCGGGCCACATTGATGAAATCCTGCACGATAAGGAAGTAGCCAGGGAAACCCATCGTCTTCATTATATACAGTTCGAAGCGTATGCGTTCCTCAAGCTCGGGGGTGAGCGGCGACCCGTAACGACGGTCGGCTCCCTCATAGGCGAGTTTGGCCAGATAGTCGGCCTCAAACTTTATGCGATAAAGCTTGTCATAGCCGCCCAGCTTGTCGATTTTGGCCTGAGCCTTCTCGGGGCTGAGCACCACGTTGCCGTTCTCGTCCTGCGTGAACTCGTCAAAGAGGTCTTTCTCGGTAATGCGCTGACGATACTCCTCCTCGGTGCCAAACTCCGCGGGTATCTCGAAGAAGGGCATGATGGGGGCATGGTCGATGGAATATATCTCCACCTTGTCGAGAATCTCCATGGTGTTGGACAACGCCTCGGGCAGATCGGGAAACACCGTCGCCATCTCCTCCTGACTCTTGAACCACTCCTGCTTGGTGTAGCGCATGCGGTCGGGATCGGAAAGATAGTTGTTGGTGGAGATACATATCAGACGGTCATGCGACTCGGCATCCTCGGCATTGATGAAATGAGAGTCGTTGGTGGCTATGATTTTGATGTCGTGCTTACGTGCCAGTTCGATGAGCACGGGATTGACACGCTCCTGCTCGACATAGGTGTCGCGGTTGGCTCCTGGCATGTCGGTCTTGTGACGCTGGAGCTCTATGTAATAGTCGTCGCCAAATGTGTCCTTGAACCATTTGACCTGCCGGTCGGCCTCCTCGAGCTGCCCGGTGGCTATGAGACGCGGTATCTCGCCGCCCAGACACGCCGAGCACACTATCAGCCCCTCGCGATGGGCGGCAAGGGCCTCCTTGTCGGTACGCGGATGGTGATAGAAGCCTTCGGTGTGAGCCTGCGACACTATCTTGATGAGATTTTTATAGCCCTTGAGATTCTTAGCAAGCACCACCAGGTGACGCCCTTTGTCCGACTTGTCGCTGCGGTCGGTGAGTGACCCTTTGGCCACATACATCTCGCAGCCGAATATAGGCTTGAACTTCAGCTTGCGCTCATACTTGGCTATCTCGGCCTCCACTTCTGGACGCAGAGCCTCGCGCTCGCTCTCGGGAGCATCTTCCAGACGCTTGCGCGCGTCCTCGATTTTACCCTTGTATTTCTTCTTTACTTTGCCCACATAGTTAGCCAGCTCCTTGATGCCAAACATGTTGCCATGGTCGGTCAAAGCGAAGCCCGGCATATCGAGGGCCATGGCCTTGTCGACAAGACCCGTCACCGAAGCCTGTCCGTCAAGCAGCGAATACTGGCTGTGGACATGAAGATGTATAAATGGTGGTGTCATGGGTTCAAAGTTACGCATTATTCCCCAAACATACTACCAAAAATTTGCTAAAATTTCCCCCCTGGCATGAGACGAAGAAATTACGACACTCATTTCCACTGCACGCAAGAAGCAAAGGTCGGCATATTACAAAAAGGATAGTAATTCCTGAAAAAATTATAAACAAGCATGCTATACGCGCTCCTTTGTTCTTATTTTTTTGCAATAGTTCGGTTTTTTCTATAATTTTGTCGTGATTTACCCAAAATTCAAGAATTTTTCTCTTTATGGAGACTTCACGTTTACGTGGCATGGGCGTAGCCCTCACCACTCCATTCAAGTCAGACGAGTCAATCGACTATGACGCGCTCGACTTCCACATCGACTATCTCATCGAGTCGGGAGCCGATTATATAGTTGCGCTCGGCACTACGGCCGAGACACCAACCCTTAGCCGCGAAGAGAAAAAGCAACTTGAGAAACACATCCTCGACCGAGTGTCAGGCCGCATCCCCGTGGTAGTGGGCATCGGCGGCAACAACACTCGCGCGATAGTCGAGGAGATAGCCGATACCGAACGTCTCGGAGAGTTTGCCGCCATACTCTCTGTAGTACCTTATTATAATAAGCCGACCCAGGAGGGCATGTATCGCCACTTCTCGTCCATAGCCCGCGCATGCCCCATCCCGGTGATACTTTACAATATCCCAGGCCGCTCGGGTGTCAACATGGAGGTCGACACCATCATACGCCTGGCCCGCGAGTTTCCGGGCAAAATCATTGGCGTGAAAGAGGCGTCGGGCAACATGGAACAGGCCTCGCTCATCATCACTCGCCGCCCCGAAGGCTTCCTCGTACTCTCGGGCGACGACTCACTGGCCCACACCATGATAGGCAAAGGTGGCGATGGAGTCATCTCCGTGCTCGGCAACGCCTATCCGCGCGAGTTTACCGAGATGATACATCTAAGTCTCGACCCCGAAAGTCACGACGGTGCCACCCCGCTCCACCAGCGTTTCTCGGCCCTTTACTCACTGCTGTTCAAGGACGGAAATCCGGCCGGCATAAAATGTCTGCTCCACCTCATGTTTCCGGCCTACTACGAAGTGCTGCGCCTCCCTCTCGTCCCTGCCACCGACACCACACGCACAGCCCTCGCCAAAGAGCTGCTATGACTCTAAGACTATAATTCCCGAGAATCTGAACGCAGTCAGGAAGACATTTCTTTGCACGAATCGGAAAAACATTCCAAAATCACACCCTTATTTAGAAAAATTCCTCTCCACACCGACTTGATAAAAGAGTCTTTTAGCATCTCTTATGCTATTTGGCTCTTTTAATTTTATTTTTTCCTCTTAAATGTTTGGATTTGTGCTTTATTTACTAAATTTGCAATCAAAACATGAATCGTTCCACCATGACGGGCACAAGTCCAATAACAACAGTAAGGTCTGACAGTCTTGTCATCATCCCTACCTACAACGAGAAAGAGAATGTCGCGGCCATCATCGCGGCGGTCTTAGACCTGCCCGTGGCCTTTGACATCCTCATCATTGACGACAATTCTCCCGACGGCACCGCAGACATAGTGAAAGGTTTGATAGCCAAACATCCGCAGCGTCTGCACATCGTGGAACGCAAAGGCAAGCTCGGACTTGGCACCGCTTATATAGCAGGCTTCAAGTGGGCTATGGAGCACGGATATGAATACATCTGCGAGATGGATGCCGACTTCTCCCACGCCCCCGCCGACCTGCCCAAGCTGCGTCAGGCCTGCAAGGACGGAGCCGATGTAGCCGTAGGCTCGCGCTATCTCACGGGCGTCAATGTGGTCAACTGGCCGATGGGCCGTGTGCTGATGTCATATTACGCGTCGGTCTATGTGCGCACCGTCACCCGCATGCCCGTACATGACGCCACCGCCGGATTTGTGTGCTACCGACGCAGAGTGCTCGAGGCTCTCCCGCTCGACAAGATACGCTTCAAGGGCTATGCTTTCCAGATAGAGATGAAATTTCTGGCCTACAAATACGGATTTCGCATCACCGAGGTGCCCATCGTGTTTGTCAACCGCGTGCTTGGCACCTCCAAAATGAGTTCGGGCATCTTCAGCGAAGGATTTTTCGGAGTCATGCGCCTGAAATGGAGCAGCCTGTTCACAAAATATCCCGATTACAGCACAAAGCAATGAGCACCATACTGTTTCACAATGCAATGCTCGTCAACGAAGGCTCCGTGACACGCGGATGGCTCCTCACCGATGGCGACAAGATAGCCCGCATAGGCCACGGAGACCTGTCCGAAGGCGTGACCGCCGACGAGGTAAACGACTGCGGCGGAGCATACATAATGCCCGGAGTCATCGACACACACGTGCATTTCCGTGACCCGGGACTCACCGAGAAGGCCGACATGGCCACCGAGAGCCGCGCGGCTGTGGCCGGAGGCGTGACATCGTTTATCGACATGCCAAATACCAAGCCCGCCACAGTGAGCATGGAGGCTGTCGAGGGCAAAATGGCCCGCGCTGCTGAAGTATCGGAGGCCAACTATGGATTTTTTATCGGTGCGACCAACGAAAATCTGTCAGAACTGATGTGGGCCGACTATTCACGCGTGGCCGGCATCAAACTGTTTCTCGGTTCGTCGACCGGCAACATGCTTGTCGATGACGACACCACACTTTCCACACTCTTCGCCAAGGCCCCTGCCCTCATAGCCGTGCACGCCGAGGACGAAGCCATCATACGCGCCGCCCGTCAGCATCTCGAAGCGGCACACCCCGATGGTGTGCCTGTGGAGATGCATCCCGACATGCGTCCGCGCCAAGCGTGTATAGCCGCCACCCGCCATGCCATCAGGCTGGCTGAGCAAGGAGGCGCGCATGTGCACATTTGCCACATATCCACAGCCGAGGAGTTGCAGCTAATAGCCGAGGCCAAAGCCCGCGGGGTCAATGTCACGGCCGAGACATGCCCGCAATATCTGCTCTTTGACCGCAACGATTTCGCCACTCTCGGTGCACGCATCAAGTGCAATCCAGCCATCAAGGAGCCTTCCGACCGCATAGCCCTCCTGCGCGAGCTGCGTCCCGAAGGCGTCATCGACACCATAGCCACCGACCACGCACCTCATCTGCCCGCCCAGAAGGAAGGTAATGCCGAGACCGCAGCCTCGGGCATGCCGATGGTGCAGTATTCGCTGCCAGCCATGCTCGACCTCATGACTTCCGACCCCGATGCCGAGGGGCTCGACATAGCCTGCATAGCCGAGCTGATGTGTCATGCTCCGGCACGGCTGCTCGACATAGACCGACGCGGCTATCTGCGCGAAGGCTATTACGCCGACCTTGCCATAGTGGCCCCGGTGGAGATGCCCGGCCGACGCGTCACCGATGCCGACGTCAAGAGCCGCTGCGGATGGACTCCGCTGGCCGGACGCTCGCTCTCATGGGAAGTAAAGCGCACTATGATCAACGGTGACACCGGCCCGCAGCCTCTCACATTCAACAGACGATAAATCATAGAATCATAAAACCTCTAATACCAACCATCAAACATCTTAAATCTCTCAACAAGAACAACAACCGAAGTCTGAAAAAAATCAATCCAAATCATCAACGTTTCACTTAAAGAAAGCAAATAATCAAGTAAATACATATAGATAATATTCCGGTTATGTTAGACAAAACAAACGTAAAGACCCTCGACAAAGTTGTAGTGCGTTTTTCCGGCGACTCCGGCGACGGCATGCAGCTTGCGGGCAATCTCTTCACCAACGTTTCAGCCGGGCTTGGAAACTCAGTGTCCACCTTCCCCGACTATCCGGCCGACATGCGTCCGCCACAGGGATCTCTCAGTGGAGTCTCAGCTTTCCAGGCAAGTGTCGGTAAAGGCGTACACACTCCGGGCGACCAATGTGATGTACTTGTAGCCATGAACCCCGCCGCTCTCAAGCGCGGCTACAAAAACCTCAAGCCGGGTGGCGTAATCATCGTCGACATCGACTCGTTCAACGAAGCCGGCCTTAAGAAAGCTCTTTTCGAGACCGACGAGCCTTTCAAGGAACTCGGCATCAACGCCCAGATAATCGAAGCACCCGTCACTTCCATGACCAAGGACGCCCTTGCCGACAGCGGCATGGACCAGAAGTCGGTGCTCAAGTGCCGCAACATCTTCGCCCTCGGCCTGGTGTGCTGGCTCTTTGACCGCCCCATCGAAGGTGCGCTCAAGCTGCTCAAGAATAAATTTGCCAAGAAACCGGCCATCTACGAAGCCAACTCCAAGGTGATACAGGCCGGATATGACTACGGCCACAACATACACGCCTCGGTGTCGACATTCCGCATCGAGAGCGACAATGCCCGTCCCGGCGTCTACACCGACGTCAACGGCAACACCGCCACCGCCTGGGGCTTTATCCTCGCTTCCGAAAAAGCCGGACGTCCCCTCTTCCTTGGCTCCTACCCCATCACCCCCGCCACCGACATACTCCATGAGCTGGCCAAGCGCAAAGACCTTGGAGTTAAGGCCTGTCAGATGGAGGACGAGATAGCCGGCGTATGCTCCGCCATCGGCGCGTCATTTGCAGGCGACCTCGCCGTGACCTCTACCTCAGGCCCCGGCCTCGCACTCAAGAGCGAGGGTATCGGCCTGGCCGTGATGGCCGAGCTGCCGCTGGTAATCGTCGACGTGCAGCGCGGCGGCCCATCGACAGGTCTCCCCACCAAGACCGAGCAGACCGATCTCATGCAGGCTCTCTACGGCCGCAACGGCGAGTCGCCTCTGGCCGTCGTAGCCCCGGTGTCACCTACCGACTGCTTCACCATGGCCTTTGAGGCCTCGCGCATAGCCATCGAGCACATGACCCCGGTGATACTTCTCACCGACGCCTTCATCGGCAACGGTTCGTCGGCCTGGCGCATACCCGAAGCCGAGGATTATCCCGAGATACGCGTGCCATACGTGGCCGAAGAGGCCCGTGCCGCATGGAAGCCCTATCACCGAGATCCGGAGTCGCTCAGCCGCTACTGGGCAATACCCGGCGAGGAAGGCCTGCAGCACCGTCTCGGCGGTCTCGAAAAGGACTCCGACACCGGCGCGATTTCCAACGACCCAGTCAACCACGAGAAGATGGTGCTCCTGCGCCGCGAGAAAATCGAGCGCATCGCAAATTATATACCCGAGCAGGAAGTGCTCTGCGACACCGAAGCCGACACACTCCTCGTAGGTTGGGGCGGCACATACGGACATCTCCACCAGGCGGCCGACGACCTCAACGCAGCCGGCAAGAGAGTGGCTTTCACACAGTTCCGCTACATCAATCCGCTCCCCAGGAACACCGCCGAAATCCTCGGACGCTACAAGACCATCATCGTGGCCGAGCTCAACACCGGCATGTTCGCCGACTATCTCCAATCAAAATATCCCCACCTCAACATCCGTCGCATCAACAAGATACAGGGCCAGCCCTTCCTCTCGCAAGAAATCGTTGACGGTGTAACCAAAATCATGGAGGGCAAATAATCATGGAAGACATCAAATACACCCCCGCAAACTATAAGAGTGACCAGGCTGTACGCTGGTGTCCCGGCTGTGGAGACCATGCCATCCTCAACACACTCCACAAGGCCATGGCAAGCGTAGGAGTACCTCCCCACAAGATGGCCGTAATCTCAGGCATCGGATGCTCGTCGCGTCTGCCCTACTATATGAACACCTATGGCTTCCACACTATCCACGGACGTGCGGCAGCCATCGCGACCGGCTTCAAGGTGGCCCGTCCCGACATGACCGTATGGCAAATCTCTGGCGACGGCGACGGGCTCGCCATCGGCGGCAACCACTTCATCCACGCCATACGCCGCAATGTCGACATCAATATCCTGCTTTTCAACAATAAAATCTACGGTCTGACCAAGGGTCAGTATTCGCCTACCAGCGACCGCGGTTTTGTGTCGAAATCATCGCCCTACGGCACCACCGAGGACCCGTTTATCCCGGCCGAGCTCGTATTTGGCGCACGCGGCAACTTCTTTGCCCGCTCCATCGACGTAGAGCTTCAGACCAGCCAGGAGGTGCTCACCGCCGCCCAGCAGCATGCCGGCACATCGGTGGTGGAAGTGCTCTGCAACTGTGTGATCTGGAATCACGGCATACACAACGACATCACTGACCGCGAGCACCGCGCCGAGCGTGTGATCAAACTCGTGCACGGCGAGAAGATGCTCTTCGGCAAGGACAAGGAGTATGGTCTCGTACAGGACGGTTTCCTGCTCAAAGCCGTAAAGGTCGGCGAGGAGGGCTATACAATGGACGATGTGCTCGTTCACGATGCCCACACCCAGTCTAACTTCCTTCACCAGCAACTCGCTATGATGGACGGCCATTCGCTCCCTCTCGCCATCGGCGTGATACGCGATGTGGAGTCGCCCGTCTATAACGAGGAAATCGAGAAGCAGGTGGCTGAGGTGCGCGCCCGCAAGAATTTCTCGTCGCTCCGCGACATGGTCATGGCCGGCGAGACCTGGACAGTAGAATAATAGCCTCCAATTAAAGGAGATACATAAGGACAAAAGTCTCAAAAGCAACAAAAGCTTTCAATTACTTTGCTGAAAAGTTTTATGCAGGTAATTGAAAGCTTTTGTTGCTTTTGAGATTCTTCAGACACTGCTTCTCATGATAACACATAGATTTGGAGACGGAATGGCTGTGAATGCCCCGTCATGTAACAAGATGTCTTTCAGACATCCATCTTGCATCTCATATTTCCGTATGCATCCTGAGCCTTCCAGGCTCGGATGCATACGGCTATTAATCTCCTGATGTCCCTGCCGGGACATCCTTCTGATGCATGTGCACAATATGGTCAAGCCGGAATAATCTCCGGAGTTATTCTCTATATAGGACAGAGGTAACAGGGGGCTTTAAGGTGTAGAAAACACTTACCGCAACACGCTTTCTCATGAAAACGTGTTGCGGTAAGTGTTTTGAAGGCTTTTTATGCCTGTCTGTATCCCGTCGGGATTATTTCTTTTTGGCGGTTGTGGTCTTTTTCTTTGTCGTAGTCTTACGTCTTGCGGCCGTTGTGCGGGTCTTGCGCTTGGCAGGGGTGTATTTCTGCGACTTGCCATAGGTGTTTTTGTCAAAGGCGAAGATGTCTTTGTGGGGCACACCGTTGTCAAAGTCGATGATGGCGTTGGGGTTGATGGGGATGCCCATGTAACGTGTCTCGAAGTGGAGATGGGCACCTGTGCTGCGTCCGGTGTTGCCTCCGAGCGCGATGGGGTCGCCGGCCTTGACTACCTGGTTGGGCTTCACGAGAAAGCGGCTGAGGTGGCCGTAGACGGTCTCCATGCCGTTGGGGTGACGCATCACTACGTAGTAACCGTAACCTCTGCGCTCATATTTTGTGAGGCGTATTTTGCCCGAGAAGGCGGCTCTTACAGTGTCGCCTACCTGGAGCTTCAGGTCCACGCCGTAGTGGTTGCGGCGGAAACGTGCGCGATAGCCGTAATCGGATGTCTTGTGGCCGGGACAGGGGGTGCAATATTCCGACACGTCAATGTCTTTATGATCGGGGATTATGACTGCGGAGCCGTAGGCGTTGACATGCTCCGAAGCCCAGAATTCCTGAAATATATCGCTCTCCATATCCATGGCCTCACGCTCCTTGACATGATTGAGCAGAAGGTCGTTGTTTTCGATCTTGAATGGATTGATAGTGGGTGTCTGCCTGGCTATGAGCGAATTGTGCTGGGAATCGTGCGAGGCGGGGAGTCTGCGCTGGGCCTGCACGGCCACGGCGGTCATCATCACGAGAGCTGCCGAGAGCAATATCTTTAGATTGAAGGTCATTTTTCGGGATTTAGGGCAAGAGGATTGGGATAATGAGGATGAGAGTCTATTATTGAGGAGCGGCATGGCGATTTTTATAAGATTAATTATCAGAGTTGAAGCTCGCCGGGCTCGTTGATGAAACGCATAGAGACGGGCGTGTAGTCAAAAATTTCACCGGGACTGAAGAATCGGTTGATCTCGACCTCGGCATCCTCGGGCGAGGATGATGCGTGAATGATATTTTCCTGATTAGACATGGCGAAGTCACCGCGTATGGTGCCGGGGGCGGCCTGACGGCCATTGGTGGCACCCGTCATGGAGCGCACGACCTCAACGGCTTCGACGCCTTTGAGACAAAGCACTATGACAGGAGTGGCGGTCATGGATTCAAGCAATATGGGAAAGAAGGGGCGGTCAACGAGGTGAGCGTAATGCTCGCGCAGAATCTCGGGAGAAAGCTGCATCATCTTCATGCCGGCTATGATAAGCCCCTTTGCCTCGAAGCGGGCGAGCACGCGGCCCACCAGTCTACGCTCTATAGAGGACGGCTTGAAGATGACAAGAGTCTGTTGCATCGTTTTGGTTTAACTTTTATTTAGATTTAAATTCCTTACTTTTCAAATTTAGTCATTTTGAGCATCTTATCAAAACCAAATTTCCGCAACGGCGTTACACGCATGTTACAAAATCAAATATCATACACACATAATATTAACAATCAATCAGTTAACCATTAATGTAAAAATAACCTAAAAAATATCAACACGATTTCACACTAAATCGGCTTTGTAAAATTATGTAAATTATTGTATTTAAACAACATCAAATATTAACAATCCATCAATTATCTTATCATATTCAAATGAGCAATAATTCGGAGCGACCTGAAATTTTTGGTGCACCATAGATTAATGCCCGCTCCAATTCGACCTGACAGACGCGTCCGCAGGCATACCACGCATGTAACACCCCATCACGCATGGGCACCACACACACGACATGGCGACCTGACATCTCCATATTATAATGAAAGGTGCGGTGTGCCGCCGAGTGGAGGCACACCGCACCGTGCAGGTTCAGACTATGTGACGCGCTCATGTATGGGAACGCTGACGCGCCACCTGCCTGTTACTTTTTATTCTTGGCTTTTTCCAACTGTTTTTCGATTGCGTCGAGGGCTACGTCGATGGCTTCCTCGAAGGTGTCGGCGGTCTTGTCGGCTACAAACTCTTCAAGCTGGGGCACCGTCAGACGTACGATGGCCTGCTTGTTGAGCGCGGTCTCGGGCTTCACTACCTTGAGTGAAATGTCAACTGTGCTCACGGAGGGGAAGCGGCGCACTATACGTTCCACCTTCTTGTTGATAAAGGCAGTGAGCTTCTCGGTGATGTCAAAATGGATTGCTTTAATGTTAATGTCCATAGTGTCCTCCTTTGTTGTTTTGTGCACGGGGGTGTGCGAGTTGATAATTATGTTTAAGGTCACGGTAAGTCACGTGAGTGTAGACCTGGGTCGATGACAGTGATGCGTGGCCGAGTATCTGCTGCACGGAGGCTATCGGCGCGCCGCCGTTGAGCATGTCGGTGGCCATGGAGTGGCGCATCACGTGGGGGCTGAGCCTGGAGGCGTGTGCCCCGCCAAGGCTGAGCATGCGGTGGACCACGTTGTAGACCATCTTGCGATAGAGCGGCTCGCCGTTGTCGCGCACCATCAGGGGGGCGGTGAGGTCACGGGGGCTGACGGCAGTGGATGGCGATGAGTCGCGCAGCAGACGGTAGGCGTCGATGGCCCGGGCCAGCTCGGGGCCGAATGGTATCACTCTTTCCTTATTACGTTTTCCAAGCACTTTTAGTTCACCCCGGGCGGTGTCGACATCGGCGTCGCGCAGACTGATGAGTTCGCTGCAGCGCATGCCTGTGGAGTAGAGGATGTCAAGGATGAGACGGTCGCGCACGGAGGCGAAATCGTCGGGGGCGACGGGAGTGTCGAGGATGCTCTCGGTTTCTTCATGACGCACGTAGACCGGGAGCACCTTGGATGGCTTGGGTAGGGTGAGTCCGGCTGCGGAATTGACTTTGACTTCGCCGTTGCGGAGCAGATAGCGGTAAAATGATCTTAACGATGAGACTTTACGCTTGATGGTGCGTGGCGAGATGTGGGATGAGGCGAGTGATGCGACCCATAGACGCAGGTCGGAACGGCTTACGTCGACAGGACGCAGCGTCTCGGGCTTGCCGCCGGTGGCGAAGTCGGCCCACTGGCGCAAGTCGCGGCCGTAGGCTTCGACTGTGTGGGCCGAGTAACCAAGCTCGCTGACGAGATGCGACAGAAATTGTCTGATATGCTTCATAGGCGACTGTCGGGGATGTCGATTGTAAGTTATCCGATAGCGAAGATATATATTTTATATGTAAAATCCAAATTTTGTGACAATGCTTAAAAACATATATGTTTTGCGCGGATGCTGCCGGGATGTGACAATGTGTTATTTCATGAGGTATCGGAGCGAAAACAAAAAAAACCAGCCCGCGACAATTCGCGGGCCGGCTATGAGACTTATCAACCGTGGGGTTGATTATTTGTTGGCCTTGATAGTAACGGCACGGTCAAGCGAAACGTACTCCTTGCCTTCGCCAAAGAGGTTGGCGTCGTTGGTAGTAACGTCGAGCTGAGAAGCCTTGACACCGTTGCGGAGGAGCACGCGCTCAACACCGTTGGCACGGGCTTTGCGGAGACGGTCGTTGACAGCGGCGGTGCCGGTGTAGTTGTCAGCGTAGCCACATACGGTGTATTTCTGGTCGGGGTTGGCCTTCATCACGTTGGACACAGCGTTGAGCACCTTGTTGTCTACACGAGAGATGCGTGAGCTACCGATGGTGTAGTAGATGGTGCAGAGGGGACCTTCCTCGGCCTCGACAACTGTCTGAACGGGACGGTTGAGGCAGTCGCGGAGCTGACGCTCGAGGTCAGCGATGCGGCCGTTGGCAGCCTGGAGACGGGCCTCAACTTCGTCGCAGTTGGGGATTTCGGGGATAACGGGTACGATGGGTGCTGACCATGTGGACTTGTTAAAGTTGTAGGTCACACCTACGTAGGCCTGGAGGTCAACGTGGTTTTTGCGGAGACCCTGGTTGTTGGTGTCATCAGTGTAGAGACCTGCGCGAAGATCGAGATAGAGGGCGAAGTTCTTGCTGAGGTTGAAGTTGTTGATTAGACCAAGGCTACCGGTGAGGTTGTCGTCACCGCCACGGCCCCAGCCGTCACGACGGCCGCCGTTGACATACTTGGGAACGTATACCCAATTGTAGCCTACACCGGCATAGAGGATGCCGTTGTAAACACGACCGGGACGATAGCCACACCACCAGTTGGTGAGGTTCAACATGGCGTTGAGCTGAGCACCGAACTCGTTGCGTTTGTATTTGTCATACACGGTGTTGCCGTCCTGGAATGTACCATACCAGCCGTAACCGCCGTCGGTACCCATGCCCTTGATCTGGGTGAAGTTGGCACCGGCACGGAGACCGATGATGGGCGAGAACCACTTACCTACCCAGATGCCGGCGTTGGGCGAAAAACGGTCAAGGAAGCTGCGCTCGCTGTTATTGCGGTCGAAGTAGTAGTTTATACCACCTTCAGCAGAGATAAACCAGTTGTCGCTGAAGTTGTTGAGGATGTAGCCCTGTGAGGGATCCTCAACGTAGGTAATCTCCTGCGCGCTCTGGGCCATTGCGCTTTGACCCATGAAGAGAGCGGCTACGAAGCCAAGAAGAATACTTTTTTTCATAAATAATTAATTATTGGAAAATAGTTGAAATATTTTGTCTTTATGTTGTGTATAAGTCTGTGAATCTCCACTACAGGAGCTACGAAATGACTGCGCACAGTATGGGCACGCAGATTATACGGGTCAAAGGTAAAACTTTTTTTCCGAATATTCTAAATTTTTGCATAAAAATCTATAATTATTTATAATATCCGAACCTTATGACATATGGGCGTATCGAAAATAGCGTGTCAAAAACGACACATGTGTAAAAACGCACAAAAGTTTCAAAAGAAACATAAGCGGCCATGCTGACATGTATGACACTAACGTAAAAAGAACGATAGTCTGCTTATGTTTCTTTTGAAACTTTTGTGCGTAAATATCTCTATTTTACGCCCGGGGATTACTTGCCGAGGAATGCGAGCACACGAGCCTTGACTGCGGGCACGGTGAAGCCGAATTTCTCGTCAAGCACCTTGTAGGGTGCAGATGCTCCGAAGT
This sequence comes from Muribaculaceae bacterium Isolate-110 (HZI), assembly GCA_003762875.1. GTDB lineage: Bacteria > Bacteroidota > Bacteroidia > Bacteroidales > Muribaculaceae > Duncaniella > Duncaniella muricolitica. The sequence goes on along the minus strand of RIBL01000009.1, from coordinate 49,361 downwards.
GGTCGAGACCGAACACTTCGCCGTCGGCTCCCACGACTCCACGGAGTGTGGAGGGCAGACCGGCTGTGAGACCGAAGGCAGGGACTCCGGGGGTGAGAACGGCCTGACGATATTCGAGGGGCTGGTTGCTGAAGATGCCGATTGAAGGCACTGACACCACGCGGGCGTTGATGCCCTGGGCCTTGAGCTCGGCGGCCACGTCGCAGAGAAGCGATACTTCCGAGCCGTTGGCCACAAGCACTACGTCGGGGTTCTGAGCCTCGACCACGGTGTAACCACCACGACGGCATCCGGCTGCGGCCTCGGCGAAACGGTCGCCCGAAGCTGCGGGGAGGTCGGGAAGGTTCTGGCGCGAGAGCACGAGTGCCGAGGGGGTCTCGAAGTTTTCCATAGCCATGGCCCATGCTACTGAAGTCTCGGCTGCGTCGGCCGGACGGAGCACGAGCATCGAGGGCTTGCCGCTGAGGTTGCGGAGCTCTTCCATGAGTCGGAGCTGTGCCTCCTGCTCTACGGGCTCGTGGGTGGGACCGTCCTCACCCACGCGGAATGCGTCGTGTGTCCAGATGTATTTTACAGGAAGCTCCATGAGGGCGGCCATGCGCACTGCGGGCTTCATGTAGTCAGAGAATACGAAGAATGTGCCGCAGGCTGCGATGACTCCGCCGTGGAGCACGATGCCGTTCATGACAGCTGCCATGGTGAGCTCGGTAACACCTGCGTGGAGGAATGCGCCTGAGAAGTCGCCCTTGACAAAGGGGTGGGTCTTCTTGAGGAAGGCGTCGGTCTTGTCGGAGTTGGCGAGGTCGGCCGACGATACAATCATGTTGTTGACCTTCTCGGCGAGTACTCCGAGCACATCGGCCGAGGCCTGACGGCTGGCGATGTTGGCCTTGTGGGGGATGGCTGCCCAGTCGATGGCGGGGAGCTTGTTGTCGAGGAATGTGTGGAGCTCGGCGGCAAGTTCGGGATTGGCAGCTTCCCATGCGGCCTGCTCGGCACGACGGGCCTTGACAATCTCGCGGAGCTCGGCGCGGCGAGCCTCGTAGAGAGCCTTGACGTCGTCATAGATTACCCAGGGATTCTCGGGATCGGCACCGAGGTTGCGGAGAGTGGCGGCGAAGTCGGCTCCCGATGCGCTAAGGGGCTGTCCGTGGGTGGAGCACTGACCTTCGAAGTTGGAACCGTCGGCCTTGACGCATCCGCGGCCCATGACGGTGTGGCCTATAATTAAGGTGGGACGCTCGGTCTCGCCCTGAGCTTCAACGATGGCCTTGGCTATCTGCTCGGGATCATTGCCGTTAATCTCGAGCACGTTCCATCCCCAGGCACGATATTTGGCAGCCACGTCCTCGGCGTCGACAGCGTCGACCATTGTGGAGAGCTGTACCTTGTTGCTGTCATAGAACATGATGAGGTTGCTGAGACCAAGGTGTCCGGCCAGACGTCCGGCTCCCTGTGAAATCTCCTCCTGAATGCCGCCGTCAGAGATGAAGGCATAGGTCTTGTGGCTCATCCACTCGCCAAAACGGGCTACGAGGAAACGCTCGGCGATGGCACAGCCGACGGCCATGGTGTGGCCCTGTCCGAGAGGTCCGGAGGTGTTCTCGACACCGCGCTCGGGGTGAAGCTCGGGGTGACCGGGTGTGGGCGAGCCCCACTGACGGAACTGCTGAAGCTCATCGAGTGTATAGTGGCCGAAGAGTGCGAGCACGCTGTAAAGCATGGGCGACATGTGACCGGGGTCGAGGAAGAAACGGTCGCGGCCAAGCCACTTGCCGTCATCGGGGTCGGTGACAAGAAATTGCGAGTAAAGCACGTTTACGAAATCCGCGCCGCCCATGGCTCCGCCGGGATGGCCGGAATTTGCTTTTTCAACCATCGAAGCGGCAAGGACACGGATGTTGTCGGCCGCACGATTAACTGATGTTAGATTCATGAGGATTTTTGAATATGATGAATTTAAAATTGTATTTTATACAATAACCCTCCCCCGGCCACATATCAGCGGCCGCATCGAGGGATGTTGCCTGTGGCAAATATACGAATAAAAAAACAAAAAAATGAGTAGATGTGTAAGTAATTATGCGTATTTGTACGTATATGATACATAAAGATAAAAATTTTAGTTATCTTTGCCATAAAAACAGGTACAAACCTTTCACGCAGTGTGTAGCGGCCCACTCTTGAATGAACGTTTCGACACTAATATGCCTTTTGCAGCCGCTTATTCCGAACCAAAATCCAATTATACAATATCTAATTCTTATCTTAAACAAAAACTAAATGGAAACTTCCGTTAAAAAAAACAGTAACACGGTAGCCATCGTGACGATGTTTTTCGTTTTCGCGATGATTTCGTTCGTTACCAACATGGCGGCTCCTTTCGGCAATATCTGGGGATTCAGATATGCCTGGGCAGGCATGGCCGGCAACCTTATGAACTTTACGGCCTATCTCTTCATGGGTATCCCGGCCGGTAACATGCTCATCCGTTACGGATACAAGAAAACCACGCTGATAGCTCTCGCCGTCGGTGCCATCGGTCTTGGCGTACAGTTGCTATCAAGTGTGGTGGGCGACAACATCATCGTGATAGGCGGTGAGGTCCCGACCACCCTCAATCTGTTTATTTATCTGCTCGGCGCGCTTATATGCGGTGTGTGCGTGTGTATGCTCAACACTGTTGTCAACCCGATGCTCAACCTGCTGGGCGGCGGCGGCAACAAGGGTAACCAGCTCATCCAGACTGGCGGCGCGCTCAACTCGCTGGCCGGCACTCTGACCCCGATGATGGTGGGCGTGCTGGTGGGCACTCTCACCAAGGAGACTACCATGGCTTCGGTGGCTCCGCTTGTGGTGACGGGTATCGTGATATTCGTGCTGGCGTTTATTGTCATTTCGTTTGTAAAACTTCAGGAGCCCCAGGCCAATCTGAGCAATGTGAAGTATGAGCACAGCCCGCTGGCCTTCCGTCACTGTCTGCTCGGCATCATCGCCATCTTCTTCTATGTAGGTATCGAAATCGGTATCCCCGGCGAGATGAATGCCTGGATAAGCCGCGAAAACTTTGAAGGCGCGGCAGCTGTGGCCGGTTCGCTCGCCGCTCTCTACTGGCTCATGATGCTCGTAGGCCGTTTTCTCAGCTCGATCATCAGCGGTAAGGTTTCGACCCGCACCCAGCTCGTCACCGCTTCGTCAGTGGCTATTGTCCTCGTGCTCATAGCTATCTTCCTTCCCGAAAGCGTGACTTTCAAATCGCCCGAAATCAAGATGCTCAACATCTATAGCGGCGAGGTGCCGATGAAGTGTCTCTTCCTCTTCCTCTGCGGTCTTTGCACCTCGGTGATGTGGGGCGGCATTTTCAATCTCGCCACCGAGGGTCTGGGCAAGTATACAGCCAAGGCTTCGGGCCTCTTCATGATGATGGTGGTAGGCGGCGGCATCATGCCTTTCATTCAGGACTGGATCGGCCGTACAACGGGTTATGTAAGCAGCTACTGGCTTGTGTTTGCCATGCTCGTCTACATATTCTATTATGCTGTGGCCGGTTCGAAGAATGTCAATACCGATATACCCGTATCGCTCGATGAGGAGCCTGATTTGCGCGACCTCTGATAAGGTGATATTACTATAAATAAAGACTAAAGTATCAGAAGTCCGGCGACAGACTTCCGATACTTTTTTTATGGGGGGAGGGAGTATGCAAGTGTAGCCCTGAATGGTACGGCATGGGAGGGATGGAGGTTATCCGATACTCCATTACATGACGGTCAATCGATACGCTCATCACGCGGACTGCGCATCGGGACGGGGCGGTCGGTCGCATGCTTAATGCCGACAGCCTTGCGTCTGCGACGACGTGGAGCGAGGGTAGTATCGGCAGAGGAGGAGATGTCAAGAAGTGTGTCGATATGATCTATAGGGCTTATGGCGCGATCTTGCGTTATCTCCTCATGGCGGTAGCTTAGCGATCGGTCACGCCAGCACAGCAGGATGGTGAAGGCTATGAGCAGGATGAGCAGCGCGATGAGTCCGCGCCGTTCGCCGGTAGTTATACGTGGAGGAGGCATGTCAGGTAAGGGATGGATGTGAGAGCGAGAGTAAGGGGGGGAATAGAAAAAGACCATTCCGGCGTCGGTAGGATACCTCGGCCGAAATGGTCTTTATGACTGTATAATCTATTGTCTTGGATTATTCAGCTACAGGAGCCTCAGTAGCGGGAGCTTCGGCTGCGGGAGCCTCTGCTGCGGGCTTGCTGCTCTTGCGTGAACGACGGGTGCGGGTCGATTTCTTAGCGGCAGCCTTGTCGTCGAGCATGAGTTCGTTGTAGTCAACAAGCTCAATGAAGCACATCTTGGCGTTGTCACCGAGACGGTTGCCAGTCTTGAGAATACGGGTGTATCCGCCGGGACGGTTGGCAATCTTCTGTGAGATTTCGCGGAACAGTTCGTTGACAGCCTCTTTGTTCTGGAGCTCCGAGAACACGAGACGGCGATTGGGGGTGCTGTCCTGCTTGGCGCGGTTGATGAGGGGCTCGGCATATACGCGAAGAGCTTTGGCCTTGGCGAGCGTTGTGAAGATGCGCTTGTGCATGATGAGCGAAATCGTCATGTTGGCGAGCAGCGCGTCGCGATGAGCCTTCTTGCGGCTGAGATGGTTGAATTTCTTATTATGTCTCATCGTAGTAGTTACTCTTTATCAAGTTTATATTTGGAGATATCCATCCCGAAGGAGAGATTGAGGTTGGCAAGAAGCTCGTCAAGCTCGGTAAGAGACTTCTTACCGAAGTTGCGGAACTTCAGAAGGTCGGTCTTGTTGAAGACCACGAGCTCTCCAAGAGTCTCGACCTCGGCACTCTTCAGACAGTTGAGAGCGCGCACGGAGAGATCCATGTCGACAAGCTTGGACTTGAGGAGCTGTCGCATGTGGAGAACTTCTTCGTCAAATTCCTCTTCGCCGTTCTGCTCATCGGCTTCGAGAGTGATTTTCTCGTCGGAGAAGAGCATGAAATGATAGATGAGGATTTTGGCTGCCTCCTTGAGAGCATCCTTGGGGAGGATGGATCCGTCGGTGGTAATTTCGAGAGTGAGCTTGTCGTAGTCAGTCTTTTGATCAACGCGGAAGTTCTCCACGGCGAACTTCACATTCTTGATAGGGGTATAGATGGAGTCGATGGCGATTACATCTATGGCGTCGTTGGGGCCCTGGTTTTCTTCGGCGGGCACCCAGCCGCGACCCTTGTTGATAGTGAGGTCGATGGTGAAGCTTGCGCTCGGATCCAAATGGCAGATGACAAGGTCGGGGTTCAGGACTTCAAATCCTGAGAGGACTTTGCCGATGTCACCGGCTGTGAACTCTTCCTTGCCTGACACAGTGATGGAGGCCTTCTCAAAGTCGGTGTCTTCCACCGTCTGCTTGAGATCGACTTTTTTGAGGTTAAGGATGATGTTTGTGACATCTTCCTTGACACCGGGAATCGTGTCAAACTCGTGGCGCACACCGTCGATGCGGATCGACGATATTGCGAAGCCTTCGAGTGAGGAGAGGAGGATACGACGAAGGGCGTTACCTATGGTGATACCATAACCCGGCTCCAATGGCTTAAACTCAAATTTACCGAAATGGTTATCGGCTTCCAACATTAGGACTTTGTCAGGTTTTTGGAATGCTAATATAGCCATGGATCTTAATTTAATGATTATTTAGAATACAACTCGACGATAAGCTGCTCTTTGATATTCTCGGGGATGTCTTCGCGGGCGGGTACGTGGAGGAATTTGCCTGCCTTAACGTTCTCGTCCCACTCAAGCCAGGGATATTTGCTGTGATTGAAGCCTGCAAGGGCATCAGAGATGACTTCGAGTGACTTGGATTTCTCGCGTACGCCGATAACGTCGCCGGGCTTAACGGCGTAAGAGGCGATGTTGACCACCTTGCCGTTTACCACGATGTGACGGTGAAGCACGAGCTGACGGGCAGCCGCGCGTGTGGGGGCGATGCCGAGACGGTATACTACGTTGTCGAGACGGCCTTCGAGGAGCTGGAGAAGGATCTCACCGGTGATACCCTTGGCGCGTGATGCCTTGTCGAAGAGGTTGTGGAACTGCTTCTCGAGTACGCCATAGGTGTATTTGGCTTTCTGCTTCTCGCGGAGCTGTACGCCGTACTCGGAAGTCTTGCGGCGTTTGTTGAGGCCATGCTGTCCCGGGGGATAGTTCTTCTTAGCGAGGACTTTGTCTTCGCCGAAGATCGGTTCGCCAAACTTGCGGGCGATTTTGGTGCGGGGACCTGTGTATCTTGCCATTGTTGTTTTATATTTAAGAGTTGTGCACTTTTGCGACGGCTCTTGCCATTGAAGCGTGAAGTCCGCGTGAGGCGGGCTGCTTAACGGGTGCCTCTTAGTGACAGCCGCGACCACAGAGAGGTGACTTGAATGTGGTCCATTTCACGGGGCACGTCAGCCGATAGACGAAAAGTGATATAGATTGATGTATTTACTCCAGTGATATTAAACGCGACGACGCTTGGGAGGACGGCATCCGTTGTGGGGCAGCGGAGTTACGTCAACGATTTCGGTAACTTCGATACCGGCACCGTGGATGGTGCGGATTGCAGACTCACGGCCGTTGCCTGGACCCTTAACATAAGCCTTTACTTTGCGGAGGCCAAGGTCATAGGCGATTTTGGCGCAGTCCTGAGCTGCCATTTGGGCAGCGTAGGGGGTGTTCTTCTTGGAGCCACGGAAGCCCATCTTGCCGGCTGATGACCAGGAGATAACCTGACCTTCAGAGTTGGCTAAGCACACGATGATGTTGTTGAAAGATGAGTGAACGTGAAGCTGACCAGCAGCGTCAACCTTGACGTTTCTCTTCTTTGCGGCGACTGTCTTTTTTGCCATATTCTGTTATTATTTAGTAGCTTTCTTCTTGTTAGCGACTGTCTTTTTGCGGCCCTTGCGCGTACGGGCGTTGTTTTTGGTGCTCTGACCGCGCACGGGGAGACCGTTACGGTGACGGATGCCACGATAGCAACCGATGTCCATGAGACGCTTGATGTTGAGCTGGATTTCGCTGCGCAGGTCGCCTTCGACCTTGTAGTCAGCACCGATGACTTCACGCACCTTGGCGGCCTGGTCGTCGGTCCAATCCTTGACCTTGATGTTTACATCAATGCCGGCTTTGTCGAGGATGCTTTTGGAAGCACTGCGACCGATACCGTAGATGTAGGTCAGGGCTATTTCACCTCTTTTGTTCTGGGGGAGGTCAACTCCCACGATTCTAACTGCCATATATTTAAGTTGACTAAAATTTTTTGCAAAGATACAAGTTATTTCGCATTTAAACAGGCCAAAACGAGCCTTGCGTAACACAAATTAGAAATCGTTAGAACAATTTAACCAATTTGAGCCTACGCAATGGTCCCGTCGGTGCCTGTCAAGCTATTTTAGCCTTGACGCTGCTTGTATTTAGGGTTTTTCTTGTTGATGACGTAAAGACGTCCTTTGCGGCGCACGATCTTGCTGTCGGGGGTGCGCTTTTTCACTGAAGCTCTTACTTTCATTTTTCAGATATTCTTTGTGGAGTGTGTGATTGATTTTAGCTTATTATTTGTAGCGGAATGCTATGCGGCCTTTGGAGAGGTCATAGGGCGACATCTCTACTTTTACCTTGTCGCCGGGGAGTATCTTGATGTAATGCATGCGCATCTTGCCTGAGATGTGGGCCGTGATTTCATGCCCGTTCTCGAGCTCGACACGGAACATTGCGTTGGACAATGCCTCGACGATGGTTCCGTCCAATTCGATTGCAGCTTGTTTTGCCATACGTTGTTGTGATGGTGAGGGTGGTAATTGGTGATTGGGGATATTGACGGGGGTCAGATGAATCTTTCGCCCAACGCCTGCTGTATGTAGTCAAACGTGGTGAGGATGCGTGGTCCTTCGGGCTGGATGGCGATGGTGTGCTCGTAGTGGGCCGATGGTTTGCGGTCCTTGGTGCGGCACTGCCAGCCGTCGCGCTCGATGACTATGTTGCGGCTGCCCATATTGATCATCGGCTCGATGCATATGCACATGCCTTTCTTAAGTACCGGACCACATCCTTTGCGACCGTAGTTGGGCACTTCGGGGTCTTCATGCATCTTGCGTCCGATGCCGTGGCCGCACATCTCCCGCACTACGGTGTAGCCGCGACGCTCGCAGTAGGTCTGGACGGCGTTGGCGATGTCGCCTATGCGCCTGCCTTCCTGGGCGGCTTCGATGCCTTTATAGAGCGATTCTTTGGTGGTGAGCAGCAGTTGCATCACTTCGGGGCTGACTTCTCCGACGGGGAATGTGTAGCACATGTCGCCGTTGTATCCGTCGAGCTCGACGACGGTGTCGATGCCTACGATGTCGCCCTCGCGCAGTTCGTAGCCCGAGGGGAATCCGTGGACCACCGTTTCGTTGACTTCGATGCAGAGGGTGCCCGGAAATCCGCCGTAGCCGAGACAGGCGGGCTTGCCGCCGTTGTCGCGCATAAATTCGCGGGCTACGTTGTCGAGATGGCGGGTAGTCACACCGGGAGCCACACACTTGGCTACTTCGCCAAGTGTGCGGCTCACGAGTGTGCATGCCGCTTGCATTTTCTCGATTTCTTCGGGTGTCTTAAGATAGATCATTAATCAATATCTGCAATTCCGATTGAGACCGGATCAATAAGCTGAACCTGTGGTGCGACCTTTTATCTTGCCGTCCTTCATGAGACCGTCGTAGTGGTGCATCATGAGGTGGCTCTCTATCTGCTGGAGAGTGTCGAGCACTACTCCGACAAGGATAAGGAGCGATGTGCCGCCGAAGAACTGCGCGAAGTTCTGGCTGATGCCGAAGAAGCGAGCGAAGGCGGGGAGGATGGCTACGATGCCGAGGAAGAGTGAGCCGGGGAGTGTGATACGCGACATGATGGAGTCGAGATACTCTGCGGTCTTCTTTCCAGGCTTCACACCGGGGATGAATCCGTTGTTGCGCTTCATGTCTTCGGCCATCTGGGTGGGACGCACGGTAATGGCGGTGTAGAAGTAGGTGAAGGCGACAATGAGGATGAAATATACAAGGTTGTACCAAAAGCCGTTGATGTCGGAGAACGCTGCTGTGAATCCCGATGCGCCTTCGGAGCTGCCGAAGCCGGCGAGGGTGATGGGGATAAACATGATGGCCTGGGCGAAGATGATGGGCATCACGCCGGCTGCGTTGACCTTGAGGGGGATGTACTGGCGTGCACCGCCGTACTGACGGTTGCCCACGATGCGCTTGGCATACTGCACGGGCACTTTGCGTGTGCCCTGCACGAGCAATACCGCGCCTACGGTAACGGCAAAAAGGAGGATGATCTCTACCACAAACATGATGAGACCGCCCTGGCTGCCGGTAGATCCGGGGAGACGGCTTGTGAACTCGTAAAAGAGTGCTCCCGGGAGGCGGGCGATGATACCTACAAGGATGATGAAGGAGATACCATTGCCAATGCCGCGGTCAGTGATGCGCTCTCCGAGCCACATGATGAACATGGAGCCGGCCGCGAGGATGACCGTCAGGAACGCAATCGTCCAGAAGCCCATGTGGGCACCGCCTGTGGCGGCACTCACCTGGACCTGGAGATTTACGAGATATGCCGGGCCTTGGAGAAGCAGGATGAGCACAGTCAGGTAGCGGGTGTACTGGCTGAGCTTCTGGCGTCCGCTTTCACCTTCGCGCTGCATCTTCTGGAATGAAGGCAGCACCATGCCCAGAAGCTGTATCACGATGGATGCAGTGATGTAGGGCATAATACCGAGGGCAAAGATGGATGCCTGAGAGAAAGCACCGCCCGAGAACATGTCGAGCAACTGCATGAGGCCGCTTCTGTTGGTGAAGTTCGAAAGGGCGTCGAGGTCCTCGGGCGAGATACCCGGAAGGACTACGTAACAGCCGAGTCGATAAACGAGCACCAGCATAAGGGTCACGAGGATGCGCTTTCTCAGCTCCTCTATGGTCCAAATGTTACGGATTGTCTGAATAAATCTCATTGCGAGGGGGGAGGGGTTGATTAGATTTTAGTTACAGTGCCACCTGCTTCGGTGATGGCCTTTTCAGCGGCAGCCGAGAAAGCGTTGGCTACGACCTCGAGCTTCTTGGTGAGGGTGCCGTTGGCCAGGATCTTGACGGGCTGCTTGCCGTTGACCATACCTGCGGCGATGAGCTCGGCGGGTGTGATCTTGTCAAGGTTGGCGTTGGCGGCGAGCACCTCGAGATCAGCGAGATTGACAGCCTTGTATTCGGTGCGCTGAAGGGGCTTGAAGCCGAATTTGGGGAGACGACGCTGGAGGGGCATCTGACCGCCCTCGAAGCCGATCTTGCGGCTGTAACCCGAGCGGGACTTTGCGCCCTTGTGACCACGGGTAGATGTGCCGCCTTTGCCGGAGCCGGGACCGCGGCCTATGCGGGTTTTCTTATGTACGGAACCTACTGCCGGTTTCAGATTGCTTAAATCCATAGTAGTGTAAAGATTTTTAGAAATTAGGCGTTGGTCACTTCAACCAAGTGATGCACTGCTTTAACCATACCCATCACTGAGGGGGTGTCCTCGAGGACTACCGAGTGATGCATTTTCTTCAAGCCGAGGGCGTCGAGAGTGCGTTTCTGCACTGCGGGAGCATTGATGCGGCTCTTAATCTGGGTGATTTTGATTTTTGCCATTGCTGTTGGTGAAGATTAGCCGTTAAACACTTTGTCGATTGAGATGCCGCGGTTCTGGGCAACCTGTGCGGGTGAGCGGAGCTCGCCGAGGGCCTCGATAGTGGCCTTGACGAGATTGTGGGGGTTGGACGAGCCCTTTGACTTACAGAGGACGTCGGTGATGCCCACGCTCTCGAGGACGGCACGCATAGCACCACCGGCTTTTACACCGGTACCGTGGCTTGCGGGCTTGAGGATTACGCGAGAGCCGCCGAATTTGGCTTCCTGCTCGTGGGGGATGGTGCCTTTGTGTACGGGCACCTTGATGAGATTTTTCTTGGCAGCTTCCACGCCTTTGGCGATTGCAGCCTGAACTTCATTGGCTTTGCCGAGTCCCCAGCCTACGATGCCGTTTTCGTTACCAACGACAACGATGGCTGCGAAAGTGAAAGTGCGGCCACCCTTGGTAACCTTGGTGACACGGTTGATGGCAACGAGACGGTCGTGGAGCTCGAGATCGCCTGTGGACTTAACTTTATTATTCTTTAATGCCATAGTGATTTAGAATTTGAGACCGCCATTGCGAGCGGCGTCAGCCAGTGATTTAACACGACCGTGGAAGAGGTAACCGTTACGGTCGAAAACGACTTCGGAGATGCCTGCGGCGATGGCCTTCTTGGCGATTTCCTCACCGACCTTGGCAGCGATTTCGCACTTTGTGCCTTCCTCGATGCCTTTGGACGAGGCTCCGCAGAGCGTCTTGCCTGCGAGGTCGTCGATGAGCTGAACGTAAATCTGCTTGTTGCTGCGGAACACCGACATGCGGGGACGCGCTGCGGTGCCTGAAATCTTGCCGCGGATGCGGGCCTTGATTTTATTTCTACGCTGTATCTTTGTAACCATAGTTAGTAGACGTTAAAATTATTTTGCGCTTGCTGACTTACCAGACTTGCGACGGATAACTTCGCCCACAAACTTGATACCTTTGCCCTTGTAAGGCTCGGGCTTGCGGAGTGAACGAATCTTGGCGCACACTTGGCCGAGGAGCTGCTTATCATCGCTCTCAAGGATGATGAGAGGATTCTTGTTGCGCTCGGTCTTGGCCTCAACCTTGATTTCGGGGGGAAGCTTTATGTATATGGCGTGAGAGAAGCCGAGCGAGAGCTCGAGCACCTGGCCGTTGGATGCGGCGCGGTAACCTACGCCTACGAGTTCCATTTCTTTGCGGTAGCCGGTAGATACGCCTACGACCATGTTGTGGATGAGAGCGCGGAACAGGCCGTGCTGTGCGCGGTGCTCGCGGTCGTCAGAGGGGCGGGTCACTACGACGTGACCGTCTTCTACCTTGACTTCGAGATCGGGGTTGACTTTCTGAGTGAGGGTGCCCTTGGGACCCTTGACGGTTACTACGTTGTCCTTGTCGACGGTGACAGTTACACCGGCGGGAATCTCAATGGGAGCTTTACCTATACGTGACATGTTGATTTTCCTCCTATTTGATTAGTAAACGTAGCAGAGCACTTCGCCTCCGATCTTGAGGTCACGTGCCTTTTTGTTGGTCATTACGCCCTTTGAAGTGGAAAGGATGGCGATGCCGAGTCCATTCAATACGCGGGGCATGTCTTTGTAGCCGGTGTAGCGGCGGAGACCGGGACGCGATACGCGCTGAAGGTCCTTGATGGCGTTGACTTTGTCAACGGGATCGTACTTGAGGGCGATCTTAATGATGCCTGCGGGATTTTCGCCTTCCTCAAACTTGTAGTTGAGGATGTAGCCTTGGTCGAAGAGGATTTTGGTAATCTCCTTCTTCAAGTTTGAGGCCGGTATCTCGACCACACGGTGGTTGGCCTTGATTGCGTTCCTCAATCTTGTCAGATAATCTGCGATAGGATCAGTCATTTGTAAAATTGTTTAAATTGATTGGGGAATGTCCCAACAATATTTAATACTCACTGTGAATTTTGTCAGAGCGGGAGGATGAGAGGGGGTGGTCTTTTGAGTGTGATGTAAGCCTTTGTATGTCGGGCGGCCTTGGAGGTAACGGCTCCGAGGGCCGCCGACACTATGGCTTGGTCCGCGTGGGGCTCGTCTCAGGGGAGCTTAGCCTGTGCGGGTGGGTCACTTTACCAGGATGCTTTCTTGACGCCGGGGATGAGTCCTGCAGAGGCCATTTCTCGGAACTGGATACGCGAGATGCCGAACTGGCGGATGTATCCCTTGGGACGGCCTGTGATGGAGCAGCGGTTGTGGAGGCGGATGGGATTGCTGTTCTTGGGGAGCGACTGGAGTTTCTGAGCGGCCTCGTAAGCCTCGGCGCGGTTCTCTTCGTCGACACCTGAGTTAACAATCTTCTTGAGCTCGGCACGCTTCTGGGCGTACTTGGCTGCAAGACGGGCGCGCTTCACTTCGCGGGCCTTCATTGATTCTTTAGCCATAGGGTGTGCTTAGTTTTTAGCGTTCTTGAAAGGGAGACCAAATTCCTTGAGCAGAGCGTAGCCTTCTTCGTCGGTATTGGCCGATGTCACGAAGGTGATGTTCATGCCCATGAGCTTGTTGATAGCGTCGATGTTGATCTCGGGGAAGATAATCTGCTCGGTGATGCCGAGGGTGTAGTTGCCACGGCCGTCGAGCTTGCTCTCGATACCCTTGAAGTCGCGGATACGGGGAAGGGCGACGCGCACGAGTCTTTCGAGGAACTCGTACATTTTCTCGCGGCGGAGGGTCACCATTACGCCGATGGGCATCTTCTTGCGGAGCTTGAAGTTAGAGATGTCCTTGCGCGAGAGAGTAGCCACTGCTTTCTGGCCAGTGATGGCGGTGAGCTCGTTGATGGCTGTCTCGATGAGTTTCTTATCCTGGGTAGCTGCACCGAGGCCCTGGTTGATGACGATTTTCTTCAACTTGGGGACCTGCATGGGGGTGGTGTAGCTGAACTTTTCGGTGAGGGCGGGAACGATGCGTTCCTGATAGTCCTTCTTTACAGATGTGCTGCTCATTACTTAATTTCCTCTCCTGATTTTTTAGAAATGCGGATTGATTTGCCATTCTCGCGGCGGATGCTGATGCGGGTAGGCTTGCCCGACTTGGGGTCGATCAAGGCGATGTTGGAGATGGCGATGGGGGCTTCCATTTTGATGAGGCCGCCCTGGGGGTGCTGAGCGTTGGGCTTGGTGGCTTTGGTAACCATGTTTACACCTTCCACGATTGCCTTCTGCTTCTGCACGAGGACTTTAAGCACACGGCCCTCTTTGCCGCGGTCTTCACCTGCGAGCACATAGACAATGTCGCCTTTTTTGATGTGTAACTTATGCATTACTTGATGTTATTTGACGGGATTGATGATTAGAGGACTTCGGGTGCGAGCGACACGATCTTCATCTGGTTGGCGGCGCGGAGTTCGCGGGCCACCGGGCCGAAGATACGGGTGCCGCGCAGCTCACCGGCGTTGTTAAGGAGCACGCAGGCGTTGTCGTCAAAGCGGATGTACGAGCCGTCGGGACGACGGATTTCCTTCTTTGTGCGTACGACTACCGCCTTTGATACGGTGCCCTTCTTTACATCGGAAGAGGGGATGACACTCTTGACGGATACCACGATGATGTCGCCTACAGAAGCGTAGCGACGGCCGGTGCCACCCAGAACATGGATGCAGAGTGCCTCTTTGGCACCGCTGTTATCGGCCACTGTTAAACGGCTTTCGGTCTGTATCATAGCTTACTTCACTTTTTCGATGATTTCTACCAGACGCCAGCGTTTTGTCTTGGAGAGGGGACGTGTCTCCATGAGGCGTACGGTATCGCCTACCGAGCATTCGTTTTTCTCGTCGTGGGCGTGATATTTCTTGGTCTTGTTGACGAACTTACCGTAGATAGGGTGCTTCTCCTTCCATTTCACCATTACGGTGATGGTCTTGTCGCCCTTGTTGCTGGAAACAACCCCGATGCGTTCTTTTCTTAAATTTCTCTTTTCCATTTTTGTGGGATGAGTTACTTGTTATTGAGTTCGCGCATGCGCAGTTCAGTCTTTACGCGGGCGATAGCCTTACGGGCATGTGTAATCTTGGCGGGGCTGTCAAGGGGCGAGATAGCGTGGTTGATCTTGAGCTGGGCATAGTCCTTCTCCATCTCAGCCAAGCGGTCGCGGAGGTCCTGTGTGGACACTTCGTTGTATGTCTCTTTCTTCATGATGGCTTACACATTTTGGGTTGGGTCATAGTCGCGGCGAACGACGAACTTGGTTGTCACAGGGAGCTTCTGGGCTGCAAGGCGGAGTGCCTCTTTGGCTACTTCGAAGGGAACGCCCTCGACTTCGATGATGATGCGTCCGGGGGTGACGGGAGCCACGAATCCTTCGGGAGCACCTTTACCTTTACCCATTCGGACCTCGGCGGGTTTCTTGGTGATGGGCTTGTCGGGGAATATGCGAATCCAGATCTGGCCTTGACGCTGCATGTAACGTGTCACAGCGATACGGGCTGCCTCGATCTGGCGACCGGTGATCCACTTAGACTCGAGGGTCTTTATGCCGAACGAACCGAAGGCCAACTGGTTGCCACGCTGCGCAATGCCTTTCATGCGGCCTTTTTGCGCGCGGCGAAATTTGGTTTTCTTGGGTTGTAACATTGTTGTGTTGAATCAATTGGTGGGTTTAACGGTTGTTTTTGGGTTTACGGAAACCACCGCGACGGGGAGCACGGTCGTTACCGGCTGCACCGCGAGACTCCTTCTGGGGGTTGGTGTACTGGGGAGCGAGATCACGCTTGCCGTACACTTCACCGCGGCAGATCCATACCTTCACACCGATAACACCTACCTTGGTGTGTGCCTCGACCAGTGCATAGTCGATGTCGGCGCGGAGTGTGTGCAGAGGTGTGCGACCTTCCTTGAACATCTCGGAACGAGCCATTTCGGCACCGTTGAGACGGCCTGAGATCTGAATCTTGATGCCTTCGGCACCTGCACGCATGGTGGCTGCTACGGCCATCTTAACGGCACGGCGGTAGGCGATCTTGCCTTCGATCTGACGGGCGATGTTGGCGGCTACGATCTGGGCGTCGAGCTCAGGGCGTTTTACCTCATAGATGTTGATCTGCACATCCTTGTCAGTGATCTTCTTGAGCTCTTCCTTCAGCTTGTCGACTTCCTGTCCGCCCTTGCCGATGATGAGACCAGGGCGCGAGGTGCAGACGGTGATGGTGATGAGCTTCATGGTGCGCTCGATTACGATGCGCGAAACGCTTGACTTGGCGAGGCGGACATTAAGATACTTGCGGAGTTTGGAGTCCTCGAGCAGAGTATCGCCGTATTTCTTACCGCCATACCAGTTAGAGTCCCATCCACGGATAACTCCCAAGCGATTGCTAATTGGATTTACTTTCTGTCCCATTTGTTAAGCGTTTTTATTTTCAATTGTGTCAACAATCAATGTGACATGGTTAGCGCGTTTGCGAATGCGGTAGCCACGGCCCTGGGGAGCGGGACGCAGACGCTTGAGCATAGGAGCGCACCCTACCATGATGGTAGAGATGTAGAGCTCGCCGGCGTCGGCTTTACGTTCGTTTTTGGCCTCCCAGTTGGCGATGGCGGAGCGGAGGAGCTTTTCAAGACGGGCAGCAGCCTCCTTGTTGGAGAACTTCAGGATACCGAGTGCACGGTTCACTTCTACGCCGCGGATCATATCGGCGACGAGGCGCATTTTGCGGGGCGAAGTGGGGACGTTGAGCAGCTTGGCGAACGCGATGTTCTTCTGCTCGGCTTTCCTGAGGTCGGCTGAATTTCTTTTTCTTACACCCATTTTATTTTAATTCTTTTCTTTTTTACAAATGAATTATTTATATCAGGGCCCTATTTTATTTCTTGCGGTTACCGGAGTGGCCGCGGAAAGTACGCGTGGGGGCGAACTCGCCGAGCTTGTGGCCAACCATGTTTTCGGTAACGTAGACAGGGATAAACTTGTTGCCGTTGTGGACAGCGAATGTGTGTCCTACAAACTCGGGGGCAATCATGGAGGCGCGGCTCCAGGTCTTGATTACAGACTTCTTGCCGGACTCCTCCATAGCAGCCACCTTCTTCTCAAGCTTAACGCTGATAAACGGGCCTTTTTTCAATGAACGACTCATAGAGATGTTGCTTGTTTAAATCAGATTACTTCTTTCTTCTTTCGATAATGTACTTCGAAGAATGCTTCTTCGGTGCACGAGTCTTGAGGCCCTTAGCGTAGAGACCCTTGCGCGAACGGGGATGACCGCCGGATGCACGGCCTTCACCACCACCCATGGGGTGATCGACGGGGTTCATAACTACGCCGCGGTTGCGGGGGCGACGGCCGAGCCAGCGAGAGCGGCCGGCTTTACCGGAACGCTCGAGCGAGTGCTCGGAGTTGCCTACGACGCCTACAGTGGCGCGACATGCTGCAAGGATCTTGCGGGTCTCGCCTGAAGGTAATTTGACGATGGCGTAGGTGCCTTCGCGCGATATCAGCTGGGCAAATGTGCCGGCTGAACGTGCCATGAAGGCACCCTGGCCGGGACGCAACTCAATGTTGTGGACGAGTGTGCCGACAGGGATGTTGGCCAGCGGGAGGCAGTTGCCTACCTCGGGCTGGGCCTCAGGGCCTGACAGGAGCACGTCGCCGACTTTCAAGCCGTTGGGTGCAATGATATAAGCTTTTGCGCCGTCTTTGTAGTAGAGAAGGGCGATACGGGCCGAACGGTTGGGATCGTACTCGATGCTCTTTACTACTGCGGGGACGCCGTCCTTGTTTCTCTTAAAGTCAATGAAGCGATATTTACGCTTGTGGCCACCACCAAGGTAACGGGTGGTGAGATGACCTTCGGCGTTGCGGCCGCCTGAGGCCTTTTTGCCGACTGTAAGAGATTTCTCCGGTGTTGTAGCAGTGATGGTACCTTTGAAAACACCGATAACCTTGTGACGCTGCCCAGGGGTAGTGGGCTTAAATTTTCTTACTGCCATGTTATTTTTAGATGTTGCTGTAGAAGTCAATGTTCTGACCGTCGGCCAGGTCTACGATGGCTTTCTTCCAGGCAGCGGTCTTGCCGCGAAGCAGGCCGCTCTTGGTCCAGCGTGACTTGTTCTTGGGACGGACATTGATAGTGTTGACGCGGGTTACTTTCACGCCGTAGAGGTTCTCGACGAGTGCCTTGATCTGATACTTGTTAGCCTCGGGAGAAACCATGAAGGTATAGCGGTTGAGCTTCTCGGTGAGGAGGCTCGCCTTCTCGGTAACGATGGGTTTGATTGAGATTTCCATTGTCTACTGTTGTTTTCTCGGTGAGGGTTTAAAGTTTATTCACGCAATCAAGGCTGCTTTCGGTGAGGATCACAGCGTTTGAGTTCATGATGGCATAGGTGTTGAGCTCCGATGCTACCATGGTTTTTGCGTTGGGCACGTTTCTGGCTGACAAAGTTACGTTTTTATTGTCGGAAGGTAAAACGAGAAGTACCTTTTTGCCGTCAACTTTAAGATTTTTAGCAATATTTATGAAATCTTTAGTCTTCGGAGCCTCGAAATTGAAGTCCTCGACTACGATTATCTGCGAGTCCTGCACTTTATAAGTGAGAGCACTCTTGCGGGCGAGGGCCTTAACTTTCTTATTCAACTTGAAGCGATAGTCACGGGGACGGGGACCGAACACGCGACCGCCGCCTACGAGCACGGGCGAGTTGATGTCACCGATACGTGCACCGCCGCCACCCTTCTGCTTGTGGAGCTTGCGGGTCGAGCCGGATACTTCGCTACGTTCCTTGGACTTGTGTGTGCCCTGACGCTGGTTGGCGAGGTACTGCTTCACATCGAGATAAACGGCATGCTCGTTGGCATCGACTGCGAACACCTCGTCGGCGAGCTGGGCCTTGCGGCCGGTATCCTCACCTTTGATATTGTAGATTACGACTTCCATTATTTCTCAATTAAGACGATTGAACCTTTGCTTCCGGGGATTGAACCTTTGATGAGGAGCACGTTGTGCTCGGGAAGCACTTTAACGACACGGAGGTTTTGGATGGTAACCTTTTCGTTGCCCATCTGGCCGGCCATACGCATGCCCTTGAATACCTTTGCGGGGTAAGAGCAGGCACCTACCGAACCGGGTGCGCGGAGGCGGTTGTGCTGACCGTGGGTTGACTGGCCGACGCCGCCGAATCCGTGACGCTTCACTACGCCCTGGAAACCTTTACCTTTGGAGGTTCCCTGGATGTCTACGAAGTCGTCTTCGCTGAAGATGTCTACGGTGAGGGTGTCACCGAGCTTAACCTCTTCGCCAAATCCTTTGAACTCGGCCAAGTGCCGCTGGGGTGCTACTCCGGCCTTCTTGAAGTGTCCGGCCATGGGGTTGGTTGTGTGCTTCTCTTTCTTCTCTTCGAAGCCGAGCTGCACGGCGGCGTAGCCGTCCTTGTCAACCGTTTTCACTTGAGTAACTACGCAGGGGCCTACTTCGATAACAGTGCACGGCACGTTCTTGCCGTCGGCACTGAAAACGGATGTCATTCCGATTTTCTTTCCTAATAATCCTGGCATTTCTCTTTGATTTAGAAAATGTGAACTGATTGTTGTGTTACTTAAATTCCTTTAAAGGGTCTGAATGGTCTTAGACCTTGATTTCCACTTCAACACCTGAAGGGAGTTCGAGCTTCATGAGAGCGTCGACAGTCTTGCCGGTGGAGTTGTGGATGTCAATCAAACGCTTGTAGCTCGAGAGCTGGAACTGCTCGCGCGACTTCTTGTTGACGAAAGTGGAGCGATTGACGGTGAACACGCGACGGTGTGTGGGCAGGGGGATAGGCCCGCTGATCACTGCGCCTGTGGCCTTAACGGTCTTCACAATCTTCTCTGCCGACTTGTCAACGAGGTTGTAGTCGTAGGATTTAAGTTTAATTCTGATTGTTTGATCCATATTGGTTAGTTGAATGAAAGTGTTACTTGATGAGATCCACGCGGCCCTGGCACTCGGTGAGTACGTTCTTGGCGATAGAGCTGCTTACCTCGGCATAGTGGCTGAAGGTCATTGTGGATGTGGCGCGACCCGAAGTGATTGTACGGAGGGCGGTCACATAACCGAACATTTCGGCCAGAGGAGCCTTGGCCTTTACGATGCGGGCACCGCTGCGGCTTGTCTCCATGCCTTCGACCTGACCGCGACGCTTGTTAAGGTCACCGATCACGTCACCCATGCTCTCCTCGGGGGTTACAACCTCTACTTTGAAGATGGGCTCGAGAAGCACGGGACCGGCCTTTTCGGAGGCTTTTTTGAATGCCTGGATGGCGCAAAGCTCAAACGAGAGCTGGTCGGAGTCAACAGGGTGGAACGAACCGTCGATTACAGTCACCTTGAGACGGTCAAGGGGATAGCCGGCGAGCACACCGTTCTTCATAGCGGCGGTGAAGCCTTTCTGAATCGAGGGGATGAATTCCTTGGGAATGTTACCGCCCTTAACCTCGTCTACAAACTGGAGCGAGCCTTCGAAATCGTCGTCGGCGGGTTCTACGCGTACGATGATGTCGGCAAACTTACCACGACCACCGGTCTGCTTCTTGAACACTTCGCGGAGTTCTACAGGCTTAGTGATGGCTTCCTTGTAGGTTACCTGGGGGCGACCCTGGTTGCACTCTACCTTGAACTCACGACGCAGACGGTCGATGATAATGTCGAGGTGAAGCTCACCCATACCGGAGATTACGGTCTGGCCGGTCTCCTCGTTGGTCTCTACACGGAATGTGGGATCCTCCTCAGCGAGCTTCTGGAGGCCAACACCGAGTTTGTCGAGGTCTTTCTGTGTCTTGGGCTCTACGGCGATGCCGATAACGGGTTCGGGGAACTCCATAGCCTCAAGTACGATAGGATGGTTTTCGTCGCAGAGGGTGTCGCCGGTACGGATGTCCTTGAAACCTACACCTGCGCCTATATCGCCGCAACCGATCATCTCCTTGGCGTTCTGCTTGTTAGAGTGCATCTGGAAGAGACGGCTTACACGCTCCTTCTTGCCGGAGCGGCTGTTGAGCACGTATGAGCCGGCTACTACGTCGCCGGAATATACACGGAAGAATGTCAGACGGCCTACATAGGGGTCGGTGGCAATCTTGAATGCGAGAGCACACATGGGAGCGTCGCTTGAGGGCTCGCGGGTCTCAACCTGCTCGGGATCCTCGGGATTGGAACCCTCGATGGCACCTGAGTCAACAGGGCTGGGGAGGTAAGCGCACACAGAGTCGAGCAGACACTGTACGCCCTTGTTCTTGAACGAAGAGCCGCAGATCATGGGCACAACTTCCATCTTGAGAGTAGCGTTGCGGAGGGCACGCTTGATTTCTTCCTCGGTGATGGTAGAAGGATCGTCGAAGTACTTCTCCATGAGGGCGTCATCAAACTCGGCGATTTTCTCGAGCATCTTGTCGCGCCACTCTTCGGCCTCGTCAACGAGACCGGCGGGAATCTCTTCGATGGTGTAGTCGGCACCCATAGTCTCGTCATGCCAGAAGATAGCCTTCATCTTGATAAGGTCTACAACGCCCTTGAATGTCTCTTCGGCACCGATAGGTATCTCGATGGGGCAGGGATTGGCTCCGAGCACTTCCTTGAGCTGACGCACAACCTCGAAGAAGTTTGCGCCCGAACGGTCCATCTTGTTGACATAACCGATACGGGGCACATTATATTTGTCAGCCTGACGCCATACGGTCTCCGACTGGGGCTCTACGCCGCCTACGGCGCAGAAAGTAGCCACAGCACCGTCGAGCACGCGGAGTGAACGTTCCACTTCTACGGTGAAGTCAACGTGTCCCGGAGTGTCAATCAGGTTGATCTTGTACTGTTCGCCAAGATACTTCCAGAAAGTGGTGGTAGCGGCTGAGGTAATGGTGATACCACGCTCCTGCTCCTGCTCCATCCAGTCCATGGTGGCGGCACCGTCGTGTACCTCACCGATTTTGTGGGTAAGGCCGGTGTAGAAGAGAATACGCTCGGAGGTAGTGGTTTTACCGGCGTCAATATGGGCCATAATGCCGATATTGCGCGTATATTTCAACTGTTCGTCTGATTTAGCCATTTTGCGTAAGTGTCAAATCATTGTAATTAGAAACGGAAGTGAGCGAAAGCACGGTTGGCCTCGGCCATCTTGTGCATGTCTTCCTTGCGCTTGTATGCGCCGCCCTGCTCATTGAAAGCGTCTACGATTTCGGCAGCCAGCTTCTCGGCCATAGTCTTGCCGCCACGCTTGCGGGCATAAAGGATAAGGTTCTTCATAGAGATTGACTCCTTGCGGTCGGGGCGGATTTCGGTAGGAACCTGGAAAGTGGCACCACCTACACGGCGCGACTTGACCTCTACGGTAGGAGTTACATTCTCAAGGGCTTTCTTCCAGATCTCGAGAGCACTCTTCTCCTCGTTGGGGAGCTTGCCTTTTACGAGTTCGAGAGCTGAGTAGAAGATTGTATATGAAGTATTCTTCTTTCCGTCATACATCAGGTGATTGACGAACTTTGAGACTCTCACGTCATTGAACACGGGATCAGGGAGGATTACCCGCTTTTTAGGTTTAGCTTTACGCATTTTGGGTTGTTGGATTGTTGTTTTTGTTGCTTGGCTGCTGCATCTTTCATCTTCAACGACCTCTCTCGCCTCTTGTCCGGGCGACCGGCCATTTACTCAACCTGTGATTTAGCCTTCCAATCAAATCAAAAACGAGGTTAACGACTCTGTTTTTAATTCAATGTTGATTATTCAGAAAAGGAGCGTCGTATTTTTTATGATTTTCGTCCGGTGCTATTATTTCTTAGCGGCTTTGGGACGCTTTGCACCATATTTGGAGCGACGCTGTGTGCGGTCCTTAACGCCCGATGTATCGAGTGTGCCGCGCACGATGTGGTAACGTACACCGGGAAGGTCTTTCACACGACCGCCACGCACGAGCACGATCGAGTGCTCCTGGAGGTTGTGACCCTCACCGGGGATGTAGCTGTTGACTTCCTTACCATTTGTGAGGCGCACACGGGCAACCTTACGCATAGCGGAGTTAGGTTTCTTAGGGGTTGTTGTGTAGACACGCACGCACACGCCACGACGCTGGGGGCATGAATCAAGCGCAGGTGACTTGCTCTTATCCTCGAGAGCCACACGTCCTTTTCTTACTAATTGCTGAATAGTAGGCATCTTAGTTTCTTTTGTTTGACTTTATAGTTATTAGTATTTCTGTATTTTCTCTTTTACGTTGCCTCTGCATGCACTTCACGCCCCGACACACCTAACCCTCAATGAGTTAGCATTGTCGCGACGGCACACTTTTCCCAAAGGCGATGCAAAATTACAACTTATTTTCCTAATTACCAAACATTTCCGAAAAATATTTCGCACCATTTTTATACACCCGCCCGACAAGACCGACAACCGACTACACCTGCCCGTGGCCGGATGTACAGCATCCGTAAGTCCGCCACAAAAAAAAGAATTTCTCATCAAAGTCCTCAAAACCCCACACCCCTACTCCATCCGACAGCCCGACGCCTTGAGTATATCACGAAGCGACACACCCTCATGACGATACTGCACACGACTCTTCTCTCCACGATAACGAATAGCCGCTGACGGACAATTGTGATAACATGCCCCACAGGTCAGACATCGCTTCCCTATCTCGGGTCGTCCGTCTTTCATAACAATATTCCCAATCGGACACAGGCTCACACACGTGGCGCAGCCATTACATCCGCCAGCAGTATAGAAACGGCTGTATGCATCCGATGGCAGCGGAAACAGACGCATCCACCACCCAGCCACTCGACCGAAAAATGTCACCCGCTCACGCTTCACTGCCCTCCGGCCCACCTCGTCGACTACAAGGGCAAGACTCTCTCTGACATGCTTTGACGGAAGTTCACGCATCTGACGCGCGACATCAAACATCGGGAAGTAATTATCGACCATGCGTATGCTCGCCACATAATCCCACCCATGCCGGTCGGTCACCGCAAACGCAGGTGTAGTGCCGCAAGTAAGAACAAGAAAACGATACGGAGCGCGAAGCGTGACCCGGCCGAGAAACTCCGACACAGGCCGTGGAAGCTCGCCGAAATATACTGGACACACCACACCGACAGCCTCGTCATCATCCCACTCCACGCACCCCGATGATGCCGCCGACACCAAAGAAAACAACTCGCCGCCGATGGCGCGAGCCACGGCGAGCGAGTTGCCTGTAGTAGTAAAATAAAATATTTTCATTGCTCGGTTCCGGCAAACTCCATAAGGTAAGCCTTGATAAACGGATCAAGATCGCCATCCATAACTCCGCCGACATCAGCCGTCTGATGACCGGTACGGTGATCCTTGACACGACGATCGTCAAACACATAGCTCCTAATCTGCGAACCCCACTCTATCTTCATCTTACCAGCTTCAATCTTGGCCTGCTCCCGCAGACGATGCTGAAGTTCCTTGTCATAGAGTATGGAACGCAACTGACGCATGGCGTTCTCCTTATTCTTGGGCTGGTCGCGAGTCTCGGTGTTTTCAATGAGTATCTCCTCATGCTCACCGGTGTAAGGGTCGGTAAACTGATAGCGAAGACGCACACCCGACTCCACCTTGTTGACGTTCTGACCACCGGCCCCACCCGAGCGGAAAGTATCCCACGACAACAGCGCGGGGTCAACCTTCACCTCGATGGTATCATCGACAAGCGGCGTCACAAACACCGATGCAAACGACGTCATGCGCTTACCCTGAGCATTATAAGGCGACACTCGCACCAGACGGTGCACGCCGTTTTCACTCTTGAGGTAACCATAGGCAAAGTCGCCCTCGACATTAATGGTACATGACTTAATACCGGCCTCATCACCTTCAAGAAGGTTAGCTATCGAGGTCTTGTAGCCATGGTCCTCACACCAGCGCAGATACATACGCATAAGCATCTGGGCCCAGTCCTGACTCTCGGTACCGCCAGCTCCAGAATTAATCTTAAGCACCACTCCGAGCTTATCCTCTTCGCGGCGGAGCATATTTTTAAGCTCCAGCTCCTCAATCAGGGCGACAGACTTGGCATACAGTTCGTCAAGCTCACTCTCTTCCACAAGACCTTCTTTAAGGAAATCCCAAGCCAACTCGAGTTCGCCGACAGCCTTGTCGACCTCTTCATAGCCCTTGATCCAACTTTGAAGATCCTTGATTTTCTTCATCTGCACCTGCGCTTCCTTGGGATGCTCCCAGAAATCGGGCACATGCGTACGGAGCTCCTCCTCCTCTACTTGAATTTTCTTACTATCGATGTCAAAGATACCTCCTCAACGCGAGCTTGCGTTCAAAAGTCTCTTTTAGCTGTTCCTGTGTGATCATTTCTGTTACTACGGGAATTTATGGTTAATAATAAAAACAACAAACGCCGAGTCCATCGTAAGGATTCAGCGTTTTTCAAACTCGAGTGGGTGCTGAGGGATTCGAACCCCCGACCCTCTGCTTGTAAGGCAGATGCTCTGAACCAGCTGAGCTAAGCACCCGAGCGACTTTCGTCTATCAAGCTTAAGCAAGAGTTTTGGTTGATTGGGTGGGTGCTGAGGGATTCGAACCCCCGACCCTCTGCTTGTAAGGCAGATGCTCTGAACCAGCTGAGCTAAGCACCCTTTCTTGCTTAAAGCGATGCAAAGGTAGAGACTATTTTTGAATCCTCCAAATATTTTCCAAAAAATTTATCAAAAAAATTCAATTTCGCGTATTTTTATCACCATTCCACACATCGAGTGCATCCCACGAAATACACACACATTAATTATATAGAAAGCACTTTGCCACCGCCCGACCGTATTCCCCCAGCTCCACTCACAATCGCTAACCGATCCAGGATCTCTATATTAATATATTTTAACTATTTATAATCCGTATTTATTCAAATATGTGGTAAATTTGCCACATATAACAATTCCAATCCATCATTCTACTGCGTCAGATATAACACGCACGACACGAACCGCACCCCGGTCAGTAACCAAAGACCCAACACCTCCCCTCTCCCCGCATCGCCTCCCGGGCAACAAGACTTAAAACATTGCCTTATTCTTCCAACAAACCCTTCCATTACCTCCATTGTATTTTGTAAAATACACCTAACTATGTCAACAAAACAAGCACGTCAGCACGACAACATGCACACCCCGACCACAGACGGGACTCCGCACCACCATTATCAGCATTCCGACCCCGACAACAGACCACACCACTACAGCAACGCCGGACATATCCCCGCATGGGTATTTGTCATCCCGGCTCTCATCCTGGCTGTTGCCGCCGCAATCTTCATCCTCAACCCGGCCGAAAACAATGCCCCGGCCACCGAACTGCTCGTCGGAGACAACGCTCTGGCAAGCGACTCGGCCTATGTGCAGCAACTGCCGGGCATCTGACGCCTCATCCGCTGCGACACCACCGCCACGACTGAAAACCGTATCGCCGGCTTTGAGGTTATAGAATAAACACCCCGTGTAGCGACCGAGCGTCTTCCCCACCCTATGTCGACGCCCGCTCTCTCACGTTAATTATATATGTAGCCTCAATGAACATCCTACATCATCTTATTCCCGCCTTACTGCTCTGCCTTCCGGCCGCAGGCCTATGGTCATGCGCCGGAGAAGAGCAACGCGACAACGTGCTCTTCTCCGAAGTCAAGTCGGTCGACAAACTCATTCTTGCCCGAATGACCGTCTCCAAGATGGCCACCATCGATGACATTCCTCTGTCAGAAGCCGAAGGTCTGAAACAGACTTCGGCGGCATTGCTCGACGCCCTGAAACTCGGAAAGCGCAAGGCCGCCTATTCCTACGACACATATCTGCGCGCCTACATCGACCTCTCGAACCTCACACCCGACGATGTGAAAGTCGACGAGAACACCAAGACCGTCACGCTCTCGCTCCCGCCGGTTATGACCGAATATCTCGGACGCGACATGGAGATACGCGAAGACCACTATCGCGTCACCGGACTGCGCTCCGAAATCGACGCAGCCGAGCGCGCCGCCCTAAAAGAGCAGATGAACACTGTGCTCAAAAACGAAGTCAAGAACAAACCGATGTTTCGCGACAAACTCGTCACCGAAGCCAAGGCCAAAGCCGAGGCCTATTTCAGCTCGATGCTCGGCAAAGACGGATACAAGGTAATCATAAATTTCAGGGAGGACAGATAAGATGAAACTTCTCGGAACACTGCGACTGCTGGTCATAATCGCCGTCGTCACCCTTGTCGGCGCGGCCGCCATATGGTGGGTCCGCTCACCCAAGGCGTCACGCGTCACAACCCACGACTCCACCATCACAGACATCAGTCCTATGGTGCGGCTCTGCGCTCTTGACATATATGAAGACGTGCCCATCAAAGCATCGATAGGCACCCGACATATGTTTGCCCGCGCCACCCTCAACAGCACCATCACCTTCGACCTCGAGAACATCGGCCTGAGCGAACAGGGCGACACTATACTCGTGACACTCCCCCGCGAAATAGTCGAGATATACGAATCGACCGATCCCGGCTCCTATCTTGTCATCGACACATGGAACGACCGGCTCTTTGGCTCGGAGCATTTCACCACGTCCGAGGAAAACACCATCAAGGCCAAGGTGCGCGACAATTTCCGGCGCAAAATCTACCGCAAAGGCTATGTCAGGCGTGCTCGAGCCGAAGCGGCCGACAATCTCACCTCAATGCTTTCGGGCCTTACCGGCAAGACTGTCATCGTCACCGACCCGACACCCGAAGGCTCCCCCGACATCAGATAATCACCCGGACGCCGCCACACCCGACCGAAGGCAAAAAAACACATCAACCAAAGGCAAAACAACGTAGAATAATTAAAAACCATTAGCGACACTCCGATTTTCAACTCAATAATCATTCTTTTTAGGTATATACCGAAGCAAACAATCTTAGTAATTTTGCATCAGGATAAAAACCTCATAGTGATCTCTCCTCCCCGTAGGAGATATACGAATGTTATTGTTGAGTAAAAGAATTGCGGCACGGCTCCAAGTTGTGACAACATGGGAGCAATGCCGCTTCTTTGTGTAAATATTTAACACTGTTTTCAACAATACCCCCAAGTTATCAACACAAAACGCCCATAAAACAACCGCCTATATCACAATATATTACACAAAAATGTTGATAATTTGTAAAAGTATTGTCAATAACATGTAGAAACAATGTCAATAAAATGTCAATAACTACAACAAAAGTTTTCGCTAAAAAATTTGGTGGTTTTAACCAAAATGTCTACCTTTGCAATGCAAATTGTGATGGCGAGATAGCTCAGTTGGTTAGAGCGTCGGATTCATAACCCGGAGGTCCCGAGTTCAATTCTCGGTCTCGCTACAAAAAGCAGCCTCGGGCATCAATCGTTTGATTGATGCCCGAGGTCTTTGTATACACTCAAAAATAAAAGTCCGCCCTCCCATCCCAAAGGAGATACAAAAGTTTCATAAGCTCAATAAGAAACAAAAGCTTACCCCAAGCCGAAATCCCGGTGCATCATGTATTAATGCTCCTGGCATACGCGTCCGCAGGCATCCTGTGCATACCAGACTACATCCCGCAATGGCGTCCGCAGGACGCAGATTTGATCGTAACTGGGTACACCGAAGCGCAACGGAGGTGTGCCCGGAGTGGCACGCTACAAAGAAATGATGTCCGACAGGACATCGGTTATCGTGAGAGGGAGCTGTATCAGCTATCACGCCCGATAATCGGCGTCCTAACGGACGCCATCATTGTATTGTGTCATTTGTCCGGGCACACCTCCGCTGCGCTTCGGTGTACCCAGTTACGATCAAATCTGCGTCCTGCGGACGCCCTTGCGGGATGTAGTCTGGTATGCACAGGATGCCTGCGGACGCCCTTGCGGATATAGAGAGGCATGCATTGGATGCCTGGGGACGCTTATGTCAGGCAGAATTGGGGCGGGTATTAATCTGTGATGCACCGTAACTTCGGCTTGGGCCATAAGAAACAAAAGTTGGGCCAGGCGGGAATTACGGAGCATTAATATATTGATGCACCGGAATTCCCGCCTGGCCCTTTATAGTTAATGCGTGTTAAAAAATTGGGGGGGGTAATTTTTATATTACATTTGTGGGCCGATTGTCATTTTACGATAAATCGGTGACTCTACTTAACTTGACGCTCCATTACCTAAAAAAATTCATTTCATCACTCCGATTTATGCACATTACAATCAATCATGCAATTCTTGCCTCTATGACGGTCGCTTTTGGCTTTGCCGTCACAGCATGCTCAGAGGACAAGTTTCAGGAAATGCCTGACCGGAACGAGCTCTATGACCGCGCCTTCATCAAGGAGTTCGGCTCTCCTCATCCCGACCACGACTGGACAATGGCTACAACCGCCGGACTGCGCGTAATCTCCCCAAAGGCTGTCAATCTCCAAGTCTACGCCGAGATCGATGAAAACCTCTACATCTTTGCCGACATTCCGGGCTTTCAGGGCGACAACGCCGTGCCCGTGACAATACCGAAGGGCATAGACCAACTAATCGTCGTGGCTGACGGCACCGAATATCCCTGCTCGCCATCAGCGACCCTCGACCTGTCCACCGCTACCCCATCGCGGGGTGGACGCGACATCACCATACGTGACCCAAACAAAAAGGGTGAATACTTCTCAATAACGCCCAATCCCGGAAGAACAAAATACATAACCCTCAACCTCGAAGAGAATCCCGAGCTGAATCAAATACTCGAAGACCCATACAACTCGCCATACCTTCAGACCACTTCTGTAAGCAACGACTGGTATGGAGGTCCGCTGATGCCAAACGTGTCAAACCTCTACAGCCCCCTCTTTTCCGAAGCCCAGAGTTTTGACTTATGCTGGTTTTGCGTAAGACCGCGAGAAGCTGTATATAAAAACGACATCACTACATATCTCTGCGCATCGACCGACCCGTTCGCCATGCAGCCCGACTCGACTCTACGAATTTCAGTCGGAACATCAATCAAAACCTCATCCGACAATGTCAACTGGGTCGACAACAGAGAGCCGTCAATCGAAAGCGGTCCATACGTCAAATTCGACTGGATGAATTTTGACATTGATGTTTCCAAGGAAATCTACCTGTCATTTGCCATCAACCACACATCCTCTTCAGGATTAAAGTCATACACCAACAGCCGCTACAACTATCCCGGATGGGACACCCGTTTTTACGACGCCACAATCAAGGATATGAACACTTCCTATTGCTCCACCTTGTTTTACAAAGAGGTACCTATAAAATGGACACGCGATGGTGAGACCAGCGAAGACGAAGTGGCTGTATACGCCATGTACTACGGCCCGCACAATGCCGCCGAACAACGCTCGGAAAAACCGCAGGTGTATCTCCTTGAACACCACTCATACGGATACGTACAATGGAACCAGCCATTCTACGAACCAAAGAAGGCATCCACTTACCCATGGCGCATATATACCGAAGACCTCGGAGGCTCCTATGACTGGGACTTCAACGACCTTATAGTGGAATTTTCCGACATAATCACCCGCTACGAGCCCGACTATATACCCGACAGCTTCATTCCTGATGAAACCCACGAAGGATACTATCATGACAAAGAAAACGACAAGCATTATTACGTACCGCCCTACAGCACACTCTACCCCAAGTTTAACGACACCGATCTTGACGGAAGTCTCCTGGTCAGAGAGATAACCGTCACCCCCCTCGCCTCGGGAGGCACTCTCCCCATCTATCTCGGATGGAAGGGCAAAGCCTCGGCAAGCGGAGGGCCGGCCGACCCCGACATGCTGCTGTCGGAATACATAAAATCCGGACCTGTGTCGACCATGCAGGACGGAGAGTTTATAGTCGGATGCGAGATGCATAAATGGCTCGGTGGCTCCTCGACAGGAGTACCTATAAACGTGGGCGAATATCAGACACACCACGGCAAGACTGCTAAATTCTATATTCCGGCTAACGATTATCCAGCCCACGATGGTTGGGAACCGACTTCTTTAGGATTTTTCGCAATAGTCGACCCCGACAATACTCTCGGCGCGGACACCTCGGCCAATTTTGACCCGGGCACACCCGAAAACGACGGCAAACCGGGCCTTACCCCCGTCAACATAGACAACTGGCAGGACGGATATACCGTAGAGATGCCGCGCGTGGATGCCTCATCCAAGATACCACAGATGTTTGTCACTGTATGCAGTGGTCCATGGGCACGCGAAGGCATCAGCATAGCTCTTGCCAATAATAATTTCTACAAATATGTACAGAACCCGTCTCAACTGAGCCCCAACTGGATATGGGGATTTGACAAATCCTTGAGTACATACCCCACAAAGAAGAAAACAAGATAGTAGTGAATATGTCTCATGTCGGAGTCGGCGCGCGACGCGTCAACTCCGACATTACGTTTATTCATACTGATAATTGTGATACACTATCTCACACTCACCCCTATCCTGTCAAGACCGCGGAGCGTGTCGACACGCATTATATGTCGCACCGTGACAGGTCGGGTAAGATCGATATCGGCACGCGGATTGAGCACAATCTCATGCTGGTAATTTGCACCGAAACCGCTGCCGAGCCATCGGCCGTAGACATCGGCAAGCGACACATTGAGAGTGTCGCGATAGCTGCTTTCCTCACCGTGATAAGTCACCTCAAGCCACAGATTGGAATAAGGATAATCGTTGGAATGAGTGAGCCCGAACCTCAACGGTCGTCTCACAAGCGAATCATTGTCATGAAGAGCCGTGTCGATAGGCAACAGGCTCACCGTGTCGCCATAAGCCCACCCACGGGCCGGCAGGTCGGTCCAGCGGCTATAATCACGCTGCCCACCCGTACAAGAGGCAACCGCCACCCATAGGGCGGCGATTGCTGTAAGTATGTAGACGATTCTGATCATCTCGCGTTAACAAAATAATATTGCATGACATGACCGGGATCAGGCATTACCGTTTTCCTCACCGCGGAAAGCCTTGGGCCCACGGCCCGACGAAGGTGCCGGACGCTGAGATGGCTGTCGTGTCGGCTGATTGCCACCCTGACGCTCGCCCTGAGGCTGGCCGCCCTGTCGCGGCTGACGGTCATCGCGACGCTGCTGTTCAGGCTGACGGGCTTCATTGCGCGGCTTGTCCTGATGTTCGGGTCGGTCCTGCGGCTTGGACTGCGGCTTCTGACCGGCAGGACGCTGTCCCTTGGGCTTACGATCCCCGCCCTCCTGCCGCTGCGGCTTCTGTTCCTGTCGGGCCTGACTGACAACGGCCGGTTGCTGTTGCGCTGCCGGAGCCGGTGGCTTGTCGCCGGTCTGTTGTGGTTTCTTTTTCTTTTTCTTCTTTTTGGCCTTGTCAAAGCGCGTGAGGTCATCCTGCGAAGCCAGGTCGATAGGCTTGGGCTTTTCGCGCTGTTTTTCCTGACCTTCACGCTCGAGCTTCAGCGGCTTCTCGCCCCGACGGTTCATCTCGATTACCTCAAACGCCCTCTCGGCATCGATGGTCACCAGATTGGCCGCCATCTGCTTGTCGGTAGAATAGGTAATCTCTTTCTTGAATATATCGGTCTTGAAGTGATAATATGTATTGTCGGCCGTCTCGAGGCGCACATTCTTCTCGGGAAGAAATTTGGAGCTCTCCACATAGGTGTCCACCTCGAAGTTGAGACAACACTTGAGCTTGGCACACTGTCCGGCAAGTTTCTGCGGATTGAGCGAAATATCCTGATAACGCGCGGCACTGGTGCCGACCGACACAAAGTTGGTCATCCAACTGGCACAGCACAACGGACGTCCGCACGAGCCGATGCCGCCTATGCGGCCAGCTTCCTGACGCGCGCCAATCTGCTTCATCTCGATGCGCACCTTGAATGTCTCGGCAAGCACCTTGATGAGCTGACGGAAGTCGACACGCTCGTCGGCTATATAGTAGAATATGGCTTTGTTGCCGTCGCCCTGATACTCCACGTCGCCAATCTTCATATTGAGATTGAGCGACTCGGCTATCTTGCGTGCACGTATCATGGTGTCGTTCTCGCGCGCACGGGCCTCCTCATATTTCTCGAGGTCGGCCGGCTTGGCCTTGCGGAACACACGCTTGATCTCGGCATCACTCTTGAAACCGGCGCGACGCATCTGCATGGCCACGAGACGCCCCGTAAGCGTGACGCATCCTATGTCATGGCCTGGAGTGGCCTCCACGGCCACCATCTCGCCGATCTCGAGCGGCAGCCCGAGCGAATTGCGGTAATATCCTTTGCGGGTGTTCTTGAACTGCACTTCGACAATGTCGTCAACACCCGCTCCGGGCACTTCGGGCACATCATCAAGCCAGTCGAAACAATGGAGTTTGCCGCGCGGACAGCGGCGGTCTTTCTCTTTCATGAGCTGACCCTCCTTACTTAGCGAAACTTACAGAGCGTGTCTCGCGGATTACGGTAATCTTCACCTGTCCGGGATAAGTCATCTCGTCCTGGATGCGGCGTGCTATCTCCTCCGAGAGCTTTTCGGTCTCGACATCGTCAATCTTGTCAGCACCCACTATCACACGCAGTTCGCGACCGGCCTGGATGGCATAAGTCTTGATTACGCCGGGATAGCTGAGTGCGAGCTGCTCGAGGTCATTGAGACGCTTGATGTAAGCCTCGACAATCTCGCGGCGTGCGCCCGGACGGGCACCTGAAATAGCGTCGCACACCTGCACTATGGGTGCGAGAAGCGATGTCTGCTCTATCTCGTCGTGGTGAGCACCTATGGCGTTGCATATCTCGGGCTTCTCTTTGTATTTCTCAGCGAGCTTCATGCCGAGGAGAGCGTGGGGCAGTTCGGGCTCCTCATCAGGCACCTTGCCTATGTCGTGGAGCAATCCGGCGCGACGTGCCTTCTTGGGGTTGAGACCAAGCTCGGCGGCCATGATGGCACAGAGGTTGGCCGTCTCGCGCGAGTGTTGCAGCAAGTTCTGGCCATAGCTCGAGCGATATTTCATCTTGCCTACCATACGTATGAGGTCGGGATGCAGACCATGGATACCAAGATCGATGGCGGTGCGCTTGCCGGTCTCGACTATCTCCTCCTCGATCTGACGGCGCACCTTGCCTACAACCTCCTCGATACGGGCGGGATGGATGCGGCCGTCGGCCACAAGCTGATGCAGAGCCAGACGGGCTATCTCGCGACGCACAGGATCGAAGCCCGACAGCACGATGGCTTCGGGGGTGTCATCGACGATAATCTCAATGCCGGTCGCAGCCTCTAGTGCACGGATGTTGCGGCCCTCGCGACCGATGATGCGGCCCTTGATTTCATCGCTGTCGATGTGAAATACAGTCACCGAGTTTTCGATGGCGGTCTCGGTGGCAAGACGCTGTATCGACTGTACGACGATGCGCTTGGCCTCTTTGTTGGCGGTCATCTTGGCCTCGTCCATAATGTCGTGTATATAGGCGGCGGCAGCAGTCTTGGCCTCGTCCTTGAGACTCTCGATGAGCTTCTCCTTGGCCTCTTCGCTCGACAGGCCCGAGATGTGCTCGAGAGCCTCCTGAGCCGAGCGGCGCAGACGGTCAAGCTCCTCGCCACGTACTTCGAGAGCCTGGCTCTGAGCCTCTATCTCGCGGCGCGACTGCTCGATTTCGTTGCGGGCCTTGGTGTTTTCGCTCTGCTGCTGATTGAGCTGCGACTGACGCTGCTTGAGCTTGGCCTCCTCGCTCTGCACGCGCGAGAGCCGCTGGTTGGCGGCCTTCTCGGCCTCGGTCTTGATGCGGAGCTCCTGCTCGCGGGCCTCGAGGAGTTTGTCTTTCATGATCACCTCCGCTTCACGCTGGGCGTCCTCGACGATAGTCTTGGCGCGCGAGCGGCCGGTAGACTTCTGCACGGCCATTAGTATGCCTATGCCCAGTGCCGCTCCTATCAATGCGATGGCGATATAAAGTAATGCTATCATAAACATGTCTGAATGTTGATAATAAAAGGATGAATAAAGATATAAAAAAACACACGTGCCAACCCATGCGGGCCCTCGGGTTTGCGTCGGCTCCACGTCTGAAAATTGCGCGGGGCTTACGGCCACGGGGCTACGATAGGGTCAATCGTGCGTGATGTGTCGGCATGTGCCGCTCCGGCCGAGGCTTTTGTATGCCTGTGTCGGATTATGTTATGTCGTCAAGAAGCAGACTGTCAAAAGTCTGCTCCATGCCGTCGAGCATGCTGTCGAGGCTCTCGCCAGCCTCCAGGTTGGAATAATAAAGCTGGGCAAACCTGAAGGTGACCATCGCCAGGACTTCGGCCGACGACTTGTCGCGGAACTCATCCCTCTCCTTCCATTTTTTCCACAGTCCGTTGATATTTTCTTCGGCACGTCTCACCAGCGGCTCCTGACTGTAGGGCACTGTGAGCTGTATGCGTGGCAGGTCGGCGATACGGATGGATATGTTATGTATTTTGTCAGACATCAAATGCTTAACTGAGCGATGCACTTGTCGATTTCGCGCACTAATTCGGATAGGAATGTACGTGTAGCCTCAACGTCCTTATGGTCGGGGGTCAGCACCGACGACACCTTCAGACGCTCTATCTCGGCGTCTCTGAGCGATAATTCCCGCTCAAGACGCAAGACTTGTGCCTGAAGCTCCGCCACCCGGCCTTCGGCCTCTTCCCGGCCTCGCTTCACCACCTTGTATCGGTCGGCGAGCAAGCGGGCTTTGGACTGGAGCCTGTCGATGCGTTGTTGAAGGTTTCCGGCCATTCTTTTCCAAATTTCTACAAAAGTAATAATTTCTTTCCATTTTTCACACCTCCCGCCCTATCTTTTATTTTTCCGATTTTATTTTTAACTAAAATAATGTTAATACAAAGCACACATTACACCTTATTATATAGAGTGAGTATTGAAAATAAAAAGCATTATAAAAATATTGTGCCAACGCTTGCCGTGATTGAAAAAAGTTGTACCTTTGCAGTCGGGTAAGTCCTACACGACCAGCTCCCCGAGAACTCCGCCAGGTCTTGATCGAAGCAACGGTATCGGGTCGTAGCGGTGCGATGTAGTAAGCTTACCCTTTTTTCGTATCCCTACCTCCCGTCATTTAACGTCCTTAACATAAATGTGTTAAAAAGCCACGCCGTGCCCCTACTTTTTGTTTTACTTTGAACAATTAAAGATTGCTTAACGTTACAAGTTCATAAAGTATCATACTTACTTAGCAAGACTAAACAATCTTCAAAAGTTTCATTCCAAATTTATGAGAGTAATGAAAAAGCAACTGTTTCTTATGGCAGCATTAGGCGGTGTCCTCATGTCGGCCAATGATGTGAACGCACAGGAGACTACAGGTGTAGTAGTCGAAGAGAGCACTTTTGCCGTAGAGCAGGTGCAGTGCAAGGACATTTACACCCCCGGTTCATGGCGCGACAACTGGTATATACAGCTCGGCGCAGGCATGCGCACCCCGATCATGGAGCAGGGCACCAAGGAACGCCGCATCACGGCAATCTATAACATTGGCGTAGGCCGCTGGATTTCACCATACCTCGGATTCCGATTCTCGGCCTACTACGGCTCGATGCACTGGCAGAAAGGCGCAATGGCCTCGGCCCGCACAGCCAATCTCAACGTCGACTTCATGTGGGACATGTGTAACTCCATCGCCGGCTACAATCCCTCACGACCCGTATCAATCATACCCTATGTAGGACTCGGCGGCACATTTGTCTATAACTTCCGCAACGTCAATGGTGCCAATGATTACCATGAGGCCGGACGCATCAAACACAACCAGTGGATGCTTCCTGTATCGGCCGGCATTCAGCTCCGTTTCCGTGTAAGCCCCTATGTCGACCTCTTTGCCGAAGGACGCGCGATGTTCTATGGCGACAACTATAACAATGTAGTGTTTGACCGCCCTATCGACCTCGACATCTCGGCCACCGGCGGTGTGATTATCCACTTCACAGGCTCGAAATTTGAACGCTACAACCCCTGCGACTACGTAAACGCACTCAACCAGGCCAATGCTCAGATCAACGACCTGCGCGGCGCACTCGCCACTACATCGGCCGCTCTTGCTGCCGCCGAGGCCCAGCTCCCCTGCCCCGAGGTACCCGAAGCAGTGGAAGTCGAGAGCACTTCGACCACTCTCTTCCCCACCGTACGCTTCAAGATCAACTCGGCCTATGTATCGTCAGAGGAAATGGTCAACGTATATAACATCGCCGAGTATCTCAAGGCCAACCCCAACGCTCAGATTGTAGTATGCGGATATGCCGACAAGAACACCGGTACATCGGCATATAACATGAAGCTCTCTCAACGTCGCGCCCAGGCCGTGGCCGACATCCTCACCGGCGACTACGGCATCTCGGCTGACCGCCTCATCCTCCAGGCCGAAGGTTCGGACACCCAGGTATATCCCACCAACGACTGGAACCGCATCGTAATTTTCGCCGCTCCGGAATGATCCCTAACCTTTCCTCGTGAACAATAGTTCCCACGTGCTCCCCGGCCCGATACCCTCGGCCGGGGAGCATTCACATATCACCGGGGCATAAAAAAAGCTCAAAAGCGACGCTAACCGTTACTTTTGAGCTTATCCATGATTATCTATACTTTTTCAGAGCATGTCATATGCCGACATCAAAAAAGTTTTGCCACCCCGGGGGCAAGGAAACGCTCCACTTCATAGGGGTAGACGGCGACGTCAATCATCCCGGCGGCATAGGGCGCGATGTCATAGGGATTATAGTGGAAATACAACACATTGTTGCTGATGTATGGCTGACCGGGATAAGTGAGCTGAGCCGTAAAGATGCCGGCTCGGTCGAGCCCGCTGACGGGGACATCGAGCTGACGAGCGAGAGCATTGACTATCACGGGCATTATACTGTCGCGGCCGGCGGCCGTAAACATGTTGTCGAGCGTAAGCACACGTCCGGCCTCGAGGTCGTAGGTGAACGGGCGGATTGTGGTAAACGGATGCGCACCGCCCAGATAGGACGACGAGGTCACCTGATAAGTCACCATCACCTCGTTGAGTTCGGTCACTGAGGCCGTGACATTATTAAAATAACATCCCAGCCCGGCGATACCCTCGGGCAGCGAGTCGACAGGCTCGATGTTTTTATACACCGACTCCTCGCCATCCTCGCCGGCAAGCACCGACACATCCGATACAAACTTACGGATAGCCTCTTCGGGACCCGCACATGCAGTGTCACCGAAACAATATGACAACAGCGAGTCACGCAACACACTCAGATCGGCATCGCCAAGCGACTTGGGCCAGAGCAATGATACAGACTGGTCAAGATAGACAGTGTCGCCCTGCAGCAGTGCGCGATAATTGCGGCCGGCTGTCATAATCACTTCGTTCACAGCAAACTCAGTGATTTCCACGCCATCATCCGACATCTTCTTATCCCTGTCGCCACATCCGGTGGCCATCGCTCCGAGCAGAAGCGAGCAGGAAGCAAACAATACGAGTTTTTTCATTTACATAGGGTTTTTACAACACAAAATTGGGAAATATTACCGCATCTGCCAAATAAACTTATTGACATCCGCAGCGAGACAATATCCCTTATCAGATGTAACACATTGCACTCTCGCAGAGTTTCGAGGCAAAAACGAAAAACAGCACCTTAAATGACCAATTTTTATGATTTTTTGAACAAAATTTGCCAAAAACAAGCCCAATTAACATCTTTACACGTTTAAAAGTTTAGTAATTGATGAAAAATTTCTTACCTTTGCACCGCGAATGTGAAAAACTTTCGCACCATAAAAACCGAATATACTAATCAAAACTCTTTATTACTATGTCTGAAATTGCATCACGAGTTAAGGCTATCATCGTAGATAAGCTCGGTGTTGACGAAAACGAAGTAACCGAAACCGCAGAATTCACCAAAGATCTTGGCGCAGATAGCCTCGACACCGTTGAACTCATCATGGAATTTGAGAAGGAATTTGGCATCACCATCCCCGATGATCAGGCCGAAGGCATCAAGACCGTGGCCGACGCCATCTCTTACATCGAGGCAAACCAGAAGTAATTAGCCTCAAAAACTCCGTCCGCGCCCGATCGCTCAAACCTATCATCATAATACGACCTAAGGTTTGCCGCGAAGATTTGCGGCCGTGAACCATCAAAGGCTCCACTTTCGCCTCTCAGCAAAGTGGAGCCTTATTTCAATTTTTCCTCACTTATACCACAATTTTACAATGGAACTTAAACGAGTTGTAATCACAGGACTCGGAGCTATAACACCTATCGGCAACGATGTGGCCACCACATGGGCCAACGCCCTCGCCGGCGTCAGCGGTGCTGCTCCCATCACCCATTTCGACGCTTCTAAATTCAAGACCCAGTTTGCATGCGAAGTCAAGGGCTACAACGCAGCCGATCACTTCGACCGCAAGAAACTCCGTCAGCTCGACCTCTATGCCCAGTATGGCATCGTCGCAGCCCGTCAGGCCGTAGCCGACTCCAATCTTCTCGAAGCATCCAACCTCGACCGCAACCGCGTGGGTGTAATCGTGGCAGCAGGCATCGGAGGTTTGCACACTTTTGAGGAAGAGGCCGGATATTATGCCGTGAACGGTGCCGAGCAGGGCCCCAAATACAACCCCTTCTTCATCCCCAAGATGATTGCCGACATCGCTTCGGGCCACATCTCCATGGAGTATGAGTTTCATGGTCCCAACTTCGGTGTGGTTTCGGCTTGCGCATCATCCAACAACGCCATTATCGACGCCTTCAACCTCATCCGTCTCGGCAAGGCCGACGCCATCGTCACCGGCGGTGCCGAGGCTGCCATCTATCCCGCAGGTGTGGGCGGCTTCAACTCGATGCACGCTCTCTCGACCCGCAACGACTCGCCCGAGACCGCCTCACGCCCCTTCAGCGCGTCGCGCGACGGCTTCGTAATGGGCGAAGGCTCGGTAGTGCTCGTTCTTGAAGAACTCGAGCATGCCAAGGCTCGCGGTGCCAAGATTTATGCCGAGGTTGCCGGCGGCGGCATGAGTGCCGATGCCTATCACCTCACAGCCACCCATCCCGAAGGTCTGGGTGCAATCCTCTCGATGGGCAACGCTCTCGAGGATGCAGGCATGAAGCCCGAGGATATCGACTATATCAACGTACACGGCACTTCGACCCCCGTAGGTGACATCTCCGAAGTGAAGGCTATCGTTGAGCTCTTCGGCGACCACGCCCACAAGCTCAACATCAGCTCGACCAAGTCGATGACCGGCCACCTGCTCGGTGCGACAGGTGCACTCGAGGCCATGTTCTCCGTGCTCGCTTGCCAGAACGACGTTGTGCCCCCCACCATCAATCACGAGGAGGGTGACAATGACGAAAACATCGACTACACTCTCAATTTCACCTTCAACAAGGCTGAAAACCGCCCCGTGCGCGCAGCTCTCTCCAACTCTTTTGGTTTCGGCGGCCACAACGCTACCGTTATCGTGAAGAAGTACTAAGCGTAATCAACAATGGCCATATCGCAATCATATGATATGGCCTTAAATATAACATAGAGAAAAGTCTCAAATGAAACTTCCGTTTCATTTGAGACTTTTCTCTATGTTATATTCTGAATTATTCTTCTTTTCAGAAAGGCAGGTCGTCGGTGGGGCTGGGAGCCAGATCGACAGCGGGGGGAGGCACGGGCGCGCCGGGAGTTGCGTAACCCGAAGGCATCTGGGGTGCGGGACCATAGGAGGGAGCGGCGGCTACGGGCTGGGCCATGGGAGCGGCGGGAGCTGCATCGGGAGCCTCGGCTTTCCATGCACGGATGTCGACATACCAACGGCCGTTATACTCACGGCTGTCAATGTCAAAGCTGACCTTTACGACCTGACCCACCTGAAGGGGAAACTGGTCGACACGGTCGCCGAAGAAGTTGAAAAATACCTTTTTGGGATATGTCTCCATAGTCTCGAGCACATATTCACGCTTCTTCCAAGCGTTTCCTTTGGCTGAAGTGCCGCCTACTTCGGGCATGGCCACTATAATCTTGCCTGTAATTTCCATTATATCTGTTTATGATTTTACCTTTGGACGTAATTCGTACAAAAGTACTCAAAAATTTGCTACCACTTTGTTAAAATACATTAATAAAGCATTACGCAAGCATCTGAATTATGGCCTGATGCACTCTCAACTGCGAGATTCTTAGTAATTTTGTAGTCTATGAAATATTATCTCCAATATCTGTTTCAGCTCATACTCTCCCCTCGCAACGGATGGGAAGACATCGACAAGGCCATGTCGGCAAGCGGCTCGCGGCTCACCCCGTCGCGCATCGCAGCCGAAGGGTTCTATCCGCTCATAGCTGTGGCAGCCGTCAGTGTGTTCACCCAAGCACTGTTTAAACACCACGTGGTGTTTCTATCCCTGTTCATGAAGATGATTATAACCTTTGTGGCCTACTTCATCTCATATTTTTTCAGTACATTTGTGCTCTCGGTGGCTGTGGAGCCGATGATTGAGGGGGAATATGACGAGCAGCGGTGCCAGACATTCACACTGTTCACCCTCGGGATGCTCGCGATGATTTCAATCATTGTCAACTGTCTGCCCATCACGCCCCTGGTGCTGTTTTTTCTCCCCTGCTACGTCGCGCTCGTACAGTGGAAAGGATGCGAATATATGCACGTGCGCCCTGACCGCATAGGCCATTTCATGATGCTGGCTATTCTGGGAGTGCTGCTCCCTCCATATATTTTCCATTTCATATTCTCTCTCATTTTCTAAAATTATCATGCAATCCAAGGATATAAACATAAAAAACAGGCGTGCGACGTTTGACTACGCCATCGGTGACACCTATACGGCCGGCATCGTGCTCACCGGCACCGAAATC
Organism: Muribaculaceae bacterium Isolate-110 (HZI); assembly: GCA_003762875.1. GTDB lineage: Bacteria > Bacteroidota > Bacteroidia > Bacteroidales > Muribaculaceae > Duncaniella > Duncaniella muricolitica. Next base: position 7,783 of record RIBL01000009.1, on the reverse strand, counting down.
AAGTCGATACGCGAGGGCAAGGCTTCGCTGGTCGATACATTCTGCTATGTCGACAATGGTGAAGTATGGGTAAAAAATATGTATATCGCTGAATACTTCTACGGCTCTTACAACAATCACGCCGAGCGTCGCGACCGTAAACTGCTGCTCTCTCGCAAGGAAATCAACAAGATAGAGAAGTCGGGCAAGGAGGCGGGATTTACCATCGTGCCCCTGCGCCTTTTCATCAATGAGCGCGGTCTTGCCAAACTGGTCATCGGAATAGCCCGAGGCAAGAAAGAGTATGACAAACGACAGTCAATCAAGGAACGCGAAGATAAGCGCGACATGGCCCGCCTGATGCACAAGTAGAGCATTATACGAGGTTAAAGTTTAGAGGTTAAAGTTTATACGCTTCACAAAGCCATTAAACTTTAACCTCTAAACTTTATACTTTAAAATGGCAAGGCCAATATCCACAAGCCGTCGGAGCTGTCGGTGGCCATATACCATGACCTGCCGTCGCCGTGACGCAACATCTTTACCCTGCGCAGAGTCAATGCATGGCCGTTGACAATGATATCTGTTCCCGACATCAGCGAGTCGGTCCCCTCCTTGCCTATCCCGACCGATACGCTGTCGGCTCCGTCAAGATCTGAAATATTGACCCGGCCGTCGGCCTGCGAATCAAACAATATACCTCCGCGGTCGTAACGCATCGTCAATGTCGGACCCGACACTCGCCACACGTCATCGGCCAACTCACGGGCCATGGAATTGGATTCTCCGACTCCAGGACGCTGTCCCTCCTCACCGGGACGTTCCGTCATAATATCCCGTCCCGACGGACTGTCATGGCCACATGAACACACCACGGCGAGCATGCCCATACATACTGTTTTAAGCATCCTTTTTGACTTCATTTCTCGACAATTTTAATCATTACCCTTCCGCTGCGTCCCGTCGAGGCTGAGGTATAGACCAGATGATGGTCGCCAAGGCCGAGTTGGCGTGGATTATAGCTGTCTGACATGGCCGGAGTGCCGTCAATGGTCCACCGGGCGTCGGCCGGCACATGAGGCGACATCAGATATATCCTGTCAGTGTCCATGCGATAGGTGGAATGAAGCGGCACAGGCTCACCCTCCTCGGCATATGTCTCACCCGCTTTATCACCCCATATATAGTCGGCAAGCGATGGATATGAGACAAACGGATTGCCACACCCCTGCATGCGGGCCACATAGTCGTCCCATTCCTTTTCAGCCTCGTCTGGCTCGCAGTCGCGCGCCCATTCACACAGTAGGCCTGTGGCATAAGGCGTGAGGTAAGGATAGTCGGGGCGCAGCATCATATACCCTTCGGCCTTCAGCATATCGGTATGATACATTGCGGCTATATAGAAGTAGGTGCGGGCCAACCGTCCGCGCAACTCACGCGGGGGTGTATACAGGTCGGTCATCGTACCGTATATCTCGGCTCGGCCTACACTCCAGCGGCCAAAGTCTTCTGTAACCACCGAGAGCATACCGGGCCGGCGGTCACCAAGAGCCTTAGCCGCACCTTGAGTGAGCGGGATGAAATTGTGCAGGTCTCCCCCAACGCTGTCGGCTCGCGTCTTGTCATCCCACCATGCGGCAGGGACAATCGAACCTGTAAGATAGCCGGGCGGAAGATGTCCGGCTGACATCTTAACCACACAGCCCTCAAACGGGTCATAAAAACTATAGGATATCTGTTCGAACGTCACAAGCCGCGATGGACGCGCCGTGCGCCTGATAGCAGCCACAAGCCCGTCGCCCGACTTGCCGGCATAAGGATTGAGACTGTTATATGCATCAGGCATCTCCGCGCGGGTAGATACCGTCACGGAGATGCCTGCAAGCAATATTGACAACGCTATGGAGCGTTTCACTTCTGTAATCGTTAAAAAGGTGAGGAGAAAAATTGTCGGTCTGTAGTCTGCACGCTACCGGGCTCAGAGTCCCGTCCGGTGTCAGTAACCGCGGATAATGCCTCGGTTGGAGTTGCGCACGAAGAGTATTATCTCGTCACGCTCTTTCGATGCGGGCAGCTCGGCCTCGATGCGGCTGATGGCGTCGGAGTTGTTAAGGCCGGAGAGATAGAGATAACGGTATATCTCCTGAATGTCGCGGATTGTCTCGTTGGAGTATCCCCTGCGGCGCAGACCGATGGAGTTGACTCCGGCATAGGCTATAGGCTCGCGGCCGGCCTTGACAAACGGGGGGATGTCCTTATTGACCAGCGCGCCGCCCTGAAGCATCACATGAGCTCCGATGTGGCAGAACTGATGGACAAGCGCACCGCCGCCTACGACGGCAAACTCGTCGACCACAACCTCGCCGGCAAGCTGCACAGCGTTTGACATGATGACATTGTCCTTGACCACACAGTCGTGGGCCACGTGGCAATAAGCCATGATGAGACAGTTGCTGCCCACCACAGTCTTGCCCTTGGATGCTGTGCCGCGATGCACGGTCACACACTCGCGTATGGTGGTATTGTCACCGATAATCGCCAGAGTGTCCTCGCCCTTGAACTTGAGGTCCTGCGGGGGACCCGAAATCACGGCTCCGGGATATATATTGCAGTTTTTGCCAATGCGCGCACCCTCCATGATGGTCACATTAGAGTATATGTGTGTGCCTTCGCCTATCTCGACGTTGGGGCCGATTGTGACAAACGGCTCGATCACAACGCTGGGATGAATCTTGGCTTCGGGATGCACGTATGCTAAGGGTTGATTCATTATAGTCTTTCTTATTTGTTCTTTATAATCTGAGCCATAAACTCACACTCGGTGACGATTTTGTCGCCCACGAATGCATAGCCCTTCATCATGGCGCAACCGCGGCGAAGCTCGGTCATGAACGATACGTGGAATAGGAGTGTATCGCCGGGAACGACCTTCTGACGGAACTTCACATTGTCAATCTTCATAAAGTAGGTCGAATAACGCTCAGGCTCATCGACTCCGCTGAGCACAAGCAGGCCGCCGGTCTGGGCCATGGCCTCGATCTGAAGCACGCCGGGCATCACAGGCTCCTGAGGGAAGTGACCGGGGAAGAAAGGCTCGTTGGCGGTGATGTTTTTCACGCCGACGATATAATTGGTGCCCTTCTCGATTACCTTGTCGACAAGCTGGAAAGGATAGCGGTGGGGAAGAAGCTCGCGGATGCGGTTGTTGTCCATCAGAGGAGCCTTGTTAGGGTTGTATATCGGGGCCTGTACTTCCTGATGCTTGATGTCCTTGCGGATTTTCTTGGCAAAAGTAGTATTGATGGTATGGCCGGGACGGGTGGCGATGATGCGACCCTTGAGCGGACGTCCTATAAGGGCGATGTCACCGATAAGGTCGAGCAGCTTGTGACGCGCGGGCTCGTTGTCGCTTGTGAGAGGACGCTCGTTGAGATAACCGAGCTCGGCCACATCCTTGCGAGCCACACCCATGAGGTCGGCCAGACGGTCGAGCTCACCCTGTGCCATGGGAGTGTCATAGATGACAATGGCATTGTCGAGGTCACCACCTTTGATGAGATTGTTGGTAACAAGAGGCTCGATTTCGCGTACAAACACGAATGTGCGGCTCGGAGCTATCTCATCGCAATAGGTAGCGATATTCTCAAGGGTGGCAAACTGATTGTTGAGCACCTTAGAGTCAAAGTTGATTTTCACGTCCACCGAAAAGTCATCGTCGGGGAGCACGATAATCGACGAGCCTGTCTCGGGATCTGAGACTTCCATACGCGACTTCACGTAATAGAAATCCTTGTCAGCCTTCTGCTCTACGACACCTACCAAAGCGATGGCCTCGCAGTAAGGGAGCGCGCTGCCATCGAGGATAGGCAGCTCGGGGGCATTGACCTCAATGAGACAGTTGTCGATACCGGCGGCATAGAGAGCCGACATGGCATGTTCGATGGTCGAGACACGGGCATCCCCCTTGGCTATCACGGTGCCACGGTTAGTGGCTACCACATTTTCAGCAAGTGCGTCGATTACAGGCTGACCCTCGAGATCCACACGCTTGATTTTATAGCCGTGGTTTTCGGGAGCGGGGAGAAACCGGGCTGTGATTTCAAGCCCTGTATGGAGTCCTTTGCCTGTGAGCGTAAACTCGCCGTTAAGAGTTCTCTGATTCATATATTATGGTTTCTTTATTTCTTTTTCGATTGTCTTTACCTGCTCGAAGAGTTTGCCCAGACGCTTGGCATAGACAAGTCCGCGGGCATACTCGCCCATCTCGACAGCCGGTGAGCCCATGATACGCTCACCCGGCTTGGTGGCACGACTGACACCGCTCTGCGCTCCTATCTGGGTGCCGTCGGCAAGCGAGATATGGCCTACGATGCCTACCTGTCCGCCAACCATACACTGCCGGCCTATCTTGGCCGAACCGGCCACTCCGGCCTGTGCCGCCATGACCGTATTGTCACCCACCGAGCAGTTGTGGGCTATCTGAATGAGATTGTCGAGCTTCACTCCGTTGCATATTCGTGTCGATCCCATCATGGCGCGGTCGATGGTCGTATTGGCTCCGACCTCCACGTCATCCTCGATGATGACATTGCCGGTCTGAGGTATCTTTTCATAACGACCGTCGACAGGAGCGAATCCAAATCCGTCGGCACCAATCACCGCACCCGAGTGAAGTATACATCTCTTGCCTATACGGCATCCGTCATACACCTTGACACCCGAATAGAGAATGGACTCGTCGCCCACCTCACATCCGTCACCCACATAAGTGTGGGGATAGATTTTTGCTCCGGCTCCGATAACGGCACCTTTGCCAATATATGCAAAGGCTCCGACATAAGCATCCTCGGGTATTACCACACCCTCGGCCACATAGCTGGGCTGCTCGACCCCCTTCTTGACCACACGGGTCATCTCCTGCACCATCTCAAGAAGTCGGGCGATGGTGGCATAAGGATCATCCACACGGATAAGGGTGGCTTTGACAGGCTGTTCGGCCACAAAGTCGCGTTTCACAAGCACCACCGACGAGTCCGTGGTGTAGATATGGTGAGTATATTTGGGATTGGCAAGAAACGAAAGAGCACCGGGCTGGCCTTCTTCAATTTTGGCAAATGTGCCCACTTTCACTTCACCGTCACCTTCGACATCTCCATGCACGAGGGCGGCAAGTTGGTTAGCAGTAAGTTCCATTATAAAATTGGCTGTGCTGTCGGGTATTAATGATAAAATCAGGTATAATTACCCAATTTCAGCGCAAAGATACTTATTTTTTTGTTAACGGCAATGAGCGTTAACTTAAAACAATTAAAACGGGCCCGCATACTCAGTGGAGCGGGCCCGAAACATAATGCTAAATTCCCCGTCTGATGACGTGGTACGTTAGTCCTGTATCACATTGCTGACAATGCCGTCAGTAAATATGATTATGAAATCATTAGTGTACATCCATTGCATGCTCTCGCCTAACGGACTTACGCTGCGTGGCGCACCGCTTATGAGACGTACCTCGGTTTCATTCATTCCTTTGACTATCTTGCCAGCTTTGATGTCAGTCCAATGTGTCACATCGGCCGGCTTGGCCTTAACCACAGCTCCGGCCATATCATCAATTAAAATCGAATTGGCAAGACTTAACCCCTCGGACAGTTCGCGATGACGCTCATTAGTGGCCGGCTTGAATTTCTCGATGTTGATCTTACGCGGCAATATGCCTTTCTCTCTATACTCTACATTTATATCATAAGTCGAGAATGACATGTTACCGTCGCTAAACACATAGTGAGTGACAAAACGATACACTACAGCATCCTTATATTCACCCTCACGTATTTCGCGATACACTGAAAAACTCTTTGCGTCATAGTCCACAGCTTCAATTCTATCAGCATTCCCAAGATTGTCACAGGCATAAATATATGCAGCAATGAAACCGTGCGATTGTTTTTTAGCTGGGAGTTCGACATTTCCGTCAACACTTATCCGTCCGTCTTCTCCGATAGTATTGGGGCGGAATATCTTCACCCCATCCACATCATTAGGTAGGCCGGAGACTTCATGTCTGAGCCATACCACAATGTCAATATCAGGCGTTTTGTCTTTCTTTCTATTGAGCCCCTTTATATCCAGCCCCCAACAGACCGACGCCATGCAGGATACCAATAGCAATAATATGGATTTTCGAAGCATATTCCGTATGATGACTGACTATGTATTTAGAACCTATAACCTACTCGTATCAGGAAATTGCCTGTCTTGCCGGCATCATCACCAACATTAACAAAACCAAATTGATACATAAAATCAAGATTCACACGCTTATACCAAAAGCCAAGACCGGCCTGTAGGCCTACATCAAATTTATTATCAAACTCATAATCATTGCTCGTTGCAAAATCATAGAGTGCGTATGCCCCGACATGCGGATCAAGTTTAAAATCCTCAGTAATGGCATACTTATATCCCATAGTAAACGGTGACCATTTGATGTCATAAGCAGTCATACCATACTCCTCGCCGTTATATTCAAGGTCTGAACCAAAACCGCGGGTACCGATACCGAGTTCCATACCCCAGTAAAGCGGACTCTGACCAAACGACTTATTAAAGGCGATGTCTACATCAAAGCCAACCTTGCTGTTGAGACCGTCTATACCTGTGATACTGTTGATGCTGGGACCAGCACGCAAAATCCACTCAGTATTGGACTTTGTCTTTGTAAAGGTGCGGCTGGTGCGCATCTGAGCAGACGCAGAAAGTACAGCCATTGCTGCGACAATAAAAACAAATAACTTTTTCATTACGATAAAAGAATTTTAATGTTTAATGAATGGTATATTATTTTCTTTATATTTATTATTTGGTTCCTTCAGTGGCAGTGGTCACTACAGTGCCGGCATTCTGCTGTTGTATGCCATGGACACCGTTAGGATATAGGGCGCGAATCATATCTATATCGGTAGGTTTTAAAGAACGGAAATTCACATAACTGGCAGGATATCCGGAAAGACTCACCCATATGGTCTTATTATCCTTATCATAAACTGTCGATGTGTAGAGCGGCTCAATTATCAAATCAGCACCTGAGAGACGGCATGCCTTCTGCAATGCACGAGTCTTTACATTTTCAAGCTCTTGGTTTGTAAGAGTGTTAAGATCTTTGGCTAAAGCGAAATCATAGGGGCCATAGTCCACTCGAGTCTTTGAAATCATATTTAGGTCACATATTTGTGGGAATACAAACACCGCGACATTAGGAGTGGCTTCGCGAGCACTTGCCTCCTCAAAAATAGCAACACTCCCCTTTTTCTGCCCAAAAACGCTGAACGCACCCATTGCAAATACTGCGGTCAACAAGAGGAAAATTCTTCTCATCAAACAATACCCTAAAATACGTGTCGGGCACAACTCTTTGATTAAGATTCTACCGCCTACCCCATGACGGAACTAATTAAAACACTGTACAAAACATTCAAATAGTTGGGGTAATACATTGAATATGTCAGCAAATGTACGACAAAAATCACCCCCCCAGTTATTTAACTATCATTAACTTATTTATTCATATATTCACAACGCTTATCAGATAAGGATAGGTTTGAATATATCTGTTATTTTTATACTACTAACGGAAATCATCTCCTCTAAAAACTTTTGTTTCTTATCGTGCTTATGAGGCTTTTGTATCTCCTCCCCGGGTATGGCGGGGTGCGGAGTGGGGATAAAAAAAGTCCGCCCGGATTCCTGTGAAGGAGTCCGGGCGGACGGAAGGGGCGGTTATCTACTTTCCCACTTTCGCAGTATC
>RIBL01000088.1 GCA_003762875.1 Muribaculaceae bacterium Isolate-110 (HZI) | reverse complement strand
GTCGGTAATCTCGAAGTCCACAGTGAATTTCACACGTCCTTCCCAATAAGTGACGTCGGCATCGAACATTTTGTCGTGTTTCTTCACCGGCTGCACCGACGGCACGGGAGCGCCCGCGAATTTCACGCCCTGCGACCCTGCGAAGCTGAACGTTGTGGGCTTGGGCCCTCCCTTGGGCATCTGCATTCCGTAGAGGTGCCAGCCTTCGCTTACGATTGCGGTGAAGGTGACAGTGCCTTTCGTGGCGCTCTGCATCTTCACGTTCGAGCGCCATGCCACCGGATTGGCGGGCGCCTGGGCGAAGGCGGCCGCCATGGCCGTCACGGCCAGTATGAGTGATAAAATAACCTTTTTCATATGAATCGACATTTTCGGCAAAGGTACAAAAATTCCCCGATACGGCAAAACCGTACCGGGGAATGAAAAGGACGTGTTTTAAACGTGTGTCAATGGTGTCGGGAAGGGGTTATCTGACGGCGGTCTTTACGGTCCCGGCCGGGGTGCGTACCAGATAGATGCCCGGTGCTACGGCCGATGTCACGCGGCCTGCGGCGTTGCCTGCCGCCGCTACCCCTGCCGCCAGCACGGCGTTGATGTAGCTTTTTTCATTAAGCAGTTCGATTAGAGTGGGGTATTCAATTGAAACATCCCCCCGGATTATATTAAAGAAGTTTTTTAGAAAGGTTGTGACCTGTCTGATTGCGTCAGAATAGTTGAATTTGCTGCAAATATACGCCAAAAATTTGTAATGTATCGCAAAATGCTGTGAAAAATTTCAGTTGGGTGTTTATTTGCTCTGCTTTTCGGCAGATTGCAGTAGCCGGTTGTCGGAGCGTGCGAAGCGGATGCGGGAGTGGTGCAGCGGGAAGTTTAGTTGAAGTATTGCCTGGTTCTGTATGTCGGCCGAGCATTCCGGGCCGGCATCGTTGCCTGCGGCGTCGAACCACTGCATCAGGTAGTGGTCAAGGAAGCGGGTTGATGTAAGGCGGC
>RIBL01000087.1 GCA_003762875.1 Muribaculaceae bacterium Isolate-110 (HZI) | reverse complement strand
CATGAGTGGTTTTCGCAGTAAGTAAAATGACCGGAATACCGGCGGTGTCGGGATTGTTCTTGATCATGCTGCACAGCTCGTCACCCTGTATGCCGGGCATCATCACGTCTGAGATGATAATATCCGGATAGTGATTCTCAAGGAATCTTAGGGCATCCTCAGCCGAAATAGTTGACACGACATTATATTCAACCGAGAATGTTGCTGTCAAATAATTCCTGAGATCATCGTTGTCCTCGACAATCAACAATGTCTCATCCTTACTCTCAGAAACAGCGGATACTACGGGAGAAGGTATGCGTATTTCATTCAAGGCCTCATTCAGATTATTCGGATTCCAGTGAATGACAGGCTCGTCATAGATACGCTTGAATGAGATTGTAAAAGTTGTTCCTGCATTCTCTTTGGATGTAAAGCCTATGTTGCCGTTGAGCATTTCCACTATATGCTTGACCTGAAGCAGACCGAAACCGTTGCCTGTTTCTTGTGACGCTCTCGCATTCTCGGCTCTATAGACATTTGTGAATATGTTTTTCTGCTCTTTCTCAGGTATGCCTATACCATTGTCGGTAATCCTGATGACAGCCTTTGACTTGTTTTCGGTTAGTGACACCTCCACTTTGCCACCTTGATTGGTATATTTGCAGGCATTCGACATGAGGTTATCAAGCATGAGTTCAAGCAGATGTCTGTCAGCTGAAACCACTACCTGCTCATCGGGAACTTGCAGGTGAAGCGTGATGCCGCGTTTTTCACCAACATTATTGAAACAACTCAGTTCCTCCGACAATAGATAATTAAGATTGATCGGCTCGATGTTGACCTTTGCTTTTCTCGAGTCAATCTTTTCAAAATCGAGCAGTTGAGCGGTGACAGCATTAAGCTTTCGTATATTTGCGCCCGCCACATCGAGCAGATATTTAGCCTTTTCGGAAAGGCCGTTCTGTGTCTTCAGCTCTTCAATGGGCGACATGACCAATGACAATGGAGTGCGGATGTCGTGGGCTGTATTGATGAAAAATCTGATTTTGTCTTCGTCATGCTCTTTTCGCAACTGATACCATTTATACCTAATTATAAAATATATAATAAAGGCTATTATAGCCAGATAGCATATTCTGGCCCATATTGTATTCCA
>RIBL01000086.1 GCA_003762875.1 Muribaculaceae bacterium Isolate-110 (HZI) | reverse complement strand
GCGGAAATCTGAGATAAAGTATACTCAAAAGTATAAACAAAGCGCTGGCGATTAATACAATGTATTTATCTCCAGCGCTTTATCTGTTGAGCGGTAAACGAGGCTCGAACTCGCGACCCTCAGCTTGGGAAGCTGATGCTCTACCAACTGAGCTATTACCGCGTGATTTGTGATGCAAAGTTAGGCAAATTTTTTATTTCAACAAAGTTTATTTGCAGGAATATTGAATGCAGATCAATATTGTCCTAAATAATTTTTGAGTGCTACTCAACGTGCAGAGGCATCAGCCTTTGCAAAAATGACATCAGAGTAATCCCCCTAAGGCAAAAACGGCTCTTCGGGAGGCGGTGTGAAGGGTTCGTCAAGCCATTTGTTGAGGTCGATTTTGGTAAAGGTGTTAAGTCGCAGAGAGACAACAAGATTAGCCATTGCCCACTTGTACTTGGCGATGTGTTTCAGCCATGTCAGGATGAGCATGGTTATCAGTGCAGTCCAGATCTGGATTTCCACGGCGTTGCGTGTGGTGCCGATGAAGCTCTTTATGCGCAGAAGCTGCTTTAGATTGCGGAAGAAAATCTCAATATTCCATCTTGCCTTGTAGATTGCGGCTATCGTGGAGGCGGCAAGAGTGAAGTTGTTTGTCAAAAGTTCCACCACGAAACCATGTTCTTCGTTCCATACGGCAATTCTGCGGAGTTTCTTTGGATATTTCTTTTTCGCGACTGGAAGTTCCAGTTCAATTTCCTCATCAATAAGCACGTCCTGCGCCCGCTTTTCAGGCAATAGACGCTCACGGACGGTCTTATACCTGATGTTGTCCTTGTGCCGGACCACAAAGAACACATTGTTGCTGTCCCAATGGCTGAGCAGGCTGTAATCACAGTAGCCACGGTCGGCAACTACAATTGAATACGGATTTACAGGAATGTCGTAGGCCGCCTTGTTGTCAGAGCCTTTCCCGTCTGTAATGTTCACGAATTCAGGCAACAGACAGTCATAATCAAGAAGCGTGTGCATCTTCACAGCGCCTTTTGTCGTGGTATAATA
>RIBL01000085.1 GCA_003762875.1 Muribaculaceae bacterium Isolate-110 (HZI) | reverse complement strand
CTTCAAGATGGACTACTATTTCATGATGGGTGACAACCGCGACTGCTCGCTCGATTCGCGCTACTGGGGCTTCGTGCCCGAGGACCATATAGTGGGCACCCCCTGGCGTGTGCTGATTTCCTTCGACAAGGACAAACCCCTTCTTGGAGGCGGCGTTCGCTGGAACCGCATACTGCGCGACGCCAATCCCGACAAATGATGGACACACCCCTCACCGGGCCGGTAGCCCTGCCGCCGCGCTATTACGGCTCGATAGCATACTACACCGTCGTGGCGGCCGCCCCTCAGTCGAGGATGGACTTCAGCATTCTCTACGACAAGCGGATGAAGGAGGCGCACCGCTGCGAGATTGCCGACAAGGAGGGGCGCACCCGCCTGACGGCCTCCATCGGCAAACCACACGGCATACAGCGCGCCACATGGAGCGATGTGCCGCTGTCGCCCCACAACAGGTGGTGGCACACCCACCGCGTGACACTGGAGTCGGCCTACGGCCGCACCCCATTCTTCGAGTTCTACATCGACCGCTTCCTCCCATTCCTCACCGACGGTGTGACAGAGCGCTACCCCACCCTGCACGTCCTCGATGAAGCCATCGACACCGAAATCCGCCGGATACTGCTCCTGCCTGCGGCATCCGAGAACTCCGAGCCTTGCGGACACCTTGTCACCGACCCGGAAGAGGTGGCCGCAGCCTTCGGCCACCTCCCCTACTGGCAGGTGCGGGCCGACCGCCTGGGCTTTATCGGAGGCCTGTCGGTTCTCGACCTCATATTCAACCTCGGCCCCGAAGCCGCCCTACACATACGCCGGCGATAAAGCCTGCATTCAAGCCAATCACATGATAACCAAATATTTATCGGCAGCAGGATGAACACCTGCTCTCCGCCTACCGGATACCTTATGGAAAACGACACCAGGCCCGCGGGGGGAAAGGAGCCCCCCGGCAGACTATTTGTTACGCTTGCAGCGGCCGTGGCTATGGTCGCGGCGCTATCGCTGGTGCCCTGGAGCCGCCTCACGGCGGGATTCCTCAAGGACTTCAACCTGTTGGAAGACCTTGCCGGCGAAGTGTCAGCCCTCCCCGGCGAGGCCGGCGACGAGGCCATCGACCCGGCGCTGATTGCCGCACAGCAGCAGGCCCAGGCCC
>RIBL01000084.1 GCA_003762875.1 Muribaculaceae bacterium Isolate-110 (HZI) | reverse complement strand
GTTGATTTTCGTGAGGTCTATTATGTAGGGTTTCTGCTGATTTTTCATGAGTTGGCGAGTTTCATCAGATAGGCGCCGTAGTCGGTGTTGGCAAGCGATGCGGCGAGGATACGTAGCTGCGCGCGGTCGATGAAGCCGCGGCGGAAGGCAACCTCTTCGAGCGCTGCAACGTATAGCCCCTGGCGTTTCTGTATGGCCTGGATGAATCCGGAAGCCTCCATCAGAGAATCGACAGTGCCGGTGTCGAGCCATGCGAAGCCACGTCCGAAAGTCTCCACATTGAGGCGTCCGGCGCGCATGTAGTGCTCGTTGACGGATGTTATTTCCAGTTCTCCGCGTGCCGACGGTTTTACTGAGGCAGCTACTTCCGTTATGTCGGAGGGATAGAAATACAGGCCGGTCACGGCTTTGTCGCTTGCCGGGTGCTGCGGTTTTTCCACGATTTCGACAGCCTTGCCGTCGGGACCGAGAGTCACCACGCCGTAGCGTCGCGGATTCTGCACGGAGTAGGCGAAGATTGTGGCTTCGTTGTGGCAACGGGCTGCATGTATGGCCTGGTGCAGCATCGGAGTGAGTCCCTGGCCGTAAAAAATATTGTCGCCGAGCACCAGGGCGGCAGGCTCACCGGCGAGGAAATCCTTCCCGATTGTGAACGCCTGCGCCAGCCCTTCGGGGCGCGGCTGCTCGGCGTAGCTGAAACGCACGCCGAGTTCGCGTCCGGAGCCGAGGAGGCGGCGGAATGCCGGGAGGTCATCGGGGGTGGATATAATCAGTATATCGCGTATTCCGGCAGGCACCCGCACCCACCCCGGATAATATATCATAGGCTTGTCATAGACAGGGAGCATCTGCTTCGACACTCCGAGGGTCATAGGATGCAGACGAGTGCCGGCTCCGCCGGCGAGTACTATACCTTTCATAATCGTGTCCGGGAGTGAGTTGTTACAGGAAGTCTTCGGTGCCTTCGGTCACGGCTTTGGCCCAGGAGGTGTTGTCCATGCACCACTTCACGGTTTTCAGTATGCCAGTCTCGAATGGAGTGGAGGGGGTCCACGATAGTGTGGCTGCTATTTTCGAGGGGTCGATGGCATAGCGCATGTCGTGGCCGGGGCGGTCCTTCACGAATTCAATCAGAGAGTAATCAATCTTTTCGGGAGGGAGCGCCGAGAGT
>RIBL01000083.1 GCA_003762875.1 Muribaculaceae bacterium Isolate-110 (HZI) | reverse complement strand
TCTGAATCCGGTCGCAGGCGAAATATGCCACCGTCGGCACGGTAAACATGATGAACATATACTTGAGGAAGCCTCTCCGCCATCGCCACAGCAGCAACATCGACACCGGCACGGAATAGAAATACATCAGCTTCATCAGAAAACTGTCAGAACCTATGGCGAAAAGCACCGCAAAAACTATCACAAGCCAGTAACGCACCCGGTCGACGCGGACTGCCTCCTTGCCGAACAGGCTGCGCAACGGAGCATAAAGCACCAGCACGATGAAACAGAAATACATCGGCATGAAGCCCGAATGCATCAGCAGTATGCGCTTGAGCGAGAGGAACACCGTTCCGGCGCCGCACAGCAATGCGCCGTAACGGCGGGCCGCCACGGCAAGGATGCACAGCGCGGCAACCTGCACATCATAGCCTATATAACTCGAACAAAATCGTATGGCGAACTTCATCGACCGCAGGTAGCCGTCGGCAATATCGCCCACGCCGTGGCCGCTGATGATATTATCGCCGTTCCATGCCGCCATATAACCGGCAACACTCCCTTTCAAAAGCAGCATTCCGGCCAGAGCTGCGACAGCAAAACCTACGGCCGCACCCCCTGCACAACGCCATGGGCCGCATTCCGGCGACCTCCGGGCACCGGCAATGATTATCCAAAACAATGCCGGGATACCGGCCACAGCGGTTGTGACTCTCGACAGTATCATCAGCGCGCACAAGGCTCCGCACACAGTGGCCCGGGCTACGGTCGGACGGTCAAGATAGCACAGCAGCCCCACCAGCAACGCGCTTATGAAAGGGAAAGCGCCGACGTCCCAGCCATAGAACAGGATATGGTCGGCCTGCACCAGCGCAAGCATGAACGCCCCAAGAAGGAATGTCCAGGCGGCATCGGCTGTCTTGCGGTAAAAATAGCACAACGGCAACGCCACCGTCACAAGATAGCAGAGCCGGGCAAGCAGCCTCAGCGACAGCAGTGTGGCGCCGAACACCGACGTCCACCCGTGGCCGATGGCAAAAGTCAGCATCGCCATAGGCGAGTCTCCGTAAAAGCGGCAGTTCAGGGCCTGATAGGCTTCATCGTGATCAATGATGTGGTCGAAAAACGACGATGTCACAAAAACCAGAACCTCCACCGCAAACAGCACCGCAGCAGCAATAAGCGCGGCA
>RIBL01000082.1 GCA_003762875.1 Muribaculaceae bacterium Isolate-110 (HZI) | reverse complement strand
TGCCGCTGCACACTCCAATCTTTCTTTGGCCATGAACCGACGCGGAAGCACTACATCGCGTCTCGCATACCTCTACGCGCAGAGCTGTGAAGGTACTGACCATTACGTTGAAGCCCTTGAAAATTACGGCCAGGCTGCACGCCTCTTTAACAACGGAGACCGCACCATGACCTCTGAGCAGCTAATGGCTGTGAATGATGACATGGAGCGGGTGCTCCCCATGGCGCAGAAACAAGCCGAAGAAGAGGAGATACGCCGCCGGCAGGAAGCGATGCGGCTTGAGAACGAGCGCATACGGCGTGCAGCCGCTGAAGCAGAGAAAAAACGCCGCCGCTCAGAATTCTGGGGCAATCTCGGCATGGGGCTGCTCCAGGGACTCGCCGCAGGGATGCAGGCCGCATCCGGGAACATGGGATACGGCAACACCTGGAGTGCTCCATCAATGAACACCGGCGGAATGACTGCATTCGCGCCTAACGCAACGTTGGCCTCGGCCGGAATAACAATCCCCGCCTCACTTGACATCTCGCAGTGGACTCCGTCAATGTTCCAGATGCAGATTACCTACGATGCCAACGGCAACCCCATGTATTCCAATCCCGGCATGGCTGCCATGATGCGGCAAATGAGCCAGGATGTAGGCAACTACGCAGCCGCAACCGGAGCAAGTATAGGTGGTGCACAAGGCAATTACCTCACCCAACTGGCTGCCGCAAACACAGGATGGACAGAATCACAGGCCAGGTGGGCAGAAACGCCTCACTACGCACCCACCCAAGAAGATATTGACGAGCAACGACGAATCTCCGCACAGGCATCAAAGGATTTCCGGGAATCACTGACCGCCGGAAAGGACAACCTTGAAAACATAAAAAATTACAACAACATAAAATACAATACATCAGCGTCAACCGGCTCTACCACAACGACCTCTCCGTCAGCAGGCTCATCAAGCAGCCCGGCAACATCAGGAACAT
>RIBL01000081.1 GCA_003762875.1 Muribaculaceae bacterium Isolate-110 (HZI) | reverse complement strand
TTCCCCAGCTCGACGTGCATCTGTCGCACACACAGGCCGACTGACCCCTCCGGATATAATCCGTATCTGCACACACAATACCGCTACTCGCCTTCAGCCTTATTCAAGGAATGACAGGCGAGTTTTTTCACACATTATTTCTGTCAAACAGCAAAAAACACTTAGACCAAATTTCATAACTGTCAAGAGTTCTGGTCAACGAACAAAAAAACAGGGCGTACGCCACGGAATAAACAAATTTTAAGCACTTTTTACCATCCGCACTTCATCTTAATCGCACAATGGTTGTTATAATAGTAAATAACGCAAAGGCCGTGCGGCATGAGTGCCGACACGCCGACACGGCGAAACGGTCTGCGCGCAGCGCTCTCAACTTGAAGAGCACTTTTATCTGACATCCCTCGTCCTTTTTATCGGGTAGTGATACCAGATACTGAGGCTCTCATAAATAAATAGTTGAAACGTGAAGGAGGAAAGCGACGTATCGCCTTCCTCCTTTTTTATGGGGAGCTCTATAAGTTATCTGCCATATTGAACGCTATCATCCCCAGTGGATTACCATATAATTTTGCAAATATAATCATGCTGACTATAAACACATTATCTTCTCCTCAAAAATTCGCATTTTGCAAATTGATTTACAATCACTAACTTTGTGCAGCTTTTGGCCGCCTAAACGAGGCTCTTGCGGTCTGAAATCCTCTAAAAACCAATTATCTAACCACCCTTAAAGCCGCTGTATCGAATTATTGGGCAATGAAACAACGACAAATATCAATTGAGCTGCTCCGTATAATAGCAATGCTGATGGTGTTGATCCAACATGCTAATTTTCTTGCACTTGGCTCGCCGACTCCAGAGTGCCTTGCAGAACAACCTGTTATGGAATGTTTGAGAATACTGATTCAATCGGCCACTATTGCTGCGGTTGATATATTCGTTATGATTTCAGGATGGTTTGGCATCAAGGCTTCTGCCAAAGGTTTTGCAAAATTTATGTGGCAGGTGGTCTACATTGTAGGGCTGTCTCTTGTTGTAGAATACTCCTTTGGGAGCACGACTC
>RIBL01000080.1 GCA_003762875.1 Muribaculaceae bacterium Isolate-110 (HZI) | reverse complement strand
TACACGAGTTGACAGTCTGTGGGCGTGATTGTTTCCGGTTTCATGATGCGCATAAACGAAATACGGCTGTCGGGCATAGCCCATGCCGTCCATCAGCTCTCGGGCGAAATCGGTCAATTCCTCCGGAGACATCACTCTTCCCTTGACCGATGCCGACACATGGAACTGAAAACGGGTTGTTTTTGTATTTCCATAAGTCTGAGAACGGTCTTTAAGATAACGCTCAATCTCTGCCGATGCATCGAGACTGAAGTGATGAAGAATCTCCACACTGTGACGCAATGCCTCACTCACGTTCTCCATCGCCATTAGCTGAGCCACACCCGCCGCTACCTTCATTTCATTATACCTGGCACCGGGAAATGCACCGCCGGACACATCGCTGAGTTTCTTTACTATCATCTAGCGTTGGTTATGAGATTAGACAGATACTTCAACATATCCTGCACTGTGGTCCAGTCGTTGTGAAATTGGCTGAAGGGAAGAAGATCCGACGCCCTGAGGGATAAAGGAAACATCTTCTGCTGCTCGTTGATATGCCTGATGACCTGATTGGAGTTTGTTCCAATCCTGCCGATAAGTTTGAGCGCGGAGTTAAGCGACGCTATCATCTGTGGATTCTCACGTTCAGCAACTTGTTTCTCATTGTATTGGAGTGTGGCGCAGCGCACGAATGCGCTCAGATTTCCATTGGTGTATCTGTCGGCTCTTGATTGAATCTCCGAAAGAGTCTGCGAGTCAACTCGTATTTTGATAGTTTCAGATTTTATTGTTGTCATATTATTCGTTGTCTTGATAGTTTGATACAATGACACCTTGATGCTTTTATACTTTGATGCTTTGATGCCTTCATGCCTTGATGCCTTCATGTATTGTTGTCATGATAACTTGATGTCTTGATGTTTCCATAACTTGAAGCTTTAATGCCTGTATATCTTGGTTTGACATTATCGCATAATCCTATGACCGTATTTCATCAGATAAAAGACTGCGAGTTTCGAGCGGAATTGACCCTCACCTCTAAGGAGGCGGGATTGCCGTTGTGGACACAAGCGGCATATCTTGCAAAGCTAGGTCTATACTCCAAACCAGGCATGAGTAGCCTCGTTGTTTCCCTCAATCCTGCTTCGGTCGAAAAGGTCATAATGTCAAAATTTCAAAGTGTCACCGTACATTTCAAATTTTGCGATAGCGACCATGAGACTCCTTCTTGATGAATCCCCGTCCACCGTCTCTCAGAAATCTCTTGACC
>RIBL01000079.1 GCA_003762875.1 Muribaculaceae bacterium Isolate-110 (HZI) | reverse complement strand
GATTCGCGGTGTGACGATGGATGAGCCTTATTATGTGAGCGAATACCGGCAGCTCAAGCAGAGCACACTCACCAAGCAGTCGACAGACTACAATAAGTATGTGTGGGACAATGTGCTTACATACCGTGACTCCTGGGGCAAACATACTTTCGGAGCTATGGTAGGTTACTCTAGGCGTCAGGATAAGTATTCCTGGCTCCAGGGCAAGGCCAACGACGTTCCTGTCGGCAATCCCGCGTACTGGTATATCGCTCAGGGAGACCAGTCGACCACCCAAGCCACAGATAACGGCTACCGTTATCGCAGCCAGTCGGCGTTCACTCGTCTGAACTATGAGTTCGACAACCGTTATCTCCTTATGTTCACATTCCGTGCGGACGGTACCTCAAAATATCAGGAGAAATGGGGCTACTTCCCCTCTGTGGGTGGGGCATGGGTGCTTAGCAACGAGTCTTTCATGAAAAACCAGCGCGGGGCCGATTATCTGAAGCTTCGCGCATCATGGGGTATGCTTGGGAACGATAACGTGGCTGCTTCAGCCGGTTATGCAAGCATCAATGTAGGCAACGGCGCATCTGGTGTGTTCGGCTCCTACGGCAACGGTGCAGGTCTGCCCGTTAACGGTTATCAGAACACCACCTACTTCTCCTGGCTGAAATGGGAGAAGGTGGCTGAAACCAATGTCGGTCTGAGCTACTCGACTCTCGGCTCCCGACTGACTGCCGACATCGACTGGTTCTACCGTCTTACATCCAATGCCGTAATTTCTCCGCTGATTCCGTTCACCACCACATCTTTGGCCGGCAACTACGGAAAGATTCTCAACTCCGGCTTCGATGTCTCTTTAAACTGGAACGACCGTGTGGGTGACTTCAACTACTATGTAGGCTTCAACTTCTCGACCCTCTATAACCGTGTGCGCAGCCTTGACGGTCGTGACTATGTGCTCGGCGGCAAGACTATCAACAAGGTCGGCGAACGTATGAATTCATTCTTTGGTTACGACGTGGCAGGTATCTATCAGAACCAGGCTCAGATTGATGCCGATGTGCAGTCTGGATTTATAACCCAGGCTCAGGCCGACGGTATCGAACCCGGTTAAG
>RIBL01000008.1 GCA_003762875.1 Muribaculaceae bacterium Isolate-110 (HZI) | reverse complement strand
ACTTCAAAATTACTATTTTTTTCATCGAATAACGAAACAATGAGAAAAAACAATTAAATTTGCATCGTCATCTGAGGTCTACAGGCTTGAGGGAACTCGCCTCAGACACACTCAGTGAAACACTACCTACAAATGGTCATAAGTTCTTATAAGAACTTATGACCATTTTGTATATATATTTATACGTGATTTCGATATAAACAGTCCCGTTTTTAACACTTACTCCCACTTGTTGACACACATTAAAATAAGACGGCAGGCTCATGCCTGCCGTCCGTACTGTCGTTTTTTCATAATATCAAAACCGACAGTATCTCATTTTTAACATCCGTTCTTTATCAAAGGATACCCTGTGCCATCATGGCGCGGGCCACTTTCATGAAGCCTGCAACATTGGCACCCTTCACGTAGTTGATATATCCGTCCTCCTCGGTGCCGTATTTCACGCACTGGTTGTGGATTTCGGTCATAATCTGCTGGAGCTTGGCGTCGACCTCTTCCTCGCTCCATGAGAGCTTCTGAGAGTTCTGTGCCATTTCGAGCCCCGACACCGACACACCGCCTGCGTTGGCAGCCTTGCCGGGAGCATAGAGTATACGGGCTTTCTGGAACTCACGTATAGCATCGGGAGTCGAGGGCATGTTGGCACCTTCGCTCACTGCGATACAGCCGTTGGCTATGAGGGCACGTGCGTCATCGCCGTCGATTTCGTTCTGGGTAGCCGAGGGCATCGCGATGTCACACTTGGCAATGTGCCAAGGACGCTCGCCGGGAAAATACTGGCAGTCATACTCTTCGGCAAACTCACGGATGCGGCCGCGATATACGTTCTTGAGCTTGAATACATAGTCGAGCTGCTCGCGGGTCATGCCTTCGGGCACATAGATGGTGCCGTCAGAGTCGCTCATCGACACGACCTTTGCTCCGAGTGTGAGGAGCTTGTCGGCTGTATAGGTAGCCACATTGCCCGAGCCTGAGATAGCCACGGTCTTGCCGGCAATGTCAATGCCGCGTGTGCGGAGCATCTCGAGGAGGAAATATACGTTGCCGTATCCTGTGGCCTCGGGACGTATCTTGGAGCCGCCAAATTCGAGGCCTTTGCCGGTGAATGTGCCTGTAAACTCGCGGGCCATTTTCTTGTATTGGCCAAACATGTATCCGACCTCACGGCCGCCAACGCCTATGTCGCCGGCGGGAACGTCGGTGTCGGGGCCTATCTGACGCCACAGCTCGGTGATGAAGGCCTGGCAGAAGCGCATCACCTCCATGTCGCTCTTGCCGCGGGGCGAGAAGTCGCTGCCGCCCTTGGCTCCACCCATGGCGAGGGTGGTCAGAGAGTTCTTGAAAGTCTGCTCAAAGGCGAGAAATTTGAGAATTGAGAGGTTGACCGACGAGTGGAAGCGGATGCCGCCCTTGTAGGGACCGATAGCGTTGTTGTGCTGCACGCGATAGCCCATGTTGTTATGGACTTTGCCCTTGTCGTCGACCCACGATACACGGAATGAGAAGATGCGGTCGGGTATGCAGAGACGCTCTATGAGGTTGTAGCGTTCAAACTCGGGATTCTCGTTATATACGTCCTCGATGGTGGTGAGCACCTCGTCTACGGCCTGGATATACTCGGGTTCGTTGGGAAAACGACGCTTCAGGTCGTCAATCACTTCTACTGCTTTCATACCTTAGTCAAATTGTTGTCTTTTTGGTTATAATTATTGTGTACTGCTCAAAAAAGAGAGGTTTTCGCACCAATTTTCTTTTCTTTCCGTACTTTTCACGGCAAAGTTACACATATTATCGCAATAACCAAAACATTTGCAATAAAAGTTGCGAAATTTATTAAAGTTATGAAGTCACAAGGCTAAAAAACAAGTAAAATGACGCGAAACGAAGAAATAATGCAACAATAATCCATTTATTCCAATCTTAAATATATGCAAAAAAAAATTACTCGTCATCGCGACGAATAACTTTTCTACCTTAAATCTAATACCATGAAAAACTTGTAGCAAAAGTATATCGCCAACTCAAATTGTCCAAATTTTTCATGTAAATAATTCCATCTGTTAACTAAAATTAACCTTAAAAGAGTAAAAAGGGGGAAAAATGACGCTTATGTCGAATTTTTGTTAAGAAATATTTGTGGCATTTTGCAGAAAAATCGTACTTTTGAATGACAAAAAAATTTCAACGAACTACTTACACCTACCAATCAAAAAAATGAAAGCCAATTTAATCAAACGACTATTTTTAGGTACACTCTCGATAACCACCGCCCTGTCGGCTATGGCATGGGGCCAGAAAGGCCATGACGTGACAGCCTATATAGCAGAACAGCACTTCACCCCCGCCACCGCCGAGGCAGTGGCCAATATCCTCGACGGCATGAGCCCCGTCTATTGGGCCAACTGGCTTGACAACGCCAGCCACACTCCCGAATATGCTTACTCCAAGACCTGGCACTATAAAAATGTTGATGCCGACAAGACCTATTGGACTCAGCCCGAACAGGCCGGTGGCGACATCGTACAGGCCCTGCGCATGAACATCGGCATCCTCGCCGACTCCACCAAGACCAAGGCCGACCATGAGCTGGCCATGAAGATGGTGATTCACCTCATGGGCGACCTCCACCAGCCCATGCATATGGGACGCTCTACCGACCGCGGTGGCAACAATGTAAAGGTAAGATATTTTGGCCGCGACACCAATCTCCACGGCATCTGGGACACCAATCTCGTGGAGTCGGCCCACAAGTGGGGTTACACCGAGTGGCAGCAGCAGATCGACCGTGTGCCCGAAGAGGCCGAGGTCGTGATTATCGGAGGCAATCTCGACGACTGGGGCCAGAAGACAGTGCAGATATGCCGCGACATCTATAGCGGCATCCCGGCCAACGGCTCATTCAGCTATGACGAAGTGGCCGAATGGTCGCCAGTCATAGAGTCACAGCTCCTTATCGGAGGTCTGCGTCTGGCCCATGTGCTCAACTCCATCTACGACCCGCAATACAAGCACGCCAAGAGCCCCGATACTTTCTGACACAACGTTTTTCCAATCTTCCAATATTAACCAATTAAAAATTACAACCATGAACATCACATTTATCGAAGCTGTAAAGCGTTTCTACAGCAATTATGCCAACTTCAACGGCCGCGCCACCCGCGCCGAGTACTGGTATTCCGAACTCTATCTGATTGTTGCATATGCAATCATGCTGTGTCTTGGCAAGGTTGGCATGATTCTTTATAGCATCTTCGGCCTCGTCAACATCATTCCCGGCATCGCAATCGGCATCCGCCGCATGCATGACATCGGCAAGAGCGGATGGTGGTTGCTCATCAACCTTGTACCCCTCATCGGCGGCATCTGGTTTATAGTTCTCGCAGCTACCCCCACCAAGGAGCAGGGCTATGTAGCCGACGCTTTCAAGGCATAACATCAGTTTAGTCTCCGACTGACAGATACATAAGGACAAAAGTTTCAGAAGAAACATAAGTTTTCTTTTATTTTTTAGTTGTCTGCAAAAACAGACGGCTGAAGTAAATAAAAGAAAACTTATGTTTCTTCTGAAACTTTTGTCCTTATGTATCACCCCGAGTCGGATATATTACACATTCCATTCTCCGAAAAGCGAAGGATATTCGTCGGTGCTGCGTGACGACGGAGTGGCCGGGCGTGAACGGCGCAACACAAGATTATGTTGCTGCGTCCACCCCTGAGTGCGGTTGCGCAGCCTCACTGTGACTATGCCCGCATCGCATGGTGCCGACTCTTTCACCTGACGAAACACGTCGGTGAGTGTCGAGGCTCCGCTCATGGTGAGCGACAGAAGCACTATGCCGCATGACTGGGCTGTGACTTGCAACAGGTCGGTACGATGGATGGAGATCATATCTTTAAGAGTTTAATTGTTTTACACTGCAAATTTACCGTCGCTATCGGGCAATATTATTGCCCTCCTATGTTAAACTTTGTCATACACACACGGTTAAAATGTCAGCATTGTCATGTCGGCCTGACTCTTCGCGCGAGGCATAAAACCAATTGGCACGATTTTTGTTAATATGGTATGAGAGAATATATCACGAACATTCAACTTACCTACTACATATATTAAAGTACAGACTATGAACTTCAACAACTTCACCATAAAATCTCAGGAGGCGATACAGAAGTCGATAGAGATAGCCCGCGCGTCAGGCAATCAGGCCATCGAACCTGTGCATCTGCTCAAGGGAGTGATGACTGAGGGAGAGTCGCTCATCAACTTTATTTTCTCCAAGGTAGGTGCCAACGCCGCTGCCTTGATGCGTCAGGTTGATGACAGGATTGCAGCCGAGCCCAAAGTATCGGGTGGCGAACCTTACCTCAGCCGCACTTCCAACGACGTGCTCCAGAAAGCTCTTGACATTGCCAAAAAGCAGGGTGACGAGTATGTCACACTCGAGGCTCTGCTGATGGCCATCTTCACGGTCAACTCTCCGGCCGCTACAATCCTCAAGGATGCCGGATTGAACCAACGTGAAATGGAGGCCGCAGTGGCCGAGCTTCGCAAAGGCAAGAAAGCCACCGACCAGAGCGCGGAGGACACCTATCAGGCCCTGTCGAAGTATGCCATCAATCTTAACGAACGCGCGCGTGAAGGCAAACTCGACCCTGTGATCGGACGTGACGACGAGATACGTCGTGTGCTCCAGATACTATCGCGACGCACCAAAAACAACCCAATGCTCATCGGTGAGCCCGGCACCGGCAAGACGGCCATCGCCGAGGGCCTCGCCCAGCGAATAGTGCGCGGCGATGTGCCCGAAAATCTGCGTACCAAGCAGATCTACTCGCTCGACATGGGCGCGCTTGTGGCCGGTGCGAAGTACAAGGGTGAATTTGAGGAGCGACTCAAGGCCATCGTCAACGAAGTAACCGGCGCAGACGGCGAAATCATCCTCTTTATCGACGAAATCCACACTCTCGTGGGTGCCGGTAAAGGCGAGGGTGCCATGGATGCCGCAAATATCCTCAAGCCGGCTCTTGCCCGCGGCGAGCTCCGCTCAATAGGAGCGACCACTCTCGACGAATATCAGAAATACTTCGAGAAGGACAAGGCCCTCGAGCGTCGTTTCCAGAAAGTGATGGTCAACGAGCCCGACGAGGCCGCCGCCATCGCCATCCTGCGCGGACTGAAGGAACGCTATGAGAACCACCACAAGGTGCGTATCCGCGATGAGGCGATTATTGCCGCCGTCACCCTCTCGGAGCGTTACATCACCGATCGGTTCCTTCCCGACAAGGCCATCGATCTGGTCGACGAGGCTGCCTCCAAGCTCCGCCTCGAGATTGACTCGGTGCCACAGGCTCTTGACGAAATCACCCGCCTCATCGCCCAAAAGGAGATTGAGCGCGAGGCCATCAAGCGCGAGGGCGACAAGCCCAAGGTCAAGGAAATCGAGAAAGAACTCGCCGACCTGCGCGACCGCGAGAAGGAGTTTACCGCCAAGTGGAAGGCCGAGAAGGAGTTGATTAACAAAATCCAGCAAAACAAAATCGACATCGAGCAATTGGCTTTTGATGCCGAGCGCGCCGAGCGCGAGGGTGACTATGCCAAGGTAGCCGAAATACGCTACTCACGCATACGTCAGAAGGAGCAGGAAAACGAGACCATCCAGGATCAGCTCCGCTCCATGCAGGGCGAAAAGGCTCTGATCAAAGAGGAAGTCGACTCGGAGGACATCGCTGATGTCGTGTCGCGCTGGACCGGCATACCCGTCAACAAGATGGTACAGACCGAAAAGGAAAAACTGCTCCATCTCGAGACAGAGCTCCATCACCGCGTAGTGGGTCAGAACGACGCCATACGTGCCATAGCCGACGCCGTGCGTCGCTCGCGTGCCGGACTCAACGATCCGCGCCGCCCCATAGGTTCATTCATATTTCTCGGCACTACGGGCGTAGGAAAGACCGAGCTTGCAAAGGCTCTGGCAGAATACCTCTTTGACGACGAGAACATGATGACCCGTATCGACATGAGCGAATATCAGGAGAAACACTCCGTGAGCCGACTCGTAGGCGCGCCTCCGGGATATGTAGGTTATGACGAGGGCGGACAGCTCACCGAAGCCGTAAGACGAAAACCCTACTCGGTAGTGCTCTTCGATGAAATCGAGAAGGCTCATCCCGATGTGTTCAACATACTGCTCCAGGTGCTCGACGACGGACGTCTCACCGACAACAAGGGCAGAATGGTCAACTTCAAGAACACCATCATCATCATGACCTCCAACATGGGTTCGCCCCTCATCCGCGACAACTTTGCCAAGATGACGGCCGACAACCGAGAGGAGACCATCGAGAAGACCAAAAACGAAGTCGTGGAACTGCTCAAGCAGACCATCCGCCCCGAGTTTCTCAACCGCATCGACGAGATTATCATGTTCACTCCTCTCGACGAAGCCGAAATCGAGGAAATCGTCGGCCTGCAGATACGCTCCATCCGTAAGATGCTTGCCGCCAACGGCATCACCCTCGAGGTGACACCCGCCGCTCTCAGGTATCTTGCCGAGGAGGGCTACGACCCCGAGTTTGGCGCGCGTCCCGTCAAGCGAGTCATCCACCGCATGGTGCTCAACCAGCTCAGCAAGGACATCCTTGCCCAGAAGGTCGGCCGCGACCACCCCATCATCATCGACTATGACGGCAACGACATAGTGTTCAAGAACTGACGGGTATCGCGACAACCATCTCCATCCCCGACCTCTCTTTTCAATTATCTCTCTAAATATTTTTATTATGAAAAAGTTTTATTTTCTTCTCCTGGCATTGCCGTTTCTCACGCTGTTCTCGGCTTGTGACGATGACGACAAGAGTATTCCCGAAGTAAGTCTCTCCATCGAGTATTCAGGAGGCACACTCAATGACGGTACGTTATACGTAGTGAAGGGCGACCCCCTCAAGATCGACGCCCTTATCGTAAAGCCGGCTCCCGGCACAGGCAAGGCCGCTCTCGGCCAGACCACCTACATTTGGGACGGCATCCCCTTCTACACTACCGGTGTAGCCCCCTTCTCGGTAGAGATTGACACCTCCGACATGGCCGAAGGCGACCACACTCTCACCATCAACTCGCAGATATTCCAGGAAGGCAAGTCGCTTGGCTGGGGCATCTTCCAGTACAAGGTCGTGATTGTAGCCGCTCCCGAGGATCAGCCCGGTGACGAAGGCGGTGGTACAGATGTGCCCGACGCCACAATCTCACAGTCGCTCGAATAACACCATCCATCATACCTACACCCGACCCCTCCGTCATCGGTCATCGGCCGACAGCGGAGGGGTCCGGTGTGTCTTGGAGAATAGATACAAAAGCGTCAATAGGACATAAGAAACATAAGTTTTTTTATTTCAGAAGATAGAGAGTGAAGTCATAGAAACTTATCTTAAAATAAACTCCTGTCTTAAAATAAAAAAACTTATGTTTCTTATGTCCTTTTGACGCTTTTGTATCTCCTTAGGGACTAATTGTCAATATCGTTATTGCGCGGATTGTTGTTGAGTTCCTTGGTCTCCTCCTTGACGAGCTTGGGGTCTACCTTGTCGTTGTCGGCATTGTCAGTCTCTACTCCGGGATATTTCTGCTGGGCCTCGGCCGCAGTCATGTCATGTTTCTTTTCCATAATATATATTTGTTGTTTGGTTTCTATTATAGAAACGCACATCTGACACCGAGAGTTCACACACCCGGGCTCACATGCCGTGGCCTCACGTCACACCTCCGGCTCCCTCAGATGCAGAGCCTCGAGAAAACGTCTCACTGTGGCCGGGTCGCCCGTATATTTCCCGTGGTCCTCGCTGAGCTTGCATGTGCTGCAATAAAACGGCCACGACTCCGTAATCTTCACTGCCAGCAGTTTTATCACTATATTCATCGGAGTTATGCCGGGAAAATCGTTGGTGAAATGTGTGCCTATGCCAAACGACGGGATGCACTTGTCGGCCGCGTAACTCTGCAACTCTATAGCCGCATCCACATCGAGCGCGTTGCTGAACACCACCTGCTTGGTGCGCGGGTCGATGCCGAGCGAGCGATATTTATCCACTATCATGTCGAGCTCGTGGCGGTTGTCGCCGCTGTCCACCCGCAGTCCCTTGAACATGTTGGCGTAATCCTCCGAAAAATTCAGACTGAATATGCGCCAACCGTAAGTGTCGTAAAGAAACGTCCCAAGCGCACCCCTGTAGGTATGTGCCCATGTCTTCATGGCTATGTAATTGGCCATCTGCGGGCCATACATCCCCGCGATGCCGCATATCAGCTCATGAGCCATGGTGCCGACCGGAGTCAGGTCATACTTCATGGCGAAATACACGTTGCTTGTGCCTACAAAACATCCGGGGCCTCCGAGACTCTCCTGACTCTCCTTCATCGCTCTCACCAACGTGTCCTGTGCCTCAAACGAAGCCCTGCGCCGTGTGCCGAAATCACTATAAGTGCATCCGGCCTTTATGAGACGCTCACCCTTGTGGCGCGAACGCTCGTAAAAGTCGCCATAGTCAAGACAGATGCTCTCGCCTGTCATCATATAATAAAGCTCGGAGATTATGGCGAGCACCTTCACTTCAAGCAATATGGTGTCGCTCCAGCTCCCCTCAAACTCCACGCTCAGATGCCCCTCTTCATCCTGACCCACAGTGACCCGATGACTGTCGTAACGGAACCCTTTGAGAAAACTGTAAAACCACACCGGTATGTAGCGACACTTGCGTTTCATGAACTCTATCTCCTCGTCGGTCACCGTCACCGTCTCAAGCATCTCTATCTGACGTCGCAGCTCGTCGGCAAAACCCGGAGGATACACGGTGTCGTCACGGTCGCTGAACTTGTATTTCACCCGCGTGCGCAGATAGTTCTCTATCACAGCACAACACATCGTGAACTTATACAGATCGTCATCGGTGAAATGTCTTATTATCTGTCGCATGATCATATAATATATTATGTATAGGCATGAATTACCCCTATGATGATAACGCCCGCCCCTTTTGTTTGGTTTCAATCAGGCCGTCTTGATACTGTCGCCAAACGTTTCAGTATTAGAGATAAACCATAAAATAGCCGAGGGCTGTCAGACAATGTGTCCGGCAGCCCTCGGCAATAAAATTCGATTTTTTTATTTGCTCAGAGTATTACTTACCGCTGATAGAGGAAGATACTGTGAGACGGAGACGACCCTTGGCGCGACGACGTGCAAGCACCTTGCGTCCGTCGGGGGTAGCCATACGTGCACGGAATCCGTGCTTGTTTACTCTCTTTCTGTTAGAAGGTTGAAATGTTCTTTTCATTGCCGTATATGGTTTATTTTTTGTTATTCCACATTTTGAGGTGCAAATTTAAGAAAAATTCCCCACAACGACAATATTATTTCACATTTTCTAACAAAATTCTTTCTTAATCTCCTCACACCAGGCCTTAATACGCCCTTCGGTCTCCTCGGGATGGTTGACTTCGTCGATACAAAGGCCCACTATCATGCCATTTACATCGCTGCTCGAATACTCATAGTCATAACCGGCATTGTTGAACGGTCCGACAAACTGGGCATGCGTGTCATGCAGTCGGTGATAGATTTCTCCGACCGAGTTGCAGAACGTATCGCTCATCGAGTCATCGCCGCAGCCGAATATGGCCACCTCCTTCTCTCTCAGGTCCATCGACTGGATACCGTCAAGAAATGTGTCCATATCTTCCTGCAGATCGCCGGCTCCCCAGGTGCTCGCGCCAAAGAGCAACACATCATAACCTACCACCGTCGACGGAGCACACGAGGCTACGTTATGTACGTCACTGCGCGACACTCCAAGACATTCGGCTATCTTCTCGGCCACACTTTGGGTCGTACCAGTGGTGGAGCCATAAAATATTCCTATCTTTTTCATATTTATAATTAATTATATATGTATCCTGTCTTTAAAACGCACTCCCAACCTCCGATGTTCAGCCACAGCACAATCTTTATTAACACCGAAAATTATCGTAAAAACGTTTGAATTTGCAAATCTAAATTATTAACTTTGCTTTTCAAAACACCATCTCCCGCAGTATGCCCACAACCTACTCACCCATAGACGAGTCATCCTACTCTGACTCAACCTCTTTTGACCCGGAGGAAATGCTCAACCCCCACGTCGGGACGACTCCCCCCTCCGCCCCACAGCCGCCAACAGTCACACAACCCGTCCGGCCGGACACCGATACAGCCTCAACCGCCACCTCTCAACCCAGCGGGCAGGAGTCTCCACTGACCGATGACACCACAACAGCCTCACAGGCCGCCCCCTCGCGTCCTGCATGGCTCGAGAACGTCATCGCGTCAATCAGCGGCATGAGGATGTTCAAGTTTTTCGGCATCATACTGTTTTTCTTCGCGGCCTACACCTTCGTGGTGTCATGCTCCTACTTTTTCACACTCGGTTCTGACCAGAGCGCGCTGCTCAACGGCGAGCTCAATTTCGACATGTATGAAAATGCCGGACGTCGCTTCGGCGCACTCCTCGCCCATACACTCATCTATGACTGGGTTGGTATCGGAGCCTTTATACTCATCTTTTATCTCGGTGCGTGCGGACTCTCGATGATAGGCGTCTACCGCCCCGGATTCTGGGGCATGACCATGAGATGTCTGCTTTCCACCGTGGCAATATCCGTCGTGGCCGGACTTATCACCTACGAGATAGCATCGCCAGTCTATTGGGGCGGCATGCACGGCCAATTGCTCAATCAGCGACTAATCGACTACACCGGCATATGGGGTGCCATAGCCGTCAGCCTCATATTGGTATCGATGATGGTAATGCTGTATATCAACGAATTGCGCAACGGATGGTCGGTACTTAGCTCAGGTTTCGACGGCTATCGCGCCAAGCAGGCCGAGCGACGCGCCCGACGCGAATCAAGACGCATACAGGAGGCCAATGAAGAAAACTGTCGTCTCCGCGAAGAGAACGACCGCCTCCGCGCCGACCTTGCCGCTGCACAAGCTGCCACAGCCGCAGCCGCCACATCTCAGCCGGAACCGGTTCAGCCCATTCAGCCGGTTCAGCCTGCAGCCGCAGTCATCGACCCGACACCCTCGCCGGCTCCGCAGCCTGCCGTTACCTCACCGTTACAACCAGCCGAGGCCACGACAGCCGACTGTGAACCTGCCCCCGAAACTGTCGAGACAACCGAGATGACCGACGAGACTTCCGAAGAGACCGACGTCATCGACTCGCCACTCTTCCCATCGTCCGACTCCGACATCGAGCACGAGACTGAGCTGGTGACAGACACCGAGCCGCTCACCCCACTCTTTGCCGACTCGCTCCCCGTCATCAACGACCCCGACGCCGACATAGTGGACCCGAGCGGACTCCCCCCCTACGACCCGCGCGCCGACCTCTCCAACTTCCGTTTTCCCGACATCGAACTCCTGCGCCCCGCCAAAGAGAGCGGTCCCAGCATCGACGTCCTGACCATGGAGGAAAACAAGCAGCGCATCATCAACACGCTCAAAAATTGCGGCGTGACCATCTCACACATCGAAGCCACCATAGGCCCGACCGTAACCCTCTATGAAATAATCCCGGCCGACGGAGTGCGCACCCGCTCCATCAAGAGCCTCGGCGATGACCTCCAGCTTCGTCTCGCCGCTCTCGGCATACGCATCATCGCCCCTATCCCCGCCAAAGGCACCATCGGCATAGAAGTCCCCAACAAGGACCCGCAGGTAGTGCCCATGCGCACGGTGCTCGACAGCCAAGCCTATCGTGACAACCGTATGGAGCTCCCCATGGCACTGGGCAAGACCATCTCGGGCGACATATTCATGGCCGACCTTGCCAAGATGCCCCACCTCCTCGTGGCCGGTGCGACCGGCATGGGTAAGTCAGTCGGGCTCAACGCAATCATCGCTTCGCTCCTCTACAAGAAGCATCCCGCCGAACTGAAGTTTGTGCTCATCGACCCCAAGCGCGTCGAGCTGAGCCTCTACCGCAAGCTCGAGCGTCACTATCTGGCCGCACTGCCTGACGAGGAAGCCATCATCACCGACATGTCAAAGGTGGTGACAGTGCTCAACTCGCTCTGCATCGAGATGGACAACCGCCTCAAACTTCTCGAGAAGGCCGGCGCGCGCAACATCAAGGAGTATAACGAGAAATTCATAGCCCGACGGCTCAACATGAACAAGCACCGTTTTCTCCCCTACATCGTGCTGGTCATCGACGAGTTTGCCGACCTCATCATACGTCAGGGCAAGGAAATCGAAGAACCCGTGTCGCGCCTCGCGGCCGTGGCCCGCGCTGCCGGCATCCACCTCATCATAGCCACCCAGCGACCTACCGTCAACGTTATCACCGGCAATATCAAGCTCAACATCCCCGGTCGTATTGCCTTCCGCGTAATCCAGGGCAACGACTCACGCACTATCCTCGACCAGCTCGGAGCCAACCAACTGATAGGAAAGGGCGACATGCTCTTCTCCAACAACGGCAAACTCGAACGTGTGCAGTGTGCCTTCATCGACACACCCGAAGTGAGCGACATCTGCGACTCCATCGGCGAACAGGTAGGCTACACCGCACCCTACGAACTGCCCGAATACGTGCCCGAGGGCAACGACACAGCTTCGGTGGCCTCGCTCACTGACCGCGACCCGCTCTTTGACGAGTGTGCACGGTTTATCGTCTCGAGCGACACCGCCTCAACCTCATCGCTCCAGCGTCGTTATAATATAGGTTACAACCGAGCCGGCCGCATCATGGACCAGATGGAAGCCGCCGGCATCGTAGGAGCATCACAGGGCGGCAAGCCCCGCTCGGTGCTCGTCGACCTCATTTCACTCGAACGAATACTCGACAACAGATGAAACGCTTCATAACCCTACTGCTCCCCCTGCTGCTCTGCACGCTCGCCGGCTCCGCGGCTTCCGCCTCGGGCGACATACTCGACCGTTGCGCCGCCAAAATCAAGAGTGCCCCAAGCCTCTATGTCACCTACACCGTCTCGGCCGACGGGCATTCGGCCGACGGCCAGCTTGTGATACAGGGCGACATGTTTACCATCTCATCGCCCGGACTACGCTCGTGGTATGACGGCAAGACCCAATGGACCTACTCCTCGCAGATAGGCGAAGTCAACATCATCACCCCCACACCCGAGGAAGTAAGCCAGATCAATCCCCTGGCCATCATCAAGACATTCTCCACCGCATATACCTCTCAGCCTCTCAAAGCTCCCGCCGGCAAGACTGCTGTCAGGCTCAAGGCCAAAAACTCCAAGGCTGACATCACTTCGGCCGACATCACCATCAACGACAAGACCCTCTATCCCACCCGCATCACCCTCGCCATGACCAACAATCAGAAGGTGACGCTCGACATCCGCTCAGTCAGCACAGGCTCTCGTCTGCCGGCCGACGACTTCCGCTTCGACTCACGACGCTTTCCCGGCGTCAACGTCGTAGACCTAAGATAATCTTACCCTAATCATCAATATTCAACTGTAAAAAACTTTAACAACAAAGCCATGTCAGACATCCAGACCCGCTGCCTCATCGTAGGCTCAGGCCCCGCAGGCTACACTGCCGCCATCTACACCTCGCGTGCCAACATCGCACCTCTCGTAATCGAAGGCATACAGCCCGGCGGACAGCTCACACAGACCACCGAAGTCGAAAACTTCCCCGGCTATCCCCAGGGTGTGCTGGGCTCTCAGCTCATGGACGACCTGCGCAACCAGGCTCTCCGTTTCGGTGCCGACATCCGTCCGGGCATCGTGACCCACATCGACTTCTCCAAGCGTCCCTTCATAGCCACCACCGACGGAGGTCTCACCATCGAGGCCCAGACCGTAATCATCGCCACCGGTGCGTCGGCCAAATATCTCGGTCTTGAGGACGAAAAGAAATACAACGGACTCGGCGTCTCGGCATGCGCGACATGCGACGGCTTCTTCTACCGCAAGCGCAAGGTTGCAGTAGTGGGCGGAGGCGACACCGCTTGTGAGGAAGCTCTCTATCTCAGCAACCTCGCCTCGGAGGTATATCTCATCGTGCGCAAGCCCTTCCTGCGCGCATCCAAGGTAATGCAGCGTCGCGTCGAGGAGAAAGAAAATATTCACGTGCTCTTCAACACCAACACCGTAGGTCTCTACGGAGCAGAGTTTGTCGAAGGCGCGCACCTCGTGGAGCATTTAGGCACCGAGCAAGAGCGTCGCTATGACCTCCCCATCGACGGTTTCTTCCTCGGCATAGGCCATAACCCTAACACCGAGATATTCCGTCCCGAACTCGAATGTGACGAGCAGGGCTACATCAAAGTCAAAGGCCAGGGTACAGCCACCAATATCGAAGGTGTCTTCGCCGCCGGCGACGTAGCCGACCCCACCTACCGTCAGGCCATCTCGGCCGCCGGAATGGGTTGCAAAGCCGCCCTCGATGTCGAACGCTTCCTCACCGAGCAAGCATAGTGAAAGTTTAAAGTTAAAAGTTTAGAGTTCAATTTTTATGCTCTAAACTTTTAACTTTACTATCCATAAACTTTAAACCCCATAAACTTTAAACTCTTTGTCTGAAAGACAAATAACCCTTCGCGCTCTCGAGCCGATCGATGTCGACACGCTCTACTGCTGGGAAAACGACCCCGCCGTATGGGAAGTCGGCTGCACGCTCGCGCCCTACTCGCGCAAACAGTTGTGGGACTATGTCGACTCTTACGACGGCGACATATACTCCGCCCGACAGCTCCGGCTCATGATAGCACTCCCCTCGGGCGAGACCATCGGCACCGTCGACCTCTATGACTTCGACCCGGCCAACTCGCGATGTGCCGTCGGCATCCTCATCTCACCCCCCTACCGACGTCAGGGCTACGCGCTCAGCTCACTCGAGATGCTGGCCGACCACTGTCGCCGCCACCTCTCGCTCCATCAGCTCTACTGCATAGCCGGAGCCGACAACCATCCGAGCCGCGCGCTCTTTGAAAAAGCCGGCTACACCATCTCGGGCCGCCTACGCTCATGGCTACGCTCGGCCGGCTCCTACACGGACGCCTACCTCTACCAGAAAATGCTCTGACAGGAAAATACGCCCAAGGGACAAAAGCCTCAAAAGTAACCTGAGTTTTCTATCCAACCTGACCATCAGTCATGAAAATGAATAGAAACTTTTGTTACTCTTGAGGCTTTTGTCCTTATGTATTCCTGTATACTCAGTTTCTCTGTATTGTGTCGGAGAAAAGCGTGCGGTTGAGAAGCGAGCGGCCGAGGGTTATCTCGTCGGTATACTCAATTTCATTGCCCACCGACACACCGCGGGCAAGCTGAGTGATTTTCACATCCATATACGGAGCCAGACGCCTGTATATGTAATAATTGGTGGTCTCACCCTCCATAGTGGCACTAAGCGCGAGTATCACTTCGCTGATTTCGCCCGAAGCCACGCGCTCCACAAGCGAATCAATCTCGAGCGACTCGGGCCCCACACCGTCCATGGGCGAAATGATGCCACCGAGCACATGATACACACCGCTGTACTGCCCGGTGTTCTCAAAACTCATCACATCCTTGACATTCTCCACCACACACACCGTCGAGCGGTCGCGGCGGCCGTCGGCACATATCGGACACACATCAGTCTCCGAGATGTTGTGACACACCCCGCAATATCTCACGCCGCGACGCATGTTTATTATGGACTGGCCAAGAGCCACACCCACCTGTTCGTCGGCCCGCAGCAGATGCAGAGCCAGCCGCAGCGCGGTCTTGCGGCCTATTCCCGGCAGCCGCGACAGCTCTGTCACGGCCTCCTCCAATAACCTTGAGGCAAATTCCTGTTGCATGGCTGCAAAATTACTGTTTTTTTCTCTTTGACAACTCATCACACACCCATAAAGATTTGCGTTAATTGATAATTATGCCTAATTTTGCACTCTGAATCTGATTGGCATATGCCCATCATTCCCAACAGCAGTAACCGATAACAATGGAAATAATTCGCACAGTCGCTGAATTAAAAGCCAAGCTCGACGATGCCCGTTCACGCGGCACCATAGGACTTGTACCCACCATGGGAGCACTCCACGCCGGCCATCTATCGCTCATAGAGCGTGCCCGCCGCGAAAACGACACCGTAGTGGTGAGCGTGTTTGTCAACCCCACACAGTTCAACAACCCCACCGACCTCGCCACCTATCCGCGCACCGAGGAGGCCGACGCCGCGCTGCTAAGCTCGGCAGGTGTCGACTACGCTTTTATCCCGTCGGTCGACGAGGTGTATCCCGAGCCCGACACCCGAGTGTTTGACCTCGGCCCCGTGGCCGAAGTCATGGAGGGAGCCATGCGCCCCGGCCACTTCAACGGAGTGGCACAGGTGGTAAGCAAACTTTTCCGCTTCACCGAACCCACACGCGCCTATTTCGGCGAAAAAGACTTCCAGCAGATAGCCGTCATCCGACGCATGGCCGAGCTCGAAGGCTTTGACTCACTCGAGATCATCGACTGCCCCATCAAGCGCGAGGCCGACGGACTTGCCCTCAGCTCGCGCAACGTGCGCCTCACTCCCGAGCAACGCTCCATAGCCCCGGTCATCGCCCTCACCCTGCGCGCAAGTATCATCAAAGCCCGCACCGCATCGCTCGCCGAGACACGCCAATGGGTAGTCGACGCCATCAACGCCTATCCCTTCATGCAGGTGGAATATTACGAGATAGTCGACGCCCTGACCATGCAGCCCATAACCGAATGGACCGACTCGACCCACCCCGTAGGATGCATCACCGTATTCTGCGGCGACGTACGCCTCATTGACAATATCAAATATGAACGATAAATGACACTCGAGATACTAAAATCCAAAATCCACCGCGTCACCGTCACCGAGGCACGTCTCGACTACATAGGCAGCATCACCATCGACCGCGACCTGATGGACGCCGCCGGCATCCTGCCCGGCGAGCGCGTATATATCGTCGACAACAACAACGGCGAGCGTCTCGATACCTACGCCATAGAAGGCCCACGCGGCTCAGGCGTGATATGTCTCAACGGTGCAGCAGCACGACGAGTACAGGTGGGCGACATCGTAATAATCATGAGTTACGCTCAGATGACACCTGAAGAGGCCGCCACTTTCTCTCCCAAGGTCATATTTCCCGACACTGCCACCAACAGACTCATCTCTATATAGTTATCGGAGCGACGGGTTAAATTTAGGTCAACCTTGTTAACGCTGTCATTACTTCAGACTACTCCCTTAACTTCACTAACATTCTTAAAACCATAAGAGAAAATGTTTGAAAATCTAAGCGAAAGGCTCGAACGGAGCTTCAAGATACTTAAAGGCGAAGGCAAGATTACCGAAATCAATGTCGCCGAGACTCTCAAGGACGTGCGTCGCGCACTCCTCGAGGCCGACGTAAACTTCAAGGTAGCCAAACAGTTTACCGACGAAGTCAAGGCCAAGGCGATGGGTCAGAACGTAATCAACGCCATCAAGCCGGGCGAACTCATGGTCAAGATAGTCCATGACGAGCTCGCCCGCCTCATGGGAGGCGACACTGCCCAGGTCAACCTCTCGGGCAATCCCACCGTCATCCTCATGTCGGGTCTGCAAGGCTCGGGTAAGACAACATTTTCCGGCAAGCTCGCACGCAAGCTCAAGTCGGAGCAGGGCAAGCGTCCGCTGCTCGTGGCATGCGACGTATACCGTCCCGCCGCCATCGACCAGCTCAAGGTGCTCGCCGAGCAGATCGGTGTGCCCGTCTATACCGAAGACGGCAATAAAAATCCCGTCGAGATAGCCGAGAACGCTATCCGCCATGCCAAGGCCAACTATCTTGACCTCGTAATCATCGACACCGCCGGCCGTCTGGCCGTCGACGAGCAGATGATGCAGGAGATTGCTGCCATCAAGAAAGCCGTAAAGCCTCAGGAGACACTCTTTGTAGTCGACTCCATGACCGGTCAGGACGCAGTCAACACCGCCAAGGAGTTTAACGACCGTCTCGACTTTGACGGCGTGGTGCTCACCAAGCTCGACGGCGACACCCGCGGCGGTGCCGCTCTGTCGATACGCACAGTGGTGACAAAGCCCATCAAATTTGTGGGTACAGGCGAGAAACTCGATGCCCTCGACCTCTTCCACCCCTCGCGTATGGCCGACCGTATCCTCGGCATGGGCGACATCGTTTCGCTAGTCGAGAAAGCA
The DNA here is from genome assembly GCA_003762875.1 of Muribaculaceae bacterium Isolate-110 (HZI). Taxonomy (GTDB): domain Bacteria; phylum Bacteroidota; class Bacteroidia; order Bacteroidales; family Muribaculaceae; genus Duncaniella; species Duncaniella muricolitica. The sequence goes on along the minus strand of RIBL01000008.1, from coordinate 98,250 downwards.
CAGAACGCATATGATGAGAAACAGGCCCGCGAGCTCCAGCGCAAGATTGCCAAAAACCAGTTCAACTTCAACGACTTCCTCCAGCAGATACAGCAGATCCAGAAGATGGGTAATCTGAAGGAACTCGCCTCAATGATACCTGGCGTAGGCAAAGCCATCAAGGACATTGACATCGACGACAACGCCTTCAAAGGCATTGAAGCCATTATCCGCTCGATGACCGAAGAGGAGCGTCAGCATCCCGAGATAATCAACGGCTCACGCCGCAAGCGCATAGCCAAAGGCTCAGGCACCGACATACAGGAGGTCAACCGCCTCATCAAGCAATTTGAAGAAGCCCGCAAGATGATGAAAGCCGTCACAGGCATCAAAAATCCCATGTCCCTCATGCGAGGCATGCGAGGCATGCGCCGGTAATACTCGGGCCACGCCCGAAGGTTATGAGGTCATTGTTTTGCCCTGTCGGGCAAAAGATTATGAGGTCATAAGGCCAATGTTAAAAACCACGGCCCGCCCCCCATGACCACCCATCGGCCTCATTACCCTCCTCATAACCTTATAATCTTATCACCTTATAACCATTGCCCGACAGGGCAAAACATTAACCTCATAACCTTTGGCCAAAGGCCAAGTAAATCTATGACACTGATTGACGGAAAGAAAGTAGCCGACGACATCAAGCGTGAAATCGCGGCCGAAGTAGACAACATGCTTGCCTCGGGCATGCGTCGCCCCCACCTTGCCGCCATCCTCGTCGGACACGACGGCGGCTCCGAGACATATGTAGCCAACAAGGTTAAAGCCTGCGAAGTGTGCGGATTCAAATCCACACTCATACGCTACGAGGACGACGTAACCGAGGACGAACTCCTCCGCGCCATCGACTCGCTCAATGCCGACCCCGATGTTGACGGATTTATAGTACAGCTCCCCCTGCCCAAGCACATCTCAGAGCAGCGCATAATCGAAGCAATAGACTATCGCAAGGACGTCGACGGTTTCCACCCCATCAACGTAGGCCGCATGTCAATAGGTCTTCCATGCTTCGTATCGGCCACTCCCGCCGGCATCATCGAGCTCCTGCGCCGCTATGACGTGCCCACCCGTGGCACCAACTGTGTGGTACTCGGACGCAGCAACATCGTCGGCAAACCCGTAGCCTCACTCATGATGCAGAAAGCCAACCCCGGCAACGCTACTGTCACCGTGCTCCACAGCGCGTCGACCGACATCAAGGAAAAATGCCTCGAGGCCGACATCATCATCGCTGCCCTCGGAAGCCCCGGATTTGTCACTGCCGACATGGTAAAACCGGGTGCCACCATCATCGACGTAGGCACCACACGCGTGCCCGACCCTTCGCGCAAGAGCGGTTTCCGTCTGAGCGGCGACGTTGACTTCGAGAACGTGGCCCCCAAGTGTGCTTTCATAACCCCTGTCCCCGGCGGTGTAGGCCCCATGACCATATGCTCGCTCATGAAGAACACACTGCTCGCAGCTAAAAAAGAAATCTACAAATAAATAGTAGAATACAAAAGGTTTCAGAAGGACATAAGAAACAAAAGGAGATTGTTTTGATCAGCAGACTGTAAAATAAGCTCTTTTGTTTCTTATGTCCTTCTGAAATTTTTGTATCCCCAGTTTTTCTGACTTTTTATGACTGAGATACTACTGATATTATGCTCGCTGCTCATTCCCGCCGACCGGGCCGAGCTCCTATTTGTCGGTGACGCCATGCAGCATCAACGCCAGATTGACGCAGCCCGACGCCCTGACGGCTCGCTCGACTACTCTCCCTACTTCACAGCCCTCGAGCCATATATCAGTTCGGCCGATTACGCCGTGGTCAATCTCGAGACCCCGTTGGGAGGGCCGCCCTACTCGGGCTACCCGATGTTTTGCGCCCACGACAACTATGTAACGGCCCTGACCGACGCCGGCTTTGACCTCATGCTCTCGGCCAACAACCACATACTCGACCGACATGACCGCGGAGTCCTGCGCACCATCTCGACCTTTGAAGCCATGGGCGTGCCATGGCTGGGCGTATATCGCGACGCGGCCCACCGCCACGAACATATGCCCTTCATCCGCCACATCAACGGATTCAGAATAGCATTTCTCAACTACACCTACGGCACCAACGGCATCGAGAAACGCTCTCCTATCGAAATCGACTACATCGACCGCGGCCTCATGGCCCGCGACGTCGAGCAAGCCCGCAGCCAAGGGGCCGAGCTGATAGTGGCATGCATCCACTGGGGCGACGAATACCGTCTCCTTCCAAACAAAGCACAGCGGTCACTGGCAGCCTATCTCGACTCGCTCGGAGTGGAAATGATTATCGGCGGACACCCCCATGTAATCCAGCCCATGGAACTGACCGAAAGCAAACACACAGGCCGACCCGTGCTAACGGTCTACTCGCTCGGCAACTTTATCTCGGCCATGCGCACCACCGACACCCGCGGCGGAGCCATGGTACGCGTAGTGCTCGGTCGCGATACCGATGGCCGGGCCGAAATCAAGTCGGCCTCCTACCGCATGGTCTTCGTTGAGCCGCCTGTCAACCGTGGCGACAACTTCAGACTGCTTCCAAGCGAAAGCGACAGTCTGCACCACTCGATGCACTCACGTCGCGACGCTTTCGTGCGCAACGCACGCGCCATCTTTGACCGCCACAACATCAACGTGCCTCTCGACACCACAGCCATATCACCAAGATAATGAAAACGCGCCTGACTGATAACACATTTACCTTTCTTACCCTGCTCCTGCTTATTGCCATCGGCTTCTTTATTGTATCACATTTCACCCCTCTGCACGCTGATGACTACAACTACCACTTCATCAACTCGCCTGAAGAAATACGCAATGTAAATCCCTGGCCCGGATTCATGAGCTTCTATACCGACAATTTTGCCGGAGTAGCCCGCATAGTGCCCCACATGTTTGTGGCCCTCTTCACCGACATCACCGGCAAAGGTACCTTCAACATCTTCTCCACTGTCGGATTCATCCTGCTCTGCTATCTCCTTGCCGCCGTAGCCACTCCCGACAAAAGACTGCGTCTGCCTGTAACACTGCTTGCCGCCGCCCTCATATGGTTTGCCATTCCGGGAGTCTTTGAAGCGTGCCTGTGGATGGCCGGAGCATGCAACTACCTGTTTGTCGCGATTATAATACTTGTATTCTACCGTTCCATTACGTCCGACACCACCTGCGTCACCCCCTTGTGGAGCCTTCCGTTATGGTTTGCATTCGGCTTTCTCACAGGCTGGACCAACGAAGGGTTCACCACAGGGCTCAGTGCCGGGTGCGCCCTCCACTTCATCGTGCTCCAACGCGACAAACTCAATGCGCAGCGTATAGCCATGCTATCGGGCCTGCTGGCCGGCACAATGCTTATATGCCTCACTCCGTTCAATCTCTATCGATTCATAATAGGCCACAGCGGTGACTTCTCCCTGCATTCATCACTCATGTCCATATTCTCCTCACTGTCGTCGATGACAAATATCCGCATAGCCTTTCTGCTCGTCATTATGGCCGTCTTACTCAAAGTGTCGCGGCATGTGACAAAAACCGAGGCACGTGACTTCATCAAAAGCCACTCAATCATCATCACCGCATGGGTGGTGTCATTTGCCTTCATCGTAATGGCGGGTCACACCATGGGCCATTCACGATTTCCGACCGAATTCTTTGCCCTCATACTGCTTCTTTCAGCCACATGCCGTTTCTTCTCGTCACATGCCGTGAAGATTTCATCGCTATCGTGCGGCCTGGCCATGGCAATATCATTCATAGCAGTCATCCCGCACACCAAGGCCAACTTCGCCTCATTCGAAGATATGCGCCGTCAGATAATCGCCGGCGACACCATCATCACGTCCGACAATATCTATGGCAACAGCTACACCTCACGATACTCGTCGACCATAACAAAAGCAATGTACAGCCCTCTGCTCTACGGCTCAAAATATGTCGTGTCATACTACGGAGGCACACCGGGTGCAATCATACTCACACGAGCCATATACAGCATGCTGACAAACGCTGATACTACTCGGACAAACCATCTGATTGACCCCGACACACATTCCACATGGGTCGACATCACCGGCCGGCCAATACCCGCCAAGGCCACACTGATATTGCATCCCGTCAATCCTGACAAACTCAATTTCATTGAACGGATACTGATGCCCTACATGGACCGATACAGAATGAACAGCTATGAGACCTCCGACCTTGCCATCCTTGAGCTTGACGGGCGACGCTGGCTCGTAATAAAAGAATATCCATTTCTCACTCCACGCATCAAAGAGGTGAAAATCGGGCCTGACTAAGAGGTCACCACAAGTACTCACGCCTTCAACATACAAGAGGGTGTTTAATAACAAATATTATCAAACACCCTCTATACATATAAATAGCGTAGGACGACCTCGCGGCCCCCCTACGCAGCTTACACATAGTACTTAACGTCAGTGGATTTTTGTGTTATATCTTGTAATTGTAGAAGTTTCTTACACCCACAAAATTATAATAACTATTCCAAAATTCCAAATTCACGTAAAATTTTTCACACTTATTTAATCTAATGAATAGCTCGACGTTACTTACAATTATTAATTATCACCCGATTATGTGAAAAAATTCCCGTATTATTTTATTTATTCACCTTGTAAAAATTACAATTTGACACACTTGTTAAAATTTCCTAAAAATTATATATTACTTCTGATGACCAATATCTGATAATATTTCGTATCTTTGTGAAAAACATAACACCAATCATAATCTTATGAAATCATCCATTCACGCTATCATGCTGACAATCGGACTAATAGCACCGACCGCAGCCAATGCCGACACTGTTACGATGCGAATGTCCGACATCAATCCCAAGACTGTTATCATGCCGGAGATATACGGCCAGTTTGCCGAACACCTTGGCTCATGCATATACGGAGGCCTGTGGGTAGGCCCCGACTCACCTATCCCCAACACTTCAGGCTACCGTAACGACGTGCTCCAGGCCCTGCGCGATCTCAAAGTGCCCGTAATGCGATGGCCCGGAGGATGCTTTGCCGACGAATATCACTGGCGCGACGGCATAGGTCCGGCCAAAGACCGCCCGACACAGGTCAACAACAACTGGGGCGGCACTGTCGAGGACAATTCATTCGGAACACACGAGTTTTTCAACCTCTGCGAATTGATCGGATGCGAGCCCTATCTGAGTGGCAACGTGGGAAGCGGCTCGGTCGAAGAACTCGCTCAGTGGGTCGAATATATCACAGCGGCTGAAGGACCCATGGCACGTCTGCGCAAAGAGAACGGACGCGAGAAGCCCTGGAAACTCAAATATCTCGGAGTAGGCAACGAAAGCTGGGGATGCGGAGGCAACTTTACCCCCGACTATTATGCCAACGTCTATCGCCGCTACCAGACTTACTGCCGCAACTTTTCAGACAATAGACTCTATAAGATAGCCTCGGGCGCAAGCGACTATGATTACGACTGGACCGACGTCGTGATGAAAAACGCCCACTCCCATATGGACGGAATTTCGCTCCACTACTACACTGTGGCCGGATGGAACGGTTCAAAAGGCTCGGCCACCGACTTCACTCCCGAAGATTATTACTGGACTATGGGCAAATGTCTCGAAATCGAACCCGTAATCGAGAAGCATGCCGCCATAATGGACAAATACGACGCCAAGAAACGTATCGGTCTGCTCGTTGACGAATGGGGCACATGGTGGGACGTGGAGCCAGGAACCAATCCCGGACATCTCTATCAGCAAAACACCATGCGCGACGCCATGGTGGCCGCTCTCTCGCTCAACGTATTCCAGCGTCATGCCGACCGCGTGAAGATGGCCAACATCGCCCAGGTGGCCAACGTGCTCCAGTCGATGGTACTCACCCGTGGCGACAAAATGGTGCTCACACCGACCTATTACGTATTTAAGATGTACACCCCTCACCAGGGTGCCACACCGATACCTCTCGACGTGGCCACTTCAAGTATGCGTGTGCGTGACAACCGCCACATCGACATGCTCCAGGCCACAGCCTCGCAGAAGGACGGACGCATAGCCGTCTCGCTCACCAACCTCAGCCTCGACACACCCATGGAGGTAGAGATACCAACCGACGGCAAGGCCCGCGACATCCAAGGCTCCATACTCTCGGCCGCCTCGATTGACGACTACAACGACTTCGGACAGCCCGAAAAAGTCACATTGCGCCCCTTTGACGGAGCCAAGTCCGGCAAAAACGCCATCAAAATGACCCTGCCCGCCAAAAGCATTGTCACAATCACATTCGCCCTCTAAGATACAGAATAGATACAAAAGTTTCAAAAGGTCAGAAGAAACATAAGTTTTTTTGAATTAAAGGCTCTGACAAATTAAACGACAGGAGTTACAGGAGATTATTAATTTAACTCCTGTAACTCCTGTCGTTTATTCCTGAAAAAACTTATGTTTCTTCTGTCCTTTTGAAACTTTTGTATCTATTCCAGAGGGAGCTTGTTGAGCTGCTCTATGTAGTCGAGCAGTTCATCGCGGCCTCGGCCCGTTTCACTCGATGTCAGAAATATCGGAGGCAGTTCCTCCCACGTCTGCAAGAGACGGTTGCAATACTTCTCCACATTGCGGCGACCCGCATCATTGCCCAGCTTGTCGAGCTTGGTAAACACTATCGCAAACGGCACACCGTTCTCACCGAGCCAGTCGAAAAACTCAAGGTCAATCTTCATCGGCTCATGGCGTGAGTCGATGAGCACAAACAGGTTGGTCATCTGCTCGCGTCCGAGTATATATCCGCGTATCATCTTCTCGAGCTGCTCGCGCTGCTGCTTGCCGCGAAGAGCGAAACCATAACCCGGCAGATCGACTATATACCACTCCTCATTGACAAGAAAATGATTTATAAGCAGAGTCTTTCCGGGCGTAGACGACGTTTTGGCCAGTTTGCTGCGGCCCGTCAGCATATTGATGAGCGATGACTTGCCCACATTACTGCGTCCGATAAACGCATACTCATGACGCATCTCACCCGGACACTTGGTGTGGGTAGCGTTGGATATAGTGAAACGTGCAGAATTGATTATCATAATCTTTTTTTACAGTTATTCAAAAGTTCAGTCCATGACAAGACTTCCGGCAATGATAAACTTACAGCCCGGCCCATTTCGGACGCAAGTCCGAAAATAACCTCATAACCTTTTGCCCCTCGGGCAAAATTAATCAAGCATGAGGCTGATCATGGGTCTCACGGACGGGAAACGCATCACATCGCCGATTTCAGTCGATGAGAAAGCGATATCGGCCAGCACATCAACCGGCACATCGAGGTCAAGCCGCCCCTTATAGGCGTCATCGACCGTACACTTGCCTCCCTTCACGATATAGACATGCGAATTGACCTCGGGCAACAGACGGTCAGTGACACGTATGCGCGACTCCCACTGCGGATGCTTGCGGGCCACAGCCTCGAGCAGCAGACCTGCATTGACCACACGGGCCATGCCGCGCGGCATCAGGCGTCCTCCCATAGTGTCGGTCGGACGGCCAAGCAACAGAAACGGCACCCCGGGATAACGCTTGCGCAAAGCTCTCAGAGCCGCCGTGCGCGAGTCATCATCCTCGCCCATCACATCGGTGACAAGCAGCAGGTCGTCACGCTTCACGGCCCAGGCCATCGACACTATGCGCGGCCCTCGGTCCTCGTCATCGGCTCCGATGACCACAAAGTCACCGTTGTCACACTCCAGGTCGGCCTGTATGTTGTCAAAATCGCGCCGAGAATGTAATATGTTACACTCACGCATGTGCTGAAAACGGTCAAACGCCTCCCATACGTCATCGGCCGCAGTGTGCTCCATCTCATGATAGTCACCCTCGACAGGAAACGAATGCAGAGCCGTAAACCGCTGCTCCTTGGTGTAGAAAACGGTTGAGAAACCAAACCGGCGGTAGAAATAATACAACGCACTGCGCGACGGTATGAGCGCGCATATCACATCGCCCCTCGCGGCTGACGCCTCAAGAGCCATGCCCATAAGTTGCGACATATAGCCCTTGCCCCGCTGGGCACGGCGTGTAGCCGCTCCGGCTATATAACTCACCGGCAACTCGACGTCCTGAAACGCCATGCTGTAACGCTGCAACAGCAGACTGCTCACCGTAACACCCTGCGGATCAGTCAGCACCACAGCCTCATCGTCACGATATACCCGGTCGAAATACATCGACACATATGCGCGCGAGTCGTTGAAACTCTCCTGCCAGATTTTTATAATATCATCTCTCTTGCTCATAGTAGATGTATAACAATGAAGAGGAGCGAGAAGTTAGATGATTTTTAAATGAATTTCACCCGGGTAAGGGGGGCGGGAGCATGGCTGACCATACACCCGACCCATCCGGGCTATAAAATCTTTTATCGAACAATTGAGGACTACGAAATCTGATGGGCCGGACGCAACAGGTCATTGACTGTCTTGACGGGATTGAACGTCGAGATCGGCACTTCGACAAACACCGTATTCCAGTCGCTCATCGCGCCGTTCCAGAGTCCGGGCAGCTCCATGGCGCGGAGCTCCTTGCCATGGCTCGACTTCGACGAAATAAAGCCCGTGGCCGGGTCGACATACGACGGAAGGTCAAACTTCTTGCCGTGCACATCCTTGATGTAGCACACCAGGTCGACCGGATTGAAGTGAGTGGCCGTAGCCATCATCTTCTTGTAATCCTCATTGGAGGGGTCCACCTGATTGCTCTCGAGTATCTGAGGCGAAGCGGAGCCGTCGGGATTGACAGCAATAAACGGACCGCCGCCGGGCTCGCCCTCGTTACGCACCATGCCACACACACGCAGCGGGCGGTTGAGCTTACCCTTAATATACTCTACCAGCTCATCATCGGCCATGTCGTCAAGACGCGGGTCATCGATATTGAGCACAGTGCGCATATATTCCACCATTCCCTTGAGATCGGAAGCGGTGTAAACTTTCTCCTCCAGAGCTATGAGGTCCTCCTCTATCTGGTCATGGATTTCCAGCAGCAGACCGCCGAGTATCTCCTTATATTTAATAGTGTCGCCGCGCCGCGCGTCGGGCACCACATTGTCGATGTTTTTGATAAACACCACCGCACTCTCTATGTCATTGAGATTCTGTATGAGCGCGCCGTGACCGCCGGGACGGAACAGCAGATGGCCATCCTCGCGGAAAGGAGTGTTGTCAGGATTGGCGGCGATAGTGTCGGTCGAAGGCTTCTGCTCGCTCATCGACACAAAAAACTTCTTGCCGGTGCGGGCCTCGGCCTGAGGTATCACCTCATCGAGCTTGGCCTGGAAAAGCGCGCGGTGATTGGCCGAAACGGTGAAGTGAAGATGCACCTCGCCCTTGGAGTTGGCCGCGGTCTGCGCGCCCTCGGTCAGATGCTCCTCCACAGGAGTACGCGACCCTTCGGGATATGAGTGAAACTTAAGCAGACCCTTGGGCAGACCGCCATAGTTCATGCCGTCGGCATTGACGATAGCAGCTATGACATCACGGTTGCGTCCCTCCTTGAGCAGCTCGCCGTAGCCCTTGCCGTAAAGACGGCCGCAAGCCTCGTCAAGCTCGGGCAGGAAAGGCAGTTTGTCGATACCGGCAATGAGCTGAGCCACGGGCGTACCCTCCTTAAGCTCATCGGTGCCGCCGTCGACATACTCGAAGAGAGCCTTGAACATACGTGAAGCCGCACCAGATGCGGGCACAAACTTACACACTTCGCCGCCATGGCTAAGATATTCGTGCCAGCGGTCAAGAGCGGCCGCTGCCTCATCGTCGGTCAGACGAAAAATACCCGCGTCAACACGGGCTGTATCCTTGATTTTCAGATAGGGAAATCCGGTTACGAAACGCGCGAGCTGGGCCTCGGCCTCAGCCTCGCTGATACCTTTTTGAGCAAGTTGCTCTTTGTCTTCAGGTCTTAACATGGTATGTATAGATGATGATAAGTTGATAAAATCTATTGTTTAAGCCTCAAAATTAAGCAAATTTTCCGAAAATACCTTATTGTTAATAACAAAATTTTTTACTACCTTTGCACCGCTTTTTAGCATCCCCCGTGTGATGGGAAATTAAGGAGCAAACAACAACACTTAATTTTGAGTAACACAACTATTAAAAAACAATCAGAATGAAGACATTCCAGCTCAACGCCGAGCCCCGTACCGACCTTGGCAAGAAAGCAGCCAAAAACCTGCGCAAATCCAACCTCATCCCCGTTGTGCTCAACGGCGGTGCAGTAATTGACCTCCCCTATGCCGGCACACTCAAGACCGGTGAGAAAATCGTAGAGATCGGCAACGGCAAGGGCCTCATCACCACCGACCTCGTGGTTAAGACCGACGACGTGCGCAAGCTCATCTATACCCCCGACATCTTCGCTATCGAGCTCAATGTAAACGGCGAGACACGCAACGCCGTGATCAAGGACATCCAGTTCCACCCCGTTAAGGACAACATCCTCCACATCGACCTCCTCGAGGTATCTGACAAGAAGCCCGTCACCATCGAAGTGCCCGTCAAGCTCGAAGGTCACGCCGAAGGTGTGAAGGCCGGTGGTAAGCTCAACCTCTCGATGAAGAAGATCAAGGTTAAAGCCATCTACACCGAAATCCCCGAGCGCGTTGTCATCAACGTTGACTCACTCGGCCTCGGCAAGACCCTCCAGATCGGCGACCTCCACTTCGACGGTCTCGAACTCGTCAACGCCAAGAACGCCGTTGTCTGCGCCGTACAGCTCACACGTGCTGCCCGTGGTGCCCAGGCAAACGCTAAATAATATCAGAATTTAAAGCGTAAAAAAGTTTTCATACTTTTTTTCAGGACACAAAAGTTTCAAAAGAAACACAAGGTTTTGTTCGGTTCCGGAAAAAACTTTTGTTTCTTTTGAGACTTTTGTCCTTTTCTATCCCCCACTCCACCACAATGAAATATCTCATCGTAGGTCTCGGCAACATCGGACCCGAATATGAATGCACCCGCCACAACGCCGGCTTCATGATAGCCGACGCACTCGCCGACAGTTGCGGAGCCACATTCTCAACCGAACGATACGGCGACATCGCACATGCACGCGTCAAAAACGCCCAGCTCACCATACTCAAACCCTCAACCTACATGAACCTCTCGGGCAACGCCGTGAGATACTGGAAAGAAAAAGAAAACATCGACATCGACAACATCCTCGTGCTCGTCGACGACTGCGCCCTACCCTTCGGAGCCATACGCCTGAAAGGCTCAGGCAGCGACGCCGGACATAACGGACTCAAAAACATCGCACAGATGCTCGGCACACAAGCCTATCCCCGTCTTCGCTTCGGCATCGGCAACGACTTCCCGCGTGGAGGACAGATAGACTATGTACTCGGCCAGTTCACCGAACAGGAATGTGAAGGCCTCACCCAACGCATCCCCGTCGCAGTCGACGCCATCAAGACCTTCTGCCTCGCCGGCATGCAACGCGCCATGTGCGACTACAATAATAAATAGAGGCTAAAGTATAGAGGTTAAAGGTTAAAGTTGAAAGGTTAAAGTTGAAATGTTAAAGTTGAAATGTTAACCTCCGACTGTAGTATAGAACACACACAACCCTCCGCCGACCAAGCCTCCCCTTATAACCTCATAACCTTTGCCGCAAGGCAAAAAATAACCTTATAACCTTTGGCCGCAGGCCAAGTAATAACCTTATAACCTTTGCCCGAAGGGCAAGTAACAACATGGAAGTACGCATTGACAAATGGCTTTGGGCCATGCGCATATTCAAGACCCGCACCGTAGCCACCGAAGCATGCAAAAAAGGGCGGGTACTCATGGGCGGAGTCGCCGTCAAACCCTCCCGCACCATCAAGGAAGGCGACATCATCAACGTCCGCAAGCCTCCTGTAACATACTCATTCCGAGTCAAAGCCCTCGCGCAAAACCGCCTCGGCGCACGCCTCGTGCCCGACTACATGGAAAACATCACCCCCAAGAGCGAGCTCGACCTCCTCGACGTAGTGCGCATCTCAGGCTTCATAGACCGTCGCAAAGGCCTCGGCCGTCCCACCAAGCGCGAAGGCCGCGACCTCGCCGAGTTCACCGAATCACTCTCCGACGGCTGGGACTTCGACTTCCTCGACGACGATGACGACGACATCAACGACATCCGATAGACCGACTTACACACTTTACTTTAGAAAAATCTTTTGTCGGGGAGGTAACTTTTGGGCTTTTGTTGCATTTGATTATTGGGAAAAACACTTATCTTTGCCTCCGAAGTTTTATCTAAACCAAACATTTATCCATCAATGAAATTAAGCAAGTTATTCTCGCTGGCCCTCATGGCCGCAAGCGCGCTGTCAATGTCGGCCCAGGGCATTGAGTTCATGCCTCACGAGGCCCGTCTCCAGGATGCCATCGACAAGGCCAAAAAGGAGGGCAAAATGGTGTTTCTCGACTGTTACACCTCCTGGTGCGGTCCATGCAAGATGATGGCCAACAAGATATTCCCCACTCAGGAAGTGGGCGACTTCATGAATCCCAAGTTCGTGTCGATTAAAATCGACATGGAGCAGGGCGAGGGTCCCGAGATTGCCGAGCGTCTGCAGATCAACGCTTATCCGACCTTTGTAATCTTCAACAACGACGGCACCGAGGCCGCACGCTTTGTGGGCGGCGGTGATGCCCAGGGCTTCATCAAGCGCGTCAACGACAATATAGGTGACAACGGGCCCGCCGCCATGGAAGCTCGCTTCAAGGCCGGCGACCGCGACCGTCAGTTTATGCTCGACTACCTCGAATATCTCGGCAAAGTCTATCGCTCACAGCAGGCCAACGTTGTGGCCGAGGCCATGCTCGAGGGCCAGACCGAGACTTTTGCCTCTGACACCACTCTGTGCAAGGTCTTTGTGAAACATATCACCAATCCCTACGCGCCCTCGTTTGTCTACGCTGCCAAAAACCGCGAATCGATGGCTTCGCTGCTCGGCGAGAAAGTATATAACGATAAAATCGGCAATGTGCTCAACCGCTACTCCCGCTCCATCGTACGCAAGAATCAGAACGGCGGCTTTACTCTTGACCAAAAGAAGCTCGACGACTTCATCGCTCTCATCAAGGAGTGCAACATCCCGCGCCCCGAGCACTATCGCCTCAACACTCTCATGAGCTATGCCGAGCGCAACGGCGATTGGAACGCTTACATGGATGCCATGGAGAGCTATATGGCCGACAGCGCGCTTGACATGCCCGACATGACACTGAGTTTCAAGTCGGCTTCGCTGATCGAGAAGTGTCAGGACCAGCAGGTGCGCGCACGTATTAAAAAAATTATCCAGGCTCGCGTCGACGACATCAAGTCGGGTCGCCGCACTGCCCAGACTCTTCCCGCCGGCCGTCAGAAACAGACTCCTCTCGAAATGCTCGAAAACAACCTTCAGTCACTCAATTAGAGATTATAGATACAAAAGTCTCATAAGGACAAAAGAAACATAAGTTTTTTGATTTAACAGACAGGAGTACAGGAGATTATTAATTTATCTCCTGTACTCCTGTCGTTTATTCCTAAAAACTTATGTTTCTTTTGTCCTTATGATACTTTTGTATCTCTATATTTTCTTCGTGTCGATGGTGAGCACATCCGCGCCCGAGGTATCGTTGTAGATCTGCAGGCCAAAGGCCGGGGCGGTCACGGCTATATGCTCGAAGAGCGCGCTCTGGATAGCCTCGTAGGCTGTCCATGCCGTGGTGGATGTAAAGCACCATATCTGAAGCGGTATACCGTTGTCGGTCGGAGCCATCAGGCGCACGAGTATCTGCCGGCTCGACGATATGGATGGATGACCCAGAAGCCATTCACACAAATAGGCGCGATAGAGTCCCAGATTGGTATCGACAGTACCGTTGACAGTGGCCAGTCCGGGGTCAAATATCGGATGGCCTGCAGTCTGCACCTTGTCGACATAAGCCTTGAGTTGGGGAAACTGTGTCACCATCTTTTTGATAAAATCGGGCGTTGTCTGAGTCACCGAATAGATGTCGATAAGTATTGACCGTGCTATCTGACGCACGCCGCTGTCGCTCATGCCGCGCCAGTTCTGAAACGATCCCGAGATGAGCGTATAGGGAGGAAGCGTCACGATGGTGTTGTCCCAGTTTTGCACCTTGACGGCCGTCAGCGACACATCGATCACGATGCCGTTGGCGATGGTTGATGGCACCACAATCCAGTCGCCCACGCGGAGCATATCGTTTTGCGACAGTTGCAGACCGGCTACGAGTCCGAGTATGCTGTCTTTGAATACAAGCATCAGCACGGCCGCAAACGCGCCCAGCCCGGTGAGAAGTGCCGCGGGAGACTTGTCGACTATGATTGCCACACATATTATGGCGGTGATGACCCACAGAATGCCTATCACTGTGTCGAGGATGCCGCGGATGGGCAGATTTTTGGTGTTGCGTTCCTTGTCAAATCTCAGCCATGCGAATGAAAGCACCGAGCATATGGCCATACACACCGTAACGGATGTATAGACCAGTAGGGCCCGTATTATTATGGTATTGAGTACAGAGTCGCCAGTGAAGGCAAACGGCAGCAACGCGAGAATCACAAGCGGCGGCACTATGCGGCAGCAGCGTATCAACACATGTTTCTCTTTCAGATCGGCTGCGAGCTGAGGCGAACGCACGTCAACAATCTTGCGTATCAACAGTCGTATGCCATAGCTCAGAAGCCAGCCAAGAAGCATAGCGGTGACTACAATTATGGCCACATAGATGATTTCCTCGGTCATCTTGTCTTTTTCAAGCCCGAAAATGTCGAGAACCCTGTGGATGTGTACAAGCAGCCATTGCGCTACTTTATGTGATGGGATGATTTCGGCTGTAAGCATGGCTTTATCTCGTTAAAACGTGTATAATTTCAACAAGATTGAAGATACAAAAGTTTCAAAAGTAGATAAGAATCATAAGTTTTTTGATCTGAATACAGATGTACAAATCAAAAGACAGGAGTACAGGCGATTATAACACCTGTGCTCCTGTCTATGATATTAAGACTTTTGTTTCTTCTGTCCTTCTGAAACTTTTGTATGCTTAGCGCACTACGATCTTGCTGACCTTCGAACCCTGGCGGCGGATTACCACCTGACCGGCTGCAGGCTCATTGATGCGAACACCCTGAAGGTTGTAATATTCTACCGGGGCGTTGTCGTCATTGTCAATCACATCCTCGATGGCACTCGAACCGCTATCCTTGATTTTAGGAATCACACCACCAATAAATATCTGACTTACGCTTGCCATATTGCTCCACTGACCATTGCTGTAGGTCTGAAATGAACTATTATATGACACAACGAATCTGACAATCAGCTCATCTCCGTTTTTGCTCAATTTACTATTGGTCTTATTTGGCGTCGGAGTTACATTCTTGATGCGTATTGACTCAACTCCGTTTTTGGAGAATGTGATGTAATCGGCCGGGGCTGTATATTTACCCAGCTCATTTATTGTTATAGTATTACCGACAACATTGCTATTACCACCATTTGTATCGGTAATCGTAAACGAATAGTCGGATCCACCCAAAAAGTTCTTGATGGTATAAGTATCCGTCCCATTGTTTACAACCTGATAAGTGCAAGTACCCCTCTCGGTGTAACCGGTAAGACCTGTTAACGGTGTAGTTACAGATGAGCCTGTGCCGGTACCGGTGCCTGTGCCCGTGCCTGTGCCGGTACCTGTGCCTGTGCCGGTGCCAGTGCCTGTACCTGTGCCACCATATGTATAGATGCCGAATGTTATGTCTGACTGAGCATTAACACTAAATGCCATGAATGCAGTTGCAATAAGAGTAAAAATTTTCTTCATAAGCACTGTTTTGTTGTTTATTGTGATAAAATTTTTGGTTTAGACCTATAAAGTAATAGTAGTTTAGCTCAAAAACATGCTAAATTTATTTAACAAAAGCAAATATACGAATAAAAATTACCCCCCCCAATTATTTAACCAATAATAACAAACATAAACTTATGTTAATATTTAGCATAAGTGATAGTTGAACCTTCAACAGTGAGGCGACGTGCGTCGGCAAGATGAGGTGTAACCTCGGAGAGCGACGCAGGATGATAGCGCATGGCTGCCGAGACGGGATAACGGTTAAAGAAAGGGGCACTATGGAGATATAGGTCAATGGAGGCAACTTGCGGGGCCGCAAGGACACGATGGTAATACTGTATGATTTTGTCGGTGGTGCGTGGCAGTACTTTGATGCCAATTTTGTCGGGATCAGGGTCATTGAGCCGCAGTATGGCTATGACGTGCCATCGCGGTGCAGAGTCGGCCGAGGCACGTTCGTCGGACGTAGAGCAGTGGCTTATGGTCAGTTTGCGTCCGTGGGCTATATTGATGCTGTGCATGAGGCTACGAAACAGCGGGCCGTGGGCCGAGGTGTCATGCAGTCCGTTGTAGTGTATGAAATAATGTATCATCTCGTGGATGATGGTGTCGTCGATGGTGTCGGGTGCGAGGTCGAGACGGGTGGAGATGCGCAGCTCGAAGTCAGTGTGCTCTTTACGTCCGTCGGGCAGCGTGATTACCCGTGATACGCATTGTCCGAGATAGGTCTTGGCATTGCTCAGCCTTATGGGTATGCGCGGCAACCGTCCGCGGAATATCAGTCGGTTGTAGTGGTCAAATCTCTGCTGTATATATTCAAGTGTCATATTTACTTGGCCTGCGGGCAAAGGTTATGAGGTTTTAGGCTTGCTATTGGGTGTGCTATGAAAACAATCAGGCCGACCTCCATCGTTCAACGGCGGGGGACGGCCTGATATTGTATGTGTATTGCATGAGGGTATCTTTCCATACCCTTGTGTCAATTACATGATTATGCCTTGGGAGCTTCTTCGGGTTTTACTTCGGGGGCGGGGGCTTCGACCTTCTCGGCTACTTTCTTTGATGCAGCTTTTCTGGAGGCTTTCTTGGGTGCGGCTTCCTTTTTGGCTCTGGGTGCGCACTTCTTTTCAGCCGGCTTTTCAGCGGGAGCCGTTTTTTCGGCTGTCTTTTTTGCCGCAGGCTTCTTTTCGGCTGTCTTTTCGGCCTTCCTGGCTGCTTCCTGCTGCTCGCGGAGGAGGTGCTCTTCGTTGAAGTGCTCGATGTTTTTACGCATCGACTCAGCTTCCTTGTTGAGAGTCTCTATTTCGCGTTCCTGGTTACGGATGGTGGTCAGAAGAGCCGAGAGTTCCTCGTTTTCGATCGACATGGGATACTGCTCCTCTACGCGCACAATAAAGTCGGCCAGGACGTTCATATAGTTGGTAAAGGCCTCAAACGGAGTGTCGTAGGGCGAGAACTGTGAGTGAACCGACCCGTCGTGCATGTTTTTGGTCGACATGTAGAAGAAATGGTCGGCTGCCTGGAGGTAATACCAGTCCTGCTTGAGACGGCGGTCTTCACAAAGACGCACACGCTCGCTGACACTATAGAGCTTGTTGAAAGCCTCGTTCTGGAGTTTGTTGCCGAGCCATGCCGAGGTGTCTCGGGCTTCGTCGGCCCAACTGATGGGATGGAGCACCGGCATGATGTCGACGGCCTTGAGCTTGCTTACGGCCGTCGAGGGGGTCCAGAACTCTATGCCGCGCTCGGCAGCGAAGCGGGGGAGTGCCTCGAGAAACTGGAATATGCCTGTCTCGCGAGGCTGGAAGTCACCGAAGACTTCGAGATTCATGAACAGGTTGATGATCTGCTCCTCGGCAGGAGTGGATGCTATCCATGAGATGTATTTGTCGGCTGTGAGGGGATATTCGTCCCATGAAGTGTTGGAGAAGCGGTCGGAGATATCGTCGGAGAACTTGTCGTTTTTCAGCAGCATCTTGAGTTTGGGGGCAGAGGCGGCCGAGTAGACATAGTTGGGCGACTTCCAGCCGAGTATGTGCTTGGCTCCTTCGGTGATTACGCCCTTGTAGCCCATGGCGAGTATCTGGGGAGCAAGCTCGTCGCAATAGATGAGCTCGGTGTTGCGGAGCACCTTGGGCGACTGACCGAAGAGTTCCTTGATTTTCTCGTCATGCACCTTGACCTGGTTGGCAAACTCCTCGGGATCGACAAGCGATGCGAGCGAGTGAGCATAGGTCTCGGCCAGAAACTCCACGCTGCCGGTGTCGGCGAGTTTCTTGAGCAGGTCGATAAACTCGGGGACGTACATCTCAAACTGCTCGAGAGCGGTGCCTGTGATGGAGATGGCACACTTGAAGGCTCCCTTGGTGTCCTCGATCATCTTGAGGAGGCTCTTGGCGGCGGGGATGTAGCTGCGCTCGGCTATGCGGGTGATGATGTCGTCGTTGGCAAAGTCGTCATAATAGTAGTGGTCGTTGCCTATGTCAAAGAAGCGGTATCTTTTCAGACGGAATGGCTGATGTATCTGGAAGTAGAAGCAGATTGCTTTCATTATTTTGCGATATTATGATTGTGGTAAACTCTAAACTTTTAACTCTTAAACTCTATTCAACACCTTATTATATATGTCGATGACCTTGCGTCCGGCCTTGTCCCAGGTTATCCGGTTGACCTCGGCCAGACCATCCTCACGCAACTGGTTGTACATGGCGGGATAGGTGACAATCGAGTTGATGGCATCGGCCATGGCGTCGATGTCCCAGTAGTCGGTCTTGATGACATTGGTGAGAATTTCGGCACATCCGCTCTGCTTGGATATGATGGATGGGACGCCCATCTGCATGGCCTCGAGCGGCGATATGCCGAAAGGCTCTGACACTGACGGCATGATGTAGACGTCCGATGCCTTGAGCATCTCATAGACCTGACTGCCCTTCTGGAATCCGGGGAAGTGGAATCGGTCGGAGATGCCGCGCTCGGCGGCCAGGAGTATCATCTTGTTCATCATGTCGCCGCTGCCGGCCATGACGAAGCGCACGTTGGGGTTGTTTTTAAGCACCTTGGCCGCAGCCTCGACGAAATATTCGGGGCCTTTCTGCATGGTGATACGTCCAAGGAATGTCACCACCTTGTCCTTCGACTTGTGTTCGGGCACATTGAGCTGCTCGGGGGTGAGCGGGGTCACGGCGTTGTGCACGGTAGTGACCTTGGCGGGGTCGATGCCGTAGTTGTTGATTACGGTGTCGCGGGTGAGGTTGCTCACACAGATAATGTGGTCGGCGTTGTTCATACCGTCCTTCTCGATGCCGAAGACTGTGGGGTTGGGTTTGCCTCGCGAGCGGTCAAACTCGGTGGCGTGTACATGTATCACCAGCGGCTTGCCCGACACCTGCTTGGCATGGATGCCGGCGGGATAGGTGAGCCAGTCGTGAGAGTGGATGATGTCATAATCGAGCGTGCGGGCCACGACTCCGGCACATATGGAGTAGTTGTTGATCTCCTCCACGAGGTTGTCGGGATAGCGTCCGGAAAACTCTATGCAGCCCAGGTCGTTGGTGCGCATGTAGTTGAAGTCGGCATATATATGGTCGCGCAGACGGTAGTAGAGATCGGGGTCCATGACATTGCCGATGCGGTCCTGCACATATTCGCGCGAGACGTCGCGCCAGCATACGGGCACCTGTGACATGCCAACGATGTTGGCGAAATGACGCTCTTCGTCGCCGAAAGGTTTGGGTATTACAAACGTGATGTCCATGTCGCCACACTCCCACATACCCTTAGTGAGACCGTAGCTGGCAGTGCCGAGACCGCCGAGGATGTGAGGTGGAAATTCCCACCCGAACATTAATGCTTTCATGGGTGTGAGAGGGGGATTAGTCCATTATGAATTTTTTGAGCGTGGTGAGTGTGCGGAGCACTTCGGCCACATTGGTGACGTGGCTGATGGCACCACGGCCCACATAGGGAGGATTGGCGTCATAGAGCTGCGAGAGCGAGCCGATGCAGCCCTGGGTCATCTCGTCCTCAAAACCGATGAGCATACGGTCTACGTAGCTCACACCGCTCATGCCGAACACCTTGAGATAGGCGTCGGAATAGAAGCCCATAAGCCACGGACGGGCCGGGCCGTTATGGAGGGCCATCTCGCGGTCTTCGGGCGAGCCGAGATAGTTGGGTCGATAGCCGAAGCTCTTGGGCGAGAGTGTGCGCAAGCCCTTGGGTGTGAGTAGCTCGCGGGTCACGATGTCGAGTACGCGTTTGCGCTGGCGACGGTCGAGCGGCGAATAGTCAAGCCCGATGGCTATGGCCATGTTGGGGCGCACGGAGGGGTCGGCATAAGTGCCGTTGACATAGTCGTAGAGATAGCCGTAATCGTTGAGGAATGTCGAGATGAACGGCTGGGCCATCTTCTCGGCACGCACGCTGTATTTGTCCTGCTCCTCGCCCTCGGTGAGACGCGAGGCAAAGACGAGAGCGTTGTACCACAAGGCGTTAAACTCTATCAGATAGCCCGAGCGGGACACCACGGGATGTCCGCCGAGCGAGGCGTTCATCCACGACATGGGTTTGTCGGAGCCGTCGGTGCTGACCATGCCGGTCTCGCTGTCGACCTTGAGGAAGGGATGCTTGCCGGCGAGTATATAGTCGATGATGGCGCGGATGTCGTCGAGATACCTTGCAGCGGCCTCCTCGCGCGAGTAAGCCTTGGCATATTGCTGTATGGCCCAGATGGCCCAGAGCGGTATGTCAGGGAGGTCGATGCCCTGGATGCGCGGGTCAAGACTGCCGGTCTGCATGAACGAGCGGAGCGAGCGGAGAGCCGTGTCGGCTATGCGCTCGAAGTCTTCGCGGTGATTGATGGAGATGGTGGCTCCGGGGAGTGCCATGAAGGTGTTGCGCGCTATGACTTTGCCCCAGGGATAGCCTGAGAGAAGATACATGTCGTCGCCCTCGCGTAGATAGCACTGCTTGACGGCGTTTTTGAGACAGTTGAAAAACGATGTGCGGCATGTGCGGTGGGCAATCTCCTTTTCATACATCTTGGTGAGCGAGCGGGGCGACACCTCGCTGAGTCCGGCCGAGAAGATGATGCTCTCGCCCTTGCGGATGGGCACGTCAAAATAGCCGGGCACCCAGAGGTCCTCGGTATAGGGCACTCCGCGCTCAAGGTCTTTGACATATTCGAAGCCGTTATACCAGTGCGGGTCATAGGTCCACGCAGGCTTGTGGGAAAACTGCATGAACAGGCGCGGATAACCGCTGTAGAGGCATGCCGACACTCCGTTGTCGATCTCGGGTATCTCAGTGTTGATGGCGTCATTGGCCACACACAGGGCGTTGGCTTCGCGGAAAGCGAGCACCGGACGGAAGCGCAGAGTGGTGGGCGAGTGGGCCTCGACAAGAGTATAGCGGATGAGAATGCGGTTCTCATTGGAGATGAACATCTTTTCCTTGGTAAGTATTACGCCGCCCACGCGATAGGTAGTGCGTGGCACACTTTCACAGTCAAACTCACGTATGTACTTATGTCCGTTGGGGTTCATGACGCCGCCGCTGTAACGGTGCAGCCCGAGATTGAAAGGCGCGCCGTGCTGATAGACGGTCTCGTCAAGCGACGACAGCATCACGTGCCATGAGTTTCCGAGCTCGGGCACAGGCACAACAAGCAGACCGTGCTGCTTGCGTGTGTTGCAGTCAACTATCGTCGTGCAGTGATAGGCCCCCGATTGATTGGTGCGGAGCATCTCTTTGGGGAGTGATTGCTCCAGGTTAATCATGAGGTTCTTATCAAATTTTAGATAGCTCATTGATATATAAGAATTTTAGTTAGATTCCGGGTAGAATGATGATGCCTGTTGATATAGGTTTGAGGGGAGTGTGTGTAGGTGTGGAGAGTTTCTGTGCGTTATTTAAATTCACGAATTTATATCTTTTTGCCGATAAAAACAAAGGAAATGTGAAATTTTTGCCAATGTTTAATAAAACATTCGATAAACTATGTTATTAAGCATAAAATGGAGTTTAAAGATAAAAGTTTAGAGTTTATGCATAGATGTGCTGATATTTATCGGAGGCTCGCACCCCGTCAGCACATCTATGCATAAACTCTAAACTTTTAGCTCTCAGACTTCTGTTGATGATAAAATATGACGTTCCGGCATGTATTTTACCACTGCACTCAGTCCATTCTATCGCTTCTTTTTGATAATCTGTAAAGTTTTGTCAAGTGCGTCCGCCGCCGGAACGACAACGTCAGGAACCGTACCGTGAATATCACTTTCATCAGCATGCATTTGCCAGAAACGCTTATATGAAATCGAGCAAATCATACGCGAGACAGGCAGTCGATAATAAAGAATATCGCCATAACAAACATTCATGCCTCCGGTCTCTTCGCCTACCACTTGCCCCATGCCACATTCTTTGAAAGCCCATGCAAAACTTCCGGCCGAGGAGAATGTCTTGTTGGATGTAAGCAGATAGACATTTCCATTATAATGCCCCTCCTGATCGGTCAGAGGTTGCTTATACCGGTCTTCTGTTATTTCAATGAATGAGAACGACGGATCAATATCTTTGTTCTTCATAAGTCTACGCGTCAGAGGTGTGATACGGACGAGTACCTTATCCATCTGAATGAACGGTTTTGGAGAGATATATCTCAGCAGGACATCGCCGACTGTGCTATTGCCGCCTCCGTTCCTTCTCAGATCGATTATGAGATTGTCGATATCATGATTACGGAGCTCCCTGAACATTGAATCAGCAAATACTTCCATCCCGGACTTATCACTAAATTCACGAAAATCCATTATCGCTACATTTCGTTTTTTATCAATCGTGAATGAATAAGGCTTACCGCTGTCCGACTGAGGGAGTGCCGGACTTCGCCTTTCCACCTCGTCGAAAACTTCAGCCTGATATGTCACCTTTTTTGGTTTTTTTTCATTTTTGGGAAGATAGACTATGTCAAAGAATTCTGCCGGATAGAGCATATGGCGAAAAGCTGCAAAAGAGCCGTCAATACGTGACAATTTAAACGGTTCTTTTTCTCCGGCGACGTATGGCAGCATTGAGTCAAGCATATCCTCTGCCTTCACGCCGTTGATACTCAATATTTTCGCTCCGCGAGGGATGATCGAGTCGAGACTTGAGCAACATACTATTGATTTGTCACTCAGAACATCCACCCAACACGGCATACGTTTAAGTTCCTGTGTTAAAACATCATTATAAGGAAAGAAGAGGTTGGTATGTCCGTCACCGACCATTGCCACAATGGGAGCTGTTTTTCTGAACAAATCCATCGTGCTTATGGAATCAGGCAGAGACTGTATAGCCTTGTTTACAGCCCGGAAAAAATCTTCCTGACGGCAAACGGAGAACATGTCAGGATGCACTTCACTCAGCCCATAAATAAGAGCATTGATGTCAAATATGGCCTGTTCGCGGCTGAGCATTCCGCTTTTGGCTCGTTTCCGCAGACGCGGATTCGGATTTTCATAAATGTTTTCCGAAATACGTGTCACTCTTACAGGAGCTTTGCTCCCTTTATCCGATATTATTGTAAAATCCTTTGATTGCCACACGTCAAGTGTGATTCTTAACGTGTCAATGTCAGAAGTAAAAATAATTTCTTTGGCTTTTGTATCAAGAGAGTCGATTTTATTGCCATACAACACATTCCAGCCACCCTTCATTTTCTTACCATCAAGGACAACCTCAACTATGTCCCTATTGGTACTAAGCGTCTCTTTGCCGATTGCGGTCTGGGCATATGAGGCTATCGCCACAATACACAAGACGATTGACGAGAGTATTCTTTTCATTCTTCCAAATATTTTATGTTACTGATTTTTTGCTGTGTTGTGCTGTATAAATACCCTCTAAACTATCGTCTCTTTTTGGCGGAAGGACGGTAGACCTTGACGGTCAGAGTCCATTTGTTGCGTTCAAGAAAAATGCAGTATTCCGAGCTGTCACCGTTTTTGCTGTGATACTCAATTTTATAATTCTTGTTGTTTCTGTTGTCGTATGACGAGAAATTGGCAGCGTTCTGACGCTCCTTTTTCATGGTCTCGATGATTTTGTTGGCCAGCTTTGAGTCGTTGAACTCTACGAGCAGAGCCGACTCGATGATAGCTTTGGTCGTGGGGTTACGTTTTTCGCGATACACCACCGACGACCCCTTGTCGCCGTCCTTGAGCGGCTCGATGATTTTGTCGAGCGATGACTGGGCAAATGTCGGGATGGCCGAGAGTATCGTGATGATAAGCGTGGCGGTCAGTGTGCGAAGCAGCGTTGTCATATGGGGTCAGTATTTAAATGATGTGTTGATAAAATTGCGTATCTCTGGATTGTCGGTCTCGATGTCGATGTCGGGAAAATCATAGTCGTCCAGCCGTGACTCGATCGAGGCGGCATATCGGTCGGCATGCGACTCTATGCGGTCAAACTCCGCGCGCACCATCTCAGGATCGGTGATTTTAAGTCCGTCGCGTATCATGTAGGAAGCATAGATATACTCGTCCTGTCCGACAGCCCGGCGCATCGAGAAGCCAAGCCCGAGCAGGATGGCTATCATGGCGGCAATGCCGGCCCACTGCCACGGTCTCAGCGGCAATATGCGCACCGGACGCGACGGTGTGGCAGTCGCTGTCGCGCGGTCGAGAGCCGGCAGATCCTCATACCATCCGAACATGCTGCGGTAACGTCGTGCCTCTTCAGGCAGGTCGGTACGCGAGAAGTAGGCATACAGCTCTCGCTCCTCGGCGAGTGTGGTCTCTGCGTCAAGAAACCGCTCCACCCATTGGCGGTAGTTGTTGTGGTCGATAGGGTTCATTGTTCGTTTTTTTGTTCAGATTTCCTGATTATTGAGAAAGAGGTCTTTGATGTGCCGTCGCGTCCGCGACAGCATCACGCGTATGGCACCCGGCGAAGAACCTGTTACCGAGGCAATCTCATCGATTTCCATCTCCTCGACATGTCTCATCCTTATGAGAGCCTGTTGGGCCGAGGGGAGCGACTCCATGATGGAGCGCAGCCGGGCGTCGGCCTCGTCCGAGACCATACATTCGTGCGGATCGGGCGATGAGTCGGGCGAGTCGTAACCGTCGTCAAGGCTCACATGCGAGCCGGAACGGTCGCGCCTCAGCAGATCGATGGTACGGTTGCGGGCCATCACCATGGCCAGGGCATGGATGGAGCGGTAAGTGTCGATGCTGTCTCGGCGCGTCCACAGACGCAACAAGGTGTCCTGGGCCACATCGTCAGCCAGTCCTGACGTCTCGCCCGAGGGGACGAGGCGCACGACCATTCTCACGATGCTCTCTCTGAGCGAGGGGGCGACAGTTTCAAACTCTTTGCGGTCCATTCTATTAAGAAGACGTAAAAGGGGGCCAAATGTTACACAAGAACCTCCGATTTTTTTCAAAAAGATAAAGATTGCTCAACCTTTTTTTACCATATGTGTTATAAAATCATAATGAAACATACATATTATATAAAATTCCTTGCATTATGAACACTGCATCACGCTTGTTGGTGGGATTTACTCTGGGCGCAGCAGTCCTGAGCGGTTCGGCAACCACACCTACGGTAAGACAAGAGGCACTTGACTCGCTTGTCGCCGATCATCACGTCATTTATTTTGGCGACAACCAGAAAGCCGTATTGCCCGACGACTCGATACGTTCGCTGATCATGCATTTCTACATCGACCAGTTCCGCAACTATCAAGACCCGGCCGCACCCTATTTCCTGTTCATGAGCCGTGATGCCAATATGGCCATGGGTGTCGGCGGCATGGTCAGAATGAGAGCCTATTTCGACCCCGGCAACTCCATGCCCGGGCCGGCTTTCAAGCCTTTTGACATTCCGCTCGGCGACACGCCCCTCAACCGCAATCACTTCGGCACCACCCCCTCGGGCACATCACTGTTTTTTCGCGTGATAGGACGCAACTCACGCATAGGCACCTATCAGCTCTACATACAGACCAAGTTTAACGGTTATGAAGGCCGCGACATGAGGCTCTCCAAAGCCTATGCCACCATCAATGACTGGACTGTGGGATATGCCACCTCGACATTTTCCGACGGCATGGCTCTCGCCCCTACTGTCGACGCCAACGGCTCGACCATGAGCATGGATTTCACGGCATTGCTGGTAAGATGGATGCATACGTTCAGAAAGTCGGGCATCACGCTCGGCCTCTCAGTCGAGACTCCCGACATGAATCTCGACACCGACAACGGCAACACTGCTCCGCGCTCCTGTTCTCTACCCAATCTTGCGGCCATGGTGCAGTATGAATGGGCTCCCGACCAGCATGTGCGTCTGTCGGGCATCACACGTTTCCTCCCCTATCGCGACCTTGTCAACGGCAGCAACCACACGCCCGTGGGCTATGGTCTGCAACTGTCCACTGTGTTCAACCCTACTCCGTCGCTTACAGTGTATGGCATAGGCAATGTCGGCCGCTCCTACTCCAATGTAGGAGGCGATTTCCTCATGGGCCAGTATGACCTCATTGACAATGTGGAGTCGCCCGGACGCCTGCGCACCGTGCCGAGTTGGAGCTACTTTCTCGGACTCAGCTATCACTTCTCTCACAAGCTCATGATGTCATGCACATTTGGCGAAGCCCGCAACAATACCTCGGCACCCCGTTCGGCCGAAGGCTACAAATACGGACTTTACGGCTGTGCCAACATCTTCTACAACGTCACACCCCGCATCCAGATAGGAGCTGAAGCCAACTTCGGCAAACGTCAGGACGTGGACGGCTCCCATGCATGGGCCCGCCGCGTAGGCGCGATGTGCCAATTCTCATTCTAAGTACTCGGGCTTCGCCCGAAGGTTATAAGGTTATGAGGTTATAAGGTTAGGTTTGCCCTGCGGGCAAAAGGTCATTGGACCCATCGTACTCGGGCTTCGCCCGAAGGTTATAAGGTTATGAGGTTAGGTTTGCCCTACGGGCAAAAGGTCATTGGGCCCATCCGGCCCATTTGCCCCATCCGGCCCATAACCTCATAACCTCATAACCTTCGGCCTACGGCCGAGTAGAAAAAGGTATGAGAGGGAGGTAGTTGCCTCCGTGGAGCGTGCCGGGCTGGAAGTCGCGGAAACAATAGCGCACATCGACCGGCACAGGGACTGTAGGCGACGACAGCTCGACCTCGTTGGTCTGCCAGCGGAAATTAACGCTTTCGGCCGGATGAAACACACCGTCAGCACCGGCAATCTCAAATCCCACTATATCATAATTGCGACACACACCGTCGTTGGGCGACTCGATGGCCACAAGCATCTTGTCGCCCTCGGTGCGATGACTCTTGTAGCGCGGACTTCCGGCGAGAAACTGCTTCTTGCCATAAGTCTTGTTGAGAGCCAAGTCGCAGAGACGACGGCCCACAGCCTCCTTTTGTGCGGGGTGTATGTTGTAACGCTCATAAGGCTCCACAAGGTCGTTGATGCATATCATGTCAGCATTGGGTATCATCGACACCGCTTTCCACTGAGCCTCGCGCAGATAGGGCGATTTGCCGGTCTCGGCAGGCGAGTCATATTCATAAGGAGCGATTTCAACGGCATAGAAAGGTATGTCACCGAGCCCTATCTCGTCGCGCCAGCGAGTCACCATCGCCGCCAGACGCTCGGCATAAGTCTCGTAGGTCGACACATTGGAACAACCCTGATACCATATTATACCCTTATATATGTATTGCTTCACGGGGTTGAACATGGCGTTATACATAAGCAAGGGGCGCAGATAATGCACCATCGGCTCTACGTCCTTGGGGTCGAGCGACACGTCGGGATACTTCTCAAGCATGTCGCGCGGAGTCCAGCTCTCGACCCTCGCGCCTCCATAGGCCGCGCTCACTATGCCTACCGGCACATCGAGCACATCAGCCATCTGCTTGGCATAATGCCAGGCCACCGCACTAAATTCGGGTGCGGTCTCGGGCGACGGCACATCCCAACGGGCGTTTACCGTATCAAGCGGTGTATAGCTCTGGGTGAGAGGCACGTTGAAAAATCTCACCTTGTCGGCCCAGGCTCGCGCTCCGGCTATCTCTTTATATCCGTCTTTGACACAGCAGCCCGGAAAACCTTTGAGCGGCATCTGCATGTTTGACTGCCCCGATGCCAGCCACACCTCGCCTATGAGCACATTTCCGATGGTGATGGTCTCGCCGTCCGAGATAGTGACGGTCTGAGGAGTAAACGAGCCTTGCGGAGTGACCACAGCCATGCTCCAGTCGCCGCATCGGTCGGCCGAGACGTCATAGGTGCGGCCGTCCCACGAGGTGGTAATCTTAAAAGTCTCACCGGGGTCGGCTGTGCCCCAGAGGCGAACGTTGGAATTTTGCTGGAGCACCATGTTATCGCCTATCATGGCCGACGGTTTCACTTTGGCCTCGGCTGCCGCAGCGGCCGAGAGCAGTGCGCACAATGCTAAGAAATGTGTCTTGTTCATGTGGAGGTGGATGGAATATTGATTAGGTAATGGTATATTATACATAAAAACGGTCTGACCTGCCCGTTTATTGAAAGAATCTTGATCTTATGAGCGAATCGCTCAGTTGCCACATCCGGGCTTTGCCTTCGGGATTGACAGTGCCCTCGACGGCCCACCCTTCGGTGTCGACCGCTCCTACAGGCGGTGTGGTCGAGAGAATGCTCTCGCCTAGTCCGCGATAGGGCCGCCCGGTGGACGTGAGCGCGTAACTGTCCACCCCCATGATGTCAAGCAGCGTCGGGAAGATGTCAATCTGCCCTATCGGGGTGTCATATCGCAGAGTGCGGCCGGTGTTGCATACAATCAGCGGCACATATTTCGTATCGAGCGGAGATGTCAGCAAGTTGCGCGGGGCGGCATGGTCGCCCACGATGGCTATGACCGGAAGCGGTGAGCCTGCGGCACGCGACTTGGCTGCGACCGAGTCGAGAAACACTCCGAGAGCGCGGTCAAACTCATGTGTGGCGGTGATGTAGTTGAGACAGCGGTTGTCATATTCGCTCCACTCCGGCCCCGTTACGTCGAGCGGACGTGACAGCTTCTTGGGACTGATATAAGGCATGTGCATGTCAATGGTCGAGACCATGAGCATATAGGGGGAGTAGTGAGTGAGCGAGTCGAGCACACTTGCCGCACGCGCCAGTACCCGGCTGTCCCTGTCGGGACTCTCCTCATCGACACTGCGGTCATAGAGCGCGCCGTAGCCATAGCTCAGTGTGGTCGACGAGTGTTGCCATATGTCGGCTGACTCACTGATGACCTCGGCCGACGAGCTGTAGCCGAGGGCTTTGGGGAGCGACGGATAGTCGGCCCGGCTGAAGTGTGACACTAACGCGCCGTTGCGAAACGGCAACAGTCCTGTCGTTACTATAAATTGTCCGTCGGAGCTCTCTCCGTGCGACACCTGCGTGAGCACCTTAGTGGCTGTCACCGTGCCGCTGTCATCCATCAGCGATGTGATAGTCGGGAGCACCGTGCGGGCCTGAGGTATTTCAAGCACCGACGAATTTAGCGATTCGACAAATATCAGTATCAGGCTTCTTCTGTCTCCGGCTGTAGAGTCGGCCTCACAGCAGGCCGGGCGTTGCGGTATGCTTGCGGCCAGCCTTACCCGCTCCTCGGGTGAGAGCGTAATTTCGTCGGCATCAAGTGATGTCAGGAAGTAATAGATCAGAAAACCGGGGCCGAGATACTGTGTGAGCTGGCGTGGTGTGTCGGGATAGTTGAGTATGACCTGTTGCTGCAGGTAGGCATCATGCCACGTCATACTCCCGTCGGTATTGACCCACATGTAGAGTCTGCGCATGCTGATAGCATACAGTCCGAAAGGTATGACCATAAACAGCAAGAGGCTTGCGACTTTGAGCCGCAGGCCTGTGGCAGTGTCGGGCAGACGTCGCACCGGCATGAGTGCGAGAACCGTGACCAGAAGTGGAGCGAAAAGACTCAGGCTCTTGAGCGAGACGAGCGAGAGCGCGCTGCTGACAAATGTCGCGTCGGTGAGGTCGCTTGCATAGAGTGCCGCACCCGAGAAGAAATCGCCGAAGATGAGATAATAGAGATATTGACAAAACAGAAATACCGACACCAATGCCATAACCGTCACCGGCACGGCTGTCCTTAACCTGCGGGGGAGAAAGAGTGCGGGAAGCGAGAAAAAGAGTGCCGCACCGAGTGAGTTGATGACCGCTCCCTTGGGATAGAAATAATACACATCGGTCAGGATAAGAAACAGCACAAACAGTGCGGAAAAACATCCGGTCAGCAGGGCGAATGTCACACCGATGCGATGGATAGATGACAGATGCGCTATGGATTTAAGAGGGCGTTTTGTCGGCATACGTGTCTCTATGGTTGTGGCAGGTCATCGCACTCATAGTGCACATGATGGTGGTGGGAGGGACACTCGTGAAGCGCGCGGTCGATGATTAGATGGCGGTTGGCCATTCCGGCGATGGTCGACATCTCATGCGACACGAGCAGTATGGTTGTGGAGCGTGACAGCTCGGCCACAAGGTCATAGATATAATGCTCAAACTGTTTGTCGACATAGCTCAGCGGCTCGTCAAGCACCAGCAGCCCGGGGCTTGAGATGATGGCTCGGCCAAGCAGTGCGCGCTGCAACTGTCCGCCCGACAGGGTGCCGATGCTTTTTGACGCGTGCGCCTCCAGCCCGATTAGTCCGAGTGTCTCACGGGTGAGAGCGGAGGTTTGCTCACGTGTCACCTTGTCACCGAGCAATCCCGAAGCCACGACCTCCTCGACGGTGATGGGAAACCGCGAGTCAATCATGTTTTTCTGCGGCAGATAACCTATCGACAACGATTTTGTCGGCTTGCCGTCGCGCAGATAGGTCACCGTGCCTGTGGTCGGGTGCAGGAGTTTGAGTATAATGCGCAGCAGTGTGGTCTTGCCACCTCCATTGGGTCCCGTTATGGCTATGAAATCGCCTCGGTGCACATCAAAGTTGATGTCAGAAAGCACCGTGCGTCCGTCCCATTGCTGCGAGATGCCGCGCAGTGATATTATGGTGTCGGGAGTGTCGGTCATTGGGCCTGTCATTTTTCTTCAGTGGCTGTAGGAGCCGGAGTGTCGGCGATAGCCTCGGCGATGCGTATTATCTCGTCCTCCCACTGATATGTGAGCGGATTGATATTTATCTCGTTGGCCTCCAGCTCGGCATTGATGGCCGACACCTGACGACTGTCAAAATCTTTCTGGAAAAAGAATATCTCCGCGCCACGGCTGCGGGCATTGTCGATGGCCCGGCGCAGGTCGGCCACCGAGCTCTCCTTGTGTTCGGCATTTCCGACCACTATCTGATTGAGTCCATAGTCGCGCGCAAAATAGCTGAGCGACGGATGCCACACCATAAACGAGGTCCCGCGGTGCGGGGCGAGCCGCTCGGTGATGAGCGAGTCGATTGAGTCAAGCCGCGAGGCGAATATCTCATAGTTGCGTCGATAATAGCCCTTGTTGCCCGAGTCAATCTGCTCCATGGCCTTGAGCATGTTGGCCGCGATAATCTTGGCATTCTTGACCGATGTCCATGTGTGTGGGTCGATGACCGTATGCTCGTGGGGGCCGTGGGAGTGTGTGCCAAGTATGGGGTCCACTCCGGCCGAAGTGTCAAATATCCTCAGCCCGGGGTTGGCCTCGCGTATCTTGTCGACGAGTGCCGCCTCAAAGCCGATATTTCCCATGCGCAGATAACCTATCGACTTGCCGAGATTGTGCATATGTGTCACCGAGGGGTCGTAGGTCTCGGGATTGGCTCCCTCGGTGAGAAGGCTGCGCACCTGCACACGGTCGCCGGTAATCTGTTCAAGTATATAGCGTTGCGGCTCGATGCTGACCGTGACTATAGGCTGCTCGGGAGGCCCGCCGGCACAACCTGTGGCTATCCAACCCGAGATGAGGGTCAGGATAATGAGGATATAGAGGCAGTTATGTGATTTCATATGAATAACGAAGAGGAAAAATAAGAGTTTTTTGAGTGAGAAGATGTGTGAGAAATTGTACTTGGGAGTATGATAAAACGTCCTGTTGTAAATTTTTTGCAAATATAAGCAAATTTTAGCAAGATTCCTATATTCCCATAAATAAAATTTAGTATTTAGATTGATTTGTGTTAAATAAAATTAAACCAAAGATGTTTTTTAGCATAAAAATTTGTCAATTCCGAAACTCTCCCTACCTTTGCATC
Source organism: Muribaculaceae bacterium Isolate-110 (HZI) (assembly GCA_003762875.1). Lineage (GTDB taxonomy): Bacteria > Bacteroidota > Bacteroidia > Bacteroidales > Muribaculaceae > Duncaniella > Duncaniella muricolitica. The sequence continues at coordinate 66,061 of RIBL01000008.1, read as the reverse complement.
AGTTTTTCATGGTATTAGATTTAAGGTAAGAAGATTATTCGTCGCGATGACGGATAATTTTTTTTGTGCCTTGTCGGAGCGAGTCTTTTTTATATTCTTTTATATTGATGTACGCGCGATTTGTGCTAAATTTGTACCCATGAAACTGAGATTACCGATATTTATCGTCCTGATATTATGCGCCGCAGGTTTTTGGCGCGCTCGGGCCGTCGACCCCGTTGTCGAGCCGAGCTATGCGTGGGGCATACTTCAGCCGCTCGGACTGCACAGCGAGGCCACCATCGACACCCTTCTCTACAATTATTATCTTACCGCCGTGCCATCGGCTGTATCGTCGGCTTTTGCCACTACAGGCAATCAGGCCTCGGCCGGAAAAAACATGATATTCATGGAGCAGGAGCCGATCAGCCCGTTCTTTCTCAAGGACGCCAAGCGTTTCTGGCTTCCGTCAGAAAAGACACAGCGGTTTTACAACACGCGCATCCCCATGTCTATTGTCGGCTATAACACCGGCGGCGGACGTGACATCGCGCAGGACTGGTTTCGCTTTCTCTTCTCAGGCAATTTCAGCCCCAAGGCACAGGTGGGCCTGAGCATCGACTATCCCTACTCCAAAGGCTCATATGCCAATCAGGCGGCAAAATCATTCACCTGGAATCTCTTCGGCTCCTATATGGGTGACCGATATGAATTTCAAGGCTATTTCAACTCCTACAATGCTCTCAATCAGGAGAACGGAGGCATCACCGACGACCTCTATATACTCGATCCGGCCGAGATACAGGGCGGCATGTCGAAAATCAATCCCAAAAACATCCCCACCAATCTCACCTCGGCCCGCAGCCGTCTCATAGGCAAGCAGCTCTATATGAACCACCGCTACAAGGTGGGATTCTGGAAGGAGACCTACGACTCTGTGTATGAAGACTCCATCGTGGCGCGCGAATATGTGCCCGTGTCGAGTTTCATCTGGACAATGTCATACGAGCAGGACCGACATAAGTTCTACACCACAAGTTCGACCGACGAAGAGTTCTGGACCAACCATTACATCACATCCGACTGGACAGCCGAACTGACCCGATATTCCTGTCTGCGCAACACTCTCGGCGTGGCTCTTCTCGAGGGCTTCAACAAATATGCCAAAGCCGGCCTCTCGGCTTTCATAACACACGAACTGCGCACATACAACCAGGTGACCGACACCATACCGCTCTCGGGGCCTGACCGTCCCGAGGCCCTGACCCCCTACCCTCTGGCCGAGCGGCTCCCGGAGAAGACTACTGAAAATCTTCTCTATGTCGGAGCGCAGCTCACCAAGCGTCAGGGCTCGCTGCTCAACTATGAAGGCACAGTAAAGTTTGGACTTGTCGGGCCGGCGGCCGGCGAAATACATGCCGACGGCAACGTGTCCACCCGCATCCGCCTCCTCGGCGACACTGTAAGCATCAAGGGCTACGGACATTTCAGCAACACGACCGCCCCCTTCTTCATGAAGCAGTTTGTCTCCAATCATTTCATCTGGCAAAACGATTTCGGCAAGACGCGGCGTCTGCGGTTTGGCGGCATACTCGACGTGCCTCACACCAAGACCAATATAAACGTCGGAGTAGAGAATATTCAAAACATGATATATTTCAATGACCTGTGCCTCCCCACACAGAACGGCGGCAGCGTGCAGGTGTTGAGCGTAAGACTACAGCAGGATTTCAGATGGCGGGCCCTGAACTGGTGCAACACCGTCACCTATCAGAAATCGTCAGACGAGAGTGTGCTGCCACTCCCCCAGTTGGCCATATACTCCAACCTGTTTCTGCGCTTCAAGCTCGCCAAGGTGCTCGACGTGCAGATGGGCGTTGACCTCGACTACTACACACGTTACTACGCGCCGGCCTATCAGCCTGCCACGATGACATTCCACAACCAGAGCCAGATCAAGTGTGGCAACTATCCCTACATGAACGCCTACGTCAACATGCAGCTCTCGCGCGCCCGCTTCTTTGTGCTCTTCTCACATGTCAATCAGGGTGTATTCGGCGGGTCGGATTATTTCTCAATCCCCCACTACCCGCTCAACCCGCGCCGTTTCCTCATGGGCGTATCGGTCAACTTCCTCAACTAAATCCAATTTACCCCTCCGTGTGTTATATATAATATAGGTATATAACAATTATGAGCGGACATAAAGGATTTCTCATCCCGAGGCGTATACTTGTCATAGCACTCGCCATACTCGCTGTCGGGATTATAGTTTCGATAAGACACATGCACACATCCGGCAATGCCGGATATGAATATCAGCGCGGGCGTGGCGACACCATCAATGTGGCCATAGCCTACTCGCCGATGTCGCTTTACCGTTATGCCGACACGCTCGGCGGCTTCAACTACGAGATGCTGAGAGACATGGGCCACATGTATGGCGACAAATTCAAGTTTTATCCCGTGGCTTCAGTGAGCGAATCGCTTGACGAGCTTAGCCGCGGCAAATATGACATTCTTGTGGCCGACATCCCCGTGACAGCCTCGCTCAAGGAGCGTTTCAGGCTCAGTGTGCCCGTCTACACCGACAGGATGGTGCTCGTGAGCCGCGACACCACCATCACATCGCCGCTACAGCTTGCGGGGCAGTCAGTATGGGTCGTGGCCGGCGCGCCGTCGGTCGAACGTCTTGAGAACCTCTCGCGCGAAATTGGCGACAGCATTGACATATGCGACTCCCACACCTACACGGCCGAGCAGCTCGTGATGCTCGTCGCTGCCGGAGAGATACCGCGCGCGGTGGTCAATCGTGCCGTGGCCGAAAAACTGTTGCCCGAATACACCGACGTGAAAATCTCAACCCACATATCGTTCAGCCAGTTTCAGTCATGGATAATGAACAAAAACACCACTCGGCTGGCCGACTCTATCGACGCCCAGATAGAACGCTTCAAACTCACGCCCGACTATCAGGCTCTGATTGAAAAATTCGAGATATGAGCCCGACAATCCGAGACCGACAGGCCGATTATCATTTCTCATGATATATCCTCATCCCGCACCGGCGGCAGTCAAACTCCACACGCAGCGATATATTGCCGCTGCGGAGATAGAGCGGCGTGTCGGGCCATTGGCGTCCCTGCGGAGTGAGCAGGCATTTCCCGGCCTCGCGACGCAGACAATAGCGTGTGGTCATGACCAGAGTCTCGTCGTCGGGACTCTCAACCTCCACAGCCGGAACAATCTCCGTCACTCCGTGCGAACGGTAAAACTCTTTAGCCAGGTGATTGGCCACATTGTCCCGATATGACAGCGACGCGGACTGACAGACGGCATCGGGATTTTCCGGCCGGCGCAGTCCGAAACGGTGGGTCATGATGCGTGCCCTGTCAAGCAGAGCCACAGCCTCGCGTCTGAGACCGGCCAACGCCGAGGCCGGGATGAACACCCCACCCGCGAGGTCTATGATTTTGCCGGCACGATATATCGTGCCGCCCAGCTTGCCCAACAGTTGCCGGCGCGGAGCCTCCTGCGGAGTCACAGCCTGCTGAAGTTGGCCCACCGTCGCTGTTGCGGTCACCGAAGTGCCGCACTCGTCGGTCAGTTCGAGTGCCAGACGGTCAGAGCCCACTGTGCGCAACACCATGTCGACACTGATGGTGCGGGTGGTCCTGGCCGACGATATGGCATCGTCCCACTCCTTGTCGCGGTTGCGGTAGAGCACGGTGCCCGGAGCTATGGTGCGCGGCGAGGCCGGATAGAGCCGTTGCCCCTCGGCGCGGTTGAGCCGGAAGCCCTGAAAACGCCCCTCCCCGTCGAAATATCCCAGTCCGTCACCGTTGGCAAGCTGTGCCGACAGCTCGGCTATGATTACCTTGCCCTCACATCGCTTCACCTTGCCCACGGGAGTGCCGGTGGCCTTGGGCGTGTCAAACGATGCTATCCCCTTGACAGGAGCATGACCCGATAGAAAATAGGTGGTAAATCCGCGGTTGAACGACTTGTCGGGCGACGGATTGAAACCCGCGTTAGAGCGTCCGGCCGAGAGTCGCCTGTAGTTTCCGCCACTCTCCCCGACCACACGGTCGAGTATGCGCGAATACCACGCCACAGTGTTTTTGACATATCCCTCCTCCTTGAGACGTCCCTCGATTTTAAACGAGCACACTCCAGCGTCGGCCATCGCGCCGAGCGAGTCGGAGCGGTTAAGGTCGCGGAGCGATAGCAGATGTTTGTCCTCCATGAACTTACGGCCGCGGCTGTCGGTGAGCGTGTAGGGCAGACGGCATATCTGCGCACACTCGCCACGATTGGCACTGCGCCCGCCAGTCATGAAACTGGCACGGCAGTCTCCGCTGTAGCTCACACACAGCGCGCCGTGTATAAAAGCCTCCAGCTCGGTGTCGGGCACCGCCAAGTGTATCTCTTCAATCTCCTTGAGCGACAGCTCGCGCGGCAACACGAGACGGGTGAAACCTACCTCTGCAAGAAATCGGGCCTTCTCCACGCTGCGGATGTCACACTGAGTGCTTGCATGCAGCTCGATTGGCGGTATGTCCATGCGCAGTATGCCCATGTCCTGAACTATGAGGGCATCGGTGCCGGCATGATACAGGTCGGTGATGAGCCGCTCCACGTCGCGGAGCTCGCGGTCATATATTATGGTGTTGACCGTGGCATAGACTTTGGCATTGAACTGATGGGCAAAGTCGGTGACACGCCTGATGTCGTCTATGCTGTTGGCGGCATCTTTGCGCGCTCCGTGGCTCGACGCGCCCATATACACGGCGTCGGCTCCGGCAAGGATGGCACTGATGGCCGTGTCGGCATTACGGGCGGGTGCAAGCAACTCAAGATAACGCATGGGATGATGTATATTAATAACAAATGTAAAGTTAGTAAATAAAAATGGAAAATGGAAAATTCAGCATCGCGTCATAATTGCGAAGCTGATTTTTCCATTTCCCATTTCAAACTTTTGATTTCTTACTCAAATATGTGTCTGAGTTTTGAAAATATACGGTTCTTTGTCGATTCGTCGGGAGTGACACCGGGCTTGCCGCGGAGCGACTCGATAGCGTCCTTCTCCTGCTGGCCGATATTTTCTGGTATGTAGACCATCACATTGACCAGCTCGTCGCCTGCGCCGTATCCGTCGGTCGAGGGGAGACCCTTGCCGCGCAGACGCAACACCTTGCCGGGCTGTGTTCCGGCGGGTATCTTCAGTCGGGCACGACCCGAGATGGTGGGCACCTCTACCGAACCGCCGAGTGTGGCGGTGGGGAGGTCGAGCATCAGGTTATACACGATATCGTTGCCGTCACGTATGAGTTCGGGATGTTTCACCTCCTCGATTACAATCAGCAGGTCGCCGTTGGCTCCGCCGTGGGGTGCCGCGTTGCCCTTGCCGCGCATGGTGAGAGTCTGACCGTCCTGCACGCCGGCGGGGATGGAGAACGACACAGTCTCCTCCTTGCGCACAACGCCCTCGCCGTGACAGTGTGTACACTTCTCGGTGATGATTTTGCCCTCGCCGTGACACTGCGGACACTCCACGGCCGACTGCGAGATGCCAAACATGGTCTGCTGCTGGCGTATCACCGTGCCCGAGCCGTTACAGGTGGGACAGGTGTGAAACGCTGTGCCGTCCTTGGCTCCGGTGCCGTGACAGTTTGGATCGGGCACAAGGGTGGGTATCTTGAGAGTCTTGGTGACGCCGGTGGCTATCTCGGCCAGGGTCATCTTGATTTTGATGCGGAGGTCGGTGCCGCGACGCTGGCGGCGGCGTGTGCGGCCGCCGGCCGACTCGAAGCCGCCCATATTGCCGAACGCGCCCCCGAAAATATCGCCAAACTGCGAGAATATATCCTCCATCGAGAATCCTCCCGCATGGAAGCCTCCCGCGCCGCCGGGGAATCCCTGCGGACCCATATCGTGGCCAAACTGGTCATACTTGGCTCTCTTGTCGGGATTGGAAAGCACGTCATAAGCCTCGGCGGCCTCCTTGAATTTCTCTTCGGCTTCCTTATCGCCCGGATTCTTGTCGGGGTGATATTGTATGGCCTTCTTGCGATAGGCACTCTTGATGGCTTTCTCGTCGGCATTTCTGTCGACGCCAAGCACTTCGTAATAATCTCTTTTAGTTGCCATAAAGCGGTGGGGGTGATGTCTAAACTCTAAACTTTAACCTTTAAACTTTCATTCTCAATAGATCACTGACCCACTACCACTTTGGCGTGGCGGAGCACTTTGTCGTTGAGCGTATAACCCTTGGTGGGGGTGTCGATTACCATGCCCTTCTGCGCGTCGTCGGGCACAGGCACCATGGCTATGGCCTCGTGCATCTCGGCGTCAAAAGGCTTGCCGGTCGAGTCGATGGCCTTGACTCCGTTCTTCTCGAGATATTTCACGAGCTTCTGGTAAATGAGTTCCATGCCTTTGCGCACATCGGCGGCATCCTCCACCTTGGCACTGGCCTCGAGTCCGCGCTCAAAGTCGTCGACAATGGGGAGCAGCCCCTTGAGCACACCCTCCGATGCGTTCTTGATGAGGTCGCTTTTCTCCTTGACGGTGCGCTTGCGGAAGTTGTCAAATTCGGCCATCAGGAAGAGATATTCCTTCTTCTCCTTCTCGACCTGTGCCTGGGCATCGGCAAGCTGCTTGTTGAGGGCGTCTATGTCTGACAGCTCCTTGTTGAGCATTTCGTTTGCTTCGTCTACCTGCGAGTCGGCTTCCTCGGCCGCTTCCTGCACATCGTCAAAAGTCTCTGTGTCGGGAGCTTCGCGATGCAGCTTTTCCTCCTCTGCGGAGTGTTTTTTATGTGAATTATTTGACATGACTGTTGTATCTTGTTTTAACTATAATATATATGCAAAAATATTGCCAAACTCTCCGTCATGCCTTCCGGGAGGCTACGACCGAGGGCCGACCTTTGTAAAGGTAGAACAATATATTGCCGATAACGTTCAATATATCAGGTGAAAATATTGCAGCTCAGAGCGTTGCAAACAGACTGTCACGGTCAGCGAACAACTCTCGCACCGAAGGTGACATTTTGTCACCCTCGAAGAGACCATAGACCGACGCGCCCGAGCCCGACATGGCGGCATACACCGGCCCGAGACTCTCGATACGCTCCTTGAGCGCGGCGATGGCCGGATAGGCCGGAAACACCGAGGCCTCGAAATCGTTTTTAAGCCGTCCAGTCCAGGTGGCCGGACTGTCGGCCACAATCCTGCCGGCGGTGACCTCGGGTATGGCCGGAGTCGTGCGGGAATAAGCGGCAGCCGTAGGCACACTCACGTCAGGCTTGGCTATGAGTATGTCCATACCGCTGAGGTCAAGGTCAACCGGCTCCATATCTGTGCCCGTCCCGGTGCACAGCATGGGGCGGTTATATATGAAAAACGGACAGTCGGCACCGATGCCCGAGGCCACGCGGGCCAGTTCGGCGTCGGTATATCCGAGAGCGAAGAGGTCGTTGAGCACTTTCAGCGTGAAAGCCGCGTCTGCCGAGCCGCCTCCAAGCCCTGCACCGTCGGGTATGATTTTGCGCAGATATATATCGACAGGCGGCAGGCTCACCTCGCGTTCAAGAGCGCGATAAGCCTTCATGACGAGATTTTTCTCGGGAGGACACTCCACATGCCGACCGCTCACGGTCAGAGTGGTCTCCTCCCCCTTGGCCGGAACGATTTCCAGCACATCATGCCACGGCACAGGCACCATCACGGTCTCTATGTCGTGATAACCGTCCTCGCGCCGGCGCAATATGTCGAGTCCAAGATTTATCTTGGCATTGGGAAACGTAATCATATTGCAAAGATAAGGCTAATAAATGGAAAAAATATATATAATTGGAAAATAGGCACAATAAAATCCACTCCCCCCTCCCCGCTTTGTCCCCGCGCTGCGACTTCAGTCGCATAACGTAAAAATAAAAACGGGAAGCCGGCTTCGTGAGGCCGGTTTCCCGTTTTTATTCTCGATTATCTATTCTCAGATAACCTTCTTCTCCACCTTGACGCTTCCGTCCGAGTAGATATATTTCACGATATTGACCCCGCGTGTCAGTGACTCGTGGCGCAGGCCGCGCACGTCATAGATTTCGGTAGCCACTATCCCGGCCTCATCGCCTGTGATATTGTCTATGCCGGTGGGTATGTCGCTTGCCTCGCCCTTCGCGCTGAGTCCGCCAAACTCGTTGACAGCCTGCACGGTGTAGGGAGCTGCATCGCGGGCGGTTGTGGCGGGGAGTGTATAGCTGTTCTCCTTTACGATATCAATCAGCTCGTCGCCGCGAGTGATTACGTAGCATATCGCATAGGGTACGGTCGCCCAGCTCAACCGGTTGCCGCTGATGGTCACCGAGGGAGCGTCGCACGACTCGGTCTTGATGACGGGCTGCCAGTTGTCAGAGCCCGAGAGTACATTTCTGACAGTATATTCGGCGGCCTCCTCATCGGTGAGATGGTTCTTGGCCTTGCCGTATACCTTTTCACCGTCGACAGTCTTGTAATAAGTGTCGCGACGCTGCGAGAGATCCACGGGATTGCCGTTGCCGTCGACAGTGTTCCAGTCGGCCCAGATGGCGGGGAGTCCGCCCATGGTCTCATACCAGCCGGTGGCGGGAATGGTCACCTCGGCACGGGTGTTGAGAAAGACAGTCTTGGGTGCATTGTGCCATGGACGGCCGAGCCATACACTGGTCTCGGAGGGTACACCCGGGGCAGTGATGGTGCAGTTGTTGAACACATAGCCCCATTTCACATCCACGCCGTGGGAGGGTGCCACTATATAGCCGCCGCTCTTGCGGTTGATGTAGAGGATGGTGTTGTCGATAAAGATGTCGCCGCTGTTGTAGATGAAGTCGACCGCACCTTCGATAAACGAGTTGCGCACATAGGCACGGTAGCTTGAGGTAGAGGGTGTGATCCATGTGTCCTGATAGGAGAGCATGGCCACGTTGTTAAACACCGTGCGGTCGCCCGTGGTGTTGAGGGCAAGAGCCTGCGGCCCCTCCTGCTTCTCGTGTCCATAGGAGTTTTCGAGGGTGATGTTCTCAAAGAGACAGTCGTTGGAGTTGACCACCACGGTGGCACCCACGCTCACATGCAGGGCATTGTCGCCGCCGCAGAGCTTGTCGTCATGTATCACGGTCTTGTCGCGGTCCTGACCGATGATGTGTATGTAGGGCTTGGTCTTGGGGATGTCGATGTGCTCTTTGTAACGTCCGTTCTTGACAAATATCAGATAGGGCTTGATGGCTCCGGCAGGCGCGGCGTCGATGGCAGCCTGAAGTGTTGTGTGGTCGCCCGTGCCGTCGGCGGCTACGATTAAGTCATAGAGACGGGCCTCGGGCTGCACACGCTCCATGGTGGTAAACGTGAGCCTTGTACCCTCGAATGCGTTGCCGTTGCGGTCGGTGATGGCTCCGGCGGGCACTATGAATGTATAGTCGGTGTTATAGTCGAGACCGGCGTAGTTGTAGATGATTGACTTGCCGCTCTCTTTGGCTGCGATAGGCTCGCCGTTGAGCGTGGCGGTGGATGTGCCGATTTTTACTTTTTCGTCAAATGTGAGTATGATCGAGCCTGTGGCCGAGGCGTCGCCCGACTTGTCGGCGGGGATAGTCGATACAAGCACCGGGGCTGTCTCGTCGCTTGAGCTGTCCTTGTCGGCAAGGATGTAGAGGTCTGAGATGCAGAGACCGTCAAGTGTGTCCTTGGTTCCGTCATTGAGACCGGACTCTTTGTCGGGCATGAAACGGATTTTGAGTATACCCTGATTGGCGGCCTCGGCGGGAAGCGGAGTTTCGAAGTCACTCCAGCCTTTGACCACGGTGTAGTCGGCAAACTTGGTGTAGTTCACACCGTCGATGCTGTATTCGGCGTTAAACTTGTTATAGGTGTTATAGGAGCATCCGAGCGACACGGCGAGGCGCAGATTGCTGTAACCTGTCGATTTGAGCGACACTTCATAATAATAGTTGTCAGCCTGTTCCTTCCATATACGTGCGCCCCAGCGTCCGTTTTCTGCACCGTTGCTTACGCCGCGTGTGAGCCATGTCGTGGTCTTGCCCTCGGGATTGCGCAGACTCAGCAGACCCGAGTTGTCGCTCTCGTCTCTGTAGTCGGCGGCTCGTTCGCTGTTGGGCTGGTCGAAGTAGAAGTCCCAGCCTACGATATAATCCACGGCCGAGAATATGGCGGTCAAATCCTTGTCGCCGTCCATCCTGACGGTGCGGACGGGCGAGGTGCTGTTGTCTTCCCAGTTGGTAAACGAAAGTATGCGGTTGTCGACGGTGGTCAGCATCACCTCGGTGCCCTCCTCATAGTAGTGCACACCGTTGACCACATTGCCCTGTGGCTGATAGAGCACCTGGTTGACATTGGCCCCCCCTTCGATGGCGAGGTTGAGGGCATAGACATTGTTTTTCTCATAGTTGGCTGTGAGACTGGTGTTGCCGGAGATTGAGAAAGTGTAGGGATTCTGCTCCGACACTACTTTGCCGTCGGCGTCGGTCCAGTTGATGAAGTGGTAGCCGAAATTTTCCGAGGCCGAGACGGTGAGCGGTGTGCCCTCGTCAAATTCCGCGCCGGCCGGTGTGCACGACAGCGCGCCGGCACCCTCGATGGCCGATTTAAGAGCGAAGCTGTAGACGGGCACGGCCTCCACCTCACCGTCGGCAATGCCGGTGAGTGTAAGGTCGGCCAGACCGAGTTCTTTATTTGCTCCGAGCTTGTAATAATATATGGTGACGGTCACAGGGTCGCTTGAGGCTTGAAAACCCGAGAGAGTCTCGGTGAATGTCGAGAAGTTGGCACCCGTGCCCGAACGCTCGGGGTCATACTTTTCTCTCACCATCACGGGCTCATTGTCGCCCTGCTTGACTTCGAGCGCGAGATTGCCGCCCCCGGTGCCGTGACGGCTTGCCTGGAAACTGAAACCTGTGGGGCGGAATGTAATACCCTTCTTGGGCACGATGGTCATACTGATGGCCTCGCGCGGATTGAGGACCGAGCCGTTGGATGTCTCGGCTTTGAAGAGGGTCTGAGTGGAACCTCCGGCCGGAGTCGCGGTCTTCGACAATGTGAGACCCGGACCTGCGGCAAGTTCATAGACCGAGAAGAGCGGGCCGTTGCTCGCTGTGGCAGCCGACTCGATAGTGGTCGAGCCCATAGGCCATGCAAAAGTCACAGTCTCATTGGACGCTGACGGCTGCGAGGCCATGGCTGTGCCGCTTATCGAGAGATTGCGGAGATTCCAGTTGGTGGTGCCGGCTGTAGGAAGCAGACGCACTGTCACCTCGTCCTTGTTGTTGGCCGAAATGCCTACGGTCTGATCGGCATATTGAAACCACGCGCCCGAGGTGTTCTTCGCCCCGGCGTCAAACCATGTGTTGCCTCCGTCGGTCGACACAACAAGTTCGACAGGTGTCTCAGTATTGTTGCCTGGTGCTATGGCATAAGTGATGGTTATATTATTGTAACCCTTGGTCGGAAATGTTACCTGATAGTATGCCTTGTGATTGGTGGGATTGGTGTAATCGGTCGATGGATTTTCCACATTATTCTCTATGCGGTACACCTGGGTCTGATAACCTGTGCATATCTGATGATAACGGTTTTCGCTGTAAGAGCTGAGCACATAGCTTGATGCCGTTCCCTCGCTTGTCTCAGGCAATATGTTTATGGTATTGTCCTTATACCATATCGCACTTGTGCCCGAGGCCGCTTCTCCGTTGGGTGTGTACAGACTGTTTTTGTCATCAATCCGGCTTACGTCATAGCCGGTCTCGAAAGTCCATGAGGCCAGTGTCACCGGCTCCTGGGCCGACAGCCATGTGCTGCTTGCCAGGGCTGTCAGGCCTGTGATAAATAATCGTTTTAACATATGGGGTGAGGTATTAGAATATTTGTTTTGACACACGGACAGAGCCGTCGCTGTAGGTGGAGCGAACTATGTAGAGCGAGCCTGTGGCGGGATTGGTCACCTGCATGCCCTGGAGGGTATAGTAGTCAGTACTGACCGGCTCGGCGGCTGCGGTGATGTCGGTTATGGCCGACTGGTCGTCGCTTGACACATAGCCGTGAAACTTTATGTCTGACAGACACAGGGTCTTGCCGCTGGCAGCTCCGTTATACCACGGGTAGAAACGCAGACGCAGCGACTGTCCGCCTTCAAGACGTATGACAGGACGAATCTTGCCGTCCTGCATATTGTTGGCCGGCATCGACTTCATCTCAAAGATATTTACAGGATTGGCAAAGTCGTCGTCGATCGAATAATAGACTTTCAGACACATGCCGTTGCCGCCGCACCCACACACATAGTAACTGATTTCGTCTACGTTATACACTGTGCCTTCAGTGGCTGTCACGCCAAACTCGATGTAGCGTGTCGACACCTCGTCGATTTCGCCCGCCGGCCAGTTGCCCCCTTCGATGAGATTGCGCTGAGTCTTGCGTGATGCCTCAAAACCGGTGTCGGAAGGCCACACGGTGTTGGCATTGGGATTGGCATAACGCTGTAGCTCCATGCCCGAATAGTTTTCTGCGATGGCGTTGACCGGGCCGGTCACAACATACGAGTCATCCTTCTCCAGACGCCAGTACACCGAGGCCTCGGTGCCTCCGCTCAGATTGACTGCCGTGGCCGAGACCGGGATGTCGGTCTTCTTGTCGCCGGCCAGGATAGTCACGGTGCCGTTGATGTCACCGTCGAGTGTGGCGCGTACGTTAAACCGCTGTATCAGTGTGCCGCCCTCATAGGGAAGCGAGAGCGACGAGGTCCATTCCTTGCCGTCGGTCGAGAGGGTGATGCCTTCAGTAGCGGTCACAGTGACATTTCCGGCCGAGGGGGTGAGGTCAAAGCCCGTGACCATAAACTCGCGTGTGAGCGACTGGCCTTTGTAGCCCTGGCCGAGATTGCCGTCCGAGGGGGTCACACCCAGATCGCCGGTCAGGCGGGCATACTCGGTGAGAAGGCCCTGCTCCTGACACAATCCGACAAAGCGGCGTGCTATCAGTGCGGCTCCTGTCGCGCTCAGATGGGTCGAGCCGTCGCCGTCACCGAGGATGTCGTGACACGCTTTGTCGCCATAGCTTACGTAGAGGTCGGCCGTGCCGGTGGTGAGGTCGACAAATGGCACGTCAAGTTCCCTGGCCACCTCCTGCATCTGATATACATAGTCCATGGAATGGTCGTCAGAGGCTACACTCTGCTTCTCGAGCACACCCGAGTCGGTGAGTTTCGAGAAACTGTCGCCCAAGTCGTGGCGGCCGTTGCGGCGTATGGTGCCGTTGGTAAAATACATGCGGCATATCGAACCGGCAAATATCGGAGTGCAGCCGGCCTCGCGAGTCTCGTTGACATATTTGCGCAGATATTCCTTATAGGTGGTCGAGGGATTGGTGCCGCGATAGTCGGTGGCCGAGGCTTTGTCGGTGTCTCCTATGGAGGTGTAATAGGCTTTAAGCTCATCGCCGTCCATGCCCTGGGTCTTCTCGTCATTGTGGGCAAACTGGATGAGCACATAATCGCCGGGCTCCATCTGCTTTTTCACCGAGGTCCAGTAGGCCGCCTCTTTATAGAAACTTTTGCTCGAGGCTCCGCTCTTGCCGCGGTTGTTGACTTCGATACCCTCGAGAAACTGCTGGAGATACTGACACCATCCGCGCGTGACAGTGGCCGACTCGTCATAGTTGGCCATAGTGCTGTCGCCTATGGTATGAATCTTTTTTGCACCGGCGTCTGACGGCGTGCCGAGCGAGAGTGCCGACACAAGGAGTGCGGGTAGGATTTTCTTCATGGTAATTAATATGTGTGTTACTGTTTCTTGTCGCAAATTTAGCTCTTGCAGGCTTTACGGTAATGGTGAATTTGATGCAAATGATGGTAAAATCCGCTCAGATATTGCTTGTTGAGCTGATTTTACCTATTTTTGCTTTGGAAAAACCTTTTGATATATACCATGATGCGCCACATCCTCACCTTTCTTATTTATATACTGTCGGTCGTCACGATGAGCGCGGGCGAGCCTTTCTGCGACATCCGCAACTATGACGAGCGCGACGGTCTGTCACAACGACTCGTCAAGCAGGTGGTGCAGGATGACAACGGCGTGTTGTGGGTGGCCACATGGAACGGGCTCAACCGTTTTGACGGTTATGAATTTAAATGCATACGCCCGGGCATCAACGATGGGGTGCGCCGTTACTCCTCACGCATAGGCGACATCAAGCTCGGACCTGACGGCCGGCTGTGGTGTCGGATAGACCATAAAATAGTGAGGTTTGATGTCAATGACTACACATTTTTCGACTCTCATTCTCTGCTTGAGGAGAAATTTGGCCGTCGGCTTCGTGTCAGAGGCATAACCATGACCACGGCCGATGAGCTTGTGCTTACACTTGTTGACAGCACATATATAATAATGCCACCATCCCCCGAGCCGGAGCGCGAGGCAGTCATGACCGGCTCGACAGGCGGCCGAAAATACAAGTCGCCCTCCAACCGCAGGCTCGGCACTGTCGGACCCTATGCCGGAAGCGACCTCGTGATGTCGAGGCGTGACGAAGCCGGCACGGTGTGGCTCGTGACACGCGACGGCGATGTGATATGCGCTCCGGATGTCGACGGGCCATTCACGGTGACGGGACATATCGAAGGGGTGGCCAATATGGGATTGCGCTATGCCACGGCCGACTCACAGGGCAACGTGTGGCTATGCAGTAAGACAGGACTCCACCGGCTCACATTTGGCACGGCTCCTTACAGCATGATGAGCCATGACCCCGTGTCGATGCTCCGCACATCATGCCGCGACAGCCGCGGGCGTGTATGGCTCTCGTGGAGCGACGCCAGGTGTCTGACTCTGAGCGGGCCCGACACGGGCTCGACAATGTATGTTGGTCCCGACGGGTCGTTGAGTGCCCGGCGAGTGTCCTTTGGCGCGGCAATCTACAGCATTATCGAGACACGTCCTGGAGAGATATGGCTCGGCACCAAGCCCGACGGCCTCTTCCGTCTCACCGAGCGTGAGGGCGGCGGTTATGACGTCAAGCATTTTGTTCATGACTCTTCCCGCCCTGGCTCCCCGTCGGGCAACGCCTACTATGACGGTGCCGTCGATTCGCGCGGCCGCCTGTGGCTCGCGTCGATGGGCACAGGCATGGATGTAGTGCCCTGCCCCTCCGCCCCCGTGCCGGTGTTTCATAATGTAGCGTCCCGTTCCGTCTATCCTTCCGAGGCCATGTCGGTGAGACGTATCAGTCTGCTCAATGACAGCATGGGGGTGGCCGCCACTACCGCCGGACTGCTCGGATTCAGCATACCGGCGTCCGACCGCCTTGACGACATGCGTTTCGCGCTCCATGTCAGCGAACCCGGACGAGAGATGTCGCTGGGCAATATCGCCACGATGGATGTTGGCCTCGGACCTGACGGTTCGCTCTACGTGGCCACCGAAAGCGACGGAGTGGCACGACTCATGTCGCCGCTCTCCGACGGCCCTGTAGCTCAGTGGGATTTCCGCAGCTATCGTGTGCAGGGCGGCGTCAACCCCGATGTCGCTCTGTCGGTGCAGCCTGCAGGAAACGACAGCATGCTGCTTGTCACAGGCGGCAACGATGTCAGTCTGCTCGACCCGCGCACAGGCGAGACGAGAGTCTACGGAGCATCGTTCTGGCACCGTGACATGCGTTTCAGCGATGCCAAACCGCTCAGGCTCGACAACGGCGAATGGCTCTTCGGACTTAACGACGGAGCCGTAAGGGTGCGTCTCGACAGCACTGTCATGTCGGCCGACACTCTGCCTCTTGCTTTCAACACAGTCTCCATCGCCGGCCGTCCCGACTCGCTGCTCACCCCACGCTGCGACCGCATAACACTCGCCCCGTCGGAGCGCGATGTCACACTCCGCTTCTCGGCACTCTGTTATGCCGACCCCGCCACTCTGCGCTATGCTTTCAGAGTCGGTGATGACCCGTGGACACTGCTCGGAGCCTCACGCACCGTATCGTTTGCCGATCTTGACCCCGGCACATACACTGTCACCGTGCGTTCCACCGACACTCACGGCCGATGGCTCGACAACGACCGCAGTGTCACGGTCGAAGTGCTTCCGACATTCTGGGAGACAGGAACGGCCAAAGCCCTGTATGTGATATTGACGCTCGCATTTGTCGGAGCAGTGATATGGACCACCGTCTATATACGCCACATCAAGCGTCAGCAGCGCGAGATGCTTGAGTCACACTTGCGTCAGCTCGAAGCCCGCGCTGTGGGTCACGAATCAGGCATAGAGGTAACTCAGGATCCGCAGCCCGCACCCGTGCAGACGCCGCCGCCCCCCTCGCCTCGGCTCTCCAACGAGGACCGTCAGCTCATGGATGCCGTCATGGACTATATCGAGACCCACCTCTCCGACTCCGACATCACTGTCGACGACATGGCCCTCGCTGTGGCTGTGAGCCGCAGCGGCCTCACGCGCAAGATGAAGTCGCTGATGGGCGTGACGCCGGCCGAGTTTCTGCGCGAGACACGTCTCACACGTGCCTCCACCCTGCTGGCCACTACCTCCAGACCCATCAAGGAGATAGCCGTGGTGTGTGGATTTTCCGACATGAACTATTTCGGCAAGTGCTTCAAATCATCGCGCGGTCTCACCCCGGGAGCCTATCGCAAGACCCACAGCCAGTCATAAAAAATCCTCTCCACCTCTTTCAATAGCCGACGGAAACGACTACCTTTGCACAAGCAAAAGCAATCACAACCCAGATGCCACAGGAAAATAATACATATAACAATAACAACAGACGCGCATCCAAGCCGCAACACATATCTCAGTTTGACCACGGGGGACGCATCCCGCCCCGCGACAACGACCTCGAAGAAGCCGTGCTCGGAGCGTTGATGCTCGAGAAGGACGCCTACACAGTGGTGTGCGACATCCTCAAGCCCGAATCGTTCTACGACCCGGCCAATCAGAAGATATATGCAGCCATCCAGACACTCGGAGCCGCCCAGCAAAGCATCGACATGCTCACCGTCACCGAGCGTCTGCGCCTCAACGGCGACCTCGAAGGGGCCGGAGGCGCGTTGCGCATATCCGAACTGACCTCCAAGGTGGCATCGGGCGCACACGTGGAGTTTCACGCCCGCATCGTGGCGCAGAAATATCTCGCCCGCGAGCTCATACGCTTTGCCTCTCAGATCGAGGCCCAGGCCTTTGACGAGAGCTATGACGTGGACGACTTGCTGCAGGAAGCCGAGGGCAAGCTCTTCGAGATTTCGCAGCGCAACGTCAAGAAGGATGTGACTCAGATTGACCCCGTCATCAACTCGGCCATCGAGCAGATACAGATTGCCGCCAACCGAGCCTCGGGTCTCTCGGGCCTGGAATCGGGCTATCACGAGCTCGACAAACTCACCTCGGGATGGCAGCGCAGCGACCTCATCATCATCGCGGCGCGTCCCGCCATGGGCAAGACGGCCTTTGTGCTCTCCATGGCCAAAAACATGGCGGTCAACTACAACATACCCGTGGCCATATTCTCGCTTGAGATGTCCAACCTACAGCTCGTCAACCGTCTTATCCAGAACACCTGCGAAATCGAGGGCGAGAAAATCAAGAGCGGACAACTCTCGCAGATGGAGTGGGACCAGCTCATGTCGCGCGTCAAGAACCTCTACAGCGCGCCTCTCTATATCGACGACACCGCCTCGCTCTCCATCTTCGAGCTCCGCACCAAGGCACGCCGTCTGGTCAGGGAACACAACGTGTCGTTTATCATCATCGACTACCTTCAGCTCATGAACGCCTCGGGCATGAAGTTTGGCTCGCGCGAGCAGGAGGTGTCAATGATTTCGCGCTCGCTCAAGCAGTTGGCCAAAGAGCTCAACATCCCCATCGTGGCACTCTCGCAGCTCAACCGTTCGGTCGAGTCGCGCGGTGCCGACTCGAAAGACGGCAAGCGTCCGCAGCTCTCCGACCTTCGTGAATCAGGAGCTATCGAGCAGGACGCCGACATCGTGTGCTTTATCCACCGTCCGGAATATTATCTGCGCTCGGGCGTCGACGGAGCTGGCAACGACATACGCGGCCTGGCCGAGTTTATCGTGGCCAAGCACCGTTCGGGACGTGTGGACGACGTGAAGATGCGTTTCAAGTCAAAATATGCCCGATTTGAGAACTGGGAGGGAGAGACCTCGGTGAGCAGCGGACAGCTCGAATCGAGGCTCAATGCCACCGACGGCACTGTGCCCGTGATGCCCCCCTCGGGAGTCACAGGCTTTGTAGGCGGCTCGGCCGACATACTGTCGTCATCGTCCGACGAGACCGCTCCGTTCTGAGCGACATATACTTAAGAGAGCGACGAAAAAATTTTTTCATCCCCAATCAAAAAAATTTCACGGTCAGGATGGCACTACACACCCCTGTGTGCCATCCGGACCGTGACTTTTAACTTTTGGATGTTAAATTTTGCCGGCAATAGCAACAAGCCTTAAAACCTTTTTTCGGTCAGCAGTGTTTAATTAATAAAATTAACACAACCAACAACTATTGTTTTATGAAAAAAGCGTTATTAATCATTGCAGTTGTGCTTGGAAGTATGACCGCATTCGCTCAGAATCTTGACAAGAATGAGGCAAAGCAGCTTAAGGCTTTTCTCAACGAGGGAAACAATGCCACCGAACTCAAGGTAGCCAATCCCAATGCCATAGCCTCGGTCGAGGGAGTCACCGTAGAAAACGGACACGTCACCGCTATTTCATGGAAGGACAAAAAACTTTCCGGCGCACTCAACCTCACCGGTTTCAAGGCTCTTAACAAAGTTGACGTGTCGCGCAACAATCTCACCTCGATCAATGTATCAGGCTGCGCGGCTCTGACCGAACTCAATGCATCCCGCAACAAAATCACCTCTGCCGATTTCGCAGGTTGCGAGGCTTTGCAGACTCTCTCGATTTACAAAAACCGTCTTACTGAAATCGACCTCAACGATGTGCCCCTTCTGAAGAAACTCAATCTCTCCAACAACCTCTTTGTAGAGCTGAGCCTCCAGAACTCCACCAACCTTGAGACCCTCAACTGTCAAGGTTGCCACCTCGAGTCACTCAACGTCACAGGCTGCACCGGCCTCAAGAACCTCTACTGCGGTTATAACAAACTCACCCAGGTGACACTCACCGGTGTGGAGAACCTCCAGAACCTCAACGTTGACGACAACGAGATCACCAACCTTCTCATCTCAGGTCTGCCCTCGCTCTCGACTCTCATCTGCTCTGACAACAACATGGTCACACTCGGTGTACGCGACTGCAACGCTCTTCTCGACGTAGTATGCTCCTACAACGACCTCACCACTTTCAGCGTAGAGGGTTGCCCCAACCTCCAGTATGTCGATTGCTCCTACAATGACCTTACTCAGCTCACTCTCTCCAACCAGACATTCCTCCAGCGTCTTATCTGCAACAACAACCAGTTGACAATGCTCGACGTATCGTTTGACCAGGCTCTGACCTACATCAACTGCCGTTTCAACCAGATAACCGACTTCCGCACCATCGCCTGCAACAGCCTCCGCATGGTAGCCTGCCAGTGGAATTTCTAAGCTGACAGCCGACAGTCAGTTGTATTGACAACTCTGACTCTGATATACCAAGTCCCCGGCCTCCTATTGCGAGACCGGGAACTTTTTTTGTCTTTACAACGCGACATTATCGCACCTTTTCACGCATCACGGGCCGTAACTTTGCGGTGTAACTTTTTAACACCGTTTTTGTCATGAAAAAGTCAGTCATCCTCCGCCCTGTGTCAAATAAAGCCTACATGCGTTTTGTCGAACGAATTCATCTCGTAGTCACAGACTCAGCCAAACGCCGGGCCATGCTTGCAGCACTTGACAGTTATCTTGACGGCAACAGAGATACATATGACAGTGAACTCACGCCCGATTGTGTGATGGTGTTCGGCATGCTGCGTTTTGAGATAGACCTTGCCATGGCACGTTCGGCCAAGGCCCGTATGCGTGGCCGCCGCTCCGAAAAGCCTGCCGACACACTCCAAAATCTTTCTCCGAAGAATGTGAAATCCGACAATAACCACGCAGCCGTCCGAGGTGAAAATGTCGTGGACACAAAGACCGAAAAAGCTGAATCCAAACTGTCGGCGTTGCTTAAATCGCGTCGTGCCCGCCGTATAGCCGCGCGCATGACAAAGCCCAAGACCCGCTGGGGCCGGCTTGGCTGATGACAAGGCTACTGTGACTGTCCCCGTAGGCTAATATTGCAGATAGATGAACGGCACAATGTCGCTTGACCGCACCTGGATGGCGACGAAAAGAATGAGTGCGAGCGCGATGGCCTGGACTATGACAGGCGAAGACATAAAGCCTCGTTTGACGGGCGACGTCACGGATGAGGGCAATATATGCACAAAGTAGCCCACACACATGGCGAGCACAATGGTCATGTAGCTCTCGATAAACTGTGGCGCGACGGAGAGATGGAAGTCGTGGATAATCTGATGCCACATCATGCCGACATCCTCCATCGAACGGGCGCGGAAGAGCATGAAGATGGCCGAGACAAGCAGAAAGGTCACTATCATGTTGACAACACGATAGACAGGGGCCATTCTCGACGGCACGCTCACCATCTCCACCTGCCCTGACTCGGTGACTACGGTCTCGGTGACAGTGCCGGCCGGGAGGAGTCCGCGGGTCATCTTGTGGATTACGAGCAGCACTCCGTGAGCAGCACCCCATATCACATACATCCACGACGCTCCGTGCCAGAAGCCGCCTATCACCATGGTGGCAAACTGATTGAAGTATGAACGGGCCTTGGAGCAACGGTTGCCGCCGAGAGGTATGTATACATAATCGCGCAGCCAGGTGGAGAGCGATATGTGCCAGCGGTGCCAGAACTCGGTGGGATTGGCCGCCTTGAAAGGTGCGTTGAAGTTCTCCTTGAAACGGTAGCCGAGCAGGAGGGCTATGCCTATGGCCATGTCACTGTAGCCCGAGAAATCGCAATAGAGCTGTATGGTAAACCCGAGCGAAGCCATGAGGTTTTCAAAGCCGCTGTAGAGCGCGGGATTGTCAAACACGCGGTCGACAAAGTTGCCCGAGATAAAGTCGGCGATGACCATCTTTTTGATGATGCCGAGTATTATGAGATATACACCCTCGGATGTCATCTCGCGCGTGGCCACGGGATTGGACTTGACCTGCGGAAGCATATCCTTGGCCCTCACCACAGGGCCGGCCAGCAAGGGCGGGAAAAAGGTGAGGTAAAACAGATAGTCAAGCGGATTGCGGCACGCGTCGGAGTGTCCGCGGTATATGTCGACGATATAGCTGATGGAGCGGAATGTAAAGAACGAGATGCCGGCCGGGAGCAACACGTTGATGGGGTCGATATGAGTGGTGAAGAAGTCGTTGATTGTGGAGATGAGCAGGCCGAAATATTTGAAATAGGCCAGCAGCCCGATGTTGACGGTGACGTTGACAGCCACGATGAGACGCATCGCCACTGAGCGTCCGCGCCGGATGGTCCGTGCCATCTGCATGCACATACCGAGCACATAATCACTCACGGCCACTCCGAGAAGTATCAGGCAACACTCACCCGAGGCTTTATAGTAGAAGTAGAGCGAGAAGAGTATCGTGAACAGCATCCTGGCCACACGCCACGGGCGCAGCATGCGGTAGACGAGCATAAACACACTGAATATCACGAGAAACAGGCCTGTGTTGAACAGCAGCGGCTGACGGCTGTCATACATGAGAAGATCGGCGAGACGGTCGGTGTCGACTCCAAGACCGTCAAGCAGGCTGAGGAGGTTATTGTATAGCCCGGTAAGATGTGAAAAGAATGTTTCCATTGAGAGGAATCTCCCCTTAAACTTTTAGAAGGTGTTTAATACTTAACGCAGAGCGTCCATGAGGGCGTCGTAGAGCAGTCGGCCTTCGATATTGTAGCCCTTGACGGTGTGGTGCACGCGGTCCTTGGCAAAAAGTTTGTTGCTGATCCACGAGGAGCTTGCCCCGCGTCCGCCGGCCACTTCATACCAGTCATAGACGGCAATGCCGTGCTCCTTGCCATAGTCGAGGATTACGTTGCGCAGAGGTGCAATGTTGGGGTTGACCGAGTAGGAACGCGATGTGCGGTTGACGGTGCGACGCTTGCCGTTCTTGCCTTTTACCCTGACCTTTCGGGTCGTGGCCACGCTGCGGTGACACTCCATGGGTGTCGTGAGCAGCAGCAGGGCGTCGGGATTGGCGGCACGTATGTTTTTGACAAGCCTGTCAACAGAATTTTTGAACGACGTGGTGTTGAGTTTGCCGAATGCTTCGTTTGTGCCGAGCGAGATAATTATCAGGTCGGGCGAAAGCGGTGCAATGCCGGCTCCGACATTGCCTATGCGGTTGTAGGTCTCATAGGCCGCGCCATTGTTGCCTATGGCGTGATAGAACAGTCCGGGACGGTCGCCCGAGAGCATGGCCCCGTAGACGGTAAGGTCGCCGGCCGACGTGAAGTCGATGGTGACATGGGTCTGGGGCGAGGGGAGCATTATCTGGGTGTAGTCGTGCGAGGGGATGGCACGGAAATCGAGCTTCTCGCCTGAGCCGGAGGTCACGCTTTTGACGGTCAGGCTGCCGTTGTGGAAGAGTGTGAGCGAACGGAACGGGTCGTAGTCGTCACGGTCGGAGGTGCCTATGGTAATCTCGGCCGAGGCTGTCATGGGGCGTATCGAGGTGCCTGTAAATCCCATGGTCTGACGCCATGTGGGGCTCATGAGCTTGACGGGATTCCAGGAGTTGCGGCTCTGAAACACATAGTCGTTGGGCTGGTTGGTGCCGCTCATCTTGAGCGGGCTCACGAGTCCGCGTCCGGCGTTGCCGAAGTCATATTGCAACAGTTCGCGTGTGGTGCCCGAACTGATGTCGGCCTGGACGTGCGAGTCACCTATATGTACTATCGACACCGGGCGGTCGCCGCTGGCGAGAAAAGCGTTGCGTAGCTGTGACCAGTCGGCCCCGTTGAGTATTATATGGTTGGCGTTGCGGTGTATGAACGACGGGATGGCTATGTCGATGTCGGTGGCCTCATCGGGTATGACCACCTCACCCGTGAGTATTTCGACGGTCTCGGCGTCGGGCTCCGACGGGTTGACGGCAAAAGCTGCGGGGACTGCAAGAGTCCCGGCAAAAACTGCCGACAGGAGTATTTTGGCTAAAGTGATATTCATTGCAGACTGTGGCTGATGGCTTTATAGAGGGCGTCGGCCAGACGTGCGCCCCCCTTGTGGGTCATGTGTATGTAATCCTTGTTGATGAGACCTTCGTCACACCATTGCACTACGGCATCCTCGCCGCCCATGGCCTCGCGGGTGTCCCAGAAGAGGCAGTGGGCGCGCCGGGCCGCGTCGCGCTGAGCGTTGATCATCGCGGGAGCGGTGGCCATTGACCTTACGACGCCTCCGCGCTTCTCGCCGCGGTCACCTACACCCATCACGAGGATGTCGGCGCGCGGGTAGCACTTGCGCACATGGTTGATGACCTCGACCATGCGGCCCGAGTAGATGGAATAGTCCTTTTGGCTCGAGCTCATGGCGTTGATGCCAAACTCAAGGATTATGAGGTTGTAGTCGATTTCGGTGGCCATCTCGCGACACAGCGTAGGATTGATTTTGGTAAGCGTTATGCCTGAAAATCCTCGTGACGACATGCAGTCGAGGCTGACGCCGCTCTCTCCGTCAAGCCATACGCCCAGGCCCACGAGCTTGGGCGAGGAGGTCTTGAGCTCAAAGCGTGAGGTGGTCCCCTCAATCTCTATGCACTGAACGGTGTCGGCGGCGGTGATATTGCGCTCTTCCCACTCAGAGTCGGAGGTTTTAACAGAGATTATGGAATTTTCAGGAGCTATAAACATGAAGCGTGTGCGCGACCATGAGCCTGCATGGGCAAAGGCCTTTGTGCCCTCGTAGGTGGCTGTGGCGTTGCCCGAGGGTATGGAGTATTGCTCGGCCAGATCGAGATAGCGTGAGTCGGCTTTCTTGTTGGCCATATAGGTCTTCCATCCCGAGCCCCCCTGCTTGACCGAGCGGCGAAATCCGGGGAAGTCGGAGTGCATGCTCACATAGCCCACACCCTCGCCGCCGTATTGGGTCTGGAAGAGCTCGCGGAGGTCTTGCGTGAAGATGTCACCCTCGATGTAGCTGTCGCCCACTACCGCTATGCGTGCCAGACGACCGTTGTCGAGAGCGTTTTTGAGCTGTATGAGTCCCACCTGGTCGGTGGTGTAATCCTCGAGAATCACGAGGTCACCCTCGCGTGGAGCCTTGGCCGCGTGGATTATTGTGTCGATGGGCATGGAGAGCACCGAGTCGCTTGCCGTCAGAGGATTGCGGGCCTCGGCTTCCTGCATGGCCCTGAGCAGCTCGGGGTCTATCTGCTCCTGCTCGGGGTTGGTATGGTCTATGAGGTGTATTTCCTTGAGTATGTCGCTTATCAGCGAGAAGTCTTTGATGCGCCCTCCGCTCCATTTGGAGAGGGGGAGAAAAGAGAGGGTGGCTATGAAGGCGATGGCGAGGAGTATGATGAGCGTCGGATTACCTTTTTTCATTGTAGGCGTAAGTATGGAAGGGGGGGATGTGTCAGAATTGTGCTTCGATCGGATTTTCGGTTATGTCGTGCAGACAGTTGCAGAGGGCCTGCATCTTGCGCGAGGTCTCGTCCCATTCCTCGTCGAGAGTGGAGTGAGGCATGAGTCCTCCGCCGGCATAGATATTATAGACCCATCCGTCACGGCCGTCGAGGGTGGCGGGGGCTATGAAAGCGCACCGCAGGTTGACAAACACGTGCAGCCGGCCTTCGGTCCTGACGCCCACTATGCCGCTGTAACATCTGCGCTGGTGTGTCTCGAGAGCGTCGATTTCGGCTATCGCCACATGACGCGGCCATCCGGCCACCGCAGGTGTGGGATTGAGATCGTTGATGATGGCTCCGGCACTTCTGACGGTGCCACGGCCGGTGATATGTGTGCAGAGATGTGTCACGGTGCCGGTGTGGAGGTCGGCGGGAGCTGTGCGGTCAACTTCGAGTCCGTGAGAGGCGAGCACGTCGCTTATGAATTTCACCACCAGCAGGTGTTCGTCAAGATTTTTACTGTTCCATGCGTCGTTGCCGTCACCCGGCAGTGTGCCGGCCAGAGCCATAGAATGCAGTTCGTCCGAGCCGGGCACGGTCTCGAGCAACAGTTCAGGCGTTGCACCGAGCCACAGACCTGTCTCGGGAGTGAAACTCATGTAGCGGAACGCACCTGGCATGGACGAGAAATACTCGTCGGCCGTAGCGGTGACCGAGGTGGCCGAGAAGAGCGATTTGTGACGCGAGAGCACCACTTTACCACCATCTTTTCTGAGTCGGCGAGTCATTACACGAAAGGCCTCGTCGTAGCTCACGCGGCGTGTCGAAGTGAGATAAGGACGCTCCTGACAACCGTCAAAAAGGGCCTCGGGATGG
Organism: Muribaculaceae bacterium Isolate-110 (HZI); assembly: GCA_003762875.1. GTDB lineage: Bacteria > Bacteroidota > Bacteroidia > Bacteroidales > Muribaculaceae > Duncaniella > Duncaniella muricolitica. The sequence continues at coordinate 40,541 of RIBL01000008.1, read as the reverse complement.
GCGGCCACCCAGTCGATCAGGGCGGCCTCATCCATGTCGGACACGACTCCGGCCATGTAAGGCTCGTCGGAAGCAAAGCGGCTTATGAAGAAACTGTCGGCGGCGGCATCCTCCACGGGTGCGTGCGACTCGCCGCTGTCGTCGGGGAGCGATGCCATGAAGCGCGCCCTGTCACAATCGGGCAGAGCGTAAATGACAAAGGGTATGTTATGTCGGAGGCACTCGTTGACGGCCTCTTCCTGAAGCGTAGTTATCAGCATTTGTCACAGGGCTCCCCTGCAAGTTCAAAGGGGTAGGCCGTCTTGATTTTTATGTTTGCAAATGTACCTTTGGTTAGCGGGACAGTCTTTTGGATGAGCACCTCGGGGTCCACTTCGGGCGAGTCATACTGCGTGCGGCCCACGTAGCAGTCGGCCTCCTCGCGGTCAATGATGACGCGCTGCACGGTGCCCACCTTAGTGTCCTGTATCTCCTGGGATATTTCCTCCTGCAATGCCATGAGCCGGCTCAGACGCTCCTGCTTCACCTCGTCGGGGATGGAGTCGGCATAGTGACGGGCGGCATAGGTGTCGTCCTCCTCGCAATAGGCAAACGCACCCATGCGCTCGAAGCGTTGCTCGCGCACGAAATCCATCAGTTCGGCAAACTCTTCGTCACCCTCGCCGGGAAAGCCTACCATAAGAGTGGTGCGGAGGTGTATGCCCGGCACACGGCGGCGTATTTCGGCAAGGAGCGCGCGGGTCTCCGCGCCTGTGATGTGGCGGCGCATGTTGGCAAGCACCTTGTCGGAGATGTGCTGGAGTGCTATGTCGAGATAACGGCAGACGTTGGGGCGCGAGGCCATGACGTCGAGCAGCTCCATCGGAAACTCGTTGGGATAGGCGTAGTGGAGTCGTATCCACTCGACACCCTCGACGTCGGCTATGGCGTCGACGAGGCGGGCTATCTCCACTCGGCCGTAAAGGTCGCGGCCGTAGGACGTGAGGTCCTGGGCTATGACGTTGAACTCTCTGACCCCGCGGGCCACAAGCATGCGCACCTCCTCGACAATCTCCTCGACGGGTCGCGACTTATAGCGGCCGGTTATGAGCGGGATGGCGCAGAAGGCGCAGAAGCGGTCACACCCCTCGGCTATCTTGAGATAGGCGTGATGGCGGGGCGTGGTGAGCACGCGGTCATAAGGAAGCGAGGCCGGATGGAGCCGGGCCAGGTCGGTGACCAGCGCGGGCCAGTCGGTCTTGCCATACCAGCGGTCGACCTCGGGGATTTCGGGAGGCAGCTCGGAGGGATAGCGTTGCGACAGGCATCCCATTACGTAGAGGCCCTGTATGCGGCCGTCGGCACGCAGTTCGGCCCACTGGAGTATCTCGTTGATTGACTCTTCCTTGGCATCGCCGATGAAGCCGCAGGTGTTGATGACCACGTGCTTCTCAGTCTCGGATGACAGAAATGTATCGTCAGGCTCGACAACGTTGTAGCCAACGCTCTCGAGCATCTTCATCAGACGCTCCGAATCGACAAGATTTTTGGAGCATCCGAGCGATATTACAGCTACGGAGCCCGACATCACTTCTTATTGCCGAAAAGTGATTCAACGAACGAACGTTTGTCAAACACCTGCAGGTCGTCGATTTTCTCACCCAGGCCTATGTATTTTACAGGTATCTTGAACTGGTCGCTGATGCCTATGACCACACCGCCCTTGGCGGTGCCGTCGAGCTTGGTGATGGCGAGCTCGTTGACCTGAGTCGCGGCCACAAACTGCTTGGCCTGCTCGAAAGCGTTCTGTCCTGTGGAGCCGTCGAGCACGAGAAGCACCTCGTGAGGTGCGTCGGGCACGAGTTTCTGCATCACGCTCTTGACCTTTGAGAGCTCGTCCATGAGTCCCTTCTTGTTGTGGAGACGACCGGCGGTGTCGATAATCACGACATCTACATTGTTGGCTATCGCGCTCTGGAGGGTGTCAAAGGCCACTGAAGCCGGGTCGGCCCCGATCTTCTGCTTCACCACGGGCACGTCGGCCCGACGTCCCCACTCCTCAAGCTGCTCGATGGCGGCGGCACGGAAGGTGTCGGCCGCGCCGAGCATCACTTTGTTGCCGGCACGCTTGAACTGTGCGGCCATCTTGCCGATGGTAGTGGTCTTGCCGGCACCGTTGACGCCCACCACCATAATTACATGAGGGCGGTTGCCGGGGGGGAGGGTGAAGTCCTCGAACGAGGAGGTCTCACCGTTCTCGGCGAGCATCTCTGAAATCTCCTCACACAGCAGTCGGTTGAGCTCGGAGGCTCCGACATATTTGTCGCGGGCCACACGGGCCTGGAGCCGCTCGATGATGCGCAGTGTGGTGTCGACACCCACGTCGGAGGTAACGAATACTTCCTCGAGGTTGTCGAGCACGTCGTCATCAACGGTCGATTTGCCGGCAATGGCGTGAGATATGCGGTCAAAGAATCCGCGCTGAGTCTTCTCGAGACCTTTATCAAGGGTCTCCTGCTTCTCTTTCTTGCGCGAAAACAGGTCAAATAGTCCCATATACTAAGGATGTGAAATTGAAATGCAAAGTTAGACAATTTTCATCAGAATAACAAAGAGATACAAAAGTTTCAAAATTACAAAGAGATACAGCCGTCGCGAGGGCTGTATCTCTTTACCTGTTATTTAGAGGATGTTATATTTCACTCACTGCACACTCTTATCTATCGGAGGAGGAAGTAATATTGTATTGCCGTGGTGCGGGTGGAGGAGAAGGTGACGTCGCCGGGCTTTTTGACCTGACGGCCGGGGGTGTCGTCGATGTGTCCGGCATATCCGGGAGTGTTCCAGAGTATGGAATAGCCCTTGTCGGTGGAGACCAGACGCTGCGGGAGGCCGGCCGCCTTGTCGCCGAAGGCCACGCGGGAGCCTTTGAGATTTTTGCGTTTGGCTGGGGGAAGCGTGCCGCAGTAGATGGAGTCGGCCTGTGACTTGCCTATCTGGAAGTCCTGACGCACGTCGTAGCGGTCTTTTTTGCCCGAGGGTGTCAGCGATGCCGAGCGGTGTTGCTCGGCGAGCAGGAGATTACCGTCATAGTCCCAGAAGGATACATTGCCGTCCTTGGCGTTGACGGCGGCATAGAAGCGGCCGGTGTCAATCTTGAGTTTGCCGCCCCCTTCGGTGCGAATGAGCGAGTCGGGCAAGGCTGAGTCTCCGAGCTGCAAATTAGGGGTGGAGGTGCCGGGACGGCAGCCTATATACTTTGTCACCTCGACCACTCCGGGTGAGATGACAGTGAGTTCGGTCGTGAGGGTGTCGACTGTGATTTTCGCACCATGGGGGAGCGAGACTATCTGTGCCTGTGTGAAACATGAGCATAAGAGCAATGCCAGGGTAAGATATAACGGTTTCATATGATAAGAGATTGAATGGTGTAAAAGAAGAAGGTTGAATATCGCCACCTGCATCACACAGGGGGGCGGTATTCAACCTTCAAAATTAATAAAAAACTCTTATATTTCTCTATGTCACTATGATTCTTTTTTTATCAGAGAACTTTCGAGAGGATTTCAGAGGCCTTCACGGGGTCATGGCCGGCAAAGGCTATGCGGCCCTGCGGGTCGATGAGCACGATGAAGGGGATGCCGCTGAAGTTGTAGGCAGAGGTCACGTCCTTGAAATTTTCCTTAGCCACGCGCATCTGGGGCCAGGTCATCTTTTCCTGCTCCATGGCAAGCTTCCATGCCTCGGTGTCTTCGTCGACACTCACGGCCACGATGCCGAGACGGTCGCCATACTTCTCGTGGAGCTCACGCACGTGGGGGATGGCCATGCGGCAGGGGCCGCACCACGAGGCCCAGAAGTCGACCATGGTGTAACGGTCTTTGCCGAGCTGATCGGAGAAGCGTCCCTCCTTGCCCTCGGGGTCGAGCGCGGAGAAGTCGGCATACTGCTGACCGCGCACAAACTTACGCGCCTTGTCGATCGCGGCCTTTACCTTAGCTACGCGTGCAGGCGAGTTGTTGCCGCTGACCTTGGCCCATATGGCGTCGAGCTCGTCGTTGGTGTACTGAAACGGAGATGACAGTTTCTGCCCCAATCTGAGCATACAGATGTGATAGGCTGGATGCCCACTGATAAAATTTTCATCAGCCTCGGCCTGAGCTTTGTTGGCAGCATCGTAAGCCTCCTTCAAGCGCGCCTTGCCCTCGTCGCTTTTGTCGCGGTTTTCATCTATATAAAGATTGTAGTGGGCCTGTCGGGCGGCTATGTCATAGGGGAACATCGCCGCCTGATACTGCTCATACTCCTTCTGAGCCTCACCTCCCTTGACGGTGACATTCTTCAGTTGATACAAGCCTGAAGTACCGAAATAAAAGCTGGGGGGTACGCTATCGATATGTGCGGCTGAGGTCTCGATGGCAATATTCTCAACCATGAGAGGGAAGAGTCTGTCATTCACACCATCGACCGCCGAGCCATCAAGCGGTGAGATGCGCACCTCACAAAGCATGGGCATCTCTACAGAACCTTTGATAACAAACTCACCGTCTCGCTCCACGGTGCCGTCAATCTTATACCAGTTTTTCTGCTCACGGCCGTCAGTGTTGACCAGCTCGACCTTGGAGCCGGCTTTGAGCCCGGGAAATTTACCAGTGATGGTGAAACCGTCCTGCGCGAACGCCGAGAGTGTCATCATGGCGCATGCAGCGGACAATAATGCTGTTTTTTTCATGATTATTCGGTTTATTTCAGGTTTTCTTCAAGATATTTGTCAATCTCGGCAGGGAGATTGGTCGAGCATACTATGCGACCCTGCGGATCGAGGAGTATCAGTCGAGGGATAGCCGAAAGAAGATAGTGTCGACCTACGGCCCCGAGCTGGTCCTGAGTCAGACGCAACTGGGTCCACTCCATCTTTTCCTTCTCCATAGCCTTACGCCATGCCGGCTCACTCTCGTCACACGAAATGCTGTAGACGTTCATCCTGTCGGCATATAGCTCGCGAATTTTACGTACGTGTGGTATGGCGTCGCGACATGGGCCACACCACGAGGCCCAGAAGTCTATGAACGTATATTTTCCTGCCTCCACATAGTCGGCAAGATGCTTCACAGCCCCCCGGTCGTCAGTGAGGGCAAAGTCAGAGTAGACGCGTCCGAGACAATAATTTCTGCTCCAGTCGAGTGCGCGATTGTTGAGATTGATACGAGCTGTGTCGGGACAAACCTTTACGCTCTCAACCATAGCAACAAGCTCGTCTTCGTGATAGACAAATGTCTTCATCATCTCTTTGAACACGAGCACTGACGAGATGTGATAGTCGGGATGCTCTGTGATAAACCCGCGTTGCATGCGGCTCAGTCGGGCAGCGGTCTCATCTACCCTGGCCTTGTAGACAGCCATTGTGTCGGGGTTATCATTGGTTTCGAAATACTTCTCGGCATGACGGTAGTCGGCATTTATAGCCGCATTTTCGGCCTCAGAGCAAGCACCGATATATTCGGCAAACTGACGAGCAGCGTCACCGCCCTGAACCTCGACCATGGTCTCGGGAACATATGAAGAACCGACGCTGTCGAGAGGCTGTGTGAAGTGCACTTTCATGTCGGTATTCTCGACCATAAGGCGAGGTTGTGTCACAGGGAAATTGCTTTTGCGATATACCGACAATCTGCAAAGAGTCGGCATCTTTACTGTCCCTGTAATTCTAAACGAGCCGTCGGTGCTGACCGTCTCGGCGATTTTTTCAGCTTTCTCTCGCTCGACATTCATCAACACCACTCGTATGGAATCATTGACTCCGGGTATGGAGCCGCTAATGACAAAGCGGTCAGCGGCCATTGCCGACAAGCCACAGACTGCAGTGAGGGCAAGTGTCAGCGGTTTAATACAATATTTCATAAATTTTAATAATTATGGAATAAACACTATCGTTGAAAATAAGGGCATAAGTCATGGGTACATGGCGTACAAGAACGACTTATGCCCTTACATCTAAACCAAAAATTTATCAATCTGTCTTTGCATCACGACACCAACGGACATTAAGAAGCGAGCCTTGCTCAATCGCACTGCGCTGCACACCGTTGTTGCCGAATATCACTTTGCGGTAATAAGCAGTCTCTTTGCCGCTCTTGTTTTCACCGACTGTGGATGTCCAATAGTAGCCATACTCTTTTATTCTATCAAGGTCCTTATCAATCCATCCGTATGACCTGACTCCGATCATGCATCCGCCCAGGAGCAGTCCAAGCTGAGAGCCGGAGTCTTTGGCCATCAACGCCTCACCCACATTACCTCTGAGACCGTAGGTGTCAACATCGTCAGAACCAAGTGCACGTTCAAGATTTTTCCAGTCCTCATCGGTAGGTATTCTCCATCCGTCAGGCACACAAGCCATAGCATCCTCCCAGGTGAGCAGATTGCCGTAAACCGGCATATACTCATTAATTACATAATCCTCTTGACCTTCAAGCGGTGTAGTCCACCTCTGCTCATCAAAAAACGTGTATTCATACATTGGCACACCATTACGCGCGTTAGATGTGGTCCAGTCAAGATTGCCGATGCGCACCCAGCCATACTCGTTGCCTTCATCGTCGGTCATAGTGCCGGATGCAGTGGGGGCGGTCACCTTGTCATTGTCATCACTGCATGAGGCAAAAGCCACAGGCAGCAAAGCTATAATCAGATATAATATTTTCTTCATAATCGAATCTTAGTTAAATTGGGAATGTAATCAAAACACATATCCGAGGCTCAGAATGCCATTACGCACAGCATTGTATTTCTGAATAATCATAGGATAGTCGCCATACATCTCCTCCACTTCCTCAGGTGAATAATCCATGACCATAGGATAGAAGTCGTATTCAAAATCATACTGCATATCGCTGAAAGTATCATACTGAGGAGGATTCCATGAAAAATTCACCTGCAGGAAACCATACTCATAAAGGAGTGTCTCGTCAGTGCCATCCCAGTCGGGAATGACATCGATCACTCTTGTTCCGGCATACTGGCCGGCCAATTCGCGGTATTCCTCAAAGGCATCGTCTCGATAACTAATCATTGACAACAACATGGTCTTGCGCACACTCTTATAGAAATCATCGGCCTCTTCAATCGACATGTCCATGACATCACCTACATTTATAGCCCGACAACTCATATTGGCAAACGTGCCGGCCGGCTGAAGTTTCTGATAATCATATTTGGCGTACAGCAGTTTTTTGGCAGCAAGCACCGAGAACGGACGCAGTGGCTCTGAGAAATGGTCGAGAATACACTTCTCGACAATCTCGGCCGCGGCTATTTTCTCCTCATCTGTATCAAAGAACTCAAAATCATATAGAGAGACGCCATAGTTGGTGATGTTGTAGTTGAAATCAATTGTCTCGTCATGCCACACGTCATCACCGAAAGCATCCTTGCCGACATAAGTACGACGCAAAATATTGGAGAAAAGCAGATAGACCTTAGTCTTGTCATAAAATTCCCTGCGTAAATCGGCCTCGGGACCGGTCTCGTCATCTGACACGCGATAGTGATTATCTTCTATGCGGGTAGGCTCAAGCAGTTCCTCGTCATCAGAGCAGGCCACACTTGACAGGCCTATGACTGCAAGAAGTCCGTATATGATAGTTTTCTTCATTATATTCTGTATTTAACCTGTTATTTATAAAAATCACCAGTCCCAATCATCATCATCGTCGTCATCCATATCGGGTTCTTCGGTACGTATGAGTTTTCGCACAGGACGTGGATTGTTGCCGAGCGAAGCCTGAAATTCTCTAACCGGACGTGGTATGGGCAGAGTGTAGGCGGCATCATTCTTCTCGAGCTGGAACACTTCTATATGATCTATATCATTATAGTCATAGTAACAATGTCCATGCTCTATGATCTTTGACCAGGGATATGGCTGGCAAACGGTGTAACGACGCAAGTCAAACCAACGGTGTCCCTCAAGGATAAACTCGCGAGCACGCTCCTCGCGTATCAGGTCGATAAGGTCGTTTCCTGTCTGGTCGACAGTCACAGGCGAAGAATAGCGAGTGCGCATGAATGATTCCATAGTGCTGCGGGCAAGAGTCTCATTGCCGTCAAAAGCAGAAGCTTCGGCAAGGGTCAGATAAGCTTCGGGAGTGCGAAGTAGGAACGTGCTCGATACATCGGAAGTCGTACTCCTCTTGCTGTACTGACCGTTACGCTTGATAAAGACGGGACCGATACCCAACTCCTCTGATTTGCCTATATACAAAGTACCGCGCAAGTCATCATGGGCATACAAATTTACCATATCGTCCGAGACAAGATATGCAGGGCTATAAGGCCCCCAAAAACCATATCCGTCACTAAATTCAGCCGCTATGGCGTAACCGCCCATAGAAAAAAGAGTCTCGGGCGAAGAAAGATACACACAATCGTCACCGGGACGCTTGCCTCGGAGCTCGAGGAGACGGCTGTTGCAGTCAAGCACCTTGGAAGCGTAGAGAGCAGCATTTTTCCAGTCTTGCATATAGAGGTAGACACGGCTCTTAAGCAGAAGCACGGCAGGATATGTGGCACGGTGGAGAGTCTTGACCGGAGCATTAAGAAGCAACTCCTCAGCATGAGACAGATCATCCAGAATACTCTCATATGTCTGTGCAAGCGAACCACGGCTATACTCCTTGTCTTCGATAATCTCACTGTTCTTCACAGGCACACCCGGAGTGGATGCGGCAGTGGCGGGATCGTAAGGCTGGGCATACATATTTGCCAGAAGGAAGTAATATGCTCCGCGCAGGAAATATGCCTCACCCTTGATACGGCGTTTATTGGCCACGTCATCATCTGAATACTCCGGCTGCTCGTCAATAAGATAGACAACCATATTGCAGACATTTATATTGGAGTATATCTTATTCCAATAAGCGTCATCGCCTCCCACGTATTTGTAGAGTTCGTTATAACCAATCTCCTGCTGCCATGTATAGTATGAGTACATAGATTGAATATAACCGTGGGTATCCTCTTTATTAAGCTGAGACTGAATAAGTTCATCGCCCATAAAGTGGAGGCAGTCTATGTCATCTCCGGCACGTCCGCTTGCCGACATACCTTTTGGCTGAAGATAGCCACTGCCGAGAAGCACTTCATCAAGGTCCTGCCACCCTTCTACCTTGGCGAGATCCTGGGAATATTCTGTAAGGAAGTCGGAACAGGATGTGAGCCCGAGCATAAGAGCCGAGGCTGTATATATGATAGTTTTCTTAAATATTTTCATTGTTTCGGTCAGGATTTAAAATGTGACATTGAGACCAAACGAATAGCTCGGACGGTTGGAAAGCTGGATTGTGGTAAATCCGCCCTGTGTGGGGGTCTGCCCTTTGAGCTTCTTATCACACCAGGTGTGGAGATTATTGCCGGCTGCATGAATCTCGAGACGCGAAAGCCCGAAACGAGCCACCCATTGTTCGGGTATCTCATAGGAGAGATTGATGGTAGCGAGATTGAGATAATCGGCACTGACCACACGCGCATCGCTGTAATCATACATGTCCCAGTAGTTGTCGGCCAATATCTGGATGTTGTCAGCCTCTCCTTCATTGGAGCCGCCACCGGTCGACCAGTGATTGGAATACTTGAAGTAGCTTGAATGGCCATGGGCTATGATTGCGGGAATATTGGTGTAAGCCTCGTCGCCGGGATTGAGCCAGCGGTAAAGATAATCGCGGCTAAGATTGAGTTCGGGGCGTATTTCACCGGCGGTAGCGATTGTCGCACCATCAGCAGTACCTCCCGCGCTATACATGCCGAAAAGTCGAGTCTTGGCACCGAGACTATAATTGAACGAAGCGGTGAAATAGAGACGCTTCCAGCGGAGACGGGTGCTGAAGCTACCCGACATGTAAGGCTCGCGTGAACCGGTGGCGACAAGCACATTGGTATATGTGTCATACTTGCTGAGTCCTACGAGATCCTGCATATGATCATACCAGTCATCAAACATGGGTCCGCCGTCAACAGGACTGAGGCCGAGGAAACGATAGGAATAGAATGTGCCCACAGGCTGTCCCTTGACCACAGCGTTACCGTTGAGGAAGTCGGCCAATTCGTAGGATTCACCTGCGGGGAGGGTCTCCATAGAGTTGATTACACGAGAGAATGAACCTGAGATACTCCATTGCCAGTCGTGAGTCTGGATGGGACGTCCTGTAACAGAGATGCTGTAACCGTCATTGGATATATTGCCTCCGTTCACCACGTACGAACTATAGCCGTTGACTGTCGAGATACTCTTAGTCATGAAGGCGTCTTTGGTACGCTTGAAGTAGAGGTCGCCCTCGACTTCGAGACGGTTGTTGAGGAAGGCAAGGTCGATGCCAAAGTTGACACTTGTGGTCTTCTCCCACTTGAGATCGGGGTTGGGATTGCGGCTTACTGTTGAGGTGAACTCACCGAAATAGCTGTCCATCGGGCCCTTCTGGATAATCATCACAGGCGACTGGCTGCTGAGCATATTACCCTGGAAACCATAGGAGGCCTTGAGAATGAAACGGTCGAGCCATGTCTGCTGCTTGATAAAGCCAAGCTGTGCGGGGTCAAACGAAGCCGATACAGACCATATGGGGAGCAACTTGTCATTGGAACGGTCACCGAAGTTGTTGGAGCCGTCGATACGTGCGTTGGCGTTAAGAAATACCATGCGACGCCAACTGTAGCTTGCAGTGGCATAGGCCGACACCATATTGGTCTTACCGTCGGACAACGAGGGGACATTATTGGAAATCCAGGCCATGTAGTCGGGATACTTTTCCAGATCAATACCCGACACGAAAGTCATGCCGCGATCGGGATAGTAACCGCGGTCGGTGCGGTTGTAACCCTTATAGTTGGAAGACTGAGCTTCAAAACCGAGACCGCCGCTGATGTTGTGTATCTCGTCCTCTCCGAAATATTTGTTGGCGTCGAGTTGCAGACGGGCTGTCCAACTGGTGTTTTTAACATGGTTAGTGGTAAGCTGTCCACCCTGAGGCATAACACTGTTGGATGACGGTTCAGCTCCATATTCACTATTACGCAACTCAGACGCATACCATGTACGCTCACCCCAATAGTTTTCCATATCTGTGTTGCTGCGGGTGTATGACAATATGGCATATGCGCGCAACCAGTCGGTGAAACGGAATTTAAGGTTGGCGTTGAAAGTGAACGAAGACTGGTCCTGACGGTTATAACTGTTTTCGAGTTCGTTGAGTATATTGAAGTTAAATCCATACCCCGAGGTGTTTTGCAGCTTTTTGTAATAATAAGGCTGTCCGAGCGGAGTATAGGCCGGGATAGCACGGCTTGACGAATAGGCATAGTTGACAGGATTGATGCTCTCCTGGTTGTATTTGCGTTCATTGACATTACCGTTGATGCCGAATGATGCTGAAAGCCATTTGGAGAAGTTGACGTCAAGATTGACCATCGCACTGTAACGGCGATTGGTAGTGTTATTGATCACATCATCATTGTCGGTATAGCCGAGTGAGGCGTAATAGGTGCCGCGCTCGCCGCCACCAGAGACGCTTGCGTTGTGCTGCTGTGAGAAGCTGTCATGGGTGAGTAGGTCAAACCAGTCGGTATTGACAGTCTCGATATAAGCAAGCTCGTTATCAAACTGCTCTTGTGTGATTTCCTTATTCCACAGACGATACATCAGTCCTTCGTAACCTACCATTGCCGAACGAAAGTTATACTGGTATCTGTCAGCAAACAGTTCGCGCGAGAGTTGGATGCGTTCCTTTGAGTTCATGACGTCGACATCCTTGTCGGAGTAGTGGGGGCGACGCTTGAAGGTGAAGGTGTTGTTGTAGCGTATCTGGGGCTTGCCTTCGCGGCCGCGCTTGGTGGTGATAACGATTACGCCGTTGGCAGCCTTTGTGCCGTAGAGAGCTGTGGCCGAGGCGTCCTTGAGGATGTCGAGACGCTCGATGTCCTGGGGGTTGAGGCCCGCGATGGCGTTACCGATACGGTTGACGTAGTCGGGGTCGTTGAGGTCTTCGGCCGAGATGGGCACGGGGTCGTTGACGACGATACCGTCGACTACCCAGAGGGGCTCGCGGTTACCGATGATGGATGATGTGCCTCGGATACGTATCTTGGGTGCTACGCCGGCCTCGCCCGAGTTGGACATGAACATGAGGTCGGGCACCTGTCCCTCGAGCATCTGGTCGATGGAGATAGCGTCGGGACGGATGATGTCTTCGGCCTTGATGGAGGTGATGGCACTGGTGGATGCGCGCTTGTCGATGACCTGATAGCCGGTGACTACGACGTCGCCGAGCACGTTGGTGTCGTCGTCGAGATAGACGGTGATGGGCTTGCCGTTCCATTTGACTTCGGCGCGCTTCATGCCGATAAAGGAGAAGACGAGTGTGGGATTTTTCTTGCCCTTGGCCGAGAGTGTGAACATACCGTTGAGGTCGGTAGCTGTGGCGGTCTTGGGCGAGTCTTTAAACCATACGGATGCTCCGGCGAGGGGTTCGCCCTCCGAGTCCATAACCACGCCATTGATGATGCTTGTGGCCGGCTCGCGGGTGTCGCCGCCGATGGTCACGATGTTGTTGTTAATCTTGTAGCTTTCACCAAGTTTTGCGGCCACTTCCTTGATGACCTGACCGGCGGTGCCGGTGGTGCGGATGGTGATTGCGGGCCATTTGGCAGCCGTCTCGCTCTTGTAGACGATGTTGAGCCCCGACTGTTTTTCGATTTCCTTCAGCACTTTGTCGGCCGACTGGTTTACGCAGTCGAGCGTGACTTGTGTGTCGGGCGACGAGGCAGCCATAGCTGCGTAGCTGAACAATGTCACGGCTACGCTAAGCATTAATGCTATTAACTTTCTCATGCAATTGCGTTTAATAAATGATTGGTTTATAAAAAATGATTGATAATTCCAAGTACTCTATGTCAGATATTTAAGGTGAGGATATTTCGATTGTATTTCCCTGTTGTCGTATGGTAAGGTCTGTAATGGTCGAGAGAGCCTCGAGTGTCGGGCCGAGGGTGTCGTATTTGTTGAAGCTGCCTGTTATTTCTATCTGCGAGTATTCGTCGCTGTCATAAATGACTGTCATGCCATACCACCGGGCTATGACGTCCATGACCCGCCGCAGGGGCCAGCCGGTGAAGTCGATCCGGCCGGTGTTCCATGCTTCGTAGGGGGTAAGGTCGACTTCGCTCACCGAGATGTCGCCGGCATCGCTGATGACGGCTTGCTCTCCGATGGAGAGCATCTGCTCGTCGCCCGACCAGGAGGTGACTCCTACGCTGCCTTTGACGAGCACTACGGAGCAAAGGGTGTCGCTGCGGGCCGAGACGTTAAATTCGGTGCCGTAGACTGTGGTGGTGGCTACGGGGGTGTGGACCACGAAGCGGCAGGCGGGATTGCGGGCGATGATGAAGTAGGCTTCTCCTTCGAGATATACGTCGCGGCTGTCGATGTCGAAGCGTTCGGGATAGACGATGCGGGTGTCGCGTCCGAGGTGTATGAGCGATCCGTCGGGGAGTGTGAGCCAGAACTCTTTGTCGTGATAGGTGGTGACTTTGATTGCCTGAAGCATGTCGGCCACTGTGCGGTCGTCGCTGTCGGCGGTGGTGTGTCCCGGCGGACGGGCGGCCAGCTTACGGGCGGCGGTACTGGCTGGATATTGTTTTTTTTCGATTACAGCTCCCGAGAGTCCTCCCTGCTCGCTCTGCTCGATAGCGGCGGTTATCTCGGGGCTTACCTGAGGGTGGCGGATGTCCATCTTCGACTCATGAAGCCAGACTCCTATGCCGGCCAGGATTGCTATCACGGCTGCCACCGACAGCCATCTGCGCCAGCCGCCGATGTGGAGACGACGATGTGAGCGGATTGACTCATAAGGGGGGATAACATCCTCGCTGTCAACCAGTTCACCAACAGCCAGCCATGCGGCGTCCACGTCAAAGCGGTCCATTGCCTTGAGCTGACAGTCGATATAGTCTTTGTCGCGGAGGTTGCGCACAAAGGCCTGCAACTCGGGGTCGAGGCCGACGACGTCAGCGTCGGCGTCAGGTGCCGGCGGGCGTCCGGGGGTGTCGTGGCTTCCGGTCAGTCGCTCAAAGAGGCGGTCGGATAATTTTATCGGATCTTCCATTGCTTAATGCTTCTAATGCTAATACATGTTTATTAACCAAAAGTATTACTAAAATATATAAATTTTTTTATTTTTATTCCTTATTACGATATATTCGCTAAATATTCTACCAAAAGTTTGCCGTTATACAAGATATTTTTTACTTTTGACAGTTGCTTCGGCTAAAATATGGAGAAATATTTCCGGAAATATTATCAGTCTTTGTGTTATTTCGCAATGAATATAGTTCATGACGAGAGCTTGTGCGAGGATTTCGTGCAGGAGGTTTTTGTCAAGGCTATAACGTCGCAGGTAAGCTTTGAGTCGGAGCTGCATTTCCGTCAATACATATATATAGCGGTGCGCAACCGGTGTATCAATCATCTCCAGAAGCAGGGCCGCACTGTAGGGCTCGGCGAGGTGGACTCGGATAGCACTCCCGCGGCCGACGAATGTGACAACGCCATAGTGCAGGCCGAGATAATACGCATGATTCACGAGGCTATCGACTCGCTGCCTCCCCGCTATCGCCAGGTGTTCCGCATGGCTTATATCGACAAGATGAAGAGCGAGGAGATAGCCGAGGCTCTCGGCATAAGCGTCAATACGGTCAAGGTGATACGCCAGCGGGCCAAGACCCGCCTGCGCAAATTGCTCAAGGACATTTATCCGCTGCTGTTTATCCTGGCCGGGGAAATACGTTTTTAACATTATTTAATTGGGTGTCGGGCGTGTAGTATGCGTCTATATGTGTATATTTACACTATTTATAACCAATCAGCATAACCTTACCATGACTCGACATCTCATCACGGCCGCGCTGCTTACGGCTGCCGGCATGGCGCAGGGGGCTGTCCCAGCCTGGGCCGACCCCGAGGTCAATGAAATCAACCGTCTGCCCATGCATGCGTCGTTTTTTGTCTATCGTGCGGGCGAGCAGGGCGACAAGACTCTCTCGGCCAACTATCTGCCGCTCGACGGCACCTGGCGTTTTCATTTCTCACCCGACCGCACCGGCCGTCCCAGCGAGGAGGTGGCCGCTACAGGCTATGACGACTCGTCGTGGGGATTCATACAGGTGCCCGGCATGTGGGAACTCAGCGGCTATGATGAGCCTATGTATCTTAATGTCGGCTATCCCTGGCGCGGAAATTTTGCAAACAATCCTCCCGTCACGCCCGACAAGGAGAATGCCGTGGGCACAT
The DNA here is from genome assembly GCA_003762875.1 of Muribaculaceae bacterium Isolate-110 (HZI). GTDB lineage: Bacteria > Bacteroidota > Bacteroidia > Bacteroidales > Muribaculaceae > Duncaniella > Duncaniella muricolitica. Next base: position 25,225 of record RIBL01000008.1, on the reverse strand, counting down.
ATCGCCGCCATGTCACCGTGCCGGCCGACTGGAAGGGCAAGGATATAATAGCTCACTTCGGCTCGGCGACGTCCAATCTCACCGTGTGGGTCAACGGACGAAAGGTGGGTTATGGCGAGGATAGCAAACTCGCGCAGGAGTATGACCTTACACCTTATATTATACCGGGACGCGACAATGTGATTACGCTCCAGATTGACCGCTGGTGTGACGGCACTTATCTCGAGGATCAGGACTTCTTCCGCCTCAGCGGTCTCGCACGAGAAAATTATATGTACGCGCGCGAAAAAAACCGCATAGCCGACCTGCGTGTCAATGCCGACCTGGTCAACGGCTATCGCGACGGTCTGCTCACCTATGAAGCCGACGTGAAAGGCAACGGACGCATCGATGTCACCCTCACCGCGCCCGACGGCAAGGTGGTGGGTCAAGGGTCGCCCAAAGTGAGCAAAGGCAAGGCCACAATGACCATTGAGGTGCCGGGCGCGGAGGCTTGGTCGGCCGAGTCACCGGCTCTCTACACTCTCACCTCCACTTTCACTCCGCGCAAGGGTGAGCCTGAGGTAATAAGTATCAATGTCGGATTTCGCCACGTCGAAATCAAGGACGGACAACTGCTTGTCAACGGTCTGCCCATTCTCATCAAGGGTGCCGACCGCCACGAGCTTGACCCCGACGGCGGATATGTGGTGTCGGTGGAACGTATGATTCAGGACATACGCCGCATGAAGGAGCTCAACATCAACGCCGTGCGCACCAGCCACTATCCCGACGACCCGCGCTGGTATGACCTCTGCGACCGCTATGGCATCTATCTGGTGGCCGAGGCCAACATCGAGTCGCACGGCATGGGCTATGAGGACAAGACTCTTGCCAAACATCCGGCCTTCCGCATCCCCACACTTGAGCGCAACGCCCGCAATGTGGCTGCCAACCGCAATCATCCCTCGGTCATCATCTGGTCGCTCGGCAACGAGGCCGGCTACGGACCTAACTTTGAAGAGGCCTACAAGCTCGTCAAGGAGATGGACCCCACACGCCCCGTGCAGTATGAACGGGCCGGCTCACAAGGCATGACCGATATATTCTGCCCCATGTACTATCCCTATGACGCATGCGAGAAATACTCGGCCAATCCCTCCTGCACCAAGCCTCTGATACAGTGTGAGTATGCCCACGCTATGGGTAACTCCCAGGGCGGATTTAAGGAATACTGGGACCTTATACGCAAATATCCCAAATATCAGGGCGGCTTCATCTGGGACTTCGTTGACCAGTCGATACGCTGGACGACTCCCGAAGGGAAGACCATATATGCCTACGGCGGCGACTTCAAGAGCACCGATCCGTCCGACCAGAATTTCTGCGACAACGGTCTCATCTCGCCCGACCGTGTGCCCAATCCTCACGCCTATGAGGTGCAGCGCGTCTATCAGGACATACACACCACACTGCTGCCCGACGGCAAGGTGGAGGTGTATAACGAACGCTTCTTCACCCCGCTCTCTGACGTGGCCATGCAGTGGACTCTGCTGCGCGACGGACGCCCCGTGCGCTCGGGCAATATCTCCGACATAAATGTAGACCCGCAGCAGCGCGCTGTCATAGCCGTGCCCTACGGACCGGCCGAAGGCGAGGGCGAATGGCTGCTCAACGTTGACTATCGTCTCAAACAGGCCGCTCCGCTGCTCGACGCCGGCACCACTGTGGCCCACGAGCAACTGCGCCTCTCACCCGCGACTGTCAGGATGGCTTCGCTCTCTGGCTCGCCCGTGACTTCCGTAGAACGCAAAGCCGGATTTATCACCGTCACCGGACCTCAGTTTTCTATCGCCTTCAGCGAGATGGACGGCTATATATCGCGCTATGACGTCGATGGACAACCGATGCTCAAGGAGGGCAGCGAGATTACTCCCAACTTCTGGCGCGCTCCGACCGACAACGACTATGGAGCAGGTCTGCAGAAAAAATATCGCGCCTGGCTCAACCCCGGTCTGACTCTCGCCTCCATCGACAGCGAGGAGCTTGACGGCAAAGCCATCGTCAAGGCCGACTACCGCATGCGCAATATCCCCGCCACACTCTCAATCATCTATACGGTCGACGGCAACGGTGCCGTTAAGGTGGTCGAGACTATGACACCCGAGCAGGGAGCCAAAGCCTCCGACATGTTCCGCTTCGGCATGCAGATACCGATGCCGGCCTCTTTTGAACGCATCGATTACTACGGACGCGGCCCGGGCGAAAACTATTCCGACCGTCAGCAAGCCTCCGACCTCGGCCGCTACACACAGAGCGTCGACTCGCAGGCCTATCCATACATCCGCCCACAGGAGACAGGCACACGTACTGACCTGCGCACATGGGCTGTGCTTGACGCCTCAGGCTCAGGACTGGAATTTACATCCGACCGCCCGTTCTCCGCGTCGGCACTGCATTACACCATCGAGACACTTGACGGCGGTCGCGAAAAACCTAACAGTCACTGGGGCGAGATTGACCGCGATGACGTGACCAACGTGCTTGTCGATTACGCTCAGATGGGACTCGGATGTGTCAACAGTTGGGGCGCACTTCCCCTCCCGGCCTACCGCCTCCCATTCGCGCCCTACACATTCACCTTCACCATCACCCCGGTAAGACACCGTCTGTAGGATAAAGACAATATAAAAGAAACAAAAGTCTTTCCTTTGTAGTGGGAAAGACTTTTGTTTCTTTTATATATCCTTTTTATTTTTTCCAGAAAGCGGGGGTGAAGAGGAGCAGCACCGTGAAAAGTTCGAGACGGCCGATGAGCATTATCATGGCCAAAACCCATTTGCCTCCATCTGGAATGATGGAGAATGTGCCTCCGTAACCTGTCACTCCGGCACTCAGTCCGGTGTTGCTTATACATGTGAATGTGGAGAAGAATGCATCGATCAACGGCAGCCCCATGGCTGTAAGTATTATGCCGCCAACGAGGATTATAAGCACGTAGAGACACAGGAAGGCTATGACTTTCGACACCGTTTCGTGCGGTATTACCTTGCCGTTGACACGCACGGTGAGGATATTGTTGGGATGGATGCAACGCTCTATCTCGTTGTGACAGTTCTGCAGCATATATATGAGGCGGTCAATCTTAGCTCCGCCGCTCGTAGAACCGGCACACGCGCCGAAAAACATCAGCACAATGACCATGGCCAGTATGAATGTGCCCCATGAACCGAACTCAGGCACTTCAAAACCGGTCGACGAGATCATTGACACAATCTGAAACAACGGGTCGAGTGTGACAGCCTTGACCGATGTTGCCTGGCCGTTGAGCCATATTGTCACCGCAAACACCACGTAGCAAAATGCTATGATGCCGAGATAGGTACGAAACACATCGTTCTGCCACACGGCCTTGAAATCGCGGTGCACAGCCCTGTAAATCAATGTAAAGCTGACTCCGCCTATAAACATGAAGAATGTCGCGACGACCTCTATATAATCGCTGCGCCATAGCCCCAGCCCTTCGTCGGAAGTGGCAAATCCGCCGGTCGACATTATGGAGAATGCGTAACACACGGCGTCAAACTCCTCCATAGGTCCCGCATAGAGCAGCAAAAAGAGTATGACAGTCAGAGTGAAATATATGAGCCACAGACTCTTGGCAGTCTGAGATATGCGCGGGCGCAACTTGTCGTGAGTAATGCCCGTGACCTCGGCGTTAAACATCTGCATGCCCCCCGAATGATTGAGCATAGGTATGACGGCAAGCGTGAAGAGTATTATACCCATGCCGCCTATCCACTGCATGAGCGACCTCCATATCACCGCGCCGTGGCTCAGATGAGAAATCGAGGTCATGATGGAGGCTCCGGTGGTGGTGAATCCCGACATTGCCTCGAAGAAGGCGTCGGAGACACTCAGCGGCCTGTCGGTCATAAGCATGAACGGCAGCATGCCGAATGTGGAGAAAAACACCCACACCATGGCTGTGAGCAGAAAGCCCTCGCGCTTGCCCATTGATGGCGATGTAGGATGTATGGCAAAAGCCATGACCGAACCGGTGGCAAGCGTCACGGCAAAGGTTATTAAAAAAGCCTTCCAGTCGCTCTCGCCGTATATCAGACACGTCGTGAGCGGCACAAGCAGAAAGGCGGCCTCTATAACAAGAAGCAGCCCCATGATGCGCAGCAGCACGGGGATATTGATGACGGGAAAGTAGCTGCGCAGATTGTGGACAGAGCGTCGCATACTCAGAATATAATGTATTTACGAGAACAGTTTTTCGACCTTGTGGAGTACACCGTCGAGAGTGAACACCACCACGCGGTCGCCGGGATTGATGACCGTGTTGCCCCCCACAAGCTGGCCCTTGCCGTCACGGATAAGTCCGGCAATGGTCATGTAGTGTGAGAGATGCAGGTCTTTGATTGGGGCGCGGGTAATTTTGGAGCCCTCTTTGGCGATGATTTCAGCCACCTCTGCATCAGCGAGCGCGAGACATTTGGATGTGGACGAGTCGCGATCGAGCAACATCTGATAGATACGCGACGAGGCAAGCAGCTTTTTGTTGACTACCGTGCCGATATTGAGCCCTTCGGCCTCGGAGATAAACTGGAGGTTTTCGACCTCGGCTATAGTCTTCTTGACACCAAACTCCTTGGCCGACAGACAGGTGAGAATATTTGACTCACTGCTGTCGGATATGGCAATGAACGCGTCGGTGTCAACTATGCCGGCATCGCGCAGGGCATCGGTGTCACGCGCGTCGGCATTGATGATAAGCGCGTCGGCACACCGCTCGGAGAGCTTGAGACACCGCTCGCGGTCGGGGTCGAGAATCTTGAAGTTGAACTTGTCGCCGGCCATGTTGCAGAGCTGTATGGCTATGCGGCTGCCCCCCATGATGATGACATCGCGTATGCGTCGCTCAATCTTACCGCAGAGGGGTATGAGATTGGCCACATGCTCGCGCGTGGTCATGAAATAAACTATATCGTCGGCCAGCAGACGGTCGTCACCGCCGGGAATGATAGTCTCGTGGTGGCGCTTGATGGCTGCCACGTGAAAGTCGTGGGTCGAACGGCCGAGATCCTTGAGATATTTGCCTATGAGGGGAGCGTTGTCACGTAGCTTGACACCGACGAGTATCAGTTCGCCCTCATGCAGTTCAAACCAATGGCGCGCCCAATTGTGATTGAGCGCGGTGATAATCTCCAGAGCCGCGAGATACTCGGGATAAATCATATCGTCGGCTCCTATAGATGCGAAAAACGGGCGGTTGGCCGGGTCTTTGAACTCAAAGTTGTCGACACGCGCCACAGTCTTCTCCGCACCGAGGCTCTTGGCGATGGCACATGACACGATGTTGCGCGTCTCAAACGGGGTGACGGCAATGAACAGGTCACACCCCTCCACACCGGCCTGGCGCAGAGTCTTGAACGATGTCGGACGCCCCTGCACCGTGAGCAGATTGTAGTTGGAGTCGAGCACAGCCAACTTGGAGCTGTCCTCGTCGATAACGGTGATGTCCTGTTCTTCGCGCGAGAGCAGTTTGGCCAGATGCGACCCCACCTCGCCACAGCCGGCAATGATGATTTTCATCGGTCGGAGGCTTTAGATGGTATTTCAAGTATAGTGTTATAGATTGACTCTTCGTCAAATCCACACAGTTTATGTAGCTGGTCGGGAGTACCCTGAGGTATGAACCGGTCAGGCACGCCAAGCCTTGTCAGCGGCGGCATGGCTTTCACTCCGGCCTTGTCGAGATTCCCGCTCATCCATTCGAGCACCGCCGAGCCGAATCCACCGTTGACAGTGCCGTCCTCGATTGTGATTACAGGGCATTGCTTGCCGAGCACATCTGTGAGCAGGGACGTATCGAGCGGTTTGACGAAGCGCATGTCATAGAGGGCTATGCTCATGCCCGTCTCGCTCTCGGCACGCTTGATGGCACTTAGCGCGTCATCGGCCACAGGGCCGACCGTGAGTATGGCCAGGTCGGCACCGTCTTTCAGCCGCTCACCGGTGCCTACAGCTACAGTCTCGCGAGTGTCGGAAGGTCTGGCAACCGCCCGTCCGCGCGGATAGCGTATGGCCATGGGGCCGGCGATCGTCAGCGATGTATACATGAGCCGACGCAGCTCGTCGCCGTTGCGCGGGGCGGCAATAGTCATGCCCGGAATGGAGCGCAGATATGCGAGGTCAAACACGCCATGATGCGTGGCACCGTCCTCTCCGACAAGACCGGCTCGGTCGAGGCAGAATGTTACGGGAAGTCCCTCGATGGCCACATCATGTATGATATGGCTGTAGGCTCGCTGCAGAAAAGAGCTGTATATCGCCACAAAGGGCTTCAGACCGTCCTTGGCCATGCCTCCGGCAAATGTCACGGCATGTCCCTCGGAAATGCCTACATCAAACGTGCGTGCCGGATACTTCTCCTGAAGCATGCTCATGGATGTGCCCGAAGGCATGGCGGCGGTGACGCCCACCACACGGTCGTCGGCATCGGCAATCTCTACGAGGGTGCGTCCGAAGATGTCCTGATATTTGGGCGGTTTTTCGGGTGATTCTTTGGGCCGTTCGCCTGTGGCGGGATTGAAGATGCCTGGAGCATGCCATGTCGCGGGATCTTTCTCGGCCGGAAGAAAACCCTTGCCCTTGACCGTGCGCAGATGGAGTATGCGGGGCCCTTTGAAATTCTTTATGTCGTTGAGCACACGCACCACGGTGGCGATGTCGTGGCCGTCGAAGGGACCGAAATAACGGATGTTAAGCCCTTCGAAAATATTTTGTTCGCGATTAAGCAGCGATTTAAGACTGTTGTTAAACCGCATTATTCTCCCCTTGCCGCTCTCGGTGATGAGATTGAACTTCTTGAGCATGCCCGAGACGTTGTAACGCAGGTCGTTATAGCCCTTTGAAGTGTTGAGATGGGCGAGATAGGAGTTCAACGACCCGACATTACGGTCAATCGACATGTCGTTGTCGTTGAGAATGATGAGAAGATTGGAATTGGAATTGGCGGCGTTGTTGAGCCCCTCGAAAGCCAGGCCTCCGCTTATCGAAGCGTCACCTATGACGGCTACAACGTTGCGCGGCGGCTCGTCCTTGTGGAGAGCGGCAGCCACAGCCATGCCGAGACCGGCCGAAATGGAGTTGGACGCGTGTCCGGCTGTAAAGGTGTCATATTCGCTCTCCTTTGGCGACGGGAAGCCCGACAGACCGCCGAGGGTGCGATTGGTGGTGAATGAGTCGCGCCGGCCGGTGAGAATCTTATGTCCGTATGCCTGGTGGCCGACATCCCACACTATGCGGTCGTAAGGTGTGTTGAACACATAATGCAGGGCTACGGTCAGCTCGACCGCACCCATTGACGATGCGAAGTGGCCGGGATGGGAAGAGAGTGAATTAATCAAGAAAGAGCGTAGCTCGGCGCACACCTGAGGCAACTGCTCCGGCGCGAGCTTACGCAGGTCGGCCGGAGAGTCAATGGTGTCCAGAAGCGGTGTACACGGGGCTGTTGACCCGGGTTGTGCCCCGTTGTTGATGTCAACGTTCGTCTTTTCCTTTTCCATTCTTAATGTATTTCTTGTAGAGAGGAGCCCATACCACGATGCCCGAGGCCACGATGACAAAGAGCACCCACAGCGTGAAGGGTTGCGAGGCTATGACCATGTAGCAGAGCACGAGCCATAATGCGGCTATGAAAATGAAGCGTATCTTATATTGTGAGGGCATCCTTTCTTGCAAATTAACAATTAGTGGTCAGCTATACTCGTCAGTATAGCTGACCACTAATTAAGATTAGTATCCTGTATAGGTATGGGGAGTGATTTTGCGCAGCTCGGCTTTGACTTCATCCGACACATGGAGTGTGTCGATGAAGGCCAAGATGCTTTCGGCGGTCACGGCGGTGTTGGTGCGTGTGAGAGCCTTGAGAGTCTCGTAGGGCTTGGGATAGCCTTCGCGACGTAGTATGGTCTGTATGGCCTCAGCCACCACGCTCCATGTGTTGTCGAGGTCGGCATCTATGGCAGCGCGGTTGAGCAGGAGCTTGCCGAGACCCTTCATGGTCGAGGCGATGGCTATGAGTGTATTGGCCATGGGCACACCGATGTTGCGGAGCACGGTCGAGTCGGTAAGGTCGCGCTGCAGACGTGACACGGGGAGCTTCCCGGCAAGATGCTTGAACAGGGCGTTGGCTATGCCGATGTTGCCTTCGGAGTTCTCGAAGTCGATGGGATTGACCTTGTGGGGCATGGCTGACGAGCCTACCTCGCCGGCTTTGATTTTCTGCTTGAAATACTCCATGGAGATGTACATCCACATGTCGCGGTCAAGGTCGAGAATAATGTCGTTGATGCGGGTAAGCGCGTCGAAGAGGGCGGCCAGATTGTCGTAGTTGGAAATCTGGGTGGTGTATTCCTCACGCTCGATGCCGAGCTTCTCACTCAGGAAGCGTGCGCCAAACTCTCTCCAGTCCTGACCGGGGAAAGCGCAGAGATGGGCGTTGAAGTTGCCGGTGGCACCACCGAACTTACCGCTGATGCGCACGGCGTCGAGCATCTCGAGCTGACGGCGCAGACGGTAGGCAAACACCTTTATCTCTTTACCAAGACGTGTGGGCGAGGCTGGCTGTCCGTGGGTCTTGGCGAGCATGGGTATGTCGTACCACTCGTCGGCACGCGCATCGAGATGCTCAATCATCTCCACGAGACGCGGACGATATACGTCGCGGATGGCGTCAGCTATCGACATGGGCACGGCTGTGTTGTTGATGTCCTGCGAGGTGAGGCCGAAGTGTATGAATTCCTTACAGGTCTCGAGTCCGAGAACGTCGAAACGCTCCTTGAGGAAATATTCCACGGCCTTGACGTCGTGGTTGGTCACGCTCTCGATCTCCTTGATGCGCGCGGCATCCTCGACTGTGAAGTCCTTGTAGATGTCGCGCAGCGCACCAAACACATCATGGCTCACCGTGGCGAGCGGGCCGAGAGGTATCTCGCAGAGAGCTATGAAATACTCTACCTCGACTTTGACACGGTAGCGTATGAGGGCATATTCCGAGAAGTATTCATCAAGTCGTTCGCACTTGTTACGGTATCGCCCGTCCACGGGCGAGATGGCTGTAAGCTCGGTAAGATTCATTGTTGTGGTGCTTTGAATTGCGGTTTTGTTATGATTATTTCTGCAAAGGTAATAAAAAGTGCTGACATGTACATAATCGAGGTGTGCACAGGCTCAAAAAAACAATATTCAACAATATGTTGTAAAACATGTTTATTTATTTGGAATTGCATCGTAATTGATTGTATCTTTGCGGAGTAAAAATGAGTGTATTTTTTACACTTATTCTCTCATTCATCCCCTCACCGCAAATCATAATCGGAATCTAACACATATTAAATAAAAACAACCAACACAGTGAAGAAACATCTTCTTATGGCTGTCGCATCGGTAGCGGCGATGACGATTGCCTCGTGTGCCTCCGGACACACTGACTCACCTGCAATGATGGCAGGCATCGACTCAGCTAAATTTGTAGCGGAAGTGGACGGCAAACCCACAGCCCTCTACTGCATCAAGAGCAGTACAGGCATGGAGGTAGCCATAACCAACTATGGCGGCCGTATCGTAGCACTCGAAGTGCCGGGACGCGACGGCAAGATGCGCGACGTGGTGCTGGGCTTTGACAGCATCCAGGCCTATCTGCCCGAAAACAACCAGACCGACTTTGGCGCAGCCATCGGACGTTATGCCAACCGTATCGACCACGGCCGTCTGCCCATCGACGGCGACACCATCCAACTGCCGGTCAATAACTTCGGCCACACACTCCACGGTGGCCCCACCGGCTGGCAATATCAGGTGTATGCCGCCCAGCAGCCCAACGACTCCACACTTATACTGACAATGGATTCGCCCGACGGCGACAACGGTTTTCCCGGCAACGTGAAAGCCACCGTGACATATACAGCCCTTCCCGGCAACAAGCTCGACATCGCTTATAGCGCGACCACCGACAAGCCGACAGTGGTCAACCTCACCAACCACTCTTACTTCAACCTCTCGGGCGACGCTACCGTGCCCGTGACCGACCACATGCTCTATGTCTATGCATCGGGCTTCACACCAGTCGACTCGACCTATATGACCACCGGCGAGATACTTCCCGTAGTCGGCACTCCCATGGACTTCACAGTGCCCAAACGTCTCGGCGCAGACATCGACAAATATGACTATGTACAGCTCAAGAACGGCAACGGATATGACCACAACTGGGTGCTCGACACCGAGGGAAGCATCGACAAGATAGCCGCGACACTCTACAGCCCCGAGAGCGGTGTGGGCATGAGCGTATACACCGACGAGCCCGGCATACAGGTCTACTCGGGCAACTTCCTCGACGGCACCGTGACCGGCAAGGGTGGCGTGGTCTACAACCAGCGCACAGGCATCGCCCTTGAGACCCAGCACTATCCCGACTCGCCCAACAAGGTCGACTGGCCCTCTGTAATGCTCCGTCCCGGCGAGACCTACACAAGCCACACCATACTCTCGTTCTTCGCACAGTAATCTCTGTAGTTTAAAGAGTTTAAAAGAGTTATAAAGTTAAAGAGTCTGGCAAGTTTAACGTCTTGCCAAAAAATTACTAATTGCTAATTTAAATAAAGTATGGCCTCACTTGACTGGATTGTCATAGCAATATTTTTCCTGGCGTTGATAGGTATCATCGTCTGGGTAATGAGACAAAAACAAAACAACGCCGCAGACTACTTTTTAGGCGGCAAAGACGCCACATGGATAGCTATCGGCGCATCAATTTTCGCATCCAACATCGGCTCGGAACACCTCATCGGTCTTGCCGGCTCAGGCGCATCGTCGGGCATGGCTATGGCCCACTGGGAAATCCAGGGCTGGATGATACTTCTGCTCGGCTGGGTATTCGTGCCATTCTACACCCGTTCGATGGTCTACACCATGCCCGAATTTCTCGAGCGACGCTTCAACCCTCAGTCACGCACCATCCTCGCCACCATCTCGCTCATCAGCTATGTGCTCACCAAGGTAGCCGTGACGGTCTATGCCGGCGGCCTCGTGTTTCAGCAGGTGTTTGGCATCGAGGAGCTCTGGGGCATTGACTTCTTCTGGATCGCAGCCATCGGCCTGGTGCTTCTCACCGCCCTCTACACCATCTTCGGCGGTATGAAATCCGTACTTTACACCTCTGTGCTCCAGACACCCATACTTCTGCTCGGCTCGCTTATCATCCTTGTGCTCGGTCTCAAGGAACTCGGCGGCTGGGACGAGATGATGCGCATATGCTCGAGCGTTAAAGTCAATGAGTATGGTGACACAATGGTCAACCTCATACGCGACAACAATGACCCGCAATATCCCTGGCTCGGCGCACTCGTAGGCTCGGCAGTAATCGGATTCTGGTACTGGTGTACCGACCAGTTTATCGTGCAGCGTGTACTCTCGGGCAAGGACGAGAAGGAAGCCCGCCGAGGCACCATCTTCGGAGCTTATCTCAAACTTCTTCCCGTGTTTCTCTTCCTCATCCCCGGCATGATAGCGTTTGCCATTCACCAGAACTCCATAGCCGCCGGCGGCGAAGGCTTCCTGCCCATGCTTGCCAACGGCAATGTCAACTCTGACGCCGCCTTCCCCACCCTCGTGGCCAAACTGCTGCCCGCCGGAGTCAAAGGCCTCATCGTATGTGGTATCCTCGCAGCTCTCATGTCGTCGCTGGCATCTCTGTTCAACTCTTCGGCCGCACTCTTCACCATCGACTTCTATCAGCGTTACAAACCCGACACCGACCCCAAGAAACTGGTGCGCATAGGTCAGGCCGCTACCGTAGTCATCGTGATTCTCGGCATTCTCTGGATACCCGTGATGCGCTCCGTTGGCGACGTGCTCTATCTCTATCTCCAGGACGTGCAGTCAGTGCTTGCTCCGGGCATCGCGGCCGCATTCCTCATCGGCATCCTCTGGAAACGCGCTTCGGCCCAGGGTGGCATGTGGGCACTCCTCTCGGGTCTCATCATCGGCCTCACACGTCTCGGTGCCAAGGTATATTACAGCAATGCCGGCATCATACCGGGTAACGGCGAAGGCTCGATGTTCCAATACATATTCTATGACTGCAACTGGCTGTTCTTCTGCGGATGGATGCTTGTATTCTGCCTCGCGGTGGGTGTGATAGTGTCACTCTGCACCAAGGCACCCGAGCCTGAGAAAATACGCGGTCTGGTGTTCGGCACTTCTACACCCGAGCAGATTGCCGCCACACGCGCAAGCTGGACCGCATGGGACGTGGTCAACACCGTTATAATACTCGGCATCACAGTAGCATTCTATATCTACTTCTGGTAACGTGAACTTCTACAGTGAAAATCCGCGGTTTTATATCGCCGTCGACTGTATAATCTTCGGCTTGGTCGAGGGGCGGCTGTGTCTGCTCCTCACCAAGCGGGATTTCGAGCCCGAGAAGGGCAAGTGGTCGGTGATGGGTGGCTTTGTGCAGGAAGGCGAGAGCGTTGACAACGCCGGCCGCCGCGTGTTGCGCGAACTCACGGGTCTGGAAAACGTGTATATGGAACAGGTGCACGCCTTCGGCGAGGTCAGACGCGACCCCGGCGAGCGGGTGGTGTCGATAGCTTATTACGCGTTGCTTGGCCCGGGAGAGTATGACCCCGAACTACTCGCCCGCCACAACGCCTGCTGGGTGAGGCTCGACGAACTGCCTCCCCTCGGTTTTGACCATCCCGAAATGGTGAGAATGACGCTGGGAGTAATCCGACGCAAATTCTCGACCGAACCCATAGGATTTAACCTGCTACCCGAACTGTTCACCCTTTCGCAGTTGCAGACACTCTATGAGACCATACTCGGAGAGCCAATCGACAAGCGCAACTTCCGCAAACGCATAGCCGAGACCGAATGTGTGGAGAAAACCGACCTCATCGACAAGACCGGCTCGCGACGCGGAGCTTCGCTCTATCGGTTTAACCAATCGCTCTACATGAAGAGCCTGAAGTTTAAAGTCTGAATAAACAATTGCCAATTACTAATTAAAATTTACTCCAAGTGTTAGAAGAATTAAAAGAAAAGGTGTACCGTGCCAATATGGATCTCGTAAAGCACGGACTCGTCATATTCACCTGGGGCAACGTCTCAGGCATCGACCGCGAGAAAGGACTCGTGGTAATCAAGCCCAGCGGAGTCGACTATGACACCATGACTCCCGACGATATGGTCGTTGTCGACCTCATGACAGGTCAACGTGTGGAAGGCCATCTCAAACCCTCGTCCGACACCCCCACCCATCTGGTGCTCTATCGGGCCTTCCCCGAGATCGGCGGAGTGGTGCACACCCATTCGACCTATGCCACAGCCTGGGCCCAGGCCGGCCTCGACCTGCCCAACATCGGCACCACCCATGCCGACTATTTTCACCACGCCATCCCCTGCACACCCGACATGACCGAGGCCGAGGTTAAGGGCGAGTATGAACTCGAGACTGGCAACGTGATAGTTACGAGATTTGAAGGGCTGAACCCCATGCACACCCCCGGTGTTCTTGTTAAGAATCACGGTCCCTTCTCATGGGGCAAAGACCCTCATGACGCAGTGCACAACGCCGTGGTGATGGAGCAGGTGGCCAAGATGGCTTTCATAGCCTATAGCGTCAACCCCTCGCTCACTATGAACCCGCTTCTTGTCGAGAAACACTTCAACCGCAAGCACGGCCCCGGAGCGTATTACGGACAGAGGTAAAAGGACTGGCAATCACAGTGATTTACGGTTAATTACATACTTTTGATTATATTACACAAAAAAACAAATACACTAAAAACAGAATAAGCCATGTACGAAAATTATGAAATATGGTGGGTGACAGGTGCCCAGCTTCTTTATGGCGGTGACGCGGTAGTCGCCGTTGACGCTCACAGCAAAGAAATGGTAGAAGGCCTCAATCATTCAGGCAATCTTCCGGTCAAAGTGGTGTATAAAGGCACCGCCAACTCCTCGCGCGAAGTCGAGGACATCATGAAGGCAGCCAACAACGACCCGCGTTGTGCTGGCATCATCACATGGATGCACACCTTCTCGCCCGCCAAGATGTGGATACACGGACTGAAGATTCTCTCCAAGCCCCTGCTCCACTTCCATACACAGTATAACGCCGAGATACCCTGGAAGACCATGGACATGGACTTCATGAATCTCAACCAGAGTGCCCACGGCGACCGCGAGTTTGGCCACATCTGCGCCCGCATGCGTGTACGCCGCAAGGTTGTAACCGGCTACTGGAAGGACGAAGAGACACAGAAACACATCGCTGTATGGCAGCGCGTATGTGTGGGCTGGGCCGACGCTCAGGACATGCGCATCATACGTCTGGGCGACCAGATGAACAATGTGGCCGTGACCGACGGTGACAAGGTGGAGGCCGAGATACGCATGGGCTATCATGTCGACTACATGCCTTTCAGCTCGCTGATGACCTACTTCGATGCTATCCGTGACGAGGATGTCGACGCACTTGTGGCAGAGTATTTCAAGCTCTACGCCCACAACAAGAAACTCGAGGACAAAGCCACCGATGAGTATCGCAAGGTGTGGAACTCTGCCAAGGCCGAACTCACTCTCCGCGCCATGCTCAAGGACAAAGGTGCCAAGGGTTTCACCACCAACTTTGACGATCTCGGTGACGTGAATGTCGACGCCACCGGCCGAGGCTTTGACCAGATACCGGGCCTCGCCTCACAGCGTCTCATGGCCGAGGGCTACGGCTTCGGAGCAGAAGGCGACTGGAAGTCGGCCGCACTCTACCGCACTCTCTGGGTGATGACTCAGGGCATGAAGGGAGGATGCTCGTTCCTCGAGGACTATACCCTCAACTTTGACGGCAAGAAGAGCTCTATACTTCAGGCCCACATGCTCGAAGTGTGCCCGCTCATCGCTGAAGAGCGTCCCCGCCTGGAGGTACACTTCCTCGGCATAGGCATACGTAAGAGCCTCACCGCACGTCTGGTGTTCACCTCCAAGCCCGAGAAGGGCGTGACAGCCACCGTAGTCGACATGGGCAACCGTTTCCGCCTCATCGTCAACGACGTCGAGTGCATCAAGTCAAAATCTCTGCCCAAACTTCCCGTAGCATCGGCTCTGTGGATACCCATGCCCAACTTTGAGATCGGAGCCACTGCGTGGATTCTAGCAGGCGGCACACACCACTCATGCTTCTCCTACGACATAACTCCTGAATATTGGGAAGACTATGCCGAGATCGCCGGCATAGAGATGGTACACATCGACAAAAACACCACCATCGAGGGCTTCAAGCAGTCACTCCGCATGGGCGAAGTATATTATATGCTCAACAAATCGCTCTATCTCTGAGAGTAACATGGACGCTAAGACTACAATCACAAGCGGCAAAGCCGTGCTCGGCATCGAGTTTGGCTCGACACGCATCAAGGCGGTGCTAATTGACGAGAACAACCGCCCCATAGCCTCAGGCGTACATGACTGGGAAAACCAGCTCGCCGACGGACTGTGGACCTACAGCACCGAGGCAATCCGGTATGGTCTGCAGGACTGCTACGCCCACCTGCGCGAAGACGTGCAGCAACGCTATGAAGTCGAGATAGAGACTCTCGCCGCCATCGGCATCAGTGCAATGATGCACGGCTACATGCCGTTTGGCAAAGACGAGGAGATACTTGTTCCCTTCCGCACATGGCGCAACACCAACACCGGACCCGCGGCCGAAAAGCTCTCCGAGCTCTTTGTCTACAACATTCCTCTGCGCTGGAGCATATCGCATCTCTATCAGGCCATACTCAACGGCGAGCTCCACGTCAAGGACATCACCTATCTCACCACGCTTGCCGGATATATCCACTGGCAGCTCACCGGCGAGAAGGTGCTCGGCGTAGGCGATGCCTCCGGTATGCTCCCGGTCGACCCGGCCACTAAAAACTATTCGGCCGATATGATCGAAAAGTTTGACTCACTCGTGGCTCCCGAGGGTTATCCATGGAAACTCGAGGATATACTGCCGCGCATACTCGTGGCCGGCAAGGACGCCGGACATCTCACCGAAAAAGGCGCGCGCATGCTCGACGTGTCGGGCCATCTCAAGGCTGGAGTGCCTTTCTGTCCACCCGAGGGTGACGCAGGCACAGGCATGGTGGCGACCAACGCTGTGCTTCAGCGCACCGGCAACGTCTCGGCCGGCACATCGTCATTCTCAATGATAGTGCTTGAGAAAGAGCTCTCGCGCCCCTATGAGATGATTGACATGGTGACAACCCCCGACGGAAGCCTTGTGGCCATGGTGCACTGCAACAACTGCACCTCCGATCTCAACGCATGGGTAAACCTCTTCAAGGAATACCAGCAGCTTCTCGGCGTACCCGTCGACATGAACGAGGTCTTCGGCAAGCTCTACAACAACGCCCTGACCGGCGATCCCGACTGCGGCGGCCTGCTGTCATACAACTACTTCTCGGGCGAACCCGTCACCGGACTCGCCGAGGGGCGTCCGCTCTTCGTGCGCAAGGCCACCGACAAATTCTCGCTTGCCAACTTCATGCGCGCCAACCTCTATGCATCGGTGGCTGTGCTCAAGATAGGCAATGACATACTGTTTAACGAGGAAAAAGTCGAGGTGGACCGCATCACCGGTCACGGCGGACTCTTCAAGACCCCGGGAGTGGGACAGCGTGTGCTGGCCGCGGCTCTCAACTCGCCCATCTCCGTCATGGAGACTGCCGGCGAAGGCGGAGCCTGGGGTATAGCCCTGCTCGCTGCCTATGTGGTCAACAACGCCGAGGGTCGTTCACTTGCCGGCTGGCTCAACGACTGCGTATTTCTTGACAACACAGGAGTAGAGATAGCACCTCTGCCCGAAGATGTAGCCGGATTTGACACCTACATCAAGCGTTATCAGACCGGTCTCGCAATCGAGCACGCCGCCGTTTCCTCTCTGTAATTATAGAGTTAAGGAAGTAATAAGTTAAGAAAGTAATAAGGTTACTTCTCTGTCACACATCAGAGAAGTAACCTTATTACTTACTTTCTTTATATAGAGAGACTATCTCGAAGGCTTCATATCATACGAAAGCATCGACAGAGAGAAGCCCCAGTAAATAAACGCAAGCGAGGTGAGGAAACTTGTCATAGCCATATCCTGAATCCAGCCGGCCTCTATGAAGAAGAATCCGATCAGCAGGAGCAGGATGCCGTTGACAAGCTGTAGCCACCAGTAGCGTCGGCCGCTCTGCTGTACAGAAGCACACAGCGCGCTGATGCCCCAGAATATAAATATGAATGCAAGGAAATAGGGGAAGACCGCCTCGGACAAAACGATGCTGCGAACCATCATAAAACCGATAAACATGTCTATGATACCTCCGGCAAGCCACCAGCCCCAGCCTCGTCCGGCATGAGGACCTGACGACTGCAACAGCTGTATGACTCCGACAAGGATAAGCAGCCATCCGAATATCTGAGAGGCTACGGCATATCCGGCTACCGGCCAGAACCAATAAGTAAAGCCACAAATGACCATCAGAATTCCTGCCAACAGGATTACCCACCAATAGCGGGACTCTCCCATGAACTTTTGAAGTAGATTTTTCATAACCAAGAAGTATTAATAGTTGAAATTTATTGAGCCTCATACCGCAATCTCATTGCTGAGATTCAGTATTATAACACACCGCTCACACTATTTGTTGATACTTCCGGCAATATTTTACGACCGATGCCGGCGTCTCTCTCCCCGACGGCTCCCTCACGAGAGCTGGCCGATGCCGGTGGTGAGAATCATGACTATCGACTTCTTGTCGTGCAATCCTCCAAGACGCCCGTGCAGCAGCGAATCCGCAATGTAGACTTTCTCCTTCCCGCAAAAAGTAATCACCCTTACCCCCTCCATCCTGAAGAACTACTGATTCAGATAGGAGTATAATAAGACAATGGCCGCATCTGAAATGCGGCCATTGTCTTATTATACTCCTATCTGAATCATTCCCACTCGATGGTTGCCGGTGGCTTGGAGGAGATGTCATAACATACGCGGTTGACACCACGCACCTTGTTGATGATGTCGTTGCTCACGGATGCCATGAAGTCATAGGGGAGATGAGCCCAGTCGGCAGTCATGGCATCGGTAGATGTCACTGCGCGCAGTGCGATGGCGCGCTCATATGTGCGCTCGTCGCCCATCACGCCGACACTCTGCACAGGCAGAAGTATCGCGCCGGCCTGCCACACCTTGTCATAGAGCCCCCAGTCGCGCAGACCCTGGATGAATATATCGTCGGCATCCTGGAGTATGCGCACCTTCTCGGGGGTAATGTCGCCGAGTATGCGCACTGCCAGACCGGGGCCGGGGAATGGATGACGCTTGATGAGATGTTCGGGCATGCCGAGCTGACGGCCTACGGAGCGCACTTCGTCCTTGAAGAGCAGACGCAACGGCTCGCAGAGCTTGAGATTCATCTTCTCGGGGAGTCCGCCCACGTTGTGGTGACTCTTGATTGTTGTGCCGGTGATGGAGAGCGACTCGATACAGTCGGGATAGATAGTACCCTGTGCGAGCCATTTAACATCCTTGATCTTATGGGCCTCTTCGTCAAAAACATCGATAAAGCCTTTGCCGATAATCTTGCGTTTGCGCTCGGGCTCGGTCACGCCTTCAAGTTCGCTGAAAAATTTGGCCGATGCGTCCACACCTATCACGTTAAGGCCGAGACACTCATAGTCATGAAGCACATCGCGGAACTCGTTTTTGCGCAGCATGCCGTGGTCGACAAATATACAGGTGAGATTCTTGCCGATGGCGCGGTTGAGAAGCACGGCGGCAACCGAAGAGTCAACACCGCCGCTCAGTCCGAGCACTACCTTGTCGTCACCGAGCTGCTCGCGGAGAGCCTTGACGGTCGATTCGATAAACGACTCGGCTGTCCAGTCGCGCTTGCCGCCGCAGATGTCTACGACAAAGTTGCGCAATATCTGAGTGCCGCACTCCGAGTGATAGACCTCGGGGTGGAACTGTACGCCCCAGGTCTGCTCGCCCTCCACCTGATAGGCTGCTATGGCCACCTTGTCGGTCGAGGCTATAATCTTGAAATTGTCGGGAATCGAAGTGATTGTGTCGCCGTGGCTCATCCACACCTGCGAGCCGACAGGGATGTCGCGCATCAGAGGATTGGCAGTGTCGATGCTTGAGAGATGGGCACGGCCATATTCGCGCGAGGGAGCCGGCTCGACCGAGCCGCCCGATGTGTAGGATATGAACTGCGCTCCATAGCAGATGCCAAGCACGGGCAGATGACCGCGCAGACGGTCGAGCTCGGTGCGGAACGCCTTTTCGTCATACACTGAGAACGGCGAACCCGAAAGCACCACGCCTATGACCGAGGGGTCATCGTATGGAAACTTGTTGTAGGGAACGATTTCGCAATACTCGCCGAGTTCGCGGATGCGGCGGCCTATGAGCTGCGTTGTCTGCGACCCGAAGTCGAGAATAATGATTTTTTCCTGCATAAAGTGACTTCTGAACTGATTGATTCTATATTATAATGTGCAAAGTTAGTAATTGTCGGGCTATTTAACACGCTATCACGACATTTTTTTGTAATTTTGCAGTCCGATTTTAACCATTACCGACAAGCGCATGACCGATATACGCCTCTTTCTCACCGACGTGGACGGCACTCTCACCGACGGTGGCATGTATTACACCTCCACGGGCGACACAATGAAAAAGTTCAACACCCGCGACGGCATGGGTCTACAGCTCCTGCAGCGCGCAGGAGTGAAGGTAGGCATCGTCACAAGCGAGACCACCGAGATCGTGACACGCCGCGCCGAAAAACTCGGACTCGACTATCTCGTCCAGGGCAAGCGTGACGGCGGAAAACTCGCCGCCGCCCTTGACATATGCTCGTCCATGGGCATCACCATGAGTCAGGTGGCATATATCGGCGACGACGTCAACTGTGCCGAACTGCTGCGCAACGCTGGCATAGCCGCATGCCCGGCCGACGCCATGCCGCAGGTGAAACGCATCGACGGCATACACGTCATGAGCCTGCGCGGAGGCGAAGGCTGCGTGCGCGAATTTATCAACCAGCTCCTTGACCAATGAAAGAAGCCAAAATCTCAGTCACCTTCCTGCTGCTCGCGGTCACATTCTGCGTGTGTCTCATCGTGAGCAATCTTATGGAAATCAAGACCGTCCCACTGGGTCCGCTCACCATTACGGCCGGCGTCATAGTATTTCCCATCTCCTACATACTCAACGACTGCATCGTCGAAGTCTACGGTTTTGCCAAAGCGCGCCTTGTGATATGGCTCGGCTTCGGCATGAACCTCCTCGTGTCACTGCTGCTGCAGTTGGGCATCCTCCTCCCCGGAGCCGAGTCATGGACAGGCCAGGAAGCCATGTCCATGATATTCGGAGCCGTACCCCGCATCTTTGCAGCCAGCTTCATAGCCTTCCTGTGCGGCTCGATGGTCAATGCCTACGTAATGTCGCGCATGAAGCTCGCAGCCGGAGGCGACGGCCGCGGATTCTCGCTGCGTGCCATCGTATCATCGCTTTGGGGCGAAGGCGTCGACTCACTCATCTTCTTCCCCATAGCCTTCGGCGGAGTGCTCGCATGGAGCGAGATTGGAATGCTCATCGCCACACAGACTGTGCTCAAGACCCTCTACGAAGTGCTCATACTCCCCGTGACCATGCACGCCGTCAAAGCCCTGCGGCACTATGAAGGCAACCTCGACACCGAGGCCCCCAAATCATACAAATGGTGGAAAATCAATGAACTCTGACCCTACATCGCTCCCCTTGATGCGCGCCTACATAGCCGGGACACGCTGGGTGTGGCTTGATCTCGACGATACACTCATCGACTTTCGGGCCAATTCGCTCGAATCGCTGCGTCTCACCTATGCCGACTGTCATCTCGACCGCTACTTCAGCTCATACGGACGATGGATAAAGAGCTATCTTCACCACAACCACGATCTGTGGGAACGCTACAACCGTGCCGAAATCACACAGGACTACCTGCGCATGCACCGCTTTCTCGACCCCATACGGGAGCACGTCCCCGACATGAGCGAAGAAGAGTTCGCCCCCGAGGCCCGCAGCATGGACACCATATATCTCGACCATCTCGCCCGACAGAAATGCATGATAAACGGAGCCATGGAGCTTGTCAGACACCTGCGCGCGCACGCATATAATATAGGTATATTGTCCAACGGATTCACCGACGTGCAACACCGCAAAATCCACACCGTAGGTCTCGACACACTGATAGACCTCATAGTGCTCAGCGATGACATCGGCATAAACAAACCCGACCCGCGCCTCTATCGTCACGCCATGGAACGCACAGGCCTCACCGACCCATCGTGCCACCTCATGATAGGCGACAACCCGGACACCGACATCGCCGGCGCGCTCCGATCGGGCTGGCGTGCCATCAGGCTCGACCCCTCGTCACCGTCATTGTCGATGACCCCCGACGGACTCGTCACCCACTCGCTCCGCGCCCTTCCGCCCCTCTTCACATGACAAGAGACACCCGCGTCCACCCTCAAAAACACACAAACCACCTGACAAAGTGAAATTTATGCAAAATATTATCGCATAAGGTTTTGTCAATTCAAAA
This sequence comes from Muribaculaceae bacterium Isolate-110 (HZI), assembly GCA_003762875.1. GTDB lineage: Bacteria > Bacteroidota > Bacteroidia > Bacteroidales > Muribaculaceae > Duncaniella > Duncaniella muricolitica. Next base: position 3,536 of record RIBL01000008.1, on the reverse strand, counting down.
AAAGTTGCGATATTTGCACCTGCAAAACTCGAGCACCCCTCGGGGATATGCTTTTGAGAAGTATATTAACCAATTATAAATTCACCTTTAGAAATGACTAAAGCCGACATTGTCAACGAGATTTCAAAGTCAACCGGCATCGACAAAGCCAACGTACTTGAGACCATCGAAAAGTTCATGGAGACTGTAAAAGACTCCCTCTCACACGGCGAGAGCGTTTATCTCCGCGGATTTGGCAGCTTCATCACCAAAGTCCGTTCAGAGAAGACCGCCCGCAACATCTCAAAGAACACTACCATCATCATCCCCGAGCACCGCATCCCTGCTTTCAAGCCCGCCAAGGTGTTTATGGAAGAGGTAAAGAACAACCTCGAGTGCTAAATATATTTCAATTGTCAAACATAAACCAATAGCAATCATGCCCAGCGGAAAAAAACGTAAAGGCCACAAGATGGCTACACACAAGCGCAAAAAGCGTCTTCGCAAAAACCGTCACAAGAAAAAGTAATTGACGGCCCGACGCGCCCCAAGCAATGCGCAACGAACACGAAGAACAAACTCACAGCCGGGCCGCACACCTTGCGTCAGTCCCCGGCGCGAAGTTTGTTCTTTGCGTTGTTGCATGTAACGTTCCCCCGGCACCGCAGCCAAGCCGCAACGCCGCCACTTAACACCAAACCATCCAAAAGTCATTAATGAAAAGTGAACTAATCGTCGACGTCCAGCCATCCGAGGTATCAATAGCCCTGCTGGAAGATTCGCGCCTCGTCTCCCTCCAGAAAGAAGCGCGAAACATCGCCTATGCCGTCGGCGACATATACCTGGCCAAAGTCAAAAAACTGATGCCCGGTCTTAACGCCGCCTTCGTCAACGTAGGCTACGAAAAGGACGCTTTTCTTCACTACCTGGACCTTGGTTCGCAATTCTCCACCTACTCGGCCTTCCTCAAAAACGCCATAACCGACCGAAAGACCGACGCCTCGGTGTCAAAGATGAAACGCCAGCCCGACATCGACAAGCACGGCACCATAACCAACGTGCTTCAGCCAGGGCAGGAACTACTCGTACAGATAGTCAAAGAGCCAATATCATCCAAAGGCCCGCGACTCACCACCGAAATCACATTCACAGGCCGATACATGGTGCTCATACCGTTCGGCGACAAAATTTCGGTATCCACCAAAATCAAGACCACCGAGGAAAAACTCCGCCTCCGACAGCTCATCGACAGCATCCGGCCCAAAAACTTCGGAATCATCATCCGCACATCGGCCGAAGGCAAAAGCGTACGCGACCTTCACCACGAACTCCGCACACTGCTCCGATGCTGGGAAGAGACCGTAGCCAAAGCACGCACAGCCACAGCCCCCGCCCTCATATTTGAAGAGGAAAGCCGCATTGTAGGCATGCTGCGCGACGTCTTCAGCCCCACTTTCGAGAGCATACACGTCAACGACAAGGACACATACAGCCAGATAGCCAAATACGTCGAACTCATCTCGCCCGAAAGCAAAGACATAGTCAAGCTCTACGACAGCGACACCCCGATATTCGACCACTTCAACATCACACGGCAGATCAAATCGTCCTTCGGCAAGACCGTCTCGTTCAAGTCAGGAGCATACGTAATCATCGAGCATACCGAGGCACTCCACGTCATTGACGTAAACTCAGGCAACCGCTCAAAAGCCGCACCCGACCAGGAAAGCAACGCCCTCGAAGTCAACCTCCGAGCCGCCGACGAAATCGCACGCCAGCTAAGACTGCGCGACATGGGCGGAATCATAGTAGTCGACTTCATCGACATGAACAAAGCCGAAAACAGGCAGAAACTCTACGAGCACATGCGCGAAGTCATGGCTAACGACCGCGCTCGCCATAACATCCTGCCCCTGAGCAAATTCGGTCTCATGCAGATCACCCGACAGCGTGTACGACCCGCCCTCGACATCATCACCAGCGAAGACTGCCCCTCTTGTCACGGCAAAGGAGAAGTACAGCCGTCACTGCTCTTCACCGACACTCTGCACGAGAAACTCGACTATCTGGTCAACACACTCAAGGTCAAAGACTTTGCCCTGTATGTCCACCCCTACGTAGCAGCCTACCTCAAAAAAGGATTTCCATCCCTCTACCGCAAATGGCAATGGGAATACGGATTCCGGTTCAGGCTCTACCCTGACGAATCACTCGCCTATCTCCAATATCGCGTGCTCGACAGCCAGCGCAACGAGATAGACCTCAAAGAAGAAAAGGACATAGCCTCATCAGCCACCAAAAACAAATCGCGAACCAACAACCGCACCAAGGAAGAATAGCCTCCCCCCGGGCCGCACACACTTACGGCCCGCCGACTATAATCACGCCTCCCCCACCGCCGGGGGAGGCGTTTTTCTCATCCTCCCACCACCACCGAACCCACAGCAAAACTGACATACACCAAATATCGAACTCAAATCATAAAAAATTTCGGCTTAATCCGAAATTCCATGCATCATAGATTAATCTCCGCCCCAATTCGACCTGACATAAGGGGGGCTGCAGAACACCACCTGTCTCACCATTTAATCCTATGGCATATGCACAAAAATTTCGACTTAGGCTCAAATTTTCCGAAAAGACGTCCATCTCGTCCATAATTTTATCCCTTCTCCAATCCGCCCCGGCAACATCTCACCACGCAACACACCTCGATTATATTATCTATTGAGCCAATTCGCCCCCAGATTTTACCCCCGATTCCAGGCCAAAACGACCAAAAAACACCTTTTTCGCACTTTTTTTGAAAAAAGTTGCGAAAACATTTGGTCAGTTCAAAAAAACTCCCTACCTTTGCAACGCAAATGAGGGAGAGACCTCATGAGAGATTCAAAAACGAATCACTCAAGCACAAAATAAGATGACTTCGTAGCTCAGTTGGTAGAGCAACTGACTCTTAATCAGTGGGTCGAGAGTTCGAGCCTCTCCGAGGTCACTAAAGGGTCTATCAGACCGATGAAAAACCTCTGAAAATCGTTGATTTTCAGAGGTTTTTCTTTTTCCCCCTCTCCCCGTCCGGCGCAAAATATTGAAACTGCGGGTGTGCAAAAAGGGTGCTGTAGAATTTGTACTGCAAACTGCACCCTCTTTAGTGTATATTTCGCTATTCTTCAAGACATTGCGATGAGCCGGTCTTATAAAATCCGCAAGTACGAACTAAAATAAAGCAGCCGGACTTTTTAATCGTAGTATTCAGCGAAACCGATAATGTTGTTTTTTGGTAAAATTGAAGGCATTGACGGACTTATATATTTCGAGGGAAGATATCCATCAACTCATTCATACTTATGGCTTGGAAAAGCAAATTGCCGCCGTACAGTAATATGGTTCAAGCCGAAATTCCGGTGCATATGTTAAATTGAGCAGAACAAAGTGTTAAATATTCAGGCGTATAGTTTGACCAGGCGGAAGATGAAGAAATCGCGATCTCGGACACCGCGCATTTGCGAGCGGAAGATCTTGACTTTAGAGTTGAAGGCTTCGGCGGAGGCATTGGT
>RIBL01000078.1 GCA_003762875.1 Muribaculaceae bacterium Isolate-110 (HZI) | reverse complement strand
TCAAGCATCTGTTGGATGCTGCCGAAGTTGCGCACAAAATCATCGAAGTGCCAAATGTTATGGCCCTCCATGACCTCACGCGGGAGCAGGTAACGCATAAACGTCCAAACCTCTGCAGCCGTATTGGAGATAGGAGTACCGGTTGCGAAGATTACATTTCTGCCTCCGCTCTTCTCCTGCACCGCCTTTACTTTGAGATACAGACCTTGACACTTTTTTGAATATGACGGGTCTACACCCTTGACACCGCGTTGCATGGCAGTGGCAAATCCGAGGTGCTTGTATTCGTGTGCCTCGTCTACAAGAATAGCGTCCACTCCGAGGTCATCAAAGTTGAGAGTGTCATCGGTAGCGCGGTTAAGCATCTCTTCCGCGCGAGTCTTGGCATTCTCCTTTGCGATTGCGGCTCTCTTGCCGTCTTTCTTCGGCTTTGAGCCGGACGTAACCATTACGCGCTCTGTCACTTCACCCTCGGCTGTCTCGGTGTCGCTGAGTTTGTTCAACTGGTCGCGCAGATTTTCAACGTCCTTTTTAAGAGCTGCAACGGCGCGTCCTGCCTCACGGTCTTTTGACATAGCCTCTATAACGTCCATCTTTTCTTGGATGGATTCTTCGATGAATCGGCGTTCACGGTCGGGGTGGTCGGGAATGCGCTCCAATACAGACTGGGGAATGACAACCATATCCCAGTCGTTGTAACGTATCTTTGCATAGAAGTCCTTACGCCCTTCTGCATTGCGGTCTTTATCTTCAAGACTGAGAATGCGTGCGTCCGGGTAGAGTGCTTTCGCGCTTGCCACAAACTGACCGAGTGTAGCGTTCTGCACTACAATCATCGGCTTCTTGGCAGTACCAAGACGGCGCATTTCCATTGCTGTGGTGATGAGGGTAAAAGTTTTACCTGTGCCAACCTCATGAGCAAGCATAAGGCTCTGCATCGTGCCTCTCACAATGGCTTTAGACTGATGTTTGCGCATCTTGATATGCTTCCCTCCGATAACTCGCGCGGCTCCGTCAAAGTATTCTGGAATATACTCATCGGGGATAGTAATTGGCGAGGAGTTGTTGAGGATGTTGTTGTAGGTGTCTTCAATTTCCTTTGCCTGTTCTGGGGCAGATTCCATGCGAGAGCGCATCCACGATTTGAAGTCATCGCGGATTTCATCTACTTTGGCAGCGCAGGCAGATGTAGCTTTAGGGTCGGATATCGTTGGGCCGTCTTTCTGCTGTTTTGACACACGGATTGTGCGGTTGGTCATGGCGGCCTCTA
>RIBL01000077.1 GCA_003762875.1 Muribaculaceae bacterium Isolate-110 (HZI) | reverse complement strand
ATGTCAGTCCCTTATTTCTTTCAGTGGACTGATATACCATTCGACCAATTAAATGCTCTTCCATTAAAAGAAAAGCAAGCTTTTCTTAAAAAGGAGGAAATGAATATAAGACAAAATCTTGGAGAAGCTGTTCCGACGATTATATTCAGACAAATTGCAAACAAAATTCGTAAATATCTTGAACGTCCAACATTTACAAATGCTGATGCGCTTGCATTGGTAAAAGATAACCAATTATGGACTCAGGAAAGAATAATTAGATATATTCGTCAAAGCCAGTCATCTTTCTCTCGCCTTTCTCGAATAGTTGAAATGGCAAATTCAGAGAGAGATAATACTGCCGCATACTATACTCGCCAAGATATTTGTTTCAGCATTGTCAACAACTTACCTGAAGCAAAGAATTTTTCCACACTATCTATTTTAGAACCGTCTATCGGAGTGGGGAATTTTTTGCCGGCTTTAATTGATAGATATGCTAATGTTTCTAATGTAACGATTGATGTTGTTGATATAAATCCCACATCAATTCAATTGCTAAAAGAAATGCTCCTGCATATCAATATTCCAGCCAATGTCAAGATTAATTTTATTGAGGGCGATTTCTTGTTACTTGAGTTTGATAAAAAATACGATATTGTAATCGGTAATCCTCCATACATGAAATTGACTAAAGAGAAATCTTTAGCCACTAAGTATAAGGCTGGTGCAATCAATAAAGACACGAATAATATCTTTGCTTTCTTTGTTGAAAAAGCCATAAAGTTGGGTTCGTATGTTTCTCTAATAGTTCCTAAAAGCATAATAAATGCGCCCGAATTCAATAAAACACGTGAGATAATGAATTACCATTCAATATCCCATATCATTGACTTTGGGGAAAAGGCATTTAAAGGCGTTAAAATTGAAACTATCTCTTTCACAATAAATACTACCCGGAAATCCGGTGAAACTTTGGTATCTTCATATATCAATAATTCGGTTCGTCTGCTTCCGCAAAAATATATTACTGATTCTTTCTTCCCTTATTGGCTTCTATATCGAAATGAGGATTTCGACAGGGTGGCAAATTCTATGAGTTTTGGTATCTTCAAATCATATCGAGATAGAGTAATCACCAAAGCCGTTACTAAGTCGAGAGGGAAATTTCGGGTGCTTAAATCAAGGAACATAGGTAATAATGAGGTTATTGACATCCCGGATTATGATTGTTATGTGGATGATATATCATCTTTTGATGTATCAAAATTTCTGAACCATACGGAATGTGTTCTACT
>RIBL01000076.1 GCA_003762875.1 Muribaculaceae bacterium Isolate-110 (HZI) | reverse complement strand
CGCACAAATGCGATTATAAGTAACAAAAGCAGGTTCGTCCTTGTCTGGTGATTTCAACTTTAATACTTTGAAGAAATCTTTTGCTTTATTGGAAAGGTTATTACTTATTACAGTATAAGCATAAGTGAGCTCAGATGAAGCCTTTTTAATTTTATTAAATTCTTTCGTTATATCGCATAAAGTACATCCGTTTTCATACATCAAAATTATAAGATTGAGGCAGCAATTACTGATAGGTGTACAACTTGAAATATCTGTCTCGATTTCTTTCAAGTATTGTTCAATACTTTTTTTGTAATATTTTATAGCTAAATCTTCGTTCTTAGAGTTGCCATACAATCCAAAGTGATAAACAATCCCCATAGAATATGATCCTGCTGCTTCTCCATTATCAGAAGCCATCTTATAATAGTTAATAGCATTCGAATAATCTTCAAAAAACATATATAGCGAAGCAAGGTTTATCATTGCATTTACATCTCCACCTTTTGAAGCTAACGTAAAGAAACCAACAATCTCTTTATTCCGTTCAGAATTAATATCTTTAGAGTCATCACTCAAACAGTTGCTAAGAGATTTAAGAACCCCAATATTGTTATAACATTGTGTATTTCCATTTTCAGCAGCATTAAGGTAGTAAGCAATAACTTCGTGTGCCCATTCCTCATTATTATCCAATCCTTCACTAATGGAGTATTGAGGAAATTCCTCAATGATTTTTCTTAGTGTGTAATCAACCTTAGTGTCGTCCCAAACTCTATTATAATCTATGCCTTGCATCACTACATTCGTATTGTCAACCTCATTACATAGGTTTTTGTTTTGGAACGGTCGGTCAAAAAACAAAGAAGTTCTTTTTTGATTAAACAGTGTATTAATTGGTACACCGGGACATAAACCACTTAACACAATTTGATATTCGTGTTTAATATCTAATGTTTCAAACGACAAGTTTGAAAAAATAGCATATTTTGCATAATATCTTTCGCCCTCAATAGAATTCACCGAGTCAAATGAGAAATTACGCGAATCATTCTTGTAAAAACGACAAATATTTAAGTCTTGCCAATAGAAGTTACAATCAAGACCTGAGACTTGCGGCATTCTATTGGAAGAAATGTTTTCAAAGAATATTGAGTGGGAATATATATAATGCGAACCAATAATAATACGAGATATTTCTTTATGAATATCCTTAGCAAGATTAAAGGTATGAGCAAAAAGATTGATTGTGAGCAATGAATTGCACATGCATTCATGGTTTATTTCTTTTATATCCATATTATATGCTTC
>RIBL01000075.1 GCA_003762875.1 Muribaculaceae bacterium Isolate-110 (HZI) | reverse complement strand
TCCACTGGCGTCTTTTAAAATCTGTTAATGCGAAATTATTAAACTCTGTATTCATGTTGGTTACGCGATTTTCAGGCCTGCAAACCTTGTCGCACTTTTCAAATGATTATATTGGGGTTGGAGCCTTAAAACTCGGTTCCCCAATTTTTCATGAATGCAGGACGATACATTTTCAGCCAGATTGTTGACTTTTTGCCAAAACGCAAATTTGAAAGAATCATGGAGCATCGTACCAAAAATAAGGTTGAGGACAGAACCCTCGGATGGCAGTTGTCTTATTGGGGACAGTTGCTTGTCCTTATATTCGGTCAACTGCTCGGATGTCGAAGTCTCCGTGAACTCTCGGATATCACTACAGCACATCGCAAGAAATCCTTTCATCTCGGATTTGGCAAAGAAGCGGTAGACCGTAATATTCTCTCCAGATGCAATACCAATCGTGATTGGCATGTGTTCGAGGAGTTCGCCAACCATATGATTGTGCTGGCTCAGGAAGCCCGTATAGACCGGGAATTTTGTATCGGCGGCAAGTTCTATGCGTTCGATTCCTCCACGATTGACCTTTGCATGAGTGTTTATGACTGGGCAAAGTTCAGAAGCACCAAGTCCGGCATTAAACTGCATACCCAACTTGATATAGTGACGCAGATTCCAGTTATGATAAACATCACCAATGCCTCGGTTCATGATGTAAATGCGATGGATATCATTGATTATGAACCGTTGGCCGGTTATATCTTCGACCGTGGATACTGGGACTTGGATAGGCTTCATAAGATTGAGGAACATGGAGCCTTCTTTGTCATAAGAGAGAAGGCTAAGCCGAAGTTCATTGTCGAGGATGGTCTGGACATGCCCGAGAATGGAAACATTCTTCAAGATTATACCGTAAGGTTTACCGGTAGACGCAATGCATCCAACTACCCTTCCCGGATTAGACGTATTGTAGCGTATATCCCTGACCTGAAGAGAAGTTTTGTTTTTTACACAAATAATTTCTTCCTGTCTGCCAAACAGATTGTGCTCCTTTACAAGAACCGATGGCAGGTGGAGCTTTTCTTCAAATGGATCAAACAGCACCTTAGAGTCACCACATTCTGGGGTAATTCCGAGACATCCGTCAGAATACAAATTTATGCGGCTATATGCACTTACTGCGTTGTCGCAATAATCGAACATAAAATGAAACTTGAAAGAAACATCTACGAAGTCATGAGAATCCTCGGCAGCTCCCTGCTTGTCAAGGAACATATCAAGGACTTGTTGACTCCAGAACCGGAGCCAGCACAAATAGCAAATTGCCATCCAACTCTTGACCTCGAATTTGATTAACACTTTTTAAGAGACACTAGTG
>RIBL01000074.1 GCA_003762875.1 Muribaculaceae bacterium Isolate-110 (HZI) | reverse complement strand
AGTCCTTGACCTTGAGCAGATCGAGAAAGAAGCCCGCTTCGACGGCTTCAACGCCCTTGCCACCGGCCTCGACGATGATCCCTGCACCATTATCAGGGTCAACTCATGGCGATGGGAGATAGAGGAGTGCTTCCGGGTAGAAAAATCAGACATTGACATGCGCCCGGTATATGTCCGCAATCCCAAGCGCATAACCGCCCACTTCTTTATCTGCTTCATCGCATTGCTCGTACTTAAAATATTGCAAAAACAGCTCGGCACTCATTATCCTGTATCGCAGATACGCAGGACCTTGTCAGAGATGAACCTTGTCCGGCTTGAAGGCTTAGGATACATACCGGCATTCAACAACACCGAACTCACGACAGACATACAGGAATATGCCAAAATACACATTGACAGGCAGATAAACACACCCCCGCAGATTAGAGCCGACTACCGCCTCGCACGCAAGTGTTAAAGTAAAGTTAAAAAATCAGACGGTTGCCGTATAGCTACATTGCTATCGCGGCAACCGCCTGTGTATCTATGCGTTACAAATCAAACTGTCAAACTCAGGAAGTTACGATTTTTTCGTCAAGCGCCAAAACTGCATCCGAAGTTTATGCCACACACCGGCGAAAAGTGTAGCCGTAATTTTGCGGCATGGAAACACAGACAATTACAATCGAAGAAATATTATGTGAAAACACACGGCGCCGCCTGAAAGAGAAGGAGGCAGCCGCCTACGACCCCGAGACGGGGCGCGGCTGCTCGTGCCCTCTGCGGCGAGTGGAGAAACTCAACCCCTTCACAGGTCACAAAGAGCATGTGCCCGAGGAAATGACAGCCGACCCCGACTGGCCGCTGATGCACACCGCCAACGACTGGCGCAGACTACGATGCCGCCACGATTTCGACTACTGGGCCTGGACCTGCGCGCGCATCAAAGACAAGGTGCGCCCCGAAATCGTGCCTTTCCGCCTCAACCGAGGGCAGCGGCGCGTGGTGGAAGCCCTCGAAAGCGACCGCCTTGCCGGGCGCCCTATGCGTCTGATTGTGCTCAAAGCCAGGCAGTGGGGGTGCACCACGGTGGTGGAGATGTATATCGCCTGGCTACAGTGCTGCCACGTGCGAAACTGGCACTCGCTCCTGTGCTCGCAGGTGCAGGGGGTGTCGGGCTCCATCCGCGGGATGCTCGAGCCCATGCTGCGCCACTACCCCGCCGAACTTTGGGAGGGGGATGAGGCCCCGTCCCTGCGCGCATACCAGGGGCAGAGCGGCATCCGCGAGCTTGCCGGCCGCGGATGCCACATCACAATAGCCACCTCGGAGAGCGTGAACTCCGTGCGCGGCTCAGACTATGCCATGGCCCACCTCACCGAGGTGGCCTTCTG
>RIBL01000073.1 GCA_003762875.1 Muribaculaceae bacterium Isolate-110 (HZI) | reverse complement strand
TTATTGCTGTCCGATAAAACTTTTTGAGGCAAAACAAAATTAGGACTGGCACCTATTGCAGGAGTCAGTCCTTTTAGTTTAGTTTGTGTTCGCCAAAACATTTTCTAAACTATGCCCAAAAGTAGTCATTTTAGCGGACAGCCGCTCTATGGTCAGGTAATAAAATTGCTTGACAAGTCGAAAATTCTTCAGTTTAGCCGCGAATACGGAGGAGAGAGATATACCAAACGGTTTAACAGCTGGATTCATCTGGTGGTAATGCTCTATGCCGTGATAATGCGATTCGACTCATTGCGTGAGATAACAGCCAGTTTGCTTGCCGAGACGCGTAAACTGTCTCATATAGGTATTACTTTCAAAATCGGGCGCAGCACACTCGCGGATGCCAACAAGAGGCGCCCCGAAGCTATATTTGAGGCTATATATCGCGATTTATATGCCACTTACCGCCACGTTCTTTCCTCGGACAGCCACAGCCGCAAGACTCCAAAATGGATGAAACGACTGCAGATTATCGACTCCACGACTATTACTCTGTTCTCCAACCTGCTGTTCAAGGGAGTCGGACGCCATCCAAAGACCGGAAAAAAGAAAGGCGGAATCAAGGTTCATACCGTCATACATGCCAACGAAGGTGTGCCGTCGGATATAAAGTTCACATCAGCGGCTACAAACGACTCATTCATGCTCAAGCCAACAACATTGAGTAAAGGCGACATAATGGCAATGGACCGCGCATACATCGACTATGAGAAATTCCAACAACTGACGGAGCGTGGCGTAACATACGTGACCAAGATGAAGAAGAACCTGAAATACAGTATATTGTCGGACACTATGTATCAGACTCCTGACGGACTGATGGAGGTCAGGATACAGCAAGTGGAGTTTGTAAAGCAGGTTAAAGGCGGAGAGGTCATTCGACATAAATCACGCATAATCACTTATGTGGATGTCAAAAAGCGCAAACTGATATCGCTGCTGACCAACGATATGGAGTCTGACCCGGAGGAAATCATCGCGATATACCGACAGAGATGGGAAATTGAGCTGCTGTTCAAGCAGATGAAACAAAACTTTCCACTTAAATACTTCTATGGCGAGAGCGCCAATGCCATCAAGATACAGATCTGGATCACACTAATCGCCAATCTACTGCTGATGGTGATGCAGAAGGGGCTGAAACGCCAGTGGAGCTTCTCCGGGCTGGCAACAATGGTCAGAATTACCCTGATGTACTACGTTGACTTTAACAGCCTGTTTAACAATCCGGAAAAAGAGTGGGAAATCATCCTTTCCGAGGCCTCCGGAGCGCCTCCCGAACCGTCACTGTTTGACTGAGGGGGCTTGTAAAGTAAAAAAGAAGACTCGAACACCGTAAAATCAGCGTTCGAGCCATACTTTATTGCGCTATTTGAGTTTTATCGGACAGCAATA
>RIBL01000072.1 GCA_003762875.1 Muribaculaceae bacterium Isolate-110 (HZI) | reverse complement strand
AAAAAAATAGTAATTTTGAAGTGCAGCCGGACGAGGAAACGGGCTCTGCTGAGGAGCAACTCGCCAGCAACATGGTTGCACCAAGACTGGAGACAGTTGAATATGGGAGCCGTTCCGTTTGGGGCGGCTTCAACTTCACCAGGATGGCCTCTCCGCTAAGAAAACCTTTACCTTCAGTCCGGGAAAAGTGTTTTGTCGACTGTTATGTTCGGCAGGGCTCTGTCAAATGCCTTGTGATCCATTGCCACACTGCCCATCAGGGTCAGCACCGATTCTTCGTTGGGCATGGCTGTCCTCATGCGTGTAACCCTGCGGAAGTCGCGGTTGAGCCGTTCGATCCAGTTTGTGGTGTATATCATCGCCTGAATCTCAGGCGCATAGTTGAGGTATGTCATGTAAACCTTGTAGTCGGCGTTGTTTCGGAGCAGCTTTATAGTGCGATAGTCCTTGCCCCATTTGTCGCACATTGCCTGCCACTTCTCCCATGCCATTTCTACTGTGTAGTCCCGTTGGCCGGTGCGGAACACATCGCGCAGGTCGGTGGCCAAGGCAGCCTTGTCCCCATGCCTTACCTTGGCGAACATATTGCGTTTCAGGTGGGTAACGCAACGCTGCAACGGTGTGCCGGGGAATTTCTCTCCGATTACGGTGTCAAGTCCTTTGATGCCGTCCGCCACCATCAGACCGACCCGTTGAACACCACGTTCTTTCAGCCTGTCAAAGATATCACCCCAGCCCGTGGCGCTTTCCTGCGGCATGTTGAAGATGCCAAGAACCTCGCGTGTGCCTTCTTCGGTTACGGCCAATGCCACATAGAACGCCTCGGAAGCCACCGATCGCTTGCGGTGTATCTTGATGTGCACGCAGTCAACGAACACGACTGGGTAATATTCTTCGAGACCGCGTTCAAGCCATTCATTGACCTGAGTGCGAACACATTCCACCATACGGCTGATGCTCGACTTGGAGTAGTGCCGGCCGTATATCTGGTCGAATACGTCACTAACCTGTTCCTGAGTAAGCCCCTTTGTATAAAGGACTCCGGCGAGCCGATCGCATTCCTCTTCCTGGTCGCGGAGTATGGCGAGTATTTGTGGATGGAAGTTGCCGTAGCGGTCTCGAGGGATACGGAACTCAAGTTTTCTCCCCTGGCCATAAGTGGAGCCGGGACGATAGCCATTACCTTTATTTCCCGGATTATCAGCCAGAAACTCGCCGCGCTCCGCGACCATCATACTCTCGATCATGATCTCCATCAGATCGTGAAGACCATTTCCTTTCGCTGCATGCTTGCACATCAGCTCGGAAAGTTGTAATTTTGTCAAATCCATTAGTTTGAATTTTAAGTTTGGTCACCTAAAATTACAAACTTGCCAGGACCGGTCAAAATTTGACTGGTCCTTTTTTTAGTGGCAGGCGTCAGACACACTCAAAGAAACAGTATC
>RIBL01000071.1 GCA_003762875.1 Muribaculaceae bacterium Isolate-110 (HZI) | reverse complement strand
TCTAAAGGAAACATCCGGCATCGACTCAGCGACATCATCATTCTGATGATACTCGGACGGACGTGCGGGCATGTCGGACGTTCCGATATAATAGCGTTCGGCAAATATAATCTTAATAAACTCCGTAAAATGGGGATGCTGAAGAATGGGATTCCCTCGGAGGCAACCCTTTGCCGGGTAGAGAACGGCATCGATGACCCGGCCATGGCGGACTGTATGCAGGCATTTGCCGAAAACTTCCATAACGAACTGTTTAAGGCATGCCGTGACAGAGAGATAGTCTGTGTGGACGGCAAGGCCGAGCGCGGCACCGTTCAGGAAAACGGGCGTAGCCCGGATATCGTCTCGGCCTATTCATTCAACACCGGCATAACAATAGCCACCGAAGCTTGTAAGGAAAAGAGCAACGAGATAAAGGCCGTACCGATACTTCTTGATAAAATAGATATCTCAGGAAAGATTGTCACGGCCGACGCCATGTCTATGCAGAAGGACATTGTCGAGAAAATCAGAAAGAAAGGCGGAGACTTTCTGATAGAACTTAAAGCCAACCAGCCGTCATTGCGATACGGCATTGAGGACAGGCTGGTGGAACACACACCGGTATATTCTTACACCGAAGGTCCCGAACTGGCCCACGGCAGGATAGAGACGAGAACCTGCCGCGTATATGACGGACTGGACATTATCGCAGACAAGAAGAAATGGGGCGGAAACATGACCATCATAGAGTATGAATCGTCCACAGTCAAAAAGTCAACAGGAGTACACACCTCAGAAAAACGCCTGTACGTCAGCAGTATGCCCACGGATACTCCGCAGCCCGGAACCATCGTACGCAACCACTGGTCGATAGAAAGCATGCATTGGGGACTGGACCGCAATCTTCAGCAGGACAATATAAAACGCAAGTCGGCAAGAGCCGCCCGAAACCTCGATACAATACAAAAAATAGTTTACTCGGTGTTCTCGATATGGAAAGGACTTCGCAAAAAGCAATCGGATAAAAATAAGGGAATGGCCGAACTTATGAGACATATCTCGATGAGCTTTACACGACTGATGCGATTTTTAAGCCAAAACTGAAAAAAATAAGATTTTGATAACATAATAACTCTTTGACATACAGACATGGAAAAATTACCCGATTCGCAATGAACCGGGTAAGGGAAGATATGATATTTATTTTAGTTTAAATGAAAGAGCCGTGCGCATGGCGGCCAAATTTCACTTCTTTTATTCTTTTTTTAATTGATGTGA
>RIBL01000070.1 GCA_003762875.1 Muribaculaceae bacterium Isolate-110 (HZI) | reverse complement strand
CAACACTCATAATCGCCCTGCCAAGTTGCTCGGACGATAAAGACGAACCCGATGCCGGAATCAAAGAGAACATAATCGGTACATGGGATGCAACCTCAGTCAAGTTCTCGGACAGTGATTGGATTGACATTACCAACCATCCGTCACTTGCCCTGTCAATCACATTCAATTCCGATGGCAGCTACTATGGCCGTGGCGCACTCGGAAACGGCGGTGGAACGTACACAATCAGCGGCAAGACAATCAAGACTTATATAGATGGAGAACTTTATGGCACTTATGTCGTAAAAACTCTGTCAGGCAACCATGCAGAGCTTTCCTTGTCAATGGATGGCTCAACAATGGAAATAAGAGCCACTAAGCGATAACCACAATGAGGAAGATTCTCTCAATGCTCATTTTAGCCGTAATGTCGTCTGTCATTCTTGGAGGTTGCTCTAAGGATGATGACGATATTACAGGCTCGATGAAACTTACCAATCTGTCGGGTATAGATTGGTATGATGGAGAAGTGTGGTACTCCGATGTTCCAAATGGCGACCTCAACGGCGATGTTGACTTTGGCACATTGAAAGTTGGCGAAACAAAGACCGTCAAGACAAAGGGCGCATACTTCTATGTATGTATCAAAAACTCTCGCGGTAAAATGCAACTTAGCAAGCCAAAGAGTGTCAGCAGTTCCGTAACGGTGTCGGCAAGCGATATGTATTAACCTCTACGAAATTTCCCATGAAGAAAATAGTACCTATCTTAACAGTTGCATTGTTTGCTCTTTCAACCGCTTGCTGTGGATGGTCAAAAGGCAATGACAGCACAACCTCCGCGAATGATTCTATCGCCAACGATACGGCGGTGGATTCTCTTGCTATCGCATTGAGCCGCTTGGATAGCATACAGAGCAAAGGGCAGCTCGTTCACTTCGACACTTGGAAAATTGGCAATCTCAAAGGAGTGGAGATACAGGCACAGAAGTTCTCCAGCGAGAATGACAGCATTGTTTTCATAACTCTCCGCAAAGATTGTGGAGGCGAGTATTATTACTCATGGGAGGATGCTTTCATTTTCCAAAAGGAACTTCCCTCGCTTTACGAAGCTATCAACACAATCAAAAGCAACCTCGACCGAGAAACCGACCATAACGAAAAGTACGTCTATTCAACAAAGGACAATGTTATGGTCTATGCCGAAAATCCCGGCAAAGGGTGGAACTTGAAACTAAGTGTTGACGCACACAAGAGCAATTCCTATATCAACCTCACCACGGCAGAACTTGACAAGTTAGTGGAGTTGCTTCAACAAGCTAACAGGAAACTTGACGAAATAAAGTAAAGCTATGTGGATAATTGCGCTTCTCTGTGCCTTTGCTTGGATAGGACAGGCACTTAAAGACGGTGGAAATGTGAAATAAAATTTTTTTTGACTCGCACCCCTGCGCCACAGAGAGGGCGACGCGTTACCCCCGGCACCC
>RIBL01000069.1 GCA_003762875.1 Muribaculaceae bacterium Isolate-110 (HZI) | reverse complement strand
CGAACTCGCACTCCTGCCCGGGATCATGCTCGCGCCTGACATAGACCTCCTTCTGCGGCCTGGTGCCCATGGTCGCACTGATGCGTCTGACATGATTGCACACACTCGGATAACTGAGCGTAAAGCCCCGCTCCAGAAGCATCGTGTGGATGCTGCGACACGTCCACTGAAGCTTGCGCATGCCTGTGGCCCGACGCACACGATTGTCTTCAAGACAATTGCGGATAATCCCCTTGATTTCATCCGTCACCACCGGACATGTCCGCGCCGGTGTGTTGAACTTTGGCTCCGAACCTAAAAGTGTTGCGAACGCCTTCATGTCGCAGACACCGTCGGCGTCCAGACACACTCGCTCATACTCCCACACGATCTTGTCTACCGTGTGGCGGCTGATGTGCATCTCTCCCGCAATCTGGCGCTTCGACTGACCCTTGACATGATAACGTGTCAGGACCTCGTTTCTTTCTACCATAGTTTTCATTTTGTGGGACCGAGTTGATATTACTATAATATAACTCAAAATCCCCGGTTAAAATTCTCCTTTGAACCGGCGCACTTCTCGGTTAGATTTCATGGCGCACTTCTCGATTAAATTTTACAGATGTCACAGAACAAATGGACTGACATCCAGCGTCATCGCGTAAACATTCTGTTCAAATATCATCCCATTCTCAAGAGTGCATATGCTCTGGCAATGGAACTGAGACGGATTTTCAACGCTAAAATGACACCGACAAAGGCCATCGGGCGGATGAACAGGTGGTATGAAAAAGTAATGACATTGGGCAACAACAACTTCCGCTCTGTCATCAAGACATTCAAGAATCATGCTCCGACCATCCTCAACTATTTCCGCCGACGTGCGACCAATGCCTCCGCCGAAGCCTTCAACTCTAAAGTCAAGATCTTCCGCTCGCAAATGCGCGGTGTCCGAGATCGCGATTTCTTCATCTTCCGCCTGGTCAAACTATACGCCTGAATATTTAACACTTCGTTCTGCTCAATTTAACATATGCACCGGAATTTCGGCTTGAACCCGAGATAGCCTTTTTCAACGAGGAATCCGGAAAACACGCGGAGAAAATTCAGGTAGTTGTTCCTTGTCTGCGCGCCATTGTCTCGTTCGATGAACACGTAATCGAGGAAGTCAATGCAGAACGAGCGGTTGAATTGATAGACATAGTAGGTCGGCCGCTTCTTCGAGATATACTCGCGCATGATCTTTACGTAGGATTTATATCCGTCGTATGTTTCCTTGCGGTAGTAGCCGCTCGCCAACATCTTCTCGATATGCAACTCGTACCTCTTGACAACCTCGTCAAATACTATGAGGTCGCCGGTATCATTCGCTATCCACGGATTCCACCCATTGTTTAATTGTTCTGTTAAGCGTTTAATCACTCTCCGAGCATAGGTTCTGCGATTGGTTACGCCCTTAACTCGATTTATTTTGGCTCAAGCCGAAAACCCAGTGCATGAATTTAGAGAAAAGTGTTAAATTTGTGGCATGAAAACCGCAGATGCAATATGGATGTGTCTTCCCGAAGGCATGGATGAACTCTTCGAGATGGTGCGCTTC
>RIBL01000007.1 GCA_003762875.1 Muribaculaceae bacterium Isolate-110 (HZI) | reverse complement strand
GTCATTGACCACATGGGCGTTATAGAATACTTCACCTGCTATCAGCATCATTGACGGCGACAGATCGCAGGTAACCTCTTTTACTTTGCGCCTGACTGACTTACTCATGGCTGCTATGAGTATGGATATAATCTCGTCGCTCTTCGTGCCGGGGATGGCCGCAGCCAGCGTGCCCTTGCCGCCGTGGCCGTCCTTGTTGGTCAGGAAGGTCCATACCTCGCCGTTGCTCAGGCATGTCTCGTCAAGGCTCATGTACGGACCAATATTGGCGGCATTGAAATAAAAGCCGCAGCAAAGTTCATGTTCGCACCAGGCGGCATAACCACTTATCCTGTTGCGGTATAAATCCGCGAAATACTTGCCGTTGGCGCAGTACATCTGCGCTATGTGCTTAATCGACAGTGCCGTCGTCTCCACCTTCATCTTTTAAAAAAGACACGAACTCTGCGCTGAGCCGTGTGCCTTCCTCGTTGGGGAGCTCGAGGTTGTAACTGAAGATTTCATTGGTCTGCCTGTCCCACCATTTGTTCTTGCGCATGTGCAGGAATACGGGGCGTCCGCGCATCGGATAGTCTTGTATTGTAACGTATTCTGTATAGCCTCGCGCAACTATGTGCGGATTACGATAGTCTTCATCTGACAGTCTCTTTTTCTCATCAAGCCATATGTCATATGCTTGTTCTGTGCGTTCGAAGCGCACCATCTCGAAGAGTTCATCCATGCCTTCGGGAAGACACATCCATATTGCATCTGCGGTTTTCATGCCACAAATTTAACACTTTTCTCTAAATTCATGCACTGGGTTTTCGGCTTGAGCCCCTATTCCTCCTTCTGCTGACCATTGTAACGGTGCAGTAATATTGTTTTTGGTTTTACTCAATTGCGGTGAGTATTCCATTACCGACTGAATGCCATAGACAGGAATATCCAAAGCTCCGCCTCCTTGTCCATACAAAGAGAACCCTTTATATGTGAATATGCGATAGTTGAGTTTCAATGGAATACCAATATAATGTATGTGTCGAATTATTTTCTTATCCACCACTTTGCTTTTAGAGATGAAGTCGGAACGCAGATATGTATAACGCAGACCTGTTTCCACGCTCCAACGGGTAGAAAATGACTTATTGACAGATATACCAATCACCAACGGCATATAATGACGTGTCATTTCCGTTACTTCAATTTCACCATCCGGTCCTTCTACATCTGGTGTAGCCGGATTAGGAATACGATAATGATATAAGTCGTTTTGTTCCATGCTGCCGGAGTATGCCAAAGATAGTGACCAATCAGGATTTTTCGAGTGTTTTATGACAGGGTGCTCCTCTTGTTGTGCGACAAGCTCCTCTCGGTTTATAATTATCCCTATGGAATCATTGGCAATACTATTATTTTTTTTATCCGCGATGCTATCAGTCTGGATTGTCACTTCTGCGATATTCTGTTGCGGCTCAGGATGTCGGATTGCATTGTAAATAATTTTTGAACTTGGCGTGATACTATCAGCCATTGATTTTGTATCAACAATTGAGTCTGAGACTCGGGGAGTTTCTATGTCTGTTTTTTTACTTATAATCGGTGATGACGATGTTTCTTCCTTGTGATTGAACAGTCCATGCCAGACGAGTAATATAATCCCGACAATTGACAGCAAGCCCATTTCCATACGATATTGCTTAATCAGGCGTCGCAACATTGCTTTTGCATGTGTGAGTTGTGAGGATGAAGAATGTGGCGCGATGCCAAGCAATGCAGCTATTTCTTTATGCGAAAGTCCGTCAAGAGACGCGAGCCGAAAGACTTTACCATAACCCTTCGGTAACTTGTCGATTATCTTGTCTAATTCTTCCCATGTCATTTCGCGTGTTTCATCCGCAGCCTCACAGGCATTATCAGCAATCACAGTATCCTGTATGGGAACAGAAATATGGCTTGATTCATCTTTCAGATATTGGAGCGACAGATTTTTCATTATGGATGTAAGCCAGGCATCTACTCTGTCTCCATTCTTTAGAGAGCCTATTGATGTGAAGGCAATCAAGAATCCATCATGTAATACATCTTGTTCTATATCAGTGTTATGAATATAATAAGACACTATTTCACGCCTATGCGTGAAATAAGTCTGATAGAGAATGCCAAAGGCTTCTCTATCCCCTGATTGGCACCGTTTAACAAGCTGTATTTTGTCCATTGATATAAATATACTGACAATAGATGAAAAAATAGACAAAAGACTGCATCAATTAGGGAGAAAAATTTTCCCGGACTCTGATAAAACAAAGAGAGCCCAATTTCTTAACGAATAGAAATCGGACTCTCTTTGTTTTGGTTTTAATTCACTCATATCTTATCGCTTTCGATGGCGGGATGGTGGTGATTATAGCAGAAGGAAGCAACAACATAAACAATGACAGAACGATTATTGCCACGTTGAGTGCAAGGATTACAGGCCAGTGTATTTCGACCGGTACATGATCCAGATAATAGGCGTCAGGGTTGAGAGGTATGATGCCGGTAACCCGTTGGATATACAACAGTCCCAATCCAACAATATTACCTATAATCAGTCCGCGGATGAGTATACGCACCGACATGATTATAAATATGGAACGTATCTGACGGTTGGATGCTCCAAGAGCTTTCAGCACTCCTATCATATTGACACGTCGGAGTATCAGTATGAACAGTGAGGACACCAGTGTAAGCAATGTCAACAGAGACATAAGTGTAAGTATCACTTTGACATTAGTGTCAAGAAGTGCAAGCCAGTTGAAAAACAAAGCCGCTGTCTTGTGGATATTGAGCACAGTATAATGCCGCTGGGTTTTGCCGGTATATAATTGGTCAAGATAGGTGGATATGATTGTATGTTCCGCATTGTCAATTGCATCGTCATCCGGCAGTCCGTTTATCTCGATCATCGTCGCGCATGAATCAGGGACATCGGCCACACGTTGAAGCATTAACAGAGAGCCGAATATCATGTTTCGGTCATACTCGCTGAAATGAGTGTCGTATATGCCGGCGATTTTCAATCGGCGTATGCGATAGGCTCCGTCACCGAGAAAATATGTATCTATTTTTTGTCCCGGTTCGAGCGAAAGCGCGCGTGCGAGCGTACGCGAAACCACTATATGGTATTCCGTAGAGTCGGCACTGTAATCAGGCACAGTCCCTTCCACAAGATTGGATTTAATAAATGACCAGTCATAATTCCTGTCAACGCCCTTGATTACCGAACCTGAAAAGTTGTCGGTAGTCTTTAGAATTGCCGGCTGACGGCCTGTGAGTGCATATTTCACATTTGACGGAAGCATTTCCCGCAGTGGAGAGATGTCATCATAAGATAATAGGATAGGGGAGTCAGGGTCGGTGTCCGGGGTGAGTCCTATTGACAGTTGTGAATCGAAACCTATTACTTTCTGACGTATCTCTGAGCGAAATCCGCTCATGACAGCTATGGATATCAGCATTACGGTTACTGACAATGCTATGCCCGCAATGGCGATAATCAGCCCGGTCGAACTGTCTCGGCGAGTGGATTTGAGCGGCAAATGGCGGGCTATGAAAAAGGATACCGACATGGATTTGTGATTGGATATTTTGAAATATACGTTATACCTCATTCAGACCTCTGCGTTCCATCGAAGTACGTAGGTATTCGGTCGGGGTCAACCCTGTCACGCTCTTGAACTGACGTGACAGATGGGCGGTACTTGAGTAGCCGGTCATGTCGGCAATCTCGCTTATGGTGTATTGTCCGTATCCGAGCAACTCTTTGACCCATTCGACACGCTGAGCCATCTGATACTTCTCGAGCGTGCGCCCTTCATGAGCCGAGAACACCCTACTCATGGTGTCATATGTCGCACCGATATGCCGTTCGAGACATGCCGAAAGGTTTAGCCGACACTCACCCGGCTGTCTTACATGTTCGATGACTGCACGCTTTATTTTCTCTACCAACAAGCTGTCGGCATCAAGTATACGTGTAAATCCTTCGTTTTCGAGCAATCGGTCAAGCATCATAGTTGCCAGTCCGTCAAGCTGCTGCTTAACCTCGGCTCTGCCGAGAGTAACGCTGACGGGGGTAAGTCCGGCCGAACGTAATACACGTTCGACAGCTTCAACACAATGGTGGCATACCATGCCTTTGATGAGTATCTCCATATCTACTCAAACGTAATTTTTATAACAGATGTTGTGGCGTCATTAACTTTAAAATGACGGGATGCCCGCAAACCTATAACCCACATGAGCACTCCATCCCGAAAGAGCAACGGCACCGAATGTTTCTGACGTGAGTTATACTTTGCGTCTGTATACAAATCGCTCACCAACCGCGACCCTTTCATTCCAAAAGGCGCAAGTCTGTCACCTTGACGCCAACTACGCATGCTCCATTTCGGATTGCCCTCCAAAACCGACGAGTCAAAATATATGACATTTTTATTGCTCATGCCATTTCTGAGCTCATCCCAAAAATCTGAAATCGATATCCGTAACATCGAGAACGGATGCTCTGATAAGTTAATTTCTCTTTCTTCATCAATCGTTTCGGAATGCCGTGACAGTTTGCCGCGCTCATAGATATAACGACCTTTGGGAGTGATGAACATTTGCCCTGAAGTTGTGTCGGAAGCCACGTTTGTAACGCAGTCATAGAGATCATCAATCTGTGAATGTGTGAAGCCAAACGATGTCAAAGACTCATGAAGAATGGCGCGGGGTTGTGGTTCGCATCTTATAAGCCTCTCTATGTCGATGATTCCATCCGAATCATACAGACTGAATCGTGAGCCAGTCAACGCTTTATATAAGGAGAAGTTTTCTCTGAGTACGCCAAGTGATCTGACAATCGATGAAATTGCGCCGGGAAACTCCAGCTCAAGCATCGGGATGATTACATTACGCAGACGATTACGTTTATATTCATTTTCACTATTGGTGCTGTCGGTAACCCATATGTAACCACGTCCGCTGACATAATCCTCAATTTCAGCTCTCGTACATTCGAGCAACGGCCGCACTATTCGTTCGTTTACCGGCAGCATACCTTTCAATCCGGCAATGCCGCTTCCTCGCAACAGATTAAGAAAAAGAGTCTCCACATTATCCTCACAGTGATGTCCGACAGCGATATATTCACCTATCCCAGAGTCGATCAGTCCGTTCCACCAGTTATAGCGAAGCGATCGGCAGGCCATTTCTACCGATTCGCCCGTTTCAGCGCGGCGGGCCGTGACATCGAAATCGATGGTTACAAGTTTCACGCCAAGCATTCTGCATATGCTTTTGCAATGCTCCTGGTCGCGGTTACTTTCCGCACCTCGCAGATGAAAATTGCAATGTGCGGCGAGAATGTGACAACCGGCTTCCTTAAGGGCAAGCAACAGTGCCATAGAGTCGGCACCCCCGCTCAATCCCACGATGATGCGTGGTGATTGAGGGAGGTGCCTATGTATAAACTCCTTTACTTTTTTTGAGAGCATATAGAGTCAGGGGGGATTATTTAACGGGATTTTCGACAGGCTTGCCGTTCATCACCACATTTTCGAGGCGTACATCGGGATAAATGCATTCAAATCCGGGATTGGAAGCCTCGACCTTGATATTGCGCATTACGAAGTTGCTCACAGTGTCATCCGCATTTCCTGCAATAGTTCCGAGTGACTTGACCTTGACATCAACATTTTCTATCAGAATGTTGCGTACGATTCCGTAAGGCTTCTCATTGGAACCTTCAAGGGTGAAAAACTGTTTCCATGGCTTCATGTCAATGACTGTGCCGCTTGAACCGGTGATGTTTTTAACCGTCACATTCTCATATATCTGATAGGTATCGGGGCGCATCTTGAGACGAAGGATAGCTGTGCCGGTATTAACATGACAGTCGCGAATCTCGATGTTGCGGGCGTGGATACACTCGCTGCCGAGAGTGAGGGTGCCGTGCAGGTTGGGGCCGAATGTACAACGCTCCACAAGTATGTTTTCAACTATTCCGTTCTCTACCGAGCGGTTGGCATACACGCCCTTGCCGCCTTTGATACAAACACCGTCATCGTCGCAGTTGAGATAGCAGTCGCGTACAATTACATTGGAGCAAACATCAAGGTCTATGGCGTCGCTTGACGGAGCACGTACCGGTTCGCGGGGTGCTGTTATACGACAGTTCTCGATAATTACATTGTTGCACTGATAGAGGTGTGTGGTCCAGAATGGAGAGTTGCAGAGGGTCGGGCCGCTAAGTTTCACGCTGTCACATCCCCACAGGAATACAAGTCGCGGACGATGCACTTCAAGATTGGTGCATGATTTTTTGATTTTGGCACGCTCGGCACGTAATGCCCAGAACTGTTTCCAGTATTTCAGTCCGTTACCGTTAATCATGCCGGGGCCTGTAATTTGAAAGCCATCTACGTGATAAGCGTTAATCAGAGCTGCATAATAATATATGCTGCGACCCTCCATGCGTGAGGGGAGGAGGGGGAAGTTTTCAATATCATCCGAGCCTTTGATGCAACCGCCTTCCTCGAGATGAAGAGTGGTACCGGGCTTGAAGAACAAGGCACCTGTCAGAAAGGTGCCTTTTGGCACTACTATACGACCACCGCCATCGGCTTCAGCCTGATCGATGACTTTCTGTATGGCTGTGGTCTGGATTTTGGTACTGTCATTCTTGACACCGTGAGAGGTTATTACATAATCCTTGGCTGAAAGCTGCTGTGAGAAGGCTGCAACCACAGCGAGCGAAATAGTTGCTAATATTTTGTTCATTTATGATTTCAATTATTTCAGATTATAGACTTCAGGACGGATATACTTGCGCAATTCAGGCATTTTTTCAGCAAGAGCCTGTACTGCGAGGCGCGATACTACAAGGCCGCCATGCACATTGAGGTGAGTGTTGTCAATCTTGCCTTTGGGGCAGAATTCGTAGGTATTGGCCGGAATCCACATGAACAGTTCGCGCGAAGCGGTGGTGCCAAGCTCCTGTATGAGTTTGCGTGTGAGTTTGTTCATATCGATAAATGTCACGCCGGTCTCTTTGGCCACATTGCGTGGCGAGTCAAGATAGGCTCCGTGGGTGTCGACAAGAATCACACCTTCCTCAGGATATTTGCCTTTCCACTCGGGCTGCTTGTCATCGGTCTCAGAGGCAATATCAAGCATTGCTGTCGGCGGGAAGTTGCGGCGGGCTATCGCATTCATAAGTATTGGAGTCGCCCCCTTGCTTTTGGCGTCATTGACAAAACGACGGAGATTTTCATCAAAAGTTCCTCCGGGCACGGTGTATCGGTCGAGGCTCTTGATTTTCTCGTCATTGTGGCCAAACTGTATGATTACATAATCGCCGGGACGCATAAGCGACATTACCTTATCCCAGCGGCCTTCATCAATAAAACTTTTAGATGAACGACCGTTGACGGCATGATTGTCGACCTTGACAGCCCCCTGAAGATATACGGGGAGCATCTGTCCCCAGCCTCGCTCCTGATTTTCCTTGTCAAGAGGTTTGTTGGCCATAGTCGAATCTCCGATCATGAATACAGTAACCGTGTCAGTTGGCTCGGTCGCTGCCTGTGCCATAAACGGCAGTGCGGCCGAAAGAAAAAGTGTACTTAAAATTTTCATGGTTATTAATTGTAGTTTACTTATTTCCTTTTTTTATTTTTTCGTGTTTTGCTTACTACAACCTTCACAGGATTGTCAAGATGTTTACGCCACACGGCAAGGTGATCAAACCAGGATTTTGCATCACGAGGCGAACATTCGTCGCGCAGGGCTGCCGCAGTGATATGATATTTTATTTTGCCGTTGCGGTCAGGCGATACAAGTGTCAGATAATTCACATCATCTTCCAGAGTTTTGACCAGATAGGGTGCGCTGACCGAGATGCCGAGTCCGAGAGTATCGGTCAGTTGCGGCATCCCTTTGTCGGGGAGATTATTGCCCCAACTACCGGCAAGACCGTTAGCGCGGATAAAGCCCTCATTGTCATTCATGATTTTTTGCACACCGGTGGCAAATACAGCTCCATTAGGAGCCCCATTCAATGTCACTTCCGCCTCATAGTCGCGATGACCTTTATATATGGTATAGCGTTGTGTCATGTCGATAGGATGACCGTCGTAGTTCCATCCGCGGTCTGAGACTTCGATTACCGAACGCAATGGGCCGGTGGTGACGACACACTGTCCACGGGTGGTTACTGAATCGATGGTAGTCGGCGTCCCATTCTGCCAACCGCGAAACGATCCCATTGCAACGGAAGTACCGGCCCAAAGAATGTCGCGGCCATATCCTTTGCCAAGCTGATCGGCTGTTGTGTAGAAGCCAGTTGTCTCAAGTTCGAGCTGAGGGCGGTTTTTGGCATACAGGTCTACACTCTGGCGATTGTCCATGTATACGCGTATGGCGTTATATAATCCTTCGAGCACCGCACCATGTCCATAGATGCTGTTGTACATCTGGCGGTTGTCGACGTCTCCGGGATAAGTAATCGCCGAGATTTTCGGATATTTTTTATTCTTATCGTTAAGCTTGAGATAAGCATAAGTCCCGGCTTCAAATGTAGCTGTGGTGTCGGGGACTGTCGACAAGTTGAGCGTAAGTGTGCGGGTCTCACCGGGCTTCATGTCAAGCATGACGACAATTTCATCGGCGACGCCGTCACCATTCATGTCGTCAAGCTGATAAGGCATATCGTTTACTCCGGCTACTTTTACCGAACGGACCTCTCCGGCCGATGTCGGGATGGGTACTACCACGGGGACGTCACTGCGCTGCTCGGGTAGGGGATTGCTGACCGTCACGTAGAGTGACGACAGCAGTGCTGTGATGAGTGATAATGTCATTGAGTTAATCATGGGAAAAGGTACAAAATACCACACTCCGGGCTATGCACGAGGAGATGATAGATATTTTGTACCTTATTAGAATAATAGCAGGCGTTGCACTCGAAGATTACTGTCCGAGATAAGCCTTCAGCAAGTGGCTCTTTTGTCCCTTCAGGCGACGGATGGCCTTCTCCTTGATCTGGCGCACACGCTCGCGGGTGAGATCAAATTTCGCACCGATCTCCTCAAGAGTCATTTCCTGGCATCCTATGCCGAAAAACATTTTGAGGATTTCACGCTCCCTGTCATGGAGCTGCTTGAGAGCGCGGTCTACCTCCTTGGCGAGCGACTCCTGGGTAAGTGTGGCGTCTGCCATGGGAGAGTCGTCGTTGGTGAGCACATCAAGGAGGCTGTTGTCTTCACCCTCGACAAAGGGTGCGTCCACCGAGATATGACGACCGGAGACCTTCAGAGTGTCGGCTATCTTGTCGACAGGCACATCAAGACGTTCAGCCAACTCCTCAGGGGAGGGGCGACGCTCGTTTTCCTGCTCGAATTTCGATAGAGCCTTGCTGATTTTGTTGAGTGAGCCCACCTGGTTGAGAGGCAGACGCACGATACGGCTCTGCTCAGCGAGAGCCTGCAGTATTGACTGGCGAATCCACCATACTGCATAAGAAATAAATTTAAAACCGCGGGTCTCGTCAAACTTTTGTGCCGCTTTAATCAAGCCGAGATTGCCTTCGTTGATAAGGTCAGGCAGGCTGAGTCCCTGGTTCTGGTACTGCTTTGCCACGGATACAACGAAGCGAAGATTGGCACGTACGAGCTTGTCGAGTGCTCGCTGGTCACCCTGATGAATACGCTGTGCAAGCTCTACCTCTTCCTCTACGGATATAAGCTCTTCACGGCCTATCTCCTGAAGAAATTTGTCGAGCGACGCGCTTTCACGGTTGGTGATTGATTTGGTTATTTTTAATTGTCTCATGTCTTACTTAACGCACAATTAACGTGCAAAGTTAATCAATTATTGTGTAATTTGCCCTATTTTAGTATTTAAAATTTAATAAAACTGAAAAATCGGGCAATAGTGCGGCTTTTATGGTGAAAATTACACACTTTTTTAGTAACTTTGTGTCGCGGAAATTTACACCCGCACCGAAAATAATCGACCATAACCATTTTCAATGGAGTCAAAGAAAGTTCTATTCATCTCACAGGAGGTATACCCTTATGTGCCCGAAACCCCGATGTCCAAGCTGGGATGCGAGATACCGCAGTCCATTCACGGACGGGAATTTGAAGTGAGGATATTCACCCCTAAGTACGGGTGCATCAACGAGCGGCGTAATCAGCTTCATGAAGTGATACGCCTGTCAGGCCTTAATCTCATGATTGACGATAATGACCACCCTTTAATTATTAAGGTGGCTACGCTTCTGCCCTCGCGTATGCAGGTTTACTTTATCGACAATGACGACTATTTTCACGCTCTACCCGACAAGGGGCTGGAGACTGAAGTCATCCCCGAGGACAACGACGAACGTCTTATGTTCTTCACCTCTGGCGTGATTGAGACTGTGAAAAAGCTCCGTTGGCAGCCGGCTATAATACATTGTAGCGGTTGGGTATCGGCATTGGCTCCAATGTATCTCAAAGCGAAGTACAGCGACGATCCCACATTCAGGTCTTCCAAAATAGTATTCGCTCTTCAGCCCGAACGCTTCGACGGCACTCTTGACGGCCGCTTCGCCGAAAAACTCAGCATGAACGAGTTTACAGCCGATGACATCGCAGCCATCTCAGATAAGCCGGTTGACTATGTAGCCCTTAACAAGCTCGCCATAGATTATGCCGATGCCATAATGCAGGTGACCGACGACATTGATCCCGAAATCCTTGATTATGCTGTAAAATCAGGCAAGCCTTTCCTTCCATACACTCCTCAGGAAGAACGTAAGGAGGCCCAACTCGAATTTTATCGTAACCTTCTGGATTCTGAGGAGGACGATTAAGCCCCTATACTATCAGAGACATCAACATGAAACATTTTTTACCATTCATAGCTCTCGGTGTGACCGCGATGGCCATGCAGTCGTGTGAAGACACCGTTTCACAGGCTGGCAGCTCTCTCGTCGAGGACGAAGTGGAAATCATCGAAGATTCCTCTTTTGCTGTCAAGGGAGTGTCCGACCCAAACAATGCTGTGCGCTCCCGTACAGTATTGCAGTTGCTCGGCCGACTCTCCGCAGAGGGCTATGGCGACTTCTCGTCAGACATCGTGTGTCAATATATGCCGGCGGCAAACATCGATACCACCAATACAAAGGCATCTTATGTCGACTCGGTAAAACTCCTGCTCACCATGTACAAAGGAGGATTTGCCGGTGACTCTGTGGTGCCAATGGGCGTATCGGTACATAGGCTCACGAAGCAGCTTCCGACCGACATGTACAGCAACTTCGATCCCACGGGCTATTACGATGTCACCCCCATGGCATCGGCCGCGTATTCTGCCCTTCTTGATGGTTCGCCCTATGCCGGCACCGACTCTGAAGGTAGCCAGTATAAACACATTGCTGTAGACCTTCCGCGACAGTTTGGCGTTGATTTGTTCAATCTCTATCTCGACTCCCCCGAGACACTTTCTTCGCCGCAGGCGTTTGCAAAATGGTTTCCCGGATTATACATAACCACATCGTTTGGATCGGGCCGTGTCGTTCGCATAAGCAGCAACTCCATTCAGGTGTATTATCATTCGGTATATCATATTGATGATACTGAAAATCCCCGAGACACCACCATCAGTTATGTGGGCTCATATCTTGGCGTTACCCCCGAGGTGTACACCAACAACAATATGGCCTACAAGATGAGTCCGAAACTCAAAGCCCTTGCTGATGAAGGAGAGTCAATTCTCGTTGGTCCGCTTGGATATGATGTGGAGTTCAAATTTCCCGCTCGCGAAATCTTCAAACGCTATAAAGAACAGGCTGGCGAACTTGCCATTGTCAATTCTTTGTCATTTTCCATCCCTGCCACTGCTATTGAAAATGACTACGACATAGCTCCGCCGCCATACATTCTGATGGTCAAGAAATCCGAGAAAGAGAAATTTTTCTCCGCGCTTAATGTCAACGACAACCTTTCGTCGTTCTACGCGTCATACAACTCAACAACCGGCACATACAACTTCTCGTCGATGCTTAACTACATCAACGATATTATCAAGAAAGGCGAAGTGACAGCCGAGGATGAGGAGTTTGTGATATGCCCGGTTAATATCTCCTATTATCCGTCATCTTCATCGTCGAACTATTATTCCTATTATTACTACGGATACTCGACAACCACCAATACTATCAGCTCCATCTCGCCTTATGTAACGGAGCCGGTAATGGTAAAACTCGATTTCGACAATGCGGAGATAGATTTTACATTTACCAGGCAGACATTGTAAGAGGAGTCTCATCATCCGAATAGACAAAAAACAAGCTACCACATAAAAATATATGGCAAAACGGTGTCAAAATTAAGAAATTATTCTTAACTTTGCACCGCAAAAGCCATTAAGCCGCAATAGCTCAGTCGGTAGAGCATTTCATTCGTAACGAAAAGGTCGTGGGTTCGAGTCCCACTCGCGGCTCAAATAACATAACCAAAACTCTTGCCAAAATAAAAGTTTTTGCCCATTTTGCGATAAAATCCGTGCGTGGTTATCTTTATAATAAGCCAAATGCAGTACCTAACGCCGTAAAATTTATAACCTTCTGTCCGAATTCGGTAATAATACCCACAGTTTCCCTCATGACCTTGCGCAGGCTTCCGCTTCGACAGTCAACTTTTTCAGGCTGTCGGCTCCGTCTGCGATTTTGAAGGATATGGATATGGTGCTGTTTGAAGCCATAATATTTTGAGGTATTAAATAATATTTGTAAATTGCGACTTAAATAATTAAAGTACTTTAGTCATGAGTAGGGACGCATTTGAACTCCTTGTTTTCTTTTTTATGTGTGTATGGCTGGTCAGCACGATTTGTGAACAAATAAAGACAGGTATTGCTGATTGTCGCAAAGCAGAAGAAAAAGTAAAAGAAAAGGAAAAAAAACGAAATAATGAACTTGCAAGACAACGGGAAAAAGAGGCCAAAGAGACAAAGGAAAGACGAGCTATAATTGCTGCTCGATTTGAAGCTAGGGCAAAGGCGCAAGCCGAAGAGAAACAGCAAACTCAATAAATGATGTCTCATTTAGCTTTCTGTGCCAATTTCTCAAACCTCTCTTTCATTTCCTCGGCTGTGAGCTGAGGGGCATTGTTTCGTATCTCTGATTTTTTATTATCCCACGGCAACGGTAATAGCTGCCGTGGGATAATTCTTTTTCTGACATGCGGCTGGATGCAGATGGCGGCCACCATACAGGCGCGCTCCTGTAGTTCCTGCCCTCGTTCAAAGCGTATGCGCTTGGCCATATCCAATGTTCCCTTGTTCTGACGAGCGTAGATATAGACCCAGAATCTCGTTCTTGTATTCGTTTTCAGATATGTAGTGCCGTTTTGTTCCGGCTAGTCACTTCCATCTTGCCGAAATAAAATTACAGGTAGAGACTGTCACGTCCATCATAGAGGACGCGACCCATTAATTAGGGGTTGTCGCCGCTGTTTTCTTCAATCAGACAAAACATAAGAAAATGACGACAAATAAACACCTAATGCCAAATAAGCACAAAACAGATAATGCGTTGATTTATTGAGCATTGCTTTATTATATTTGTGCTTATTTACTCGAAAGATTTAGGTCCGAATACCACTTGCGGCTCAGATAATTTATCTCAATCAAAGGTACTTTGTCTAAAACAATACCGAAACCTTACTTATTTTCCTGCTTGCGGATAACGTCTACAAATGATTTTGGCAGGACTACATTATAGAGTTTCAAAGCCTCTGCGAAAAGCGGAGCTATCTGTTCATCTGTAAAGCCGGCTATACCGCAACCTATACGTGTGACCAAAAATGTAGTCTGATCCCATTCACGTGCAAGTTCGATAAAATCATCTACATACGGCTTTATTGTCTCAACTCCGCCTTGCATGGTAGGTATGGCGTAGGATTGACCTTGCAAACCTACGCCCTGACCCATTATTGCTCCGAACCGTTCATGTGCGACGCGGGCTGCACCCCCGTGATGTAATCCCTGGAGGTTACTGCCAAACACGAATATTTCATCTCTGTCAAGCGAGGTTATATTCTCCGGTGTGTATCTCAGGCTCATAATTGCAACATTTATATCGTTTATAATATATAGTAAAAACGTGTCGAGCCGTATATTTGACTCGACACGTGTGTTAAATTATGTTGTGATCAGCATCAAAATATCGTCTACTTATACTCATCCCACGACTTGATGCTGATGTCGCTGTAATCCATATTGCAGAAAGCTTCGATGAAAGCTCCTGCAAGACGGGCATTGGTAATCAGCGGTATGTTGTGGTCAATGGCTCCGCGACGGATGCGATAGCCGTTGGTGAGCTCACGCTTGGTGTGATTTTTGGGTATATTGACGATAAGATCAAACTTATGCTCGGAGATCATCTTCATCACATTCTCCTCGGCATCGGCACATTCATCGGGCCAATATACGGGGATTGCAGGTATGCCGTGATCATTAAGGAATGTCGCAGTCCCTGCAGTTGCGTAGATTTTGTAGCCCTTAGATGCTAGGCGTCGGCTCGGTTCAAGTAGATCCACCTTACTCTTTGCCGCACCCGACGAGAGCATGATTCTACCCTTGGGTATCTCAAAGCCGGTCGCAAGCATTGCACTTAGCAGGGCCTCGTCAAAATCGTCTCCGATGCATCCGACCTCGCCGGTCGAGGACATATCCACGCCAAGCACAGGATCAGCATTGTGCAGACGGGAGAACGAAAACTGCGAAGCCTTGACACCGATACGGTCGATGTCAAATGCCGATTTGTCGGGGCGGCTATAGGGTGCATCGAGCATAATGCGTGTGGCAGTCTCGATAAAGTTGCGTTTGAGCACCTTGGAAACAAACGGGAATGAACGAGAGGCTCGCAGATTACACTCGATAACCTTGACCTCGTTATTTCGGGCCAGGAACTGAATGTTGAATGGACCTGAGATGTTGAGCTCTTTGGCTATCTGACGGCTTATCTTTTTAATGCGACGGGCTGTTGCAAAGTATATCTTCTGAGCGGGAAACACGAGTGTGGCATCGCCTGAATGCACACCGGCAAATTCCACATGCTCAGAAATGGCATATTCAACAATTTCTCCATTTTGAGCTACTGCGTCAAACTCGATTTCTTTGGTGTCCTGAAGGAACTGTGATACAACTACCGGATATTCCTTTGATACTTCGGCGGCCATCTTGAGGAAGTTTGCAAGCTCCTCCTCGTTATAACATACGTTCATGGCTGCACCTGACAGCACATATGAGGGACGCACGAGTACCGGATAGCCGACCTTATCGACAAACTCCTTGACATCTTCAAGGCTTGTGAGCTCCTGCCACGCCGGCTGGTCGATGCCGAGCTGATCGAGCATGGCGGAGAACTTGTTGCGATTTTCCGCGCGGTCGATTGATATGGGCGATGTACCGAGCACCGGCACAGACTGACGATGGAGCTTCATGGCAAGATTGTTGGGTATCTGGCCGCCAACCGACACAATAACACCGCGGGGCTGCTCGAGATCAATGACATCAAGTACGCGCTCAAACGAAAGTTCGTCGAAGTAGAGACGGTCGCACATGTCATAGTCAGTCGATACAGTCTCAGGATTGTAATTGATCATAATGGACTTATAGCCGAGCTTGCGGGCTGTCTGGATAGCATTGACCGAGCACCAGTCAAACTCAACCGACGAACCTATACGATAAGCACCTGAGCCGAGCACGATAACCGACTTCTCATTTTTATAATAGTTCACATCATATCCCTCTACGGCATATGTCATGTAGAGATAATTGGTCAGCTCGGGATGTTCGCTCGCAACGGTATTGATACGCTTCACGGCCGGAACGATTCCGAGAGCCTTGCGACGTGCACGTACCTGAAGATTTTCTTTCTCCATATTGCCGGCAGGGTTAAGCACAAAACGTGCTATCTGGAAATCGGAGAATCCGAGCACCTTTGCCTCGCGGAGCACCTCGGCCGGAATTTCTTCAATAGTATTGTAGCCACAAAGTTTAGCCTTGAAGTCGACAATATTTTTGAGTTTGCCGAGGAACCACGGATCAATCTTTGTGAGTTCATATATACGGTCGATTGTATATCCCTGCTCTAACGCCTGGGCGATAGCAAAGATGCGGAGGTCGGTCGGGTGGGAGAGTTCGCGGTCGAGATCGTCAAACTCAATACCCTCATTCCCGACAAAGCCATGCATGCCCTGACCGATCATTCTGAGTCCCTTCTGAATAATCTCCTCAAACGAACGTCCTATCGACATGATTTCGCCTACTGACTTCATGCTTGAACCGATTTCACGACTCACACCGACAAACTTCGTAAGGTCCCAGCGGGGAATCTTGCATATCAGATAGTCAAGCGATGGTGCCACATAAGCCGAGTTGGGCGTACCCATCTCGCCAATCTGGTCGAGCGTATAGCCCAATGCAATCTTGGCGGCTACAAATGCGAGAGGATAGCCGGTAGCCTTGGAGGCCAAAGCCGATGAGCGCGACAAACGTGCGTTTACTTCGATTACACGATAGTCGTTAGTCTCGGCATTGAATGCATACTGGATATTACACTCTCCTACGATGCCGAGATGACGTATACATTTACGCGACAGTTCCTGGAGCATCTCCACCTGCTGTTCTGAGAGAGAACAAGTCGGAGCAACAACTATTGACTCACCGGTGTGTATGCCCAGCGGATCAAAATTTTCCATGCTTGCAACTGTGAAACAATGGTCGTTGGCGTCACGGATCACCTCAAATTCAATTTCCTTCCAGCCTTTCAGTGACTCCTCGACAAGTATCTGATTGGAGAATGTAAAAGCACTCTCAGCGAGTTTTACAAATTCTTCTTCATTGGCACATATGCCGCTGCCTTGTCCACCAAGCGCGTAAGCAGAGCGCACCATGACAGGGAAACCAATTTCTCGGGCTGCTTTCAGTGCATCCTCCATGCTTTCCACCGCATGACTCTTGGGGGTCTTCATAGGTATCTCGTCGAGCTTTTTCACGAAGAGATCACGGTCTTCGGTATACATTATGGCCTCGACTGATGTGCCAAGGACTTTTACTCCATATTTGTCAAGCACACCGTTGAGATACAGTTCAGTGCCGCAATTGAGGGCAGTCTGTCCGCCGAAAGCGAGCAGCAGACCGTCGGGACGCTCTTTTTTTATGACTTCCTCGACAAAATATTTTGTAAGAGGCAGGAAATAAACCTTGTCGGCTATACCCTCCGAAGTCTGGATTGTGGCGATGTTGGGGTTCATGAGCACAGAGCTGATTCCCTCTTCACGCAGAGCCTTTAATGCCTGTGAGCCGGAATAGTCAAACTCGCCGGCCTGACCGATCTTCAGTGCGCCTGAGCCGAGCACGAGTACTTTCTTGATTTTCTTTTCCATAATGGTGATAGCGTGTGGTTCAATAAGAAAAATGCGTTACCCACTGCGAGTGGACAACGCATTTTATATAATGTTGATTATTTCTAATTTTTGATAATGCATCAGGGTTTCTATTTGAATGCAAAGTTATAAATAATTTACCACTCCGGCAAAAATAATTTACGACTATCGGGAAAAAATTGTAAATTTGCACAAGAAAATGCAATAATCATCACATTAACAATATAATCTTAACACATCTTATTAATATGTCTAAAATAGGAAGCAAATGGACTCCCCGGGCGCGTAAAGCTATGCTCCTTGGCAGCGGAGAACTCGGCAAGGAGGTCGCAATCGAGCTGCAGAGAATGGGAGTTGAAGTGATAGCATGCGATAAATATGCCAATGCTCCGGCAATGCAGGTAGCCGACAAGGCACTTGTATTCAATATGCTTGACCCCGTGGCTCTTCGCGAGAATATCGAGCGCGAGAAGCCCGACCATATCATCCCCGAAGTGGAAGCCATCGCCACCCAAGTATTGGTCGAACTTGAAAAAGAAGGATACAATGTTACCCCGACCGCCAATGCGGCATTCCTCACAATGAACCGCGAAGGCATACGCCGTCTTTCTGCCGAAGAGCTTGGTGTCACCACTTCTCCCTATCGCTTTGCTTCCGACTTCGAGGAATTTAAAGACGCCGTAAAAGCCGTAGGCATACCCTGTGTAATCAAGCCAATCATGTCATCAAGCGGTCATGGTCAAAGCGTGATAAAGAGCGAAGCCGACATCGAGAACTCTTGGCGCATAGCTCAGGAGGGTGGCCGAGCCGGTGCCGGACGTGTCATCGTAGAGGGATTTGTCGATTTTGACTACGAGATAACAATGCTCACCGTACGCTCTATCGCCGGAACCGCCTATTGTGAGCCCATAGGCCATATTCAGATCGATGGAGACTATCGTTATTCCTGGCAGCCCCAGGCGATGAGTCCCGAAGCAAAAGCCAAAGCACAAGAAATCGCGAAAAAAGTTACTGACGCGCTTGGCGGATATGGCATCTTTGGCGTAGAGCTGTTTATCAAAGGTAACAATGTGATATTTAGTGAAGTATCACCCCGCCCGCACGACACCGGCATGGTGACTATGATTTCACAAGACCTGAGCGAATTTGCGCTGCATGCACGCGCACTTCTCGGTCTTCCGGTGCCTGAGATACGTTTTCTCGGACCGTCGGCTTCACGCGCGGTTGTAGTGGAGGGCGACACGACATGTATTGAGATGTGCAACCTTGAGACCGTACTTGAAGAACCCGGGACGCAAATGCGTATATTCGGCAAGCCCGAAATACACGGTCACCGCCGCATGGGTGTAATTCTTGCCACTGCCGACAATGTGGATGAAGCCAGAGCCAAAGCCGAACGCGCCTACGACAAACTTGTGGTAAATGTGTTGTAAAACCATATAATGATCTTTCGGAAAATCACATCCTCCGTAATTTGCATGTTCGTCACTCTTGCATCATCGGCTGCACCGGTGAGCGAGAGTGACGCCACTCAAATGCTCCAGCGTCTTGATCACGAACTTGATCTCGGCGATACGTACATTCATGCGCGCCGCTCACTTATTGACTCGCTCAAGACAACCCTTTCTGCTCTTCGCCCAAACGATGATGGCAAGCTGGATATCATGATCCAACTTGGCGACTGCTACAATGCATACCGCATCGATTCAGCCCTGTATTATTACGGTGGAGGCCTGGCTGCAGCCAAAGCCATCGATGCAGACTCGGCAGCTACGCGCTTTGCGTTAAAAATGGCCACATACCTGCCATTGCAGATGTTGATGACCGATGCAGAGCAACTGATGGACTCCGTAAGCACTGCCGGTATCCCGCCCGGATTGCTCACAGAGTATCATGATGCGCAACGTCAGATGAATAACTATATATCAAACGTATTTGCCGATTTTCCCGACCGCCAAGCCGCTTATCGAAAGAAGGAGTTTGACACCCAATGCCGTCTTCTTGATCAACTGGACAAGAACTCTTCACAGTACAAACTTAATCTTGCCGAACACCACATGTATTCGCGCAATTATCCGGCGGCAAAAAAGGTGCTCAACGAACTTATCGGCGAAATCGGAGAGACCAATCCGATGTATGCGAGAGCTTGCCATATGCTGGCCGACATCGCGAAAGTGGATGATAATTATCCCGGGCAAGTATATTACCTCGCCCTCTCAGCCATTTCCGACATCAGATGCGCCACACTTGAGATGGCATCATTACAGGAACTCGGCGCACTGCTCTTTAAACATAATGACGTACAGCGTGCCCATTCATAGCTTTCACATGCCCTGCGCAATGCGGTAGAATGCCAGGTTACGCTACGTATTATCCAGACTTCAAAGGCATTACCAATAATTGAGAACGCACACAAAGCTCAGATAAACGCTTTCAAAAAACGCATCTTTATTGTGATTGCCATAATGGGAATATTGCTGCTGGCACTGTTTGTCTCACTCAGAATGGTATATCGCAACAATCTCGCCCAACGGCGATTGGCCGAAAGGCTCGAAAAAGCCAACAAAACAAAAGATGTGTATATAGCGCAATTTCTCAATCTGTGCTCAATATACATGGACAAGCTAAACCAATTCAACAAATTGGTCAGCCGTAAGATTTCAGCCGGCAAGAGCGACGATTTACTCAAACTGACCAAGACCGGCAAACTTGTCGAAGAACAATCAAAGGAATTTTACGAAGTGTTTGATGATGCGTTTCTCAACATATACCCGTCATTTGTGGAGGATGTCAACACACTGCTTGTTCCAGACAAACAATTGATACTTCGTGAAGGCGAAAAATTAAATACCGACCTGCGTATTCTCGCACTGATGAGACTCGGAATTGATGATACTTCGCGTATCGCACAAATGCTCAATTATTCTGTCTACACAATATATACTTATCGTAATAAATTCAAGAGTCGCGCCATTGACCGAGATTCGTTTGAAGCGGATGTAATGAAAATAAAATCCATCTCATAAAACCCGCCTGTACACCCGGCGGGTTTTTAACATTTTGTTATCAAATAACACATATATTACTTAACTTTTGATACTCCCTGGATTAAATTTCAGCTATATAACCACGCGAATCACACAAATTATACACTACTAAAAATCAATTATATAGCAAATTTAACCCATAAATATCGTCTCAATTGGCGTCTTATTTCCTTGACAAAGATGACGAGAGGTTGTAATTTTGCAATGTAGAAATAAATTTGAATAAATCTCATTAGATAAAGAACAAGCATACGGAACGACGTCAGTGGATACCACTTTTCGTATAAATTGATGCATAGATTACCGTAAACGAATTGCATAATAGTAAATGTGTTTTTATGTTAGGTTTGTAGAGTCTTATTGCTAAGACGGCAAAGGGGTCACTCCGGGAGGAGAGGCCTCTTTGTTTTTACCATACCGCGTATTAGTGTCAAATTCAAAAAACGAGATCATTGCTTTTGTGGAATGGACTTTTTTTGTTAATTTCGCAAATCTTATACACAATCCCTCATCCAGGGATTCAATGCAGCCATAATTCATGAATGTATTCCGCCCATTCTCATTAAACATACGAGGAAAATTACACACATTTGATCGCCCCCTTGTGATGGGGATAGTCAATGTCACACCCGACTCATTTTTTGCAGACTCGCGCACATATGACGACAATGCCATAAAAGCCCGCGTCAGAAAGATGCTTGATGAAGGTGCTGACATAATTGACATAGGCGCATACTCTTCACGTCCGGGAGCCGATGAAGTGAGCGTGGAAGAGGAGACAATGCGTATAGCTAAAGGAATGATGATCATACGGCAGATAGCTCCCGACACCATTATCTCGGTTGACACATTCAGAGCTGATGTGGCTCGGGTGGCTGTAGAATCATACGGCGCAGATATTATAAATGACATCTCGGGAGGAGACCTTGATGATAAAATGTGGAGCACTGCAGCACAGTTGCACGCACCGTATATATTGATGCACATGCGTGGCACACCTGCGACCATGCAGTCAATGACTGACTACAAAAACGTCACGGCCGATGTCGTAAATGATTTGTCAGCCAAGCTGCGAAAACTACGCCTTGCAGGAGTTGCGGATGTTATTATCGATCCGGGGTTTGGGTTTAGCTTCGGCAAAACCATCGAGCAAAATTTTGACCTGATGCGCAATCTTGACATCATCGCCGGGACTCTTGATGCACCTCTCCTTGTGGGCATATCGCGCAAATCAATGATAACCAAAAGTCTTAATATAAGTCCAGCCGACGCTTTGGCCGGAACAATCGCACTCAACACTATCGCGCTCATGCGCGGCGCATCAATAATCAGAGTTCATGACGTAGCCGAAGCTGTAGCTACATTAAGGATGTATCAGTTGTCTAATATATAATTACAGAAAAATTGGAACAGTTCGGCATAAGAGACGCCTTCGATATAGCCATCGTGGCACTGCTTCTTTTTTATCTTTACAGGATAATGAAAGAAAGCGGCACAATTAATATATTTTTTGGTGTTCTCGCTTTTATAGTTGTATGGGTTCTTACCACCCAGATACTGAGCCTGAAGCTGATCGGGACAATCCTTGATCAGTTTATGGGCATCGGATTGCTTGTATTGGTCATTTTGTTTCAAGACCAGATAAAACGCTTCCTTGTAGAGCTTGGTGACCACAAGCGATGGCGATTCCTCAAAAATTTATTCCGTCATGAGAAAAACGATGGCGAAAACGACACCCGAAAACATGTGTTGCCTATAGTTTACGCGTGCATGAACATGGCTAAGGCCAAGACTGGCGCACTGATAGTCATCCGACAGGAGATGTCACTCGAATCATATGAAAAAAGCGGCGACATCATTGATGCTGACATTAATTCACGACTTATAGAGAATGTGTTTTTTAAAAACTCACCCCTTCATGACGGAGCAATGATAATCGATCGCGGCCGCATTCGCAGTGCGGGGTGTATTCTTCCTGTCAGCCATGACCGTAATGTCCCCAGAGCTCTCGGATTGCGACATCGGTCCGCACTCGGTATATCACAGGCCACCGACGCATTTGCCATAGTCGTATCGGAGGAGACCGGCAACATCTCTGTAGCACATAAGGGGGTGTTGCACACGCGATTGAGTTCAACCGATCTCGAACATCGTATCTCTCAGATAATGGTAAACGATTAAAATTCCTTCAGGAACGACACTTTCTGCCGCCAAGGCACATCGACCGTAATTTGCGCCATTTATGTGAGATATTTTCTTCTTTGATATTTGAAGTTTTTTGCGTAACTTTGTATGCTGAAAACGCAAGAAAAATATAAACATATTCAGATATGTCAGAAGAAGAAAGAGAGAGAGAAGAACAATACAGTGCCAGCAACATCCAGGTGCTTGAAGGTCTTGAAGCTGTAAGAAAACGCCCCGCCATGTATATTGGCGACATCAGTGCCAAAGGCCTTCACCATTTGGTCTATGAGGTAGTCGACAACTCCATTGACGAGGCTCTTGCCGGGTTTGCATCACATATCGAGGTGACAATCAATCCCAACAACTCCATAACCGTTGTAGACAACGGCCGAGGCATCCCCGTCGATATGCACGAAAAAGAGCACAAAAGCGCGCTTGAAGTCGTACTTACTGTACTCCATGCAGGTGGCAAGTTTGACAAGGGCAGTTACAAAGTATCTGGTGGACTTCATGGCGTAGGTGTAAGCTGTGTTAACGCACTGTCAACTTATCTCCGTGCCGAAGTGCGCCGCTCGGGAAAGGTATATATGCAGGAATATTCATGCGGCAAACCCACTACCGAGCTCAAGGTGATCGGCGAAAGCGAGACCACAGGCACAACCATAACCTTTAAGCCGGACGACTCGATATTTACAGTCACTGAATATGACTACAATACTCTCGCGATACGCCTTCGCGACCTTGCATATCTCAATGCAGGCATCACGCTGACTCTTACCGACATGCGTCAGCTTGACGCAGAGGGCAATCCCCGTTGTGAGATATTTTACTCCAAAGAGGGCCTGCGTGAGTTTGTAGAGTATATCGATTCCAACAAAGAGTCGCTCATCAACGATGTGATACATCTCAACACCGAGCGACAGGGAATCCCAGTCGAAGTGGCTCTCACATATAATAGCTCTTACAACGAGAATGTACACTCGTTTGTAAACAACATCAACACCATAGAGGGAGGAACACATCTTAGCGGATTTCGCCGCGGTCTCACCACCACTCTCAAAAAATATGCTGAGGACAACAAACTGCTTGAAAAGGTCAAGGTTGAAGTTTCCGGCGATGACTTCCGCGAAGGTCTCACAGCCGTAATTTCAGTAAAAGTGCTCGAGCCTCAGTTTGAGGGACAGACCAAGACCAAGCTCGGCAACAGCGAAGTAGCCGGAGCCGTATCGTCGGCCGTGAGCGAAGCTCTCCGCAATTATCTTGAGGAACATCCCAAGCAGGCCCGCACAATAGTGGAAAAAGTGGCCCTGGCTGCCCAAGCCCGTCATGCCGCTTATAATGCGCGCAACAAGATACTCCGCAAATCACCTCTTTCGGGCGGCGGCCTTCCCGGCAAACTTGCCGACTGCTCTTCTCGTCATGCCGAAGACTGCGAGCTGTTTCTCGTCGAGGGTGACTCGGCAGGTGGTACGGCCAAACAGGGCCGCGACCGCACATTCCAGGCCATTCTCCCGCTGCGAGGCAAAATCCTCAATGTCGAGAAAGCCATGGACCACAAGATTCTCGACAACAAGGAAATCGAGAGCCTCTATCGCGCCATGCGTGTGACCATTGGCACAGAGGAAGATCCTATGGAAATCAACATCTCGCGTCTTGCTTATCACAAGATTATCATCATGACCGATGCCGATGTGGACGGCAGCCACATTGCCACGCTTCTTATGACATTCTTCTTCCGTCGCATGCGCCCCATCATCGAAAACGGCTATCTCTACCTTGCCACACCGCCATTGTTCAAATGTACCCGCGGCAAAAATGAGGAGTATTGCTGGACCGAAACCCAGGTACAGCAGTTCATCGCTCAGCACGGCGACAAGACCAAGGTACAACGCTACAAAGGTCTTGGCGAGATGTCGGCCGAAGAGCTTCGTGACACCACCATGGATCCCGAACAGCGTCTGCTCAAGCAGGTAAACATCACTGATGCCGCCGAAGCCGACCGCATCTTCTCGATGCTGATGGGCGAGGATGTAGCACCGCGTCGCGACTTTATCGAGTCAAACGCCAATTACGCCAACATCGACGCCTGACCTCCGTTCATTATTGAACCATTCATCCGTTTTGGCTATTATATAAGTGAGAGATGCAAGATGCCGGTATGTCTGCTGAAAGTTCACCACTCCGGCTATACACATACAGGCATTTTGCTCTCTCCCTCACTAAAAATCATCCACTATGTCAAAATCATCATCAAGCACTGCATCAGGGCGCAAAGCTTCGGCAATAATAAAAAAAGTCGAGGAGTTTGTCGCACAGCAGAAAAACAACACTTATAATTACAAGCAGGTTTCGCATGCGATAGGGGCCGGCACTACGGCTCAGCAACGAAATGTCGCACTCCAGCTCGTTGAAATGGCATTTAATGGAGAGATTATTGAAGTTTCGCCCGGCAAATACAAGTCACCTCAACGAGGCAACGAGGCTATCGGTACGTTTGTACGCCGCAGCAACGGCAAAAACTCGGTTGTCACCGACACCGACGGCGAAACACTATTTGTAGCCGAACGTAATTCAATGCACGCGCTTAACGGCGACCGTGTGAGAGTAAATATCGCAGCTCACCGCCGAGGAGCAGAGCCCGAGGCCGAGGTTATAGAGATTATCAAGAAAAAAGAACAGGTGTTTATCGGAACACTCAAGGTAGACCGTCATTTCGGCTACCTGCTCACCGACTCCAAATTTCTTTCCACCGATATATTTATACCCAAAAGCAAGCTAAAAGGAGGCAAGACCGGCGATAAAGCTGTGGTAAAAATTACCGAATGGAAGGATGACTTCAAAAATCCCACAGGTGAGGTTGTCGACATCCTCGGTACGACCGGCGAAAATACAGCAGAAATCCATGCCATTCTCGCAGAGTTTGGATTGCCGTATAAATATCCTCAGGCTGTGGAGAAGGCCGCCGACAAAATCGGAGCCGGCATTACTGACGAGGAAGTAGCCCGACGCGTCGATATGCGCGATGTGCTCACATTCACCATCGACCCTGCCGACGCTAAGGATTTTGACGACGCGCTCTCATTCCGTCTATTGCCCAACGGACACTACGAAGTGGGCGTACACATCGCTGACGTTACTCATTACGTCAAGCCCGACACCATTATAGATAAGGAAGCTCAAAAGCGCGCCACATCGGTATATCTTGTCGACAGGGTTGTGCCGATGCTCCCCGAGCATCTTTGCAACGGCATATGCTCACTCCGTCCCGACGAAGAAAAGCTTGCTTTTTCCGTCATTTTCGAGATGGATGCCCAGACCAAGATATACAACTCTATGATATGCCGCACGGTAATCAAGTCCAACCGCCGATTCAGCTACGAGGAAGCGCAAAGCGTGATAGAGACAGGCATGGGCGACTGCGTGGAGGCCATTCTGGCTCTTGACTCAATGGCCAAGATACTCCGCAAAGCCCGGTATGAAGAAGGCTCGGTAGAATTTGACCGCGCAGAGGTAAAATTTGATATTGATAAAGACGGCACACCGCTTGGCGTATTTTTTAAAGTGTCGAAGGATGCCAATAAACTCATCGAGGAGTTCATGTTGCTTGCCAATAAGACCGTAGCGACATATGTGGGCAAACCCAAGGACAAAAAGAAGCCAAAGGCATTTGTGTATCGCGTCCACGATGTGCCCGATCCGCAGCGTCTTGCCGACTTTGCCGCTATAGCCCGCAACTTCGGATATAAAGTCAAGTCGTCCGGTACGCCGCGTGAAATCAACCGATCCATCAACCGTATGCTTGCCGAGGTCAAGGGCAAAGGCGAGGAAAACTATCTTGCCACACTTGCCATCCGTTCTATGGCAAAAGCAATCTACACCACCGACAATATTGGTCATTACGGTCTTGGATTTGACTATTACACTCATTTTACATCCCCCATACGCCGCTACCCCGACATGATGGTACACCGTCTACTTGAACGTTATCTCGCCGGCGGACGTAGTGTGGTGGTGCAGAAACTTGAGGAGCAATGCAAGCATTCAAGCGAAATGGAGCAACTTGCAGTCAATGCCGAAAGAGCATCCATCAAATACAAACAGGTCGAATACATGCAGTCACACCTCGGAGAGACATATTCAGGTATAATCTCCGGTGTTACCGAATGGGGACTCTATGTAGAGCTCAACGACAATCTGTGTGAAGGTCTCGTGCCGATGCGCGATCTGGCCGATGACTTTTATGACTTTGACGAAAAGAATCATTGTCTTGTAGGTCGCCGTCGCAATCATCGTTACCGCCTTGGCGACAATGTCGACATCAAGGTAGCCCGAGCCGACCTCGAGAAGAAACAGCTTGATTTCGTGCTGCTCGATGATAAAGGCCAGGCTCTGAAGGGTGAGGATCACATGGGTAAAAAGGCCTCTGTCAAAGAAGTACTCGCCGACAAATCGCATGGAAAGAAAAAACGTCGCAAGAAATAACCGATAACCAGTTACATAATATAGGGGGATAGAGCCCTTCGCTCTGTCCCCTATGTTTTTAACACATCCTCTTAACAGCCCCATGAAAGAATACTCAGAATATCTGCAAATAATCAAAGACGCTATATCCAACCTGCGTCTGCCTGAACAGCCGGCCGGACTGTATGACCCTATACGATACACTCTCGACTGCGGAGGCAAACGACTCCGTCCGGTGCTTACCCTTGCCGCATGCGAGGCTATGGGTAAAGAACCGATGACCGCCATACACCAGGCGATAGCAATTGAGATGTTTCACAACTTCACACTGCTGCATGATGACGTGATGGACAAAGCCGATGTGAGACGCGGACGCCCAACCGTACATATCAAATGGAATGAAGAGACAGCCATCCTGTCGGGTGA
Source organism: Muribaculaceae bacterium Isolate-110 (HZI) (assembly GCA_003762875.1). Classification (GTDB taxonomy): domain Bacteria; phylum Bacteroidota; class Bacteroidia; order Bacteroidales; family Muribaculaceae; genus Duncaniella; species Duncaniella muricolitica. Next base: position 94,139 of record RIBL01000007.1, on the reverse strand, counting down.
TGCCATGCTCACTACCTCGACAATGCTGCTCGCAGTCAAAGCCGGCGAGCATCTTGCGCAGGCTCTGGAGCTGTTTAACGGCACAGCCATGAATATCTATGAAGGTCAGCAGCATGATATGGACTTCGAAAGCCGCAACGATGTAACTGTGGAGGAATACATGGAGATGATACGACTCAAGACATCGGTCCTTCTCGGCTGTGCATGCGCAATGGGCGCACTCATGGCCAGTGCTCCTTTTGAGACACAGGTGAGATTTTTTGATTATGGAGTAAATCTCGGCCTTGCATTCCAGCTTCAGGACGATTATCTCGATACCTACGGAAATCCTGAAACATTCGGTAAAGCCATAGGCGGAGACATACTCAACGACAAGAAGACATGGCTTCTCATCATGGCCATGAACGAAGACACCACCGGCACCGTACGCTCGCTGCTCGGGAACAACTCCAATCCTGAGAAAAAAATCTCTAAGGTACGAGAGGTATATGACGCGCTCAATCTCCCCGAACGTATTCACGAACTAATCAGCGCGTATATCGATACGGCCATAAAGAATCTTGACAACATAGAACTATCGCCCGAGGCTCGCGTATTTTTTATGGACTTGGCTCTTAAATCAGCTACACGCGATAAGTAAATGACTCTAATCGACACTCATACCCACCTCTACCTGCCGGAGTTTGACTCCGACAGGACTGAGGTGATGACACGAGCCATCAATGCCGGTGTGGCACAGATGATATTGCCTAATGTAGACTGTACCACCATTGCACCGATGCGTCAGTTACATGGACAATATCCCGACATCACACATATGGCCATGGGGTTGCATCCGACCGAAGTAGGGGAGAGGTGGCGCGATGACATCAAAACCATTGCGACACAGCTTAAGACCGATGACTTCATTGCGGTCGGTGAAATTGGTATTGATTTATATTGGGACAAGACCTATATCACGCAGCAGATGGAGGCGTTTGAAATGCAGGTAGAATGGGCGGCGGAAGCCGGACTTCCTGTAATAATCCATTGTCGTGACGGACTCGACCAGACACTCGAAGTGCTTGATGGCTTCAGAGGGCGCGTCAGTGGAGTATTCCACAGCTTCGGAGGGAATGCCGATGACGTGGAGCGTATAAGGCAGCGTGGCGATTTTTATTTCGGTATAAACGGCATCGTGACATTCAAGAATTCCAAGTTGCGCGGTGTGCTTCCGGCCATCGGTGCGGAGCGGATTCTGCTCGAGACCGATGCGCCATATCTTGCCCCGGTGCCTTATCGCGGGAAACGCAATGAGACAGCCTATGTTGCGGAGACTGCCCGAATGATTGCCGATGCCTTGTCGCTCGACTTGGAAGGAATAGCGGATGTTACAACCTGTAATGCGAAAAAATTATTCTTACGTATGGAATAAATGTGTAAAATCTCCGTTGTTAGATATATCTTAGCACATTACACACACACTGCAAAAACAATGATTACGTTTATAATTTGCCTTACTTTACTTGTTGCAGCATATTTCACTTACGGTACATACCTCGAAAAACTTGCTGATGCCGATGACACACGGCCCACTCCTGCACTGCGCTTGGAGGACGGCGTCGACTACATGAAACTACCGCGATGGAGAGTGTTTCTAATCCAATTGCTCAACATTGCCGGTACCGGTCCGATATTCGGAGCCATATTAGGAGCATGCTTCGGCCCGGTAGCTTTCCTGTGGATTACCCTCGGATGTATATTTTTCGGAGCCATGCATGACTATCTGTCTGGCATGCTCATCCTGCGTAACGATGGAAAAAGCCTTCCCGAGATTATAGGAATTTATCTCGGCAACCGCACCCGTATGGTCGTGCGCATTTTCTCCATAGCCCTGCTGATACTTGTCGGAGCGGTCTTTATTCTCAGCCCGGCCCAACTGCTGTCATCAATGGTAGAGGGATTATCCATGCAGGTGTGGGTCTACCTGATTCTTGCCTATTACATTATCGCAACTCTGCTTCCTGTCGATAAAGTTATCGGTAAGATTTACCCTGTGTTTGGTGTGGCCCTCGTGGCAATGGCATTGGGTTTGCTTATCGTGCTCTTCACCGGGCAATACTCGATACCGGAATTGACCACTCTCCATAATTATCAGCTCAATCCCGAGGCTCTGCCGATTGTGCCCACACTCTTCATTACCATAGCCTGTGGTGCCATCTCCGGGTTCCACGCCACTCAGTCACCCTTGATGGCCCGATGTGTCACAAGCGAAAAAAAGTGCAAATCGGTATTCTACGGTTCCATGATTTCTGAAGGCATCATTGCTCTTATATGGGCTGCTATTGCAATGGCATTTTTCCACGGTCCTACAGCTCTTGGCGAGCAATTAGCCGAGCACGGCAACAATGCCGCATGGGCCGTCGATGTAATATCCAACACCACGCTTGGACATATCGGTGCATTTCTTGCTCTGCTTGGTGTAGTCGTCGCACCCATAACATCAGGTGACACAGCCTTTCGCGGAGCCCGTCTCATTGTAGCCGACATATTCAATTATGACCAGCGACCCATTATGAAGAGACTTGTCATTTGTATACCACTCTTTATAATCGGATTCGCGATAACCCTTGTTGAGTTTGGTGTAGTGTGGAGATACTTTGCATGGGCAAACCAGACACTTGCTGTATTTACGCTCTGGACCATATATGTGTGGCTTGTCAAGGAGGGTAAAAACTATTGGGTTGCTCTTGTCCCCGCATTGGTGATGACATTTATTGTGTCATATTTCGTATTCATATCTCCTCAGTTCCTCGGTCTAACGGACAAACTGATAGCTTGTAGCCTCGGCATACTCCTCACAATCTTGGCGTTTGTCGCATGTTATCTGAAAGCTACACGTAAATCCATTATTAAAAAGCATGATAATTCTTAATACAACCTTCTATGTCCACGAGTCTATTGACCGTCTGTTTCATCAGTGGCTCCAACAGGAATATCTCCCATCGGCCATGAAAGCCGGACTTGGCGAACCTTCTGTGGCGCGTCTGCTCATGGAGCCGCAGGAGGGCATGTCGGGCTATGCCGTACAGTTTGTATCGGAGTCGATAGAGTCTGCTCAGACATGGCATGACAATGAGGCCGCCTCATTGCGTGGCTTACTCAGCGGAAAGCATGGCGAACGGATATTGTTTTTCACTACATATATGGAACGACTACATCCGTGATGGTTCAAACAAAAGACTTTGACCGTATAATCATCGGCATTGACCCGGGCACAAACGTGATGGGCTACGGAGTGATTGGCGTGAATGGCAAGAAACCGTCACTTATAGCACTTGGAGTGGTGAAACTCAATAAATTTGAAAGCCACTACCTGAGATTGCGGCGCATATTTGAGCGTGTGCTCGGACTTGTCGAGGAGTATCTGCCGGATGAAATGGCCATTGAGGCACCATTTTTTGGCAAAAACGTCCAGTCGATGCTTAAACTTGGGAGAGCTCAGGGGGTTGCTATGGCAGCCGCCCTCTCTCGAGACATACCAATTACCGAATACGAACCACGTAAAATCAAAATGGCTATCACCGGAAATGGTGCAGCCTCAAAGGAGCAGGTAAGAGAACTATTGAGACGAATGCTCTCAATCTCTGAAAATCAGCTTGCCGATCTTGAACTTGACGCAACCGACGGGTTGGCAGCCGCTTTATGCCATTTCTACGAATCATCCCGACCGGCTATAGCTTCCGGGCCCAAATCGTGGAAAGACTTTATAGCAAAAAATCCCGACAAAGTGAAGATGTGACAAGACATATATCTGTTATATCCCGCCTCATGTCAATTATGATTTTCGAGCCAGAAGTTTTATCACTTTCTTTATATGACGAAATAGGGTAGGGAGAAATCCGTAATAATACGTCATTATGTTGAATCTTTCAAATAATGACCGCCAACGGTTATTCGTAGTGACTCCCTCGTTGAGATAGTCAATCACGACTTCGTCGAGATATTGGTTTCGGTGTGACCGTTGCAGGCAGCGAATACACCACTCGTAATCAGCAGAATATTTGTAACGCGTATCAAAATTATTTGTGAGCTTGCGAAGCACGACAAAAGCCTGATGACACACCACCATGCCATTACTGAAACTTTCAAGTGTCAGAGTTTCGGGAGCCGTGAAATGTCTTGACCCGATGCGCTCGCGTCGGGCATTGACTATATCAGTCTGTCCGTATACAATGCCCGGATAGTCATTATCCATTATGGCCTCGGCAAAATGTTCAAGTGTATTAGGAGCATGAAATGTATCACCGGCATTAAGAAATATCACATAGTCGCCGTTGGCAAGTCCCAGCCCCTTGTTCATTGCATCATATAGTCCGCGGTCACGCTCGGAAGTAACGACACAATTTTCTATTTCTGCCTCTTTTACAATATCAACTGTATTGTCCGTCGATAATCCGTCAATGACAATATATTCATAAAGCCGACAAGTCTGCTCCTTGACGCTTGCAAGGGTAGGGCGGACGGTTGCGGATGCGTTATATGTAACTGTGATGATTGAAAAGAGCGGTTGCATATAAGTAAATTATAAAATGTTATGGGGGCTTTATCTGCGACAAAAATAGATTAAATAAAATTACCTGCCAAATTTTAGGCCTTTTACACTGAAAAATTGACTAAAAACACTTATTTTTGTAACAAAATTGTAATCATGTGGCCTAAGCTATCAGTAATAATACCTATATATGGAGTGGAAAACAGCATTGAAAAATGTGCTGAATCACTATTCCGACAGACTCTTGATAATATTGAATACATTTTTGTCAATGACTGTACTCCCGACCGCTCGATAGAGGTGCTTCAATCGGTTATTGACCGATACCCCAATCGTCGCAATCAGATCAGAATCATCAACCTGCCTAATAACTTCCGCCAGGCAGCAGCCCGGAACATAGGATTGAAACAGGCCAAAGGATTATACGTAATACACTGTGACCCTGATGATTGGGTTGACACAACACTTTATGAGGACATGTATTCATTAGCCTCAAGACGCGATTACGACATAGTATCATGTGACTATATGGTTGAATACGAGGATAATAGCCGAAATTTAATTAGACTGCCATCAGTAAATACACCGATGGATGTTTTATGTAGCAACCGTTACTATATATTCACGTTGTGGGCTCATATGGTAAAGCGAAATATCATCACAGACAATTCTTTGGAATTCTTTTCTGATATCAACTGCTCTGAAGACGTTGGCTTTATGGCTCGTGTGTTTGCCGTAAGCAAAACCATCGGTCACAATCCAAGTGAAAGCTATTATCATTATATAAAAAGCGAGCAATCAATCACGTCAAAGCTCAATAGCCCTGAAATTATCGCTCAAAGGATACAATGCCTGAATCTTATAGATAACTTTATGGCATCACATGGACTTGATGCAAGCCGACTTGCAATGTTACAACGATTGAAGCGGGACATTAAGAATATTTATTTGAGAAAAGAATCTTTGGAGCGTTGGGTGAAGCTTTTCCCGGAAGTATGCGACTGGGAGTGCAGACAACCGGGAGCATCATTGATGTATAAACTTACATATTATCTATCACACAAAATCGGCACCTGGCCAATGCAACTGTTTTTATCTCTATCACACCGATGACGAGAATCCATCTGCGTATTCAGCGTAATCTCCGTACTTAACATAATACAACTCCATAACCAAGTAAAAAGCCGCATTTTTCTCATAATCGGCATTATGTAAAATAGGCTTTTGCTTTTATCTGTGCTATTGGCGGGCCTTCTTCAATCTCACCAAAAAGCATATGCTCCCCCATTTATAGCTCACGCCTTCTTAAAAAGTTTTAATTTAAATATGCCGAGTTGCACATCTTGACAAAAAAGGCTACCTTTGACCCAACTATTGTTTCGACTATTTATTATATAATTATATATAATTTAGAACGCGCGTAATGAACGCACCAGAATTAGATCATAGAGAAATTGCACCTTACGATGAGTCTCAGTTCGTTTCCAGAATTGAGGAAATGGTGAAAGAACCCGGTTTTGAACATGCTGTCCGTTGGGTACTCCCGGATGTTGATTATACACAGTTTGTCGCTTTACTCAGGAGCTGTCGGAATAAACGGGAATTTCAGGTGCAGATTATGCAAAATTTCCTTGAACGTCTTGAGGCTCATACGACTTCGGGCATTACTACTTCAGGTATGGAGAACGTAAATTCCGAAAAATCATACACTTACATCTCAAACCATAGAGATATTGTGCTTGATGCATCATTCATTAATCTGAGTTTTCTGCGCAAAGATATGAAGACGTCGGAAGTCGCTATTGGTGATAACTTGCTGATATATGATTGGATAACACATCTTGTAAAACTCAACGGTAGTTTTATTGTAAAGCGGAATCTGCCTACCCGTCAAGCACTTGAAGCAGCAAAACAGTTGTCAAACTATATCCATTATGCAATAAGCGAGAAAAATGAAAGTATCTGGATTGCGCAAAGGCAGGGTCGAGCCAAGGATTCAAGCGACCACACACAGGAGAGCGTGATCAAGATGCTGGCACTTGGAGGGAAAGGAACTGTAGCAGATAGTCTTAAGGAACTGAACATATTCCCCGTGTCAATCTCTTACGAGTTTGACCCTAATGATTATCTCAAGGCGCGCGAATACTTGTTGAAACATCGAGATCCGGATTTCAAAAAGTCACAACACGACGATTTGTTCTCGATGGAGACCGGTTTGCTCGGATATAAAGGACGTGTGCACATAGCGTTTGCCTCTTGTCTTTCATCTATGCTTGAGACATTGCCGGCCGATTGTGACAAGCAGGAGGTATATCACCGTGTATGTCACAGCATTGACTGCGGCATACATGGAGGTTACAAGATATTCCCAATCAATTACGTATCCTATGACCGTGCATTTGACAGTGATATGTATGCCGAACGTTACACCACTGAAGAGGCTGATAAAGTCACAGCATACATTGAGGGTCAGCTTGACAAAATCGATGTGCCTGACATGACTATTCAAGAACGTAATTTCCTGCGGACATATATGTATACAATGTATGCAAATCCTTTGCGCAATAAACTAATCGCTGCCGGATACTGTTGATATTGTCAAAACACTTTCTATCTCTATCCTATGCGTATTCCTTGGATTCCATTATTGATACTGCTGTGTCTGAGCGTATTCTCGGATATATATATTTACAGGAGTCTTGTCTTCCGAGTCAAAAACAAGCTATGGAGTAAATTGCAGTTATGGACTGCCATCGGATGTTATATACTGCTCATAAGCGCGCTTGCCATTCCACGTCGTGACGGTGACAACGCCATGTTGCTCACCGTGATGTGGATGCTGTATGTTTTTGCAACAGTATATTTTGCCAAATATATTTTTGTGGTTATTGACCTTATTGGCAAAATCCCAACATTATTCGGACGTCGACGCAACAGAGTACTTTCAAAAATTGCAACAGCGTGTGCGGTCATCACATTTGCTGCTATGTGGTGGGGAGCATTGGTCAACCGTTTTAGAATTGATGTCAAGCAAGTCGAGATTGCCCGACAGGATGTTCCTGCAGATTTTGATGGTTACAGAATTGTGCAAATATCTGATTTGCACACAGGAACATACGGATCTGACACCACATTCGTATCTCGTCTTGTCGATGCGGTCAATGCTCAGAATCCTGATGTCATAGTCTTCACAGGCGACATTGTAAATTCCCGTTCAGACGAGCTTACGCCCCATGCCGCTTCATTAAGTCGGCTACATGCCCGTGATGGCGTATACTCGATTATGGGTAATCACGACTATGGTGATTATGCAAATTGGGACTCACCCCGACAGAAAAACGAAAGTGTCGAATATCTCAAGCGACTCCAGGCATCCATGGGTTGGAGAATGTTGAATAATGCTACAGATTTTATTTATAAAGGTAATGATTCTATCGCCTTGATAGGTGTGGAGAATATCGGAGACCATCCGTTTCCGGTCTACGGATCGTTGGACAAGGCTTATCCGTCATTATCTGATTCGACATTCAAAGTATTGCTTACTCATAACCCGGCCCACTGGTGTGATTCAATCTCACAACATAGCGACATAAATATACCTCTTTCTTTATCGGGCCACACCCATGCAATGCAAATGGAGGTTGCCGGGATGTCGCCGGCTGCACTCCGTTATCCTACATGGGGCGGACTGTATGCCGATGATGACTCTGCTCATATGCTATATGTCAATATTGGAGCCGGAACTGTGGGAATGCCTGCCCGCATCGGAGCGACACCCGAAATTACCGTAATTACATTGCGTAAAACAACAGAATAATATAATTAACATAGAGATACGCTTACATAAATTCACAACAATTTTTAACAAACAAATGGTCAACGTACACGCCAATATAATCACAAAAGAACTGGGGACTCATCTTCGCAAACATGTGGCGGCCTGTCTGCGTCTTCTTGATGATGGTGCTACCGTACCATTCATTGCGCGCTATCGCAAAGAGGCAACAGGAGGCATGGACGAAGTTACCGTCCATAACATAAAAATGCGCCATGAGGCCCTGTTTGAACTCGAAAAAAGAAAGGAATATATTCTCCAGACCATCCGTGATCGAGAGGCTTTGACCCCTGAACTTGAAGCCCGCATTGAGGAAACTCTCGATTCGACCGTACTTGAAGACATATTCCTGCCATATAAACCGAAGCGAAATACCCGGGCACAGGCGGCTCGAGCTCTCGGGCTCGAACCGCTGGCCAAAATGATAATGTCGCAATCGTCGAACTCTCAACCGGAGGCATTGGCTGCCAAATTTGTTAAAGGCGATGTCAAGGACGAGTCAGAAGCTTTGGCCGGAGCTATGGACATAATAGCCGAGTGGGTCAGCGAAAGTGAAAAGGCACGTAACATCGTGCGTGCACGCTACCAGCGTTCGGCAACAATAAACGCCAAGGTTGTCCCCGGTAAGGAAGCCGAAGGTGATAAATATCGCAACTATTTCGATTTTTCCGAACCTTTACGCATGTGTAACTCTCACCGTTACCTTGCCATACGCCGGGCAGAGGAGGAAGGAATTCTTCGCGTAAGCATATCCATAGAGGATGATGACATGATGGATCGTCTTAACCGCATGTTTGTCCGCCCAACAGCATCCGTACCGCTGGCCGAGATAGTAAAGACAGCCGTCAAGGACGGTTATCGTCGGCTGATGCGCCCGTCTATTGAAAATGAAATCGCAGGTGTGACAAAAGAAAAAAGCGACGCCGGAGCCATACAGATGTTTGCTGACAATGTTCGTCAGCTTCTTATGTCCCCGCCGCTCGGCCGCAAAAGAATCCTGGCTATTGACCCCGGCTACCGCACAGGTTGCAAGGTCGTGGCTCTTGATGAGCAAGGCAATCTGCTGTATCATGATGTGGTCTACCCCACTCCGCCGGCCAATGATTTCGTTGGAGCCGGTGACACGTTGTGTTACATGGTCGACCACTATCGCATTGACGCGATTGCAATCGGCTCCGGCTCCGGTGGCCGTGAGACTGAACGATTCCTTCGCGATGTCGTATTCCCGCGACGGGTGCAGATATTTATGGTCAACGAGCATGGAGCCTCGATATATTCGGCATCCGAAGTGGCCCGAGAGGAATTTCCCAACGAGGATGTTACTGTGCGTGGTGCCGTATCTATCGGACGCCGACTGCTTGACCCGCTGGCCGAACTTGTGAAAATTGATCCCAAGAGCATCGGTGTCGGACAGTATCAGCACGATGTCAATCAGACAAAGCTGAAAGAGTCGCTTGACTATGTTGTAGAGACTTGCGTCAATTCGGTTGGTATCAATGTCAATACCGCATCGCGTCAGTTGCTCAGCTATGTGTCGGGCATCGGCCCTACCCTTGCTGCTAATATAGTGAAATATCGCGCAGAAAACGGCCCGTTTGCCTCTCGCACCGATTTGATGAAAGTCCCCCGTATGGGCGAGAAAGCATTCCAGCAGTGTGCCGGATTCCTTCGTATTCCCGGTGCGAAAAATCCACTTGATAACACAGCTGTACATCCCGAACGTTATGCATTGGTCGAGGAGATGGCCAAGGATGTCAATGCTGATATCGAACGCCTCACAAAAGATAAAAATGTACTCCATAAAATAGAGCTTGACAAATATATCACCAAAGAGACAGGTCTGCCGACTCTCACCGACATCGTTCTTGAACTTGAAAAACCGGGTCGAGATCCACGTGAAACCGTAGAGGAACCTGTATATGACGATGCCGTAAAAAAAATCGATGACCTGCACATAGGTCAGGAACTAACCGGCAAGGTCAATAACATCACGGCATTCGGTGTGTTTGTCGATCTCGGAATGAAGGAAAACGGTCTCGTTCACATCTCTCAGTTGAGTGACAGGTTCATATCCTCACCCTCCGATGTAGTGTCTATCGGTCAGCGTGTCAACGTCAAGGTTATTGATGTCGATGTGGCTCGCGGACGCATTGCATTGACCATGAGAGGCATCCAGCAATAGCAATACAACTGCTTAAACAGCAATACATATATGATGGATTATCCAACCCCCTGCACTATCGGAGTCGGAAGCAATACCGCCGACCGCGAGGAACGTGTCAACCGTGCCATCGAGCATGTAACACACCTTCTCTCCAAAAGTTCCGTGTCGTCTGTATATGAATCCGATGCTATCAACGGAAAAGACGCACCCTATCTCAACGCTGTGATACATGGCCTATCGCCTGTCAACAGCACCGCACTTGTAAAATTTCTCAAGGAGTGGGAAATCGAGGAGGGCCGTCAGCAGGATGATGTGGCCCACGGACAGGTTTCGATTGATCTTGACCTGGTGATTTTCGACTCCCGCATATTGCGTCCGAAAGATTTCGAGCGTCATTATTTCAACATAGGCTATCGTGAGCTTCTCGCCAACGGCTCATTTCAGGACGAATAACTTTTATTAAAACATGGCTGTTATATTAAATATCGAAACATCGGCGGCGGCCACATCAGTGGCCTTGACCGCAGAGGGCATGGTGTTGGCTCATCAGGAGGATATGGATGGCCGCAATCAGGCGGCCCTACTGAGCGATTTTATAAAATACTGTCTTGATTTTGCTGCTGAAAAAGAGCTTAAAATCGAGGCTGTGGCTGTCTCAATGGGTCCGGGCAGCTATACAGGTCTGCGGATTGGTCTGTCCGAGGCCAAAGGTCTTGCCTATGCTCTTGATGTGCCGCTGATTGGGATTGACACTCTGAAACTTATGGCTTGTCAGGTCATGTTTACACATGAGTCTCTGACAGGCGACGAGATATTTGTGCCAATGGTTGACGCCAGACGCATGGAGGTATACACATGCGCCTATGACTTTTCGCTTGAGCCGCTGATGAATAAAACTCCACTGATTCTTGATGGAGAAAGTTATGCCGACATTATCGGCCGTGGATGCAAGGTGCTGTTTTTCGGCGACGGCAGCAGCAAGGCCAAGGAGTTATTCTTTGCTCCAAACGTAGAGTTTGTTGACGGCATCACGCCACTCGCCATTGACATGATTGCTCTTAGCGAACAGGCCTATGCACGTCGCGATTTTCTTGACACAGCTTATTGCACACCGGATTACATCAAAGACTTCCAGGCCACAAAACCCAAAGAGCGGCTTGCCTGAAATATTTTCTTCTGAAATATTCTTACTGTACAATGAGCGGGGATTACAACCGACTGCGGCTTAAATATCACGGTGACAGCATAAAACTTGGAGAGATTCTGCAAATGGAATGTAGAGACAAATGCTCCAGGAAGTTGCCCCGCACCCTTGCATGTGACGGATTCGTATTTCCATCTCTTGCGTTGGCTGAAATGTCAACCTCCGATGCCGTGGCCGAAGTCCATGCCTCGATGATTGACAACGGCTGTCGTGTAGTTGACATGACAGCGGGACTTGGTATAGACTCTTTTCATTTTGCAGCCAAGGGTTGCGATGTGACGGCCGTAGAATTGTCCCATGATGCAGCGACAGCTCTCCGACACAATGCCGCAGTCCTCGGATATGGCGAAAACGTACATGTGATCGAAGGTGATTCAATCGAGTGGCTGACCCGATGTGACGAACATTTTGATGTCATATTCATCGACCCTGCCCGTCGTGACTCATCGGGCCGCCATGTCGCGCTAAAGCAATGCAGCCCTGACATTACGACCTCGATTTCTCTCCTTTTGTCACGGGCAAAGCGGGTGATTGTAAAACTCTCTCCTATGATTGACATCTCGTATGCCAAATCAGAACTTGGCATACGCCACTGCGACCTCACAGTCATAGGCACTACTCGCGAATGTAAAGAAGTCGTGATGTCTATAATGGCATCTTATGCATTTGACACGGAGCCAGATGACACAGTCACCTGTGTTACAATCGGCAATGGCTCTTACATCTTCTCTTCATCAGAAAAATGTGATTACGGCATGCCTGTTACGGGAAACTATCTACTCCAACCGTTCCCGTCAGTCATGAAGGGAACAGGCGGCAGGGTATCCGGATATTCCAAATTACATCCATCCACACATCTTTATGTAGCCGACTCTCCCCTCCCCGATTTTCCCGGACTCCATTATCGTATAATCGACATCGTCCCGTTCAACAAACGTGACATCAAGCGGATAAAGACAACTTATCCGAAAATCAATGTCATAACCCGTAACTTCCCACTCTCTGCACCCGAGCTCGTCAAGAAACTTTCAGTTAAGGAAGGAGGCGATAAAATGCTGTTTGGAGCCATCCTGCATGACGGCTCCAAAGCATTAATCATAACCGAAAGTGGTTTTAGGGCGATGCCATAAAGACATCCAGCCTGTCAGATAATCTCGAGATTAGCGTTGAGACGCTGTCTTACCACCTCATATATCATTACACCGGCTGCAACCGATACGTTGAGCGAACCGATATTACCAAACATCGGTATGCCTACCCTGGTTGTACATTCACTCAGCGTATTTTCAGAAATGCCGGTGTCCTCGGCACCCATTACAAGAGCCACGGGACCGGTATATTCGCCCTCTACATAACTCATGTCAGCTTTCTCGCTTACTGCCACAACATTATAACCATTATCCTTTAAAAATCTTACAGCCCATGCTGTTGAGCCGACGCGACATACAGGAATGTGCAGCAACGCACCTGCCGAGGTCTTTACGGCATCACCGCCAACCGACACACTGCCATGTTCGGGGATAATTATTGCATCCGCTCCGGCACACTCGCATGTACGGGCTATCGCACCAAAGTTACGCACATCCGTAATGCCGTCAAGTATTACTATAAACGGCAATATACCTGCTTCGTAAAGCTCTGGCACAAGGTGGTCGAGACGATGATATGTCACTGCCGACATCATAGCCAGGACTCCCTGATGGTTTTTACGTGTAATTCTGTTGATACGCTCCACAGGCACACGTTGTGTGATGACGTGCATCTTACGGGCAAGTCCTATGAGCTGTGACGCAAGGTCACCCTGCAAATCTTTGGCTATGAATATCTTGTCAATATCCTTTCCGGCCTCAATGGCCTCCATTACGGCACGAATACCGTAGATATAATCGCTTTTCTCCATATTTAGCTGTTTAATAATGATTTTGCAGCCTGGCGCGCAGCATCGTCAACACTTGCACCGCCAAGCATTGCGGCTATGGCATCGACACGCTCGCTGTCTGCAAGCTGACGTATACGGGTATGGGTCGAGTGTTCGTCATCTTCTTTGTACACACGATATTGCGTATTACCTTTCGCGGCGACCTGTGGCAAGTGTGTGATCGCTGTCACCTGCAGTGACTTGGAAATTTCACGCATCATGAGAGCCATCCTGTTGGCTACATCTCCCGACACTCCGGTATCAATCTCATCAAATATGATGCTTGGCAATGACATCCGTGAGGCAATTATCGTCTTGATTGACAACATCAGTCGCGATATTTCACCGCCCGACGCCGTATCTCCGACAGGCATGAGTGTCTGATTCTTGTTGAACGACACCATAAATCTTACTGCATCAATGCCGGTAGGCCCCATATCAGCCGGTTGCACTTCTACCTCTACCCGCAGATTCTTCATGCCTAACGGCGTAGCGACTTCACGGAGATGCTCGGCAAAACACAAGGCTTCCTTCTTACGAGATTCTGAAATCTCCATCGCCGTCTCTTTTGCAAGAGCCTTGGCGCGACGGGCTTCCTTCTCCAACTCAGCCACCTGGTCGTCACTGTTGTCGAGATCATCAAGTTTTTTACGAAGAGAGTCTCGCAATACAATAAGCTCGTCTCCATTGTTAAGACGGTGTTTATGACACAGTGTGTAGATGGCGTTGAGTCGCTCGTCAACAGCTTCAAGTCTGCCAGGATCAGCCGACAGTCTCTCGTTGATTCCCTCAAGTGTTGATGAAATATCAGCAATCTCTATTCTCGCGGATTCAAGTCGCGAGGGTATATCATCCGAAACCTGAAGCACCCCATCAAGTTCGTCACACGAATCAATGGCCTCATCAATCAAGTCGACCGCATTTTGACCGTCTCCGCTCAACGCAGCAGTGGCTCGCTGCAACGCGCTCTTGATTGCAGAAAGATTTGTCAGTACCTCCTTTTCATTTTCCAACTCTTCCTGTTCACCTTTCGATAGGGCAAGTTCATCGAGTTGTTCAAGCTGATAGCGTGTAAATTCTTCATCCTCGCGATTTTTCTCCACAAGAAGCCTCATGGCTTTAAGCCGTCTGATGGCATCGCGAAGTGTATTGTATCTCCGCGTATATTCAGCCAACTTGTTTTTATTTCCTGCCAGAGTGTCAATGACCGTCAGTTGATACTCCGGCGTGGCGAGCAACTGGTTCTGATGTTGAGAATGAATGTCTATCAATCTCATTGCGACGGACTGAAGTTTTGCGAGCGGCACGGGAGAGTCATTGACAAACGCACGAGAACGTCCTGCAGGAGCTATCTCTCTGCGCAGAATACAACGGTCGTCATCCCACTCTATATCCGCCGACTGGCAATAAGCCTTAAGTTCATCATAACCGTCGACCGTAAACACTGCTTCAATGACACTTTTGCACGAAGGATCAGCGACAACCCGCGTATCGGCCCGGCCGCCAAGAATGAGCGACAGAGCACCTAATATAATGGATTTGCCGGCACCGGTCTCGCCAGTTATTACATTGAATCCCTTGTGAAACCTAATGTCTATACAATCAATGAGTGCGTAGTTGGATATGTGGAGTGTTTCGAGCACAGTCTTATGAGGATTGAGGGTTGATTTATTGTTGTTCTTTGATTTTCTGTATCCTGTCCGTATCGGTCGGATATAGTGTGGAGAGCAATTTGACCGCGTGGGCACGCTCCTCGGGAGAGGCTTTGGAATAAATATTTACAAGTTCGTCAAGTTTGGCATCCTTAAACAAGGAAAGCCCTACCGACATGGGCGATACCTTATATATATCAGTAAGAATATCCAATGTGCCGTCAATGGTCTTGCGCCCCTTGTCGGGACTTACTGACATCTGGTCGAGCCCCTGAAGATGATATTGATATATCAAGTCGCGCAACTGACGGGTAGAGGGGTCGGTAAACGCACTGAGCACCGCAGAGCGGTTTTTTGTATCCTCAAAGGCTTTCCACCCGCTTTCGCCAGACGACTGCGCCTGCTGCACTATCATCGCCAACTTTTCATAATACGGCTCTCCGCCACGGGGCGAAAAACTGTCGAAATCTATTGCGAGAATCAGATACACATAAAAGTTGAGAATCTGGGTCAACTGACTCTCCATGTTGGCCTCATTATATGTCAGAGGCTCGTTTTCTATGTATGTGAAATCGACTTTAGTGTCTCTGAAGTTGAGCAGTGTGGTCGTATAAGACGAGTTATAGACCGGACGAATGGCCTGTACCTGCAATGTACCTGTCATCTTGCCGTCCGAAGAGTCATACTCCGTGATATTGAAAAACAGCGTGCACTCTATCCGCTCGTTTGCCGAAAACTGAGCATCGGTCCATTTGTTGGTGTTGACATACTCGTTTATGGCTGACTGCAACGTCTCAAAGACAGACTTATTGGTGCCCTCGAGTTGTGAAGCGTTCACCTCCACACGACAATTCAATTCCTGGGCATCGGCCAGGAATGACATCATGAATATGGTAATTATCGATAAAAGTTTACGCATCATAACGAGGGATACTGACAGACAGTTGGTGATGGATCTATATGTTTTTTACAATCTCGTCGACAATATCGATCGCAACATCCGCCTTGGATTTAAGCGGCACATCAATCTCGCAGCCGTTCCTATGGTATATGCTGACCTTGTTGGTATTCACACCAAATCCGGCTCCTGCATCGCGCATAGAATTGAGCACAATCATGTCAAGATTCTTTTTAGCAAGTTTTTCATGCGCGTTATGGCTCTCGTTGTCTGTCTCGAGCGCGAAACCAACAAGCATTTGTGATTCTCGCCTCATGCCTCCGAGTGTTGCCGCTATGTCGGGATTTTTTACAAGAGTTATGACCGGAACATCCTGATGCTCACGTTTGATCTTACGGTCGACCGGATTGGCAGGTGCATAATCAGCTACAGCGGCACACATCACAGCCACATCACATATCGGGAATGCCTTCTCACATTCCGCCAACATTTCGCGGGCCGATTCGACATGCAAAGTTCGGATACCGGGATGTTTTGTGGTAATGCTTACAGGCCCCGACACAAGGATTACTTCGGCTCCGCGCGAGGCGCACTCCTCGGCTATGGCATAACCCATTTTACCGGAAGAATAGTTGCCGATAAATCTCACTGGGTCTATTTTCTCATAAGTCGGACCGGCTGTGACAAGCACGGTCTTACCATTCATGTCACATTTGCGCGAGAAATAATTTTCAAGATATTTAACTATGTTTTCAGGCTCCTCCATACGGCCTTTCCCCTCAAGCCCGCTGGCGAGAAAACCACAGGCCGGCTCTATGATATGGTTGCCATAAGACGACAATAGTTTGAGGTTGGCCTGTGTCGACGGGTGACGCATCATATCAAGATCCATGGCCGGAGCAATAAACACCGGACTTTTAGCCGACAGATAAGTCGTTACAAGCATATTGTCGGCTATGCCATGAGCCATTTTGCCAAGCGTTGACGCTGTGGCCGGAGCTATCACCATACAGTCTGCCCAAAGACCGAGGTCGACATGCGAATGCCATTCACCGGTGTTGGCCGTAAAAAACTCGCTCACAACAGGCTTCTGACTCAGAGCTGAAAGCGTTACAGGGGTAATAAATTCCTTGCCGGAAGGCGTGATTACCACCTGCACCTCGGCTCCAGCCTTGATAAACAGGCGGAGCAGTGACACACTTTTGTATGCGGCGATACCGCCGCATATTCCCAGGACCATATGCTTTCCCTTAAGGGCATTCATCTGAGCCTCAGTTTTATACGGGTAAAACAATCCTTGGTATTCTGGGCGAAGTCACTCTTCATTATCCAGTCATAATAGCTCGGCTCCTTTCGGATTATGTTCTCGGCTATCTTGCCTTTATACTTGCCGAAATTTATGACTTCCTTGTCATCGTCATTGTATATGAGACGTCCCATAAAGTCGACATTGCGGTTGATTTGCGAGAACTTGCTCAGCTCCTCTATGTCATTGGGCAGGTCATCATATCGGTCAAGCTGCGACTTCAGCACCTCGAGTGTTGCTCTCGTATCGGCATTGGCCGAATGCGCGCCGTCAAGCTCCTTGCCGCAATAAAATCGATAGGCAGCCACGAGAGTACGCTGCTCTTTCTTGTGAAAGATTGTCTGCACGTCCACAAACCGTGCCTTGGTGAAATCAAACTTCACTCCGGCTCGCTGAAACTCCTGATCAAGCATAGGTATATCAAAACGGTTGGAATTGAAGCCTGCGATGTCACAGCCGACCATCTCGTTGGCAAGTGATTTGGCAATCTGACGAAACGATGGCTCATTGGCCACGTCGGCATCAGTAATATGATGCACGGCGGTAGCTTCTGCCGGAATAGGAATACCAGGATTGACTCGACGCGTCTTCTCGATTTCCTCACCCGAGGGAAGCACCTTTATCATGGAGATCTCCACTATGCGGTCGTGTGTCACATCGACTCCGGTAGTCTCCAGATCAAAAAATATGATGGGTTTCTTTAAATTGAGCTGCATATCCGTTTATTGGCTCTCATCAGAATTCCTGAACATTCATGGGCATGAGGAGCATGGTGAGCTTGGTGTCAGCCTTGTCCTCGGTGGGCACTATAACCGCCGGGCGGGAAGGATCGGCAAGACGGAAGATGATATCGTCGGTCCACAATACCGAAGCGAGTTCGGTAAGATAGCTTGAACTGAATCCTATAATCATCTCGTTTCCTGTAAAGTCTGATGCAAGCGTTTCATATCCCGATGTGTTATATTCGTTGTCCGAAGCCTTGATGGTAAGTTTGTCGGGTGTTACGCGGAATTTTATCAAGCCATGTCCTTCATCCACAAAGAGGCTCACACGACGCACTGCAGTGGTAAACTGGTGGCGGTTGATGGTGAGTGTATAGGGATTGTTCTCAGGTATCACTCGTGTATAATCGGGGAAACGCCCCTTTATGAGACGGCTGTCAAATGTGAATGTATCGGTCTCGAATGTAACTCCGCGCTCAGGATCGAGTGTGACAGTAACCTCCTCATCCTTGCTGAACACAGAACGAAACACGTTGGTAGACTTATTGGGAAGGATAAACGAGCCTTCGATACCCGAAGCTATGCTGTTATCCTCAAATTTCACAAGTTTGTGCGTGTCAGTAGCCACAAATATGAGACGGTCGGGCTTGATGTCCCAATATACACCGGTCATCTGCGGACGAAGCATATCAGTGCCGGCGGCAAACGAGGTGTATTCCAGACCACGGAGTAATGATGAGCCGGAGGTCTTGAATGTCTTCGCGCCTTCCTGAGCCACCTTCTTAAGCACAGGATAATCCTTGCCGGGAAGTCCCATGAACTTATACGAACCGTTGGGATGAGTCATCTCCACTGTCAATGTGGCATCATCTACATTGAAATTGAGTTCCTGCTCGGGCATTACGCGGAGCAACTCTACGACTCTGCGGGCGTCAATACAAAAATCGCCTTCACCCTCCACACCCATAATGGGTATACGGGCACACAGCGTGTTTTCACCGTCACAGGCAGTAATGGTGAGCACATTTCCCTTTATCGAAAACAGGAAGTTATTGAGAATGGTAATCGCATTTTTGGCGTTGATAACTTTGCTAACCGCCGATGCAAACGAGTGGAGAGTCTTGCTGGGGACTGTATATTTCATATTGGTTACTGGTATTTTAGACTTGTTTTTACCGATAGCGATGCAGCTATCAACATGCAAAGATAGACATTTTTCAGAAACCTTGCAATAAAGGCGACACTCGTTTTAAGCCTGATTTTCCCGACCACGTCATCTGACAATTTTATTCACATTTATTATATATTTTAGAGAAAATAATCGTACCTTTGCACCTTGAAAAAACAAGTCCACTCCTCTAGTCTATTGCATATAATCGTAAAAAAGATTTATAATCAAGTAATTCATGGAATGGTTAATTAATCTAATCGGACCGGGTCACACCGAGCTTGCGAGTACGCTTGTGCTCTACTCGTTCGTGATAGCGGCCGGCATCTTCTTGGGCAAGCTCAAGATAGGTGGCATCTCACTTGGCGTGACATTCGTGCTATTTGTGGGAATCGTAATGGGACATTTCGGCTATGAAGTCAATGCCGAAGTACTCAAGTTTGTGAGAGAATTTGGCCTTATTCTCTTTATTTTCGCCATCGGTATCCAGGTAGGTCCCGGATTCTTCTCTTCATTCAAGAAAGGAGGCGTCCTGCTCAACGGCCTTGCGGTGTTGATAATCCTGCTCAACGTCGCCATTGTGCTATGCATCTTCTATATCGACGGCAACACAAGCATCTCGGCTCTCGTAGGCGTGATGTCGGGTGCGGTAACCAACACTCCCGGTCTCGCAGCCGCTCAGCAGACCGCAGGCTCCACCGAGGCCATCAACATCATGGCCATGGGTTATGCAGCCGCCTACCCCCTTGGCGTCATCGGCATCATCACATCGATGCTTGTGCTTAAAGCTGTGTTCCGCATCAACACCGAAGACGAAATCAAGGCTATCGAGAACGATATGGAGGGCTCTATGCAGAAACCGCTCATCGTGTCGTTTGAAGTGACCAACAAATTGATTGACGGCAAGACCCTCTATGAATTGCACCAGATCCTTGACTGCGACTTTGTCGTGTCACGACTCATGGGTGCCGACAACAAGGTGATAATCCCTACCTCCAAGACCGTGCTCCACGTCGGTGACAAAATCGTAGCTGTACTCGGTCCGAGCGATGAAATGAAATTCCAGGGAGTCATCGGCCACGAAATCCAGATGGACTGGGAGGAAGTACAGAGCACCGTGCTTTCACGCCGCATAGTCGTGACCCAAAGCAAATATAACGGCATTACCCTCGGTTCGCTCCGCCTCCACACAGCCTATTCTCTCAACTGCACACGCGTCAACCGTGCCGGCGTAGATCTTCTGGCATCACCCTCACTCCGACTTCAGGTAGGTGACCGGCTCGTAGTGGTAGGTGACCCCAACGACATCGAACGTCTGGCCACACGCCTTGGCAACTCTATGAAGCGTCTCAACCAACCCAACCTTATCACCATATTCGTCGGTATAATGTTCGGTATAATCGTCGGCTCCATCAATGTCGGTTTCGGCATGAAACTCGGCCTGGCCGGCGGACCGCTTGTGGTGGCCATTCTCATAAGCAGATTTGGCTACAAGTTCAAGCTCGTTACATACACATCATCATCGGCGTCATTGCTAATGCGAGAGCTGGGCATATGTCTCTTCCTTGCATCAGTTGGCATTTCGTCAGGCAAAGGCTTTGCCGATACAGTGTTCAATACCACAGGTATGTGGTGGGTTATCTGGGGCTTCATAATTACTTTTGTACCCCTCATCATCGTGTCATTCATCGCCCGCGGCGTCTACAAGATCAACTATCTCACCATTATGGGACTTGTGTCCGGCGGTTGCACCGACCCCCCTGCCCTCGCCTATGCCAACAACTCGACCGGCAGTGACGCCCCCGCGGTAGCCTACTCCACCGTTTACCCGCTCACAATGTTCCTCCGAGTAGTAGCAGCCCAGGCATTGATACTCTGCTTGTTCTAAGCAACAGCTACAATATAGTATAAGATAAAAGAGCTTGTGTCATCTCACTGTGACACAAGCTCTTTTATCTTATACTAATGAATAATTTTTCAGTCTGTCGCAGCGCGAGACTCCTGCACCCTCACAGCATGCTTGAACATGCGGCGTATAGTACGCCATTTGGGAAAGAATGCAGCCGGACGCAACGGCCCATAACTGAGCGTGATAATTACAAGCATTGTTATGGCTACTATCAGTAACCAACCGTATATCTCCTTCATCGACACCACAAGTGCGTGAACCTGCAACATACCGTAAAGTTCTCCAAACGGCATGTGAACAGCAGCCTGATTGAGATTGGTAAACTCGGCACTTAGCAGGGCGACATTCTTGGCCATAGTGTGGCGCAGAAATTCGCCAATCACAGCCGGGCCGAATGTCGCGCCCATCACAGCTCCGGTAAAACCGTTGATAGTAAGAGCCTGGGGAAACGCAAAGAAGTGCAGCCCACTCTGGATTATAGACGTAAGAAACACTATCGAAATTATTACCGAAGCGGCTCCACGGAAAAAGAGCGGAATAAACAGCATCTCTTTCTCTACGCCATAGTCTATCATAAAATAAAAATACGCAAGATAGACCGTTGCGAGACTGAAACCTATGGCTGTCATTGTCTTGTAACGCCAGCGACGTAAGGCAAACGTAAAATACGTAAGCACCACTCCGGCTATGATTCCGGCAAAGACATACCAATTCAGATCTATCAGGTTAGTCTCGTCAAATCCGAGCACTGTCGCGGCATAAGTGTGCTCAAATACATGCTCGGTCGCCATCAGCGTAAAAAACACGAGATATATCAACGTCGCACGTATCACGTTACGGTTTGTCAAAGCCGGGATGGATATATAAGGATGATGAAGAAACGTTGCTCGCCACAAGTTGATAGCGAAACATACAAGACCAAGCAATACGGCTCCGCGTATTTCAACAGCATCCCACCAGTCATAAAAAACACCGTAGACACATACAAAAGCAAAGCACATCATAAAAATGCTCCACAACAAGGCTCCAATCCAGTCTATGCCGAGCAGAGGTATCTGCGGCATGCCCTTGAATGGCTTGACAAACAAAAGCACCATAATCATGGCGAGAGCCAGGAGCCCGATTATAATCCAATGCATGTATTCCCACTGTGAATAGAAGGCTGTATATATTGTCGCGACTCCACTCACCTGTATCACTCCATCGACAATCAGATAGACATAGCAGAAAAATATAGCCATATCCCGTACAGGTGTAATCCACAACTGGATAGTAGAGTTGCAAACAAATGTCGCCCACATGCGAAACCAACCGGCGATAAAACATGTGGCCACAAGCAGCGGGACATTATGAGTGTGAGCGCATATCCACGTACACACCATCAGCACCGCGCAGCATGTAAGTAATCCCACACGATTGGAGAATCTGAATTTAAGCCTGAACATCACGGCAAAGTTAATGGACATACCTATCAGTTGGGCATACCCGGCCATGAGTATATCCTCCTGCATAAGAGCGGTAGTGCCCACCATATCGGATGCGGCGGCAAGATATATGCCTCCCGAAAACTGGACTATCAGTACAAAGAATATGAACAGCCACGGCTTCAGCAGACGCGGGATGTAATCGGGAACGTCGGGGATATTAAACGGTCCCTGTGGTGCATGCCAGTCTGCCATATCAATACTTCACCTCACATTCCACATTCATGCCGGCACGAAGTCGGGCCATATCCTCGGGACTATTGTCGGATGAAAATTCGATTCGTACGGGAATACGCTGACGCACCTTTACGAAATTGCCGGCAGAATTATCTTGCGGTATGAGCGACAGACTCGCACCCGTAGCCTTTGACAATGCCACAACCTTACCGTGAAAAACTACTTCGGGAATAGCATCAACCCGTATCTCCACATCATACCCCGGAGCTATATGTGCGGTCTGAGTCTCCTTATAATTGGCTGTCACCCATACATCCTGCGAGTCAACAATATCAACCAGAGTCTGGCCGGGCTGCACGAGCTGTCCGGCCTGAATCTCCTTACGCGAGGTGTAACCATCACAGGGCGCGATAATAACGGTGTATGTCAGATTGAGTTCAGCCGTTTCAAGCAGAGCCTTGGCAAGCTCTATGCCGGCATCATTCTGAGCAATGCGCTGACGGGTCTCGGCCACGACCGACGATGTGGCTGAACGCTGACGGGAAAGCATCTCATAACGCGCCTTTTTAGCTTCATAATCGGTTGTCACCGCGTCATAGCACTGGCGGGTCACAGCATCCTGTTCCAGCAGTTTGGCATGACGCTCCACTTCTGTAGCCGCATTCTCCATCAGCACCTTGGCCTCGGCTATCGAAGCCTCACTGACTGCGACATTGGCGGCAGCCACATTCACGCTTCTGTCGGCCACGCCACGACCGGCTACTGCATTCTGATAGTCGGCACGAGCCTGGGCGAGACGCAGACGCATATCCGAGTTATCTATCACCACGAGGGTATCGCCTTTTTTCACATACTCATATTCCTTGAACCGTATTTCCTTGATATAACCCTGCACACGACTGTTGACAGGCACTATCTGCTGTCTGACCTGCGCATTGTCAGTAAACTCTACATTGCCAAGATGAATAAATTTACCGCACACCCATATGGCGGCGACTGCGATTACGGCAAGAGTGATTGTATATGATATAAGTTTTTTTGTACGGTGTTTCATATTTTCCCTGTTGTAAAGAGTAGTTTATAGTAATAATATATGATGTCAATACGGGCATTGACGAGCTTTTGCTCGGCATCAAGTTTTGCGTTGGCTGCATCAAGCAGGTCGGTAATGAGAGCCATGTCCGCACTATAGCGGGTGGACGTTGTACGATAATTGCGTTCGGCAAGCTCAACACTCTTGTTTTGAGTTTTGAGCTCTTCATAAGCCTCCATATATTTGATATAATCCGCTCTGACGGCAAGCTCCACCCCTTCGCGGGCTGCGGCAAGACAATCTTCAGCTGTGACTGTAGCCGCACGACTTTTGTCCATAGCCTTATTGGTCTTGAATAGCGACGAGATGTTATAGCTTACGCCGACTCCCACATACCAGTAACTAAGATTGCGGTTGATTGGAGGCACCTCTACAAGTATCGGGCCATCCATTGTCCATCCGACCTGCACTCCCACCTTCGGGAGTTTCTCGACTTTGACCAGACTCTCTGCTTTACGTGTTATGTCGACATCGGTTCTGGCAAGACGCAACGTCGGTGACGATGCCACAGCTTCCTGCTGCCATATAGCCTCTCCACTGACAGGAAGCGACCGTGCAAGGATAGTGGTATCGGGCTTCACGACCGTATTTTCAGACAATCCGGCTGTCACCACAAGATTATTGTTGAGGATCGCAAGAGTATTATTGATTTTTACCATCTGTAGTTCCAGATTTGACAACAGAAGTTCATAGCGTGTTATGCCGTTCTGCAAGGCGACACCCTGCTCATACCTCGCCTTCATCTCGGCAAGCATCTTTTCGGCCTGCAATATATTGTTGGACACCACATCGCGCAGAGTTGCAAACCTATATATATCAAGATAGAGACCTGCAATATTGAATCGAAGGTTGTCACGTTGCAGTTCGGTGGCAAACCGCGATGCCGTCGATTTAAGCCGAGACATATCAATGGCCGCCGTCACAGCTCCACCTGTATAAACAGGCTGAGTGATATTTACGGACAACCCCGTCCCAAGATGAGGGATAGGAGCCTTCTGATAATCTGAAAAATTTCGTTTGGTTGTAAATCCGTCACCTATAAAACTGAGTGATAGCGACGCATTGATGTCGGGAAGACGACCGTTGTGAGCCACACTTACATCTTTTTCAGCCTCGGTTTCTGCAGATTTTGACACACGGAGTTGCACACTTTGGGCTTCGGCAATTTCAAAGATTTCTTCTAACGAAATTGTCGTCTGACTTTGCCCCATGACGCACACTCCGCCACTCAGCAAGGTCGCGCACAGCAACCCTCTGAGCAATCGGTAATTGTTCATAAGGTTATAAATAATAAAATGTGTGATGATTGATTGTATTGTCCGTTTGTTTCAACGACATATATCCACGGACACAGACCGGAAAGCACAATCATTGAGTGCTTTTCCAGTTCTCCTTAAATGCAAAATTTTGTACCTGTGCCTTGCTCTCGCAGGCCTTATTGATATTCTTCATTATAAAATGGCTCTTTGTGAACCACGCTGCAAATGTACGAAATTTTTTAAGATTTTAGAAATGTCATAAACTGACAAAAGCCTCAAAAGAGGCTCCACCTGCAATCCAACGCCATGACCATAAGCCGCTTGGACAAATTGCAGACCGAGATTCTTTTTGAGGCCTTTAAACTCTTTTCTCGCGGGAGAATATGCGACTCGGTTTATTCTATCAATGTCAATCCACCTGTCACCGAATCCATTATATATCCGGCCACACGTATATCAGTCGGCATCAGCGGATGACGGGCTATAAGGTCGACCGTCTCGCTCACAGCCGACGCAGTGTCGTCAAATCCATGCAACCAACTGTCAAGATCAATGCCACAATGTCTCATCAGTGATATATGCTCGTCACTCACTCCGCGCTCACGCATCAACTGAAGCATCTCGGCCGCATCCATGCCCTGCACCCCGCAGCCCGTATGGCCGATTACCATTATCTCATTAACTCCAAGTTCATACACCGCCACAAGTATCGAGCGGACGGTCGAGTCAAACGGATTAGTGATTACTCCGCCTGCATTTTTTATCATCTTGACATCGCCGTTACGTATACCCAGAGCCGCAGGCAACAATTCCACCAGACGTGTATCCATGCAAGTGACAATAGCAATACGTTTGTCGGGATATTTGGACGTTGCAAAACGCTCATAACCCTTACTCTCTACAAACTCTCGGTTGTGTTTAAGTATCTCTTCAATCATAGCATTATTAAGCATTAGAAATCAAGTAGTTTATACAGTTGTTTGGCCCGGGCTTTTGATACGAGGTCAAAGTGCCACCACTCAGTACGGATTGTCGAGAATCCGGCATTTTTCATCACTTTGCGCAGCAGCAGTCTGTTCTGGCGTGCATTCTCGCTAATCACTCCGGTTTTCACCAGATGAAGTTCTCGATCGATATTTGCTTCCACTCCGAGGTGATCCACAGGTGTACCCATATCAAGCTCGTTGCCGTTCTCGTCAGCAATGGTGACATCTACAGCCACGCCATAATTGTGCAGACCGCCACCACGTGCAGGATTGGCCACATAATTGGCCTTGGGAGTACCCTTGACAGCTTTAAACATACGCCGTTGCACGCTCATCGGCCTTGCAGCATCCTTGACAAGAAGATGGCACCCCGGCATCAGCGAACTCAAATCTCGCTGTGCTTCGGCCAAGGCTTTGGCTGCATCGGGATGAAGCCATGCGTCTTGGATGCCGTCATCATAAAGCACCACTCCCGTAAAATTGTCATCACGCGCATACATGAGCGAGACCATTACGTCAGGAGATATTGCCGTGACACTGACATATCCACGTTCGGCGAATATTTCTTCAAGGCTTCGAGCCTGAGAACACAGCCCTGAAATCATCAATACCACTGTTGTCAATAATGAAATTTTCATGCCACAAAAGTATGAAAAAAACTTAAAACAGACAGTTGTTTGAGCGTAAAATTGTACATTTGTACCATTATACCATACACAACCAGATGTCAAAAATACTACGCCGGATATTTCCGCTCATCATATTTCATGCTGTCGCAGTGACAGTCACAGCGCAAATCAACACCGACCAGGTGATGCGCATCGGCCAGAACAATATGTTTCTTGAAGACTATGTGCTGTCGATACAATACTTCAATCAGGTGATTGATGTGAAGCCGCACCTTGCCCGGCCTTATTTCCTGAGATCTATCGCCAAACTCAATCTTGACGACTTTCTCGGAGCCGAACGTGATGCCACAATGGCCATAGAGCGTAATCCGTTTATAGTCGATGCATGGGAAGTACGCGGTGTGGCCCGACAAAATATGGGCAAAAACCATGAGGCCATAGAAGATTACAACCATGCTCTCGAGCTGCTTCCCGACAACCGAGGGCTGCTCTACAACAAGGCTATGGCTCAGCAGGACATAAAGGACCTTGACGGAGCGGCCGACACCTATGCCGTAATGCTGAAACGCTACCCCAATTTTGATGGTGGATATATAGGACGGGCGCGAATGAGACTTGAACTAAAAGACACCGTCAGTGCGCTTGCCGACATTGAGAAAGCTCTCGATATCAACCAAAATTCCATCAACGGCTATCTGATGCGTGCCGACATAGCCATACACTCCGACAAAAACTATGCATCGGCTCTTGAGGATATGAACCATGCCATCAAGCTCCAGCCCAAATATGCCGGTTATTTCATCAACCGTGCATATCTCCGCTATATGACCGATGATTTCCAAGGTGCTTTTGCCGACTATGACTATGCCCTGCAGCTTGAACCACAAAACACCACAGCACTGTTTAACCGCGGACTGTTGCGTGCCGAAGTTCATGACAACAACAAAGCCATCGCCGACTTCTCGACCGTACTTTCGCTTGATGACCTCGACTACAAAGCTCTCTATAACCGCGCCATGCTCCTTGCTGAAATCGAGGATTATGACGGTGCGCTGCGCGATATGAACAAGGTCATTGACGCATTCCCCGAATTTGCAGCCGCCTACTTCCTGCGCTATGACATAAACCGCCGCAAGGGCGACATGCGCGCAGCCACCCGTGACTATGACCGTTCGCTCGCTCTCGCAAAGACCCGGGTACAGGTTTCGCCTCTTTTTGACGGAAGCGGTGAATCTGCCGACTCCGTGGCAGACGGTGAGACGGAGTCATATTCTCAGGAACAGGTGAAACGCCGGTTCACCACTCTCACCACCATTGCCGACAATTCTTCGCCTGAACAGATATTCAACAGCAAGGACATACGTGGCAAGGTGCAGGACCGAAATGTCAATATCGAACTTGAACCCATCTTCGCCATTTCATATTACACCTCTCCCACCGAACTCAAAATGAGCGGAGACTACATACGTGAAGTCGACGACATAAATTCGACACGTATGCTCAGGTTTCTCCTTCAGGTCACCAACCGCGAGCCGTCCATGACCGACGAGGAGACAGCCACAGCCCATTTCAATTCCATAAACTACTATACCTCCTACCTCGCAAGCCACACGCCGCGTGCCATTGACTTTCTGGGACGAGCCATGGACTACATGACCCTCCGTGACTATGAGCATGCCATCGCCGACCTTGACCGCGCCATTGCCATAACCCCCGATTTCACCCTGGCCTATCTCATCAGGGCTAACGCACGCTATCTCAGTACACGAATATCCACAGACGAGTCCGGAGCCACTCCGGCAATGTCGGCAGCCATGTCACGTAACGCCTTGTTGCGCGCAGCCGTCGCCGACCTCGACACCGTCATCAAGCTCTCTCCATCAATGCCCATCGCTTACTATAATAAAGGCGTCATACTGGCCGGCGAGGGCGATCTCACTTCGGCCATATCCTGCTTCAACAAGGCTATAGAACTGAAACCAGATTTTGGCGAAGCCTTCTATAACCGCGGCTACGTATTCCTTTCGCTTGGCAACCGCGACGCGGCGTTTGCCGACCTCAGCCGAGCTGGCGGACTCGGCATAGTCCCATCATACAACCTTCTCAAACGCATGTCAGCAAAATAAAAGGAGACAAAAAATGTCAGTTTAAAACATTTTTCGTATCTTTGACACGTTTTTACAACATTTATCACGAATATAGTTTTCAAAAAGGATGAAAGTATTGAAATTTGGTGGCACATCGGTAGGTTCGGCCGAGAGAATACGCCACGTCGCAGACCTCGTAAGCTCCCGAGGCCGCAACATCATAGTGCTGTCAGCTATGTCCGGCACTACCAACACTCTTGTAGAGATAGCCGGCTACCTCTACAAGCGCAACGTAAACGGAGCAAAAGAGACAATCAACCTTCTGGAATCAAAATATCTCAAGACACTCTCGACTCTTTATGACAAACACGAGAGCCGCGAGCGTGCCCTTAAAGAAATCAAAGCCTGCTTCAACTACATCCGTTCGTTCACTCAGCGCGAGACTTTCGGTGAAGTTGAGGAAAAAATCATACTCGCACAAGGAGAAATCATGAGCGTTGCCATGATGACAATCCTTCTCAACGAGCGCGGCCTCTATGCCGAGGCTCTTCCCGCACTCGACTTCATGAAGACAGGCACTAATGCCGAGCCCGACATGCAGCATATACAGCTCCATCTCCAGCCGTTGCTCGACAAATACATGGATGCCGACATTTTCGTGACCCAGGGTTTCATATGCCGCAATTCCTCAGGCGAAATCGACAATCTCCAGCGCGGCGGCAGCGACTATACAGCTTCACTCATCGGAGCAGCTATTGAAGCCGAGGAAATTGAAATCTGGACCGACATCGACGGCATGCACAACAACGACCCCCGATTTGTCGAGAAAACATCGCCCGTGGGCGAGCTTCATTATGAAGAGGCCGCCGAGCTTGCCTATTTCGGTGCCAAGATTCTCCACCCCACCTGTGTGCTCCCGGCCAAAGTCAATAACATACCCGTGCGTCTACTCAACACTATGGAGCCCGAAGCTCACGGCACACTTATCTACAACAACATAACCGATCCTTGCATAAAGGCTGTGGCGGCAAAAGACAATGTCGTCGCTATTAAAATCAAAAGCTCGCGTATGCTTCTCGCCTACGGTTTCCTGACACGCGTGTTTGAGACTTTCGAAAAATACAAGACCCCCATCGACATGATTGCCACAAGCGAGGTGGGTGTGTCACTCACCATCGACTCGGAGCGTTTCCTTCCCGAGATTGTCGACGAACTCCAGAAATTCGGCACCGTGACCGTAGACAAGGACATGGTAATCGTATGCGTAGTAGGCAATATGGAGTGGACCAACACCGGCTATGAGGCCCGTGCGATGGAAGCTCTCGCCGACATCCCGGTGCGCATGATTTCTTATGGCGGTTCCAACTACAACATCTCGTTCCTCATTCGCAAGGATGACAAAGTTGCAGCACTCAACCGTCTGAGCGAAAAACTGTTCAACAACTAAAAATAATCCGACATACAGCATGACACGATTCCCAGTTGCTGAATTTAACGATCTCTCGACTCCATTTTACTTCTACGACCTTGCACTGCTCGACCGCACATTGGCAGAAATAGCCCGCACTTCGCGCGACGAACGTTTCAAAGTGCACTATGCCATGAAGGCTAATGCCAATCCAGGCATTCTTCGTCATGTGCAGGCGGCCGGACTTGGAGTTGACGCAGTGAGCGGCGGAGAGATTCAGGCAGCTCTCGACGCAGGATTCAAAGGCTCGCAGATAGTTTATGCCGGAGTCGGCAAGACTGATGCCGAGATTATACTCGCCCTCAAGAATGGCGTAGGATGTTTCAATGTCGAGTCTGAGCCCGAGCTCGAAATCATCAACGAGCTTGCCGCATCGCTTGGCAAGACCGCCGATATAGCTCTGCGCATCAACCCCAACATCGATGCCCACACCCATGAGTATATAACCACCGGACTTGCCGAAAACAAGTTTGGCATAAACCTCGAGCAGATGCCTCATCTCATAGAGAAAGCCAACGACCTCGAGAATGTCAATCTCATAGGTCTGCATTTCCACATCGGCTCTCAGATCACCGAGACCGACCCCTTTGTAATGCTCTGCGAGACCATCAACAGACTTCAGGATGAATGGGAGGCCAAAGGTGTAACCTTCAGATCAATCAACGTCGGCGGCGGTCTTGGGATAGATTACGCTGATCCTGACCGCCATCCAATACCCGACTTCGAGGGTTACTTCAAGTCATTCCGCAATCATCTCCGACTCCGTCCCGACCAGGAACTTCACTTTGAGCTCGGCCGATCGGTAGTGGCGCAGTGCGGCAGTCTCATCACCCGAGTGCTCTATGTAAAAGAGGGTACCACCAAACGTTTTGCAATTGTCGACGCCGGCATGACCGACCTGATACGTCCGGCTCTCTACAATGCCCACCACCGCATAGAGAACATCTCGTCGCCCAACGGTGAGAGACATCATTACGACATCGTAGGCCCAATATGCGAATCGTCCGACTGCTTCGGCAAGGACGAACTTCTCCCGTCCATACGCCGCGGTGACTTCCTGGCTCTTCGTTCGGCCGGTGCATATGGTGAAATCATGGCTTCGCAATATAATTGCCGCCAGCTCCCCTCATCATATTTCTATGAGAAGTAAACATCCTTACCATCTAATATCATCAATGTTATGACACAAAAACAGACCGACGAAGTGGTATATCAGGAGGTAGATCCTGCTGAAATGCCTGAAAACGCGTTTCGGGAACTCGGTGATGACGAGCATTATCGTCCGATAATGCATCCAGCTCACGACTATCCTGAAGTCACTCCCTACTCCGTGACCATGGGACTGCTGCTCGCTGTGATATTCAGTGCGGCAGCCGCCTATCTCGGACTCAAAGTAGGCCAGGTGTTTGAAGCCGCCATTCCAATCGCCATTATAGCGGTAGGACTCTCCGGCGCGCTCAAGAAGCAAAATCCTTTAGGGCAGAACGTGATTATCCAGTCGATAGGTGCGTGCTCCGGAGTGATTGTGGCTGGTGCCATCTTCACTCTTCCCGCCCTCTACATTCTTCAGGCCAAGTATCCTGAAATATCCGTCAACTTCTTTCAGATATTTCTCAGTTCGCTGCTTGGCGGAGTGCTCGGCATCCTATTCTTCATTCCTTTCCGTAAATATTTCGTAAAGGATATGCACGGCAAGTATCCTTTCCCCGAAGCCACTGCTACCACCCAAGTGCTTGCAAGCGGACTCGGCAAGGAATCATCCAATGCCGGACAGGCCAAGACTCTTGTAATATCATCGCTCATAGGCGGTCTTTATGATTACCTCGTGGAGACATTCGGCTGGTGGGCAAGCACCCTTAACACGATGGCGACATCATGGGGACAGACTCTTGCCGAGAAGACCAAACTCGTGTTGAGCTGCAACACCACTGCCGCCGTGCTGGGTCTGGGCTATATCATTGGCCTCAAATATGCATTCATCATCTTTGCCGGTTCGGTCTTCGTATGGTGGGTGCTCATTCCCCTCATGGGCACTTATGGAGCTGCCGAAATCACAGCCCTCTCACCGACCGAGATATTTGCCGACTATGCGCGACTCATCGGTATCGGAGGCATCGCCATGGCAGGAATCATCGGCATCGTGAAATCATGGGGCATCATCCGCGAGGCTGTCGGACTTGCTTCACGTGAGCTTAAAGGCAATGCGGCCTCTGCCAAGACCATCCGTTGGCAGACCGACATATCCATGAAGCACATCGTGTTTTTCGTAACCATAGCACTTGTGGTGGTGTTCCTGTTCTTCTGGCTTGGTGTCATCAACACATTCTGGCAGGCACTCGTCGCATGGGTGGTTGTCACAGTGATTGCATTCCTGTTTACCACAGTGGCAGCCAATGCCATCGCTATCGTAGGCTCCAACCCTGTATCGGGCATGACACTCATGACCCTCATCATCGCTTCGGCAATCTTTGTCGGCATCGGTCTCAACGGCACCTCTGGCATTGTAGCCTCTATGGTTATCGGCGGTGTGGTATGTACAGCCCTCTCGATGGCCGGCGGCTTCGTGACCGACCTCAAGGTTGGCTACTGGCTCGGCTCAACGCCCAAGAAACAGGAGTCATGGAAATTTCTCGGCACACTCGTCTCTGCTGCAACAGTCGGCGGCGTAATACTTCTGCTCAACCAGGTGTATGGATTCACCGGTGAAAATGCACTCGTTGCTCCTCAGGCCAACGCCATGGCCAAGGTCATCGAGCCTCTCATGATGGGTGGCGACACGCCCTGGATACTCTACATGGTAGGAGCCATTCTCGCACTGCTTCTCAATTGGCTCGGAGTGCCGGCACTCGCCTTCTGCCTCGGCATGTTCATCCCTCTCCAGCTCAACACCCCGCTGTTGGTCGGTGGAGCTGTAGCATGGTTTATCGGTAGCCGTTCCAAGGACAAAAGTGTCAACAGTGCACGTGCCGACCGCGGCACGCTCATCTCCTCGGGCCTTATTGCCGGTGGTGCGTTATTTGGTGTATTTGCAGCACTCACCCGATTCCTCGGATTTGAATATATCAACCCCATGTCGGCCATCGCTACTCAGTGGAGCGGTCTGGCTGCATATGCCTTGCTTATCATCTACCTGATATGGGATTCGATGAGAGCCAAGAAACTCTGATATAAGCATTAAAAAACTCATGCCGGAGAATTATCGCTGAACGGATGATTTTTCCGGCATGATTTTTTCATTTCAGACACTCGCTACGCGACATTATCGCACCTTTTACGGCATCTCGCTTGGTAACTTTGCGGTATAAATTTTATCACCGCATTTGTTATGAAAAAGTCAGCCATTCTCCGTCCCGTATCTCAGAAAGCCTATGATCGGTTTGTAAAACGCATCTATCTCGTTGTCACAAACAAGACCAAGCGCGAAGCCATGCTTGCCGCACTCGACAGTTATCTTGACGGCAACCGAGACACATATGACCGCAACCTCACGCCTGACTGTGTGATGGTGTTTGGGATGTTGCGTTTCGAGATAGAACTCGCCATGATCCGTTCGGCCAAAGCTCGCACCCGCGCACGCAGAAAACAGTCAGAGCCCGAAAATCAAGCCACCGATAATGCCACGTCACCGGCTGCCGACAATAAACCTACAAAGAAAACCGTTAACAAAACCGAACCCCAATCTGCCGAGGATGATACAACAGGAATCACACCGCGAGTATCGCGCCGCATGCGTCGCGCTGTCGATCGCATGATTCGCCCCAAAACCAAATGGCGTAAACTCAGATGAGAAAATCCTGGTAGGCAAAAATAAAAATCCACTAATTGAAGACCATCAACAGAGAAATACTATCGTTAGCCATTCCGTCAATCATAACCAACATCACCACACCGCTGCTGGCATTGATGGACGTCGCTATTGTCGGCCATATGGGTGACGCATCCTACATAGCTGCGATAGCGGTCGGAGGCACCATATTCAATATGATATACTGGCTCTTTGCCTTCCTCCGCATGGGCACAAGCGGAATGTCGGCCCAGGCCCACGGGGCATCTGATGAATCAGAGCTCAACCTGGTGCTTGCGCGGGGCACGGCAGTAGCGTTAGGAGCATCTGTGCTCATAATAATATTTTCACCACTTATAGGACGGATAGCCTTTGCTGTAATGGAGGTCGAGCCTCATGTGAGAGCAATGGCGCAGAGATATTTTGCCATACTTGTATGGGGTGCACCGGCTGTGCTGTGCACCTACACGCTGTCGGGATGGAGTCTCGGCCGCAAAAATCCCAAATCTCCCATGTGGGTCTCATTCATAATAAATATCAGCAATATTGTCGTAAGCCTCGTGCTGGTCTATGTATTCAATCTCAAAGTCGAGGGTGTGGCTATCGGCACATTATCAGCCCAATGGCTCGGCGTCATAGCTTTTGTAGTGATTGTCGCACGCAAATATGATCCGACGGTCACTTCTCCTCGACAGATATTCCGGCACGGCGCACTCCGGCGGTTCTTCTCGGTCAATGCCGACATATTCCTGCGCACATGTTGCCTCATAGCCGTGACGGTATGGTTTACGCGCGCAGGTTCCGAACAAGGCACGGTGACACTGGCCGTCAACACACTGCTGATGCAGTTTTTTGTACTGTTTTCTTATTTCATGGACGGTTTTGCCTTTGCCGGCGAGGCAATATGCGGCAACTGTCTCGGCGCGTCAGACCGTAACCGGCTTGACACCGCCATACGTGCCCTGCTCAGATGG
The DNA here is from genome assembly GCA_003762875.1 of Muribaculaceae bacterium Isolate-110 (HZI). Lineage (GTDB taxonomy): Bacteria > Bacteroidota > Bacteroidia > Bacteroidales > Muribaculaceae > Duncaniella > Duncaniella muricolitica. Next base: position 58,888 of record RIBL01000007.1, on the reverse strand, counting down.
GGGCTGTGGGTCGCTGTAATATTTACCGCAATATATTTCATTTGTGGTAAATGGATCATGCAACTGTTGAGCGGTGACGCAAACGTTGTCGCAGCTTCGCGTGAATATTTCCATTGGGTAATACTCATCCCTATCACGGGATTTCTTGCATTTACATGGGACGGCGTCTATATCGGCATCACACGCACCCACGAGATGCTCCTCTCAATGGCCTTGTCGACTGTACTCTACTTCACATTATATTTTCTGCTCTATCCCCACATCGGCAACCATGGCATTTGGATAGCATTCATCTGTTATCTGCTATCGCGCGGAGTGGTGCTTCATATATGCATAAATCGCGTCAAAAGAAAGATTTTTTTGCATTAATAGAGATAAAGAAGTAACTTTGCAGAGACAAAGGGGTGCCGCGTTTCAACAAGTCGGCTGAGATGATACCCTCTGAACCTGATGCGGTTAGTACCGCCGAAGGGATTGGACTCAGATTTTCCCCGGCCAAACCTTGGCCCGCTCATCGCTTTGTCTAACACGTAATACAAAGATACACAATGCGATGAGAAAATATTTCACCGTACTTTCAATAGCCGGAAGCGACCCCTCGGGGGGAGCGGGCATACAGGCCGACATCAAGACGATTTCGGCCCTCGGATGCTATGCCATGACGGCGATAACCTCACTCACAGCCCAGAACACCACCGGGGTGCGCTCAATCATGCCCGCATCTCCGTCCATCGTGACCGACCAGATTGATATGGTCATGGAGGATATCCCTCCGATGGCCGTAAAGACCGGCATGCTGTGTAATGCCGAGGTAGCAGGAGCAGTTGCGGAACGGCTGAAACATTACCACATCAACAATCTCGTGATCGATCCGGTGATGGTATCGACATCCGGTTCACGTCTGCTTAGCGAAGATGCGATAGCATTGATTACACGCGAAATATTCCCGCTATCGACGCTAATAACGCCCAACAAAAGCGAAGCGGCCGCTCTCACCGACGAGGACGACCCCGACCGTCAGGCCGCAGCATTCTCCGACATGGGATGCCGCAACATATTGCTCAAAGGGGGCGACACATCTGACAGCGATTTCAAGACCGACATTCTCTATCTCGACAACTGCGAAAAACGTATTGAGCTGCGGGCCGATGCCATCGACACGACCAACACACACGGGACCGGCTGCACACTCTCGTCAGCCATAGCGTCATATCTCGCCTTGGGATACAATCTCACCGAGGCTGTCAATGCTGCCAAGCTATATATCACGCGTGCTCTCGAAGCCGGAGCGTTTGTCACCACCGGCAAAGGGCACGGTCCTGTCAATCATTTCTTCTCTCCGCGCAGACTCAAGAATTTCAATCCGTCAACATTCAGAAACTTATGAATATCACCATCAACGACGTGCCCCTCACACTCCCCTCGGGCTCGATGCTCAGCGATGCGCTCGCAGCCAAAGAGATTAAGCTCTCAGGTATTGCCACAGCTCTTAACGGAACGGTCATACCCGCCGGCAGACGTCAGTCGACACCATTGAGCGAAGGAGACAAAATAGTAATCATTAAGGCATTTTACGGTGGCTGATGCCCGACATCTCATAGCTATCACCCCTGAACAGCCGGTCGCAGATGAAGGGTGTAAGATAGAAGCTCTACTACGGGCCGGATGGTATCGTGTACACCTGCGTCATCCTGATGCGTCACGTGTTGAAATGCGCGATCTCATCGAGAGTGTATCCCAGCGATACCACGACAGGCTTGTGTTACACGGTCATTTCGATCTGACCTGCGACTTCAATCTCGGAGGGCTACACCTCAATCACCGATGTCCGGCCGCTCCTGCCTTATATTCCGGGCCGCTCAGTCGTTCATGCCACTCGATTGACGAGATCGCAGAGGCCGACAGCATGAGTTATGTGACTCTCAGTCCGATATTCGACAGCATATCAAAGAGTGGCTATCAGGCTGCCTTCACACCCGATACACTCAGCTCGCTTGATAAATGCGAAATCCCCGTGATAGCGTTAGGAGGCATAAGCCCCGAACATTTCCCTATGCTTGACTGTTACCGTTTTAGCGGTCATGCCATGCTTGGCGCAATCCCATGGGAAGGCACATGTGAGCAAGTAGCCGACTTTGCTTCGCACTGCGTAGTCTGCAACATATCACACTACAATCAATAAAAAGAATCATCAATATGTTAATGTTCATAACACACCCGAGCGACCGATACAGCATTGCAGAGGAGGTGCAGATGGTGCTCGAAGGCGGCTGCAAATGGATACAGTTGCGGCTCAAGGATGCTTCTGATGAAGAATTTCGCCAGACAGCTCTCGAGATAATACCTTTGTGCAAGGAGCATGAAGCGTTTCTTGTGTTTGACGACCGCGTAGAGCTGGCTATGGAAATGGGTGTGCACGGCGTGCATCTCGGCAAAAACGACATGGACCCTCTCCAGGCCCGCGAAACTATGGGCGCGGAGGCTATCATAGGCATAACCGCCAACACAGCCGAAGACATACTGAAATATAAAGGACGAGATGTTGATTATGTAGGTCTCGGTCCATACCGTTTCACGACAACTAAAGCCAACCTGTCGCCCGTACTTGGAACAGAAGGATATGCCGATATAGTCAAAACCGTCCGCGACGCCGACATGCTTCTGCCCATCGTTGCCATAGGCGGCATAGGCGTGGAAGACATCCCGGCTCTCATGTCCACAGGCATCAATGGCGTAGCTGTGAGCGGCTCGATAATCAATGCCCATGACCCGATAGCATATACACGGCTCCTGCTTGACACGCTTAATGAGACTGTATCCGCACTCAGAAAGAAGTCCTAAAGCCACACAAGCCATCGTCATCATATATGGAATAAACAATAATCATATCATCATATTATGTCAGACATTCTCACCATCGGTGGTAAGGAATTTACCTCGCGCCTTTTTGTGGGCACAGGCAAATTCTCATCCAACCGCCTAATGCTTGATTCAATCATAGCATCCGGTTCGCAGATGATTACTGTAGCCATGAAGCGTATCGACATGGAGCACGAGGAGGACGACATGCTCGCCCACATCAACCGTGACCATGTGCAGTTTCTCCCCAACACTTCGGGAGTGCGCAATGCCGAGGAGGCCGTGCTCGCCGCCAATCTGGCCCGCGACTGCTTTGGCACCGACTTCATCAAACTCGAAATTCATCCCGATCCCAAATACCTGCTCCCCGACCCGATCGAGACACTGAAAGCTACTGAAATTCTCGCCAAACAGGGATTCAAGGTTCTTCCCTATATACAGGCCGACCCGGTGCTGTGCAAACGCCTTGAGGAAGTCGGGACTGCCGCAGTAATGCCCCTCGGAGCACCTATCGGGACAAACAAGGGTCTCAAGACTCGCGATCTTCTTGAAATCATCATTGCCGAGAGCCGCGTGCCTGTAGTGATTGACGCCGGACTCGGCGCACCATCTCATGCTGCCGACGCAATGGAAATCGGAGCCGACGCCGTGCTCGTCAATACGGCCATCGCCGTAGCCGGCAACCCGGTAGAAATGGCCGTCGCTTTCCGACTCGCGGTTGAAGCCGGCCGCAAGGCATATATTGCCGGACTCGGCTCCGTATCGTCATCGGCAAGTGCCACAAGCCCTCTCACAGCATTTCTTGACCTCTGAACCTCATTCTGCATATAACTGAAGCCAAATCATCACCTTTATTATAAATGAAAATCGAAAACATTGACGTAAACTCTTATCCCGGTTCGGAAAAGGTATACATCGACGGTGAAATGTTTCCCATCAAGGTAGCTATGCGTCGGGTCAACCTCACTCCGACAGTCGATATAGTCAACGGAGAAAAAGTCATCACCGAAAATGCTCCCGTCTACGTCTACGACACCAGCGGAGTCTACACTGACCCCAATGTCAAAATCAACATCAACGAAGGTCTGCCACGCACACGCGAGGCCTTCATAGCCCAACGCGATGACCTTGAGCAGCTCCCCCACATCACTTCCGACTACGGACGCATGCGCGAGGAAGACCCCACGCTCGACAATATTCGTTTTGCCCACCGCTATGCGCCCCGACGTGCCGCCAAGGGCAAGGAAATCACACAGATGGCATTGGCCAAAAAGGGTATTATCACTCCTGAGATGGAGTATGTGGCTATCCGCGAGAATAACAACGCCCGCGCAATGGGCATCGAAAGCCATATCACTCCAGAGTTTGTCCGTGCTGAGATTGCCGCCGGACGAGCCGTGCTCCCCGCCAATATCAATCATCCCGAAGCCGAACCTATGATTATAGGCCGAAACTTCCTCGTCAAACTCAACACCAATATCGGCAACTCGGCCCTTTCGTCAGGCATCGAGGAAGAGGTGAGCAAAGCTGTGTGGAGCTGCTACTGGGGAGGAGACACGCTGATGGACCTCTCGACAGGCGACAATATCCACGAAACACGAGAGTGGATTATCCGCAACTGCCCCGTGCCCGTAGGAACAGTCCCCGTATATCAGGCACTCGAGAAAGTCAACGGCCGCGTCGAAGACCTCACATGGGAAATATACCGTGACACTCTCATCGAGCAGGCCGAACAGGGTGTGGACTACTTCACCATCCACGCCGGTGCGCTCCGCGCCCATGCCGACATGGTCAAAGAGCGTCTTACCGGCATTGTGTCGCGCGGCGGCTCCATCATGACCAGTTGGGCCGTTATGCACAATGAGGAAAACTTCCTCTACACCCACTTTGACGAAATATGCGAGATACTCGCCGCATATGATGTGGCCGTATCACTCGGCGACGGTCTTCGTCCCGGCTCGATACACGATGCCAATGACCGTTCACAGTTCCTTGAACTCGATGTGCTCGGTGAACTGACTGAGATAGCCTGGCGACACAACGTGCAGGTGCTTATCGAAGGCCCGGGCCATGTCCCCATGCACAAGATACGCGAAAACATGGACCGTCAGCTTGAGAAGTGTCACGAAGCACCGTTCTACACACTCGGCCCGCTTACTACCGATATCGCGCCAGGTTATGACCACATCACATCGGCCATCGGCGCGGCACAGATCGCCTGGATGGGCACAGCAATGATATGCTATGTGACCCCAAAGGAGCATCTCGCCCTTCCCAACCTCGAGGATGTACGTAACGGTGTAATCACCTACAAGATTGCCGCTCATGCCGCCGACATAGCCAAAGGCCACCCCGGAGCACAGGTGCGTGACGACGCCATGAGCAAGGCCAGATTTGAGTTCAGATGGAAAGACCAGTTCAATCTGTCGCTCGACCCCGCCCGTGCACGTCAGTACTATGTGGAAAGCCATAAAGATGACGACCACTTCTGCACTATGTGCGGTCCCAACTTCTGCGCTATGCGCATCACTCGGAAACTCGTTGACGAGTGCGCCAAGTAAGTTGACCTAACGCTCCCCGCCAACCACGCGAGAGGGATTTTACTGAGACTGTAACACCCTCTCGCGCGTAAAGGTGCGGCAGTTGCGCCGCCCTTCTCCTCTACACGACTCTTTACACACGACTTATTTTTTTCATTTTCACGACTTATTTTTGTTTGTAATGACCAATAGGATACTGTGGGTCCTTTCTATTCTCACATTCTCACTATGCTCACTCCCGGCCAAGGCCCAGAGAGTGGCATTGAAAACCAATACCCTCGACTGGGTATTGATGTCACCCAACCTTACGCTCGACACCCGGCTGTCACGCAGGGTCACATTTGAAATCGGTATTGCCGGAAACCCTTTTAGTAAAACGCCCTACGGCTCAGACATAATGCTTAAAAACATACGCATAGAACCCTCGTTGCGCTATTGGTTCAACCGACCGATGGCCCGCCACTTCATGGGCGTAGCTTTCAGCGGAGGCGTCTTCAATGTGCGTATGCGTCAACACTGTTACAAGGGCAACGAATTTGCCGCAGGACTCACTTATGGCTATGCACTCGTGCTCAACCGTCACTGGAATGTGGAGTTTACACTCGGCCTGGGCTTAGCCCGCGTGTGGGGATATGACTATCTCTACAACGAAGGACAGCCCCTCACCCGCAATATGAGCCGCTGGCTGCCCGCGCCTGTCGGCACCGGCATCTCGTTTTCTTATATTTTAAATTGATAACCGCGAAATAAAAGATATGTATATGACTATCACCCGACCCATCTATGCTTCGCTCGCGGCTATCATGCTGACATCGGCAGCCGCGACAGCCCGCGACATCAATGTGCGCGGCATTGTGACCAATACCAAAGGCGAACCGCTCCAGGGCGTGTGTATCTACAATGTGGAGACAGACCAGTTGCTCGCCAGCACCAACGAAGAGGGCAAATATCTCGTAATCATCGACAGTGACGGCAAACTCGCCTATTCGATTCTCGGCATGGAGGACACCGAGGTGCCGGTCGAGGGCCGTCTTGCCATTGACGTAGTGCTAACTGCCTCGTCAATCACTCTTGATGAGGTGCTCGTAAAGGCCAAAGGCAAACTCAAGACCGTAGCCCCCGAGCCTACCGACATCGAAATCAAAGGCAACTATGCCCACATCAAGACCCGTGTCAAAGTGCCCCACAGACTGTTCAACTCGTCCACCCGACTGATTATACAGCCGGCACTCTATAACGTAACGGCCAACAAGATGTGGTATCTCAAACCGCTCGTATTTGACGGACGACGCTACAACATCACTCAAGACCGCATGCTCGACTTCAACCTGAACGCCGACCCGCTCACTCCTTATGTCGAAGTGCAGAAACACTCCAGCCACAAAGACGATATGATATTCTGGAGCGACTCGGTGTATCTCGATAATCCCGACCAGGACTTTCACTGCGACATGCTCATGGCGATGGAAAATTACAATCGCGTCTTTTACCGCGATACCACCACCATATCGCGCGGAACAGTCAACCCCATGCGTTTCTTTCAGTACAGTCTGCTCGGCACCGAAGTGACCGACACTACATTCTATCCCACTCCGGAGATGCAGATGCGCGACACACGCGGCGATGTGATGCTTACATTCAAGGTAAATGACGCCCGACTCTATATGGACCAAGGCAACAACCGGGCTGAGATGAACTCGCTACTCAGCCAACTGCAGAACATCGAAAATGATCCGGACGCAGCTCTCAAAAGTTTTCATATCTACTCAACATCCTCGCCCGAAGGCAACTATGCAAAAAACGTAGATCTCTCGAAGAGACGTATGCAATCGGCTCTCGAGCTCATCATGGATAATCTCTCGCCCACCACCCGCCGCTACATGGAGGTAAAAAGCGACGCATCGGTCGAACCGTGGGAGTCACTTGTGACAATGCTCCGTGCCGACAGTCTCAACACCGAGGCCGATGCCGTGGCCGATATAATCACAAAATATCCCGGCCAGATGGATGCCCAGTCCATAAGAATACGCAAGCTCCCGTTCTACTCGTCACTCATTCCTGAGAAGTATCTTCCCCGCATGCGAAAGGTAAGCTACGAGTTTCTGACCTCTCAATTCCGCTATCTGACTGACGACGAAATCGCTGAAGTGTACAAGACCGACCCGAAGTCGCTTTCTCGCTACGAGTTTTTCAAACTGTATCGCTATATAGCCAAGACTCCGGCCGAAAAGGAAGAGTATCTGAAAAAAGCACTCGAGACCCATCCCAACTTCCTTGTAGCCGCAACCGACCTTGCAGCCATGAAACTCGAGCGCGGCGAGGCCGACTATGACCTGCTCGGCAATTATCTCCAGCCGGGCAAGAAGATTAAGAAAATACCCGACGAAGCCCGACTCAACCACATAGCGGCGTGTCTCGCCTCACATCATTATCTCGAAGCCGACTCGCTCGCCTCGCTTCTTCCCGACACTCCACGTTTTCATAAAGCCAAGATATACACCGACGTGTTCAACGGCCGCTATGAGGGTGCGATGCAGGAAGTCGCAGCCGAGTCACCAGTCAATGAAGTGGTGATACTGCTGGCTCTCAAAGCCAATGACCAGGCATGGCGAAAAGCATCCAAACTCGGAGGCTCGGCCGAAGAGGAATACCTCAAGGCTGTAGCCGCCAACCGTGTAGACGAGTACATGGCGGCCGTAAGTCATCTCGAAAACGCCCTACGTCTCAAGCCGGAGCTTAAAGAAATCGCCAAAATAGACGGTGACCTTATTGACCTGATGGAAGAACGTGAAGAAGAGGAGGTACAGTTATGAAAACGATATTACGCAATATATATATGATGATAGGCACCTGTGTCATGCCGACAGCAGCTTATGCTGCCACAGGTGCGCCGGTAGCCATTGACTCGACCATGAATGCACTCGACTATGTGCTCCAGCGTCCGGCGCCGGCAGAAAAGTTCCCGCAAAAACGCTTCGGTGACCGTCTGTTCATTTCGGCCGAGGCCGGTCCAGACTGGATGCGCACCAATGCCAATCTCACCGGTGCGTCACTCTCTGACGCCGGCTATCGCATGGGGCTAACAATAGGCGACTGGATAACGCCGGTGCACGGATGGAGACTCGGTATAAGCGGCGGACGCCACCACGGAGTGAAAGATACACGTCCTTTTTTCGCAGGTCTGTCGCTTGACTATATGATGAATCTTTCGGCCCTGCTTCGTAAGGACAACCCCTCGCGCCGGTTTGAACTGATAGGCATAATGGGTCTCGAGGGCCAGGCACTTCACCGCGACGGACATCGTCTGTGGGGTGCCGGCGGAGCGAGAATCGGACTGCAACCAAGACTCTATGTCACATCATCCACCTATCTCTACGTAGAGCCCCGCATAGGCATTTACACCGATGGGCTTGATGACGTAAAGACATGGCATCGTTATGACTGGAATGCCTCTGTTATGGTAGGTCTTGGTTATCGCATGACAGGCGGCCGTGGCATCAGTGTTGACAATTCACTGTTTTCCAACGATTATTTCAGAGACAACATATTCATCGGAGTGTCGGGCGGCGTTGTCGGTCTCGGCAATTCCACCTCAGAGTGGCGCAAGCGCAAAGGCATGACCGGAATGTTGTCGATAGGCAAATGGTTCAGCGCACCCGCCGGACTGCGTCTTTCGGTAGGCGGCACATCCCTCAGACAACAGATCGGTCAAGACCGCCGTAATGGAGTAATAGCCGATCTCGACTATATGTGGAATCTTAATTCGGCCTTTGTCGGCTACAATCCCGACAGCAAAATCGAGACAAACGTAGTGCTCGGAGCCAGCGCGGTATACCTCTCAGGCGAAGGCAAGAAATTTTTCCCGGGACTGCATGCCGGATTGCAGGGAATCTGGAAAGTATCGCCTTCGGTCGGTCTTTATCTCGAGCCAAATGTGAGAGTATTTGACAAAAAAATCACAACCACAAGCAGTCGTTATGCATTCATGCCCGGTGTGAATATAGGCCTTGTATATCGTTTCAACTCATCGGAGAGCTATGACTATTACAAGTCATCGTTTGATTATAGAGAATTTCTCTCATCGCGCCGCTACTTCTTCGATTTACTTGGCGGAGTGCTCATGCGCTCACGCGAATGGTATCCCAGTTTTGCCACAACAATCAGCTTTGGTCAATGGTACACACCCGAGAGTGCATGGCGCATCAGCGGAGAGTATGAGACCATACGAAAGGGGTCGAACTATCGTTCGCTCACACTTTCGGCCGACTATATGCTGAGCCTGTCGACTCTCGCCGGAGGATATGACAGCGAACGAGCATTTGATCTCGACGCATTTATAGGTCTGACGGCCGGAGTTGCCAACTACAATCATGGGCGCAACAGTATAATATGGGGCCCTCGGGCCGGTTTGCGCGGACGTATAAGTGTATCTCCTGCTGTTGACATTATTCTTGAACCGCAACTACAACTGTTGTCAATCCCCGACTATACACGCCGCTATAATCCCGAAGTTCGCTTTCTCGCCGGAGTCAGCTATAAGCTTAACCGCACCAAGAGCGAGCGCACAGCCTCGACTGCCGGCATTCTTGGCGGCGAGCTACACCCCTATGTCAACCTTGCCGGAAGCCCAATGCTCTACAGCGAAAGCATCTCGAATCCGAATCTGCGCAAAGTGTCAGGAGGATTCTCGCTTGCAGCAGGAGGATGGCTTACCGGCGCATCAGGTCTCCAGCTCGGCTTTGCATATGACTGTCTGCCGTTCAACTCGCGCAGTAATCAGGAAATCAAGACTGTCAGTCTTGACTATATGCTCAATCTCACGAATGTATTTACAGGCGAGACAGGGCGCAGATTTGAGGTCATCCCGATGCTCGGCCTCGGTGTCGGCTGGGGCTCATGCCAAAACTCCAAAGCGGCATTGGCTATCGAAGGCGGCATAAGAGCCGGCTATCGCATCACCGACAACCTTGACCTGACTCTGACCCCGATGGTGACCGTATGGCAGCCCCGCATCAACGGCACACGCTACAACAACCACCATTTCGTGGGTGTAGGCCGATTGCCGGTGGGCATTTCATATCGATTCTAACAAATTCAGTATCAGATATAAGAGTAATATGTTTTCAGAAGAATTAGAAAAATACGACTGGGACGAGACAACCCGTTTCATCTCCACGCGAACAGCCGCCGATGTACGTGCGGCACTGCGTAAAGAGCATCTGAGTGTCGAAGACTTCATGGCTCTCATCTCACCGGCCGCCGAGCCGTATCTGGAGGAGATGGCTCAGCTCAGTCACCGCTATACGCTTGAGCGTTTCGGCAAGACAATATCAATGTACATCCCCATGTATGTATCAAACGCCTGCTCAAACTGCTGTGTGTATTGCGGATTCAACCACAATAATCCACTCACGCGCGTGACACTGACAATGGATCAGGTGCGCGCCGAGTGTGAGGCCATACGCGAGCTCGGCCCGTTTGAAAACCTACTCATCGTATCAGGCGAACACCCCAAAATCAACGGAGCCGATTATATCGAAGAAGTGCTCAAGACTGCTCGCCCCTACTTCAACAATCTCACTATCGAGGTAGGCCCCATGAGCACTGAAGAGTATGAACGACTCACACACAGCGGGCTCAACGGCGTGGTGTGTTTTCAGGAAACATATCACAAGGCCAACTACCGTAACTATCACCCCAAAGGCATGAAGTCGATATTTGACTGGCGTGTCAACGGTTTTGACCGCATGGGACAGGCCGGAGTCCACAAGATAGGTATGGGTGTGCTGATCGGCCTCGAGGACTGGCGCACCGACCTCACCATGCTCGCACGCCATCTCCGCTATCTGCGCAAGAACTATTGGAAGACCAAATACAGCATCAACTTCCCGCGCATGTGTCCTGCCGAGGGCGGCTATCAGCCCAAGGTAGTGATGAGCGACCGCGAACTGGCCCAAGTGACATTTGCATTCCGCATCTTTGACCACGATGTCGACATCTCCTACTCCACCCGTGAAAATCCGACATTCCGCGCCAACATGATGAAGCTCGGAGTCACATCCATGAGTGCGGGCAGCAAGACCGAGCCCGGAGGTTATCGCTCGACTCCCGACGCCCTTGAGCAGTTTGAGGTATCCGACCCGCGTTCGCCCAAAGCCGTGACCGAAGAAATAAGAAAACTCGGTTATGAGGCTGTGTGGAAAGACTGGGACAAAATTTTTGACTGAACAAAAGTCTGAATGACTGGTCTTAACGTGTAAAATCCCCGCTTTAAGGGATTTTACACGTTTCTTTTCCCCGGATGCCATATAGTTGTGCGAGTAAGCATACAGGAGTGAAGATGAATTTTGTCAGGTGAGTGATTTTTTGTAACTTTGGGGTCGCAATTATCGGTTTAACTACACGATTGTAAATGAAGGACAATACTAAGATAATATCAATCGGTCAGATTGACCTCTCTTCCGACATACAGCACAACGCACCGTCTCTTGACGACCTGCCCGTGATACCGCTTCGCGACATGGTGCTTTTTCCGCAGGTGACATTTCCCATTATGATGGGACGGGAGCTTACAGTGCGTACAGTCAACGCCGCCTATGAGAAGAGCATACCTGTAGGCGTATTCTGCCAGACTGATCCGGCTATAGAGAATCCCGATGTAAAGGACCTCTACCCCTATGGCGTGGTGGCCGATGTCGTAAAAGTCATCGAGCTGCCTGACGGCACACACACCGCCATACTCAACGCCCGCAGCAAGGTTAAAGTCACCGGTCCGGGTAACGGCGAAACCATACCCGGCGCACTGTCAGTATCGGTCAAGGAGTGTCGGGAGACCAATCCCCGCCCCACCGACAAAGAGTTTGCCGTGCTCGTCGAGGACATACGCTCGACCACACTGCGTATCCTCGGACAGAACGGTGAAAACCCGAGCGAGCTCATGGTCAACATCAAAGATCTCAGCGCGCCCCCCTTGATGATCAACCTCATATGCACCCACGCAGGATTTGAACTGCACGAGAAGATGGATCTGCTGCGTCACTCACGTCTCAAGGACAGAGCCATGCATCTCATGTCGCTCATAGCCCGTCAGGAGCAATTCTCGGAAATACGCTCCGAGATACGTCGCAAAGCCATGAAGAATATTGACGAACAGCAGCGCAACCATTACCTCCAGCATGAATTTGAGGTATTGCGCGACAAGCTGTATGGCAATGACGATGACAGCGTGGAGTTTGAGAAAAAAGCCAAAGGCCTGCTCATGCCTCAGAACGTGCGCGATGCATTCAAAAAAGAAATCGAGAAGCTGCGCCGTCTCAATCCGCAGAGTCCTGACTACTCAGTGCAGTACAGCTACCTCCAACTGCTCACCGATCTGCCCTGGGGCGTGCTCGACACAGTAAATGCCGACTTTTCAGAAGCAGAGAAAACTCTTGACCGCGACCACTACGGACTTGAGAAAGTCAAGGAGCGCATACTCGAACAACTGGCCGTGATGATGAATACGCCCGAAGGCCGTTCACCCATCATCTGTCTTGTCGGCGCGCCCGGAGTGGGCAAAACATCGCTCGGACAGTCTATAGCACGTGCCCTCAACCGCAAGTACCAGCGCGTGTCGCTCGGCGGTCTGCATGACGAGGCCGAGATACGCGGCCACCGCCGCACCTATATCGGAGCAATGCCAGGCCGCATAATCGATGCCATCAAGCGCGCGGGCAGTTCCAATCCCGTATTGCTTCTGGACGAAATCGACAAGACCGGCAATGACTTCAAAGGAGACCCCTCAGCCGCATTGCTCGAAGTCCTCGACCCGGAGCAGAACAGTCATTTTCACGACAATTACGTCGATGTCGACTATGACCTGTCTCACGTACTGTTCATAGCCACAGCCAATACACTCTCGACTATACCGCAGCCTCTGCTCGACCGCATGGAGATAATCGACATATCGGGCTATCTTATAGAGGAGAAAATCGAGATTGCACGACGTCATCTTATACCGCGCGTGGCCACTGAAAACGGATTTGGTGCGGAAGAGATTGAATTTACACCCGAAGCCATCACCCACATCGTCGAGAGTTATACAAGCGAAAGCGGTGTGAGACAGCTCGAGAAGCAGATAGCCAAAGTGGTGCGCAAGATTGTACTCCACAAGATGCGCGGACAGGAATATTCACTTACTGTCACTCCCGATAATCTCCGCGAGTATCTCGGAGTTGAACGATACACCCCCGAACGTTACGAAGTGAGCGACATCCCCGGCGTTGCCGTCGGCCTGGCCTGGACTGCTGTCGGCGGAGAGATACTTTTCATAGAGTCATCATTCACCGAAGGCAAAGGCGACAAGCTTACGCTCACCGGCAACCTCGGCGACGTAATGAAAGAGTCGGCCGTAATCGCCTCGCAGATTGTACGTTCGCGCAGCAGCCGATATGGTATCAGCAGCGAGTGGCTTGACACTCATGCACTCCACATACATGTACCTGAAGGAGCCATACCCAAGGATGGCCCGTCGGCCGGCATCACCCTCAGCACTTCGATACTTTCGGCCCTCACCGGCCGGCCCGTGCGTGACCGTCTGGCTATGACAGGCGAAATAACACTTCGCGGCAAGGTGCTCCCCGTAGGCGGCATAAAAGAGAAAATATTGGCAGCCAAGCGTGCCGGCATAACCGACATCGTGCTGTGTGCCGACAACCGCAAGGACATCGAGGACATACGTCCGATATATCTCGAAGGGCTGACATTCCACTATGTAAAAAATATCGACGAAGTGTTTGACATCGCCATCAAAGAGCAATGAAAAAAATATTTATACATCTCGCGCTAATGATTGTGGCAGCCATTGCCATTGGATGGCTTGCCATGTTGTGGCTTGACTCATGGACACGTCACGGAGACACCATTTCGGTGCCGGCAGTGCGTTCATTGGCTTATGACCGCGCAGTAGACATGCTCACGGCCGAGGGCCTGAAAGGCATTGTGGCCGACTCGGTATATGACAACCGTACTCAGCCGGGTACCGTGATAGAGCAAAACCCCAAAGCCGGAACCATCGTAAAAGAGGGGCGCGAGGTGTATCTCACCATCAACGCCTTCTCGCCCAAGATGGTGACACTCCCCTCACTATCCGACATATCTCTGCGTCAGGCCCGTTCGATACTCGAGGGTCTGGAGATACATAACATCGTGGAACGACGTGTGCCAAGCGATTTCAAGGATCTCGTATTGAGTGTGCGCTACAAAGGCTCGCGTCTGCATCCGGGAGCCCGTGTGCCTGTAAATGCCACCATAGAGCTTGAAGTCGGACAGGGTATGCCCGAAATCAGCCTTTCAGACTCGACCGTTGAAAGCGGCGCGGATGAAGAGGAAGCTGTCGAACATCTTGACCTATTCGATTGACATGGCGCAGCAAGATATAGACAACGACGACCTTGACATGCTTGACCCTTCGGTGGAAAACAGCGAAGACGGCACCGGAGAGATGTATGAACATTCCCGTTTTGTGGCCGACAAGGGTCAGCAATTGCTGCGCGTGGACAAGTTTCTCGTCGCACGGCTCGAACACTCGTCGCGCAACCGTGTGCAGCAGGCGGCAGAAGCAGGGTGCATACTCGTAAACGGGAAACCGGTAAAATCAAACTATCGGGTAAAACCGCTTGATGTGGTGCAGGTGGTCATGGACCGTCCGCGCTATGAGTTTGAGATTATAGCCGAAGACATCCCGCTCGACATTGTTTATGAAGACGATACCGTGCTCGTGGTCAACAAGCCGGCCGGACTTGTCGTGCATCCAGGTCACGGCAACTATTCAGGTACTCTGGTCAATGCTCTCGCCTGGCATTTCCGCGACAATCCCGACTATGACGTGTCAGACCCGCGTCTCGGACTTGTACACCGAATTGACAAAGACACATCAGGGCTGCTCGTGGTGGCAAAGACTCCCGAAGCGAAGACACATCTCGGCAAACAGTTTTTCAACAAGACCACCAAGCGTGAATATAACGCGCTGGTGTGGGGTGTGCCCACTCCGGCAGCCGACCGCATTGAGGGCAACATAGGCCGTAACCCCAAAGACAGACTTCAGATGGCCGTCTTGCCCCCCGATGACCCGACGGGTAAACATGCAGTCACGCACTACGAAGTGTTGGAAGACTTTGTGCACGTCGCTCTGGTAAAATGTGTGCTTGAGACCGGCCGTACCCATCAGATACGCGTACACATGACCCACAATGGGCATCCGTTATTCAGCGATGCCCGATATGGAGGAGACAAAATACTCCGAGGCGAGCGCAGCGGGTCATATCAGAAATTTATAGCCAACTGTTTTGAGATATGCCCGCGTCAGGCTCTGCACGCCCGCACTCTCGGCTTTGTACATCCGGTGACAGGAGAGGAAATGTTTTTCTCCGCGCCCATTCCATCCGACATGACCGCACTCATAGAAAAATGGCGTAACTACGCGTCACATATATAGATGCGGACCATCACATGCCGAAAAAATCACTTATTGTATATAAGAGCATATAATTTTTGTGCCGTCGGAGCACCGTTGTAACGTGGATTTTTCGTAATTTTGCACGCAGAAAGCACGGTGTGCCATATTCGACAAGCCAAAACTCTTCATTATCACATATTATGATTGACAATCTTCCACCAATCAAAGTTTTTGCCGGTACCAAGTCGCAGTACATGGCCGAGGAAATTTGTCGTGACCTGGGTGTAGATCTGGGCAAGATGAACATCCAGTATTTTGCCGACGGCGAATTTGAAGTCTCGTTTGAGGAATCAATCCGCGGATGCGAAGTGTATCTCGTACAATCCACATTCCCCAACTCGGACAATCTGATGGAGCTTCTCCTGATGATTGACGCAGCCAAACGCGCGTCGGCCGCCTCGATTATCGCAGTGATGCCATATTTCGGATGGGCACGCCAAGACCGCAAAGACAAACCCCGCGTATCAATCGCCGCCAAACTTGTGGCCGACTTGCTCACCACAGCCGGCGTAGACCGCGTAATCACAATGGACCTTCATGCCGACCAGATACAGGGCTTCTTTGACATTCCTGTCGACCATCTGTATGCATCGTCGGTGTTCATACCTTATATACAATCGCTCAACCTTGAGAATCTTGTCATCGCATCGCCCGACGTAGGTGGGGCCAAACGAGCCAACAGCTACTCAAAATATCTCAACGTACCCCTCGTGCTCTGCCACAAGCAGCGCGCAAAGGCTAATGTCGTTGCCTCGATGACCGTAATCGGTGACGTAAAGGACAAAGACGTAATCATCGTCGACGACATGGTCGACACCGCAGGCACCATAACCAAGGCCGCCGATCTCATGAAAGCCGAAGGAGCCCGCAGCGTGCGTGCTCTCTGCTCACACGCTATCATGAGCGACCCGGCTTCGGAGCGCGTAGACAACTCCGCACTTGTCGAGATGATGTTTACCAACTCCATCCCCTTCAACAAGAGCTGTCATAAGGTGACCATCCTGTCAGTGGCCCGTCTGTTTGCCGACACTATACGTCGCGTTCACACCCACGAGTCCATTTCGTCACAGTACCTTATAAAATAAGCGGGGCTTCGAAAAAGTCCGATAAAGTCTGAAAGAGTTGAGATAATGGTTTCATAGACCCAAGCCTATTATCTTGACTCTTTTTTACCAATACAGACCTTAATCAATTATTACAACCAAATAGCCATGACTCTAAAAAACATTATGGCCTCCACAGCAGTAGCAACTTTACTGGCAGGATGTTCAGC
Source organism: Muribaculaceae bacterium Isolate-110 (HZI) (assembly GCA_003762875.1). GTDB lineage: Bacteria > Bacteroidota > Bacteroidia > Bacteroidales > Muribaculaceae > Duncaniella > Duncaniella muricolitica. Next base: position 41,721 of record RIBL01000007.1, on the reverse strand, counting down.
TTCAGCGGGTAGCGATGAAAAAATCATCGACAAGCCCGAGTTTACATCAGCGACCGGCGTGTTTGACATAAGTGCCCTCGAGGCCTTAGGCACGGTAGGCGCACCCGTAGTATCTCCCGACGGGAGCAAAGTACTCTTCGGCATCTCCTACGAGAGCCTTGAGGAGAACAGGAGCAATATGGACCTTTACGTGATGAATCCCGACGGCTCAGACATCAAACGTATCACCCGCACTTCCGGCAGCGAAAGCTCTTACTGCTGGATTGACGGCGGCAAAAAAATCGCCTTTATCTATGCACCCGACGGTGTGGCTCAGGTGTGGGTGATGAATGCCGACGGCTCCAGCCGCAAGCAGGTGACCGACATCGAGAAAGGTGTAAGCGGATTTGTATTCTCGCCCGACGAGACCAAACTCCTGCTTATATCCAATATCAAATATTCACGCGATGCCAAGGATATATATCCCGATCTGCCTAAAGCAACCGGTCGTGTCATCGACGATATGATGTACAAGCACTGGGATCAGTGGGTGACAGAAATCCCCCACCCCTTCCTGGCCGATTTTGACGGTGCAAAGGCCACCAATGTGATTGACATTATGGCCGATGAGCCTCGCTATGAGTCACCCATGCTCCCCTTCGGCGGCATCGAATCGTTTGCCTGGGCTCCCGACTCGAAAAGCCTCGTGTACACATCACGCAAGAAAGAAGGCAAAGAGTATGCCATCTCGACCAACTCCGACCTCTATCTCTACACTATAGCCGACGGCTCGACCCGCAATCTCACCGAGGGCATGATGGGATATGACACCAACCCCGTGTTCTCGCCCGACGGCTCGACCCTCGCATGGCTGTCAATGGAACATGACGGATATGAGAGCGACAAAAACCGCATCTTCACCCTCGATATGGCTTCAGGGACAAAGACCGACCTTACCGCTGACTGGGACTATACCGTCAATGAGATAGCCTGGAATCCTGATGGAAAATCACTCTGCTTCATCGCACACAAGGATGGTGTGACCCCTGTGTTTACAATCAGCACCGAGTCACACGAGGTGAGCGAAATCGCCAACGGCGTATGTGACTATGCTGGTCTCAACATAGCCGGTGACGGCACTGTATTCACACGCCGTCACGCCATGACCTATCCCAACGAGATATGCAGTGTGGTCAACGGCGAGGTAAAACAGCTCACCAATGTCAACACCGAGCTGCTCGGCTCGCTCAAGATGCCCACCGTAGAGAAGAAGATGGTGCCCACCACCGATGGTAAAGAAATGCTTGTGTGGGTGGTGTATCCCCCGGAATTTGATCCCAACAAGAAATATCCCGCGCTTCTCTACTGCCAGGGTGGTCCGCAGCAGGCTGTCAGCCAGTTCTGGAGCACACGCTGGAACTTTGCCCTCATGGCCTCGAACGGCTATATCATCATCGCCCCCAACCGTCGCGGCCTCCCCGGTTTCGGCACCGAGTGGAATGCCCAGATTTCGGGTGACTATCCCGGTCAGAACATGCGCGACTATCTTGCAGCAGTCGACTACATGAAGCAGTATCCCTATGTTGACAGCGAACATATCGGAGCCACCGGCGCAAGCTATGGCGGATTTTCGGTATACTGGCTCGCCGGCAACCATGACCACCGCTTCTCGGCACTTCTCGCTCATGCCGGCATCTTCAATATGGAAGCACAGTATCTTGAGACCGAAGAGATGTGGTTTGCCAACTGGGATATGGGCGGAGCTTTCTGGGAAAAAGACAACGCCACAGCCCAGCGCACATTTGCCAACTCCCCTCACAAGTTTGTTGACAAATGGGATACCCCTATCATGATTTCACATGGCGAGTTTGACTACCGCATCCTCTCATCGCAGGGCGAAATGGCATTTAACGCAGCCAAGCTCCGCGGTATTCCCGCCGAGATGGTAATCTTCCCTGACGAAAACCACTGGATACTCAAACCGCAGAACGCTGTAATGTGGCAGCGACTCTTCTTCCGCTGGTTTGACCGCTGGCTGAAGCCCCAGGCTCAGGAAGCTCAGGCCGAATAATATATAAGTATCCTCAGAAGAGGTCCACAATCTATAACAAAGACAAAAGTTTCTTTTCCATGAAACTTTTGTCTTTGTTTATATCTGCAATCTGAAGTACCTTTTTCGACAAAATAGCTCAGGTTGAATGTATTTTATATTTCGTCAAATTTCCATAAATTTGCGCATGGAAGTTATCATATTTATTTTAGCATCTTCTCTATTATGGATTATAGGATTTCCTATAATTGCATATCCGTATTACAAGAGTTTGAAAAAAGAATATAATTGTTCTGACGGGCTTTTTGCATTCGCAATATTTTCGGCACTACCTATTTTCGCAACTCCCGTTATCGCTTAAGTGATATTTGTTGCCGTATGGTTTAATAGGGCTTTATCCGCCATTCCCCTCTTACTTTACCCTTTTTGCAATATATATGGCCTGTATCTCTTCTACAAGTCATATACATCAACTAAAAGTAAAAAAGCCATATGGTATTTAATTGCCATATGGGGAGTTTTAATACTTCTCATACTGTCTTTTTTCATGATTCTTGAACTATATCGTGGCCATATATTCTTGTAAAAAAACGATTGCGACAATATCGTAAAATGTAAAACGCCGTCAATTAATCATACTTTTTTACCCATGTTTTTGTAATATTAGCAATCGGGCTTGATAATATACCACTTATTTTGTACATTTGTACAAAATAACCAATTACCTAAAAGATTTCATGAAAATACAAGACTGTCTATTGCCGGCTTTGGCTCTCTTGGCCACATTGCCGATGAATGCCGAGCTGGTGGATATCTCCACAGCAAAAACCTCACTTATACTTGATGCCGAAAAAGGCAGTCCGCTCAAAGTGCTATATTACGGCGACCGTCTTGACGCCCGTGACAAGGACGTACTGCGTGATGCCGGCGGTATGAATCTCAATGCCTATCCGGTATATGGCCTCTATCCTCAGGCCGAAGCAGCACTGAGCGTGACTCATGCCGACGGAAACCGCACAACCGATGTGGCTGTGACAGATATCAAGACATCAACTGAAAATAACGGAGCTTCAGTGACCACCGTATGCATGACCGACAAAGCATATCCGTTTGACGTCAATCTCAATTACCGCACATATCCCGACCAGGATGTGATCGAAACCTGGGTAGAAATCAAAAACCGCGAGAAAGGTACAGTGACTCTCAACCGTTTTATGTCGGGCTATCTGCCTGTGCGATATGGCGACGTGTGGCTATCTTCGCTCTATGGTACATGGGCCGACGAGGCTAATCTCACCGAAGAGCCTCTGCCACATGGAGTAAGAATGATTAAAAATAAGGACGGACTGCGCAACTCGCACACTTCACACGGTGAAATAATGCTGTCGCTCGACGGAAAACCCCGCGAAAACTCCGGCCGTGTAATCGGTGCCGCTCTTTGTTATCCGGGCAACTATAAGCTATTTATCGACACTGACGACACCAACTTTCACCACTTGTTTGCCGGCATAAACGAGGAAAATTCAGAGTATCATCTGAAAAAGGGGGAGACTTTTACTACACCCGAGCTGGCACTCACATATTCCGACGAAGGACTTTCGGGTGTGAGCCGCAATTTCCACAAATGGGGACGCAAATATCGCCTGCATGCCGGAGACAAAGAGCGCAAAGTGCTCCTGAACTCTTGGGAAGGGGTATATTTCAATATCAATGAGGAGGTTATGGCCGGCATGATGGAGGACATCGCCTCGATGGGCGGTGAGCTATTTGTTATGGATGACGGATGGTTTGGCGACAAATATCCGCGTGACGTTGACAATTCGACACTCGGCGACTGGGTCGTTGACACCAACAAACTTCCCAACGGCATCAACGGCCTGCTTGAAACTGCAAAGAAAAACGGCGTGAAATTCGGCATCTGGATTGAGCCTGAGATGACCAACACCGTCAGCGAGCTTTACGAAAATCATCCTGAATATATAATCAAAGCACCCAACCGAGAGGTCGTAAAGGGGCGTGGCGGCACACAGCTTGTGCTCGACATGGCCAATCCGAAAGTGCAGGATATAGTGTTTACGGTGGTTGACACACTGATGACCAAATATCCCGAGATAGACTATATCAAATGGGATGCCAACGCTCCTATCATGGAGCATGGCTCGCAATATCTGACCGCCGACAACCAGTCACATCTATATATCGATTATCACAACGGTCTAATAAAAACACTCAACCGCATACGCGAGGCTCATCCCGACGTGACCATACAGGCCTGTGCAAGTGGCGGCGGACGTGTCAACTGGGGCATACTCCCGTGGTTTGACGAGTTCTGGTGCTCGGACAACAACGATGCTCTGCAACGTGTGTATATGCAATGGGGCACAAGTTACTTCTTCCCCGCGATAGCAATGGGCTCTCATATCTCAGCATCGCCCAATCACCAGACATTCCGCCGTATTCCCACCAAATTTCGCGCAGATGTAGCCATGAGTGGCCGACTTGGGCTTGAAATGCAGCCCCGCGACATGAACGACGAAGACAAGGACATATGCCGTCAGGCTATCAACGATTATAAAGCCATACGTCCCATCGTACAGTTTGGCGACCTTTATCGTCTGCAATCTCCTTATGATAAAAAAGGTGTCGCATCTCTGATGTATGTGACGCCCGAGAAGGATGATGCCGTGTTTTACTGGTGGAAAATAGAGACATTCATGGGACAGCAACTCCCGCGCATACCGATGGCCGGTCTTGACCCGGATAAGATGTATACTGTCACAGAACTCAACCGCATTGACAACGAGCCTTTGCCTTTTGAGGGCAAATCGTTCACCGGACGTTACCTTATGTCAAACGGTCTCGAAATGCCACTCACCTATAAGGTGGACTATCACAAAAACACCGACTACTCTTCACGAGTGTTACGCCTTACAGCTAAGTAATTAGAGTATAGAATTTAAAGTATAAAGTTTAGAGGTAAACAATATTGCGTTTTTGCCATGTCTTAATGTGGAAATTGCTTTTCCATACATGGCAAATAACGCAATATTGTTTACCTCTAAACTTTTAAACTCTTAACTTTAAACCTTCCTTATCCCACCCGGAGTTATTTCGATGCGGTGTTCGCGATAGAGTGAGCCAATTGCTTTTTTGAAATCTTTTTTGGAGCAACTGAAAGTCTCCCTTATCGCTTCGGGAGAAGAATTGTCACATAGTGGCAGGAAACCATCAGGTTCACGGTCAAGACGCGCCATGACAGCACGAGCGAGAGCTTCCACCCTACCGTCATGCGCGCCGTGGAGCAGAAGATCAATCTTGCCGTCCTCACGCACTCGCTTCACATAAGCTGTCACAGCCTCTCCTATCTCAAGCGGCTTGTAAAGGTCACTTTCATAAAACATACCATGATGCTTATCATCGACAATGGCTTTGTAGCCAACATCCGTACGCTTGTATACCAATGCCTTGACCAGAGAACCTATGGCATAATCGGGGATAGTGTTGCCAAGAAAATGGTCGAGCTTAGCCGAAGCCACCACACGCTGGGATGCATCGTCAAGATAGACATAGACAGGTATCACCATACCGCGGGACAGTTTGACCGTCTGTTCGCTGAACGGCACGAGCAATTGCTTCATGAGTCCCCAGTCGAGAAAAGCTCCCATGCGGTTGACATCATTTACCTGAAGAAAGGCAAACTCGCCCACCTGGACATAAGGATGCTCAGTGGTGGCTATGAGCCGCCCCTCATTGTCCTTGTAAATAAATACATCTATCTCATCGTCGGGATGGAGCGGAGCGTCGATATATCGTGCCGGGAGCAGAATCTCCACTCCGTCACCTCCGTCAAGGTAAGCCCCGAAATCGACATTCTTGACCACCCGCAACTTGTTGTATCTTCCTATTTTTACCATTGTGTGAAAAACTTTTTGACAAAAGTAGTCATTTTTACTCGAAATTTGAGCTATCTTTGTATGATAAAGACATCACAACCATCTTATGGAAGAAATACTCAAATATTTTCCCTATTTAACCGCCGAACAACAGCAACAGTTCACGGCTCTGGGCAATCTCTATCCCGAGTGGAACGAGAAAATCAACGTCATATCGCGCAAGGACATAGACAACCTGTATGTCCATCACATACTCCACTCTCTGTCGATAGGCAAATTCATCACCCCTGTGGACGGTACGACATTTCTTGATCTCGGCACAGGAGGTGGCTTTCCGGGAATCCCTCTGGCTATATTATGGCCCGAGTGCAGATTTCACCTCATTGACCGCATAGGTAAAAAAATAAAGGTGGCCCAGTCGATAGCTGAATCCATCGGACTTAAAAACGTCACATTCCAACATGGCGACAGCGGAGAGTGCCATCAGAAATTTGACTTTGTGGTGTCACGGGCAGTGATGCAACTTGAGGAACTTATCAAGCTCATACGCCGCAATATTTCAACAAAATCTGTCAACAAAATGCCCAACGGTCTGATATGCCTGAAAGGCGGTGACCTCCGTTCTGAACTCGGCCGTGTAAGCCAGCCTCTCATTGACGTGCCTCTGAGTGACTACTTCCCACAGGAATATTTTACGACCAAAGACCTTATATACGTAGAGCTGTAAAATATCTTGTCATGAAAGTAAGCCGATTTGTAGTAAACCCTTTCGGAGTAAACACATATATAATGTGGGACCCGGAGTCGCGTGAAGCAGCTATAGTAGACCCTGGCATGACCGACGATGCGGAATTCAAGGCTGTCGAGTCGTTTATCGAGCGTGAACATCTCAAGCCGATTCATCTCATAAACACCCACATGCATCTTGACCACATATTTGCCAACCAATATGTCAAAAACAGATATGGGCTGAACATCAAAGCCAACCGCGAGGACGATTTTCTCGGCCGGTCGCTTGAGGAGCAGATAGCAAGATTTCACATACCGGTCCGTGCCAGAAACCACGGGCTTGATGTGGAGCTGTCAGATGGAGAACGCCTTTATCTTGGCAAGGAGCCTATTGACATAATCGCAGTGCCGGGCCATTCGCCGGGAAGCATAGCCTTGTATTGTCCGGAATCAAAGTTTGTGATTACAGGAGATGCTCTTTTCAAAGGCTCCATCGGCCGTACCGACCTCCCGAAAGGTGACTTCATGACACTTGTCAATTCGATACGCCGACGACTCCTGACTCTGCCTAATGACACAGCAATCCTTCCCGGACACGGCCCAGAGACATCGGTCGGACATGAAAGAAACACTAATCCCTACATAAGATAACCGAGGTAAAAAATAGTGGTAAAATTACAGTTAATTAATTAAAGAAAAATTTCATTAATTAAAATAATACATGTATCTTTGCCAAAAGTTTCAACCAAAGTAATCAATCATGGCAAAACTAACACGACCCGCTTTGAAGATTCGCGACCTGACATTACGTGACGGTCAGCAGTCCCTGTTTGCAACCCGCATGAACCAGGAGACTATCGACAAACTGCTCCCTTATTATAAGGACGCCCACTTCTACATCATGGAGGTGTGGGGCGGTGCAGTACCTGACTCAGTGATGCGCTACCTTGACGAGTCGCCCTGGGACCGACTCCGCATCGTCTCCAAAGCAATGGACTCAAAGAGCGAGCATCCCAAGGCACTGTTGTCGGCTCTCTCTCGTGGACGCAACCTGTTTGGCTACGTACCCTATCCCGACTCGGTGCTTGAGGGATTTTACAAAGAAGCTATCGACAATGGCCTGAACGTAATGCGTATCTTTGACGCGCTCAATGACATTGACAATGTGCGCGAGTCGATACGTCTCATCAATCAGCTCGGCGGTATCGCTGACGGTGCCGTATGCTACACCGTCGACCCCAAAGCCGAAGCCCCTGAGCAGCCCTCGGGATTTATGGGCAAGATCAAATCGATGTTTGGCAACAAGACCAAAGAGCCGGAAAAGATATTTACCGATGACTATTTCGTAAGCAAAGCAAAGGCCATGGAGGCTCTTGGTGCGAAAATCATCACTCTCAAGGACATGGCCGGTCTCGTGAATCCCTTGCGAGCCGCATCAATCATATCGGCCCTAAAATCGGCGGTGAAAGTTCCTGTCGACTTCCATACCCACTGCACACCCGGCTACGGTCTCGCATCATCGCTCATGGCCATCATCAAGGGTGTGGACATCCTTGACACTAATATCTGGTGGTTTGGAGGAGGCTCAGCCGCTCCAGCCATCGAACTCATCTACATCTTCTGCCAGCGTATGGGCGTAGAAGTCGAAGCCAACATGGAGGCCGTAGGACGCATCCGAAAGGAATTGTTCAACGCACGCAAAGCATTGGCCGACTTTGACCTCAACCGCGACAAGATGCCCATTGAGTTTGACCCGCTAAACGACACTCTGCCAGCAGAAGTGGCAGCACTCTTTGACACAGCAATACAGTTTGCTTTTGCCGATGACGAAGAGGGCCTGCTCGAAACTTGCCACAAGATTGAGGCATACTTCAACTTCCCCAAGCCCAACGAGCTTGTCAAGAACGCCGAAGTGCCGGGTGGCATGTATTCCAACATGGTGGCCCAACTCAAGCAGCTCAAGAGCGAAGACCTGCTCGAAGAAGCCATGCGCCTCATTCCCATGGTACGTCGTGACGCCGGTCTGATACCTCTCGTGACTCCCACCAGCCAGATTGTAGGCAGCCAGGCTGTACTTGTGGCCCTCGACCGCAAGAACGGCAAGCCGGACTATACGACCACCAACAACCAGTTCATCTCGCTCGTAAAGGGTGAATATGGCAAGACTCCTGTAGCCATTGACCCAACATTCCGCGAAAAAATCACCGGTTCGCCTGAGGAAAAAGCCTATGATGTATCGTCATACAAGAGACCTCAGAATCCTGTGCTCGAAGATATGGGTGGCATGCCTCTTGCATCCAACAACGAGGAAATGCTTCTGCTTGAACTTCTTCCCTCGGTAGCCAACGGATTCCTGCGCAAACGCCGCGCCGAAGAGTATGAGGCACACCGCCAGGATGAAGCCGCATCGGCACCTGTAGCCGAAGTCGTGGAAGAAGAACCCACAGAGCCAATCACAGGCCCGACTCTCGTCGCACCAATGGGCGGACGCATCATCTCGGTCAAAGTGAAGGACGGCCAGACTGTGAAGAAAGGCGATCTGTTGCTCGTATATGAGGCAATGAAGATGGAAAATGATGTGGAAGCAGAAAAGGACGATGTAGTGAAGCGCGTCCTTGTAAGCGAAGGCGATGTGGTAAGCACCAATGCGCCCCTCATCGAATTTCAGGACTAACCCGTTAAGTTAATGGAGCAAAACTCCCCATTAATATCCCCGCAACGTGATATCGCGGTATTTCAGTCACTGACTGAAATACCCTTTATCACGTTTCCCACACGTCTTGACCGCATGCTCATGGTGGTGTGCACGGCCGGCTCAATATCCGCGACCATTGACGTCGAGACACGCATAGTACACCAAAACGACATTCTGGTGCTCAGGCCCGGACATCTTATATCAGGATGTAAAGTTGCTGATGATTTTGCCGGATTTTTCATCACAGTCACACAGGAAAAGCTCAACCAACTGCTCCCGTCAATGCGCTATGTGGTGCCTTACAGTCTAAGATTTGTCTCTAACCCGATAATAAATGTCACCGAAGAGGAAATCGAGTCGCTGAAACTGATCTATGACCTGTTTTGCCGCCACTTGTCCAATCCCAGCCGTCCCTATCAGTCGATGGCACTCGGGTCGCTATGTGAGGTATTGTTTTACAACACATTGGGTATTTACTCCACCCGTGTAAAGAAATCGGTGCATAAATCACGTCGAGAAGAACTTCTGGCCCTGTTCATAGAGCTGCTTGAGAATAATTACAAGACAGAGCGGTCGGTAAGTTTCTATGCCGACAAATTGTTTGTGACCTCCAAGCATCTCTCGGCTGTATTGAAAGAAATCAGTGACAAGACTGCCGGCGAGTGGATTGACCAGCGAGTAATCCTCGAGGCCAAACTGCTGCTGCGCTCCACGGGCCTTAACATCCAGGAGATAAGCGCGAAACTTAACTTTGCCAACCAATCATTTTTCGGCAAATATTTCAAACATCTGACAGGCATGTCGCCTCGCGACTACCGCACAAAAACCACCGACCAATAATGTGGCATAAAATCCTGCTTCTCACATTCATGACAATGATACCGTCATGGATATTTGCCGACACCCCCTACCTTGATCTCGTGGAAAAAGCCGACAAGGCCTGTGCTGACGGGAAATGGATAGAGGCTGCATCATTGCTGCAAAACGCCATTGATTCAGAGCCGGCAAATCCGGGCAATGTATTATTGCTCAGCAATCTCGGCATGGTGCGCTATAATCTCGGTTTTGACTCGCTGGCCATCGAATCGTTCAATCGCGCACTGAGTATCGCTCCGTCGAGCGTAACCATTCTCGCCAACCGGGCAAAAGTATATACCGCAATGGGACATGAGCAGGAAGCGTTTGACGATTACGGACGCATAATGCAACTTGACTCAACCTATATCACAGCTCGTTATCATCACGGGCTATTGGCATTGAAGCATAGGATGTTTGATGTCGCAAAAAACGATTTTGACTATCTCACCAAGCATTATCCGTCATCTGACGAAGCTTTTATAGCACAGGCCACCATTCATAGTTCGCTTGGTGAATATGAGCAAGCCATACCTTTTTACACCGAAATACTCCGTACTATGAAGGAGCCCGAATATTACGGGGCCCGTGCATACTGCTATCTCATGACGGGCAATCTTCAGGATGCCGCCGACGATATAGCCGCAGCACTTGAACTTGCGCCGGATGACGGCGAACTATATCTTTACAGAGCAGCACTCAACAAAATGCATTTCAGGCCGGATGACGCCCGCAAAGATGCCCGCAAGGCCATCGAGCTCGGAGTAGACCCTGCAAGAGCCAAAGAATTTTTATAAGCCAACCACGATATACTAACCATATCACAGTGAAACAGGTAAACGATTTTATAATCACACGCATGACGCGATATAACGACATGTATTCGCGTCTCACACTCGCCCCGGCCGATGGCTCTATGCTCCCGGCCATACTTCCGGGCCAGTTTGTGCAGGTGGCAGCCAACACTCCCGGTGTCTTCCTGCGCCGCCCCATCTCTATCAATGATGTAAATTATGATCAGAACACGATAGACCTGCTCATACGCAAGGCCGGAAAAGGCACTTCAACTCTTGTGGCTCTCAAAGAGGGTGACAAACTCAACATACTGCTGCCGCTCGGCAACGGATTCTCTCTTGATGTGGCATCCGGCTCACGTCTGCTGCTGATAGGCGGAGGTGTCGGTGTGGCTCCGTTGCTCTATCTCGGACGCAAGCTCAAAGAGGCCGGACACAAACCGGAATTTCTGCTCGGCGCACGCTCGGCCACAGATCTGCTCGAACTCGACGATTTCGCAGCCATAGGCACTGTGCATGTATCCACGGAAGACGGATCGATGGGCGAACACGGACTCGTGACACGCCATTCAGCCCTTGAAGGCAACATTGACACTATCTATTGCTGCGGACCTGCTCCAATGATGAAGGCCGTGGCCTCAATAGCCCGCGAACGTGCAATCAATTGTGAAGTTTCGCTCGAAAACATGATGGCCTGCGGCCTTGGCGCGTGTCTTTGCTGTGTGGAAAACACGGTCAAAGGCAATGTGTGTGTATGTACAGAAGGTCCGGTGTTTAACATTAACCTCCTCAACTGGCAATAACAATGGCAAAATTATCAGTAAACATAGGCTCGCTTGCCCTTAAGAATCCCGTTCTCACAGCATCGGGTACATTTGGCTATGGAGAAGAATTTGCCCCGTTTATAGACCTTAACCGACTGGGCGGATATATAATCAAAGGCACAACCCTCGAACACCGTGAAGGAAACCCCTATCCACGTATGGTCGAAACACCTTCAGGCATGCTCAATGCCGTGGGACTTCAGAACAAAGGTGTCGACTACTTCATCAACAACATATATCCGCGCATCAAAGGCTATGACTCTGAACTCATAGTCAATGTGTCAGGAGCCAAGGTAGAGGATTACGTGGAGACAGCACGCCGGCTCGCCTCACTTGACAAAGTCAATGCCATAGAGGTCAACATTTCATGTCCCAACGTGAAAGAGGGAGGCATGGCATTCGGCACCACAACTGCCGGAGCTGCCGAAGTGACACGTGCGATACGAGAAGTCTATCCCAAGACCTTGATAGTAAAACTTTCACCTAACGTGACATCGATTGCCGACATTGCCAAAGCTGTCGAGGCTGAAGGAGCCGATTCGGTATCACTCATCAATACACTCATGGGCATGTCGATCGACGTAGAGCGCAGACGTCCGCATCTCTCGACAATCACAGGCGGTCTTTCAGGTCCGGCAGTACGACCCGTGGCTGTAAGAATGGTATGGCAGGTAGCCAAAGCCGTGAAAATCCCCGTTATCGGTCTCGGAGGCATCATGGACGGACGTGATGCCATAGAGTTCATGCTTGCCGGAGCTACGGCTGTAGAAATCGGCACAGCCAACTTTATCGACCCGGCTGTCACCATGAAAGTCATCGATTACATGGAGGACTATTGCGCCCGTCACGGCATTAATGACATCAACGAAATAATCGGAGAAATCTAACCGTAATACAGACTGTTTGGATCAACAGACACGACAGTATATAGCTATTGACCTGAAGTCGTTTTACGCTTCAGTCGAATGTGTCGAGCGGGGATTGGACCCGCTTGACACTTGTCTTGTCGTGGCTGATATGAGCAGGACTGAAAAGACCATATGCCTGGCTGTGTCTCCGGCCCTCAAAGCCTTCGGGCTCGGCAGCCGTCCACGATTGTTTGAAGTTTCATCACGCGTACGGGAAGTAAACCGCACCCGCGGACGTAATGGCAAATCGGCATCAGGGTCTGTATTAAAGACAAGAACTGACTATGCGGTCGACTACATAGTGGCCCCGCCCCGAATGGCCCTGTATCTTGAATACTCCTCGCGCATCTACCAGGTGTATCTCCGATATATCGCACCCGAGGATATACACGTCTATTCGATTGACGAGGTGTTTATCGATGTCACGTCATATAAAAAAACTTATAAGCTCTCGACTCATGCTCTCGCCATGAAGATGATACGCGAGGTGCTTGCCGAGACAGGCATTACAGCTACCGCCGGCATTGGCACAAACATGTATCTGTGTAAAGTGGCGATGGATATTGTGGCAAAAAAGATGCCGCCCGACAAGGATGGAGTACGCATAGCCGAACTTGACGAGATGAGCTATCGGCGTCAGTTGTGGGACCACACTCCGCTCACCGATTTCTGGCGTGTCGGACGAGGGACTGCCCGACGGCTTGCGCCATATGGCATCCATACAATGGGCGACATAGCCCGTTTCTCACTGTCGCACGAAGGACTGCTCTACCGCATATTCGGAGTAAACGCAGAGTTGCTTATCGACCATGCGTGGGGATGGGAGCCGGTGACTATGGATATGGTCAAGTCATACCGTCCCGAGAATCGCTCTATAAGTACCGGACAGGTGCTCACATGCCCCTACTCTACTGACAAAGCAAGAATCGTCGTACTTGAGATGGCCGACGCAATGGCTCTCGAGCTGTTTGACATGGGGGTTGTATCCGACCAGATAGTCCTGGAAATCGGGTATGACGTGACTTCTCTGGACAACCCGACGACAAGTGCGAGATATGATGGTCTTATAACCACCGACCATTACGGGCGTAAGGTACCGGCCCATGCTCACGGCACTGCCAATATCGACCAGCCGACATCGTCGTCATGCATAATGATGCAACATATCGGCCGACTCTATGACCGAATCATAAACCCCGACCTGCTTGTGAGACGCATCACACTGTCGGCATGCAAACTGAAGAGTGAAGCAGATGTCAAACACGTGCAGAAACCCGTACAACTTGACCTGTTTTCCGACTATGACGAAGTGAGACGACGCAATCAAGCTGAGACAGCAGCTCTCGAGAAAGAAAGGCACAGGCAAGAGGCAATCCTTAAAATAAAAAAGATGTATGGCAAAAATGCCATATTACGCGGACTCAACTATGCGGATGGCGCAACTCAACGAGAACGTAACAGTCAGATAGGAGGACATCATGAGTAATAAATATGATGACATAATAGACCTGCCTCATCACGTGTCAAAGACACGTAAACCGATGCAGATGGAAGCACGTGCCGCCCAGTTTGCACCCTTTGCCGCCCTTATAGGCAACAAAGAGGAGACTGCCGCACCCGTATTCCGCCGCAGAGCCAAAAACTGACAACAACAATGACGCAACGATAAAGCCGCCATTTCCCGGCGATACATACGGGGAAGTGGCGGCTGTCTGATATAGAGGATCGATTAAAGCCTTAGAGATTAGGATTGAGTTTAGACCATTCACTTATGGGTGGAATGATGCCGAGAGATATGACTTCGTCACGCAGTTTGCAGAGATGGTGATAGCTCTGATCGAGTTCTTTTCTCTCCTCGGGAGTTCCGCCTACCGGATGCACAGTCACACCGTTCTTGTCAAGCGTAGTCTCCATGGCCATCATAATATGGTTGTATGTGCCATCGTTGACATATGTACCTACAGGCCATGAGAACGGTTTGCCTCCCATAGTGGCGGCTGTCATCTCGATCGAAAGATAGGCCGGACTCTGAAACGATGAACGTCCACGCAGGTCGATGATGTTCTTACCACCCTGTATGACGCGCTGTTTCATTTCCTCCCAGGTCTTTTCAGGAAGGGCATCGGTGCCTATAATCTGTGAAAGCGGCTGTCCGGCGACAGTTGTTGTCGACGCAAAGACGGCCATCTGCTCGCCATGTCCGCCATACGTGCGTGAATTGACAATTTCGTCGGCCGGAATGTGGAAGTATTTGGCAAGCTCACTACGCAGTCGAGTACTGTCAAGAGCAGCAAGCGTAGATACCTGCGAGGGCTTGAGGCCCGAATAAATCAATGTCACGAGGCCTGTAATATCGGCCGGGTTAAACACGACTACCACATGTTTCACATCCGGACAATAGGTCTTGATATCCTTGCCAAGCTGCTCGGCGATCTGGGCATTGCCTTTGAGCAAATCCTCACGGGTCATGCCGGCCTTTCGGGCAGCTCCTCCGGAAGACACGATGTATTTCGCATCCTTGAAAGCCTCTGCAACATCGGATGTATATGTGATATTGACGTCTTCAAAGCCACAATGGCGCATCTCTTCGGCCACGCCCTCGAGTGCGGGGGCATAAGTGTCGTACAGACATATATTAGGGGTGAGATGCATCATGATAGCTGTCTGCGCCATGTTAGAGCCAATCATGCCGGCAGCTCCGACTATGACGAGCTTATCGTTGGTCAAAAATTCCATAGGTGTTTAATTTTTAGGTTGTCTATGAACTCAACGTCCGAAGCATGTCATTTGTTCAGAAAACAACCGGCTCGGGCTCCCACAAATGGATGTCGGCAGGCGTAGAGCGTTGCAGATCAATCAGCCGCTGATTGGAGGAGCCGCGAAATAGCAGATGCACATCGCGCTTTTCCACCATAAAGGGACCATCGACAAGCACGTCACAGCATGCAAGCAGTGGCGAGATATTACAATCTACCGCAATGGATTCATAGCGATATCCTGTGTAACACCATATAGCATAGCCTCGCCGGTGTAATTCCATGGCAAGTGGAAGTATATCGGCGGCTTGATAAAGCGGATCTCCACCGGTAAATGTGACGTCAAAGCCGTTGTCCTCGACTATCCGCAACACCTCGTCGACCGACATCTCTCGTCCGGATGAGAAGTCCCATGACTGAGGATTGTGACACTGTGGACAGGCGTGGGCACATCCGGCAAAATAAATTGAAGTACGAAGCCCGGGGCCATCAACCGATGTCCCCGGGACAATGTCGAGTATGCGCATGCAGGAGGTATTACTTGTGCACTATACGATCTTTAAGTTCTGCGAGCTTGGCATTGTTCCATCTGTCGGTCGTGCCTACGAGATAGCCCGTGATACGCTGTATGTTGTCGATATTGTGGCTGTGACACTTGGGACACTCGGAGAGATTTTCCTGAGCATCCTCGTAGCCGCAATCCATGCAACGGTTACGGTTGTGATTGACCGAGCCATAGCCGATGTTATACTGATCCATGAGATCAACGATATCACTGATAGCCTTGGGGTTGTGGGTAGCATCGCCGTCAATCTCCACATAGAATATGTGACCGCCTCCAGTGAGTTCGTGATAGGGAGCCTCGACCTGAGCCTTGTGGCGCGGGGAGCACTTGTAGTAGACGGGGACGTGATTGGAGTTGGTATAATAAATTTTGTCGGTCACACCGGGTATGACGCCAAACGAGCGACGGTCACGCGAAGTGAATTTGCCCGAAAGGCCCTCGGCCGGAGTCGCAAGGACGGAGAAGTTGTGCTGATAACGCTCCGAGAAGTCATTGACACGCGAGCGCATGTGGGAGATTATACGAAGTCCAAGTTTCTGCGAGTCCTCGCTCTCGCCATGATGCTTGCCCGTGAGGGCTATGAGACATTCGGCAAGGCCGATAAATCCGATGCCGAGTGTGCCCTGATTGATGACGCTCTCGATGGTATCGGTAGGAGCGAGATTCTCGGCACCATTCCACAGACGCGACATGAGCAGCGGGAACTGCTTGGCCATAGCGGTCTTCTGGAAGTCGAATCGCTCGCACAACTGACGGGCTGTAATCTCAAGGATGTCATCAAGTTTGCTGAAGAATCGTGCCACACGCTCCTCGCGGTCGACTATGTTCATGCACTCAATGGCAAGACGCACGATATTAATAGTGGTGAAGCTGATGTTGCCGCGTCCTATCGAGGTCTTTTCGCCAAAACGGTTTTCAAAGACTCGTGTACGGCATCCCATTGTCGCAACTTCATATTTGTAACGCTCGGGGTCATTGGCATCCCACTTGTCGTGATGATTGAACGTGGCATCGAGGTTGACGAAATTGGGGAAGAATCGGCGGGCTGTCACCTTGCATGCGAGCTGATAGAGGTCATAGTTGGGGTCTTCTGGAAGATAGCTCACACCACGCTTTTTCTTCCATATCTGAATGGGGAAGATGGCTGTCGCGCCATTGCCTACACCCTCATAGGTGGTACGCAGCAGTTCACGGATGATGCAGCGTCCCTCAGCCGAAGTGTCGGTGCCATAATTGATGGAGCTGAACACCACTTGGTTGCCTCCACGCGAATGGATGGTGTTCATGTTGTGAATAAACGCCTCCATCGACTGGTGCACCCTGGCTACGGTCTGGTTGATGGCATGGTGCATGTAACGCTCGTCACCGGAATATTTTTCGACATCTTCCTTGATATAATCCTTGATGTCGATATTGTAGAGGTGTGAGAGGTCGGAGCATGTGAGACGCTCGAGGGTCTTGATTTCCTCGATATAGGATGAGCGTACAAACGGTGCGAGATAGAAGTCAAATGCCGGGATGGCCTGACCTCCGTGCATTTCGTTCTGAGCGGTCTCGAGTGATATGCAGCCGATGATGCTTGCGGTCTCTATGCGCTTGGCCGGACGTGACTCGCCATGACCTGCGACGAAACCATACTTGAGAATGCGATCAAGAGGATGCTGCACACAGGTGAG
The DNA here is from genome assembly GCA_003762875.1 of Muribaculaceae bacterium Isolate-110 (HZI). Classification (GTDB taxonomy): domain Bacteria; phylum Bacteroidota; class Bacteroidia; order Bacteroidales; family Muribaculaceae; genus Duncaniella; species Duncaniella muricolitica. The sequence goes on along the minus strand of RIBL01000007.1, from coordinate 23,997 downwards.
GCTCTTGGTGGGATAATAGTCTTTGTCGTGGATGTGGATATAGCCGTTGTTGACAGCCTCTCGCACCTGGGGCGAGAGAAGATAGTCGTCCACAAAAGGCTTGGTGGTCTCGCTGGCGAACTTCATCATCATTCCGGCCGGCGAGTCGGTGTTCATATTGGCGTTCTCACGTGTGATATCGTTGTTTTTAGCTTCGATAATCTCAAGAAACATGTCGCGAGTCTTGGCTCGACGTGCGATGGAACGCTGGTCGCGATATGCGATGTAACGCTTGGCGACTTCTTTGCGGGGCGAGTTCATCAACTCGAGCTCCACGCGATCCTGTATCTGCTCGACGGTCATCTGCTCTCCGCCTGTCATGGTTATGATGTCGACTATACGTGCTATGAGCGACTCGTCCTCGCCCATCTCGGTTGTCAGCATAGCCTTACGAATTGCAGCCTTGATTTTTTCTTCATTATAGCCGACGATACGTCCGTCGCGCTTAACTACTGTATGTATCATTTGGGTTTTATGTTGAGGGGGATTATTGTGCTGCAAAGTTACGCCCAAACTATATATTTTCCAAATAAAACCGCACCAAATTATATCGACAGTTTTCCGTTTTGGACAACTTTTCGCCACAATAAAATACGCATACGCCTAACCATCAACATATTGCATCATGCTTTTGGGCAACTTTTTGATTTTGTAAAAATAAAACATAATCCAAAACGGCAAACCGCCACAGTGTGACAGTCTGCCGTTTTGGATGTTTGCCGAATATCTTGGATCAGACTAAAAACAGTAGTCAACGCATGCGCGCGACTCCTTGTGACCGGCAAGAATGGATGCTGCGGCCACATGAGCGGGATGCTTGGCATAGACTTCGACCGACTCCATGTCGGGGACTACAGCCGTAAGCACGACGTCCCAATCCTCGGAGGGGTTTTCATTGATGCCTACTTCCATCGAACGCAGGACTTCTATCTGTGCGGGAAGCGCGAGAAGTGCGTCACGAAAACGCTCGGCCACCGCTCTGCGCTCCTCGGCTGTGCCTGAGAGCTTGAATGTGACTATATGTTTAACCATGGGTTGACTGTATGTTTACGGTTAGTTTCCTTTCAAAGCATCGTGCATCGATGTAAACGCAATCGAGAGCCCGTCGGCATCCTTGCCACCGGCCTGTGCGAATCCGGGCTGTCCGCCGCCGCCGCCCTTGATGGCCTTGGCTGCATTGCGGACGATGGCCGACGCATTGAGTCCGCCCGACACGAGGTCGTCAGTCAGAGCCACTGTGAGAAGCGGCTTGCCGGCTATGTCGGCTGTGGCTGCGATGAATGCTGTTGCGGTCGATGACATCTGACGCACGAGGAAGGCTACGTTCTTGACCATGTCGGGTGTGCGCACGCCTGCAAGCGAGACAATCTTCATGCCGCCGTATGACTCGGCTGTCTCAAGAAGCTCCTTGGCAACGTTGCGGGTGCGCTCTTTCATGAACTCTTCGACTTCCTTGCGCAGCTCGGTGTTTTCCTCAATGGCTTTGCGAATGGCCTGACGGATGTCGGGTGCGTTGTGGAACATCTCGCCTACGGCACGCAGTGTGTCGGTGAGGCTGTCGATAGCCTCCTCGGCCACTTCGCCTGTGATGGCTTCGATGCGACGTATGCCGGCCGCGATACTTGACTCCGACACGATACGGATGATGCCGATATTGCCGGTGTTGGGCACGTGTGTACCGCCACACAGCTCGACCGAATCGCCATATTTTATGACACGTACCTCTTCACCGTATTTCTCACCGAAAAGAGCCATGGCACCCATTGCACGAGCCTCGGCTATTGGGAGGGAGCGGTGTTCATCGAGAGGTATGGCCTTGCGCACGTTGGCATTGGCTATGTGCTCGACAGCACGAATCTCCTCGGGTGTGAGTTTCTGGAAGTGGCTGAAGTCAAAACGGAGCACATTGGGCGACACGAACGAGCCTTTCTGCTCGACGTGTGTGCCAAGCACCTGACGCAGAGCTGCGTGAAGCAGGTGGGTGGCTGAGTGGTTACACTCGGTGGCACGACGTGCGGCCTCGTTGATGCGGGCCTCGAACTCGGCGTTGACATCGGCGGGAAGCGATGTGGTGAGGTGTACGGCCTGGCCGTTCTCTCGCTTGGTGTCGTAGACTTCAATCTTCTCGTCGCCGTTTATGAGCCAGCCGCTGTCGCCTACCTGTCCGCCCATCTCTGCATAGAACGGGGTCACGGAGAGCACTATCTGATAGAAGCTCTTGCCTTTCTGCTTCACGTTGCGATAGCGGAGGATGCGTGTAAGGGCCGAGGTGCTGTCATAGCCGACAAACTCGGTCTCACCCTCGCTGAGCACTACCCAGTCGGTAGCCTCGACGGCTGCCGCATTGCGTGCACGGGTCTTCTGGGCCTCCATTTCCTTGTCAAACTCAGTCTTGTCGAGCGTCATGCCGTTTTCCTTGAGAATCAGCTCAGTCAAGTCGAGGGGGAAGCCGTATGTGTCATAGAGCACAAAGGCATCCTTGCCCGAAATCTCGGTCTTGCCCTCCTTGCGTGCCGTCTGAATGGCATTGTCGAGAATGGATATACCCTTGTCGAGAGTGCGGAGGAAAGCGTCCTCTTCCTCTTTGATTACTTTCATTATGAGCTCGCGCTGGGCTGCAATCTCGGGATAAGCCTCGCCCATCGAGTCGATGAGTGTGTTGACGAGCTTGTACATGAACGCCTGTTTCTGGTCAAGGAAGGTGTAGGCGTAACGTACGGCGCGACGCAGGATGCGGCGTATCACATAGCCGGCCTTGGCATTGCCGGGAAGCTGTGAGTCGGCGATGGAGAAGGCGATGGTGCGCACATGGTCGGCTATAACGCGCATTGCGATGTCGACCTGGCGGTCTTGGCCATATTCTTTGCCTGAGAGTCGCGATATTGTGTCGATGAGGGGAGTGAACACGTCGGTGTCATAGTTGGATTTTTTGCCCTGGAGAGCCATGCAGAGACGCTCGAAGCCCATGCCGGTGTCGATGACCTTGGCCGGGAGCGGCTCGAGCGAGCCGTCGGCTTTGCGGTTGTACTGCATGAACACGAGGTTCCATATCTCTATGACGAGGGGGTTGTCATGATTTACGAGCGAGGCACCGTCAATCTCGGCGCGCTCCTGAGGCGAACGCAGGTCGATGTGTATCTCCGAGCAGGGGCCGCAGGGGCCTGTGTCGCCCATCTCCCAGAAGTTGTCGTGCTTGTTGCCGTTGATGATGTGGGATGCGGGCAGATGCTTCTCCCAGTAGGAAGCGGCTTCGTCGTCGCGGGCAAGGCCCTCCTCGGGCGAGCCTTCAAACACTGTGGCATAGAGACGGTCGGGGTCAAGACCGAGCACGTCTACGAGATATTCCCACGCCCAGTCGATGGCTTCTTTCTTGAAATAGTCGCCAAAGCTCCAGTTGCCGAGCATCTCGAACATGGTGTGGTGATAGGTGTCCATGCCCACTTCCTCGAGGTCGTTGTGCTTGCCGGAGACACGCAAGCATTTCTGAGAGTCGGCCACACGCTGATATTTCGCCGCCTTGTTGCCGAGGATGATGTCCTTGAACTGGTTCATACCGGCGTTGGTGAACATGAGTGTGGGGTCATCCTTTATCACCATCGGAGCCGAGGGCACGATGTGATGACCTTTGGTACGGAAAAATTCCTTGAATGATTCACGTATCTCCTTTGCTGTCAACATGATTATATGATTAGCTTGTTATTATCGTATTTTTTGAAAAATTACGGGCACAAAGTTACACATTTTTTCTTTTTCGGCCAAAGAGTCGGATGATTTCGCCGGCCCAAAACACGATGGATGTGCCGCAGATTATAATTACCCAGTCAGAGAGCCGAAGCGGTTGGACGTTGAAGAACTGCCGTCCTATCTCGACGATACACACCTGGCCCAGAAGGATAAAGAGGGCGATGGTGACGAATTCGGAGCAGCCTTTGAAATGCAGGGCCGAACGGCCTGTCGCAAAGGCTTTGGCATTGAAAAGATTCCAGAACTGGAGGAAGACGAATGTGGTGAAGAAGAGCGACAGCTCGTAGGGCGAAAGGCCTTTGTCGGACGGCAGCAACGGGAGACGGAACAGTTGCGTGAGCGAGTCGAGGTCGGTGTGACGCAGATACCACAGCAGCCCGAAGAGCAGGACGAAAAAGAGTCCGCCCACAACGGCTATGAACCAACCCATAGCGGGGCTGATGATGAATGCCGTGCGCGAACGGGGCTTCTCATCCATCACGTCGGCCGACGGGGGCAATGTGGAGAGGGCTATTGCCGCAAAGGTGTCCATAATGAGGTTGACCCACAGCATCTGGGTGACCGTGAGGGGTGACTGCATGCCCATAAACGCGCCTGCAAGCACGATGAGCGAGGCCACCACATTGACCGTGAGCTGGAAGAGGATGAAACGCTGTATGTTGAGATAGAGCGAGCGGCCCCACATGACAGCCTTGCCTATCGACGAGAAGGAATTGTCGATGATGGTGATGTCGCTCGCCTCCTTGGCCACGGCTGTGCCGTCACCCATCGAGAGGCCCACATGGGCGGCTTTGAGCGCGGGAGCGTCGTTGGTGCCGTCGCCTGTGACTGCGACCACCTCATTGTTGGCCTGCAGAGCTTCGACAAGACGCTTCTTGTCCATCGGACGAGCCCTGGCTATGATTTTGAGGTCGCCCACACGGCTGCGCAGCTCGGCGTCGGACAATGCGGCAAACTCGCTGCCCGTGATAATGCTACGGTCTGTGTCGGCATCAATCCACAGGCCTATGCCGCGCCCTATCTCGCGGGCTGTGGCAGGAGTGTCGCCTGTGACTATTTTCACGTCTATGCCCGCATGGCGTACAAGGCGCACGGCGTCGGGCACATCCGGACGCACAGGGTCGGCTATGGCCACTATGCCGAGCAGTCTCACATGCGGTCGGAGCGCGGCAAGACTGTCGAGCCCCGAGACATGGCCGTCGGGCAGCTCCACGCAGGCAAAACCGAGTGTGCGCATGCCCTGACGCTGATAGCCGAGCAGACGTGAGTCGACCGCCGCCTCATCCATGCCTTGCGGGAATATGCCACACATGGCCGCCACAATCTCGGGCGCGCCCTTTACATATATTATATGACGGCCGCGATGGTCTCGCACGAGCGTGGCCATGTATTTGCGTTCGGTTGTAAAGGGTAATTCCTCCACCACTCTCACTCCATCGCGCAGGGCGAGATAGTCTATACGGGCCGAGTGGAGCCACAGGAGCAGTGCGCCCTCGGTGGGGTTGCCGAGAGCCACGGGGTGAGAGGGGTCGGTCATGTCGAGCTGCGCTGTGCTGTTGACGGCTATCCCTTCGGCTATTGTATGGGCGGGCCCGGAGTCGTCAAGCTGCCCGTCGGGCAATGAGGGGAAACAGGCTTCGGCCACCTGCATGCGGTTTTGGGTGAGGGTGCCGGTCTTGTCGGTGCATATCACCGTAGTGGCTCCCATGGTCTCGCACGCGTGCATGCGGCGCACGAGGTTACCGGCCTTGAACATGCGTCTCATCGAATAGGCAAGCGAGAGCGTCACGGCCATCGGGAGCCCTTCGGGCACTGCGACCACTATGAGGGTGACGGCTATCATCAGTGTCTGGAGCAGATAGGCTACAAATGAGACCCATTCAAACTGCATGCCCGACGCTGTGAAATAGACGAGCAGACGGCCTGCGACGATGAGCGCGGCCACGGCATAACTGGCTTTGGTGACGAGCGAGCCGAGCCCGTCGAGCTGCTCGTTGAGCGGCGTGCGCACGCTGTCGTCAATCTGCGATGCGACAAATACTTTGCCGTTCTCGGTGTGGTCGCCTACTGCTGTGACGGTCATGACTCCGTGGCCTTCCATGACTTTGGTGCCGCGCAGCACTTGGTCGGAGGGAAATGTGGCTTCGGGGTCAAAGTCACTCGACACCACCGTCTTGCGGGCTATGGGCTCGCCTGTGAGCGATGACTCGTCCACACTGAGCGACACGGCTTCGAGCAACTGTCCGTCGGCCGGGACTTCCTCGCCCGTGTTGAGCAGCACTATGTCGCCCACCACTACGTCCTTGCGTGCTATCTCGATGCTCAGGCTGCCGCGTATCACCTGGACGGGGGTGTCGTCGTTGACCCGGTTGAGCAGGGCAAACTCTTTGTCGGCTTTTTCCTCAAAGTAAAATGCGAGGCCGGTGGCGAGCATTATGGCTATGAATATGCCTGTCGGCTCGAAGAACACTCCGGGGCCGGACCCGAGGGCGAAGTATTCGTAAAACGAGATGCCCACCGACATGGCTCCCGCTATGAGCAGGATGATGATGAGAGGGTCGGAAAATTTGGCCAGAAACTTGCTCCAGGCCGATGCCTTACGAGGCGGGGTGAGTATGTTGGAGCCATGCTCCAGGCGGCTTTGCATGACCTGCCGGTCGTCGAGCCCCGCATGGCGCGATGTGTGTTGCATATCTTTGATGACAGGAAGGGCTTGAAAATAAGGAAAGCTGGTCGCACGTAATAGCTACGGGCAATCAGCTTAATACCGTTGAAGTGTCCGGGGTATTAATCGTGCCGGACCTTCCTTGTTAGGTGTTACCGCAAAAATTATTCAGCGGCAGCTACGCTGTCAACGGGAGCAACAGTGCTGTCAGCGACTACGCTGTCAACAGTAGCAACTTCCTCAACAACGGTCTCTTCTACAACGGGCTCGGTAGTTTCCTGAGCAGCCTTGTCAGAAGAACCGCAGGAGAACAAAGATGCGCTGAAAGCAACAGCGGCAACTAAAACTAACTTTTTCATTTTTTCTTTTCTCGTTAAATTATTGAACAATATTTAAGCTTCAAAAACAGTGCAAAGGTAAGACAAAAAACTTACATACCAAACTTTTTTTATGGTTTTTTTTGCGATACGCGGATTTTTTGTGAAAATATTTAAATTTTCGTAAATCCGACCGACATTTTTTAACAAGATTGAGCGTCGGGATGGATATTTGCCAGTTTCTTATTACCTTTGCACAGCTATGAAAGAATCGACAAGCAAACGTTATTACAAGATAAGCGAAGTCGTGGACATGACCGGAGTCGTGGCATCGACCCTGCGCTTCTGGGAGACACAGTTTTCCATCCTCTCGCCCAAGCGCAACGACCGTGGCACGCGTTTCTACACGCCGGCCGACATCGACACGGTCAATATGATCAAGTATCTGCTCCACGACAAGGGTCTGAAAATCGAGGCCGCACGCGAGGAGCTGCGCATCAACCGCGACGGCATCACCCGCAAGGCCGAGGCTCTCAGACGTCTCGGAGTGGTGCGCGACCGCCTGCAGACTCTCATCGACTCGCTCCATAAATTACGCTGACACCTTAATTATATATATGACCGCGACATCTACCACACGCAAGCCCTCTCCCCGCAAGAAGAAAAAATCCAAGGGCAATGACACATGGCTGCGCCGCCACTCGATGGGGGTCATGATAGCCGTCATAGCCGTGATTGTGGCCATAGGCTCGGTGCTGGCCTTTGCCTTCATCCCCTATGCTGGAGGGTCGGAGGCCGGCGAATGGGTCTACGTGCCCCATGGTGCCACCCCCTCGCAGGTCAAGGACAGCCTCAAGACGCGGCTGGGGTCTCCGATGGGCACGCGCGTATATGTGATGTGGAAGCTCATGGGCAACAATCCCGCCCGCACCGAAGGGGCCTATCGCATAGACCGCGGGCAGACGGCCCTCGGCATAGCCCGCCGCATGGCCACAGGGCGTCAGACTCCGGTGAAGGTGACCTTTAACGGCACACGCACCATGCCCATGCTGGCCGAGCGCATCGCCTCGCAGTTGCAGTGCACGCCCGAGGAGTTTATGAACGCGTGTCTCGAGGTGCTGCCCGACCGCGGCTTCACCCGGGCCACCTTTCCGGCAGCTTTTCTGCCCGACACCTACGAGTTTTACTGGAGTGCATCGCCGGCCAATGTCGTGAAACGCCTGCTCGACTATCGCGACGCTTTCTGGACCGACGAGCGCAAGGCCAAGGCCCGTGCCCTCGGGCTGAGCAAGACCGAGGTGGCCACGGTGGCGTCAATCATCGAGGAGGAGACGGCCAAGCGCGACGAGCGGCCCATGGTGGCGCGTCTGTATCTCAACCGTCTGCACAAAGGTATGCGTCTGCAGGCCGACCCGACGGTCAAGTATGCCGTGGGCGACTTCACTCTGCGCCGCATCAGGGGCGAGCATCTCAAATGCCGCTCGCCCTACAACACCTATCAGGTCGACGGTCTGCCTCCGGGCCCCATCAGAGTGCCGACAGGCGCGGCCATGGACGATGTGCTCAACGCTCCGCATCATAATTATATATATATGTGTGCCAAGGAGGATTTTTCGGGCTATCATAACTTTGCCTCCGACTATGCCACCCACCAGGCCAACGCCCGCAAGTATCAGCAGGAGCTCAACAGGCGTAAAATTCATTGACAATTCATTTTTTATCAAGGAAATAATTGCTACTTTTGCAGCCACAACACGTAATCAACACTATTTAAAAGACGTATGAAACACATCAGAATCGCAATCGCCATGCTCGCCATAATGCTGGGCGCATCGGCGGCACAGGCAGGCGGCCTCTTCAAGTTCGGCCCCAAGGTCGGGCTCACGGTCAACGCCCTCCACTTCAACAACGACCTCTTTGACAGCAGCAACCAGACGGGATGGACCGCAGGTCTGATGACCGAGTTCAAGGTGCCCGTGATAGGCATCGGAGCAGACCTCTCGCTCATGTATGTGCGCCGCAACTCGGAATACATGTATCAGAACAATCTCAGCAAGGACAACCGCGACTATATCGAGATACCCCTCAATCTCCGCTACAACTTCTCGCTCCCCGTGGTGAGCAAGGTGCTCGTGCCCTACATCGGCGTAGGCCCGAGCGTGTCGGTGCTCACAAGCGGCAAGACTTATGAAAACTTCCGCAACAAGTCGGTCGACTGGGCTCTCAACTTCGGCATAGGCGTACAGCTCCTGAGCCGCCTCGACGTCAACGCCCGCTACGGTCTCGGTCTGACCAAAGCCGTCAACACCGTAAGCAGCTCCACCAGCGAGGCCGGCATCGAGGGCAAAAACCGCTACTGGACCGTATCGGTGGCCTATCTCTTCTGATGGCCCGCCCCATAACGCTCATAGGCGGAGGGGGACACGCCCTTTCGCTGCTCGACATACTCCCGTCATCTGCAAAGGTGGCGGGATACGTTGATTTGGCCCCCGTCCAGTCCATGCCCCTCGGGTGGCTTGGCGACGACGCGGCCTTTATGGCGGCCTGCGCCCCCGACTCGACCGACATCATCGTGACCCTCGTCAGCGGAGCCGGCTGCTCGCTCCGGACACGGCGCAGAGTCATAGACCGCTACAGCCGCTACGGCTCGCCCGTGACGGTGGCCCCCTCGGCCATAGTGTCACCCTCGGCACGGCTGGGAGGAGGTACGGCAGTGTTTCACCGCGCGACGGTCAACGCCGCCACCACCGCCGGAGCACACTGTGTAATCAACACCGGGGCCATCGTGGAGCACGGATGCACGCTGGGCGACAACGTGTTCATAGGCCCCGGAGCCGTCATATGCGGAGGCGTCACCATAGGCGATGACACATATATAGGCGCGGGAGTCATCATAAAGCCCTGCGTGAGCATCGGAACCGACGTCACCGTGGGTGCCGGTGCCGTAGTGACAGCCGACATCCCCGCCGCGGGCACTTATGCCGGAGTGCCGGCACGGCCTCTTCATCAAAAACGATAAACGCACCACATGACAACACCTCCCCACACCATAATAATAGCCGAAGCGGGCGTCAACCACAACGGCTCGCTCGACACGGCCCTCGAGATGGTGGGCCGCGCGGCCCGTGCCGGAGTCGACTATGTGAAGTTTCAGACCTTCAAGGCCGAAAATCTCGTGTCGGCCTCAGCCCCCAAGGCCCGCTATCAGCAGGAAAACTGCGGTGACCGCGAGGGCGACGACAACTCTCAACTGGCTATGCTCAAGGGGCTCGAACTGACCGCGGCCGACTTTGCGCGGCTGGCCGAAGAGTGTCGCCGTCAGGGGGTGGGCTTCATGAGCACCCCGTTTGACCACGAATCCATCGACCAGCTCGCGGCCCTCGGCATGGACTACTGGAAGATACCCTCGGGCGAAATCACCAATCTGCCCTATCTGCGCCACATAGCATCCAAGGGGGGACGCGTCATCCTCTCGACAGGCATGTCGACACTCCCCGAGGTGGAGAGTGCCGTGACCGCTCTATGCGAGGGAGGACTCATCACACGCTCCGACATCTACCTGCTGCACTGCACCACCCAATACCCCACCCCGCCCGAGGCCGTCAATCTCCGCGCCATGGACACGCTCGCCACGCTCGGATGTGGCGGCACAGGCTACAGCGACCACACGCGCGGCATCACCGTGACCATAGCCGCAGCAGCCCGCGGAGCCATGATTATAGAGAAGCATTTCACGCTCGACCGCTCCATGCCGGGGCCCGACCACAAGGCGTCGCTCACGCCCGACGAGCTCGCAGCCATGGTCTCGGCCATACGCGAGACGGAGCTGGCCCTCGGACACCCCGACAAGACCGTCACCGAGGCCGAGCGGCCCAACATAGCCGTGGCGCGCAAGAGCATCGTGGCCGCGCGCCACATCTCCAAGGGCGAGACCCTCTCCGACAGCAATCTCGCGGCCAAACGTCCCGGCACCGGGCTAAGCCCAATGCTATGGGACTCCGTCACAGGCACCCGCGCCATACGCGACTTCGAGCCCGACGAGCCTATAGAGATATAGAGACGACAAACCGTCAGCCACAACCACTGTGACCGACGGCCTAACAAACAAAAAATGAACGAACAAATAATGTGTTTCGTACCTCGGAGGGGAATCGAACCCCTATCTGAAAATTAGGAATTTCCCATTCTATCCATTGAACTACCAAGGCAGACGTGCATCAAATGCAGTGCAAAGATACGCATTATCCGAGAAATCTCCAAAACAAATAAATGTAAAATAGGAAAATAGGGAACAGGCGACAAGGAATGTAAATAACGAAAATCCCGTTATCCCCCCATGTTTTCACCCCCGAGTCTCAGTCTCACTGTTTTGACACTGACATGAGACTGTCTCACAAGAGTGTCAACTTTGTGAGACTGAGACTGCACACGAGGACAAAAAACCTCAGTTGCTCCCTTATTATCGACGCCATGCGACATTATCGCACCTTTAGGGCCCTTGGCGTGACGTAACTTTGCAGCGTGAGGCCTTAACATCCCCCTCACCCTAAATATTATGTCTGATGTACGAAACAAACGTCACGTCGCCCTCGCTAAAAAAAGCGGGAAACCTCTTCACATATCTTCCTTGAGCAAGATATTGTCTGACATTAGGGCCGAGGCCGCTACTGCCGCGGCCAATGCGGCTCAGACGGCCGCCTGTAATCCTCCTAAGAAAGAGAAGCAGGCGGCTGTAAAGCCCCGACCTGCACCTGCGTCACGCCGACCTGCCATCACTCGCATGCTGTCGGGGTCTGACTGGGCCCGACACGCAGCAGTGACCATTGACCAGAAGCAGTTGTGTGGTCCGCTATGGTATGAGGGAGAGATATGCATACTGTTTGCCGACACCAATGTGGGCAAGTCGATACTCGCCGTGCAGATAGCCGACATGGTGGCCAACGGCATGCACTGCACTACGACTCTGCCCGAACTCAGACCCGAGACACTGTCGCAGCCCGTGGTCTATGCCGACTTTGAGCTGAGTCTCGTGCAGTTTGGCCGACGCTATTCGTGTCCGCATCCCGACGAGCCGGGGCGCAAGGTATATTACGATTTCAGCCAGCAGTTCAACCGCGTAGAGCTGTGTTACGACATGTCGTCCGACGATTTTACCGACGATTACGCCACCCAGGCGTTTGCCGACCAGGTTATCTCCGACCTCGAGATGCGCATCGAGGAGGCGATGGCCCGAGTACTCATCATCGACAATATCACCTTCATGGCCTCGGGCACCGAGTCGGCCGCCGACGCCATGCCGCTCATGAAGAAGCTCGTAGCTCTCAAGAAGCGTCACGACCTGAGTATACTACTGCTGGCCCATACGCCTAAACGCGCTCTCTGCAACCCTCTCACCCGCAATGACCTCCAAGGCTCCAAGATGCTTATCAACTTTGCCGACTCGGCCTTTGCCATCGGCGAGAGCAACCGCGGTAAGGACCTGCGCTATATCAAGCAGATCAAGCAGCGCAACTGCGAGCAGGTCTATGACCGCGACAATGTGCTCTCATGCACCATAGGCAAGATTTACGAAAACTTTGTGGGCTTCTCATCCATAGGCACCGACAGCGAGGACTCCCATCTGGCCGAGCGTCAGAGCAACCGACGTTCGCGCGACGACCTCCGCAAAGCAGCCGACGAGCTTAAGACCGCGGGCAAGAGTGCCGAACAGATAGCCACGGCTCTCGGGGTGAGCCGCGCCACAGCTTTCAGACTACTGAAAAAACAGGACGACTGAAGAGTGAGACAAGCAGTCTCAGTCTCACGATTTTGACACTGTAATGAGACAGTCTCACAGTAGTGTCACTTTTGTGAGACTGAGCCCCCGCACAGGGGGATACAAAAGGACATAAGTTTCATAAGAAACAAAAGTCATTTATCTATATAACCGACAGCCATATGGATAATTAAAAAAACTTTTGTTTCTTATGAAACTTATGTCCTTTTGTATCTCCCCCCGCAGACTTATGTCCTTTTGTATCCCCCCAACTTGTGCGGTTGGGGGTTCAGGGGAGTTCGATGCTCCACTTGTCCGACGCGGCATAGGCGGGAAAGCGGGCACGGCCCTGGGCAAGCGCGCGGAGGTCGAGCAAGGCGTAATGATAGCCGTTGCGGCGCGTTTCCTGGATATTGACGCCGAGATTGTCATACATGCCTGAGTCTGACAGCTTGTATTCGCCATACTTGTCAGAGCCCGAGCAGTTGGCCACGATGACATAGGCCTGATTTTCGATAGCGCGTGCGGCAAGCAATGTCTTGAGCTGCTCGGCCCGAGAGTGGGGCCAGTTGGCCGGCACAATCAGCACATCATACATCGACTCGGGCCTGTTGCGCGTCCACACGGGGAAACGGAGGTCGAAACACAACACCAGCATGAACTCACAGCCGCGATAACGTATGCGTGCCGGCATCTCGCGTCCGGGGGTGTAGACCTTGTCCTCGGTCGACAGCGGGAAGAGGTGGCGTTTGTCATAAAACGTCACGTCGCCCCCCGGCTCCATGAAGAAGCCGCGGTTGAAATAACGGCCTCCTCCGTCGGTGGCCAGAAAACTGCCCGCTATGGCAAAGCCGAAAAACTCGGCCCAGCGTCGGAGAGCCGCGACGGTGCGTCCGTCGTTGGGCTCGGCAAGCTGCGAGACGGTCTTCTGATCGGGCACAAACGAGGTGGTGAAGAGCTCGGGCAGCACCACTACATCGGTGTCGCGCTCCACGTCGTTGAGAGCCTTGGCGGCCGTGAGCAGATTGTCCTCGACCGAGGCATACGCTATGTCGAGGGGGATGGTGCAGATTTTCATTCGGCTGAAAAGTTTTCGGGTATGATGCCTTGAAACTGTCGGTAATAACTCTTGATGGCACGCATGTCGGCCTCGATATCGCCCGTGGGGGTAAAGGTCTTTTCGAGATGCACCAGCTTGTTGGCGGCATCGATAGCTCCGAGCACTATGGGCACGCGGGCCTCATAGGCGATGTGCAGGAAGCCCGTGCGCCATTGGCTGACGCGTGCGCGGGTGCCCTCGGGCGTGATGGCTATGCAGAGGCTCTCGGAGGTGTCAAACTTGTGTATGATGGCCTCGCTGAGCGACGCCCCGCGTCGGCGCGACACAGGGATGCCCCCCATGGCTCTGAACAGATATTTCATGGGGAAGAAAAACCATGCTTCCTTCATCAGAAAGCCCGCCTTGCGTCCGAGCGACCACCAGGCAAATTTACCCAGCACAAAGTCCCAGTTGGACGTGTGAGGGGCCACACAGATAATGCTCTTCGGATAGTCGGGCACTGTGCAGAGCACCCGCCATCCGAAGAGTCGTAATATGCTTTTACAAAATCCCATAGTTATGCTTTGGGAAGTCTATTTTCTATACGAGTGGGGTTCTTACTTGCTCTCCTCGGCAAATCCGAGCTCGAGTATATGCTTCATCTGAGCCTTGCGCTGCTCGGGGGTCGAGGCGTCGGGCACTGTAGCGTTCATCTCCTTGAGTATCTCCTGCACGCGTGCGTTGAAATGCTCGCGCAGCTTGGCAAACGAGGCCTTGAAATAGGCGCGGCGCGCGTCGGCATACTCTTTCCTGTTGTCAAACGACCGGGGCGTGCGCGGGAACTCCACGCTCACCAGCCGCAGAGCCGACGCCTGGAGGTCGGCAAGCTGATAGATAATCTCGTTGAGCTTCTCGCGGTCGATGCCGGGAATGGCGATTTTGGCTAATACACATTCACCCGCAAGTGCTCCGCATATGCGATGAATCTCTTTCTTCAGGAGTCGTTTGTTGGCTGCCATAATAAGTATATGTTTAGAATGGATGATTAAATCTGTGTTATTCTTTCTCTCTACGGTTACAACGTCTGAGGTCAGCCGTTGGTTGTGTGGGTCAATATCTTTTTAAGAGCCTCGTATGACACCGATATGCGCGGATGCTGCGCCCCGCGGTGCGTGCCCGCGGCCCGCATAGGGCTCTTGAGCTCCACGCCCGTGGCGTCACAGACGGTGCGGGCAAACTTGGCGGGATGGGCCGTGGCAAGAAATATGCCCGTCTCCCCCTCCTTTATGTCATCGCGCAGGGCCGCAAGGGCCGACGCCCCGTGAGGGTCGAGAAGATACGAGTCGGCCGAATAGGTGCGCGACATCGAGGCAAGTATGTCGTCATCACTGTAGGAATGCCCCTTGACCAGACGCGAGATGGGCCCGTAGTCGCCCGCAAACATGTCGAGGATGCGCGAGATGTTTGACGGATTGCCCACATCCATCGCGCAAGCCACCGTCCTGACAGCCCGCCGCGGGATGAATTTGCCCGTGAGCAGATAGTCGACCGTCACATCGTTGACATTGTTGGCCACGACAAAACGCTTGACCGGAAGCCCCATGCGCCACGCAAGCAGTCCGGCCGTCAGATTGCCGAGATTGCCCGATGGTATCGACATCACCACACGCCCGTGCATGTCGCCCTCCTCACGCCCGGCAAGCACTCCATAAGCGTGAAAGAAGTAAAACATCTGGGGCAACAGGCGGCAGATGTTGATGGAGTTGGCCGACGTGAGCTCAAACTCCCTGCGCAGCTCCCCGTCGCCAAACGCCTCCTTCACAAGCCGCTGGCAGTCGTCAAACGTGCCCAGCACCTCGATGGGATGCACCGCCCCTGCGGCCACGTCGAGCTGCTCGCGCTGCATGCGCGACAACCGTCCCGAGGGATAGAGAATGTAGACCTCCACCCCCGGCACATCCTTGAAGCCGGCGGCCACCGCCCCGCCCGAGTCGCCCGATGTGGCCACGAGCACCTTGACCTTGCCCGAGCCCGGGCGCGAGGAGTAATGCCCGATGATGCGGGCCAGAAATCGCGCCCCCACATCCTTGAAAGCATACGTCGGGCCGTGAAACAGCTCGAGCGAATAGATGTTGTCCTCGACCTTGACCAGAGGGATGTCGAAGGTAAATGTATCGTTCACTATCTGCCTTATCTCGGCAGAGTCTATCTCGTCGCCCAGCATGAGGTCGGCCACGACAAACGCTATGTCGCGCACGCTCATCCCGGATATATTGTTGAAGAAAGCCGCCGGTATCACAGGTATACGCTCGGGCATATACAGTCCACCGTCGGGTGCCAGTCCCGTCATCACGGCCTCTCTCAGCCCCACGGTCGGCGATTGTCGGTTTGTGCTATATAACTTCATACTGATACGTTTCAGAACAGAACCCGGGCCAATGAGTCGTCATTGGCCTTAATGTAATCCGTAAAACCACGTTCATAATCGGCCGAAGCCTGCGCCCCGAGCCTGTCGTGAATATTGGTGATGCGCGCACGCACATCCAGCAGAGCATCCTGCAGAGCGGCCTCATTGTCACGCAGACCCACCGCCCGCTCGCCATGTTCCTGCCCCAGAGCATAAGCCTTGCGGTCACGCACATGACGGCTCACACCGTCCGAGCCTCCACACGACACCGCCATGGCGGCCAGCATCACGGCAGCCACAGCCGCCGCCGTCAGCAATCCTTTAGTGCCACGCCCTCTCATGACCTGTCGCTCAGATGGTTCATCACAGTGTCGCGCACCTGCTCCATGAGCCAGCGCGGAGTGGAAGTGGCCCCGCAGATGCCTACCGACGAGGCCCCGTCGATCCACGCGGGGTCAAAATCGGCCGACCCCGACACAAGATACGTGCGCGGATTCACGTCAAGACACTCCTTGAAAAGCACCTTGCCGTTGCTACTCTTGACTCCCGCCACAAACAGCACCACACCATGGGCCGCCGCAAAGTCGCGCAGGTGATTCACCCTGTTGGCCACCTGACGGCATATGGTGTCGAAATATCTGAACTCCACGCCATCGGCCTTGCGACGCTCTATCTCGCGCGTCATCTCGGCAAATCCGCTCAGCGACATCGTGGTCTGCGAATAGAGAGCGATGTCACGCCCGAAGTCGATGCGGTCGTCGAGCTGCGACACATTCTCCACCACAATGGCCTCGCCGTTGGTCTGACCCACCAGGCCGTTGACCTCGGCATGTCCCGCCTTGCCGTA
This sequence comes from Muribaculaceae bacterium Isolate-110 (HZI), assembly GCA_003762875.1. GTDB lineage: Bacteria > Bacteroidota > Bacteroidia > Bacteroidales > Muribaculaceae > Duncaniella > Duncaniella muricolitica. The sequence continues at coordinate 7,184 of RIBL01000007.1, read as the reverse complement.
AATCACTATCTGCGGACGCGACGCATCATTGTCATAAGTCTCCTTTATGCGACGCTGCAGCCTCAGCACCACCGGACACGTCGCGTCGACAATCTCTATGCCCAGCCTCCGGGCCAGGCCATAGGTCGACGGCGGCTCGCCGTGGGCACGCAGCAACACCCTCGCCCCGGCAAGCCGAGGCAGGTCATCATGGGTGATGGTGGAAAGCCCCTTGCGCTCGAGCCGCTCCACCTCATCATTGTTGTGCACTATGTCGCCAAGACAATAGAGAGGGGCGTCCGTGCGCTCCAGCTCCTCCTCGGCCTTGCGTATGGCACCGACCACTCCGTGACAGAAGCCCGAACTGGCATCAATCTCAACCACCGGATTACTCTTCATGCTCAACGGTCTGATTGGGCTGTACGCTCACGGTAAAGGTCAAGCAGCCACGCGTTCTGCTCCTCGATGGTCATGGCCGAATTGTCAAGACGCACCGCGTCGGCGGCACACCTCAGCGGGCCCTCCGAGCGAGTCTCGTCTATGTGGTCGCGGGTGCGCACATTCTCGAGCACCTCCTCATAAGTGACCTCGGCCCCTTTCCCGAGCAACTCCTTATAGCGGCGTTCGGCCCTGCGTTCGGCCGACGCGTCGCAAAACACCTTCATCTCAGCCTGCGGAAACACCACCGTGCCGATGTCGCGGCCATCCATGACTATGCCCTTGCTCTGGCCCATCGCCTGCTGCATCCTCACCAGCGCGCGACGCACCTCGGGAATAGCCGCTATGGGCGACACACAGTTGCTCACCTCGAGCGAGCGTATCTCATTCTCGACCACCTCGCCGTCAAGAGTCGTGAGCTGGCGCGGTCCGTCGACCAGAAAGTCAATCCTGATGTCAGCAAGAGCGGCCACGATAGGCCCGACCTCCGGCTCGACACCCGGCGACACATACCCGTGACGCATGGCCCAGAGGGTCACCGCCCTGTACATGGCACCCGAATCGATATAACGGTAACCTATGGCCGAAGCAAGCTGACGGGCCATAGTGCTTTTGCCCGACGAGGAATACCCGTCGATGGCTATGATAATCTTTGAATCAGAACTCATATAGACGTGTTGATATGTTTAGCATAATGGTTGTAGCCCCCGTGTGAGGCTGCGACAAGGCAAGCCCCAGCCCGAAACTGCTCACATTCAGCCCCAGACATGCCGAAAACCCCGACAGAAAACTGCGCTTGTAGGTCGACATATCCGTGCGTGTGCGGTAATTGTAGCCAAGGCCGATATGAAAGCTGTCGGACGGACGGAAATCAGCCCCAAACACGAGATGCCTGAAAAGATTGCTCATAAACTTATCCTTGAGCTGCGGAGTGTCACCCTCGGTGCCGTCACCGTTGTCATAAAACGGCAGATGCCACCTGGTGAGATCATGAGCGGTCACCGACAGCACAAGAGGCACTCCGCTCAGCCCCTTGCTCATGCCCACACGCAGGTCGACGGGCACACGCTCATAACGACGGTCAAACCGCTTGATCTGACCGCCGAGATTGGCAAGCATGGCCGAGAACGACAAGTCACTCTCGGCATCATAATAATTGACACCCAGGTCAGTGGCAACCGCCATGGCCGTATAGGCATCATATGTGGAGTAAATATATTTCACACTCGCACCTCCACGCCATGTGTCAGTGATATCATGGGCATAAGTGGCCGAAAACACCATGTCCTTGGGCGAAAAATCACCCGTCAGCACACCGTTGACATCGGCACCCTTGACTGACCCGTAGCCGAAATACTGCACTCCGGCCGCCCACGCGCCGTGATCGCCGGCCCTGCGGCCAAACTTCACCCCGGCAAAATTACTTTCACCCACATAGCGCATATAGTTAATCCCGATCTGCATGTCGACCTCGGGGCCGAGCAGACCGGGATTGCGGTCCGACGCATTTATGTCATCGTCGATATTCGATATGTTCATTCCGCCCAGACCGTAGGCAAGGGTAGATGACGGTATATTAAGGAATGAGTAGAACGTGTCACCCCCACTCTGCGCGGAAATCGCCTCAGGAAATAACACACCCAGTACAACAGCTATTATATCTATAAGACGTAGCCTCATACTTTTTGTAACGATTCCACTCATGGCTTTATTATATTGCGGCCTAATTTTCATTCAAGCCACTTATCAAGCAGCCGATTGAAATCTGACATCATCAGAGCAAAATCATAGGCAAGTTTGCCCTTTTGTCTGGCAGCAATACGTTCAAGCACAGTGCGAAAATACGTAGCCAACATCTCTCGCTGCTCCTGATAGTCCATCATGCTAAACTCTCGCTCAAGCACGATAGTGACATAAATATTGCCGGTGTCACGTCTGAAAGGGCCTATACTGAAACGGTTGCGCAAATAATAGCCTTCACGCTCTATCTCTTCAGACGAATACATCGTCAGAAGCTTTGGATAAAAGTCCTTTGGTCTCAGCCGCAGACTTTCGTCAGCGATTACATAGTTGGTCTTGCAATGGGCATTGTCATAAAAGCTATAGGAGCATGTGATTACTATACGGTTTATCTCTTCGCCGTACAACTCGGGACGCATATGCTGGTCAAGAGCCTTCTGCAACACATTTTCGACACTGTCAATTACCGGCCGGGATGACGGATAGCAATTGTCAAGACCACGGATTATTCTGATAGGATTTTTGGCAATCCAATTGCGCTGAGATGCCAGGCACCCCTCCATTACATACTCTGTCACAGGGTAACTTTGCAACACAGTCGGACGATGCAATTGGTCGTCGGACGATGCAAAAAAATTCGTGTGTCCGGCCTCCATCGTGTATCCGGAGACACGTTTTGACCATATTGCATCGACAAAACGCGTCTCTGAATAACGATTTAAGAAAAATGTCTCGGGATTACCGTTGAAGTATGTTCCTCTCACAGCCTCGAGCGGCTCGTGGCCGCCCCACCCGATTATAGCCAATGCCTCACACAGACGTACAGCCTTGTTCCAATCAGAAACATTTTTGTAGTCGGCATACTTGAGAAACTCGTCAAAGAGTTCTTCTCTCAAGGCTTCGGAATCCTCTGCCGACAACAGATAAGCGCGAAGTTCAGCAAGACTTTCTATTTCATATATCAGCCCCACAGCCACATCATTTAATATGATCACGCGCCTGTGCAAGATAATCCGACATGGCTCCCGAATCACGGCGTTTCACAATCTCAAGCAGCTCGCTGAGCTTGCCCACGATGCCCTCAAGCTGCGAGGGAGTGTGAGGATTGAAAAGTATCTCGCTCACAAGATACTCATCCTCGCTCATAAGCCCCTCGGCTATCTGCATGTGACGCTTGAACGTAGTGCCCGGAGCCTCCTGATGCTTCATGACCGAAGCAAACGCCAGCGTGGCGGCAAACGGAATGGAGAGCGAATAGGCTATGGTCTCGTCATGCTCCTCAAAGGTATACTCCACGATATTGAGCCGCAGACGCGAATACAGGTCGCGGAAAAACACCTTGCCCAGATGGTCGCCCTCCGAGATGATGATGGCGTTCTCGTTGCTCAGATTGCTCAGCGACGCAAAGGTCGGGCCAAACATGGGATGGGTGCTCACATACGGATGTCCGCACGAGGCATAAAACTCGGGCAACCCCGTCTTGACCGATGCTATATCGCTTATGATACACGCCTTGGGCAGATGAGGCAACACCTGTCGGAACGCATCGAGCGTATATTTGACCGTCGAAGCGTTTATGACAAGCTGAGGCTCGAATCCGTCAATCTCGTCAAGACTCGAGAAACGCTGGGCGTTAAACGTGAAGCGCAACTTTTCCGGCCTGAGGTCATAGACAGCCACCTCGTGGTCAAACGAAAGCAGGTCGCAGAAAAACGACCCCATCTTGCCGGCTCCAAGTATCAGTATCTTCATGTCTTATTTATTGAGTTCCACCTGTATGCGCACCGACTCCTCATGTATTGACGAAAGCACGGCCCGCATGAAATCCTCGCTCATGCCCATAGCCTTGGCCGCAAGCACACGGGTAGTCATGATGTCGTCATAACGTCCGGCCTGGACCACAGGCATGTTGTGCTCCTTCTTATATGCGCCAATCTCGCGCGAGATATTCATGCGCTTGCCGAGAATCTCGATAAGCTCATTGTCAAGCTGGTCGATCTGACGACGCAGATGCACAAGATTTTCGGTAGGAACGGGAGCGTCACGAAACACGAGGTTGTCAAGTATCACCCCGAGCACCTCTGGCGTAACCTGCTGCTTGCTGTCGCTCCATGCACAGTCGGGGTCACAGTGGCTTTCGATAATCAGGCCGTCAAAACCCATGTCGAGAGCCTGCTGCGAAAGCGAAGCGATAAGCTCGCGCTTGCCTCCGATGTGACTCGGATCGCAAATGATAGGCAGCGAGGGAAAACGGCGGCGGAGCTCCAGAGGTATGCGCCACTGGGGATGATTGCGGTATATCTGAGGGCCATAGGTCGAAAATCCTCGGTGTATCACTCCGAGACGATGTATGCCGGCATTGTAAAGACGCTCGAGAGCACCCACCCACAGCTCCAGGTCGGGATTGACGGGATTCTTCACAAGAACAGGGATATCCTGGCCGCTCTCACGCAGCACATCAGCTATCTCCTGCATGGCAAAAGGATTGGCCGACGTTCTTGCCCCCACCCAAAGGAGGTCCACGCCATACTCGAGAGCCGCCTCGACATGTCCGCGGTTGGCGACTTCGGTCGACACCTTCATGCCAGTCTCCTTTTTGACCTTGGTGAGCCAGGCAAGGCCGGGCACACCCACTCCCTCAAAGCCTCCGGGCTTGGTGCGGGGTTTCCAGATGCCTGCACGGAATATCTTGATGCCTGCACGTGCAAGCCCACGCGCTGTCGCGAGCACCTGCTCTTCGGTTTCGGCACTGCACGGGCCTGAGATTATGAGAGGACGGCCGAGTTCCACGCCGTCTATCGCGAGAGGTTCTATATTTTCCATCTTATAGTAAGTGTTATTGTTTTTTTCGATTAACTGTTTTTGATTCGCGTCAACGCCTCCGAGAGCTTATCCTCAGGCGCGCAGAGCGAGATGCGTATGTAACGGTTGCCGTTGCGGCCGAATATGAATCCCGGAGTGATAAACACTCGGGCATCCTTGAGTATGCGGTCGGCCAGTTGCTCCGACGTCACATCCGGATCAGTGATGCGGCCCCACAAGAACAGACCCGACTGCGTTGGGTCGAATGTACAGCCCAGCTCGGCCATAATCTCCTCGGCTATGGCTCTGCGCGAAGCATAGGCCTCGTTGAGACGGTCATGCCACTCGGGACCCTCGTCGAGAGCCCGGGCTGCGGCAAGCATCAGCGGCTTGAACTGACCCGAGTCGATATTGCTCTTGATACGGAGCACCCATGACAGAAACGTGGGATTGCTCACCGCCACCCCGACACGCCATCCGGGCATATTATGGCTTTTGCTCAGCGAGTTAAGCTCTATGGCTATATCCTTCGCACCTGGCACCGACATAATACTCATAGGCTCGCTGTTGAGTATGAACGAGTAAGGATTGTCATGCACGATGACTATGCCGTGACGGCGGCCGAAGTCTATGGCCCGCTCAAACGTCTCACGTCGGGCCCGTGCACCGGTGGGCATATGCGGATAGTTGAGCCACATGAGTTTCACACCATTCAGGTCAAGACGCTCAATGGCATCAAAATCGGGCTGCCATCCGTTCTCTTCAGTCAGGTCATACGTCAGCACCTCGGCTCCGGCCATGCGGCTTATGGACGAATAGGTCGGATAACCCGGGTCGGGTATCAGCACCTTGTCACCGGGATTTATGAATGTAAGCGAGATGTGGGTCACACCTTCCTTCGAGCCGATAAGCGGCTGTATCTCCGACTTGGGGTCAAGCACCACGTCATACCAACGCTTGTACCAGCGGGCAAACGCTTCCCGCAACTCCGGCACTCCGACATGTGGCTGATAGCCGTGATTGGAGGGGTTGTGTATCGCCTCGGTCATTGTTTCGATTACCGAAGCCGGAGGCGGCAGGTCGGGACCGCCTATGCCGAGCGATATGATATCGACGCCCTGCGCTCTGAGGGCTGCAATCTCCTTAAGTTTGGTCGAGAAATAATATTCCTTGATCTGCTGTACTCTTTGTGAGGGTTGTATATCCATAATGAAGAGATATCCTAAAAACTTTATACTCTGTATTCTTGAGCCACTTGTTTAATGTGTCACTTTAGCCTCTGCATATTCTCCGAGAATACTCAGGTCACGTATGAGAGGCCTTACGGCATCAATCGCCTGATGGAAGCGAAGCACGCTGTCAAATGTAAGGTCGACATAAAAGCGATATTCCCACTCCCTGCCTACAATCGGCGTCGACTGAATCTTGGAGAGGTTTACATCGTAAAACGACAGTATGGTCAGAATCTTTGATAGCGCGCCCTGGGTGTGGGGAAGCGTAAACACGATCGAAGCCTTGTCGACATCCTTCTCTTTCGGACCGATCTCTGCCGCCACAAGAGGATCGGCAAGTATGAGAAAACGGGTAAAATTGCGCTTGTTGGTCTCGATGCCGCGCTCGAGTATGTGCAGACCATACAGCTCGGCGGCATACTGTCCGCACACGGCGGCATGGCCGGTCAGCTTGTCGCGGGCTATCTCCTCGGCACTTCCCGCGGTGTCAAATCGCTCCACTATCTTAAGATTGGGATGACGGCGCAGATATTGCTCACACTGCATGAGTGCCATAGGGTGAGAATTTACTTCAGTAAGATTCTCGATTTTCTGTCCGGGGAGGGCACAGAGCACATGCGAGATGCGCAGCTTCAGTTCACCTGTCACACGCAGGTTGCTCTGGCGCAGCAATTCATGATTCTGAAGCAGAGGCCCGGCTATGGTGTTTTCCACAGCCACTATACCCAGCAATGATGCGTCTGAGGCAAGCGTCTCAAACATTGAGGGGAATGTCTCGCAAGAAATTGTCTCGACATCTTCACCTTCAAAATATAGATGGGCTGCCGCATCATGAAAACACCCGGCTACACCTTGAATCGTAATCTTTTTCATTCGAAAATATTTTTATTGTGAAGTGCTGATTTCCAACACTTCGTGTTTATAATATGTTTTTAGACACAACGAAAGATTAGCACGTGGCTTGGGGCTACATGCGGCTATTGGGTAGGCGTT
>RIBL01000068.1 GCA_003762875.1 Muribaculaceae bacterium Isolate-110 (HZI) | reverse complement strand
ATGAAACGGACATGAACAGCTTTCGCCAAAGGGAATGAAAATGGATACTATCCGGCAGAATTTAGTTACCTTTGCCACAGCAACTAATAGCATACCCTATGGCGAAACAGAAACAAACCCAAGAAGTATCCTTCGAGGAAGTCGTGGAACGTGGATGCGGACTCGATGTTCACAAGAAGGAGATAGTGGCAACCGTCAGCGGAACTGGCATTGAGTCCGAGACTCGCACGTTCCAGTCGACAACGAGATCTTTGACAGAACTGAAAGAATGGCTATTGGCACTGGGAGTGACCCATGTTGCCATGGAAAGCACGGGCGTGTACTGGAAGCCTGTGATGAATATTCTTGAGCCGGGCGGTTTCACGATTATGGTCGTGAACGCACGCCACATCAAGTATGTTCCGGGGCACAAGACCGACAAAAAGGACTCGGCATGGATATGCAAACTTCTCCGAGCCGGACTCCTGAAAGGGAGTTTTGTTCCGGGTCGGAATCAGCGTGATTTACGCGACCTGACACGTTATCGCCGAAAACTTGTCCAGCAGCAATCGGCGGAACACAATCGGATGATACGCATCTTTGAGGATGCAAATCTGAAGTTGTCGAGCGTTTTTTCAAATATACGCGGAAAGATGTGCACCAGAGTAATAGATGCGGTCATCGCAGGAGATACAGACCCACAGAAACTCGCCGCGCTTTGTACTCACAGGCGCTTGAAAGCCTCAAAAGAGGAAATAGCACTTGCCGTTGAAGGATGCTTCACCGAGCATCATAAATTCATGATACGCGCCATACGCACAAGCATATCCAATATCGAGGCTGAGATAGACCACCTTGATAAGGAAATAGAGCGGAGGATGCAGCCCTTTGAAGCACAGATACAACAGCTATGCGAGATACCGGGCATTGATGTGACATCTGTCAACGAACTGCTTGCGGAGATAGGCGTGGATATGGAGGTATTCCCCACAGCCGAACATCTCACATCCTGGGCAGGACTTGCTCCGGGGAACAACGAGAGTGCGGGTAAAAAAAAAACTCACACACCAACCACGGCAACAAAGCCACAAAAGCGATAATGACAGAATGTGCGTGGTGTGCGACACGAACCAAAGGAACCTACTTCTCGGCCAGATACAAGAGGCTTGCAGCCCGCAGAGGAAAGAAACGCGCGTTGGTCGCGATTGCCGCAGAGATGCTAAAGGTGGTATACCACATGCTCAAAGACGGCACGGTCTATCAGGAGTTAGGTGAGGATTACATGGTGACACGTCGCAAGGACGCGCAGATAAAGTATCACCGCGAACAGCTCAACAAACTACTCGGAGAGGATTCGCCCGAGGCTCAAAGCGCATAGGGCGCACGAATCCTAAGGCCGACTTTTACTGGGACTCTGAGCCTGAATATGAAACTGGCCTAAACGACTGAGAGGCAAAGATTGTTGCTGCGAGCACGCGAATGAAATTTCCTGACCATCCGGTCGTTTTAAAACCTAAACGCCTACCCAATAGCCGCATGTAGCCCCAAGCCACGTGCTAATCTTTCGTTGTGTCTAAAAACATATTATAAACACGAAGTGTTGGAAATCAGCACTTCACAATAAAAATATTTTCGAATGAAAA
>RIBL01000067.1 GCA_003762875.1 Muribaculaceae bacterium Isolate-110 (HZI) | reverse complement strand
TAGGGTGTTCAGTTTGATGTTCCAAAAAAAACGTCATTCAAAACACCTGAAAAATTAATAAAAACACGTGCTTAAAAATATTGATTTTTAGCGCAAAAGAGTACATTGAAAATTTGGATAATTCATTGATTTTTAGTAATTTTATAGTCTAATAATCAACTAAAAAGCAATGAAAAAATCAGATTCAAACACTCCCAAAGAAACCCCGGAAGAGGAACTGAAACGTCTTCGTAAAGAGAACTCAAAGCTCAAGGCGCAGAAGGAAGCCGATAAAGCCAAAATCTCAGACTTGAAGAAAGAACTCAAAAAAAAAGACGTGCCGACAATAACCGTGACCGAAGAACAACGCAAGTTACTTTCGAGCCTGTTCCCGGACATAGATTCTCTATTCAGTTGATAATGCTTTGCGTGCTGATCTATGTGCGGACCGGATGCGGACTGCGAACTGTAATATCCATAATCGGGATATTTGAGGAGGTCCTCGGAGATTCCTTTGGGAAGATTCCGTGCTACAACTCCGTGGCCAACTGGGTTCGCAAGCTCGGACTCTCCGTCTACGAGGAGGATGCTCCCCAAGGCGGTAAGTATGCCCACATAATCGATGAGAGCATCATGATCAACAAGGAGAAACTTCTTGTAGTGCTGGGTGTTCCTGCCGAACATACAGGCAAACCACTGAATCATGATGATGTCATCGTATTGGGAATGCACGTTGGAGAATGCTTCAAGCGGGATGATGTCAAAGAGGCTAATGAAAAAGCTGCTGAAAAAACCGGAAGTTTTCCTGAATACGGAATATCCGACGGTGCGCACAATCTTGTAGGCGGCTTTAAGGATGCCGGCATTGACCATCATCTTGACATAAGCCATACATTGGGCAACTGCATGAAACACGTCTATGGGAATGATCCTGAGTTTGTGTCACTTACCGAAAAACTCGGCAAGATCAGGCTGCAATATCATCTCACCGACAAGGCATGGCTTCTGCCTCCCAATATGCGTGCCATGGCACGGTTCATGAATCTTCGTGAATGGGTGACGTGGGGTCAGAAAATGCTTGGTTGTCTTGATTCCCTGGATGACGACACGAAGGAAGCATATTCCTTTCTTCTTCAGTATAGAGACCTCATTGAAGAACTTGGTGTCTGCGTCGAGTCCGTAACCTATCTTGAGACTCTTTGCAAGTGTGAAGGGTTCGGACTCAGAACCAATGCACTTTGTCAGTACTATATCATCCGTAATCTAATCGGCAACGCCTCCAACAGGCGGGCTTGTGTCGGACTCAGGATGCTGGATTACTTCAAGGCGCAGGCAGCTGTACTCAATGGCAGCAAGCAGATACGCAACATTTCCTCAGACATAATTGAATCTGATTTCGGCATATTGAAATCAAAAGTGTCACCCAACAAACTGTATGGGTTCACGCCAATGATTCTGATGCTGCCGTTATATCCAAAAATCGCTGTCTATTCTGACGCTAAAATACAAAATTTCAAAGTACGCTTGGCCAATGTTAAACTTAAGGACATAGATCTCTGGGCCAAGGAGAATCTATCTCCGAATCGGGTGGCTCTGCGCTCCAAGACACTCAATAAAGCGAGCTAATTTTGGAACATAGAACTGAACACCCTA
>RIBL01000066.1 GCA_003762875.1 Muribaculaceae bacterium Isolate-110 (HZI) | reverse complement strand
CTGTTGACCGGCTCCGTATGGTCGGCGAGAACACGCGCCGCATGTTCGCGGGTCTGCAAGTAGAACCCGGTATTATTGAGTGTTATGACTTTCATGGTGTTGTTACGATAATTTTGACAATAATTTCAGGAACGGCCTGCCGCCGTAGGAGAGAATGGCGCCGAGCTTGTTCTTCAGGCGGACTTTCGGGTTACGTATAGCCTCCGCCCGGCCTCTCTTTACCACACTCCAGGCCCTGGACATCGCCTCATGCCCGTCACTGCCACAGCGCAGAAGCAGAAGCAGTATGTTGAAATGGGCGCTGAACCTGCGGTCGCGTGCCGCAGGCTCCAGCGGAGTGCCGCTGTAATAACTCAGAATCCGGTCAGTGACAGTCAGGGCATCGAATCGTCCGGGCGACAGGGTGTTGATGAAGCTCGACGGATTCTTCCGGTAAAAATAAAGTTTTTCGGGAAGATAGGCTATTTTGCCGGCCCTCTCGAAAATACGGTAGAACAAATCGAGGTCCTCATACCACAGCCCTTCGGTGAAGCGCGGTCCGCAGGGGCAGAATATTCCGCGGCTGTAAAGCGTGCCCCAGGCATGGTTCATCGGAGGTGTCTGGTAGAGCGACACACCCACAGCATCGGCCGGCTCCATGATTACCGGCTGCCCGCACGCCGGCTCCGGCGGCATCACCGAGGTGTTTGCAAAAGAACCTACCACAATGTCGGCTCCGGTGGCGGCAGCAGTATCCACCAGGCGTTCGATTGCCCGCGGCTGTACCATATCATCGGCGTCGACAAAGAAAATCCATTCGCCGCGCGCGTGCTCCAGTCCGTAATTCCTGGCCGAGGAAAGGCCGCCGTTCGGCTTGCTGACAAGGCGGAACCTGGAGTCGGCGCCGGCAAGCCGCAGGCATTCATCCGGCGAAGAATCGGTCGAACCGTCATTGACGAGAATAACCTCCATGTTTCCGTAGGTCTGCGACCGCAGGGAGCCGAAAAGCTCCGGAAGCCATCGCGCCGCGTTATACACGGGCACTATCACGGAAACAAGGGGGTTATTCTCAGTAGCGGGGTTCATGGGCGGAAACGTGTATATATTTCAAACGCGGTTTCACGCCCGTTTATTGCCTTCAGTCGTTTTTGATGGTCACCGAACCTGTAATGGTGGGCTCGTCGGGGGTGTCGGGAAGATCATCGGCCGAAGCCACAACCTTCACCGGGTAATCGAAATAGCCCCAGCATATCGGATAGTTGACAACGTAGACCGGCATCTGAGCCTGGAGCAGATGTATGCCCAGAGGCATGGACTCCGTATCGATTTCAAAGACCTCGGGTGAAAGTGCCTGCCCGATGTTATAGTGGTCAAGGAAGAAGGTTATCACACCCATCTGGCCGTCATCGCCGGTGTGGTTCACCATAGTCACCTCGACTCCGAGGGTCTCTCCCTGCACAACGTATATAACATTGTCTTTCATTACACCCCCGGAGACGGTGGTGCGAATCGTCACGTCAGGAACCTTGTTGTCATCATCGCTGCACGACGACACTGCAAATGCCAGCGGAAGCAAAAGAAGCAGATAAAGTAATTTTTTCATATCCCTTTTATTTATAATAACATTATATCGGTCAGTTGGAGAACACCAGGCTGTCGTCCTTCACGTCGATGATTATCGGGCGTTCCTTGTCGACGGT
>RIBL01000065.1 GCA_003762875.1 Muribaculaceae bacterium Isolate-110 (HZI) | reverse complement strand
CAATCACCATTTCCGCCCCTGGTTATAAAACCCTGAAAGTAAGAATGGACGAGTCTCCGGCCTGCAAAGAAACCCTGAAGATGAAAAAAGGCAATCCCGCCGACATCGTCAATTACAACATGTACAAAGGCAAGTTCATAAAAATGAAGGATTAAGGGGTAGTTTGTACTTGTTTTTAACCGTCTATTGACTTCAGCATCTTAAAAATAAATAAAAGGATATTTCCCATTTTTCATATCACAGAGATAAGTTATAGAACGTATTTACAACAGTTCGGTAATTTTTGAGCAGGCATAGCTGTATCGCACTGATACACAATAGTTTGCATTGATATTGAATTGTTGTTGCATCTTATTGATATTCAATTGAATATGCAAATTTTACCGAACTATTGTATTTGAGTACATGACAAAAATTTGAAAACATCGAATTTTTGTCATGTACTTAAACATCATTTGATTGTAGTATTTTTTTTTCGGACAGCCATAATTATGTTTTTTTAACAATAGCGTTGTTGACAACGTATACGATTTAAATTATATTTGCACTGTGATAAGTATATCGTAAAAATAAATTAATGTATTGATATGTTAAGCCGCAGGTCTACAGAAATTAATCATGTATCGTTTACCAACGTTGGAGAGGATGTCTTCTACGGTGGCGAACAAGACGTGTTTATCTCCGTAGAGATGGGGCTGTATCCATTTCCCCTTCATAATTCGCCAAAGAGTTTCAGCGATGTTGAGGTGTGGGGAATAGGGAGGGAGATAGAATATGTGGAGACCCCTGTCCTTCCATCTTTGAAGGCAGTCCTTTACCTTGCGGCTCTTGTGTACGGAGGAGTTGTCGAGAACCACAACGGTCTCTTTAGAGATTCCGAGGGAGAAGTCTTCCATGAATTCGATAAACTTGTCGGAGTTTATGTTTTCGGTGGTCGTGAAGCCGTGGTAAGTATTGTTGCGGTCTATCATTCCGAAGATGTTGAGCCTGCCGCACTTGTAAACCGGCACACAGAAATCCTCATCTTTGAATTTCCATGCATAAGGCACATATCCTTCGGTGCATACATGACTTTCATCTCCGTAATACAAATCAATGAATCCCGATTCCCATTGACGTTCAAGCTCTTGCAGGAGTTCCTTCTTATAAGCGTACTCCTGCGGCGAGGGTGTCCCTTTGGGCGTTTTTCTTATACGTCCAAATCTTGCGCCATCAAGGATAAAAAATTCCTGAAGGCTCCGTCCTTGATTTGTTTCCCGGTAGCTTCCTCCCAGGCTGCCCTGGCTTTGGAAACACTCTGGCGATGCTTTCGTATGGCCTCTCTCACCGCCTCCTTGTCCTTCTTGGTGCTGATAATGCGCTTTCGGCCATTCCCCGGTTTGTTTCTCAGTCCCGCAATTCCATCGGACTGGAATCTTTTGACCCAATGCATTACACGCTGGTATGTTTGTCCTGCCCGTGCTCCTGCAGCTGCATTGCTCAGTCCATCCGCTTTGCCTAACACCATAAGGCATCGCATCCGGAACGAGTGGGTAGAGCCATTCCGGTATCCATTTTCCAGAGCAGTTCGTTGCTCCTCGCTTATATTTATCTTCGTTGCTTGTCTTGACATAATTGGAGAGATAAGTATATGTAAGACAATAACGTTTGAAAATGGATTTCATTGCATTAATTCTTTAATAAAACATACTTACTCACAAGAATTTATAGTATTGATATTTTGTAATACCATACGTCTTTTTAAGGACTAATCCAAGCACAACTGCCAAAAATGGCATGTCCTAAACTCAGTTTTTTGTAAATATCGCGGTTATAATCGCAAAAATTTGTACCTTTGTATT
>RIBL01000064.1 GCA_003762875.1 Muribaculaceae bacterium Isolate-110 (HZI) | reverse complement strand
GGCCAATGTTAAACTTAAGGACATAGATCTCTGGGCCAAGGAGAATCTATCTCCGAATCGGGTGGCTCTGCGCTCCAAGACACTCAATAAAGCGAGCTAATTTTGGAACATAGAACTGAACACCCTATTTACTAAAGAAAGTATATGATACGTCTTTTGTTAATCCACAAATATTAGGGACGTGGGGAAACAACAAGTTAGTTTGTACTCTTAAATTCAATATTTTAGATACCGAATGTAATGCGAAAATCATATATAATGGTTTAGATGCACCTAAATGCTGGCTTATCAATCCGGTATTTAACGATCCACAGCATATATATAAGGACGAAGGTAATTTATGCTTGTATGATCCTAAAAATAATGAGTGGACAAGTGGAAGTCATATCTTTAATACCTTTGTTCCGTGGTCTGTGGAATGGGTGATTTTCCAAATGCTATATGAAGAAACTGGGGAATGGCAGCATCCAGAGCGCCATCCAGGCTCTATGTCGGATTTGGAACTGAAGGAATTCTGTTCTAAATATGGTATTCCATACAATGAAGAGATTAAGAGATTAGTAAGAGGAACCTAATAAGAAACACCCCGGCAAGAGCGTAGAATCTTGCCGGGGCGGTGATTGGGATTAGGGATTAGTAGAGGCGGAGGCAGGTGACGTCGGCTTCTTTGACGAAGCGTGGATCGTCACTCTCGGTCTTGTCGAAGGCAAAGGCGAGGTGCTGGATGCGATGCTTGGGGCAGAGTTGCATGAGGAAGTTGGTGAACTTTCTCAGTTCGGCGGCGAGCCATTTTACATCGTTTGTCGAGGTGACTCCACCGAGCAGCAGCACGTTGTCGGGGAGTTTAAAGGCTCCGTCCGCAGTCGTCAGGATTACGAGCGATACGGCAAAGGTCGCATCTTCGGAGGTCAGACTGGCCCCGTTGGTGTACTCCTTATATTGCAGCTTCGCGGTCGGAGTGCCGAAGTTGTTGGCGAGATATTTCTCGATGTCGGCGAGTGCTGCTTTCAGTCGAGGGTCGCTTATGACCGATATGTCGGTGGGCGGTTCTGCGCTTGTTGCAACGTTGGTAGCGGGTGTAGCCTTGCGGCCGAAGATGTTTTTTACACGCGAGATGAGGTTGTTGAGTGCTGTCATTTTCTGGAATTTTTGTTGTTGGTTTTGGAATTTAGGTCGTTGATTTTTTCTTCGAGACGGTATTTTTGATCGAGGGCGCGGGCGGTTTCCTGCACACGGTCTTCGTAGTCTTTCACCTCTTCTTCGATTTGCTTGACGCGCTCGGGGTCGCGAAACCAGCTCTGAATGCTGTCGAGTCCTTCGGAATTGACCCCTCCGTGCATCAGGATGTAGTGATACTTGATGTCGGAGATACGGGCTCGTTCGATGCGCGACTCCTGCCAGATAGTGGCAGCTCCGAAGAAGATGAAGGTGAACACCGAGATGAACATGGCGAGATAGACTTGCCATGATTCCTTGGCGATACGGATTGTCTTTTCAATCTTCTGCACCGGCGGATTGGCGGTGAAGTTGTCAATCTTATTGGTGATTTCAGTCTTCAGGGCATCGACAGATGTAGTCAGATTGCTTCCTATTTCGCTGACCGTCTGCGTCTGGGTTTCGATGGATGTCTGCATCTCATCGACTTTCTCTGTGACGGCTGACGTTATGGTGATACCCATGTTGTTCAGGTCGTCGGCAGTGGCGCAGTTGAGTTGCGACTCCACTGGCGTCTTTTAAAATCTGTTAATGCGAAATTATTAAACTCTGTATTCATGTTGGTTACGCGATTTTCAGGCCTGCAAACCTTGTCGCACTTTTCAAATGATTATATTGGGGTTGGAGCCTT
>RIBL01000063.1 GCA_003762875.1 Muribaculaceae bacterium Isolate-110 (HZI) | reverse complement strand
CATCCAACTCAACTTCACCGTCTAACTTCTCCATATGAATGCAATGGAACGTCCTGCGGATTTTATGAATGAGGAACCACGATGTTTTCAGCGTCACGGATATATCCTTTGCTAATTGGGTTGCCGAGATAGACTTCTTATGATTGCAGATAAGATAGATAGCCATAAACCACTTGCGCAGAGGTAACTTTGTTCCTTCAAATATCGGACCTATACGCACGTTGAAATTCTTACCCGTGTTCTTACACCGATAATTGCCATCACCACGATGGTAAACCTTTGAAGTGGGGTCATAAGGAGATACTACTCCATTCTCCCAACGTTTACTTTCGAGGAAGGCGATGCAAGCCTCCTCATTTGGGAATGCTTCAAAGAAGTCATACAGCGAGTGTCTCGTCCTGAAAAAAGTTGACTCCTAACGAGTCAAAAAGATGATTAAATTTCAGAGTCTGCCGAGACAAAAACGACAAGCAATCCGCGATGAAGTCCTACGGCTTTATGCGGAAACAGATTTCAGCTATGGCGAGATTGCGGAAGAAAATGGAGTACAAGTGCGTACTGTGGAGTATATTGTGCGTAACTTTGCATCTGAACTTCCAGATATTCCGACTATGAGAAAAAAGAAGAAGGATGCCAGCGAGGAAGATTATGACAAGCTGCGGGCAGAGGTTACGCGCCTGCGCAAGGAACTCCGTCAGGAGAAGATGCGCTCTGAAGCGTTGGATACGATGATAGATGTCGCAGAAGAGATGTTCAACATTCCCGTAAGAAAAAAAGCTGGTACCAAACAGTGAGACGCCTGTACGCACAGCACTCCGACATCTACACGGTGTCGGAGCTTTGCGGGCTGTTTGGCAAAAGCAAGCAGGCTTATTACAAGCACGATGCAGACGCGTATATGCGTCGCATGGCCATGGAGGAACTGGCTGTTCGCTATATAGAGGAAGTCCGGAGAAAAGACCCTGGCATCGGAGGGTTAAAAATCTGGAATATGTATATACGGGAGTTCGGCAGTGGATCCGCGATAGGACGGGATCGTTTCTGCGAGATATTCGACCGATACGGCTATAAGCTACGCAGACGCAAGCGAACACCCCGCACCACCGATTCGACTCATGGCAATCCCACATATCCCAACCTAATCAAGTCGTTGATTCCCACACGTATCGGAGAGGTGATAGTAAGTGATATAACTTATATTCCCCTGATAGACCCCATTAGTCAAGAACGGACTTTCTGTTATGCAAGTCTTGTCCTTGACTCATACACCAAGATATTGTTATGTCACAGCATAGGACCCACGCTGGAGACTGTTTACCCCTTGGAAGCTCGGTATATGGCCATAGACGTACTATCGGCTTATGGAGTGGAACTGTCATCTACGATTCATCATAGCGACCGTGGAACACAATACACGTCAGCGGACTATATTGAGGTATTACACCAATATAAGATTCATATCAGCATGACAGAATCAGGTAATCCCAAAGATAATCCCGAGGCCGAGCGCATCAACAACACGCTTAAAAATGAGCTTTTCAAGGACAAGGAATTCCATGACATAGGGGAAGTCCGGGAGGCAATGCAGGCGGCCGTGCCGTTCTACAACAATGAACGTCCACACAGGAGCATTGAGATGCTTACGCCAATAGAGGCCGCCGGCCGTACAGGCCGGTTCAAACGCGGTTGGACGAGCTATAGAGAAAAGGCAATTGACAACCTTGACAGGGAGACTTTGCCGCCATAAAATTTTTTTGTAACTTTGCCCCTATCCCTGGGCTACGTTGCCTTCGGGCTACGCCCTCAGTCAACTCCGCCCAGGGATAGGACCCGGTCAGTCAACCCTCTCCAGAGATAGGGTAAACCAATATCAGTAAACATACCAAATCGAGTCAACCATTTTCAGGAACGGACAGAGTTAAATGCTCCAAAGTTTACTTTTTCCATTGTCCAGCCTGTTTGGGGTTGGGTTTAGTAACTTTGATGACTTTTTGTAGCAGATCCAAAAAACGCCGAAAATCCGTGGAAGTTAGGCGTTGTTTCGG
>RIBL01000062.1 GCA_003762875.1 Muribaculaceae bacterium Isolate-110 (HZI) | reverse complement strand
TTGCATCGGAAATTGGGTAGATACCATCCACAACTATTGCAGAGTTATTAAAGGTGTAATTGCCCTTGTCTTGTATAACTCCATCAGGCTGCAAGGTAGTACGGAAGTCTGCTTGGATAGTAATATGATAATCTCCATGCGCAGGTACTATAATTTTACTTGTCAGGGAATTATTAAAAATATCAAATGGCACATTTGATTGATTAGCAAATGCAACTATCCCTGAAAGATCATACTTTACTAATTGAGAGAATGGCACAGCAGCATTAAGTTTTGAAAGATAGTTCTTGTTGCCAAAAATCCAGATATAGTATGGACGCTTTACATCTTTAAGTATTTCAACCGCACCATTGGGATAGAAATATTTTCCATCAAAGTCAGATGAAAATTTTAATATTTCAACACCTAAATCAGGGACTCTCTTTTGAGCGTTAATTACCTCATCTTTGATACGTATTTCACAGTTCGTAAGAAATTTCTGAGCATTTTTTGCAGGCAAGTCCAAGATGCAATCAGACACGAATATACACACTGTGGTATCATTTACTTCATTGAGTACATTCGCAATCAAGTCTCCTAAATCAGTGTTTGACATGTTTCCACCTGCTTTTTTGGGGTCAGCGGATTTTTCCGGTGGGCGGGAGAGAGTATCAAGAGTATAGTGTGGCCAGTCTGAACATAAAGAACTTGATGTCTCCGACTCCCCGGAACTGTGTTCTGAACGCCTTGATTTTGGCATTGAAGGATTCTGCCGAGGCATTTGTGAGCCGTCGTTCGAAATAGTTGATTATAGTGGTGTTGTGGTTCTCGAAGGTCTCCAGGACCTTGTTGAATTCATCATTCCCAAAGGCCTCCACTTCGTTGTACCATCTGGCGAGATTCAGTCTGGCGACTCCTGCGGAAGTTTTCTCGTTGAATATATCCACAAGCTTTAGAAACAGTCCGTAAGCCTTTTCCAGATCAGGAAACATTCTGAACAATATCCGGGCGCGTATTGTCTGTTGTTCGTTCCATTTTGATTTGTGCTTGAGTATGACATGCCGGCTGCGTGCCATGATCTGGGGCATGGTCTCGCCGTTCTCCATCCTCTCCGGTTCCCATTTCCCGATCAATTCACGTTCTTCTTTTGACCTTGCATCCTTTCGCTTCTGACGATGCTCCCTGATTGCCTTGTTCTCGGCATCAAGCACCTCCCAGCGGTGTCGTATCCTCAGCTGATCAACAGCTTCGGATATGAGCTGCTGGACATGGAACCGGTCATTGACAAGCGATGCTCCGGGAAACACGTTTCTGACAGTCAGCATCATGGCTGAAGAAAGGTCTGTAGTAACCGTTTTTACCTTAAGGCGCTGCTTCAATGGAACTTTTCGCAGTATTACCGACACTGTGTCACTTGCCACGCCACGAACCATTGCCGCAAGAGCCCCTTTGCCCCCATGCGCGGCTTTGTTGGTCAGTATGGTGTAGACATCGCCATTGCTCAGGCAGGTCTCGTCAAGACTCATGTCCGCGCCGAAATTTTCAGGATACAATATGTATTCATCGGCATGGTCAAGCTGGCCCCACAACCGATAGCCACTGATCACTTCCTTGTATTGCTTGCGCAGTGTCTGTCCGTTCAGTCCGTTGCGTGCGGCAAGAGTGGATATGCTGACGGGAGTGATTTCAATCTCCCTCTTTTAAAAAAGCGACGAACTCGGCGTTAAGCCTTGTGCCGTCGAACTCAGAGATGTCCCACTGATAACTGAATATCTCGCCGGTTGACCTGTCCAGCCACTTGCGCTTCCGAACATGCAGGTATGTGGAACGCCCCCTTATGGGATAATCCTGTATGGTGCGGTAATCCCCAAAACCGTAAGATATGATGTCTTTATTGTACTTGTCTTCGCGAAGTTGCTCTTTCTTCTCATCAAGCCATATGTCGAAGCGGGTCTCACTTTTTTCAAATCGTTCAATATCGAAGTTGTCTATCAGGACTTCGGGTAGGATGGCTCTGAGCAGTTGATCTGGTTTCATTGTGCAAAGATAACACTATACTCTTGATACTCTCTCCCGCCCACCGGAAAAATCCGCTGACCCGAAAAATCCGCTGACCCTTCATTTGGTGGACAATTTGTGGACAATCTTTAAAAATAAGAAAACCCAAACATCTGATATGTAGATGTTTGGGTTTAA
>RIBL01000061.1 GCA_003762875.1 Muribaculaceae bacterium Isolate-110 (HZI) | reverse complement strand
GAGCCGTGGCTGTTTTATGCATTAAAATACAAATCAGCCGAGAATCCATAAAAAACATCAGCCGGAATCTTGCCGTTACGGTAATTTGAGCTATCTTTCCTCTAAAACGTATTTGGCATCTTTCCGTCAAAATAGATTAAAACGAGAGCATAATGGCCATGTTTCAGAACATATAGGCGTGATTATGCATCCCATGTCAGTGTTGCCACGGGTTTAGATATAAGATTATTACTTTCCTCTACAAGCTTGGTTAGCTTATGCCGGTGTCCAACTCCTTCCCGATGCGTTTGCAAATTTGCGAACCGGGCTGCCATGCACCACAAAGATAATTACATTGCATCGGAAGGTATGTCGAATGGCCGTCAGGCCATTTTCGATTCCAGTGATTTTAGTTGTTCCTCCATCTTTCTGTTCTCCTCAAGTCTCTTGAGGTAGATGTCTATAAAGTCCTGCTCTTTGGAGAGCATGTGCCAGATGGCAACAAGTATCTTGCGGGCGATGGCCACCTGTATTTTCATCTTGCTTTTTTTCTTGACTGTGGTCTGGATGTAGCTGAAATAGGAGAAGAAACAGTTTCGGGTTCTTGATGCTCCCCATGCGATTTCAATCAGTATCTGTCTTAGATATCTGTTTCCGTGTGTCACTTTTCTGCTTTTGTATCGTCCGTTGCTGACATCGTTTCGCGGTTTGAGCCCGCACCATCCTACAAGACATGCCGCCGTAGCGAACATCTTCATGTCAACCCCTGTCTCCGCAATTATTGCCGTGGCTGCGCGTTCCTTGACTCCGGGTATGGTCTGAAGACGTCGGAACTGTTCGGGAAAATGCTGTTCGCACAAGGCCGTCAGTTCTTTCTGGCATTCTTCAATCTGCCGCTCTATCATGTCGATGACTTCCTTGATCTGGCGGAATATCGTGATATCTATCTCGGAGAATGTCCCTGTGACGGCCGCTTTGATTGTGTCACGGCCATGCTTGTTGATCGTCCTTCCGTGTACCATTTTCACCAGCTCGTCCGGACGGGCGGTACCTCCGATGATTGCCCCCAGCACCTTCTGATAGCTCCTGGACTTTATTGTGTTGACGTAGTTGCTCAGACGGAATCCGCATCTCTGCATCGCAGCATCAAGTTTGTTGCAATTGTATGTCATATCCTCGTTGAGATCCATGATGCGACGGTTGAGCTTGCGCATGTCCTGAACAATCGGTTCAGGCACGAAGCTCCCTTTGATAAGATTCTTTAGCAGGCACTCCGCTATCCACTGTGCATCCTTGACGTCGCTCTTGCGACCCGGCAGCTGCTTGATGAAATATGGGTTCACAAGCTTCAGTTTCATTGACTCACAGAGCTCATTCCACACCGGTACCCAATAGACTGCGGTGCTCTCCATCGCTGCCTCGGTTACACCTCGTTCGACCATGTCATTACACATCTGTCGCAGGTCAGGCGTCAGCACTCCGTACTTATTCTCGAAAATAATGGTCTCGTCATGCCTCATAATACAAAGATAAATACTATCTTTGTGGATATCAAGGCCGGCGACTGTTCGGTTTCTGTCCATATTTGATATTTTAGAAATTTTCCTCCAAATTAATAAAATTGTGACTAAGAGCACGCTGGAGGGGACAGGAATCAACCCGTCGGCCCACGGCTCTTTCATTTAAGATAAAAATAAAGACATATTTACCCTTACCCAGATTGTTGAGAATCGGGTAAATTTTCATGATTGGATTTCAAGTAGTTATCTTTTTCTGAAAATCAGATTTATTTCATTTTTGGCCAAGAAACCGCATCAATAGGGTAAAGTTCATTGAGACATGGCGCATAAGTTCTGCCACGCCTTTTCTCTTGTCAGATCGCTTTTTGCGCAACCCCTTCCATATAGAAAATATCGAGTAGACCATTCTTAGTATTGTGTCAAGGTTCCGGGCGGCCTTTGCCGACTTGCGCTTCACCTTGTCTTGCAGCAGATTTACATCCAGTCCCCAATGCATACTTTCTATCGACCAGTGATGGCGCACAATGGAACCCAGGAAAGGAGTGTCTGCCGGCAGACTGCTTACATACAGACGTTTTTCACGTGTATGTTTTGCGGTCGTCTTTCTGACGGTCTCAGCCTCGTACTCTATAATCGTCATGTTTCCACCCCATTTCTCCTTGTCGGCAATAATTTCGAGTCCGTCATATATGTTGTATGTTCTTGTCTCA
>RIBL01000060.1 GCA_003762875.1 Muribaculaceae bacterium Isolate-110 (HZI) | reverse complement strand
ACGGCAATCCCGGAACAGGCAAAACGCACATTGCCACTGCTCTGGGTATCGAGGCCTGCACTCAGGGCATGACCGTAATGTTCACCTCCGTGCCACGGCTTATAACGCAGATCAAAGAGGCACGGCAAGAACGCGCACTCCGTTCTCTTGAAAACAGGTTCATCAACTACGACCTTGTGATATGCGACGAGTTCGGATACGTCTCCTGTGACAAAGAAGCCGGCGAATTGCTCTTCAACCATCTGTCTCTCAGAGCCGGAAAGAAAACAGTCATCATCACTACAAACCTGGCCTTCAACAGATGGAGCGAGATTATCGCCGACAAAGTCCTCGTGACAGCAATGGTAGACCGCCTGACCCACAAAGCCGTGCTCTTAAACATGACCGGAGAATCATTCAGAATGAAAGAAACGAAGAAAATACTCCAAAATCAACTATAATTATATCTAATTTCTTAAATTTGCATGTCCTATGAAACGGTGCATTTCTCAATTAGAATCTGGCGCACTTCTCGATTAAATTTTACAGTCAATCAGTATCAGCTTGCCGAGGCGGTCTATATATGAGAAGCCGTTAAGGTCAACAAACATCCTGTCCTCGTCGGTCGATACGTCGTTGCCGTTGCTGTCCACGAAGTCAAGCACCACCGAACCGTTTTCATCTATGGCGTTGTAATCGTCCCAGTTGCGTATCACTATCTCCAGTTTCTTCTCCTCATATGAGATAAATCGTCTGAGCTTCTTCCCTTTAAGAAACCCCGTTGGATGGAAATTTACGAAGAAATATATGATGGCCGCAAGAAAGTTCTCAGCCGAATTTGTGAAAAACGCCTCCGAGCCGCCCTTCTTCTCGCCGCCGCCCTTGTTGAGCGAGGCAAGCAATGTCGCCGCCGTTTCCGAAGCTGCCGCGAGGTCGGGTATATATTTGTGCTGGATGGGGTTGATGCGGTTTGAATACTCCACATTGGTGAAATTCACCTGCCGGAATCCGCAGTTCGCTGGCAGATGACCGTAATGCCTATTCTTGCAGTATTGGTAGAAAAGCGTCTTTGCCAGAGTGGGCCACTTGTAATCATACACCATCATCGCAAAACCCTTATGTGAGTGTTGCCGTATGAAAGGGTCTATGATTCCGAAAGACTTGCCGGAGCCGGGAGTGCCTAACACTATCGTGCCACGGAACGGATTGATAATGTTGATCCAACCGTTGTGCATCCGCCGCTTGTAATAGTATATCATAGGGATATTCACCGAATATGGAGTTTCCGCAATCTTCTCAGACTGTTGGAACGATTCGTTCTCGAAATTGAACCTGTCCTCGCCCACCTTATGGTTGTAATACTTGGCGATTCCGTCAAGCCCCTGATGCACAAGTATGGTGCCGACAACCGAGCAGAAGGCATACACTATGCGGTTGGCCGGAAATCCGAATATCGACAAGCCCCATTCCCCGGCATGGAAGATAAAGCACAGTGCCACGAGCGTAAGCCCGGCCAGCACCGGATATATCACCATAGTCTTGACATTGAATTTTAGAGCCTTCTTAGCCTTGGTACCGATGCACACGACGCATATACATATCAGCTCCGCTACCTTACACCCTGCCACGGAACTGAACACCTTGAAGCGTCCGAGCAGGTCGAGGATGAACTGCGTCACACGGTTGTCCGCCGTTATCGGCAGATTCATCACAATCTCTATTATCAGGAAGATGTAGATGCAGCTACGGAAGTAGTTATACATCTGCTGCTGTTCCTTTGTTTCCTCAAAAGCCATACAACTTATGTTCTAAAGATGTTGTTATTGTAATATAAAAGCATTAACTTTGCAGTATAAAAGATTACCGATATGGATATAGCTATTGAAAAGAAGAATCAGAGTTTCCGTCTTTCCGTTGACCTGATCGAGCGGCTGAAGCGGATTGCGAAGCGTCAGAACCGCAGCCTTAACAATTATGTCGAAACGCTGTTGCTTGACGCCGCCTATCACGAGCCTAACGCCACGACTCTCGCCGCGATGAAGGAGGCCGAGAGCGGAGCGTTGCGTGATGAGCCCGCCCTCGACCTGACTTCCATCGAAGCAATGGAGAAATCCATGGGGCTATGAAAAAGCTGAAAGCGTCCTCTCAATATAAGAAGGACTACAAGCGGTTCAGAAACAACCCTAAGAAGGTCATGGAGCTTAAGGAGATCCTGAACAGGCTCGCAAACGAGGAGCCAATTCCGGAAAAGCACAACCCACACATGCTGACCGGTGATTACAAGGGTTATATGGAATGTCATATAGAGAGTGACTTCCTCCTTATATGGTTTGACCCCGACACTGACCAGATAGACCTTGTGCGTCTTGGCTCCCACTCGGAGCTATTCGGATAATCCGGTTATAACGGTATCTTGAATCCGAGCATGAGGCCGTTCCGGAATGTAAAATTTAATCGAGAAGTGCGCCAGATTCTAATTGAGAAGTGCACCGTTTCATAGGACATGCAAATTTAAAAAATTAGATACAATTATAGTTGATTTTGGAGTGTTTTCTTGGTTTCTTTCAT
>RIBL01000059.1 GCA_003762875.1 Muribaculaceae bacterium Isolate-110 (HZI) | reverse complement strand
ATAACCACTTATCCTGTTGCGGTATAAATCCGCGAAATACTTGCCGTTGGCGCAGTACATCTGCGCTATGTGCTTAATCGACAGTGCCGTCGTCTCCACCTTCATCTTTTAAAAAAGACACGAACTCCGCGCTGAGTCGTGTGCCTTCCTCGTTGGGGAGTTCGAGGTTGTATGAGAATATCTCATTGGTCTGCTTGTCCCACCACTTATTCTTGCGCATGTGAAGATATACGGGGCGACCTCGAAGCGGATAGTCCTGTATTGTAACGTATTCCGTATAGCCTCGCGCGACTATGTTTGGATTACGGTAGTTCTCATCAGAGAGTTTCTTTTTCTCGTCAAGCCATATGTCATATGCCTGTTCTGTGCGCTCGAAGCGCACCATCTCAAACAGCTCGTCCAACCCTTGAGGCAGGAACATCCAGAATGCTTCCGAAGTTTTCATGCCACAAATTTAACTATTTTCTGAAAATTACATGCACCGGGATTTCGGCTTGACCCCTACTTTTATTTAAGCAAAAGATTTGAACGCTTATTAAAATCCTTGCTGTAAGTGCAAGATAGGAAAAGGTTTACCGGAAGGGTCTAATTCATCCCGCCCTATAACTTTATAGCCCATGTGCAAATAAAATTTGTAAGCCTGCTCATTATCTTCATTTACATCCACTTTATAGATATTGCATTTGCTAATAGCATAATCCACGAATGCTTTGCCATAACCGTGTCCTTGTTCTTCAGGAAGCACGAACAGCATTTCCAGCATATCGTCGCTAAGCCCCATAAATGCGGCTATCCGTCCGTTTTTATTGCGTACTATAAATAATTTGACCGCCGGAAAATATTGGTTTCTTATTAAAGGTTTGAAATACTCTATATCTTCTTCTTTCAAAAAATGATGAGAACTGCGTACAGACTTTTCCCATACAATCAGAAGTTCATCTAAAATTTCGTCTGATAAGGATTGTATTTTTTCTATTTCCATTTCCGAATATATAAATTAGTAAATCGGTTGCAAAGTTAACAAAAATGCCGTTCATCAGTCATTCATGAACGATACTTTTTGTTTTTCAGTGCAATAAGCCGATTACAGCTTCATGCCTCTGCCTTTCCTTTGCGGTTGTATTGGTCGGCGTATATTCTGCCTTAACTTCTCGAACTGTTCCCTGAACCACTCGGCAATGGGCTTTCGGTCAATGGCGAGAACCAATCTCGTCCCATCCGTGGGGTCTTTCACCACTTGGAAACCAGCCTTTTCGGTCGTAAATTTTCGCCCGTGTTCCTCCGAATAAAGTTTACCTGCATATATCAACGGTTTGCCCCTTGCCTTATTGGGGAATTTTCAGCGATACGTAGTATCGCGGCTCGGAAAATTCCCTAATAAGCTACGGTATTTTCTCCATAAATACTCTGCGGCGTGCCGTCTGCCTTTCTGCGGTGGCTGTCCCTGCCGTCTGCTTTCCCGTAACCCCACCTTATTTTTTCCTTTCGGTCGGTGGGTGGCGGGGCGGTCGTTTCCGTTTTCAAAGGCTCTTTTGCACGGGGCGGTCGGATACAAGGTTTTCCCGATAAATACGCTCGCAGCGAAGCGAGAGGAAGATTTATCGGGAAACGGCGCAGCCGCTTGACCTTTTAGCCGACATAAAGCCCCATGCTTGCTTTGCCTTTGTAAACGGAAATGATTGCTTCGCTTTCCTCTGAAAAGAGGAATAGAACCTGCAATATATTTCATCATGCTTTCCAACGGCTGTTGGGATTGCCGTCCGAAACAACCGACACGAATACCGTCGTTTTCTCTTTTTGCCCGTGTATAATCCTATCTAATAATGCCTTGCGGGCTTTCACCGCCCCGAACGATTCGACACGGAAAGCGAGGGCGGTTATCGTTTCGAGGTTGTAAACCTCCGCAGTGTATCTGTACGATATGCGGACAGTGCGTTTTATGTCGTACTCTCTTAAAACTCCGCTCTTGCAGAGTGCCTTTATCCCAGCTCGAACCGTCGGGGCGATAACCCCGAATAGTTCGCAGATTTCCCACTCGGTCATGGTGGTTGCACCTATATCGCTCGGCAGGGAGATATTGCCCTGCCCGTCCATCGTGATAATGTTCCTTTCTTCTTTCATCGGTATTCTGTTTTTAATTAGATGGCTCGGCAGATATTCTTTTCCATATCCTCCATCTTGTGCGACAAGGTTTCCATGTCCTGACTTATCTTCTGGGCGGTGATTTTGGCGTAAATTTGTGTCGTCTTTATGTTGGTATGCCCCAAAAGACGGCTCACTGTTTCGATAGGTACGCCGTGCGACAGAAGTACGGTCGTGGCGTTCGTGTGGCGTGCGGTGTGGTAGGTCAAGCGCACCTTGAAGTCGCATTGTCTGCCTATCTCTTTGAGTATCTTGTTGTAAAATTTAATCGAGAAGTGCGCCATGAAATCTAACCGAGAAGTGCACCGGTTCAAAGGAGAATTTTAACCGGGGATTTTGAGTTATATTATAGTAATATCAACTCGGTCCCACAAAATGAAAAC
This sequence comes from Muribaculaceae bacterium Isolate-110 (HZI), assembly GCA_003762875.1. GTDB lineage: Bacteria > Bacteroidota > Bacteroidia > Bacteroidales > Muribaculaceae > Duncaniella > Duncaniella muricolitica. The sequence goes on along the minus strand of RIBL01000059.1, from coordinate 473 downwards.
TATGGTAGAAAGAAACGAGGTCCTGACACGTTATCATGTCAAGGGTCAGTCGAAGCGCCAGATTGCGGGAGAGATGCACATCAGCCGCCACACGGTAGACAAGATCGTGTGGGAGTATGAGCGTGTGTGTCTGGACGCCGACGGTGTCTGCGACATGAAGGCGTTTGCAACACTTTTAGGTTCGGAGCCTAAGTTCAACACACCGGTGCGGACATGTCCGGTGGTGACGGATGAAATCAAGGGGATTATCCGCAATTGTCTTGAAGACAATCGTGTGCGTCGGGCCACAGGCATGCGCAAGCTTCAGTGGACGTGTCGCAGCATCCACACGATGCTTCTGGAGCGTGGCTTTACGCTCAGTTATCCGAGTGTGTGCAATCATGTCAGACGCATCAGTGCGACCATGGGCACCAGGCCGCAGAAGGAGGTCTATGTCAGGCGCGAGCATGATCCCGGGCAGGAGTGCGAGTTCG
>RIBL01000006.1 GCA_003762875.1 Muribaculaceae bacterium Isolate-110 (HZI) | reverse complement strand
CGAACTCGCACTCCTGCCCGGGATCATGCTCGCGCCTGACATAGACCTCCTTCTGCGGCCTGGTGCCCATGGTCGCACTGATGCGTCTGACATGATTGCACACACTCGGATAACTGAGCGTAAAGCCACGCTCCAGAAGCATCGTGTGGATGCTGCGACACGTCCACTGAAGCTTGCGCATGCCTGTGGCCCGACGCACACGATTGTCTTCAAGACAATTGCGGATAATCCCCTTGATTTCATCCGTCACCACCGGACATGTCCGCACCGGTGTGTTGAACTTAGGCTCCGAACCTAAAAGTGTTGCAAACGCCTTCATGTCGCAGACACCGTCGGCGTCCAGACACACACGCTCATACTCCCACACGATCTTGTCTACCGTGTGGCGGCTGATGTGCATCTCTCCCGCAATCTGGCGCTTCGACTGACCCTTGACATGATAACGTGTCAGGACCTCGTTTCTTTCTACCATAGTTTTCATTTTGTGGGACCGAGTTGATATTACTATAATATAACTCAAAATCCCCGGTTAAAATTCTCCTTTGAACCGGTGCACTTCTCGGTTAGATTTCATGGCGCACTTCTCGATTAAATTTTACAGTCCATGATGTCGAGTATAAGCTCGCACATCTCGATTTCCAGACGGTTGCGATTGCTGCGGATAATCTTCCGCAAGGCTTCGGTATGCAGCAATGACGGGGCAAACCACATCCGGTTTTCTTTTTTCGTTGCCATCGTCCTGCGCTGCAAATGATACAGGAAAGCCGGGATTTCCGCTTTCAGCTTTTGCAGGAAATTGGTATCGTCAGATTGCAGGTGGTTTATCTTTCGCACCCAATAACGTGTCTCGCCAGCGTCAATGATGACAGGCAGATACTCGTTGTTGGAACACAGCACGAACTTGGCGAAGAAGGCTATCTCGTCACGGTCTTTGCCCTTTGCTTCGACCTTGTAGGAAAGTGTGGTACTGAGGTTCTTCAACCGTTCGCTGTCTTCCCTTCGGTTGAGCAGCACCTCGTCCACCACAATGAGCAGTTTGCCCGTCCAGTCGGAATTGAACTGGCTGCGGAAATCCTCGTTGGTATTGAACGTGACATTGTTCTGAAACACGGCTTTCAGGAAGTTCAGAAACGTACTTTTACCTGTATTGCGCTCTTCCGACACCAACAACAGGATAGGCAGTTTCTGTACAGGTTGCAGGTAGAGCAGTTGCAGGTAATCCATGCCCAACTCGTATTGTTCACCGAAGATGTGGCGCACCAATGACTGGATACAGGGAAACCCGCCTTGTTGCGGGCGGTGCTCTATAGGCTCGTATAGGTTCAGGAACTTGTCCACCACGGGACGGTAGCCCACATGGTCGGGGACGGTGCAAAAGCCGTCATACTTTGGCACAGTGGCGAGATAGTCCTTGCCGTAGTCCTGCCGCAGTGTCTCGTTGTTCCACACGATGCGTTTCTTCACATAGCCTCCGTTCAAACGGGGCTGGTTCACTAACTTGTAGAGGGTCGTACCCACACGGATAAACTCCTCCTTTTCTGTATTTTTCTTGTCCATAGGCACATATTGCTTTATGATTGTCGAATGTTTGTCTGGCGCAAAATTCGGCAATACAAACAAGACGGATTGACAACTCACACGTGACTCACGTAAGATTTTCTTGGATTTGGCTTAAAAGCATACGACAAAAGCCCGAAAAAGGTGCTTCTTCGGACTTTTGTTGGTAATACGTATTGCTGGTAAAACGGCAATACGTCTGTTCAACTGACCACAAATACGTTTTATCAGCAGTACGTTTTATTGATAATGCGTTTTATCGGCAATAGATTGACATATAAAGATTTGTCGGTTTCACTATTTCATGTCGCCATATCATTGGGTTTTATGCTTGATAATTAGACATATTCATATTGTGAATACCCGGCGAAAAGAAGAACATTGTTTTATCTTTTCGCAAGTACAGCCTTTCAAATATGGCATTGCGGACCTGCTCCGCACCGAAGCTGTTGATGCGGAAAGCAAGCGCGACTACCATCGGAAAACTGAACACATCGGCATAATACCCGTTCTCCAGCCGGATATACTTCTGTACCTCGTATTCTTTCAGTGCCCCGCTTTTATACACGGCGCGGATGGCTGCACGAAGTGTCGGGACAATTATCCCGAACAGCCCCACCAGTTCCGGTTCACTCATCCAAATGCTGGCGACATTATTCGGCATGATGATATAGCCGGATTCATTCATTGCTATGATGTTTCTTTCCATACTCATCCCATTGAAATGTTATTAAACGACTGGTTGAGTTTGTTGCCGAACCTTGTAAGGTCATCGTCTATCTTTTGTATGGTTATCTTCGCGTAGAGTTGGGTCGTGACGATGTTCGTGTGTCCCAATACACGGCTTACACTCTCGATGGGCATCCCCTTACTCAAAGCCAACGTTGCGAAGCCGTGACGAGCGCAATGGAATGATATTGACTTGTTTATGCCGCATTCCTTTATCATCCGTTTCAGCGGCTTACAGATGGACCAGTAGTTTAGTCCGGGAAACACAAGGTTGTCCCTCTGCATCGGGCGATAGCGTTCGATTATCTGCAAGGGTATCTCCAGCAGTTTCACCTGGAACGGTACTTTTGTCTTGTGGCGTTTGGACAATATCCACTTCTCACCGTTCACCTCCACGATGTTGTCATTCGTCAGTTCCTGAATGTCCACGAATGATAAGGCGGTGAAACTGGCAAAGACAAAGATGTCACGGATGTATGCGAATTTGCTGTCTGCAAACTCATGTGTCATGACCGCTTTCAGTTCATCTTCTGTCAGATATTCCCGTTCTTTTACATTGGGGCTGATGTGGAACTGTGCGAAAGGGTTGCGTGGTATCAGCCCGTTGAAGTGCGCACGCATCACCACGCCTTTCAGCCACATACATTTCTCCCATATCGTCCCGTTATGCAGTCCGGCTTCCGTTGAGAGGTATGCGGCGAACTCCTTGATGAAGTCGGGAGTAAGTTCCGGCATAGCCATGTCCGTACGCTTATAGAATGACTTGATGAATGCCGCTACGTAGTTTCTTGCCACCACACGTGAGCGGTAGGTCGCCATTGTACGGTCTTTGCCTACACGTTTCTTGAACACCTCGTTCTCACGGTCGAAAGCCTTGAGCAAGGTCTCATACTCGCTGCCGATTCCCTGAAAGGCGTTGCGCACCATTTCAGCCGTGACGAATGCCTCACGATCGGATATGCGCTGGTAATGCTTGATGATTTGCGCCTTGATGTTGTCCAATACAAGATTGATGTCCCGTGCCTCGCGGCTCTTGCCTTTCGCCTTGTTCCCTCTCACGTCCCAAAGCGTTTTCGGGATGCTCTGCTTGCAACTGAACTGCGCTACAGTCCCGTTAATTGTAACCCGTCCCATGATTGGGACGATACCGTTTTTCTCCTTGCTGCCGTTCACGTAGAACAGCACCTTGAATGTACTTCTTGCCATACTCGTTTTTTTTGTTTGCAAAGTTATTACTCAACGAGTTAGACCTTGACATGCCAACCTGTGCCACAAGCTGCCAGATACAACACGATATGTTAAAAATCACCATTCGGCGGGTAACGATTTGGAGACCGTTCTGCTTCATAAATCCGCTTCCCTTTGCGTTACCCCGTTTTTTCGGTTGTCCTCATTTGGCTCCGCAAACGCCTTATTGACAGGCGTTACGAAGACATTTGTCCCTTTTTATTCGTCTTTTCCAGAGATTTTTCGTAACTTTGTCTGGCCAAACCATTCATCATAATTACTAATTACTAATTGAAATAAATGTCTCTGAAATCAACCTTAGCTCTACTACTCACACTCTCGCTGTCATCGGCCGCAACATGGGCCTCACAGTTGAAACTATGGTATGACGCCCCCGCATCCGAATGGGTCGAAGCCCTGCCGCTCGGCAACTCCCGTCTCGGCATGATGGTCTACGGCTCTCCGGCCCATGAAGAAATCCAGCTCAACGAAGAAACACTCTGGGGAGGCTCGCCCCACACCAATCACTCGGCCCGCGCACTCAAAGCCCTGCCCGAAGTGCGCCGTCTCGTCTTTGCCGGCCGCAATGCCGAGGCCCAGGCCCTCATCGACACCACCTTTCTCACCGGTGTCAACGGCATGCCCTACCAGACTGTAGGCTCGCTACGCCTCAACTTCCCCGGCCACGAAAATGCTACAGCCTATTATCGAGACCTCGACATCGACAGCGCACTGACCACCGTCACCTACACCGTAGGCAACGTCGACTATCGTCGCGAAGCCTTCTCATCGTTTACTGACGACGTCTCCATAATACGCCTCACAGCCTCGACACCCGACGCGCTCACATTCTCGGCATCGTTCACCTCACCGATGGCCCGCTATGAAGTGTCGCGCAAAGGCAAGACACTCATCCTCACCACTTATGGCGGTGACCACGAAGGCATCAAGGGAGCCGTCAAAGCCGAGACACGCCTCGAGATCGTGCCTCAGGGCGGACGTCTAACCGCCGCCGGCGACTCACTGACACTGACGGGAGCATCGGCCGCCACATTATACATAAGCACAGCCACCAACTTTGTCAATTACAAAGACCTCTCGGCCAACCCTTCCCGACGCGCCGCCTCGCTGCTGGCTGCCGCACGCAAGAAACCCTATGACCGTGCACGCCGCGAACACATCGACCACTACCGCACACAGTTTGCCCGCATGTCACTCTCGCTCGGCGACACCGACAAGGAGACTCTTGCAATGCCCACCGACAAACGCATACGTCAGTTTGCCGACAAGGCCGACCCTCAACTGGCCGCCCTCCTGTTCCAGTATGGCCGCTATCTGCTCATCTCGTCATCTCAGCCTGGCGGACAGGCCGCCAATCTCCAGGGCATATGGAATGACAAGCCCAACGCTCCGTGGGACGGCAAATACACCATCAACATCAACACCGAGATGAACTACTGGCCCGCCGAGGTGACAAATCTCTCCGAATGTCACGAACCGCTCTTCACCCTCGTCGACGACCTCTCCGACAATGCCCGCACGACAGCCCGCGAGATGTATGGATGTCCCGGATGGGTCACCCACCACAACACTGACATATGGCGCACATCGGGCGTAGTCGACAAGGCCAATTACGGCACATGGCCCAACGGAGGCGCATGGCTCACATCTCATCTGTGGGAACACTATCTCCACACGGCCGACCGCAACTTCATCGCCCGCCATTATCCCGCCCTCAAGGGTTCGGCCGACTTTTTCCTCTCATTCCTGACCGAACACCCCGACAACGGATGGATGGTAACGGTGCCCTCCATGTCGCCCGAACACGGACCCTCGGCCCACCCCAAGGCATGGATTGTGGCCGGATGCACGATGGACAACCAGATAGTCCACCAACTGCTGACCAACACCCTAAGTGCAGCCCGCGTGCTTGGCGAACGACAGTCCTACATCGACTCGCTCTCGGCCACCATAGCCAAGCTCCCGCCCATGCACGTAGGACGCCATCACCAGCTACAGGAGTGGCTCGGCGACTATGACAAACCCAAGGACGGCCACCGCCACATATCGCACGCCTTCGGTCTCTATCCCGCAGCCCAGATATCGCCCTACACAACTCCGGAACTTTTCGAGGCCGTGCGCAACACCATGATACAGCGCGGCGACGAGGCCACCGGCTGGTCGATAGGCTGGAAAATCAATCTCTGGGCACGTCTGCAGGACGGTAACCACGCCTACACCATCATTAACAATATGCTGCGCGGCCGCATCTATCCCAACCTTTTCGACGCCCATCCGCCGTTTCAGATCGACGGCAACTTCGGCTACACAGCCGGCGTGGCCGAGATGCTCATTCAGAGCCACGACCGGGCCCTTCACCTGCTCCCCGCACTCCCTGACCAGTGGAGCCAAGGCAGTGTCAAGGGGCTCGTGAGCCGTGGAGGCTTTGTTGTCGATATGACTTGGGACGGTTCACAACTCAACACCGCCACCATCACCTCACGCCTCGGCGGCAACCTGCGACTGCGTTCCTACGTTCCACTCAAGGGCGAAGGACTCACTCCGGCCAAGGGCGACAATCCCAATCCACTCTTTGAGGTCGCGCCTGTCAAGACTCCGGTCATCTCATCCGAAATCACCCCGCGCCACCCGATCATACGCAAGGTCTATGAGTACGATCTTCCAACCGTTGCGGGCGGAGTCTACACTATCACACGATAGTCACGATACATGGTAATAAACACCCCGTCGGGCAAAAGGATCCTGAACAGGACTTTTCCCGACGGGATGTTTTTATACCATACCGCGGTTATTGATGGCGGGATTTTTCATATAATTCCTGCCAGGACATATTGCGATACCCATATGCAACATGGAGGCATATCGACGCGCCTCATCTCCGGACCTCACGCAAGGCTTGGGACGGCAAACCCTTTCCCAAGGACCATCACTGAAAGGAGCATGAACGCCTTCACGACCTCCATTGACCACCATGCGACACGTTCTCGCACATCTTTTTGTAGCTTTTTTTGGTCTGATTTGCCAAAAACTTAGCTCATCGGATGTTTTTTGTAGAAAAATTGACTAACTTTGCGATAACAGCATGACAGACCTCCTCCTACATTAGCCATGGGAAATATCGTAAACCTTAATCAGCTAACATCACTCGCACGCATATCGTCAGAGTTTTCCAACCTCAGCGACGACTATCTCTTCACACGCATCACATCCGACACCATCGCCAAAGCACTCCGGTTTGACGACATGAAACGCACCGACCGCATCGACGGCCCGATACGCATCGACGGCATGTCATGGATACTCTGTTTCAGCGGCCGCCTCGACCTCGAGATCAATCTCACTCCGATGACTCTGACCGCCAACTGCATCACAGTCACAACGCCCGGCTCTATGATCGAAATCAAGGACATCGACCGCGAAGAGCTCGACTGCTATCTGCTGTTTGTCTCGACCGACTTCATGCACGACATCAACTTTGACCTTAATGTCGTCGGCTCCATAAGCCGGTTCAGCAACCATGCCTCACACGACCATATGATGAATATCACCGACGACGAGGCAGCCACTCTGCGCGAATTTTTCCATCTGCTCTACCGCAACTCTTCATCGGCCGAAAGCGACAGCCTGTTCACCAAATCCATAGCCCGCAATCTCATAGCGGCCCTCACCTATCAGGTCATAAGCATGGTGAGCAAACGGCTCAAGACAAGCACCGAGACCAATCCTCCCCGCTCGCGTCGTTCCACTTATGTCAGCGAGTTCATGCGGCTCGTTCACGAGCACCACAGCCGCGAACGATCGGTGGCCTTCTATGCCGGCAAACTCTTCATCTCGCCCAAATATCTCTCTCTCATCATCAAGGAACATACCGGCCGCTCGGCCACCGAAGTCATCGACTCATTCGTGATACTCGAGGCCAAAAACCTGCTCCGCTTCTCGGGAAAAAACATACAGCAGGTGGCCTACGAGCTCAACTTCCCCAACCAGTCATCTTTCGGCAAATACTTCAAGCATCTCACCGGCATGTCGCCGTCGGAATATCAGCGTTCCTGACCCAACATTCACGCCGGCGGCATTGTTTTTTATACAATATGCCACATCTCTGCACCCGACATATCATAGCCATCGCGGCCCTCATGCTGCTCGTCATCGTCACGGGGCCGTTACACGCGGCCACTGCGGCAGCCGACAGCCTCGCGCGTCCGCAGCGTCCATGGACTGGAATGGCCGTCGGAGCCGGAATGCTGGCCACATCGGCAATCGCCCGTCAAGCCTATCCGGACGTCCCAGCCGACATCGCCGCAGGAAAAAACACCGACCGCGGAACCGACTGGCTGCAATATGCCCCACTGGCCGCTCCCTGGATACTCAAAGCCACAGGAGTGCCGACCCGCTCGGGCTGGGGTCGCATGGCCGTGTCGCAAGGCATAGCCACAATGCTTATGGCCGGCTCGGTCAAGACACTCAAAGAGACCGTCAGCTCCACCCGTCCCGACGGTTCCGACACCCACTCGTTTCCCTCGGGCCACACCGCCTGGGCATTTATGGGTGCCACCATGATGGCCCGCGAGCTGGCCGACGTCTCACCATGGTATGCCGTCGGAGCCTATGCCGTAGCCACAGGCATAGCCGTCGAGCGCGCTGTCGACAGACATCACTATCCTACCGACATTGTGGCCGGAGCCGGCATAGGCATACTGTCGGCACAGCTCGGCTATTGGCTCGGCGACATAATATTCGGCGACCGCAATCTCGACATTCGTGCCGAAGGCCTGCGGCTCAACACCAACGTCTCATATCTCTCCCTCCAGACAGGCCTTGCCCTCCCGCTCGGCCCCGTCAAAGCCGGTGACACCCGTCTGCAACGCCTCCCCGCACTCTCCGCCGCCCTGCGCGGAGGATGGGCCATTAGCGACCACTGGGGCCTCGCCCTCGAACTCGGCCTCCTCTCCACCCCGCTCATCACCGACGTGCACCACGACCGCACATATGTCAAATCACTATCATCGCTCAGTGCGGTCATTGCGCCCTATTATCAATGTCCGCTGAACGACCGCGTCAGCTTCACCGCCGAAGTCGCCGCCGGCTATCGTCACAACCTGCCGCTCAATCTCGACGACTCATCCATCGAGACAGGCACATCCTCACCGGTCGGACGCATCAACATAGGATGTGTGTTGCGATTCAGCTCCAACTTCAGCGCACGCGCCTCCATAGGCTACGAAATGTCGCGCTACCGGTTCATCGTCCGACCATCAGCCGCCTACAGCATCCCCGCTCCCGCAACAGCCCGCGGCATCGCCTCTGCCCTGCTCGTCAACATCTCGTCACGATATGAATTCTGACACTAAACTCTATACTCAATATGCTCATCACACTCCCTCCACGCACAGGATCCCGACCGCTTGAGATAGACACCACAGGCATGCGCCACATGGTGATAATCGGAGCCAACGGTTCAGGCAAGACACGCTTCGCCAACCGTCTCGCCGCCGACCTCGGCACACGCTCATTCAGGCTATCGGCACTCAAAGCCCTGTATAAACACAGCGAAGACCCGTCCGAGACATCAATCGACGCCCTCTATAACAAAGCCGTAAGCGGAGCCTCGCTGCTGAGGCCCGATCTCAAGGGTGAGTTTGAACGCGTCATCGGACTCATGGTCAACGAAGAGATGCTAAGCCTCATACAGTTCAAATACTCCACCGACCGCTCCACTCCACCCTCCACACGGCTCGACTACGTGATGCAGCAATGGCAGAAAGTGTTTCCCGGCAACCGCGTACTCGTCGAGAGCGGGCGCATGCTTTTCAGCCGTGACTCCGACTCCGACCCCTACTCGCCCTCCAAACTATCCGACGGAGAGAAAACCGTGCTCTATTATCTCGCTGCCGTCACTTTCGCCCCTGAAGAAGCCACCATACTCGTCGACTCGCCCGAGATGTTTCTCCACCCCTCATCCACGGCATCGCTCTGGAACAGCATCGAGAACTCACGTCCCGACTGCACATTCATCTACGTTACCCACGACCTCCAGTTTGCCTCCACACGAGGCGAAGGATGCACCATATGGGTCAAAAACTGCGACTATTCGCGCGGCGAATGGGACTATGACCTCCTCACGCCGGCCGACGGTCTCAGCGACGAAGTATTCTTCGCCATAATCGGAGCACGCAAACCGGTACTCTTCATCGAAGGAGACGGCATACATTCCATCGACGCCAAACTCTACCCGCTCATATTTGACGACTACACCGTAAAATCGCTCGGCGGATGCGACCGCGTAATCGAATCGACACGCACATTCAACTCACTGCGCTCATTCCACAACCTCAACGCCTTCGGCATCGTCGACCGCGACCGACGCGACGAAGGAGAAGTAGCCTATCTCCGCAAGAAACAGGTATTCGTCCCCGACGTAGCCGAGATTGAAAACATATTCATGCTCGAACCCGTCATACGCACCATGGCCCACATCAACCACCGCGACCCCGACGAAGCCTTCCAGAAAGTCAAGCGAGCCATCATACGCCTCTTCGAGACCGACCTGCGGCAACAGGCTCTCCAGCACACCCGACACCGCATAAAAAAAGGAGTCGAACACCGCATAGACGGACGCTTCGCCAACATCAACCAGCTCCAGACCCATATAGCCAACCTCGCCAACGAGCTACGACCCACAGCTCTCTACGAAGAACTGTGCCGCACATTCCGCCGCTACGTCCGAGATAAAGACTACGCATCCATACTGCGTGTATACAACCGCAAGACCATGCTCTCCGAAAGCCACGTAGCCCGACACTGCGGACTGCGTCGCGACGATAAAGACTCATATATCAACACCATAATCAACATCCTCGCCCACAACCGTCCCGGAGCCGACGACATCCGCACAGCCATACGCTCCACATTCACACTCAACTCCCGGGAATAATCAAAAATTGCCCCCTCTCTATAATCTGTACCTAACCCCTCTATACTCAACCATGAATATTCTCATCATCGGAGCGACATCAGGCATCGGGCGTGAACTATGGCAACACTATGTCACCGACGGCAACACCGTAGCCATAACGGCCCGGCGCGCCGACCTGCTCAACGACATGGCAGAGTCATATCCCGACAACACAATAGCAGCAGCCGGCGACATAGCCGACACCTCTGCCTTCACGGCGACCCTCGACTCCATAATCACCCGATTGGGCAAAATCGACCTGGCAATAGTATGTGCAGGCATAGGCGAACTCAACCCCGGACTCGACACAGCAACCGAACTCTCCACCGTAGCCGTCAACGTGACAGGATGGACCAACGCCGTCGACACCCTCTATCAGCTCTTCACCCGGCAAAACCACGGCCACCTCGTGACAATCACCTCGATAGGTGGACTCCAGCCTACCCCCGTCGCCCCTGCCTACAGTGCGACAAAAGCCTATCAGATCAACTACACACGATCACTCCAAGGCAAATCCAAAGGCACCCCGATCACCGTCACCGAGATACGCCCAGGCCTTGTGGGCACCCGCATGGCCAAAGGCGAAGGTCTCTTCTGGGTAATGCCTCTCGACAAAGTTGTCCCTCGCATCATCCGCGCCATCGACCGCAAAAAACGACTCTGCATAGTCACCCGCCGCTGGCGCATCGTCAACTACCTTCTCCGCCACTTCCTATAATCCACGCGGTCACAAGACGCAATGGCTATTAGAGGGTGAGCGTATGTCGTGATTTTTGTGTAATTTTGGGGGCATATTAGACATACGACATGAACTGGATTACACTCATATTGGCCGGACTTATGGAGGTAGCTTTTACTTTTTGCCTCGGCAAGACCAAGGAGGCCGAAGGCCACGAGGTATATTGGTGGTGGGGCGGTTTTATAGCCGCACTTACACTGAGCATGTATCTGATGGCCAGGGCTGCACGCACTATCCCGCTGGGCACGGTCTATCCCGTGTGGACCAGCATAGGAGCGGTAGGGGCCGTGATTGTGGGAATAGTGTTTTTCAACGAACCTGCCAACTTCTGGCGACTTTTTTTCATTACCACACTGATAATCTCGATTATCGGTCTGAAAATAATGTGATATGGACCACAGGATGAGACGCTTCAGGCAACAATTGCCCGAGAATGAGGCTTTTGATATACTGCGCAGTGCCACAAACGGCATTCTGTCGCTATGCGGACCCGAAGGAGAGCCTTACGGAGTGCCGCTTAGCTTCGCGCTCGATGGTGAACGGGCAATCTATTTTCACTGCGCGCGCAACGGCCGCAAACTCGATTGCATAGCCCGCGATAGCCGGTGCTCGTTTTGCGTAGTGGCGCAAGATAAGATTGTCCCAGAAGAGTTTACCACCTACTTCCGCAGCGTTATCGCAACAGGCCGAATCGCTGTGGTTACGTCCGCCGAAGAGACACTCCACGCCCTCCGCGTGATGTGTGACAAATATTCGCCCGACATTGACAGCCGAGAGGAGATAGACAAATGTCTGCATGCAGTCACCATTTTACGGCTCGATATCGAGTCAATGACCGGCAAGGAGTCAATCGAACTGACCCGAAACCGCCGGCCGTCACCCTCTGACAACAAGAATTAATCAAGAAAATACATCTGAATACAAAAGTCCCGGAGGACACAATTGCTTGTTGTCATTCGGGACTTCAGATATATATTTCTTTTCCCTCGCAGTCGGAGGAATGAGGGTTAAAGTTCGTGGTAGTTTTCGGTATCGTTTACACGATACATTGATGATGTGTTTTCACCATACCAGTCTAAAATCTTGTGCATAAATTCTGTAATCTTCATAATTCTGCGTTTTTTACAATTTATGGTTCAACTTTATAACGCCATAAAAAGTAAAAAAGTTCAGATTTTATGTCGAAAAACCATATTGCACAACACAAAAATATTACAGATATTAAACTTTAGATTTAAAACTCTAAACTTTAATACTATAACGGAGCCACCGCCACATGCTTGATGCGCTGACGACGCCAGGTATAGACGATGTGGATGGTGCCGTCACGGCCTTGAATCATCGAGGGATAGGAATACTGGCTCACGGGCGAATCCTCAAGTGTGAGCACACGTTGCCAGTCAAGACCGTCGGACGACAGTGCCACATTAAGCGGAGAGCGAGGCCCTTTGGGTGTGCCGGGAAGCGTGGCAAAATCGTTATAGACCAATGCGTGGCGACCATCGGAGAGCGTCACGGCATCTGTGCCGGAATTATTGTTGGGCACATCGCATAGAGTCATGCGGCTCCAGGTGGAGCCGTTGTCATCGCTCCACGAAGTGGTGAGATAACTGTTGCGCGAACGGCAAAGTATCTGCAGTCGTCCGTCGGGATGGCGGAGTATCGACGGCTGAATGGAATAGAGAGGTTGCAGACGCTCAAGGTCGCGGGTCATATAGGCCGAGTCGGCAGGAAGGGGACCGGTGGAATGCCAGGTTTTGCCAAGATCGTCGGTATACTCTATGACAGCACGCCACCCCTTGCCTTCGCGGCTCGAGGGACAAAGCAGACGGCCGTTGATATATTCGGGCTTATTCTTGATGGGGCCGAGAATACCGTCGGGCAACGGCTCACGTTCACTCCAGGTGACACCTCCGTCGGTCGAGCGGGTGAGCCAGCCGGTCCAGTCACCCACCTTGGAGCCTATCTTGAAGAACAACAATAGTTCATTGGTACCCGGTACAAGGAAAAGCACGGGATTCCAGCAAGCCTTGCGCCGGGCTTCGGTGATGTCGCCGCGGAAGTGAGGGCCCACAGGTCCGGCCGTAGCCGGAGTAGTGAGACTGTCTATGCCTGTGAGGCCGGCCTGACGTATGTAGGGGTCATCGAGCGAGAACACTCCGTCGGCGGCTATCTCGGGAGCAGTCCACGAGTCGGCACCCTTGGGCTTGCGGCACACCCATATACAGCAGTCGGGGTTGCGCTCCTTGGTGCCGCCGAAAAACGAGGCCACCAGCGAGCCGTCGGGCAGCTCGGCGATAGTGGAGCCGTGACACTCGGGGAAAGAAGTCTCGTCATAGAGAAACTCGTCGGTCACAATCCCCGCACGCTCCTCGCCGACCGAGGGGTCGAGCTTGAGGTCAATGCGGTAGCGGCCCGAGAGTGCGCGCCACAGCGTGCGTCCCTCAGCGTCGGTCGAGACATATGTCAGCCCCTTGCATGGCGATTTTCCTTTTGACAACACAGCGTTGGCCGGAAGCGCGACGAGAGCCGAAGTGTTGCAAGGCACTTCTACGGTCCAGTCCAGACGCATGGGACTTTTCGTCCAGCTACTCCCGACGATGCCGTAGGGGGTGCGGTAGGTCGCGTCGGCACCTGTCAACTGCTCGATGGAGAAGTCGGGACGCAGCATTATCTCCTTATATCCGGGCCGGGCGGGATTGATGCCGCCGAGGTCGCGATACATCCATGCCACAAGGTCGCCGAGAAGCATGACGTGATTGCACGAGTTCATGGCACGGCTGGCCGTGTCGCCGTTCCAGAGCTCCCAAATGGTGGTAGCCCCCTTCGAGAGCATATAGCCATAGCTCGGATAGGTGGTGTTGGAGGCGAGCATGGCCGCCACATCGCCGCGCCCCATGTGCGAGAGCTCGCGCATGAGCCAGTTGACACCTATCACTCCGCAGCTTATGTGGCCGTTGTTGTCGGTGATGATAGTCCTGATTATATTGTCGGCTATGGTCTGACGCACATCCTCGGGCACCATGTCAAAGGCCAGCGGCAGGAGATTGGCCGTGAGAGTGCCGTTGCCGTAATATGTGCTGTCGGGAAAGAGTATATGGCCGGGCACCTGTGATGTGCCGGGACGGCGAGTGAGAAAACGGTCGTTGAAAGCCACCTTCACCGTCTCGGCATCACGCTCCCACTCCGCCGCTTCCGACTCGAGCGAGAGCATGCGGGCAAAGCGAGCCATCAGCCCGGCCATCTTGTAATAATAGGCCGAAGCTATGAGTGTGCCGTCGGTGAGACGTGACGGCTCACGGGCGTGAATCAGTTCGGGCGACTCGGGGGACACGCACCAGTCACCGAATTTGTCGGCTGTCACGAGGCCGTCGCGTGTATAGCGGTCGCGTATGAAACGCATCCACTTCTTCATGGCCCCGTAATTGCGCTCCACCGGGCGGCGGTCACCGGTCTGCTCATAGAGCATCTCGCAGACCACAGGCAGCGTGGACGACCACGTCATGTCGGCCGTATAATAATTGTAATAAGCCGGGCATATATCGGGCAGACAGCCGTCCTCGCGCTGGGCCTCGCGCATATCGTCGGCCCACTTGGCATAGAGCGTGGCGTTGTCAAAAATAAAATTCTCGCCCCACGACCCCATGTTGTGGTCGCCCGTCCAGGGCTGACGCTCGTCGCGCTGCGGACAGTCGACAGGGACACCCTTGTAATTGCTCGCTATGCCTCTGCGCGCGGCCTGATACACTTCGCTGATGACACGGTCGGAGCAAGCAAACGTGCCGTTGTCCCTGAGATTGTCATAGACCGTCATAGCCTTCACGCTTCCGGCAGGCAACTCCGCCGGGCCAGAAATCTCCACAAAGCGAAATCCGTGATAGACAAACTCGGGATGCCACACACGCCCCTCGTCACGGCCTCCGGCGATATATGTGTCTGTGCTGCGGCTCTTGCGCAGATTTTCGGTGTCGAGGCTCAGCGAGTCAGCGGTCACCAGTTCGGAGTAGCGCACTGTCACGGTGTCGCCCTCGTTGAGACGCGGCAACGTCAGACTCACCCATCCGGCCATATTCTGACCGAAATCCACGATGAAAGTGCCTCTCGGCGTGCGGCGTATACTGCGGGGCGACACAGTGTCCATCACAGCAATCGAAGGCGAGGGCGACGGACGCAGAGTGCCGTAAGGCAAGGCCGCACGCTGAGCTTTGAGCCAGCCCGAATCGTCATATCCGGGGAGAGTCCAGCCGTCAAGGTCGAGACGTGCGTCATACTCCTCGCCGTCATACTCGTTGTTGCTCCTTATGGGTCCGCGGGCAGTGAGCCGCCACGACTCGTCGGTGGCCACACGCTGGGCCGAACCGTCGGTATACTCCACCGTCAGATTCATACGCGCCTTTGGATAGCCGAAGTTGACTATCTTGTGAGGCTTATAATTCTGATGCATTGTGTAATAGCGTCCGTTGCCGAGAGTTATGCCTATGGCATTGGCCTCTCCGCCGCCACGTATCAGAGCAGTGACGTCATACGAGTCATACAACACCGTGCGGCGATAATCGGTCGGGGCAGGCGTGAGACGGCTTCGCCCCACACGCTCACCGTTGATGTGCATTTCATAGAGTCCGAGACCTGCTATATGGAGCGTGGCCCTCCTGACCTCCTTGGGCTCAGAGGCAAACTCCTTGCGCAGATAACGCGCGCTCAGACGGCTGTGCACATCCTCGACATCCCACTCAAAAGGAGCCTCCCAGCCTATCCATCGGCCTCGCCATCCGGCCTCGCCCATGGGTCCCGTGCCCCACTCGGCCACCTGGCTCCAGGGCGAATCGCCACGAGTAGTGCTGACCTTGACAGTCCAGTAATAACGGCGGTTGGGCGCGAGCGGCTTGCCGGAATAAGGCACAAGCACCGACTCGTCGCTGTTGACGCGGCCCGAATCCCACACATCGCCATTCTCCCGCTCAAGCAGTTCGGGCGACGAGGCCACAAGTATGCGGTAGGCAGTCTGCATGACACCCGTCCTGTCGGAAGTAATGACCCAGCTTAGGCGCGGATGTTGAGTCTCGAGTCCAAGCGGATTCACGAGACGTTCGGCTGTAAGATCACCGACGTTCACAGCAGCGGCCCACGCTACCGGCGAGACAACCAAAAGACACGACAAAAACAATGCATAACGCATCAAAGCAAAAAGATATTTCATGGTAACTTAGAGGGGTTAATAAGGCATAGATTCCACCCACAAAATTAACACAAATTCCCCTCACGAGCAAACGCCAGGCAAAATCTCACCCCTCTCACATAGCCTCGCTGAAGAAGCGCAGCTCCATGAGCAGAGCCATGAGGTCAAAGCCCGACACACCGCCGAGGCGGGCACGCAGCATCGAGAGAAGACGCTCCTTGCGCTTCTTGACAGTGATTTCGGCAACGTCGAGCAGACGGGCTATCTCACCGTTGCGCATACCCTGCTCAAAACTCATCTCAAATATCTCCCTGTACATCCGGGGCAGCGAGTCAATGGCCGCATATAGAGTGTCAAGCATCTCCTGATGTATCAGTGCGTGAGAAATGTCACGCTCTGTATCGGTGTCAGGCTGGGCCGCGAGACTGTCGGCATAGCTGTCACACACATCCTTATGCCTCACCACCTTGAGCGCGCGGTTGCGTATGCTCAATATCAGATAGCGACGCCAGTGTTCGGTGTCGGCAAAGCTCGACCGTCGCTCATAAGTGGCCATGACGGCATCCTGCACACAGTCCTCGGCCAGATAGGCAAGCTCGTCGCCAAGCGTCACTGCCGCATAGCGCAACAGACCGGGATACATCACCTCATAGAGAAGCGACATCTGTCCTTTCTTGAATCTTTCATATACCGGTGTGTAATCTATCATCGTGCGGCCGATTTTATAATATCGTGTGGCAAAAGTAATATTTTTTTATTAAAAACAACTTTTTTCTAAAAAAATATGAATTTTCAGTTATACTAAATTCATGTATGAGGGTATTAGTAGACAAATCACCGATAAAATGGACCCGCAGATAAGCAGACTTATATACAAGCAGCTTCTCGGCACACTCACCGACCGGGAGAGAGCCGAACTTGACCGATGGGCGGCGGCCGACGAGGCCAACGCCTCGCTGGCACGCAAGCTGACCGACCTCGGCTATCTTGGCAGTGAGCGAGCACGACGCCGGGCCATCAGTTTACGCCGGCCCTATGCCGACATGCAGCGGCGCGTCAACCTCATGAAAGCACGACGCGTGGCCATGCTCGCAGGCTATGCAGCCGCCCTCTGTGGCATCTTATGGTGGACGGCCTCACTGTTCACCACAGGCTCGCTGTCGACCGCGCCCGCCCGGCCATCCACACCCGTCCTGGCACACTCCATATCCATCGACAGCATCCGCCCAGGTGTGACCAAAGCCCGGCTCGTGACCCCACAGGGCGTAAGAGTGCAGCTCGACAGTCTGGCCTCGAAAGCCGGACGGATCGACATCCTCCCCCCCACCTCCTCACCCGCAGTTAGCGAAGAACTGTGTCTCGAAGTGCCGCGCGGAGGCGAGTTCAGAGTAGTGCTCTCCGACTCCACCGTTGTGTGGCTCAACTCAGAGTCACAACTGAGATTTCCCGAGACGTTCGACGGCAGCGAACGCCGCGTGAGCCTCACGGGCGAAGCCTACTTTGAGGTGCACACCGACACGCTGCGCCCCTTCTACGTAGAAAGTGCCGGCCAGGTGGTGAGAGTATACGGCACACGGTTTGACATCAAAGCCTACGCCGACGAAGAGACCTCCTACACCACCCTCGAGTCAGGCTCCATATCACTGTGTCAGACCTCGGGCAAAGGAGGCGAGATATTTCTCTCACCCGGCCAGCAGGCAGTCTATGACCACGACAACTGCCAGGTGGAGATGAAAGAGGTCAAGACCTCGGTCATCACCGGCTGGCGTCACGGACGCTTTGTATTTGAAGGACAGACACTCGACAACATAATGCGCGACCTGAGCCGATGGTATGATTTCCAATATGAATTTGCCGACCCCTCGCTCAAGACCGACATCTATCTGGGCAGCATACCGCGCTACAGCGACTTCCGCACAGCCATAGCAATACTCGAAAAATGCGGCGACATCTCCGTCACCACCGCCGACAACCGCATCGTCATCTCCAAGAAATAAGGGAAATAACCGACTCCCTGACATATCCCCGCAGAATATACCAATTCATATTATCACATAATCCCCCACCGACATGAGAAAGAGCTTTATCCTCATCCTGCTGACGGCTCTGCTGATGACACCGCTCGCCTCGACGGCGCGCGACTTCAAGGTGACGTTTGCCAACGACAACGTCGAAAAAGTCATCGCAATCCTCGAACAAGCCACCGGCTACGACTTCGTAGGCCGCAAAGAAGTGGTCAGTGCCGCCAAGAACAATGTCAACGGTACCTACACCGCCTCATCAATCGACGACCTCCTCAACGACATCGTGCGCGCCCGCCTCGGCCTCGACTACGAAATAGTCGACAACACCGTGATACTCCGCACACCGTCACGACCTGCTGCCGTAGGAGAAAAGCGCGTCATAAAGGGTAAAGTCACTGACGAGAACGGCGACCCGCTGCCCGGAGCCTACGTGCACATAGAGGGGACGACCATCGGCGGTGCTACCGACATTGACGGTAATTTCTCGTTTAACGCTCCTGTGTTTCACAGTGTCACACTGCTCGTGAGCTATGTAGGCATGAAACCCAGCGAGACTGTGCTCACCGACAAGACCAAATATCCGCTCTCTATCAAAATGACGACCAACTATGCCATGATGGACGAAGTGGTCGTGACAGGCTATCAGAACCTCAAACGCGAAAATGCGACAGGAGCCTATCAGACCATCACGGCCGAGGACATCGAACGCCGTTACTCGACATCTGTCACCGAAAATCTCGAGGGCCAGGTGCCGGGACTTGTCACCTACAACAATGGCATAAAGTCGGGCGAAGATGCCATGACCATACGCGGCACCGGTTCATTTCAGGCCGTAACCAAACCGCTCGTCGTGGTTGACGGTCTGCCCATCGAAGGAGGCATCGAGACAGTCAATCCCTATGACATAAAGAACATCACCGTGCTTAAAGACGCTGCGGCAGCAGCCATCTATGGCGCACGCGCGTCAAACGGTATAATCGTCATCACAACAAAACAGGCCACCGACGACCGCATAAGCATCGACTTCAATGCCGACCTCACAATAACCGAGAAGCAGAAATATGACAACATGGGCTGGGCTTCATCTGCCGAACTTCTCGAGCTGGAGCAATATCAGTTCAACTCGATTCTCAACAACAGTGACCGTTCGTTCTACAACGAGATGATGAGCCGCTGGGACGATAACCGCACCCACAATTTCAGTCCTGCTCTCAAGATGCTCATACGCAACCATCGCGGAGAACTGTCTGACAGCAAACTCAGCGAAGAATTTGCCCGCATGTCACGCAACGATTATCGCCGTGAATGGAGCGATGCAATGCAGACCACCGACATCGTTCAGCAATACAATCTGGCTGTTCGCCTAAAAAGCAAAAACCTCCAGTCGAGTGTCGTGCTCAACTACAAACGTGACAATATGGGTATGCAGCGCGAACACAACGACGCTATCACATTTAAATATCGCGGAGACCTCAAAGCCACAAAATGGCTTGACGTGGCCTTTGGCGTAAACGTCATCAGCGAACGTTCCAAGACCCGTCCGACAAGCATCTACGGCTATCGCGGCATCAACTCTTTCCGCCCTTACGAGTCCATGTATAATGCCGACGGCTCACTCAGCCGCATGCAGGCCGACATAGATCCCGGACTCGAGATATTTGAAGACACCGAGGCCGGACTCAAGGACGTAACCTACAATCTGCTCTCAGAGCGCAACCTCAACTGGCAACGCGACCGCCGCACCAATATACGCACCTTTGTCAACGGCACCGTCAAACTGCTTCCCGGCTGGACTGCATCGGGATTTTTCCAATATGAGGACATATATTACAAAAGCGACATCACGACCCACGGCGACTCCTACGAGATGCGCCGTCTCTACAACCTCTACACAGGCATGGAGACAGTACTGATGGAAGACTGGGACGATGACTGGAATACCATACTCGTACCCTATGACGAAATCGTCCACCATATACCGGACGGCGGTATCCTCGAGACACGCACAAATGAAGGAGCGTTCTACACTTTCCGAGCCCAGACACAGTACTCCAACACATTGTTTGAAAAACACGACATCGACATTCTCGGCGGTTTTGAGTTTCGTGAGACACGTGAGAAGAGCTACAACAATCTCTACATGGGCTATGACGAGCAGACACAGATGCACAGCACCGGTATGGTCAACTGGTCGGACATCCGCGACGCTTTCGGCTCTTCATCAATCCTTGGCACCGACTACACCATGATGGGTGCTCCCGATTGGGAGAACGGTTACCGTCCAAGCGATGTACTGCACCGATTTTACTCGCTCTATATTACGGGTAATTATGTGTATGACAACCGCTATGCACTCTCAGGCTCATGGCGTATCGACAAGACCGACCTCTTCGGAGCCGACCCGAAATTCCGCGGACGTCCGCTATGGTCGGCCGGTGCGTCATGGAACGCCCACAACGAAGCTTTTTTGCGTGACATTACGTGGCTCAACGCACTCAAACCCCGTATCAGCTACGGCCTCACCGGCAACATCGACTCGTCTGTGTCATCATTCATGACCGCCTCCATAGGCATCAACTGGAACAACGGAGACAAAAACGCATGGCTCGACACACCGCCCAACGAACAATTGCGCTGGGAAAAGACCTCGACATGGAACGCAGGCATAGACTTTGCCCTGTTGAACTATCGTCTCAGCGGCTCGCTCGACTATTACCACAAAAACGGGACCGACCTGCTCACTCTCACTGACCTCGACGTCACCACCGGCTGGGATCAGCTCACCATCAACAACGGCGAGATGGTCAATCACGGCATAGAGCTACAGCTCAACGGCCGCATTGTCGAGCCACGCGGACGCAACTCACTCGGCGTACGCGCAAGTCTGAATTTCGCCTACAACAAGAATAAGGTGACCAAAGTCAACCATCAGTCACCCGACGGCTATACCGAGCTCCTGCCGACCACTCTCCATGAGGGCTATCCGATACACTCGCTATTCTCATACGAGTTTGCCGGACTGGAACGCAATGGCAACAACACAACCTATACCTGGCGTGACCGCAACGGTGAGGTGCACAACTCCAACCTGTACAGTTCGGACTTCACCCCCGACCAGGCTATCTTCAGCGGGACACTCGACCCCAAATATGTAGCCTCGTTCATGCCCGAAATCACCTATGGCGGTTTCTCACTCTCCGCCATGATGAGCTATTACGGCGGACACAAGATGAGAGCCGACACCGACCGTTGGGACAGCAACGGAGACTGGAACGGTTATCCCGGCTACGCATTGTCGTCCGACCTTGACTTCTGGCGCAACGGCGAGAGCAGCGAAATAGCTCCCAACGGATATCTCGGCGGCTCAAGCATCAACGGCACCTATCAGTATGCCCACTGCAACGTAGTCGCTGCCGACTATATGAAAATACGCAACATCGTGCTCGCCTACACATTCCCGACATCACTCACACGCCGTGCCGGCATCAACGAACTGCGTCTGCGAGTGCAGATGAACAATGTGGCCACCTGGGCCCGCAATAGTCTCGGTCTTGATCCCGAAGCCGTCAATCCCATCACAGGCGAAAACGGCTACAAAACACCGCGAAGCTACACTTTCAGCCTTTACCTCAACCTGTAAGTACAAGGTGTCTCATCGAAAACACTATTTTTTCAATACTCAACCCCAAGAAAGACAATGAACAGATATATATCATCACTGCTCGCTGCAACGATGGCATTGCTGACCGCCACCTCATGTGACGACAGCCTCGACATCACGCCTAAGGGCAAGACCATACTCGACAGCGTCGAGAGTCTCGAGCTGCTGCTCAATCAGGAATTTTCATTCAATACCAATCCTGCGACCGACATCGCCATGGTAACCAACGAGGTGGTGGCAATGTATGAATCGGTGCCGTCGACCATGTCAAACCGCAACTCGCTCGAATATGCCTATCTCGCTTATGACGAGAGTGTCAACTGAGCACAACTAGCCACGACCGATGACCGATACACCTCGCTCTACAGCATGATTAACTACATGAATGTGGTAATCGAAAAAATAGACGAAGCCAAGGGTGACGAGTCTCAGAAACCGCGTGTCGAAGCCGAGGCAAGAGTGCTCAGAGCCTATTTCCACTACCTGCTTGTAAATATCTATGCAGCCCAGTATGACGATGCTACAGCCGCATCGCTCGGCGGTGTGGCCTATGTCGACAATACCAACTCGGGCGAAGTGAAGACCAAACTCACAGTAGCACAAGTGTATGACCGCATACTCCAGGACTGCACGGATGACTATATCACCCGGCTTTATGACAAGCATGCCAACACCACGCGCGTCGACAAAGCCTTTGGCTATGCTGTCCGTGCCAAGGCCCTCTTCCAGAAGAAACATTATGCCGAAGCAGCCGACTACGCGCTCAAGGCCATTGCCGTAAACGGTCGTATCGAAGACCGGGCGTCATGCATGGATTTCGGACAATGGATTTTGTCAAACGATGCTCCCAACCAGTATTTCCACGCTCTTGCCGGCGTGAGAGTCGTGCCGTCGATGATTACCATATCCCGCGAGACATGCACACTATTCGAAGATGGCGACTATGTCAAGGATTTCACTTCTGGCTGGGACGAGAATATGGGACAAATGCGCGGCGGCCTGTCGGGCACTCTCTGTTACAACAGTTTCACCACTCAGCAAAACGTATATGGTATACGCTCCGAACAGATGTATTATATAGCAGGAGAGGCTTTTGTCAGACTTGGTGAAATACGCAAGGGGCTCGACTATATAGACCGCGTGAGAGTGAAACGTATCAACGATTACACCCCGTTCACGGCAATGTATGACGAGTCGCCGATGACCGAGCAGGAGGCCATGGCTCTTATACAACCGGCCAAACGCATCGAATTTATAGGTTCGTATGACACATTCTTTGACTGCAAACGCTGGAACTCCGAGACCGACTACCGACACTCCATCACCAAAGACCTTGGCGACTATGGCACTTTTACCATCTCACCAGAATCTCCGCTGTGGGTGATGCCGTTCCCGTCCAACGCCACACGTTTCAACCCCACTCTGACTCAAAACTTCTAACCCCTGTAAGGTCATGAAACATTTGAAACTACTGTCGGGCCTACTGATTATGTCAGCCATAAGCGCGTGTCATGACTCAAGGTCGACAGTGCCTGCGATGACATTCAACACCGATGGAGCGGCCACAGATGACATATATGTCTCATACTCCCCCTACAACGACCCCAACGACCAGAATGTAATCAAACTTCCGGCCGACTCCTCTGACCGTCCGATATTGGACGTGGAGTTTCCCGAAGGAATAAAATCGTTTGACGCGACCGTGACAATTGGTGACCGGAAATATGGCGCACATCTTGAAAAAGGCGAAATGCTTACCGCTGATATAGCCATCGGTTCAGACGGAAATCCGACTGTCAGCTATTCCGGCAAAAATGCAGCCATAAGCCGAGTGCTCACACGCATGCTCAACGGATTTGATGTCAGAAGTTATTTCCCACCGGGCCTTGACTCAATACCACCGCTTGCCGAATCTCTCAAAGGCATCGATAGCGAACGCGACAGCTATGCACAACTGCTCGGGGAGATTGAAGACCGTCATGACCGTGAATACTATTCACGCTATCTCACCCGTCATGTCGACGCTATCAAGACACTCGTGATAAGAATATATGCCAACGTCACGCAGACCGACTGTGACACCATTGCTGAATATCGCAGAATCGTCGGCTCGATCAATCCCGACGATGAAATCGACGTGCGCACCCAACTGTATGACATCTGGCTCAATGACCATATACCTGCTGACGGCAACATCGGTAATGTTCAATATTTTATAGCATCAATGCATCTTATCGACAGCGTCATGACCGATCCGCACAACCGCCGCACAGCTCTCAATGCCGTCTCTGAGTCTTTCCTGTCAATTATAGGCATGCCCAAGGAGGAAATGACGAAGTTTAACGAGGCTTATGCCAAATATGCATCCGACTTTCCCGACATTGTCGAGAAAACCAACAAGCGCATAGCCCGACTGACAAAAGTGCTCTCGGATGGTGACAGTCTGCCATATGACCCGACGCTTCTGACTCCTGACGGGGAGAGTGAGAATTTATCACAAATGTATGGCAAGATACTATATATCGACTTCTGGGCTACATGGTGCGGACCATGCTGCGGTGAGATTCCTTATATGGAGAAATTATATAATCGTCTGAAAGATAACGCCAGCATCGAACTCATAAGTATCTCTCTTGACGAGAACGAGGCTGCCTGGCTTGACAAACTGGCTGAAGACCGACCCGGCTGGCCGCAATACCGACTGTCGGCCGACCAGAATGAGAAACTATCAAAAACCCTCAACATCAACGGCATACCACGGTTTGTCATCATAGGTCCTGACGGAAAATTCATCTCTACCTATGCTCCACGCCCATCCGACCCGGAGATTTTCGACTTGCTGACATCTCTTATCGGCAAAAAGTGACATTGACAACTTAATACTTTCATACCGAGCTATATGCATAAGCAATCAGGCGTTGCGGAATCTGATATCCGCAACGCCTGATTTGATTTTCAGAGCTAAACTTTAACCTTTTCGGCTTTAAACTCTTATTTGGGAAGGTTGAAAGCGACGGTCATTTCGCGCATCTGGTCGTCCGACATGCCGTCTGGTTCGAAGCCCATATTTTTGGCCGAGATGTATATCTGGGCCGATTTGTTGAGGACATCTACCTGGTCGAAAGCCTGCATGATGTCTGTATCGACAGCAAAGACGCCATGTTTCTCCCAAAGAGTGACGTCATAATCGCCGAGCTCACTGATGGTCGACTCAGCGAGGATGTTGGAGCCGGGGAGCTGATAAGGGATGATGCCGAGTCCGCGGGGGCAGAAAGCCTTGGTCTCGGGTATCATGCTCCAGAGCAGACGTGTGGCCACATCCTTCTCGAGATATTTCTTGCAGTGCGACATTGCCACGAGCTCGATGGGATGAGTATGGAGCGATGCCTTGTAGTTGGAACCCTTGCCGATGAGATAGTTGTGTACGGCCAGGTGAGAGGGGAGCTCCGAGGTCGGCATTACGGGGAGATCGGCAATGATTTCATAATGCGCGCAGTCGTCGAGGATGCGTATCACCGAGCCGTTCTCCATAGGCCGGCGTGCGAGGTCGCGCATGCGTTTGTTGGTGCCTTTGCAGTAGAAGTAGCAGCCCTTGAGGTTGGTAAGTGTAGCTCCGATGGCTTTGGGTTCGCTGATGGCAGGGAGGGCGCGTATAGCGTCATCGACATGTCCGGTAATGTTGACGGTAATGTTGCCGCCGTTGCGTTCGGCCCACCCTTTCTGCCAGAGATAGCCGGCCACTTCAGCCACCTGCTCTACCTCGCGGGCCAGGGCAGGACGATTATCAAGTATAGACATCTTTTTTAATTAGTAATTATTAATTATTGATTGGCTTATATAAGCTGTGGTAGGAATGAGGAGATTATCAACACGATGATGCCGGCTGTCAGCACCGCCATTGTCGAGCGCGGGCAGCCTTTCCATTCTTTGAGGATAATTCCCCACACGTTGGAGAAGACCACGTTGAGTGCCATGAGTATGCACCACGAGAAGGCCAGCAGTGTGGGCGAGTCGGTGAGGAAGCCTTTGCCGAGCGAGAGTCCGAAAAACTGGCTGTACCACAGGGCTCCGGCCAGAGCGCAGTAGAGAAGATTGTTGGCATAGAGCGAGGTGCGGCCATAGTCGCCGAAGGTGTGGTTGCGCGAGTTCTGATAGAGACAGTAGACGGCGTTGGTGATGAAGCCGCCGAGTGTCACGAGAAATGTGGCGGGGAGGGTGGCATACATGGGGTTGGACTCACTGAAGGAGATGTTGCCGCCAAACTCGAGTCCGACGTTGAAACATCCGCTCATGACGCCTGCCAGCAAGGCTATGGCTATGCCTTTGGGGAAGTTGAAGTCCTTGACGGCTTCGCGCTTCTGCTCTTCCGACATTGTGCGCGATTTCATGCTTCCGGCAACACCGATGATGCCGATGCCTATGAGGGTCACGACTACTCCGATGAGCACGGCAGCGGTGAGCTGGGCAAGGTAGTGGCCTTCGGGGAAGAAGATGTTGAGCATCACGGGGCCGAGCACGGTGCCGAGTCCGGCACAGGTGCCGAGGGCTATGCTCTGGCCGAGGGCTACGCCGAGATAGCGCATGGAGAGGCCGAAGGTGAGACCGCCAACGCCCCAGAGGGCTCCGAAGAGGATGGTCATCCAGATGCGGAATGAGTTGTCGGCGGTGAAGAGTTCGCAGAGGCTATGCCCCTGTGGAACGGCGAGAAGTGCTCCCAGAAACGGGAACAGAAGCCATGCGAAGATGCCTTGCACGAGCCAGTAGCTTTCCCAGCTCCAGGATTTGATCCTGTTGATGGGCACATAGCAGCTCGACTGGCAGAAGGCTCCGACGGCAATTATGAGAAGTCCAATGAAAATCATAACTTTTGTTGGTATTTCTTTAAGTTATAGAGTATAAAGTATAGAGATTTTTACAATGATTTCCGATAGTCATTCATGACTCGGGCTACGGTCTCAATATGTTGACATATATCTCCGAGTTTTTCATTGCTTATTATATCTAATTCACATGCTAAAGTAAGCAAAGAGCGGATTTCGGATAAATGATCATATGCAATATGATAAGAATGAAGTTTTTCTTCACTAGATCTTATGACCACTTCTACAATATTAGAAGTCACCAAGACAACTGCTTTACGCAACTGGTCTGTCAAAGCATATTTATCATCTATTGGAAAACTGAGAGTCAATTCATAAACCTCCGAAACGACCAAAACTGAGACATATGCAACCTCCAAGAAATGCCGTCTAAGCCCATCATTCATTTTCAATGGCATAAATTCAATTCCTCGACACACTTGCACCATCAAATTGTACAACTCATCTTCTGGGTATTTGCGGGTCAACAAATAGACTTCTTCAAACAAGCTTCGAGCCTTATGATCAAAGAAATACCTATTATAAATCATGAGTCTATCATAAAACTCCTTCGATCCTTTATATTCCCATGTTTCTTTATAGTCATTGTCTTTGTCGAAGTTGAAAAGATTCATTTAAAGGCTCTATACTTTATACTCTATACTTAAAAATTTATTTTATCGCTTGGAAGTTACGTCGGCTTCGTATTTTTCCACCGCGGGGATGAATGACTCGCCTACGGGGACATTGTTGCGGAGGCAGAACATGTCGTAGACAGCGTTCCAGGGGAGATTCTTGCACTCTTCGAGGAGAGCGAGACGCTGGAACTTCTTGTCGGCGAGCTCATAGCCGCGGAGTGTGGTGATAGGCTCGAGAAGAGCGCGGAGCATGCACTTCTGGGCGGCACGGCTGCCGATTACGTAGGCACCGATACGGTTGAGTGTGCCGTCGAAGTAGTCGAGACCATAGTGCACGCGGTTGAGTGCGCCAGCACGTACAATCTCGCTGAAAAGATCCATGGTGGGGTCATCCATGATGGTCACGTGGTCAGAGTCCCAGCGGATGGGGCGGCTCACGTGGAGCATCAGTTCGGGCACGAAGAGGAGCATCGCCGACACCTTGTCAGCCACGCTTTCGGTGGGATGGAAGTGACCCGTGTCGAGAGTGATCATCATGTCATTCTTGGACGCATAGGCGGTGTAGAAGTCGTTGGAGCCTACGGTGTAGCTCTCGAGACCGATACCGAATACTTTTGACTCCACGCAGTCCTTCATCCAGTCATACTTGTGCTCGAATATCTGGTCGAGCGAGTCTTTGAGAAGCTCGCGATACATGTAGCGGTTGACAGTGATGTCCTTGCTGCCGTCATGCACCCAGGTGTTCATGATACAGGGGTCCTGCTGAGCCTCGCCGATGGCCTGGGAGATGGCGCGGCAACGCTTGGAGTGCTCGATCCAGAAGTCGCGGATGCCCTTGTCGGGGTTGGCGAGCGAGAGGTCGCCGCTCTTGGGGTGAGAGAATGAGGTGGAGTTGAAGTCGAGTTTGATATCGTTGGCTTTACCCCAGTCGATCCAGCTCTGGAAATGCTCTACCGAGCACTGGTCACGGTCAACAAACTTGCCGCCGAAGTCGCCGTAGATCTCATGGAGATTGAGACGGTGCTTGCCGGGGATAAGCGACATGGCATAGAGGATGTCGGCGCGGAGCTCGTCGATAT
Organism: Muribaculaceae bacterium Isolate-110 (HZI); assembly: GCA_003762875.1. Taxonomy (GTDB): domain Bacteria; phylum Bacteroidota; class Bacteroidia; order Bacteroidales; family Muribaculaceae; genus Duncaniella; species Duncaniella muricolitica. The sequence continues at coordinate 111,099 of RIBL01000006.1, read as the reverse complement.
TGCGGGCCTTGCCGGGATAGTTGCCGTTTACCTGGATACCGCCGGTGAGCGAGCCGCCCTGATTTTCAAAGCCGGCTACGTCGTCGGCCTGCCAGCAGTGCATGCTGAGGTGGAAATCCTGCATCTGTTCGAGCACCTTGTCGGTGTCGACACCTACTGCTGCATAACGTTCACGGGCTATCTCATAAGCCTTGCGGATGAGTTCTTCTTTCATGGTTAAAGATTATTTATTTGGATTATAAGTGATTGTTTCGGTTGAGTTGGACGCTATGGCGCGCATTGCGGGAAGTGATAGCGATGAGTCGCATCCGCGTAGCTGCACGAGTATGTTGCCGAGGGCAGTACATTCGGCGGGACCGGCCACCACGGGGAGCGCAGTCTCGTCGGCCAGCATCTGCATGAGGTGCGAGTTGCGCGAGCCGCCGCCTATGACGTGAAGGCGCGTCACCTCCGCGGGCGAGAGCTCCCTGAGCCATCCGAGCACCACAGCCACGCGGCGCGCGAGGCTGCGATAGATGACGCGGATATAGTCGGCCGGAGTGACAGGCACTTCGAGATTATGCGCTATGCAATAGTCGTTGATGGCTGTGACCATCGAGGCGGGATTGGCAAACGAGGGGTCGTCGGAGTTAATGATTGTGTCGCACTGCGAGTCGTGACACGAAGCCGCAAGCGCGGAGATGTCGGCGTCGCGCAGACCCAGCTCTTCGCGCACTCGCTCGAAAATCCACAGTCCGCAGATGTTTTTGAGCAGACGTGTGGTGCCGTCGATGCCCCCTTCGTTGGTAAAATTGTATTCCAGAGCCTTGGGCCCGGAATTTGACTTGGCCGACTCGACTCCGAGCAGAGCCCATGTGCCACAACTGAGATAGGCATAGGCATCGTCGGCCGTGGGTATGCCTATGACGGCCGAAGCGGTGTCATGACCGGCGACGGCTATGACTTTAACGTCGTCACCGAGACCCGTATGGCGCATCACCTCGGGAGTGAGAGTGCCGATGACGGTGGCGGGGCTTACCATAGGGCCAAACTTGTCGCGCTCCAGCCCGAGGCTGAGGAGCAGCACGGGGTCAAAGTCGCCGGTGGCGAGATTGAGCATCTGGGAAGTTGAGGCCACGGTAAACTCGGTGACTGCGCGTCCTGTGAGCATATACACGAGCGCGTCGGGCATGAAGAGTATCTTGTCGGCGGCATCGAGCACTTCGGCACCGGTGCGGCGCAGTGTGTCGAGCTGAAAGAGAGTGTTGAAGTCCATAAACTGTATGCCGGTGCGCTCATACAGCTCCTCGCGGCCCATGCGTGAGGCATAATCATCGACAGCACCTGTAGTGTGGGGGTCGCGGTAACAGTAGGGAAGCCCGGCCGGAGTGCCGTCGGCATAGAAATAGGCTACGTCACATCCCCAGGTGTCTATACCTACCGACGTGAGCGACGCGTCCTGAGCCTCGAGACGTATGCGTGCCTCACGGAGCGAATTGAGCACTTCCTGATATATCAGCGGCAGATTCCAGAAGAGGTGTCCGCTCATCGGGAGCATGGGATAGTGAAAACGTGTGAGCTCGGTCATCTCGACGCGTGAGCCGTCATAGGATGCGAGTACCGACCGGCCGGAAGTGGCTCCAAGGTCGAGAGCAAGATGATATGTCTTATCCATGGATATATTAAAATAAGGTGTCAGAGCCGGATGAGGAGAATACGACTCTTTTCATGGTTATATTTAAGGTGTGGCAAAGTTACAAAAAATATCAGTATTTTTGTAAAAAAATTCTACCGTTACATGAAACCGCCTGCAATACTGTCAGAGCTCCCCGTCGGACGCTACGCTCCGTCGCCAACCGGACGCATGCATCTGGGCAACCTTTATTCAGCCCTGCTCTCATGGCTGTCAGTGCGCTCGCGCGGAGGCCGGTGGGTGCTCCGCATCGAGGACCTCGACCCGCAACGCTCCAAGGCCGAATATACCCGGCTCATCGAGGATGACCTCAAGTGGCTCGGACTCGACTATGACGAAGGAGGTACGGCCGACATCGGTCCAAACGGCCCCTACAGCCAGAGCCGGCGCGGAGCTATCTACGAGGAGTATCTCCATCGGCTTCACGCGACCGGTTACACCTACCCCTGCACCTGCACGCGTGCCGACATCATGACCACCCAAGCCCCTCACCGGAGCGACGGACGCGTGATCTATGGCGGACGATGCCGCCCGGCCGACATACCCTGCATAACCGTGGCTCCCGTCGGAGTGAGACACTCCACCCGACTCTATGTGCCCGACCAAGAGATAATGTATACCGACAGGGTCTACGGCCCACAGAGCGTCAATCTATCACACGAGTGTGGCGACTTCATACTCAGGCGTGCCGACGGAGCGTGGGCCTACCAGCTTGCCGTAGTGGTGGACGACGCGCTGATGGGAATCAACGAAGTGGTGCGCGGAAGCGACCTGCTGCTCTCAGCTGCCCAGCAGATTTATCTCTACCGTCTGCTTGGACTGCCCGCGCCGGCTTATGCCCACGTCCCTCTGATATGCAACAGCAAAGGTCAGAGACTGTCTAAACGTGATCGGTCGCTCAACATGGAATATCTGCGCGGACATTTTTCATCACGCGAAATCATCGGCAAACTGGCTCATATGGCCGGACTTATACCAGAGCCGTCACCCTGCACGGCCCATGAGCTTATCGGCATATTCGACTGGGCAAAAGTGCCACGGACTCCTGAGTACCTCATAGAAACCTTATAACGATACGGAGGGGAGATACAAAAGGACAAAAGTTTCAAAAGAAACAAAAGTTTTATTTTTTTAGGCTGAAAATTTATGCTGCCTGTATAATAAAAAAACTTTTGTTTCTTTTGAAACTTTTGTCCTTTTGTATCTCCCCCCGTATCTCCCCCCCGGTATCTCCCAGTGCAGGAGGTTATTGCATAGCCTCGAGCAGTTGGTCGGCGATAGCGGTCATACCGGCACGTGACGGATGGCCCGAGATTTTATCTATATCATGAAGCTGGATATATCTGACTGAATAATGGTCACACACCTCGCGGATCGACTGAGTGATGTCATCGCGCAGTTCACTGTTGATTATAAAATATATCTCGGTGCCGGGATAACGGTTTACAGCCTCCGAGAGCAGACGTGCCATAGCCGGACGAAACTCATAAAGCTGCGGCCCCGACAGCGGTTCGGCATAGGAATACTCACCCACCGTGACCCCGGCCCAACTGTCGTTGGTGGCCCCGAATATCAACAGAATGTCGGGCGAGCCCAGACGGGGCAGACGCGTGATGAACGAACGGTCGGAATAGTCGGCTCCGTTATATCCCGTGTATGATACAGTAGCTCCGCTGTAGGAGTCATTGACACCGAGTATATATCCCCCACGGCTTATGAACTGCCACCACCAGGTGTGTTTCACATCGCTGACATCGGTCTTTTTGGGATTGGGACGCGTGTCATACCACACGGCATTGCCCACAGGAATATAACCCTCGAAAGTCGAATAGGAGTCTCCGAGTATCGACACAACCGGCTTGGCCGCATGGCGCGTCTGAGCTGCAACAGTCTGTCCGGCAAACAACCCGCACATCAATGCAACGGCAAGCTGTAAAAATCGTAATTTAGTCATGGCTGAGAATAAGTCTTATGGATTTCACTTACAAAGATACGAAGAATACGGGCCTTTGGCTAAAGGTTTTCACACAACTCATCACAGAGTTTGATTTATTTTTTATTAATAAACATTAAATTTTAAAAATATTTAATTTATAGTTAATTTATACTAAGTAATCAAGCCGCATATATAATATTATTTAACTTTGGGGATAAGTACCGTAATCTGCTACAACCAAAGTCTAAACCAATCATTAAATTACAAAAAATCTTAACGCATGAAACAATGTAATGCACTAAGGCTTCTTTTATGCGCGTTAGTCATGTCCATGCTATCTGTAGGCTATTCACAGATATATGCACAGGACAACACCACACAAGCATCGGGAAGACTTATCATGGGGCAAGTCCTTGATGAAGAAGGCGAACCGCTACCTGGTGCGACAGTCCGCATCAAAGGCTCCAAGGGGATAGGAGCCGCCACAACCACCTCGGGCAACGGCACATTCTCTCTACGCTACACAGGCGACAGCGACCGTCCCGAAATCTCCGTGTCATACATCGGCATGGTGACCAAAGAATTGCCTGTCGACTTCAAGAAGACCATGAAGGTGACTCTCGAGTCGGACGCTCTCAAACTCTCGGAAGTGACCGTGGTGGATGACGGTTACAACCGTCTGCCGCGCCGCGACATGGTGGGCGCATACACCACCATCAAGGCCGAGGACATACTTATGCCCGGCATCCAGTCGATCGACCAGATGCTTCAGGGACGTGTGGCAGGCATGATTGTGAGCAACTCTTCAGCACGTGTGGGAAGCAGCCCCTCAATCAAAATACGCGGCACATCGACCATTCTCGGCAACACCGACCCGCTGTGGGTAGTGGACGGTGTGATACAGCCCGACCCAATACATCTCGAGGCGAGCGATATGCTCACCCAGGACATGGCCACCCTAGTGGGCAACCAGGTGTCATGGCTCAACCCGCTCGACATCGAGAACATCACCGTGCTCAAGGACGCATCTGCGACAGCCATCTACGGCTCCAAGGCTTCAAACGGCGTTATTGTCATCACTACAAAAAAAGGCTCCAGCGAACGTATAGCCGTACGATACTCAGGCAACGTGAGCATACGCGAGAAAAAGGGTTATGAACACTACAACCTCATGAACTCGCTCGAGCGCATACAGTTCTCCAAAGAGGCCTATGACGCTGGAGCCCGCTATCAGAGCTCGCCGCTCCCGCAGAAATACACCTACGAGGGACTCATGGAGATGTTCAACAAACGTATGATTACCGAAGCTGAGTTTGCTCAGAACATGCAGCGTCTCGAGACAGTCAACACCGACTGGTTTGACCTGCTGACACGTAACTCTGTGTCCAACAGCCACAACCTCAGCGTGTCGGGCGGTACGGAAAAAATCACCTACAATGCCTCGTTCGGCTACTCCAAAAACAGCGGCACCGAGAAGGGTAACGACAACGACCAGTTCACATCGCGACTCAACGTAGGCATACAGTTCAACAAACGTCTGCGCGTCAATGTCAACATGAACGGCTCCTACCGCAACGCCTATGACTTCTATGGCGGCGTAAGCCCGCAAAATTACGCGCTCACCACAAGCCGTGCGCTCCCATGCTTTGAAGAAAACGGCGAACTGGCTTATTACAATACCTATTATAAGTATCCCTACAACGCCAACCAGCTTGAGTATGGCTACAACATACTCAACGAGATGGCCAACACGGCGACCAAAAATATCAACAAGATGTTTTCCGTATCTGCCAACCTTGACTTCAAGATCGCCGACTGGCTCACCTATCAGTTTGTGGGCAGCATACAACAGTCGACCAACACCGGAGAATCATACGCAGGCGAAAACAGCTCGTATATAGAACGCAACTACCGCGGTTATCCTGCCGGAACGGAAGAGTATGGCTCGGCCAAATATAACGCCGCACTGCTGCCCGTAGGCGGCATGCTCTGCACCAACACTTCGGGAAGCACAAGCTACTCGATGTCACACAAGCTGCAATACTCCCAGACCCTCATGGACAAACACCGTATCAACGCTCTTGCGGGCATTGAGCTACGCTCCATCGAAAACTCCAGCAACTCCAACACCGTGTGGGGATACATCCCCGAACGCGGCCAGATGCTGGTCATACCCACCGCGCCCGGCAACATCGTGCCCATCGGCATGTCGCCCCCGGCATGGGGTGTGCTCGAGAGCTTCTACCGATATGGAACGGGATGGAAGAAGTATGACCGTACCGACAACTACCTGTCGGTGTTCGGCGTACTGGCCTACTCGTTCAGAAACACCCACGTAGTCAACGCCAACTTCCGCTGGGACGCCTCCAACCGTTTCGGTCAGGACACCAACCACAAGTTCAACCCTACCTACTCGTTCGGCTACTCATGGCGCATAGCCCAGGAGAGCATCATACAGGACAACGTGTGGTGGCTCAACCAGATGAACCTGCGCGTCACCTACGGCATACAGGGTAATGTGGTCAACTCTGTGAGCCCCGAACTCATAGCGCAATACGGCACAGGCGGTATACTAAATCCCTACAACCAATATTACGCCAAAATCTCAAGCATCCCCAACCCCCTTCTCAACTGGGAAAGCACCAAGAGCTGGAATTTAGGTCTCGACCTACAGCTTTTCAACAAGGTGACACTCAACCTGGAGTATTATACACGTGCGTCAAACATCATTCTCTCGCAGACCATCGCAGAGGAATACGGCATGAAGACCATGCGCCTCAACGGTGGCAAGCTCCACAACCACGGTGTGGAGGTGACAGTCAACTATACACCCATCTCAACCAAGGATTTCGCCTGGACAGTAGGATTCAATGCCTCCAAAAACTGGGACCGCTCCGACAGCCCCGACTCTTTCACACAGGCCAACCAACTGCAGGTATCCAACTACATAGCCGGCAGCTCTGACCGCCCCATCAAGGAGGGCTATCCCCTCAGCTCGTTCTGGTCCTACTCCTTTGCCGGGCTCAACCCCGAGACAGGCTACCCGATGTTTAACTACATCGACTTTGATGGCGACCCCGACAACACCATTGACCCGACGACATTCCTCGTCTACTCGGGCCAGAGAGACGCATACTTCACAGGCGGCTTCAACACCCGCGTGCGCTACAAGAACATATCGCTCGGAGCATCGTTCTCGGCACTGATCGGCTCCAAGAAACGTCTGCCCAACCCATATTCAAGCTTTACTAACGGCAAGATACCCGATCCGCTCGTCAACCTTGACCGCAACCTCAACAACCGCTGGAAACAACCGGGCGACGAAAAGTATACAATCATTCCCGCACTGTGGACATCGACCTCCGAAAACATCAACAAGATGTTGCCCACTGGCACCTCAGCCTCAATCTACGCCATGTGGGCCAACTCGGACGCCATGGTGGCTGACGCATCGTTCCTGCGCTGCAACAACATCACCGCCACATATTATCTGCCGACTTCATGGTGCAACAAGTTTGGAGCACAGAGCCTCAACCTCTCGGCTTCGGTCAACAATATATTTGTCATCGCCAGCAAACGCTGGAACGGCTTTGATCCGGAGCTCAACAACAGTGTGATGCCTCACATGTACTCACTCGGTCTCTCTGTAAGTTTCTAACATCACCCCCACTCCATCTTAACACAAATGAAAATACAATCTTATATCACAACCTTGGCCGCATGTCTCACGGGGCTTGTCATGAGCGGATGCGGTGACTTTCTCGATCCAAAGGCCAAGAGCGAATTCGTGCCAAAAGACGCCACTTCGCTCAACGAGCTGCTGCTGGGCGAAGCCTATCCGCTGAGAAGTTCAAACAACCAGCTCACAAGCTTCATATATCTCTTTGACGACGACCTCACCGCAGCCCCCTACCAGACTCCCCCAGAAGGTTTTGACCCAGAAGCCTACTACATCGCCTACACTTGGCAGCCCGACCTCTGGACACGCCTTGACATGGCCAGCACGAAATATGGCGAAAACCAGTATTTCTCCAACTACAAATACATCCTTGGCTGCAACGCCATACTCGACTACATCGGACAGGCCGAGGGTGACACTAAAGAGAATATCGACAATGTCCTGGCCCAGGCCCACGCACTGAGAGGATTCTACTATCTTCAGCTCGTCAACCTGTTTGGCGCGCCATATTACAGCGACGGCAACGACACCTACAATCCGGCCGTGTCACTCGGAGTGCCCCTGAAGCTGGCTTCAAACATCGAAGACAAACCCCTGACACGCAACACCGTCAAGGAAGTCTACGACCTTATAGTGTCAGATCTTACGACAGCCGTCGAACTCTATGAAGGCCTCTCGGCCCAACGCCAGTGGAAAGCCGACTACCGCACGAGCCTCCCCATGGCCCAACTGATACTCTCTCGCACATATCTCTATATGGGCGAATGGGACAAAGCAGCCGAGTATGCCGAAAAGGTGATGAACAACCCGGCCTTCACACTGCTCGACCTCAACACTATCCCTGAAATTGACCCCGCCACATCATCCTGGCCCGTAGCCAACCAAAGGCCCAACTATGTCGACTATCTTAGCTATGCCATATCGCCCGAAGTAATATGGGTCTACAGCTCGGTAGGCGACGCGGCCATGTGGCTCTCCGACGCCAAAACCTCGAGTGACGGACGCATCATACACCCCTACTTCATGGCCTCGCCCGAACTCATGACGACATTCGGCGAAAAAGACCTCCGCAAATCGCGCTATGTGGTCACAACCCCGCGATGCATGATCGATGGCAAGAGAATGCCCCAGGCCTTCGGTAAGATGAACATCAACGTCAACAACAACATGTATATCCCCAACGGCGGCATCAACGACTTCGGACGCGCCTTGCGCCTGCCCGAGGCTTACCTCAACTACGCCGAGGCCAAAGCCATGACCGGTGACTCAGGCAGCGCGCTCGACGCTCTCAACACCCTGCGTAAATGTCGCTTCAAGGCCGAGGACTACGAGCCGCTTCAGTCGCTCGCAGGAGAGGAGCTGAAACAGGCCGTGCGCGACGAACGTCGCCGCGAGCTTTGCTTTGAGGGACACAGATGGTTTGACCTGCGCCGCTGGGGCATGAAGGAAATCAAACACGTATGGTATCCCGACGCCAACACAACCGAAGAATACACCCTCAAGGCCGGCGACCTCCAGTATATCATGCCCATCCCGACAACCTCACTCGAGCTCAATCCCGAACTCAGCCAGAACCCCACCGAGAGCGCGCCACGCAATGGCGAGACTGTCTATAATTAACCCAACCATTAAACTGCTAAAGATGAAAAAAGCCTTGTTATATACAACTCTCGGACTGCTCGCCTTCACTGGCTGCAATAACGATGAGGACCCCATTCAGCCTACAGGCAACTACTCGGTGCTGCGATTTGAATTTCCGCAGGGCAACAACCCCTTTGACGAAGAAATCAAAGAAATACATGACAAATATGACGTGTATCTGCTCTACAAAGACATCACCGACACCGACCTCAACCGCCAGTGGCAGTCGCTCGGCACAGGCAAACTGCTGACAGGCGACCCGGTGCCCGACGAATACGTACCTTTCTATATAAACTTTATCAAAAACCACGTATTTCAATATCTCAGCCCCGAAGTCGTGCGCGCCGGACTCCCCGTGAAAATCTACATGCTCGAGAATTTCGGCGAGGTAAATACCCCGGGGTCAGGAACAGGCACCGGAACGGGCGGTATAGGCACACCCAACACAAGTATCGTCACCACCAAGACCGACGGATTTGACTACTGGGCCATAAGTTTCAAACGAGAGGGCATTGAGGAAAACGACCCCGACGCAATGCGCCAGGCCCGCTGTCAGTTTATCTATCAGATGATACTGCCGCAATATAAGAGCGGAAAGATTGTGGAGTCGCAGACCATACACGACAAGCTCGACTTTGAGACATCGTTCAGCACAGATGTCGACGACCCCGACTATCGACTCAACCGCGGATTTCCCCATCGCGTAACCAATAAATTCCAGTTATCGACAGGGACCTATTATGCGTCGCAGATACACCCCAGCAACCCGGCCTATCATGTGGATTATGACTACTTCCTCACATGGATACGCATCTGCATGTTCATGTCGCGCGCCGAAATCGAAGAAATGTATGCCGACTATCCCCTCATCCGCGAGATCTACAACGATGTCATCGAATATATGCTCGACACATACCAAATAGACCTCGAAGGCATATACAAGGGCCCTGATAACAACTGATAACAACTGATACCGACAGCTCTGTAGAGTCATGAGAATATTACAATCAGCATTACTCATACTTAATATCCTCGTGTCATGCGCCATACCGGCGCATGGCGAGGGTATTTTGTTTCACGACCTCACGCTGCCAGAGGCCGGAGCCAAGGCAGCCGAAGAAGGCAAACTGGTATTTGTCGACTGCTACACCCCATCGTGCGGGCCATGCAAATATATGGCACGGCACATCTTCCCGATGGATTCGTGCGGAGTGTTCATGAATCCCCGCTTTGTCAGCGTGATGAAAGACCTCGAGGCCGAAGACAACACATATATAGCAAAAAAATATGGTGTACGCATCTATCCGACCTTCCTGCTGCTGCGTCCCGACGGCTCGCTTTATGCCAAGCTCGAGGGTGGAGCCACCAAGCAGGCCGCAAAGTTTATCAAACGCGTGGAGGAAGCTCTCCAACTTGGTGCCATGGAGGAACGCTACGAAGCAGGTGAACGTGACATCAAGCTCCTGACCGACTATGTCAACGCCCTGCATCGTCCCGCACCCGGCAAGGCCCGCGCCGTCATCAGCGATTACATGGTGACCCTCTCGGCCGAAGAGATTGCCGACCCTGACATACTCTGTCTGATAGGTCAGCTTGGCGATATGGACTGCCCAGGATTTGCCCACCTGATGGACAACCGCAAAGGCATAGCGGCCATCGTAGGCCGCATAAGGCTCGGACAAATCTTGACCACTATCCACCGCTCCTACACAGGCCGCCTCAAGATGATGCGCCGCACACCCTCTGACACTGCCTCAGCCTACGAAGCCATCCTCCGGTCGGAAGGTCTGCTCGAGGAATGACAGCTCTCAGACATAAAATATAACAGAGGCCTCGGAAGAAACGTTTCTTCCGAGGCCTCTGTTATATTTTATTTTCTGTTAACAAACACCTCACTTGGGCAACTCGAGCCCGCGGAGTATAGCCTGCTTGTTGACAGGCAGCAGATGGTGGTGACGCTCGGGCAGAGTCTTCTTGAGTCCGCGCATCACAGCGTCGACACTCACGAGCGGACGCACCTTGAGCAGCGCGCCGAGCAGCACCATGTTGTAACTCTTGGACGACGACAGCTCAAACGTCGCCTCCATTGCGTCGACCGGCACGACAGTGATGTCGGTGCGGGCGGGAGCATGGTGTATGCTGTAAGGATCATATATGAGTGTGCCCCCGGGCTTGACTTTACACTCAAACTTGTCGAGACTCTGCTGATTGAGTATCACGGCAGTGTCATAACTGTTGAGCACAGGGCTTGAGATGGGCGAGTCGGAGAGGATTACGGTCACATTGGCCGTGCCGCCGCGCTGCTCGGGCCCGTAGGCCGGCATCCAGGTCACTTCCAGATTGTCCATCAGTCCGGCATAAGCCAGTATCTTGCCCATGGAGAGCACACCTTGTCCGCCGAAGCCGGCTATAATGATTTCTTCTTTCATAGCTCTTTTGATTCAGACGTTTTTGAGATCACCCAAAGGATAGTGCTCAAACATATGTTGGGCCATCCATTCGTTGGCCTTCTCGGGGGTCATTTTCCAGCCCGACACGCATGTCGATACAATCTCGACCACCGAAGTGCCTTTGCCGGCCATGGAGTTTTCAAAAGCCTGTCGTATGGCCTTCTTGGCCTTCTTGACAGCGGGAGCGGTGTGTACGCTCTGGCGTGTCACCAGACAGGTGCCCGGCAACTGGGCCAGCAACTGAGAGATGTTGAGCGGATAACCGTTGATATCGACACGGCGGCCGTAAGGAGTGGTCGATGTCACCATACCCTCGAGTGTAGTGGGGGCCATCTGACCGCCCGTCATACCATAGATGCCGTTGTTGATGAAGATTATGGCTATGTTCTCGCCTCGGTTGGCCGCATGGATAGTCTCGGCGGTGCCTATGGCGGCGAGGTCGCCATCACCCTGATAGGTAAACACCAGGCGCGAGGGATTGAGCCTCTTGACAGCCGACGCCACAGCCGGCGCACGTCCGTGGGCGGCCTCGATCCAGTCAATGTCGATATAGTTGTAGGCCATGACCGCACATCCCACCGGGGCGATGGCTATGGCGATATTCTCGGCACCCATCTCCTCGATGACCTCGGCCACGAGTTTGTGCACCACGCCGTGGGAGCAACCCGGGCAATAGTGCATGGTATTATCGTTGAGCAGATGTGGCTTGCATGCCACAACACTGCCGGCCTGAATGATTTCTTCCTTTGTCATAACTCAAACTTTTCTTTAAGCGCGACGAGCACCTCGTCGGGATCCATGACTATGCCGCCCATGCGTCCGAAGTGGTGGACGGGAATGATGCGGTCGAGGCTCAGACGCACATCCTCGATCATCTGGCCGGCGTTGAGCTCAACGACAAGTATGCCCTTGACCTGACGGCTCAGCCTCTTTATCTCCTCGGCCGGATAGGGCCAAAGGGTGATGGGGCGCAGCAGTCCGACCTTGATGCCTTGGGCGCGGGCATCCTCCACAGCCTTATGACAGATGCGGGCCACACATCCGAAGGCCACGATAAGATATTCGGCATCATCGGTGAAATGCTCCTCGGCGCGGGTCTCGTTCTGCTCGATGAGGCGATATTTTTCCTGAAGATGCAGATTGTGCTCCTCCATAGCCTGCGGCACGAGCTCGAGAGTGGTCATAATGTTGGGTTTGCGTCCGCCGGTGCGTCCGGTGACAGCCCATGGACACTGGCGGGCTATCTCCTCGTCGGTGCGTCGCGGACGCGGAGCCGGGAGCTTGACACGCTCCATCATCTGGCCCACCACGCCGTCGGCGAGCATCATCACGGGATTGCGGTATTTGTAGGCCAGCTCAAAACCGAGTCCCACAAAGTCGGCCATCTCCTGCACCGAAGCCGGCGCGAGCACTATCAGGTGATAGTCGCCGTGACCGCCCCCCTTGCAGGCCTGAAAATAGTCGCTCTGCGAGGGTTGTATGGTGCCCAGTCCGGGGCCACCGCGCATGCAGTTGATTATGAGTGCGGGCAGCTCGCCGGCGGCTATATAGGATATGCCTTCCTGCTTGAGACTGACGCCCGGGCTTGACGATGAGGTCATACAGGCTTTGCCGGTGGCGGCTCCGCCATATACCATGTTAATGGCTGCGATTTCGCTCTCGGCCTGCATCACAACCATGCCGGTGGTCTCCCAGGGCATGAGTTCTTCGAGGGTCTCGAGTATTTCGCTCTGCGGCGTGATGGGATAGCCGAAATAGCCGTCCACGCCATAGCGTACGGCCGCATGGGCTATCGCCTCGTTGCCTTTCATCAATGTTACTTCTTCTTCCATATCGCGTCGTATGGTGTTGGGGATGGGGGATGAGGTTATGATTTCTCAACTACGCGATACACCGTGATGCATCCGTCGGGACAGACGGTCGCACATGCGGCACATCCTATGCAGGCCTCAGGCTCGACATCGGTAGCATAGTGATAGCCCCGGTCATTGACATCCTTGGTCTGCAGCTTGAGCACATTGCACGGACACGCCACCACACAAAGGTCGCAACCCTTGCATCTCTCGCGGTCTATGTCCACTGCACCTGATATTCTTGCCATAGTTATAGTGTTTCAGCGTTGTGATTGCAGGAATGTCGTCGGTGATGAATGTCCTTAAAATCGCAAGCTTAATTTATGTTATACAACACAAATATACGCAAAATTCCTCTTACGCATGTAAGTTTAATGGAAATTTAACCATTGGCACAATTTTCAGGCCCTTGCGCAAATATTATAATAAGTTATGCAATAGAATGTTGGAGCCATACAGAAGTCAGAGCCCCTTGGCAAATGTGAAAATTTGTTTATCAAGGTTACTGTTTGCCACATGCAGCCTTATACCCTCGGTCGATGGACGCGACCACACTTCGCTTATATCAAACGACGCGTAATAGGCGCGGTCATGATTGTCGACATCTCCGTCGATAACATGCACAAGATACACATCGGGCCACGCCGAATCGAGTGTCGCCGGGTCGGCCGCTAGGCAGAATATGCGAGGCTCGGACGAATAGGTGAGCCGGACGTGTACATTAAGATATGAACCTGTGCGCCACGCGCTGTACACATACACCTTGTCCTTGTCCCAGGCGTCATACTCGTCGCGCCATTCGGTAGTGATGGCCGACTGAGTGACCACACGCCCGCCCAACAGCGTCACAGGGCCAGAGACATAAGCCTGATTGCCTTCGGGTATATAACTGATAAGCAGACGCGTACCGGCCTCTATGTCATCTGAGGCAAGGGCCGATTGAGCCGTAAGAGTTATCTCGGGCGAATCGTCCATCTTCTGAAACGTGAAAGTCGCACGCTCGCCGACATTTCCGGCAAAAGTGACCAGGTCGGTACACGTCATCTCTACCGGCCCGTCAACGCCATCCTCTCCGCACGAACAGAGCGAAAGCAACACGACAGCCGATGCAGCCAGACGATATTTGATTGCTGATGATAAACTCATTTTTTGGGGAGATTTTATAAAACTATTCGTCCGTCAGCCATATGCACCACACGGTCAGAATTACCCGCCAGCGACTCATCGTGAGTCACAATGATAAAAGTCTTGCCCGTCGACTCCCGCAACTGAAAAAACAGCCGGTAGAGCTCCTCGCGGTTATGCGAATCAAGGCTCCCCGAAGGCTCGTCAGCCAGAATGACGCGCGGATCATTGACAAGAGCGCGGGCCACCGCCGCACGCTGGCGTTCGCCCCCCGAGAGCTGGTTGGGGCGATGCTCCAGGCGATTGCCCAGACCGAGAGTTTCGAGCAGACCGGCAGCCTTGGCCATGGCCTCCTTACGACCCATTCCCCCTATCATAGCCGGCATGGCGACATTTTCGGCCATAGTAAACTCTGGCAACAACTGATGAAACTGAAACACAAATCCCATATTACGGTTGCGGAATGCCGCGAGCCGTCCCTCCTTCATCGTAACTATGTCAGTGCCGTCATAGAGCACTTTACCGCTGTCGGGAGACTCAAGCGAACCGATTATCTGCAACAATGTAGTCTTGCCCGCACCGCTCGGGCCGACGATAGAGAGAAACTCCCCGTCGGCAATGGTCAGGCTCACATCATTCAGCACTTTAAGCCCGTCGTAGCTCTTATTAATATTACAGACTTCAATCATACTACTCCGCTCTTACTCCGCTACGCGGAAGGTTATGAGGTTATAAGGTTATTTTCCTCTACGCGGAAGGTTATAAGGGGTTACAGGTTAGAGATTAGAGGTCAAAGTTATTTTGAATTATCAGAGGATAATCCCCCATAACCCTCCGCGCAGCGAAGTAAAAGCGAAGCGGAAAATAACCTTATAACCTCATAACCTTCCGCGTAGCGGAATTAAATAGATAAGCGTCTCAGAGTGTCAACAAGCTCGCGCTTGACAGGCTTGTCATTCTTGATAGCCTTGGAGAAAGGCACATAAGTGATTTCATCGTTGCGGACACCGATCATCACATTGCGCTGATCCTCGAGCAGAGCATCTATGGCCGCCGCACCCATGCGCGAAGCAAGGATACGGTCATAGGCAGTAGGCGAACCGCCGCGCTGCAGGTGACCGAGTATCGACACACGCACGTCATAGCTGGGATACTCATTCTTGACACGTTCGGCCAGACCCATTGCCCCGCCGGTCACAGGGCTCTCGGCCACAAGCACTATCGACGAGTTTTTACTCTTGCGGAAACCATGCTCTATAAGCTCGGCCAACTGGTCGACCTCAGTCGAAATCTCCGGGATAATCGCAGCCTCCGCACCCGAAGCTATGGCTCCGTTGAGAGCGAGAAAACCGGCGTCGCGACCCATGACCTCGATAAAAAACAGCCGCTCGTGGCTGGTAGCCGTGTCGCGTATCTTGTCGACACACTCCATGATCGTGTTGAGCGCGGTGTCATAACCTATGGTCGAGTCTGTGCCGTAGAGGTCATTGTCGATGGTGCCGGGCAGACCGATGATAGGGATATTGAACTCGTTGGCAAATATGCGTGCGCCCGTGAGCGAGCCGTCGCCGCCTATGACCACCAGCGCGTCGATTTCCTGACGCTTGAGATTGTCATAAGCCAACTGACGCCCCTCGGGCGTGGTAAATTCCTTACAGCGGGCAGTCTTGAGTATAGTACCGCCGGCCTGAATGATGTTTGACACATTCTGAGTCTTGAACTCAACTATTTCGTCGGTAATCAGACCCTTGTATCCGCGATAGATGCCTTTGACTTTAAGACCGCCATAAATGGCCGCACGGGTCACCGCGCGGATGGCTGCATTCATTCCGGGGGCGTCACCTCCTGAGGTGAGTATGCCCACACATTTAATTGCTGACATAATAATCTCTATATATAATTTAGTCTCGCAAGCCCAACTCAAGTGTTATATCTTTTTACCTTTTCTTACCTATTTTATAACTTTCAAAATTTGAGCCTGTGAAAGTTTTATTTAAGCCACAAATTTAACCAAAACTTTTCAGACTTTCAGCCGCGCGGGCGAAAAAATATGCCGTTTATAAAACTTAACATTTATATACACAAGTTTGGTCGGCATATTGTTGGTGAATTACGGAATTTTTTCATTGAAAAAAACAGACATTTAGTTAAATTAATTAAACTAATAACAATATATTTGCATTCATAGTCATCTTTATATATATTGCAAAATAAACACCCAAAATAGTAATTATTATGAATAAATGGTTGAGTTTTCTATTGGCATTGGTGCCTTTTGTTTGTTATTCTGGAAACCTACAAGAATCCGAAATTCTGACAAGCTCCGAGCAGGAGTTTATAACAATGAACGCCCGAAAAGTTCAATCAGATATTCGTGATAAGTTTGAACGATTGCATGAGGAGTGGTATAATGCGTCAAGAAATAATCCACATATCCTACTGAGCAGTTCGATATACACTCGGATGGAACTTCCTCAGTTTAAAGAAATATTGGATATGGGACGTGAGATAATTCCGCTCATACTCGAGAAAATGATGGATAGAAAGTATTTTTTCTCTCTGACAATATATGAGGCTCTGATGGAAAAACAATCACTACCTGTGAATATTAAGGAAACAGCTAACGATAGCGAACAGGATAGAGCTCAAAATTTAGTACGTGAGTGGATAGAATTATATGGTAAACAATAGAATTATATGGATGTTAACGAATAATCACAATTCATATAATAATATGTAAATCAATTATATCTTACAGAAGTGTTTTATAAGCTTTGATGTTAATATCTGAGATGTAAAACACTTCTGATTCTTTTTGTAGGCTTTTTGTTGTAGCATCTCAATTAATGAAAACACAGCGGACAGATATTTGTTATTAGCAAAATTTTGATTACATTTGCATCCGCCCAATAATACATTAAAATGTATTTGACATAGCATACAATAATCAACCATAAATCAATAATACTAAACAATGGACATTTCGCATATCGAACACGTCGGCATCGCTGTCCCCAACCTGGAGGAAGCCATCGCATTTTATGAAAACACTCTCGGCATCAAGTGCTTTGCCATAGAGGAAGTAGAAGATCAGAAGGTGCGTACAGCATTCTTCCGCATCGGTCAGACAAAGATCGAGCTTCTTGAGGGCACAGCTCCCGAGAGCGCGATCAGCAAGTTTATCGCCAACAACGGCGGCCGCGGCGGCATCCAGCACATCGCACTTGCCATCGAGGACGGCGTAGCCAACGCTCTTGCCGAAGTTGAGGAGAAAGGCTGCAAGCTCATCGACAAGGCTCCCCGCAAGGGTGCCGAGGGCCTCAACATCGCCTTCCTTCACCCCAAATCGACCTGCGGCACGCTCATTGAGCTTTGCGAGGACCCCAACAAGTAAAATTTAAAATCCAACAAGTAAAATTTAAAATTTAGAATTTTCCGTCACCCTTACGGCCTCTCTACGGCTCGCGGTGATTTTACGTTTTAAATTTTAAATTTTAATTTCTAAAACTATATTATGAGCAATCAGCTTGAAAAAGTAAAAGAGCTTATCGCCTTGCGCGAGGAGGCTCGTCTGGGCGGTGGCGAGAAAGCCATCCAGAAGCAGCACGAACGTGGCAAGTATACTGCCCGCGAGCGTATCGCACAGCTACTCGACGAGGGCTCCTTTGAGGAAATCGACATGTTTGTGCGTCACCGTTGCCACAACTTCGGTCAGGAGAAGAAGAGCTATCTCGGCGACGGCGTTGTCACCGGCTACGGCACCATCGACGGACGTCTCGTCTATGTGTTCGCACAGGACTTCACCGTCTTTGGCGGCTCGCTCAGCGAGACCATGGCTCTCAAGATATGCAAGATTATGGATATGGCCATGAAGATGGGTGCCCCCGTCATCGGCCTCAACGACTCGGGCGGCGCACGCATCCAGGAGGGCATCAACGCTCTCGCAGGCTATGCCGAGATATTCCAGCGCAACATCCTTGCATCGGGTGTGATTCCCCAGATTTCGGGTATCCTCGGCCCCTGCGCCGGCGGTGCCGTATACTCCCCCGCGCTCACCGACTTCACCATCATGACCAAGGGCATTTCCTACATGTTCCTCACAGGTCCCAAGGTAGTCAAGACCGTCACCGGTGAGGATGTTACCCAGGAGGCTCTCGGCGGTGCCGAAGTACACTCACAGAAGAGCGGCGTGGCCCACTTCGCAGCCGAGGACGGCGAGGAGACTCTCGCTATCATCCGCAAGCTCTTCAGTTTCATCCCCCAGAACAACCTCGAAGAGCCGCCGTTGGTGGAGTGCAACGACCCCATCGACCGTCTCGAGGATTCGCTCAACGAGATTATTCCCGACTCGGCCAACCGTCCCTACGACATGTATGAGGTCATCGGTGCCATCATCGACAACGGTGAGTTCCTCGAGATACAGCGCGACTATGCCAAGAACATCATCATCGGCTTTGCCCGCTTCAACGGCCAGGCCGTCGGCATCGTGGCCAACCAGCCCAAATATCTCGCCGGCGTGCTCGACAGCAACGCATCGCGCAAGGGCGCGCGCTTCGTACGCTTCTGCGACGCCTTCAACATCCCCCTCGTGACCCTCGTCGACGTTCCCGGCTTCCTCCCCGGCACAGGCCAGGAATACAACGGCGTGATCCTCCACGGAGCCAAGCTGCTCTATGCCTACGGCGAAGCCACCGTGCCCAAGGTCACCGTCACACTCCGCAAGAGCTACGGCGGCAGCCACATCGTGATGTCGTGCAAGCAGCTCCGCGGCGACATGAACTACGCTTGGCCCACCGCCGAGATTGCCGTGATGGGTGGCGCAGGTGCCGTCGAGGTGCTCTATGCCAAAGAGGCCAAGGCTTCCGACGACCCCGCCAAAGTGCTCAGGGAGAAGGAAGAGGAATACAACAAGCTGTTCTGCAACCCCTACAATGCAGCTCGCTACGGCTACATCGACGACGTCATCGAGCCGCGCAACACCCGCTTCCGCGTCATCCGCGCTCTCCAGCAGCTTGCCACCAAGAAAGTGGTCAACCCTGCCAAGAAACACGGTAACATACCCCTCTAAGACACCGTTTCACAGATATGAAAAAGAGAATATTAACCCTCTTGGTGGTCGCTCTCGCCGGCGTCATCGCCATCTCGGCCCAGGGGCGTCGCGGCCTCAGGATCAACGAGGTGATGATTGTCAACGACTCCACCAGCGTGGTCGACGACTTCGGTCAGTACTCAGCCTGGGTCGAGCTCTTCAACTCCACCTTCGGCCCGCTTGAGATCTCAAGCGTGTTTCTGACCAACGACCCCGCATGCCCCACACTCTATCCGGTGCCACTCGGTGACGTAAACACCGAGATTCCCACCCGTCAGCACATACTTTTCTGGGCCGACGGACAGCCCAACAAAGGCACATTCCACACTTCGTTCACCTTCACTCCCGGCCAGGACAACTATATCGCCATCTATGATGCCGACGGCAAGTCGCTCATCGATGAGATTACAGTGCCCGCGTCGCTAAAGCCCGGCCAGACCTACGCCCGCAAGATTGACGGCGAAGGCGGCACAGGCAACCCCGACGCATGGGAAGTGCGCGACGGCTCTGACGCCAAATACATCACTCCCTCGAGCAACAACATCATCAAGAGCACCAACTCCAAGGTGGATATGTTTGCCGAGCAGGACGCCCGTGGCGGCGGCATGGCTGTAATGGCCATGTGTATCGTATTCTCGGCTCTGCTCGTGCTGGCCACATGCTTCTACATCATCAGCCGCATCGGAGCCACCATGTCGGCCCGCCGCAAGGAGAAAGCTCTGGCCGAGACCCGTCCCGACACAGTGTCCGAAGGTCACACCGAGCATGACTCGGGCGAGGAAATCGCAGCCATCGCCATGGCTCTTCATGACCACCTCGACGCTCACGACCGCGAGAGCACAATCCTCACCATCAACAAGGTGCGTCGTGCCTACTCGCCATGGAGCTCTAAAATCTACTCACTGCGCGAGCTTCCGCGCCGTTAATCATCACCCCTCAATCTCTATTCATTAGCATCAAATCATGAAAGAATACAAGTATCGCATCAACGGCAACCTCTACACGGTGAAAGTGGGCGACATAGACAACAATCTCGCCAAGGTGGAAGTGAACGGTGTCCCCTACAAGGTTGAGCTCGAAAAGACCGACAAGCCCGTCACCATCGTGACCAAGCCCCGTCCGTCAGCCGCACCTCGCACCGACTCCGGCGCAAAGGTCATCGCCAAGCCCCAGGCTGCTCCCGCCGGAGGCTATCAGGTCAAGGCCCCACTCCCCGGTGTGGTCGTAGGCCTGAATGTAAAGGTTGGCGACACCGTAAAAGCTGCCGACACCGTAGTAATGCTCGAAGCCATGAAGATGGAAAACGCCATCCACGCCGGCCGCGACGGCAAGGTGGTTTCCATAGCCGTGTCCGTGGGCGACTCGGTGCTCGACGGTGCCGTTCTCATTACTCTCGAATAATCTCTTAACTGCATGTAATTATGACTTTTGGAGATTTCATTATGCAGAACCTTCAGGAGTTTTGGCACCTGACTGGTTTCTATAACGCCACATGGGAGCATCTCGTGATGCTTGTCGTGGGTCTGTTCTTCATATGGCTCGCCATCAAGAAGAACTTCGAGCCCATGCTCCTCGTGCCCATCGGCTTCGGTATACTCATCGGCAACATCCCCTTCAACACCACCGCCGGACTCGAAATCGGCATCTATGAGGAGGGCTCCGTGCTCAACATCCTCTACAACGGTGTGAGCGCAGGATGGTATCCGCCGCTGATATTCCTCGGCATCGGTGCCATGACCGACTTCTCGGCCCTGATCGCCAACCCCAAACTCATGCTCATCGGTGCGGCCGCTCAGTTTGGCATCTTCGGTGCCTACATGGTGGCCCTCCTGCTCGGCTTTGCCCCCGACCAGGCCGGCGCGATGGCCATCATCGGCGGTGCCGACGGCCCCACGGCCATCTTCCTGTCGTCCAAGCTCGCGCCTAACCTCATGGGTGCCATCGCCGTGTCGGCCTACTCCTACATGGCCCTCGTGCCCGTGATACAGCCGCCGCTCATGCGACTCTTCACCACCAAAAACGAGCGTCTCATCAAGATGAAGCCCGCACGTGCAGTGTCGCAGAACGAGAAGATTATCTTCCCCATCGTCGGCATGATACTCACATGCTTCGTAGTGCCATCGGGCATACCCCTCCTTGGCATGCTCTTCTTCGGCAACCTGCTCCGCGAGTGTGGCGTCACCAACCGTCTTGCCAAGACTGCAAGCAATGCCCTCACCGACATTGTGACCATACTCCTCGGCATGACTGTCGGCGCGTCCACCCAGGCCTCCGAATTCCTCACCTCCGAGACCATCCGCATCTTCCTTCTCGGATTCATGGCCTTCGTGATTGCCTCGACAAGCGGTGTGCTCTTCGTCAAGCTCTTCAATCTCTTTTTGCCCGCCAACAAGAAGATCAACCCCCTCATCGGCAACGCCGGAGTTTCGGCCGTGCCAATGTCGGCCCGTATCTCCAACAATCTCGGTCTCGAGTATGACCCCTCCAACTATCTGCTCATGCACGCCATGGGCCCCAACGTAGCCGGCGTGATCGGCTCGGCTGTTGCTGCTGGTGTCCTCCTCGGATTCCTGGCATAAAAGAGCCTTCCTACAGGGTGTTGCGTCGGTTGATGACTAACGGGCGCAACACCCATTCTTATTTTTCCAACATTTTTAAGAACTTTACACAACTGTTTAGCGTTTTAATACCAGATACATCGTTCTTTGCACTTGACCCTTTAAATAAAGTTCATCACCCCCCGATATCCCTTACAAGGTGATTTGGATTACATCTTTTTCTACCCCCTCACGGCCATTAAGTAAAGACGTGCATAGACCCCCCTCACTTAATCAATGGATGATATGGTAACAAAGAAAGTAATACAGACGCTCTACCGTCAGTTCAAGAAGCCGCCAAAAAGCCCCGACGAACTCAACATCGGCCTCCTCTTTGACTATGCTCTCGATAATCACGGCATATTTATCGACGAGGAAAACATCTACATCGGCAGCGTCGAGCCCTCATCGCCGTTTGCATCCATAGCGCTCAAACGCATCCATGAGATTGTGGAGTTTGAGACAGTCATAGCTATCGTACTCCCGGCGGCCATAGTGTTTCTCAACAAAGAAGACTCCGAAGTCAACATCCACCTTCGCCTTGAGGACGACAGACCATCCATGTGGCAACGCTTACGCGAAGCGATTGCCAATTAAGGACAGTATAATTTTAAAACCTCACAGTATTAGTAAGAATGTCAGGCATTGACAAGAGCGAGACCCTTAGAGGGTGATTCTTCGCAAATGTTAAGCCAAAGTGGATCCATTTTAATTTAGAGGCTGTTTAAACACGACTCATGACATTGATTTGTTGTGAAACACACCTCTTATTCCCAATTCTAACCTCATTCTAACCTCCCCACCCCAAAAACACGTGTTTTCTGAAACTTTCGACCGCACGGCACGTCTCATAGGCAATGAAGCGTTGGACCGTATGTCACAGGCCCGCGTCATCCTATTTGGCATCGGGGGCGTCGGTTCATGGGCCGCCGAGACACTCGTGCGCACAGGTATCGCACGTCTCACCATCGTGGACGCCGACCGCGTGGCCGAGTCAAATATCAACCGTCAGCTTCCGGCACTGACATCGACCGTCGGACAGGTCAAGGTCGACGTGCTAAGGCAACGTCTGCTCGACATCAATCCTCAGGCCGAAATCACCGCTGTCCACGGCCTGTATAACGCCGACACAGCCTCGTCATGGCAGCTCGGCGACTACGACTACATCATCGACGCCATCGACTCGCTGGCCGACAAAGCCCTGCTCATACTCAACGCCACCCAAGCCATGCGCGGCGGCCACACCCGGTTTTATTCATCAATGGGAGCAGCCCTCAAGATTGACCCCTCACGCATCGCTGTTGCCGAGTTCTGGAAAGTCAAAGGATGTCCGCTCGCAGCCGCCCTACGACGCAAATTTAAAAAGTCGGGCATATTCCCGGCCCACAAATTCAAGTGTGTCTATTCCGACGAGCTCATCCCCAACCATCCCGGTTACGAGCCCCCTGCAACTCCGACCCACACCACAGCCCCGATGACATTCAACAAAGTCGCCACCAACGGCTCACTGATGCATATCACAGCCATCTTCGGCATAACCCTCGCCTCGCTCGTCATACAGGATATAAGTAAACAATAAGGTAACACAGCATAATATCAAAGGACTCAAAAGCTCCCGGGAGCTTTTGAGTCCTTTAATATTGCTTACTAAACAAATTCCTTATCGTGTGCCTCCGAATACCCACACAGGCTCTGTGAACACATAGAGACCGTCACCGTAGGCTGCGCGCACATTGGGGTTGGACGACACGCCCGAGTTGCCATAGGGCAGACGCAGCGGCCAGCGGTTGGACGAACCGTTGACATTCTTGGGATTGGTCATGACCACATACTCCTTGCCCAGAGCCTTGCAGCGGCGCAGGTCGTTGTAAGTCTCGGCCTGCTCGTCGCGACACTGCGAGAGATACTTCTGCATCATCACCTCGCCCACCGCGTCGGCCGACAGGCGCGACGAGAGCGAAGCCACATAGTCGGCGGCGGTCATGCCGATTGTTCCAAATGAACGCGAGTCGGCAAAACTTGCCTCGACAGCATCGGTCAGTGCGTCGGTACAGTCGTCGCCATTACGTGCCTGAAGCTCGGCGATGATAAAGTTGACCTCGGCAAGCGACACGATGTGGGTCGTGGCCGCAGGATAGAGCGGATATGTACCCGTTGCATTATAGGTTATCCATCTTGGCGCGCTCAGGTCCCACGCACCCGAAGCCGTAGCCTGCGAGTCATTGCCCGGAGTGCCGCACACGGGAGCGTAATAGTCGGGGTCGGAGGGGTCGAGTTCATCGCCAACGCTATAATAATATATGTATATATTCTCGCGGGGGTCCTGACGTTCCTTCAGCAACGACTGCACGGTGGTCGAGCAAGCGCAATAGTCGCGGCTATACTGGAAAGCCGGCCAGGGCGACATCAGCGACTCTGTGCCGTCATAAATATCGAGCGTCATGCCCTCAAATCCCGCAGCAAGCGCGGCCTTGGCCTCGGCAAGAGCCTCGGCGGCGGCATTGGTGTCGCGCACAGTCATGTGGAGCTTATAGCGGGCCTTGACAGCATGAGCCGCAGCAAGCCACGCGGCATTATCGTTGCCATAAAGAATATCCTGCTCGCCCACATTGGCCATACCCTCGGCCTGAGCCTCGGTGAGATTGGCTATGGCACTGTCGAGAAGAGTGAAGATGTAGTCATACACATCCTTCTGCGCATCGAGTTTAGGCTGCTTGAGCGCGCCGCCCTGCAAAGCCTCCGAGCAAGGGATGTCGCCGTGCATATCGGTGAGTATACCCCAGTTGACAGCCGCAAGCACCTGAGCCATACCCAGGAGGTCTTTCTGACCCTCATTGAGTCCGCCCTCACCGCACTTGGCCATGATATATTTGAGATTCAGAAGATTGGCATAGGTGCCGTTCCACACGTTATTGAATGTCGACGACCCGGCCACCTCCGAAATCTGCCTCAGCTCGGCATTCTTCAACTGGTTATTGCCCGTACCGAATATCTGCTCGTTATACACCGAAGTATAATAGGCATAGTCACCGCTCGCGGTCGAAAAACCGGTCGAAGTGATGGCATCCGTAATCATCAGGCGGCCGTTGATGACACTGACCGGCGGATTGCCATAATCAGTGTTGATGCGGTCCATCTCATCCTCCGAGCACGAGGCAAAAAGCAGAGCCACGGCCGGAATCAGTCTGTATAATTTCATAATTGTTATAGCGATTTTATAAATTATATATTGTCAACCAATTACTAATTGATCAAAAGGTGAGCTTGAGGCCTCCGCCAAACGATGCTGTATTGGGCAGCGAGTAACGCTCGAAATAACCGCCGGCATTGTTGTTACCCACCGACGACTCAGGGTCGAAATCATTCATCTTAGCCCACACGAGCACATTGCGTGCAAAACCGTAGACACTGATGTCAAACACACCCAGACGGGGCAACTGATAGGTCAGCGTGACATCGCGCAGCTTGACAAAATCGGTATCGACAATCATCGACTCCGAGCAGTCATAATAAATCTGGTTCCAACTGAAGCGGTCTACGTCATGCTCCACATACTGGCCCGTCTCATAGTCGATGCCGCTGACATGGAGAGGCATATCGCGGTCGGTCGACTCGGTGGTCGCGCCAAACATCTGCATGGTGCCATAAGTGCCGTGATACATCTGTCCGCCCTTCTGCCAGCTCCAGGTGGAGGAGAGATTGAAACGCTTGTAACGTATATTGGTGCTCCAGCCCATATTGAAGTCGGGGGTACACTTGCCGATCACGGTCGACTCACCCGAAGTCATCGGCATGCCGTCCGAATCAAGAAGCATCAGACCGGTGGCCTCGTCGCGCATGAACGATTTGCCGAAGATTACCGGATAGGCATAACCCGTATAGGCACGCACCTGAGGCTCCACAAAACCGCCGAGCATGATATTGTCTACGCCGGGAGCGAGCTCCTTGACCATCGACTCATACTTCGTCCAGTTCAGACCGAGGTCTATGTCAAAATCCTTGGAGGTATAGGCAGTGACCGAGGCATTGATTTCGTGAGTGTTGGTAGTGATGCGTCCGCCGTTCGACACGATGCTCTGATAGCCGGTCGAGCCGTCCATAGGTATCTCGAATATCTGGTCGCGCACATCCTGATAGGAGTAGGTGTACTCCAGTTTCACGCGGTCGTCCCAGAAACGCAGGTCGAGGCCCACCTCATAATTCTTGGTGGTCTGAGGCTTGAGCGCGGGGTCATACTCCTTCCAGTAGGGCACAAACGATGTCTGCCCCTTGATGGGATAGTTGACAGGATAGAAACCATAGAATCCGCCTCCATAGGTCGGAGTGTAGGCAAAGTTGTTGAGATATGTGCCGGCCTGGCCTACCTCGGCATACGAGGTGCGCAGCTTGCCGAAGGTCAGCACACGGTTGCCCTTGAGTGCCTCAAGCTCGGTGAAAACCCACGCGAGCGACACCGAAGGATAGAAGAACGAGCGGTTGCCGTTGGGCATCGTCGACACCCAGTCGTTACGGCCGGTCACATTGAAGAAGAGCATGTCGCGCCACGAAGCCGAGGCGTTGAAGAAGAGACCCACAGTGCGGTCCTGCGAGGGTGCCTCGTAGCCATAGGTGAACGATGCGCAGTTGCCGATGGTCGGCTGGCCGTAGAACGCGAGTCCCGATCCGATATAGTCCGTAGCGGTGAGGTGGTCATTGTTGACCTCATTGCCCAGCATGAGACCGAGACTCCACTCGCGGTCGGCACCGAGCTCGGCGGTAAAGTTGGCCGTGATGAGGTTATTGAATATCTGGCGTGTATAGCTCTCGTTCTCTATATAGCCCGAAGAGTTGCCGGCCGAGCCAACCTCCTGTATGTTGGAGTAGCGCGAGGTGTAGGCGTCGATACCGAGCTGCTCCTTGATTACGAGGTCAAGATTGTCACCCCAGTTGATGGCGGGACGATACTCCACGTAAGCGTTGCCGAAAAATCTCTGTGTCGACTGTGTGTAGGCATTGTTCTCGGCCCACCAGTAGGGGTTGTTGAAAGTGGTGGAGCGAAACGAGATCTGCTGCGAAGGGTTGCCGGGCACCGACGAGGGGATGCCCTTGAGGTCATACTCCGCCGGTGCCGAGTAGACCACGTTGACTATACCCGAGTTGGCCTGCGGAGCCGTGCGGATATTAGTGTGCACATAGTTGGCGGTAAATCCGAGCTTCCACTCATTGTTGATGTGCCAGTCGAGCGCGCCGCGTGCGCCCCAGCGGTCAAGGCCTGTGTTGCGCACCACGCCCTCCTGGTGAGAGTTGTTCAGACCGAAGGCATACGAGGTGCGGTCGGTGCGCTGCGAGATTGAGAAGTTGGCGTTTTCGGTAAATCCGTTTGAGAAGAAGTCGCCCGTATTGTCATAAATCTGCGGGATAGTCCATCCGTCCAGACCGGCCTGGGCACGCTTGGGGTTGTAATACATACCCTCGTGCTTGCCATAGAGGCGTGTATACTGGTTGTCGGTATTGCCGCCATATCGGGCATCGTTGGGAAGCTCTGAGATTTTCGGACCCCATGTCATTGAAGCGGTAGGGTCATAGACACCGCCCATACCCTGGGCATACACGTCCTGATGCTTGAATTTGCGCGACACGCGCTCCGAAGCGAGGTCGGTCGACACGGTGATGACCGGCTTGGACGACGAGAGTCCCGAGCCGCGCTTGGTGGTGATGACAATCACGCCGTTGGTGGCGCGTATGCCGTAGAGGGCGGCCGCGGCCTGGCCCTTGAGCACGTTGATCGACTCGATGTCGTCGGGGTTGATGTCGATGGAACGGTCGGCATAGCTTGCGTTGCTCACCATGGAGTTGGCCGTCTGCACCACGTCGGGGGTCGACTCTACGGGCATGCCGTCGATTACATAGAGCGGAGCGTTATTGCCCGAAAATGAGCGCACACCGCGTATGGTGATGTTGCTCGACGCGCCGGGCGCACCCGACGATGGACGTATCTCTACGCCCGAGAGCTTGCCCTGCATCGCGCTCGAGAGCGATGTGGTGCCTGAGGTGTTGAGGTCCTCCGCCTTGAGGTCCTGCACGGCATATCCGAGACCCTTGCGGTCGCGCTTCATGCCGAAGGCGGTGACCACAACCTCATCGAGCGAGGTCTCGCTCTCCAGTGTGACCACCATCTCCTGGCCCGGAGTGATGTCAAACTCCTGCGACTTCATGCCCACATAGGAGACAAGGATTTTTTTTACTGACTCAGGGAGCTTTATATCAAAGACTCCGTTGATGTCGGTAGTTACTCCGATATTGGTCCCTACTCCCATTACGGTAGCTCCCACCAGGGGGTCGGACCCATTGTAAACGCCAAACACTATGCCCCTGACTGTCCGGTCCTGTGCCGATACAGACAGGCTCATAGTGATGACTGCCACAAGTAGAAGAATGATTCTTTTCATACTTGATTAAAATAAATAACGGTTAAATAATAGATGTATGTTGTTATAATCCTATTTTTATGCCATCTCCCGATGGCTCGAAATACATATACACATATGTAGATAAGGCGCATTATCGGAAGTTAGGTAAACCGAAAAGGCGCATTATCCGCACGTGAAAATTATATAATCTTCACTCAAAATAGGTTTCATAATTTTATGCTTGCATACAGCTTGAAGTCATAGCATTATGTCAGCTCCGGATTGCACTACACAATATTTTTGCAATCGAAATAATACATAATTAACATTTATTCACACAACATTCTTTAAAGTCAGCTTAAAAAGTGTTACTTTTGCGCTGTAATTTTTAAGAAAATGCAATTCACACCCAAGGGTACAATATAAATTTCCATAAGAGTTTCACCAACTTCCGATAATGCGCCTTATATACATATGGCTATATCTATATAAGATCATCGGGAGGACGGCTTATATACGACAACACCATTATCAAACTATAATTAATCTAAATCTCAAGTATGAAAAAACTGTTTCTTCTACTTGTTACCATCTTCGCGATAAGCGTCACCGCTTTGGCCCAGAGCCAGAGAGTAACAGGCATCGTGTTTGGTGAAGACAGCGGTGAACCCTTGGTGGGTGCTACCGTAATGGGTGTCGGCACCCAGACAGGTACAGTCACAAACATCGACGGCGTCTTCGACATGCTCCTCCCCGAGTCGGTCAAGAAGATCTCCGTTTCCTACGTGGGCATGCGCACACAGGAGTTTGACATCACCCCCGGCTCACAGATGGTCATCAACCTCGTGAGTGACAACAAACTCGACGAAGTAATCGCTGTAGCATTCGGTACAGCTAAAAAATCAGCCTTTACCGGTTCGGCTTCAGTAGTAAGTGCCGAAGAGCTTAACAAACGTGTCGCCACCAACGTGGCCGAAGCTCTTGTCGGTACAGTCCCCGGCCTCCAGATGCGTGGCTCGAGCGGCGCACCAGGCTCTAACGACGGTAAAATCAACATCCGCGGTATCGCCTCGCTCTATGCCGAGACCGATCCCCTCGTGATTGTAGACGGTTCTCCCTACACAGCCTCGCTCAGCAACATCCCCCAGGGCGACATCGAGTCAATCTCAGTACTCAAGGACGCCGCCTCGGCCGCTCTCTACGGTGCCCGCGGCGCGGCAGGTGTGATTATCATTACCACCAAGCGCGGCAACTCCGAGCACGCCAAAGTGTCGGTCGACATGAAATGGGGTGCCAACACACGCGCCGACCAGGACTATGACGTAATCGACTCTCCCGCCGAATACTACGAGGCCGGCTACGCTACACTCAACAACTACTTCCTGAGCACAGGACAGGCCGCTGACCGCGCCAACCTGCTCGCCAACACCAACATGACCCGCTTCCTCGGCAACTATAACATCTACAACGTGCCCGACGGCGAGCAGCTCGTGGGCCTCGACGGCAAAATCAATCCCAACGCCACCCTCGGACGCACCTACACCGCGACCAACGGACAGCAGTATTACCTCATCAACGACGACTGGACCGATCTTGCCTACAAGACAGCTCTACGTCAGGAATACAACGTCAGCGTCAACGGCGGCACCGACAAATCCTCGTTCTACGCTTCCGTAGGCTATCTTGACGAAGGCGGTATCATCGAATACTCAAGCTACAAGCGTCTCTCAGCTCGCCTCAAGGCCGACTATCAGGCCAAGCCCTGGCTCAAGCTCGGCGCCAACGTGGCCTATCTCCACTCCGACACCGAGTCCAACCCCAACATGGACCAGTCTGCCGGCGGCACCAACATAATGTATTTCTGCAACAGCATCGCCCCCATATTCCCCGTGTTTGTACGCGGCGTCGATGCCAACGGCAACCCCTACATCATGAGCAACGAGTACGGACAGCTCTACGACTTCGGTGTGGGCAACCGCGAGAACGGCTACGGCAACCTCCCCGGCAACGTGACTCTCAACCGTCCATTCCTCTCCAACAGCAACCCCCTCGGTGCCAACCGTTACAACAACAACTCTCAGTCAGGCAACCAGTTCAACGGCACTTTCACCGCCGACTTCATGCTCACACCCTGGCTCAAGGCCAACATCTCGAGCAACGTCATCTGGGGCAACACCATCGAGAGCAAGTATGACAACCCCTACTTCGGTCCCTCGACCAACGTAAACGGCCGCATCCAGAAAATCAACACCGAGTCGATGCGTACCAACAATGTGCAGACCCTTACCTACACCAACTCGTTTGGCGAGCACAATGTCAACGCCATGATCGGTCACGAATACTACAAGACCACTACCAAATATCTCTCCGCCACAGCCACCGGCGGATTCTCCCCCGAGATTCAGGAAATCAACGCCTTCGCGACCAAGCTGACTTCGGCCGGCTACAAGCAGGCCTACAACGTCGAGGGTTACTTCCTCAGCGGCCAGTATGACTACGCCGGCAAATACTTCGGCAGCGTGTCCTACCGTCGCGACGCCTCCTCTCGCTTCGCCAAGGATCACCGCTGGGGCAACTTCTGGTCGGTAGGCGGCGCATGGATTATCAACAAGGACTTCCTCCAGGACAAAGCCTGGGTCAACATGCTCAAACTCAAAGCCTCTCTCGGCCAGCAGGGCAACGACAACATCGGCAACTGGAACTATATCAACACCTACGACATCGCTCCATCCTCACCCACCGACATGGCTCCCTCATTCCGCAACTTCGGTAACGAGGAAATCACCTGGGAGACCACTACCAACCTCAACATCGGCGTAGAGTTTGGTCTCTTCGGCAACCGACTCAACGGTAGTGTCGACTTCTACAACAAGAAGACCACCGACCTCCTCTTCTGGATCTCCATACCCGAGTCGATGGGCGCACGCGGCTACTACGGCAACCTCGGCGACATCCGCAACACAGGTGTCGAAGTACAGCTCAACGGCGGCATCATACGCAACAAGCTCGTAAGCTGGGACATCAACCTCAACTTCACCCACAACCAGAACCGCATCCTCAAGCTCCCCGAGTCTAAGACCCTCGACCTCGGCGGCTTCTCTCAGTCCGACGCCTCCCGCACCGTCACCTCCTGGTATCACGAAGGCGGCTCTATGTATGAGCTCTTCCTCCCCGAAGTAGCAGGCCTCACCGAAGACGGCCGTCAGCTCTACTGGATGGACTCCGACCTCTGCACCGAGAGCAACGGCGTGTACACCTCCGTGACCAACCGTCCCGGCACCAAGCGCGACCTCACCACCACCGACCCCAACAACGCCACCAAGTATGTCCAGGGCTCATGTCTGCCAAAACTCTACGGCGGCTTCAGCTCCACACTCAAGGTCGGCCCCGTCGACATGTCGGTAGCCTTCGACTATCAG
Source organism: Muribaculaceae bacterium Isolate-110 (HZI) (assembly GCA_003762875.1). Classification (GTDB taxonomy): domain Bacteria; phylum Bacteroidota; class Bacteroidia; order Bacteroidales; family Muribaculaceae; genus Duncaniella; species Duncaniella muricolitica. The sequence goes on along the minus strand of RIBL01000006.1, from coordinate 79,249 downwards.
ATCGGCGGCAAGATGTTCGACACCCGCTACATGAACTATATGGACCCCAACAGCGGCCCCAACGGCAGTAACTGGCACAAGGACTGGGCCAACTCCTGGTCAGCCACCAACACCACCAGCGACATCCCCCGCTGGCAGTATGGCGACTCCTACACCGTCTACAAGTCCAACCGCTTCCTCACCGACGCAAGCTACCTCAACTTCGCCTCATTTAACGTAGGCTACACTCTCCCCTCCTTCTGGAAAGAGATCTCCAACCTCCGCGTGTATGTTCAGGGTGAAAACCTCTGCTACTGGTCAAAGCGCAAGGGCTTCGATCCCCGCTACTCCTACACCTCGGCGGCATCCGTATCGGCCTACAACCCCATACGCAACATCTCGGGCGGTATTCAGGTTAACTTCTAATCTTTACAACTCATGACCAAAATGAAATTACTATATATTCCTTTCGTAGCAGCCTCGCTTCTTGCCACCGGCTGCATCGAGGAGATTGATCCCATGACCAGCGTGGTCACTCAGGATCAGCTCAACAAGGCTCCCAACTCGGCCGAAAAGCTCGCTACCGGTATCACAAGCAGCATGAGCGGACAGTTTATCTATCAGCCCTCCAGCACCGACGCTGACGACTATGGCTATACATCGACCATACTGTTTCGTGACACACAGGGCATGGACATGGTCAACGGAGACTCCGACTCAAACTGGTACACCACCTGGGAATTCTGCGGCGTAGCCCTCGGCCCCGGTTATGCCAAATGTCAGTTGCCATGGACATACTACTACGGCTGGATCAAAAACTGCAACAACACACTCGAGGTTACAGGCGACAATCCCTCTGACGAGGACGACCGCGTGTATGCCGGCATAGCACGTGCCATGCGCGCATTCTACTACATGGACCTCGCCCGCATGTATGCACCCGAGACCTACGGCATCAACAGTCAGGCTCCCACCGTGCCCATCATCACAGAGAAAACCACCATCCCCGAATCAATCAACAATCCCCGCGCCACCAACGAGCAGATGTGGGCATTCATCCTCAGCGACCTCGACGCCGCCGAGACCCTTCTCGCCAACTACTCGCGTCCCGACAACACCACTCCCGACGTGTCGGTGGTCTACGGACTCAAAGCCCGCGCCTATCTCGTGATGGAGGATTGGACCAACGCCGCCGAGTATGCCCGCAAAGCCCAGGCCGGCTACACTGCCATGACCGCAGCGCAGTACACCGACCGCACCACCGGCTTCAACACCCCCAACAGCGCGTGGATGCTCTCGACCAAGTTCAGCTCTGACGACAAGAACATCACCGAAAACGACGCCGACTCCTCATGGGGCTCATGGATGATCACCGAGCTGACCGCCGAGAACGGTTGCGGATATGCATCCAACTACGGCTACCCCTTCCACATCGACCGTCATCTCTTCGAGACGATCCCCGCAAGCGACGCCCGCAAAAACTGCTTCATCGACTTCAAGATCCAGGAAGACCTCAACGAAGCCTATGCCACCGAAGACGACGAAGTAATTAATGCAGCCATCGACACAGCCATCGAGTATGTGCGCGAACACAACTCCGACTTCCCCGAAAACATGGTGCTCAAAAACATCGGCTCAGAATATGAGCAGGGTGTAGGCGGCGTGTCCGTCAAGTTCCGTCCCGCAGGAGGCCCCGCCGGTTATGACAACCAGTACATCGGCTTCTGCGTGTCAGTGCCCCTGATGCGTGTCGAGGAAATGATGCTCATCGAAGCCGAGGCAGTCGGCATGAACAGCCTGGAAGAAGGCAAGCAGCTCCTCACCTCTTTCGCCAAGCTCCGCGACCCCGACTATGTATACGGCACACACAACGAGACCTATCAGAGCGACTACGCCACAGCCTTCCAGAACGAAGTATGGTGGCAGCGTCGCGTAGAGTTCTGGGGCGAAGGCCTTGCCACATTCGACATCAAGCGTCTCAACAAAGGCATCATCCGTTCTTACCCCAACACCAACCACGGCATGCAGACACGCTGGAACACCACCACACCTCCCCAGTGGATGACATGGTGTATCATCGGCACCGAGGCTGACTACAACCTCGCACTCTCGGGCAAGAACAACCCCACCCCCATCCGCCCCTCAAGCGACTCCCCCGAATACATCTTCGGCAACTGATAAGCACACATATCATTAAAGACATCCAAATCCAAAAGTCTCAAAAGAAACTTCTGTTTCTTTTGAGACTTTTGTCACATCCCCCATTCGGCCCATCAGCCACATCGGACATTCACCTCAATAATATCCCTGTTTTTAGCTAACTTTGCACCCGGTTTCACACCTGTCATTATTCACCTTTTATAAACCCTTTTAAGAAATGGACACACTACCACGCGACCCCTTCATGCTATACAGCTACATCAACATGAAACTCCGCGACCAATACCCCACCCTCGACGAGCTCTGCGCATCAGAAGACATCGACAAAGCCACCCTCATCAACACCCTCACCGCCGCCGGCTTCACCTACGACAAAACCCGCGACCAATTTACAATGTAAAATCCCCCTCAGAACCCGCCACAACAAAATAATCATCGAAAGGCCCATTGGCCAATGCGAACTCAGACCAAGTCACCCCATCTGCCCCATCTCCCTCATCCACCCCATCCGGCCCATCTGCCCCATCTGCCCCATTTGGACCATCCGCCCCATCAGCCCCATTCACCCCATCCTCCCCATCCACCCCAAGGGCAACAGGATGTCCCGACAGGGACATCAGGAAATTGATAGCCGTATGCATCCTGAGCCTGGAAGGCTCAGGATGCATACGGAAAAATACGCCACAAAAAAAGATGTCTGAAAGACATCTCGTAACATACCGAAGCCAATATAACACGACTCCCCCCCAAAAAACTATCCCTCAAAAGCCATCGGTCAGGGCCACAGCATCTACTTTATCGGAGCGATCACACGGTCACCGATAAGTTTAGCAAGCGACGAACGCATAGCCTCAAGCTCCTGCAGCTCACGCATCACCGCAAAAATAGCCTCGATATCATTCTTATCACACCCCGCCAGACGCGAACGCGCATCCTTGATACGCGTAGCGATTATAGCATCCTTAAGCTCATGAAGAGCGCGGGGCACAAGATCACCCAACTGCTCACGCTCAGTCTGCACATGAGCGTACTTCGTATGCACCTTGCTCAGAGTATGACGCTCAATCACCATCTCAGTAGCCAGATTACGCACCAGATCATCGGGCGACGAACACAACTGGCGCGACAGATAACCCACACTGTAATCCTCGAGCGAAGCCGCATAGCGCGCATCGACCGTCTCAGTAAGCGTACGCTCCATAGCCGTAATACTACCCACATCCGTAGCCTTGGCACGTATCTCCTCCACACCCGCCGCAAACGCCTCAGCCCTCTCGGCCATCAGACGCTCCTGCTCGCGGGCATAACTCTCCTCCCACCCCTCATGGCTCAGACGGCGCGCAGCCATCAGGAAATGGCGCAAATCAGGATTGACCAGCTCAATACCATCCGCCTGCAAATCCGACTCGATATAGCCCAGCACCGTCATAGGCACCATCTCGTCATTATCCCCCACCACCTCGGCAAAAGCATAATTGCCATAGCGGGCCACAAGCTGCATGAGAGCCATCTCATAGCGACGCAGATAAGGAGCATGCTGATTGACAGCCGGAGCCTGACTACTCCCAGCCCCCTGCGCCGCCTCGGCATCCGCATCCGCACGAGACGCATCAGCATCCGCGGCACCATCGTCAACATCCGGAGGCGTAGTGAGCGAAGCCTCGCGCAGCTTATCCTCACGCGACTTGAGAGCATACTCATTATAATATATACCCACCTGACGCTGCAACACCTCCTCCGAGATAAAAAGTATGCGCGAACACTCCTGCACATACACACTGCGGGTGATTTCGTTAGGTATCAGAGCGATAGTCTTGACTATACGGGTGATGACATTAGCGCGGGCCGTAGGGTCGTCCTCCACATCCTTGAGCAGAATACGTGCCATGAAAGTGATAAAGTCTGTCTCATTGGCCCGTATATACTCCTCCACCTCAGTCGAACTGTGGCTCTGCGCAAACGAGTCAGGGTCCTCGCCCTGCGGCAGCAGCAACACCTTGATGTCCATGCCGTCCTGAAGCAACAGCTCGATACCTCTCAGCGAAGCCTTGATGCCCGCGGCGTCAGCGTCATAGATAAGCGTGACATTGCTCGTGAAACGCTTGATGAGCCTCACCTGCTCAACAGTCAGAGCCGTGCCCGACGAAGCCACCACATTGCATATGCCCGCCTGATGCATCGATATGACATCCATGTAACCCTCCACGATGATACACTTCCCGGCCTTGGAGATAGCCTGCTTGGCCTGAAACATACCGTAGAGCTCCCGACGCTTCGAATAGATATCGCTCTCGGGCGAGTTGACATACTTGGCCATCGACTTGTCCGAGCGCAGCGTGCGGCCTCCAAAAGCCACCACCTTGCCCGAAAGCGAATGCACGGGATAAATCACACGTCCGCGGAAACGGTCATAGATGCGCCCGTCATCGGTGCGGGTGCTCAGACCGGTAGCCAGGATATACTCCTCGCTGTAACCGCGCTCTATGGCTGACTTATAGAGCCTGTCGCGACCCTCGAGCGCGTAGCCCAGATGGAAACGCTCTATCATCTGGTCACTGATGCCGCGGTGGCGGAAGTAGCTCAGACCCACATCGCGCCCCTCGTCGGTATCGGTGAGATTGGACTCGAAATGGCGCAGCGCAAACTCGTTGACAGCAAGCATATTGTCGCGGGCAGTCTCTCTGCGCTCCTCCTCGGGCGTCATCTCGCGCTCCTCGATTTCGATATTATACTTGCGCGCCAGATAACGCAACGCCTCCGTATAGCTCAGGTGCTCGAGCTTCATGAGAAAATTGACCGCACTGCCGCCCTCTCCGCAACTGAAACACTTGCAGAGACCGCGTGACTTCGACACCGAAAACGACGGCGAACGGTCATTGTGAAACGGGCAGAGACCCCAGTAATTGGCACCCTTGCGCTTGAGCGACACAAAATCGCTCACCACCTCCACGATATCGGTGGCGTCAAGGATACGCTGGACTGTAGCACTGTTGATTTTCTTCATATTATCGGCACTCTTTTCGAGCTAAATTAGCACAAAGTTAGCGAAAATTTCATACCTTTGCAAACTGAATAAACAGCGGGGAGTCGTCCGTATGTCTCCCCCACATATATAATATTAATGGCATCAATCAACATTACCTTTCCCGACGGCAGCGTAAAGCAGTATGAGAGCGGCATCACTCCCCTGCAGATAGCCGAAAGCCTGTCGTCTCAGTTGGCCCGCGACGTGCTCGCTGCCACAGTAAATGACAAGGAGTGGGATCTCGCCCGCCCCATCGACCAGGACGCTACCCTCCGTCTCCACAAATGGGAAGACCCCGAAGGCAAGCACGCATTCTGGCACTCGTCGGCCCACCTTCTCGCCGAAGCTCTCCAGGAGCTATATCCCGGCGTGAAATTCGGCATCGGCCCCGCTATCGAAAACGGTTTCTACTACGACATCGACCCGGGCGACAACCAGCTAACATCGGCCGACTTTGCAAAAATCGAGAAAAAAATGCTCGAACTCGCCCGCGAGAAGCAGCCAATCGTACGCGCTGACATCTCCAAAGCCGACGCCCTCAAGCTCTTCGGCGACCGTGGCGAGGAATACAAGTGCGAACTAATCTCCGAGCTCGAGGACGGCAACATCACCACCTACACCCAAGGCTCATTCACCGACCTCTGCCGCGGACCCCACATCCCCAACACCTCGCCCATCAAGGCCGTCAAGGTGACCTCGCTCGCAGGTGCTTTCTGGCGCGGCGACGAAAAGCGCAAGCAACTCGTGCGCGTCTACGGCATCACATTCCCCAAGCAGAAGATGCTCGACGAGTATCTGACCCTGCTCGAAGAGGCCAAGAAACGCGACCACCGCAAGCTCGGCAAAGAAATGGAGCTCTTCGCCTTCTCTCAGAACGTAGGCGCAGGCCTGCCCCTCTGGCTCCCCAAAGGCACAGCCCTCCGCGACCGCCTCGAGCAGTTCCTCCGCAAGATTCAGAAGCAATACGGCTACCAGCAGGTCATCACACCCCACATCGGCAATAAAAACCTCTACGTGACCTCGGGCCACTATGCAAAATACGGCAAGGACTCCTTCCAGCCCATCCACACACCCGAGGAGGGCGAGGAATACCTGCTCAAACCCATGAACTGCCCCCACCACTGCGAGATATTCCGCGCGCTGCCCCGCAGCTACCGCGACCTGCCCCTGCGACTGGCCGAGTTCGGCACCGTCTACCGCTACGAGCAGAGCGGCGAGCTCCACGGACTCACCCGCGTGCGCGGCTTCACGCAGGACGACGCCCACATCTACTGCGCCCCCGAGCAGATCAAAGGCGAGTTCCTCAAGGTGATGGACATCATATTCTACATCTTCAAGGCACTCAAGTTTGACAACTTCGAGGCTCAGATTTCGCTCCGCGACCCCGAACACAAGGAAAAATACATCGGCACCGACGAAAACTGGCACCTTGCCGAGCAGGCCATCATCGACGCCTGCGCCGAGAAGGGTCTCAAAGCTCGCACCGAGCTGGGCGAAGCAGCTTTCTACGGCCCCAAACTCGACTTCATGGTCAAGGACGCACTCGGACGCCGCTGGCAGCTCGGAACAATACAGGTCGACTACAACCTCCCCGAACGATTCCAGCTCGAATACACCGGCAGCGACAACCAGAAACACCGTCCCGTGATGATCCACCGCGCCCCCTTCGGCTCGATGGAACGATTCGTGGCCGTGCTCCTCGAGCACACCGCCGGACGATTCCCCCTCTGGCTCGCTCCGCAGCAGGCGGTCGTACTCCCCATCTCGGAGAAATTCAACGACTACGCCTACGAAGTCGCCCGACAGCTCAACGCCCAGGACATCCGCACTCAAGTCGACGACCGAAACGAGAAAGTCGGCAAGAAAATTCGCGATAACGAACTCAAACGTATCCCCTATATGCTCATTGTTGGCGAAAAAGAAGCCGAAAATGGTGAAATTTCCGTAAGAAAACAGGGCGAAGGTGATAAAGGTTCGATGAAAATTGCTAACTTTGCAGCCGAATTGACTCGCGAAGTCAATGAGATGATTAATCAATAACCCGAAAACAACGACATTTTACAACCTCTGAATGGAGAAAAAACCTTTCACCCCTCGTCCTCCCCGTCCCAACAACGGACCACGCCGTCCCTTTGTGCCTAACAAAGAGAAAGACCCCTATGCAACCAACGAGCGCATCCGCGCACGCGAAGTCCGGCTCGTGGGCGACAACGTTGAGACAGGCGTATACTCCATACAGGAGGCTCTGAAAATGGCTGAAGAGCAAGAACTCGACCTCGTGGAAATCTCTCCCACCGCACAGCCCCCGGTATGCAAGATTCTTGACTATCAGAAATTCCTCTACCAGCAGAAAAAGCGTCAGAAGGAACAGAAAGCCAAGGCTACCAAGGTAGTGGTCAAAGAGATTCGTTTCGGACCTCAGACCGACGACCACGACTACAACTTCAAGCTCAAGCACGCCATCGGATTCCTCCAGGAAGGTGCCAAGGTCAAAGCCTACGTCTTCTTCAAAGGACGCTCCATCCTCTTCAAAGAGCAGGGCGAAGTATTGCTGCTCCGCTTTGCCAACGACCTCGAAGAGTACGGCAAGGTCGACCAGATGCCGTTGCTTGAAGGCAAACGCATGATAATCATGCTGAGCCCCAAGAAAAAATAATCGGTCACGGACTCAAGCCCGCAATCATTAATCAGCAACACAACAGACGCGTCGGTCCGAATTGATCACCGGCCGTCACGAATCAAATCATATTTTTTAACAACATTCACAATGCCAAAGATTAAGACTAATTCCGGTGCCAAAAAGAGGTTCGCCCTTACCGGATCAGGAAAGATCAAGAGAAAACACGCCTTCAAGAGCCACATCCTCACCAAGAAGACAAAGAAGCAGAAGCGTAACCTCACTCACTTCTCGTTAGTGTCCAACGCCGACTCTTCCAACGTAAAGGAGCTCCTCGCCCTTAAGTAATCCACTTATAGCGAAAGCCCCACGGCTCACTCAAAAGACCAAACTTCTCTCTTGATTGAGAAAAAAACGTGATTTAATTCTAATTCCGTTAACCGAATGTTCAGCCACCCCATAATATAAACAAGAGCATACCGCGTGCCGCTGACATTCACAAAACAATTACAAAATGCCAAGATCAGTCAATCATGTAGCCTCAAGAGCTCGCCGCAAGAAAATCCTCAAACTCACCCGTGGTTACTTCGGATGCCGTCGCAACGTCTGGACCGTAGCCAAGAACACCTGGGAGAAGGGCCTCACCTACGCTTACCGCGACCGCAAGGACAAGAAGCGTAACTTCCGTGCCCTCTGGATCCAGCGTATCAACGCTGCTGCCCGTCTCGAGGATCTTTCCTACTCCAAGCTCATGGGCCTCATCCACAAGGCCGGCATCGAGATCAACCGCAAGGTGCTCGCTGACCTCGCCCTCAACAACCCCGCCGCTTTCAAGGCCGTTGTTGACAAGGTGAAGAACGCCTAACCCACTTTTAAGCCAACAAAGCTAAAAGATATTCAAGGACTCTGCCCCTGATTAGTTCGGGCCGGAGTCCTTGATGGTTATATATATACACACCATCACCGACACTAACCACATCAATGGATTCAAACAAAAAATACAGCCCCGCCACACTCTGCGTACAGGCCGGATGGACCCCCGCCAAAGGCGAGCCGCGGGTGCTCCCAGTCTACCAGAGCACCACATTCAAGTACGACACCAGCGAGCAGATGGCACGCCTCTTTGACCTCGAGGACACAGGCTACTTCTACACCCGCCTCCAAAACCCCACCAACGACGCCGTCGCAGCCAAGATAGCCGCCCTCGAAGGAGGAGTCGCAGCCATGCTCACCTCATCAGGACAAGCCGCCAACTTCTACGCCATATTCAACATCTGCCAGGCCGGCGACCACATCGTAGCTCAGGCCAACATATACGGCGGCACATTCAACCTCTTTGGCGTAACACTCAAAAAACTCGGCATCGACTGCACCTTCGTCGACCCCAACGCCTCCGAAGAAGAAATAGCCAAAGCCTTCCGCCCCAACACCAAAGCCCTCTTCGGCGAGACCATCTCCAACCCCGGATGCGAAGTGCTCGACATCGAGAAATTCGCACGCATAGCCCACAGCCACGGAGTACCGCTCATCGTCGACAACACCTTCCCAACACCCATCAACTGCCGCCCCTTCGAGTGGGGTGCCGACATAGTGACACACTCCACGACAAAATACATGGACGGACACGCCGTGAGCGTAGGCGGAGCCATCGTCGACAGCGGCAACTTCCCCTGGGACAAATATGCCGACAAATTTCCAGGACTCACCACCCCCGACGAGTCCTACCACGGCCTCACCTACACCAAAGCCTTCGGACGCAACGCCTACATCACCAAAGCCACCGCACAGCTTATGCGCGACCTCGGCTCAGCCCAGTCGCCCCAGAACGCCTTCCTCCTCAACCTCGGGCTCGAGACACTCCACCTGCGTGTGCCGCGCCACTGCGCCAACGCCCTCGCCGTAGCCAAATGGCTCGAAGCCAACCCCAAAGTCAAATGGGTCAACTACAGCGGCCTCCCCTCCGACCGATATCACACCCTCGCACAGAAATATCTCCCCGACGGCTCATGCGGCGTCATAGCCTTCGGCCTCAAAGGCACCCGTGAAGACGCCATACGCTTCATGGACCGACTCAGATTCATAGCCATAGTCACCCATGTGGCCGACGCCCGCACGTGCGTGCTCCACCCCGCCAGCCACACCCACCGTCAGCTCTCCGACGAGCAGTTGCGCGAAGCCGGCGTAGCCCCCGACCTCATCCGACTCTCGGTAGGCATCGAGGACGTCGCCGACATCATCGCCGATATCGACCAGGCCCTCGCCTGAGACCACAGTCCACCCGCAGAGACATGACATCACACCAACGCTCCGTCGTTTACCCGTATTCAAGTGTCATTCGCAGCCACGCCTAAACCTTTGGCCACTCCAAAGTCTTAATATTATAATAGATTCTATAATATTATGAATATCAAACGACTTTCCATCACATCGCTGATGTCACTGACACTGCTCTGCACCGCCCCCGCATTCGCCTCATGCACAGGCAACACCTCCAATCCGACAGCCCGACAGGACTCCGAAAAACCTCAACGCAAAAGCGGCAAGCCGGGAGGGCCGCAGCTCGGCACTCCCGGCGGAGGCCCTGTCATCGACAAGTCGGCCGACTCCACACTTCAGGCCATGATCAAAGCCGAAGTCCCAGAGTTTCGCCAGCTTGAATACACCGACGCCGCCACAGGCAAGACCATGATGTACAACCTCTTCACACCCAAAGACATGGAAGAGGGCAAGACCTATCCGCTGATACTCTTCATGGCCGATGCCAGCACCCCCGGCACCGACGTGACACGCCCCCTCACACAAGGTTACGGCGCACTCGTATGGGCTACAGATGAATGGCAGAGTGCGCATCCGTGCTACGTACTCGTACCGCAATATTCAGGCGTAGCCGTCAACGACGCCTATGAGCACACCGACGAAGTCGACATGGTAGCCCGCCTCGTCCAACAGGTAGCTGCCTCCTATCAGATCGACACCAGCCGCCTCTACACCACAGGCCAGTCGATGGGCGGCATGATATCGATGTACTACAACTCGGCCTACCCCGACCTTTTCGCAGCATCCATATTTGTCGACTGTCACTGGGACAGCGCGACATTCCCCCAACTCGTAAAACATAAATTTGTCTTCATCACGGCAGGCAAAGCCGGCACCTTCGGCGCACTCGAGGCCGCAGCCGACAATGCAGGCGTGAAATATGAATACACCGAGTGGAGTGCCCGACTCCCGCAGGCCGAGCAGGACACACTCGCCAGAACCATTCTTGCCAAAGGCGCAACGATAACCATCATCAACTTCGAGTCAAAGACCGTACTCCCCGCCGACGGCAAAGGCTGCGAACACATGTACTCCTTCGACTACGCCTACCGCCTCACTCCCGTAAGAGAATGGCTCTTCAAGCAATCCAAATAATACAGCCGTCGACATGAAAGGAAAAGGAATATTACCATCTCTGGTCCAATATATTATGATAAGCACCCAAAAACAGGATTAATACTTTGTTTTTTTAGTACTTATTATTATTTTTGCGCTATGAAGCTGATTGAGATGAATATGGATAAAATCATTACTCTATGCCGAAAGTATAGAGTTGCCCAATTATGGGTATTCGGTTCCATCCTCACCCCAAGATTCAATGCCGACAGCGATGTTGACTTTTCAGTCAATTTTGATGATGAAAGCATCCGCCGTGACGGGCTTGACTGGGCCGACATTTTCTTTGACTTTATCCACGAACTCGAAAGCCTGTTGGGACGCAAAATCGACATGGTATGTGACGATTCAGTATCCAACAAATATTTTCGGAAGGAGCTTGATGCAACCAAACAACTTATATACGGATAGCCCATCATGAGAGCATAATTTCCGACGCATAAGAAAGATACAAAAAGACAAAAGTTTCAAAAGCAACAAAAGTTTTTTCAATATCTGCATTCAACAATTGACATACAGACAATTAAAAAACTTTTGTTGCTTTTGAAACTTTTGTCCTTTTGTATCTACTTTTGTATCTATTACCCGTGCGAAGCGCGATAGTAGAGATAGATAGCGATAAACGTATAGAGGATATTGGGTATCCACATCGCGATCATGGGCGAAGTATAGCCCGAAACAGCAAACGTTGACGTCACCGTCATAAACAGGATATAACTGAAACTCAACACCAGTCCGATGCCGATATTCACACCCATACCCCCCTTGACCTTGCGCGACGACAGCGACATACCTATCACCGTGAGGATAAACGCCGCCGCAGTCATGGCATAACGCTTGTGTTTCTCGATTTCAAACGACTTGATATTTGCCACACCGCGCTCCTTCTGACGGTCTATATACTCGCTGAGAGCCGGCGACGTTAGCATCTCCTGGTCATTTTTGGATATAAGAAAATCGCGTGGCTCGATAGGTATTATCGTATCCAGACGTGCACCGCGGCGTATACGCTCACGCTGGCCGTCAAAATCGCGTATCATATAATCGCGCACAGTCCAGTGATGGAGAGTATCCCAGCGGATAGTCTGCGCCGTCAGACGCGACACAAGCGTCTTGCCGTCAAACGACTCCAGCGAAAACTTATAGCCCGTCTTCTGCAGGTTGTCATAACGCGACATATAGGCTATCTCCCCCTTCGCCACCTGGAGCTGGATATTCGTGCCATAGTCCACACGCTTGTTTTTGACATACTCGTTGGTATAATCTATGCGCTTGACATTGGCCGGAGGGATTATATACGCGCTCAGCACAAACGTGATGGCCGCAATGACCGTCGCACTTATCAGATAAGGCCGCAGCAGACGCCGATAGCTCATGCCCGTCGAAAGCATGGCTATGATCTCACTGTTGTCGGCCAGCTTGGAGGTGAAAAATATCACCGCGATAAACGTGAACAGAGGGCTGAACTGATTGGCAAAATAAGGCAGGAAGTTAAGGAAATAATCAAAGATTGTGGCCTTGAGCGGTGCCTTGAGAAACGCATCGAGCTTCTCGTTGATGTCAAACATCACCGTAATCGACAATATCAGAAATATAGCGAACACGTATGTGCCGAGAAACTTGCGTATTATGTACCAATCGAGTATTTTCATAACCGGCGAGTCACGTTTTCTATCATCTGAGTCTTCCAGTACTTGAAATCACCCGCTATAATATGCTTGCGGGCCTCACCTGCGAGCCACAGGTAGAAAGCAAGATTATGTATCGAAGCTATCTGCATGGCCAGTATCTCGTCGGCTATGAAGAGATGGCGCAGATAGGCGCGCGAATACACGCGGTCAACATACGACGGGCCATCCTCCTGCAGCGGCGAGAAATCATCGGCCCACTTCTTGTTGCGCATATTCATGACGCCATGGGCCGTGAAGAGCATGCCGTTGCGGCCGTTGCGCGTAGGCATCACACAGTCCATCATGTCGACACCGCGGTCGATAGCCTCGAGGATATTGGCCGGAGTCCCGACACCCATGAGATAGCGGGGCTTGTCGGCGGGCAGCTCCTCGTTGACCACCTCGATCATCTCATACATCTTTTCGGCCGGCTCGCCCACGGCAAGACCGCCGATAGCATTGCCGTCGGCTCCGAGGTCGGCCACATGCCTGGCCGCATCGCGGCGCAGGTCGGGATACACCACCCCCTGCACTATCGGGAAATATGCCTGCAAATAGCCATATTTGCCCTCGGTCTCCTTGTAACGCGTCCATCCTCTCTCGAGCCAACGCTGAGTGAGACGAAGCGACTTGCGCGCATACTCATAGTCGGCTGTGCCCGGCGGACACTCGTCGAGAGCCATCATGATGTCGGCTCCGATGCTGCGCTCTATGTCTACGACGCTCTCCGGTGTAAAGAGATGCTTCGACCCATCGATGTGAGAGCGAAACCACGCGCCCTCCTCGGTGAGCTTACGGTTGGCCGACAGCGAAAACACCTGAAAGCCGCCGCTGTCAGTAAGTATGGGACGCTCCCATCCGTTAAACTTGTGGAGACCGCCGGCCTTCTCGAGTATATCTATGCCCGGACGCAGATACAGGTGATACGTATTGCCGAGTATTATCTGAGCCTTCACATCGTCGCGCAGCTCATGCTGATGCACGGCCTTGACACTCCCGAGCGTTCCCACAGGCATAAATATGGGAGTCTCGATAGTGCCATGGTCGGTAGTGATGAGTCCGGCACGCGCATTAGTGCCGGGGGCTGTTGCCTGAAGCTGGAAATCCATACTTTATTCGGTCAGTGTTTCTCCTCGTAGTCCACTATGTCCTTGAGTTTGATGTCAAACACGAGCGTGGAGTAGGGATAGATGCTGCCGCTGCCCGATGACCCGTAACCCAGGCTGTAAGGGATGACCACGCGCGCGCTGTCGCCGACTCTCATATACTGGAGAGCCAGAGTCCAGCCGGCTATTACATCGCTCACACCGGTGGTAAACACCGAGTCGGGCTGCACGCGGTATGACGAGTCGAAAGCCACGCCGTTATAGAACCGGCCTATATACTTCACGTCAACTGTCGACGTCAGCATCGGCGAGAGATTGCCCTCGGTCTTGGAGCGGTCATTGAGATATCTGATGAGTATCTCTGCCCCGGAGTTCCAGGGTGCGACCTGTGTCTGGTAATACATCCCGTCGCCGTCGGGGTCCATGAGAAACTTCTGCTCCTCGTAAAAGTCGAGATTGGTCTGACGCCATTCCTTATACTGCTCCCAGGTGGTGGTGCCGTCATCGTTACACGACGATGACACTGCCCCGGCCATAGCCGCGAGCGCGAAAGGAAGGAGGCGGAGTGTGAAATGTTTCATTCTTATGTTTAGAATTTTACCTCGGGTGCGCGCTGGGCGGCATCGTCGGCCTTAAACTGTGGTTGGGGCGTGAAGCCAAACCATCCGGCATAGATGACGGTGGGAAACTTCTTGATAGCTGTGTTATAGCCGGCCACTGCCTCGGTGTAACGTCCGCGGGCCGTAGCTATACGGTTTTCTGTACCCTCGAGCTGCACCTGCAGGTCGCGGAAATTCTCATTGGCCTTCAGGTCGGGATAAGCCTCCGACACAGCCAGGAGCGACTTGAGCGCGCCGGTCAGTTGATTTTGCGCAGCCTGAAATTTTGCCAGAGTCTCCTCGTTGAGCTCCTCGGCATTGATGTTTACCGACGTGGCGGCCGCACGGGCCTCTGTGACCTTCTCGAGCGTCGAGCTCTCATGGGTGGCATAACCCTTCACCGTATTCACCAGATTAGGTATCAGGTCGGCACGACGCTGATACTGGTTCTGCACCTCGGCCCACTGCTGCTCTACGCCCTGCTTCTGCTCCACAAGCGAGTTGTAGTTACATGAGCTCAGCGCGGGCATCAGTGCCAGCATCAGAAGAAATAATTTGAAATAACGCATTGTCTGTCAATATTATTGGTTAAGGAGCGCAAGGAGTTAAAAAAAGCCATACAACCTTCTTCAACTCCCTTGCCTTTACTCTCTAAACTGTTGTTAACTCTTTAAAACCATAGCGAAATCACCCCAGCTTGCGCAGGAGGGTGTTGATCGACACACTGTCGTGGATAATCTTGTGAAGATCCTCCACTTTCACGCGGGTCTGCGCCATCGAGTCACGCTCGCGCAGAGTCACTGTGTTGTCCTCCAGAGTCTGATGGTCAACGGTGATGCAGTAAGGAGTACCTATGGCATCCTGGCGGCGGTAACGCTTGCCGATCGAATCCTTCTCCTCATAGTGGGTCGCAAAATCAAACTTCAGCTCGTTGACAATCTCGCGCGCCTTGTCGGGCAGACCGTCCTTACGCACAAGCGGCATGACGGCACACTTGACAGGAGCCAGCGGAGCCGGCAGGTGAAGCACCACGCGGGTGTCGCCACCCTCGAGGGCCTGCTCCTCATAGCTCGAGCAGAGCACACTCAGGAACATACGGTCAACACCGATCGATGTCTCGATGACATAAGGTGTGTAGCTCTCGTTGAGCTCGGGATCGAAATACTGTATCTTCTTGCCCGAGAACTTCTCGTGCTGCGAAAGGTCAAAATTGGTGCGGGAATGTATACCCTCGACCTCCTTGAAGCCAAAAGGCATCTGAAACTCGATGTCGGTCGCGGCGTTGGCATAGTGGGCCAGCTTCTCATGGTCATGATAGCGATACTTCTCGTCGCCAAGACCAAGAGCCTTGTGCCAGCGCAGACGGAACTGCTTCCAGTTGTTGAACCACTCCATCTCCGAGCCGGGACGCACAAAGAACTGCATCTCCATCTGCTCAAACTCCCTCATGCGGAAGATAAACTGACGGGCCACAATCTCGTTACGGAAAGCCTTGCCTATCTGAGCGATACCGAAGGGGATGCGCATACGGCCGGTCTTCTGCACATTGAGATAGTTGACAAAGATACCCTGAGCTGTCTCGGGACGCAGATACACAGCCATCGCGCCGTCGGCCGTCGAGCCCATCTCGGTCTTGAACATGAGGTTAAACTGACGCACCTCGGTCCAGTTCTTGGTGCCGGAGATAGGACATACGATTTCCTCGTCGATGATTATCTGGCGCAGCTCGTTGAGATCGCCGTCATTCATAGCCCGGGCGAAACGCTCGTGAAGAGCATCACGCTTGGCGGCATGCTCAAGCACGCGCGGATTGGTCTGACGGAACATTGCCTCGTCAAACGACTCGCCGAAACGCTTGGCGGCCTTGGCCACCTCCTTGTTGATTTTATCCTCAATCTTGGCTATCTGCTCCTCGATGAGCACATCGGCGCGATAACGCTTCTTCGAGTCCTTGTTGTCAATCAGAGGGTCGTTAAACGCGTCCACGTGGCCCGAAGCCTTCCAGATGGTAGGGTGCATGAATATGGCCGAGTCGATGCCTACGATATTCTCGTGAAGCAGGGTCATGGAGTCCCACCAGTAACGCTTGATATTGTTCTTGAGCTCTACGCCGTTCTGACCGTAGTCATACACGGCCGAGAGTCCGTCATAAATCTCGCTGGAGGGAAACACAAAGCCATACTCCTTGGCGTGGCTCACAATTTTCTTGAATACATCTTCCTGGGTAGCCATTTTTGATCGTAACTGTATTTATCTGTCTTGTTAAAATTCTTGGTAAAAACACTCTCTGTCAAAGAATGCCCTCAGACACATCTTAAAGTATCCGAAGTCGCAAAGTTACGAAAAAATTCCCACCCCCGAGCCATCAATGGATTAAAAAAGCAAAAATCAGTCGACAAACACTCGACAGACACTCCACTTCTTTAACTTTTTCAATACCTTTGCATTCCCAATATTCAATTTTTTTATGGCAAAGCAGGATTATATAATCAAAAATCGCGAATGGCTCGCCGCCAAATCACGTGAAGCAGACGTGAAGCCCCTCGACAAAGGCATATATTACCGACCCGTCAAGCGCGGCAAGCCCGACGGAGCGTCGCCCAACCGCTCGAGCGTGGTCACAGTCCACTACACCGGCAAGACAATCAACGGCAAGACCTTCGACAGCAGCCGTGGAGGAGTCGCACCGGCCTTCCGTCTGCGCGAACTCATCCCCGGATGGATCATCGCCCTGCAACAGATGCACGTGGGCGACAAATGGGAAGTATACATACCCGCCGAGCAGGCCTACGGCAAATCCAACCAGCCCGGCATACCCGGAGGCTCGACACTCATTTTTGAAATCGAGCTCATCGGCATAGCCTGACGCGACAATGCCAATGCCCCCGATGTGGAACCCCTGGCACGGCTGCCACAAGATAAGTGCCGGATGCAGACACTGCTATGTCTATCGCGAGGACGCCGCCTTCGGCACCACGACAGCCACAAGCCAAGTGCGACGCACCCGCTCGTTCCACATGCCCCTGCAGCTCAACCGACGCAAAGACTGGAAATATCCGCCCGGCTCGGAGTTTGCCCTGTGTTTCACCTCCGACTTTCTCATAGAAGAGGCCGACCCATGGCGCGGCGAGATATGGGACATCATACGTCTGCGCAGCGACTGCAGATTCTTTTTCTTCACCAAACGCATCGACCGCCTCGACCGATGCCTGCCTCCCGACTGGGGCGACGGCTACGACCACGTAGGCATAGGATGCTCCGTCGAAAACCAGCACATGGCCGACTACCGTCTGCCCATATTCCTTGACCTCCCCATAAAATACCGCACGATAGTGGCCGCCCCCCTGCTCGGCCCCATAGACCTGCGCCCCTATCTCGACCCGGCAAAAATACGCGACGTATCCGTCGGAGGCGAATCAGGCAAATACGCCCGTCCCCTCGACTATGAATGGGTGCTCGACCTACACAGCCAGTGCCGGTCCACAGGCATTCCGTTCACATTCCATCAGACAGGTACCTACCTGCTCAAAGACGGCCGCCTCTACCGCATCCCCCGCGAACACCAGCACACCCAAGCCAAAAAAGCCGGCCTCAACCTCCCCTCCTACGCTGCCCCTCGGCCATAAGTACACTTTTAGTGCACATCATAAAAGAAATAATGACTGAAAATCACTTGATTTTCAGTCATTATCAGTACCCGGACCCGGGCTCGAACCGGGATGGGTCGCCCCAACGGTGTTTGAGACCGTCGCGTCTACCGATTCCGCCATCCGGGCGATGGTTTGCGTTGCAAAGGTAATGAGTTTTTTTCTTTCACGCAAATTATCGTCGCGTATTTGGTCAGATTATTGAGCTGAATGGGCTGAAATTTATGCGTGAGGGGGATTTTTTGTGTGACGGGGCGGCGTTATCGCACCTTTTGCGGGGGATGCGTGTGGTAATTTTGCGGTATAAAAATCAATCACGTAAAGTTATGAAAAAAACAGACTATCCCGACAATCTTCCTCTCTCCCGTAAAGCTTATGATGGTTTTGTAGGCCGTATCAGGGCCATTCTCAGCACTACGTTTGAGGGTGATTCAATGATTCAAGCCCTGAATGATTATCTCAAGGGTGACCACAGTTACAGATGGGGACTTGACCCGGCATGCAGGCTGGCGTTTGAGTTTCTGCGTCAGGAGATTGACAAGGCTATGGAACGTTCGCGCAAGGCTCGTGAACGCGCCGCCCTGCGTCGCAGCCGCAAGGCGGAGTCTGAGGCTGTCGCGGAGTCTGTGACCGAGGGTGTCGCCGCCGCGCCTCATGACAATGGCGCAGAGTCACAAGACGTGATGCGTAAGGTGATGCCTGAACCGGAGGGCCGGCCGACGGTGGACGACACCGAGTCCTGCTGTCGGGATGACGGTCAGTCGGGGCTTTTGAGGAGCACGGATCGGAGTGCGCGGCGCGAGCGCACGTGTATCTCGGTCGGGGTGTAGTCGAGTATGCCCTGGGCGTGCATCGAGTCGAGCGCGGCTATAAACGAGGTGCGCTGCACTCCAAACAGTGAGTAGAGGTCGCGTTGCTTGGCTGTGAGTGTGACGTCGGTGGCGTCCATCTGCGTGAGGGCTATGATCCAGAAGGCTATGCGTTCCTCGAGCGAGCCGGAGGTCACGGCCAGCATGCCGTCGACGGCCTTCTGGGCGTTGGTCGAGAGGATGTTGAGATAGTTGAAAAGAAACACTTCGTCGCTCTGGAGCACCGGGATGAGGTCTTTCTTGTCAATCTGCATTATCGACACCGTGTCGATGGCTGTGGCCGAGGCGGGATATTGCGTGTTGCGCCCGAACAGGAAGTCGGGCGATATGACGGACGGGGCCGCGAGGGTCTGGCTGACGCGCACGCGGTCACTGTCGTTGCGTATGGTCATGCGTACATGGCCCGAGATTATAAACTTGATGTGTGTGCACGGCCGGCCAGCCTCAAACATATTCTCGCCCGGGAGATATTTGAGAAACGCAAGCCTGGTGTTGCCCACTATCTCCGACAGACGCGAGTAGCTGACTCCCTTGAAAAGAGGTAGTGTCATCAGATTTTCATACATGCTGTTAGGTGTCATGACTTATGCGGGCTAAGAGGTGGTTGGAGGGTTGAAACGTGAGTGTATATTCTTAAACGTATCGCGGAGCCGATTAGTTCTCACGGCGGGCGTCGCGTCGGGTCTTAAAATAGAGCTGGGCCGAGTTGATGGTGTTTTGCCACGCCACATATGCCGCCGGGGCCACCGAGGCGATGGGGTGGAGATAGGTCAGAGCCATCCATATGGCCAGCACGGTGTTTTTCTGACCGAGGCCCTGCGCTCCGGCTATCTTGTCGCCGCAGCGGGCTCCGATGCGGCGTCCGATGTAGAACTGTCCGCAGCACACGGCCAGTGACAGTCCGGCGAGCCACAGCATTTCGGGTATCATCTCGGGGGGCTCGGCCATGATGAAGCTGACGGCGCGTCCCACGACGATGAAGAGCGACACGGCCCATATGTAGAACGACAGCGACTGGCGGGAGGCTATCCCGGCATGGACCCGTGGCATGACTTTACGCAGGGCCAGGGCCATGAAGAGCGGCAGTATTATCAGCGGCACCACGCGAGTGGCGATAAGGGTGACCGATTCAAGAAAGGTTATGTCGGCCTCCGAGCCCATCATGGTGAAGAGCAGCGGAGCGGCGATGGCCACGGTGACGTTGGAGACTATGGAGAATGTGGCCAGGCGCGGGACGCTTCCGCCGAGCATGCCTGTAATCACCGGTGCGGCTGTGGCCGTGGGGCAGAACACGCAGATGAATGTGCCCTCGGCAAGCTCCCGGCTCACCGGCAGCAGGGCGAGATAGAGCGCGATGGCTCCGAGGGTCTGCACCGCTATGAGCATCCATGACAGACGTGTGATGCGAAATTCGCTCGGCCTGACGCGGCAAAACGTGATCAGGAGCATCACAAATATCAGATATGGGGCCAGGAAGGCGATGGAGTTGATGACGTCATGAAACAGCACCCCTCCAAGCATGGCTATGGGCAGCATCCAGGGTTTGAGACGCTGTCGAAATGTCGTTACATTCATCTTTTTATGAAAAATTGCCACAAATGTACGCAAAAATTCCTAAGTTTGTACCTCACATAAACTTTTTACTACTACTAATAATACCGATGGCTGACAATTATCTGGAAAAGCGCATGGAGGAGTATCGTTCGGGACGGCTGGCCGTGCGCAGCCGCACTTCTTCGTCAATGAGGGCTCCGCGTCGCAATGATTCACTGACGTTGCGCTATGAGCCGATGACAGTGGCTGTTATCGCTGATGTCATGCACCCTGTCGTGGCCGAGACGATAGGGGCTTTCACGGCTGTGGGATGCCGTGTGGCATTCATGGCCGCGGATGTCAGGGAGGGCAATGCCGTGGCCCAGCGCACGGGTGCGCGATATTATCCGGCGACGTTGGGGCTTGACGGTATGCTGGCCGACATGACCGCGCATTGGGGCTGCCCGCCCGAGGTGGCGGTCACTTTCATGCCGTCATCATCGCCCCATGGTGTCGCCTCACGGGTGATTGAAGCCTCACGATGGCTCACTGACTCACCCGCCCCCTCGGTGCTCGCCCGCCACATACTCTATCTCGCCCATCCCGACAATGCGTTTCTGCTCGGATGATTGCGGTTGATATTAATCGCACCTCGGGGGCGGATTGTTGACGGTAGGTTGCGAAAAAATCATTACCTTTGCAGAAATATTAACCGAAAAACAAAATACCGATACACCATATGGCACTACAATGTGGCATTGTGGGGCTTCCCAATGTGGGCAAGTCCACACTTTTCAACTGTCTCTCAAACGCTAAGGCCCAGTCGGCCAACTTTCCTTTCTGCACCATTGAGCCCAATGTGGGTGTGATCACGGTGCCCGACGACCGTCTCAACAAACTCGTGGAGATGTGCAATCCCCGTTCGGTGGTTCCCGCTACGGTGGAGATTGTCGACATCGCCGGTCTGGTGCAGGGCGCGAGCAAGGGCGAGGGCCTGGGCAACAAGTTTCTGGCCAATATCCGCGAGACTGACGCCATACTCCATGTGTTGCGTTGCTTTGACGATGACAATGTGACCCATGTTCACAATACCGTCGACCCCGTGCGCGACAAGGAGATTATCGACTATGAGCTTCAGCTCAAGGACCTCGAGACTGTCGAGAGCCGCATCGCCAAGACTCAGAAGCAGGCTCAGACGGGTGGCGACAAGGTGGCCAAGATGCAGTATGAGGTGCTTAAGAAATATCAGGAGGCTCTTCAGCAGGGCAAGCCTGCCCGCACGGTGACGCTCGAGACTCCCGATGAGCAGCGTTTTGCCCGCGAGCTGTTTCTGCTCACGTCCAAGCCTGTGATGTATGTTTGTAATGTCGATGACGCTTCGGCGGCCGAGGGCAACAAGTATGTCGATGCAGTGCGCGAGGCCATCAAGGAGGAGAATGCCCAGTTGCTCGTCGTGGCTGCGCAGACCGAGAGCGAGATAGCCGAGCTCGACACCTATGAGGAGCGTCAGGAGTTTCTCGCTGAGATAGGACTGCAGGAGTCGGGTGTGGCCCGTCTGATACGTGCTGCCTACGCTCTGCTCAATCTTCAGACCTTCTTCACGGCCGGTTCGGACGAGGTGCGTGCCTGGACATTCATGCGCGGCAGCAAGGCTCCGCAGTGTGCCGGCATTATCCACACCGACTTTGAGAAGGGCTTTATCCGCGCGGAGGTCATCAAGTATGACGATTATGTGACCCTCGGGTCGGAGGCCGCTGTGCGCGAGGCCGGCAAGATGGCTATCGAGGGCAAGAATTATGTGGCTCAGGACGGCGACATAATGCACTTCCTCTTCAATGTGTAAATAAGAACATAAGGACAAAAGTCTTTTGGGAGACTTTTGTCCTTTTTATATACTTAGTTATCCGAATCATAATCCTACTACCTAAATAATCTGACGACCTGACATGCGAAACTTATTATTATCGCTTACACTTGCCGCCGGTTTGCCCGGAGCCTTGGCTCAGGGCCCGCAGAGCAGTTATCTGATGCGTTACGACAAGCCGGCCGAGTATTTTGAGGAGGCCATGGTGATTGGCAACGGCACGATAGGTGCCATCGTGTATGGCGGCACGGCCAAGGACCGCATCTCGCTCAACGACATCACTCTCTGGACCGGCGAGCCCGAGAAGGGGGTGACCACTCCCGACGCCTACGAGGCTCTGGCCGACATACGCGCGGCTCTCGACCGCGAGGATTATCGCGCGGCCGACTCGCTCCAGCTCAAGGTGCAGGGCCATTACAGCGAGAATTATCAGCCTCTCGGCACTCTGACCATAACTTACAGGGACACTCCGGAAGGCAAGCCGGCCGAATATAAGCGCGGACTTGACCTGCACTCGGCCACGGCGTTTACGTTTGCCGGATTCGGCCGTTCGGATGACGACCGCCGTCTCACCACATATTACGCTTCGGCTCCCGACTCGGTGATGGTGATACAGGTGCTGTCGGGGCGGCCGTTCAGTGCGGTCATCGCACTCGACTCGCAGTTGCCTCACACAGCCGTGGCCTCGGGCGACGCCATCACTTCGACCGGCTATGCGGCCTATCAGTCTCTGCCGGGCTACACCTCGTTTGAGGAAAAACTGCGCTATGACCCGGAGCGGGGCACCCGATTCTGCACCATAGTCAAGGCCGAGCCCATCGGCGACGGTGAGGTCAAGGCTCTGCCCGACGGCAGTCTCGACGTGAGCGGATGCACGGGGCTGAATCTCTATGTGACCAATGCCACGAGTTTCAACGGCTTTGACAAAGACCCGGCCAAGGAGGGCAAGCCTTACCGACAGTTGGCGGAGTCCCGCATACGCAATGCGTCGGCCAAGGGCGCGGAGGCCGTGCGCCGTGATCAGCTTGCCGACTATACAGCCCTGTTTGACCGTGTGACTCTCGACCTGGGCACCACGCCCGACTCCATAGCCTCGCTCCCGACCGACGTGCAACTGATGCGCTATACCGACCTCGGCGAGACCAATCCCGACCTCGAGGAGCTGTATTTCAACTATGGCCGCTATCTGCTCATCTCGTGCTCGCGCACCGAAGGGGTGCCGGCCAATCTGCAGGGCCTGTGGAACGAGTATCTTCTGCCGCCGTGGAGCAGCAACTATACCACCAACATCAATGTGGAGGAGAATTACTGGCCGGCCGAGGTGACCGGTCTGGGCGAGCTTCACGCCAAGGCTTTGATGCCCTGGATAGCCAATCTATCCAAGGGGGGACATGAGACGGCCGCTCATTATTATGGCGTTGGCCGGGGCTGGGCTCTCGGGCATAATTCCGACATCTGGGCCATGACCAATCCGGTGGGTCTCAATTCGGGCGACCCCGTGTGGGCCAACTGGGGCATGGGGAGTGCGTGGCTGGCCTCGCATATATGGGAGCATTATCTCTTCACGCAGGACAGCGAGTTTCTGAAGGAGTATTATCCGGTGCTTCGCGGTGCGGCGTGGTTTTGCCTCCTGTCGCTCATCGAGAAGGATGGCGAACTGATAACGTCGCCCTCCACGTCGCCCGAAAACAAGTATGTGACCGACAAGGGTTATCACGGGGCTACGCTCTACGGGGCTACGTCCGACCTGGCCATGGCGCATCAGTGCATGGCTGATACCCGCGACGCGGCGCGCACGCTCGGTGTTGACGAGGAGCTGTGTGAACGCATCGATTCGACTCTGCCGCGTCTGCGTCCCTATAAGATAGGCCGCAAGGGCAATCTTCAGGAGTGGTATCACGACTGGGAGGACGAGGATCCGACTCACCGTCATCAGTCGCATCTCTACGGGCTCTATCCGGGTCGCCACATATCGGTGGACTCTACCCCCGACCTGGCCCGCGCGGCGGCCCGCACGCTTGAAATCAAGGGTGACAACACTACGGGATGGAGCACCGGCTGGCGTGTGAATCTGCTCAGCCGTCTGCGCGACGGGGAAAAGGCTTATGCCATGTACAGGCGTCTGTTGCGCTATGTGTCGCCCGACAATTATCAGGGTCCCGACAAGCGCAGCGGCGGCGGCACGTATCCCAATCTGCTTGACGCTCACGCGCCGTTTCAGATTGACGGAAATTTCGGCGGTACGGCCGGTGTGGCCGAGATGCTTGTGCAGTCGACGCCTGAGTCTATAACTCTGTTGCCGGCTCTCCCTTCGCAATGGCGCGACGGTGAGGTGAAGGGTCTGCGTGCCCGCGGCGGTTTTATTGTCGACATGGTGTGGCGCGACGGCAAGGTGACGGATTACAAGATCACCTCCCTGACCGGTAAGCCTTATAGTTTATAGAGTTTATAGGGTTAAAAGTTTAAAGGAGGGCTACAAGACGATATAGCTCTCCTTAACTTTTTTAACTCCTTTAACTTTATTAACTATAAGAGATTATTTTCCGTATTCTTCGAGGTAGGCTTTGCATGCCATGCACAGTTCGTCATACCATTCTTTGCCGAAGCGTTCGGTGAGTGGGCCTTTGAGAAACTGGTAAAGGCGTATGCCGAGCTGACGTCCTTTTTTTTCGGCGGCACTGCATATCTTCCAGCGGTGATAGTTGACGGCTGTGAAGGTGGGATATTCGGTGAGCCTTACGGGGTAGAGGGCGCATGATGATGGTTTGCGGAAGGTGCCGGTCTTGCCTTCGTTGTGGGCGCATTCGATGGCACACTGACACACTCCTCCGGGTGCGTAGCAGGTGTAGATGCAGTTGCGCCCTTCGACTATCTGGGTGACGAGGTCGCCGTCGGGGTCGAGGTAGCTGGTGCCGGCTTCGGCGATGCGCTCGCGGGCGGAGGGGAGGAGTTTGTCTTCAAAGGCGGGCAGGAGCTTGTCTATCTCGTCGCGCTCGGCTTGGGTGAGCGGTGCGCCTGCGTCGCCTTCGATGCAACATTCGCCGAGACATGCGTCGATGTCGCAGCAGAAAAATTGTTCCGCAAGGTCAAGCGAAACAAGTGTGTCCTGTATCTGTAACATTATTTCTTCCATATATATTCGCTCTTCGAGCGAAGGTTATGAGGTTATGGGTGGGTCAGGTGCCTGAGGTGATGGTGGTGATGCCTACGAGTCGGTCGAAGCGTGTGCCGCGCGGACGGTGGTAGACTTTAACGGTGTATTGGTTGACGGTCTGGTATTTGTCGCCTTCGACGGGGGCGGTGAGCCCGCGGCCGTCGGTGCCGTTGGGCACGGTGAGGTATTGGTAGTTGTAGGCTCCCTGTTTGAGCAGCAGGGATTGTTCGTAACAGCCTGTGGCGTGGTTGTAGACCATGTGTGACACGGGGTCAAACCGCCTGTCGGTGAGATCGCCTTCGATAAATATGTCGGCTCCGGCCAGCGGCGGCATCTGTAGGGTGAAGTGGGTGAGCACGTAGTCGGCCTCGGTGTCGCTGTCGGAGGTGTCGGTGCTCCTGACCAGGTAGCGGCCCTGCTGGGTGCTGTCGTAGAGGTAGCTCTGCGTGGCGCGGGGTGTGTCGGTGTAGAGCAGGGCGTTGTAGACGGGGGTGTCGTGGGTTACGCGCTCTATGCCGAGTCCGGGATAGTTGACCGATGAGGTGTCGAAGCGGCGATATTCGTTGCCTGCGTCAAAGATGAGCGGACGTAGGTGTTCGTATATCACTCTCGACCCGTTGACGCGCTGGGGGGTGGTGAGTATGACCTCGTTGTCGTGGCGTCCGTTCTGTGTTACGACTATGCACAGGTCATTGAAGGGGTCGTCGAGGCTGAGATTGTGAGTGTCGACTGTGATGCCAAGCTGCTGGTGGCTGTCGTTGGTGTCGATGTCGGTGCGCGAACTGACGGTGACGCCTATGGGGGCGGTGAAGTCGCACACGGCGAAACGTGCCTGCAGGAGTGTGTCGTCGGGGTCGCGCTCGTCATAGACTCTGACCAGATAGTTGCCGGGCTGTGTGATGCGCACCTGTTCGTTGGGCAGAGTGATGGTGTAGTGGACGTAGTGGACCACGGTGGCCCGGGAGTAGCGGTAGTCGTCGACAGTGCCTTCGTTGAAGCTGTCGAGAAACTCTGTGTCGACCAGTCCTTCGGGCTGCCAGGAGGCGTCGCAGTGGGTGAGTGAGTAGCGCAGATAACGGTGGTCGTCGGCAAGTTCGTCAAACGAGATTATTATCCTGTCGGACGGGTCGGCGATATTGATGACTGGCAGGGCGAAGAGATCACCGCCGAGGGTGACGCCGAGGGTTTTGAAGGATGTGTGCATGACCCCCTGGCGCGTGTCGGACGGCTCTTCGCCGCGAACGGCGAAGGGGAGCAGCAGAAGCAGTGACAGCAGGGCTGTGAGGGGTCTATGCATCTTGGGCGGAAAGACGGTTGTGAAGGAGGGCCACGGCGTCGGTGATGAGGTCGATGCACGGTTTGCCTCCTTCTTTCTTGAGGTCGCGACAGTCGGTGTAGCCTTCGAGGTTGTCGAAAGCTGTCACGGCCTCTCTGACGTGGCGGTAGAGTTCGGGGCGGGGGAGGTCTTTGTGTACGAGACCGAGCACCATGGCTGAGCCTGTGACGGCTCCGCATATTTCGCCGCTGGCTCCCAGACCGGAGCCGAATCCGTGGGAGATATCGGCCAGCAGACGGCTGTCGCCTTCGATGATGTCGTCAAACGAGAGGAGCAAACACTGGGCGCAGTTGTAGCCTTGGGCGCGGAGTTGGCGGGCCCGCTCGACGCGCTGGTCGAGAGTGTATTTCATATTTTCCATACAGTGTGTAATTACCAGTTGATGGGTGTCAGGCCCCGCGAGACGAGATAGTCGTTGGCGCGGGAAAATGGGCGGCTGCCGAAAAATCCGCGCGACGCGCTCAGTGGCGAGGGGTGGGGCGACTCTATGACGCAGTGGCGCGTGCGGTCGATAAATGCTCCTTTGCGCTGTGCGTAGGCTCCCCAGAGGATAAAGACGAGCCCTTCGCGCTCCTGGGCGAGACGACGCACGGCGGCGTCGGTAAATTCTTCCCAGCCGCGGCCCTGGTGTGAGCCTGCGCTTCCTGCTCGTACGGTGAGGGTGGCGTTGAGGAGCAATACGCCTTGTGTGGCCCATCGGCTGAGGTCGCCCGAGTGGGGTGGTGTCACTCCGAGGTCGGATTGGATTTCCTTATAGATGTTCTGGAGCGAGCGTGGTATCTCTATGCCCGGATTGACCGAGAAGCTGAGTCCGTTGGCTTGTCCGTAGCCGTGGTAGGGGTCTTGTCCGAGTATCACGACTTTTACTTTGTCAAAGGGGCATGCATCGAAGGCTGCAAATATCCTGCCTGCTGGCGGGTAGATGACTGCTGATGCATACTCTCCGCGCACGAAGTCGGTGAGCCGTGCGAAATATTCTTTGTCCCATTCGGCGGCAAGTGCGTGATGCCACGATGGCTCTATCCTCACGTTCATGATTGGTATTGGTTTCTTTTTTTCTTGCAAAAATACAAAATATATCTTAACTTTGCACTTTATAAGGCTCCAATATGGCATATTGGGATGATATGTTCCCGTAGTTCAATGGATAGAATATCGGATTCCGGTTCCGACGATTAGGGTTCGACTCCCTACGGGAATACCAGACTAAAGCGGAGAAAGGCTTTTTACCGAGGCTTTTCTCCGCTTTGATGTTGCGGCCGGGGAGCCGGAAAATCGGCATCACTCTAATTATTAATGAAAAACGAAAGCAATGACTTCGAGGTCGGATAATCCGGGGACATGATTTCAGGCGAAATCCTTGCAGATTACGAAGATTCTTGCGAAATTTGCCATGAAATCGCGCATAAGCAGACAAATAGTAGTTAACGGTGTAGCTACCACTAATTTACCGACAATCTGCAAATAATGCAACGTTCCTATTGATAAATATTTAGAATTATAATTCAGCCAACGAGCTATAATTTTTTAATTTCATCCGAATAGGATATAATAACGGCTTTCCGGCCTTATGAGTTCAATCCGGTGCTGACAAAACTGTAACTGATGAGAAATCACATGAATAACCTGACCAAATACTTTCTCGTGATAGTCGCAATAATGGCTCTTACGGGATGCTCTACGTCCAAATCGACGGTTTCCGGCAGTGTCGATCTGTCAAAATATGAGTATGCCATGGTAATCAACAACAACACATATCATATCCCGGCCGAGCTGATGGAGTATGAAATCATGTTGTTTGATGCTGTTGAGGATTCGCGTCTGAAACTCGTGAGCGATGCCCGTATTTACGAATTGTCACCCGGTCAACAGGAAAAACTTCTGCTGGTCAAATATGGTGTGAGCATCCGCACCGAAGAAACTATCGTAACAGTCAACTTCATAGACTATTTCACCGGCCGTCCGGTGGCATCGTGCCGTGGAGCCTACTCCTCGCTGGGAGTCGCGGGTGCCTCGCATGATATAAAAGGAGCCATAAAACGAGTGGCGAAGCAAATCTCCGAAACGTTTCCCAAATAAGCACCATCTTAAATTAAATGCCGGCATGATGCACCTCTCCGCCGCATCGGCGGCAGGGAGGTGCATCATGCCGGTGTCCATCCGGTCATATCGATATCGTCATAGCCTCTCGACTTTATTATATCAGGCACATCATCGAGCGAAGGAAACTCCCTGGACATTTCAGAACGCATTTTTTCAAGCAATATGTCGCCCAGACTATCGGCATAACGTCCCCGCAAAGCCATGTCATACCATTCTATCAGGTCTCTTTCAGTCACAATGCTTTGGATGCGGCTCTTCCATCCTATCTGCGTGAGCAATGAGAGTATGACGCCCTTTTCAGCGTCCTTGCACACTATCACGATTCTATCGCTGGCAATGCCTGAGACTATCGATTCAGCCAATTCTTCGTCCAACGACAAATGTTTTATCTGAATGGCCGGCCCCCAGTTGGAGTACATATCCAGCCCTCTGTCAGCGGCATTGGTCACACCTACTCTATACACTCGCGCGGCATGACTGTGGACTGGAGTCTCAATATTCAGACACATAATCTTTTCGGCAAAGTCTCCAAACTCTCTGAGAACATCAATACGAGAGGCATCCACCGAAACCTCAACTTTAAGCCGGAGAGCTTCAACCAAGGTTGAAAACAAGGCATACACGACGATTTCATACACCTTGTCAAGACTTCTTTTCAGACCGGGTTCGTTCCAGAATCCATCGATAAACGACTTTACATCAAAGTTTTCTCTCGTCGACCGGTTGAGTCTCGCCAAAGCAGAGGCAAGCTGGGTGTGTTTGTTTGTAAACCTACTGTATATGTAGGCCTAGACGGCCCCGCCGGTACGATTATTCTCTTCTGCAAGAATCTTGATAATACGCGGAGGCACGGCATTTTCATTAAACAGATCATCCTGAAACCGCGCGCTACTGCTACATGTGCGGCCAAGCAACACCTGCGTGACCATATCACGCCAACGTTTGCTTGCATTTCGATACGACTCAAGATCATCAAGGTCTATGTCGCCATGCACACGCGCATGATACAGTATCTCACCAATCTGAATAGGTTTGTAAAGATGCACCCTTGACTTTCTGATTATATTGTCAAGAGCTTCTTTTGCCAATAACACATCTTTCTCCATAGGTACGTTGTCTGATTTATCATAATTTTTCAGAGCCTGAATCATCCGCGAAGCCACAGCCCTGATTACCGGAACGGCTACAGAATTGCCTGTCTGGTGTTTAAGTTTGCCATACGGGACTACGACCTTGAAATCTTCGGGAAATCCCTGCAATCGGAGCATTTCCCTTTCAGTCGGTCTCCGCTCGTCATTTATAAGTATATAATTTGCCGAAGCCCCGGCTCTCAGACATGAGCTGTAGTGATGGGGCGTAATGCTGCCGGCCATGTTTTCATGAGATATATACGGACGAGGATAATCAGGGTCTTTCAACCGCATCAGACGGGACTCTCTGATACGGTCTTTTACATAATATTTCTCATCGACATCACGTTCAAGCACATCCGACAATGACTTCCGTTCAGCCAACGGCACCGGCTCGGGAAACGTGAACAGCACATTGTCAATGAAACCTACTATTATTATCCGTTCACGCTTCTGAGGGACTCCGAAGTCCAAGGCATTGAGTACTTTCGCATAGACTTTATAGCCCAATGACTCGAGATGGGAACGTATGATTCTGAACGTGTTGCCCTTGTCATGCGACACAAGGTTACGCACATTCTCAAGCATAAACGCCCGAGGTCTTTTTTCAGCCAGAATACGTTCTATCTCAAAAAAAAGAGTTCCGCATGTCTCGTTGTCAAACCCTTCCTTTTTGCCTATTATTGAGAATGCCTGACATGGAAATCCGGCCAATAATATCTCAAAATCAGGTATATCCCGGGCTTCGATTTTTGTAATGTCACCCGAAGGATATTCACCGAAATTGGCTTCATAAGTTTTGCAAGCATCCTCGTCAAACTCAGATGAAAACACGCATCTGCCCCCCAAGGCTTCAAACCCGAGGCGTATGCCACCAATCCCTGCAAACAGGTCTATGAATCTAAATGAATCCCAATTCATTCGCGAAAAAACGACAAATATTGACAACAAAGTTAATGAAAAAATTCCTCATTATCATCATCGACTTTGCTTCATCAGACCTAAAACCGGTTTGACCGGCCCACCTTAAGCCGATGGAGTCAGGAGGCTGACGGGCTTTGTGACGGGGGGAATCGTGCTTTACATAAAAAAAAATTATTAACAAAAAATAGTTGCAATTGGGCGCAAATAGCAGTAACTTTGCGGGCGAAATTCTGATGACACATCAATTCTTATAAGCTATGAAACATCTCGATTTGATTCTTGCCGAGAAACTCCTTAAAATCAGCGCGATCAAGCTCCAACCCGACAATCCCTTCACCTGGGCTTCAGGCTGGAACTCACCTATATATACCGACAACCGCAAAACTCTCTCCTATCCCGACGTGCGCAGCTTTATCAAGGTAGAGCTCAGCCGCATCATCCTCGAAAATTTCCCCGAAGTGGAAGCCGTAGCCGGCGTGGCCACAGGTGCCATCGCCCAGGGCGCACTCGTGAGCGATACTCTCGGTCTGCCCTACGTATATGTCCGCGCCACTCCCAAAGACCACGGTCTTGAAAACCTCATCGAAGGCGATCTCCGTCCCGGCAGCAAGGTAGTGGTAATCGAAGACCTCATCTCGACCGGCGGCAGCAGCCTCAAGGCTGTCGAGGCCATCCGCAATGCCGGATGTGAGGTAATCGGCATGGTAGCCATCTTCAGCTACGAGTTCCCCGTGGCCACCAAGGCTTTCAAGGACGCCAACGTCAACCTCATCACTCTCTCCAACTATTCGGCCCTCATCACCGCCGCCCTCGAGACAGGTTTCATCCGCGAGGATGATGTAGACACCCTCAAAGAGTGGCGCAAAGACCCCTCGATGTGGAGCCCTGTCGTAGACAAAGAGGACGAATAATCCTTTTTTCAGTCTGAACACATTATATCAAAGTCAACAGGAGTCAAGGGGCATACCCTCTTGACTCCTGAATTATCAACTCATAAACGCTACAACATGTCAGTATACTCCGGCAAACCCGTAACCATCGCGCGCAACATCGACGAAATCTACGCCAAGGTCAGCGACCTCAGCCAATATCGCGATATGGTGGAGCAGCTCCCCGCCGAGCAGCGCGAGAAGCTCCAGGGCATAGAGTTTCGCGGTGAAGCCATCAAGATGGATGCTCCCGGCGTGGGCGAACTGGTGTTTAAAATCACCGAGCGCACCGCTCCAACCCATGTAGGCCTCAATGCCGAAGGGTGTCCCATCCCCCTGAAACTCTCGCTCGACATGGCCGATGTCGACGGCGCGAGCACCCGGCTTACGCCCCGCGTCGAAATCCAGATTCCCGCCATGCTCCGACCCTTTATCGGCAACAAGATACAGGAGGCCGCCGACAAATTCGGAGAAGTCTTCACTTCGCTTTTCCCCACAGTATGACCCGCAGCCTTCTCTCCCGTCTCGCAGTCATAACGCTTTCACTCATCACGCTCATCTCGGCCGGATGTCACTCCGTCGACGATGAGCGTATTCCTTATAGCGAGGTCCGGCTCAAGTTTACCACCATTGGCGACTGGCACCGCTATGGCATAGGGGGCGCGGCCGAGAGCAAACGATATATCAAAGCCGGCAACACGCGCGTGCCCGCCGACTTTCCCTACACCGACATGGACCGCACAGGCTATGGCGGTCTGCTGCTCTCGATGGATGCCATGGGCAATCTTGTGGTCTATGATCTGGCGTGTCCCTACGAAGTGCGCCCGACGGTGCGGCTCACCGTGCCTGAGGGTGAGCCCTATGCCCAATGCCCCGAGTGCGGGAGCACCTATGACATATACACCAACTATGGCCATCCCCGCTCCGGTCCCGCCGCCGACAAGGGCTATGCACTCCGCCGCTACTCGGCCGTATGGGGCGGCTCACTCGAATATCTCGTCATAACCCGATAAGGGGGATACAAAAGGACAAAAGTTTCAAAAGAAACAAAAGTTTTATTTTTAGTTGTCTCTAAATCAGATGACTTATTAAATAAAAAACTTTTGTTTCTTTTGAAACTTTTGTCCTTTTGTATCTCCTCCTCACAGCCGGCCTTCGTCGGCGTAGGAGTAAGATTTGGAGCGGGCTATGATTATGTGGTCGAGGACGTTGATGCCGAGTATTTTGGCTCCATCCTTGATGCGGGCGGTGAGACGGTCGTCTTCTCCGCTGGGCGATGCGTTGCCCGACGGATGGTTGTGCACGAGGATAATCCCCTCGGCCAGACAGTCGATGGCTCGTTTAAGAAGCAGTTTCACATCGACCACCGTGCTTGCCGTGCCGCCCTGCGAGATGCAACGCTTATAGGTCACACGGTTGGAGCGCGAAAGCATCAGCACCCAAAACTCTTCATACTCGAGTCCTTCGAGCAGCGGGCTCATCAGCGCGACGGCATCACGGCTCGACCTTATCTGAGGGTCCTCGCGGCCTATGGCTTGCTCGCGGTTGCGACGGCCGAGCTCAAAGGCCGCCGCAAGACTTACAGCCTTGGCCGGCCCGACCCCTTTGTATTTGCTCATGAGCTCGTTCATGCTCAGGCGCGCCAGCATGTCGAGACGGTTGTCGCAGTCGCGGAGTATGCCCCGCGCCATATCGACCACCGACATGCCCGGCAGACCTCCGCCAAAGATAATGGCCATGAGTTCGGCATCGCTCAGCGCGCGTATGCCATGGGCGAGAGCCTTCTCGCGCGGCATATCGTCTTTGCTGAGGTCGAGTATGCGGGTCGACACAAAAGGCTTTTCGGCATCCATAATTAAATTCTAAAACAGCAATAAACTAAACTCTAAACTCTCAACTTTAAACTCTACTTTCCCTTGCGGATAAGTATCTCTTCCTGAATGTCGCGGCCGCGGCCGAGCAGGATTTTAGTCACATAAGCCTTGATGAAGCCCGTCCCGTAGCCGCATATCTGAATCACGCTTGCCGGCACCGCCTTGAGCGCGATGACGAGCGAACGGGTCAGCACCAGCGCGGTGACAAATATGGCCAGCAGATACAGGCCTATGGGCAGCAGCCACCATGGCGACACGAATATGCCGAGCAACACGAGCACCACGCCCATGATCACGGCTATGGCCGGAAGTGTGTGGACCGCCTTCATCGAACCGGGATAGAGAAGTTTGAGCGTGATGCGCGACATGCCGAACACATGCACCTGACGGAAAAACTTCCTGAAATCCACCCTGCGTTTGTGGTAGACATAGGCCGGACGTATGAGCCCCATGGAGAAGCCCGCGCCGCGTATGCGCATGCTCATGTCGATGTCCTCGGAAAACATCTCGCGAAAACCGCCCACCTTGTCATATACCTCGCGCGAGAAGCCCATGTTGAACGTGCGGGGGGTAAACTTCTCGAGGCTCACCTTGCCTCCGCGTATGCCGCCGGTGGTGAGGAGCGATGTCATGGCATAGTTGATGGCCTTCTGGGTGGTCGAAAACGACTCGTGGGCTGCGTCGGGGCCGCCGAAGCAGTCGAGCGGACGGCTGTCAAGCTCACGCGAGAGAGTCTCGAAATATCCGGGGGGTATCACGCAGTCGCTGTCGAAAAATATGAAATAATCGCCCTCGGCCCGCTCCATACCGTAGTTGCGGGCTATGGACCTCCCCTCGTTTTCCTTATAGAAATACCTTGCTCTCACGCCGGGATGACGGCGCACGGCCTCCTCACACGGCTCGGTGGAGCCGTCCTCGACTATCACTACCTCAAAATCCTTGCAGGTCTGAGCCTCGAGGCTCTCCATGAGGTCGCTGACTTCGTCTATGCGGTTATAGACAGGCACTATGACTGAAAATCGGGGATGCTTTTCCATCAGCACATACGGTTTTTATAGTCCATATAATCAAACTGTCGCAGATAGCGGCAATCGCCGCCGGCGTCACACATCACCATCGAGGGGTGCTGTATGCCGTTAAACATTGTGGTCTTGACGGTGGTGTAGTGGTTCATGTCCTCGAGCGTAAGCCTCTGCCCGGGACGCAGCGGCTCAGCAAAGGCCCAGTCGCCCACAAAGTCGCCGCTCAGACATGAGTTGCCTCCGAGACGATAGACGGGGAGTCCGGGAGCCTCGGCCACGCTCTCGGTGATGGCCGGCTTGTAGGGCATCTCGAGACAGTCGGGCATGTGGCATGCAAACGATGCGTCGATAATGGCTGTCTTCACGCCCTGGTTCTCGACCACATCGAGCACCGATGTAATGAGGTCGCCGGTGCGCCACATCCACGCGCTGCCCGGCTCAAGCACTACCTGAAGCCACGGATAACGTGCGCGAAATCCGCGGAGCACGCCTATGAGATGGTCCACGTCATAGCCCTCGCGGGTCATGAGGTGACCGCCTCCGAAGTTGACCCACTTCACCTGTCGGAGATACCTGCCAAACTGCTCCTCAAATGCCTCGAGCACTTTGGCCAGGTCGTAGGAGGAGCTTTCGCACAGAGCGTGGAAGTGGAGTCCCTCTATACCCGCGGGCAAGGAGCCGTCAAGCTGTCCGGCTGTCACTCCGAAACGCGAGCCGGGCAGGGCCGGATTGTATATCTCCGTGTCGATGACCGAACACTGCGGGTTGACCCTCAGTCCGGGCGACACTCCTGCGGCAAGCGCGCGCTCGCCGTAACGCTCCCACTGGCTGAGAGAGTTGAACGTGAGATGTGTGGCCCGCGAGAGAAATTCGTCAATGGTCGCGGGAGTGTAGACGGGACAGTAGACGTGGGCCTCGCCGCCAAGCTCGTCGTTGCCGAGACGCAGCTCGTTGAGCGAACTGGCCGTGAAGTCACGGTTATACTCTCTGACCACGTCAAACGAACGCCACAGGGCATTGGCCTTGAAGGCCATGATAATGTTTACGCCGGCCTCGCGCTCCACGCGTGTTATCAGCTCGAGGTTGCGGCGCATGCGCTCTTCGTAGACAATATAATAGGGGGTAGGTATCTCTTGTTGGGTCATAAAATCATAAATTTAGCATATTTGAACAGCAGTCTGCGGGTCTCCATATCGTCGCCCTCAAAGGCCACTGTCATCCTCGGATCACTGCCCATGGTGTCGAGCTCAATCACCACACCCACGCCAAACTTGGCATGACGTATGCGTGTGCCCACGCTCACCTCGCTTGCCGAATGGAGCGTGAAGTCTCCGTCGGCCGACGGCTGAGCGGCTGTGGGACGCTGCACCCTCGGAGCCGAGAGCGGACGACGCAGCTCGCTGAGCGAACGGGCCGACCCTGCCATCGAGGGGGTGAAAGAGACACGGCTGCCACGCGACGGAGCCGCTGAGGACGCTGAGGACGAGGCAAAATCGTTGCCGGTGTCGAGATGGAGAAAACGCGGGTCGATGTCGCCGATGAAGCGCGAGGGGCGCGGGAAGACTGTCTGCCCGTTGCGGTAACGCTGTGCGGCATAGCTTATCATGCAATATTTGCGCGCTCTCGTTATGGCCACGTAGAGCAGACGACGCTCCTCCTCGATCTCGGCGGGCGACTGATTGGCCATGGCCGAGGGAAACAGTTCCTCCTCGACTCCGACCACAAACACGTTGTCAAACTCCAGCCCCTTGGCGGCATGGACTGTCATGAGCGTGATGCACTCTTCGTCGTCATTACGGCTCATGTCCTGGTCGGTGGCCAGCGATACTTCCGACATGAAATGGCTCAGCATCACCTCGTCGCGCCCCTGCTCGACCATAGTGTCGACATACTCCTTGACACCCTTCAGCAGCTCCTGAATGTTTTCCTGCTTGGATATGCTCTCGGGAGTGCGCTCATGCAGGAGCATGGAGAAGAGTCCGGTGGTCTCAATGATGTGGCGGGCCACGTCATAGGCATTGTCGCCGCGGTCGTTGCGTTCTATAAATCCGTCAATGAGTCCGGCAAAGGCCGCAAGTTTCTTTTTGGTGCCGGAGTTGAGACCGCAATCATAATCGTCCATATGAGTTATGACCTGCCACATGCTCACCCTTGCGTCCATGGCCGCACGTGTAATCTTGCCGAGGGTGGTGTCGCCTATGCCGCGCGCGGGGAAGTTGATGACCCTGCGCAGGGCCTCGTCATCGTCGGGATTGAGCGAGAGGCGGAAGTAGGCTATGGCATCCTTCACCTCCTTGCGCTGATAGAACGACAGGCCGCCATATATCCTGTAAGGCAGATTGCGCTTGCGCAGCGACTCCTCGAGCACGCGGCTCTGGGCGTTGGTGCGATAGAGGATGGCAAACTCGTCATATGAGCCGCCCGAGGCACGCTTGACCTGCGACACCTTTCCGGCCACCTGAGCGGCCTCCTCATAGTCGCTGTAACAGCGGGCCACGTCGATAAGCCGGCCGAGGTCGTTTTCGGAATATACGTTCTTGGGTATCTGGTCGCGGTTTTTGCTTATGAGGCTTCCGGCGGCATTGATGATGTTTTGGGTCGAGCGGTAGTTACGCTCGAGCTTGAAAGTCTTCAGGCCGGGAAAAGAGTTCTCAAGATCGAGGATATTGCGTATGTTGGCTCCGCGGAACGAGTAGATGCTCTGGGCGTCGTCGCCCACCACACACAGCCGGCTCATGGAGTTGGTGAGCTGCTTGACTATGAGATGCTGGGCAAAGTTGGTGTCCTGATACTCGTCGACCAGCACATATCGGAAAAACTCCTGATAATGCCGCCGGACATCCTCGTTGTCTCTCAGCAACACATTCGTATGATAGAGCAGGTCGTCAAAGTCCATGGCCCCGGCCACGGCACAACGGTCGCGGTAGTTGCGGTATATCTCCCACATGCGCGGACGCTTGCTGCGAATGTCGGCCGCCATCAGTTCGCGGCTGTCGGCATAGTCTTCGGGCGAAATCAGTGCATTTTTAGCCCATGAGATGGCATTCTGGACAGTCGACAGTTTATAGATTGTGTCGTCCAGCTCCATATCTTTGATTATCAGCTTAATCAGAGCCTTAGAGTCGGCCGCGTCGTAGATAGTGAACGAGCTTTTGAAGCCGAGCCTCTCGGCGTTGACCCTGAGTATGCGGGCAAAGATGGAGTGAAACGTGCCCATCCACAGCTTGGAGGCCACCTCCTCGCCCACGAGAGCCTGGATGCGCTCGCGCATCTCGCGGGCGGCCTTGTTGGTAAAAGTCAGTGCGAGAATGCGCCACGGCTCATAGCCCTGCGCGAGCAGATGCACTATCTTGTAGGTCAGCACCCTTGTCTTGCCGGAGCCGGCTCCGGCAATGACAAGCTGCGGGCCGTCGCAGTATTCTACGGCCGCCCGCTGCTGAGGGTTCAGTTTTCCGAGATATTCCTCTTGATTCATTTCTTATTAGGGTCCTTTACGAGAAGACGGTCACCGGCATCCTCGACAATCGAGCGGTAGTAACGCTCGTCATATCCGGGGAAGTCGGGCGACACACACATACCCTCGGGTGTGCGCATGAACTTACCGTCCTTTTCCTTCTTCACGTTACCGTCAAGATATTTCACCAGCAGGTAATCGCCAAGATTCTTATAGTTGCGCAGATAGCGTTGCGAAGCCATCATGGAGTGGTTGCGCACCACGTTGAGAGCCTCGGCCTCGTCCATGCCTTTGACAGCGGCCATCAGAGCCTTGACCTCCGAGTCGAGAGTCTGCTCCTCGGCGTTCTGCACACGGCGGATGTCGGGTATCATCTGCGAATAGCGGTTGTAGGCCTGGTTGGCCACATAGTTGTTGACCCAGAAGGCAGCGTCCCACGAGAGGGTGAGCATGTCGCCGTTGCCGTGGGCAAACTCAGCGGGCACCTCGGTGAGACAGCTATACATGGGCACGTAGACACAGGTGTTGGCATCGTCGACACCAAACCAGAGTATGCCCTTCATCATCGAGGGGTGAGCCTGGTTCATCTGCGACACAAACGAGAAGCCGGTCTGCTGTGTGGCGATGGCGCGCTCGTTGAGATACTCCTTGCCGTCGACCTTGAATGTCATTGGACGCCAGCGGTAGGGCACCTTATAGGGGCCTGCTCCTACGTCCTTGGTCATATCCATGGGAGTGTCCTCGAAGTGGTCGCGCATCATCCAGCGCATATCATTGAGGGTCAGTTTATTGTCGGGCTTCACCCAGAGTGGTATTGTCTCGCCCTTGGCCTCCATGACCCAGGGAAGATATTTGTCCATGCCCTTGGCAAAGCGGTTGAAGTAGCTCCACACACGGCCGTCGCATCCGCGGGTGGCGGTGCCGTCGAGCTCTCCGTAGGCAAGCGAGAAACTGAAATCCTCGTCCTTACCCTTGTAGTAGCCCTGCTTGCGGGCAAAGTCGATCACGTCGGGCGAATAGATGGTCTCCTTATCGTTGAGCGGAAACTTGTGGATGCGCGGATGGTTGGCATGGCCCGAGATGCAGTCGTCGGGCACACGTCGGGCCACCCACACGGCACCTTTCTCCTTGCCGCCCTTGCCGATAAGCTCCATCACCCAGGCCTCTCCGGGGTCGGCTATGGAGAACGACTCGCCGCTTGAGTGGTAGCCATACTCAGCCACCAGGTCGGTCATAATCTTCAGGGCCTCGCGGGCATTGGTGGCGCGCTCGAGGGTGACATATATGAGCGAACCGTAGTCCATGATGCCGGTGGTGTCCTCGAGCTCATGACGTCCGCCCCATGTGCTCTCGGCGATGGTCAGGCCATGCTCGTTCATGTTGCCTATGGTAGTGTAGGTGCGCTCGGGCTGGGGTATCTCGCCGAGATACTTGCCTGTGTCCCATTCATATATCTTGCGCATCTCCCCAGGGGCGTGAGTGGCACCGGGAGTGTGATAGAGTTCGCCATAAAGAGTGTGGCTGTCAGCGGCATAAGTCACAAGTACCGAGCCGTCGACGGTAGCGTTTTTTCCGGCAATGAGACTGGTACACGGAAGACCGATGGCGGGCACCATAAGGGCAAGCCCGAGCATTAATGATTGGATTTTCATGATGATGACTTTGGTGGATTTGTTGCAATATTGTTGCAATTCACTGTTGTATAGTGCAAAAATAACTCTTTTTTTTGAAATATCTTGAATGTGTGACGCTTTTTTCTTACATTTGCTTGCAAGGTATGAGAGGTTGTTAAAAATCGTCCTTTTCTCCTTACGTTTTCGCATCAATTCAGTTACAACTATTTAATAACTTTCACAAAAACACTATTTACATGAAAAAGTATTTAGCAGAGATGATCGGCACATTCGTGCTGGTACTCATGGGTTGCGGCAGCGCGATATTCGCGGGCATCGGACTCGGCACCACCGGCTATGGTGTCACCACCTTGGGAGTGGCTTTCGCCTTCGGTCTTTCGGTCATAGCCATGGCCTACACCATCGGCAACATCTCGGGCTGTCACATCAATCCGGCCATCACCTTGGGCGTATGGGCCAACGGACGCATGAAAGGCGCCGAGGCAGTCAACTATATGATTTTTCAGGTAATCGGAGCCATCATCGCGTCGGCCGTGCTCTATGTGCTGGTCCACACGGGCAATGAAGCCGGCGTCGAAGCAGTGTTTAACAGCACTACCACCACGGGAGCCAACTCGTTTATGCCCGGCAATATAGTACCCGCATTTATCGCCGAGGTAGTGTTTACTTTCATATTTGTGCTCGTAGTGCTCGGCACCACCGACGAAAAGAAGGGTGCAGGCAACTTTGCAGGTCTGGCCATCGGTCTTACCCTCGTGCTCGTCCACATCGTATGTATCCCCATCACCGGCACATCGGTCAATCCGGCCCGTTCGGTAGGCCCGGCCATCTTTGCAGCCATTGAAGGCAATGCCGTACCCCTCGGTCAGCTCTGGCTCTTCATCGTGGCTCCCTTTGTGGGCGCGCTCGGCAGCTCGGCTGTATGGAATATGATCAAGAAGTAGTTCACTATAGTTTATAAAGTTAAAAAGTCAAGAGAGTTAAGAGAAATGATGTGTTGATACCATACATTTCTCTTAACTCTCTTAAACCCTCTTAACTTTTAAACTTTAAACCCTTTAAACCTAACCACAAGAATATGCGACTCAACGGCCGACGACAAAGCTCAAACTTCGATGACCGGCGCGGCCGGGGCATCGGCTCGGGACTTAAAATCGGCGGTGGAATTGGCGCGGTAATAGTCGCGGCAATCATCGCCTGGATTTCGGGTGGAAACCCGCTCGACGTTCTCATGCAGAACGCGGGGCAGATTACCTATGGCGGCTCAGGCCAATCGGCGGCCTATACGCCTACCGCTCAGGAAGAGGAGCTTGCCACTTTTTCCAAACAGATACTTGCCGGAACGGAGGATGTATGGACCAAACTTTTTTCCGAACAGGGTCTTGAATATGAGCCACCCACGCTCGTATTTTTCACCGGTTCGGTCAACAGCGGCTGCGGCAACGCCACTGCCCAGACCGGTCCTTTCTATTGTTCGGCCGACCAGAGCCTGTATATCGACCTGTCGTTTTTCTCCGAAATGCGCAGCACTCTCGGTGCCGACGGAGACTTTGCCTATGCCTATGTCATTGCCCATGAGGTGGGCCACCATGTGCAATATCTGCTCGGCACTCTCACCGATGCCCACCAGCGGATGTCGAGACTCAGCGAGGCGGAGGCCAACAAGATTAGTGTGGCTCTTGAGCTTCAGGCCGATTATTATGCCGGCGTATGGGCTCATCATGACAATAAGATGTTTGGTTCGCTTGAGGACGGCGATATAGAGGAGGCTCTCGACGCCGCGCAGAAAATCGGCGACGATTATCTCCAGAAACGTGCCCAAGGATATGCCGTGCCTGACTCGTTTACCCATGGCACATCGGCTGCCCTCAAGTCGGGCCTCCGCACGGGGCAGTTTCCTGCTTCTTTACAGACTACAAGAGATTAGATACCAGAAATTCGATTTCGACGATGCCGAGCTGGTATTTCTTGGCCGGCTTGGTGTCCATTTCGTTGGCCGGGCCGCCGCCGAGCTCTTTGAGGGCAAAGGCGTCCTTCTCGGTCATGGCTCCGATCTGGCGGATGGTTATCTCGTCGGCCTTGACTATCCTGGCGGGCCTGATGTGGACATAGCCCAGCCCTTTGGGGGTGTAGCCTTTCCATACGAGCTCTTTGCCCGCATAAATCTCTATCGGATAGGAGCGTTTGCGCCATCCCGACAGTTTCATCACTATGTCGTCGACCGGAGCTTCATGCTCCAGACGGAATGTTATCCATGAGTTGGCCAGAACGCCGTCGGAAGTCCATGCCGAGGCTTCATTGTCGTCAATGGCATTACCGACCTTATCCTGTGACGAGCCG
The DNA here is from genome assembly GCA_003762875.1 of Muribaculaceae bacterium Isolate-110 (HZI). Classification (GTDB taxonomy): domain Bacteria; phylum Bacteroidota; class Bacteroidia; order Bacteroidales; family Muribaculaceae; genus Duncaniella; species Duncaniella muricolitica. Next base: position 36,848 of record RIBL01000006.1, on the reverse strand, counting down.
GCCCGGATGGAGCTGACTCCCACACCCTCGGCGCGATTGCGGCAGGAGGGGGTGAGGGGCGTAGGCCCTTTGTCAAGACGACCTTTGAGCGTATGGGCAGGGATGTATTCGCCAAGTCCGTTTACGACCTTGACGGGCAATGTCTTCATGGTCACGACAGCGTCAGGGAGCCCTTGGGCTTTTGCGGTGACTTTGATTTTGCCGGGCTTCACGGTGCTGCGGAGCAGTATGCGGTTGACGCCACACTCCACGGGGAGGCTTTTGCTCAATATGTAATTGTCGGGGCCCTGGGCTATGCCGCCACGCCATTCGGCGGGACCGTCGACCTCAAAGCTGACCATGCGGTTGTCAAGCGGACAACGACGCCCTTGGGCATCGACCACCTCAACCTGCACCAGCGACATATCGGCCCCGTCGGCATGGAAGCCCTGAGGATTCTCTATCGCGGTCAGAAGGAGCTTCCGGGGCTCGCCGGCTGTCTCGATTTTATATCGGCTCGCCTCCCGGCCGTCACGATAACTTACGGCCTCGAGTGTGCCGGGCTCAAACTTAACATTCTCAAACGTAAAGAGATAATCATATTCCCGCTTGCCGTGTCCGAGCGAACGGCCGTTGACAAACAGCTCGACATCATCGCCGGTGGAGACCACATAGACGGGCTTGACGGTGTCATCGCCGTAATTCCAGTGGCCTATTATATAGGTGCGGTCGCCCTCGTTGTCAACCCACGCGTCGGCCCACATCACCTGATGGGCATAAAAGCCGTCCTTGGGTATGCGCATCGGGTCGGTGACTCCCGAACGCCGGTAGTTCTCGGCTCCGCGATAATGGGTGTTGGTGTCGGAGAAGACTATCTTGACTCCGCCACTGTTGCAGCGTGTCCCTGCTCCCGGACGCTCGATCCAGTAATCATACCAGCGGCGCACGAGCTCGACGGCCATACGGTCCTGATTGTGGTTGTAGTCCGAGGCATCCGCACCCTTATAGAGCGGACCCTCCCCCTCTTTATGGAATGGGTAGGAATACTCGTCCCAATACTTTCTGAGACCCTCGTCGCGGCAATATTCCATGGACCACATGGGGTGTTTGGCCGAGCGGTTGACATAAAGCATCTCGCCTCCATACTCGGCGTTGTCAATATCCAGCATCTCGCGCGAACCGATGGCGCGGCCGCCGTGCGGGTCATAACGGTCGCGTATGGCCTTCATGGCATCCATGTGTTCGGCACTGATGCGGAAGTTGCCCGATTCATAAAACAGGATGGATGGATTGTTGCGGTTATAGATTATGGCATCGCGCATCACCTCCTCGCGCTGCTCCCACTGACGCCCCTGACGGTCTTTCTCGGAGTCGCCCGCCGGCATAGCCTGGATGAGACCGACGCGGTCACACGACTCGACATCCTGCTTCCAGGGGGTGACGTGCATCCAGCGTACAAGGTTGCCACCCGACTCGACCATGAGTCCGTTGGAATAATCACTGAGCCACGCCGGCACGGAGAGCCCGACGGCCGGCCACTCGTTGGAGGTGCGCTGGGCATAGCCGTGTATCTGTATCAAGCGGTCGTTGAGCCATATCTTGCCCTCGCCAAAACGTGTCTTTCTGAATCCCGTGCGTGTCGTCACCTTGTCGATGCTGCGCCCCTTGTCGTCCACGAGCTCGGTGTCCACATCATAGAGATAGCCGTAACCCCAGCTCCAGAAATTCAGGCCGCCTACACGCTCGGAGGCTTTCAGGACGCCTGTCTCGCCGGGGGCGAGGGTGAGCCGGCTGCCATCGAAGGTTTTCACCTTTTTACCGTCGGCATCCCTCAGCGTCACGCGATAGGAAAGCGTGGCGGGGGTGCCGGAGTCGTTTCTGACCTCCGACTCGGCATGGATGTCGGCCGTCGAGCCCTTGATGTCAAAATCTGACGCATATACATATACGCCCGTGGTGTTCAGACTGCTGTAAAGCGGCAATGTCTGATAGACCGCCGGAGTGACGTGAAGCCATACGTTCTTGGGTATGCCGCCATAGTTGGCATTGAAGTTTTTATCATTCCACTGGAACGTAGCATTGGTGTGGCGTTCCCTGTAGGCCCAGTCATTGTCGATGCGGACAGCTATCACATTGTCGCCTTTCCTGATGTAAGGGGTGAGGTCATAGCCGACGGCCATGATGCCGTTTTCGTGAAGCCCAAGCCGATGGCCGTTGAGATAGAAATCGGCACCCTGGCGGACGCCCTCAAATTCGACAAACACTTTGCCGCCGTCAAGCCGCGGGACGGAAAAATGCTTGCGATACCAACTGACCGTATCGGTAAGCCGCTCGATGGAGAGCTTAAAGGCTTCGTCCTCATTGAACGCATGAGGGAGTGTGACACGCTTCCAATGGCTGTCGTCGGTCCCGGGCCGCTCTCCGTCGGGCACATCGCCAACGGCTACAAGCCAGTCACTGTTGAAGTTGTATTTCTTTCTTTCGCTCGCATGCGAACCTATTGACACTCCGATAATCAGGCACGCAATAATTATGACCGTTTTAAATTTCATGATTGATTTAGAAGGTGATGAAACATGAGAGTTTGCACGGTGAAGTTACGCAAAATTTTTCAATCCTCCATGCCGGAGAGATTTTTTAGACTGTAAACGCGACATTATCGCACCATTTCGGGCCGGATCATGGCGTAATTTTGTCGGCAAAACCCGCCCTCATGAAAACCATCACCTATTCAGTCCTCGCCCTCCTTGCCGGCGTATGTATCGGCAACTTTCTCCCCGACAGTTGCCGTCTGTTCAGCCGGTCGTCCACACCGCTTCACGACACCATTACCGAACTGCGCATCGACACCATAGTGCTTCACGATACCATCCGCGTCACAATCCCCTCATTCGCCCAACGACCCTCACCCCGCACCGTCACCCTGAGCCGCAAGGATGTGACCGCCTGCGACTCCGACTCACTGCGTCTGCGCGCCGTGCAGCGCGTCTATGCCGACTCGACCTTCCGCGCCGTAGTCAGCGGAGCAGACCCGCGCCTCGACACACTCGTCATATTCCGCACCCTCCCCACTGTCACCCACAACGTCACCACCCGCCTCGCGGCGACAGGCTGCGGGCCGCGCTACTCCACCCGCTGGTCGCTCGGCATCACGGCCGGAGCCACCCTCACCCCTCACGGCCTCTCCCCAGGCCTGACCCTCGGGGTGAGCTATCGCCTGTGGCCGTAGATGTTGCGGGCCACATTGTCATATATTTTTCTTATTTATTTGTCTATATCCCTACTTATTAGTAATTTTGATTGCTCTAATTCATATATTTAATTATTAGTTCGATGAACAATATATCCATACATATCGACTCACTCGGCCCTATCAGAAACGCAGATATAGACATACGACCCCTGATGATTTTCACAGGGGAATCGGGGCTCGGCAAAAGCTATCTGGCTTGCCTTGCCAACTATACGTATGCTCTTTTATCCAAAGGCAATGGTCGATTAATGGATTATTTCAGCGAGGTTGATTTCTCGACATTACTTGATGGCAAAAAGTCAGGCGATGTCATATTCTCTATTACCACATCCGACCTTTTCAATTGGATTAACCGAGATGCAATCCATTACATCGGATATATGATTGGCAATCCTACCATCGAAGGGAAAGTCAATATTTCATGGCCTTTCAGTGAAAACAAGATAGATTTTAAATATCATGAATCACTGACAGGTCTGGACAATAACGAAAAAACAATATATCGGTTCAGCTCAGACAATTTTAATTTCAACAGCGAGGAAAGAGCGGTATCAGCTTCAATATTGACAACTCTCATACAAGCTGAATTTATAAAGAGTATAGATTATACACCACTTAAATTTATAAGCAACTATATACTTCCGCCGTCAAGAGGGGCCTTAATGGAGATCCAGGAAATACCGACATTCAGGTCAGGCATGTTTTATGAGTTTTTCAAACTGAAATCAGACATCGCCCGCCCCATAGAAAGCCCCAGGGAACAGGATGCGATTTTAACAAATCTATTGTCGCGCATTAATGACGGTACAATATCCCTGACCAACGACAATCTGACCTATACTACCCATTCGGGCCATCAGATGCCCCTCTCAGCAGCAGCTTCCTCCATCAAAGAGCTTGCGGCACTGGCTCTGTTGCTACCCAAATATAATCTTGATGATATGACTCTTCTCTTTGAAGAGCCGGAAGCGCATCTTCACCCTTCACGTCAGCAATCGTTGGCCGACCTTATAGGATATATTGTATCAAAAGGTTGTCATTTACGGATCACAACCCACAGCGATTATTTCATAAAGCGTATCAATGCCTTGATAAAGTTGTATCCTGTAATTTTACGGCTTCAGTCACAGGACAGCAACAAGCTGTTGGATAAGCACGGCATTATCAAAGAATCACTTATCGATGCCGAAAAAGTGATTGCATACAATCTCAGCCGTAACGAAAATGGCTATACCAACGTGTCACAACTCAAGACCGACGCAGAAGAGGGTGTCCCGTTTGACTCTTTCCATAAAGTCATAACACGTTATTTCGACTTGCTCAGCGACCTTAACGATATTGGCAACAATACAAACGATGAAGAATAATGTCACTGATTACCGACCTTAAGACAATCACTCCGAAATACGGACATAAGGTGTGTCGTGGCAGCGTCGACATTCATGAACATGAAGCCAAAGCCACGGTCACCAAAGTCACTTGGAGTAATTCCGACTTCAATTGCATTGACACGCAGATGATTAAGGACTCAACCTCTTTTTTTGAGATATGCAAGGCTCCCGACATATTTCGCAAAGACTGCGATGGCATAGTCCTGTTTGAACATTCGGGCAAAAAATACATGTTTCTGACCGAATTAAAATCGGGATTCAGCACTCAGTTTCTATACAAGGCTAAAACGCAATTGGTGGCATCTTTTATAAAAGCCAATATGCTCCTGCATATGTTGCCATCTTACCAACAGGAAGATTACATTGTAAAAGGCTTTATCGTCAGCCATTCACCCACCGATGATTTCCTGACTACTTTACATCAGGCAACATCTCTTCCTTACAACAGCAGGCAACGTCAGGAATACAACTTGGCCATACGACTTCTGATTGACAACCGCAAGACAAAATCAACAACTCTGAGGGCCGCCGATTTCACATGCATACATTCCTTACCGTTGGGACAACGGGGCATATTCCCAAAGATGGATTTACATTTTATCGAAGTGCCATCGGATCAGTCATCCATCACTTTGGATATTCACGATTACATTTGACCCTCGGGGTGAACTATCGCCTGTGGCCGTAGATGTTGCGGGCCACGGTGGCGGCGGCTGAGGTGGATGTGAAGAGGCGACGGCGCACTTCGTCGTAGCCTTCGAGCTGAGCCCGGCGGGCCGGTGTGTCGGTCAGCAAGGGGGTGAGCTGCGTGTCGACAGTGTCGGGCGTGCAGTTGTGCACGAGCATCTCGGGTATGATCCATCCGCGCACTCCGGTACGGACGGCCTGACGGTTCACTTCGTCACGCGCCTCGCGGTCTATGCGGCCGGTGACGAGATTGGGCAGCGAGCAGTAAGGTATCTTCAGTATGTGCATGAACAGGTCGTGGGCCCATTTCCACCCCACGGCCCTGTAACACACCACCTGGGGCGCACCGGCCAGCGCGCTCTCGAGCGATGCGGTGCCCGAGGTCACGAGTGCCGCCCGCGAGTATGACATCAGACGGAGCGTGGTGGCGTGTATGACGGGATAGTCGGTAAACCGTCTGTAGACCTCGACATCTATCGACGGGGCTCCGGCCACCACGGCCTGCATCTCGGGATGACGGCGGGCCACGGCGTCCATCACCGGCAGATTGGCTTTGATCTCGCCCATGCGGCTTCCGGGCACGAGGGCGAGCACGGGGCGTGTGTCCAGACCGTGAATCTTCATGAACTCTTCAGCCGGGGGCATGGCGGCCAGGGCCTGCTCCACCTCCTCGACCGAAGGATTGCCTACATACTCGGCCTTGACTCCGCGCTCGCCAAACCATTGTGGCTCGAAGGGGAGGATGGAGTAGAGACGGTCGACATACCGGCGAAGTTTCTTTATGCGATACTCCTTCCAGGCCCACAGCTTGGGGGCTATGTAATAGTGTACGGGTATGCCGAGTCCATGGGCATACTCGGCGAGCTTGAGATTGAAGCCGGGATAGTCCACGAGCACCAGTGCGTCGGGGCGCATGGCGGCTATGGCCCGCTTGGCCTCGGCGAGATTACCGAGCACCTCGGGCAGATGACGGGCCACGTCGATAAAGCCCATATAGGCCATGCGGCGGTAATGGATCAGGGGGTCATGGCCGGCGGCCGCGGCCATCTCGTCGCCGCCGAGAAAGGCTATCTCGGCCGACCCGTCGAGCCGGCGCAACTCACGTATGACCTGCGCGGCATGCACATCGCCGGAGGCTTCTCCGGCCGAAAAGAAGTATTTCATGAAGACAAATCTACAAAAAAATAATGACAATCTAAAGATTTTTTGTTAACTTGCGTGTTGTTTTATGCAGACACAAGCTTCACACGATATGAATCACCCCACGTTTCACCACCGCCCGCTGCTCCTGCTGCTTCTCCTGTCGCTGACACTCCTGTCGGCCTGTGCCTCCACTCCCATACGCGGCACCCAGAAGGCCGACCCCGAACGGATGTATCAGTATGTGGCCTCGCGCAACCCCGACTTTTCGCGCGAGGTGGCCCAGGCTTTTTATGAAATAGGGGAGCTCTACGGCATACGCGGCGACATAGCCTTGTGTCAGGCCATAATCGAGACGGGATGGTTCAGGTTTGACAACGGCACGGCAGTCTCGCCCTCGGCCCACAATTACTGCGGGCTCGGCGTGAAGCGTCGCGGCGACAAGGGGTGCAGCTTCAAGTCGGTGCGCGAAGGGGTCACAGCCATGATACAACATCTCTATGCCTACTCATGCCGCGACGCCATACCCGACGGCGAGGACATGCTCGACCCGCGTTTCTCGTTTGTCACCCGCGGCTCGGCCACGTCGTGGGAGGCTCTCTCGGGACGATGGGCCATGAACAGGCATTACGGACGCAACATACTCAATATATATAAGAAGATGCTCGACCATGAGGTCACACCCATGATAGTGCAGGTCATCGAGGTCGACATTCCCGACCATCTCATGGCCGATGACGAGATGCTTCACGACAACAACTTTTTTGAATGAAACAAAGCGAAATACTCGACAACATACGCCTCCGCACCCGTGTGGAGCAACTCAACCCCATGCAGGAGCGCATGGCCCGGATAGCCACCCGCGGCACCTATACACTGCTCGCGCCGACCGGCTCGGGCAAGACTCTGGCTTTTGCCATACCTCTGCTCAAGAGCATCTATCCCGCCGCGGGCCACGTACAGGCTGTAGTGATAGCTCCCTCGCGCGAACTGGTGTTGCAGATAGCCGAGGTGATACGTCCGCTGGCCACCGGGCTCAAGACTGTAGCTTTTTACGGCGGCCACTCCATGCAGGAGGAGACCGCCTCATTGGCTGTCACCCCCGACATCATCGCGGCTACCCCGGGCCGTCTGCTCGACCATCTGAAGCGCGGACAGATTGACCTCGGGGCGGTATCGACACTTGTGCTCGACGAGTATGATAAAGCCCTCGAACTTGGGTTTGCCGACGAGATGAAGCGTGTGTGCAAGCGTCTCACGGGCCTTCGCCTTGTCATTCTCACCTCGGCCACCCCTCTGGCCGCCCTGCCCGACTATCTCCCTGCCTCGCGCCCCGAGACCATCGATTTCAGCGACTCCGACACTCCGCGCCGGCGCATGCAGGTAGTGAGGGTCGAATCGCCCTCGCGCGATAAGCTCACCACACTCTCCGACCTGCTCCACTCGCTCTCCAACGGGCGCGTCATCGTCTTTGCCAACCACCGCGAGAGCGTGGAGCGCATATATGACTATCTCAAAAAAGAGGGGCTCCCCGTGGGCATCTATCACGGCGGACTCGATCAGAACGACCGCGAGAACGCCATCGTGCAACTGGCCAACAACTCCACCCCCATACTCATATCGACCGACCTCGGAGCGCGCGGTCTCGACATCCCCGAGCTGTCGGCCGTAATCCACTATCACATGCCCGTCTCGCCCGAAGCGTGGACCCACCGCAACGGCCGCACGGCGCGCCAGAACGCCGAGGGCGACATCTACGTCATCACCGCCGAGGGCGAGGACATCCCCTACTATATCACCACCGACCGCGACTACGCGCCCACGCGCCGTTCGGCCGACCCGATACGCTCCGACACTTCCACACTTTATTTCAATGTGGGCAAGAAGGAAAAAATCTCCAAAGGCGACATCGTGGGCTTCCTCATAGCCAAAGGAGGACTCACCGCCGCAGAGATAGGCACCATCACCCTGCGCGACCACGCCGCGCTGGTCGGTGTGCCCCGCGTCAAGGCCCGCAGCCTAGTCGATACCCTTGCCCGCGAACGCATCAAAAACACCAGAGCGAAAATATCACTGTTGTGATATTTTGGAGTTGAAAGTTTAGAGTTTAGCATGACCCTCTATATCACCGATCTCGACGGCACCCTTCTCGGCCCCGACAGTCGGGTGAGCGGCGAAAGCGCGCGCATCATCACCGACCTGTCGCGCCGCGGCGCACTCATCACCGTAGCCACAGCACGCACCCCCGCCACCGTCGAGCCGTTGCTGCACGACACTCTCACCACCATCCCGGCCATCGTTCTGACCGGTGCCTCGATGTGGGACCGCTCACGCCGTGTCTACCTCGACCCCATGACCCTTGCCGCCGGTAGTGCCCGACAGCTTGAAGCCACATTTCTCAGTCACGGCATCAACCCGTTTGTCTACAACCTCCACCCCGACGGCACCATGCAGGTACTCCACTCGCCGGATATGACTTCAGACGAAAGCCGTTTTTACGACGAGCGCAAAGCTCTCGAACTGAAGAAATTCATCTTCCGCGACGGTCCCCACTGCCCGCCCGGTGAGACCGACGATACATCCGCCTCCACGGTAATACTCATGCTCGGCATAGGCGACACCCCTGCGGTCAGCCGTCTTGCCGACACGCTACGCCTCGACCCGCAGCTATCCGTCTCGGCCTATCCCGACATCTTCACGCCCGAGCGGTCATATATAGAGGTATTCCGCGCCGGCATCTCCAAAGCCGCTGCCGTGCTCAGGCTCAAAAAGATGGTCGGAGCCGACCGCCTGGTAGTCTACGGCGACCACCTCAACGACCTGCCCATGTTTGCCGTGGCCGACGAATCGGTAGCCGTAGCCAACGCCCTGCCCGAAGTGCGCGCCGCCGCCACCCGCACCATCGGCCCCAACACCCTCCCCTCCGTGCCCCTCGACATGGCCCGCGACTTTGACGCAAGCGTCAATCAATCCCGTTAGGCCCATCGCCCCATTCACCACGATTTTAATCTCCTTTTTCTTTTGCAGTTAGAAAACTTTTTTGTAATTTTGCCCCGCAAATTTTAAATTTTACCAACCAAAGAAACATTAACAACATGATCATCGTACAAGTAAAAGATGGTGAGAGCATCGAGAAGGCTCTGAAGAAGTTCAAGCGTAAATTTGAGAAGACCGGCATCGTGCGCGAGCTCCGCTCACGTCAGGCCTTTGAAAAGCCCTCGGTGACCAACCGCAAGAAGATGATGAAGGCTGTATACGTACAGCACCTCCGCGCTACCGAGGAATAATCTTCCCGCCACGCGCAATTTCATCACCCGAGCGAACCGAAACCCGCAAAGCTAACTAACCGAAAGGAGGTAGCATACCGAGTAAGGACATATCACCTGAAATTTATTTGAAATATCCATAACACCGATAACGGTGAGGATTTCCTACACGACAAGAAATTCTCATCGTTATTGTTGTGCATTATAGAGAGTCTTGACAGACCTCTCACGACACCTCTTTATATCTTTATGAAATGAAACGACCGTCGGCCTTCATACGCCTCATCGCGCTGCCCGTGCTGCTGCTTGCAGTCTGGGCCGGATGCTCGCGTCAGGCAGCAGTCAATGAGGACGCGCTCTACATGGCCGGCGACATAGAGATATATCCCGACAGCATAGTGATCGACGGCCGGCAATACACAGCCGTCAACCGCTCCGAAATCACCGGCGACTGGGCCGCCGAGCCACGCCACACGGCCTCGGCCGCCTCGCTGCCCGCCCTCACATCATCGTCACGCATGGCCGAAGCCCTCTATGCCAAAGGACTCAGCCGCTATCACGACGCGCCACTCTCTCCGCTCGACATATATCTGTCAGGGGCGATACTCGACCCCGCGCGCTCCATGGAGACACTGCGCTCACTGGCTCCTGACGGCATCATCAGCCGCCCGGGATTCCCGCTGACCTCCGACAACGAGGCCTGGGCCGCAGCGGCGATGGAGGTGTATCACGCCACCGGGTCGGAGGACTGGCTCAAAGAAGCCTACCGCATCATCACAGCCTCGCTCATGGGCCAATCAGCTCCGCTGAGAGCCGGCGACGGACTCATCCGCGGCCTCCCCTCCTATCTGCAACGGCTCAAGGGCTACACCCCCTCATGGATGGAGCCGGTAGACCGCTTTCAGATAGTCGCCCTCTCCACCAACACATGGCATTACGCCACTCTCAACACAGCCTCCGCGATGGCCCGCCTCCTGCGCCGCAAAGCCGAGCGGGAGTGGGAAAGCATGGCCGTCAGGACTCGCAACGCCATCAACGACAACTTCTGGGTGCCGTCGGCATCCTATTACGGACAATACATGTATGGCGACATGTGGCGGGTGCTCTCCCCCTCGGCCGACAATTTCGCCAATCCACTCACAGTGATACTCGGCATCGCCACCCCCGAGATGGCCTCGCGCATAACCTCATCGCGCCCCATGCTGCCCGAAGGGATCCCGACCGTAAGCCCCCTCCCGGCCGAAGGCGAGGCGGTGATTGACCCGCGCGTGCAGACCCTCAACGGCATAGCCGCCTCACGCACCGCCGACGAAGAGGCCCTGCTCGCAGCCATAGGGACAGTGTGGCGACAGTCGCTCGGCCCTGACATCAGCACCGAATGGCCCACACTCCTGCTCCGCGGCATCATGGGCATATCGCTCTCCGACGAGGGCATGAACTTCGCGCCGATAGTCCCGCAGAAACTCGGGCCGCGCCTTTGGCTCTCGGGGCTGCGTTACCGCGAAGCGGTGCTCGACATACACATCCACGGCTCGGGCGACAAGATCGCATCGTTTGCCATCGACTCGCTGCGCCAGGCCAATCCACTGGTCAGCCCGGACCTCTCGGGCCGCCACAGGGTCGACATCACCATGTCGGGCAACAGGCTCTCCGACTCACCCGCTTCCGTCAAGGCCGAGGCTCCCGCCGAGGCACCTCCGACACCGCGCGTCTACTGGAGCGACGGACGCAACGGCAAGATTATCAACTTTGACCCCGCCACAACCTATGAGGTATATGTCAACGGCATACTCTCCGAGACCCTCAACTCACCGACCTATGCGATGACCGACACGGGCACCGCTGTGATCGACATAGTGCCCGTGCTCAACGGAGTGAGCGGCTACGCGCCCCGCAGCCACATCTCGGCTCCCCCCTCGGCCCGCATCCACATACCCGCCACGGCCATAACGCCGCGACGTCCGCCGCTCCACCTGATACGCAACCGCGACAGGGCGTCACACTACATCGAACTGGCCGCCCGCCACAACACCCGCCTCACATTTTACGTACAGGCACCCTCCGACGGCGATTATTTCCTCCACTTAGGCTACTCCAACGGCTCGGGCGAGACGGCCATGCGCACTCTCGAGGTCAACGATAGCTATGCCGGCACACTCGTGTGTCCGCCCATACGGCAGGGTGACTGGCTCACGACGCGTCCGTCATCGACTCTCGTCGTCAGTCTGCGCAATGGGGTCAACAAACTGTCGCTGTTCTACGTCAACTCAACCATTCTTCTTCACGATATATACCTGCTGAGAAAATGAAACGCATAGGTCTTCTTTCCGACACACATTCATGCTGGGACGACCGCTACGCCTCACATTTCGCCGACTGTGACGAGATATGGCACGCCGGTGACGTCGGCGACATCTCCATCATAGAGCGGCTCGAAGAGATAGCCCCCGTGGTCAGGGCCGTGAGCGGCAACATCGACCACGGCACCGTGACACGCCGCTGTCCCGAATATCTATGCTTCGAGACCGAGGGTGTGCGCGTATGGCTCACCCACATAGGCGGTTATCCCGGACGCTATGCCCCGGGCGTCGAGAGCAATCTGCGGCGCAACCGCGTCAAGCTCTTCGTCAGCGGCCACAGCCACATACTCAAGGTCATGCCCGACCACCGTCTCGACCTGCTGCACGTCAATCCCGGAGCTGCCGGCTATCACGGATGGCAACAGGTGAGGACACTCGTGCGCCTCACCCTCGACGCCGGCTCTATCACGGGGCTTGAGGTCATCGAACTGGGCCGCCGCTCCGACCGATAGCCGCCGCGTCCTCATCACGGCACATCACGCCGGTCCAATCATCAATCTCCCCCCACCAATCTGTCACCGACTCCAATTCCAATCATCCCAACCTTATGTTTTTCAACAGATACAAGCAACAATACCGCAGCAACCTCGCGCTGGCCTTCCCCATCGTGCTCACACAGCTCGGGCAGATACTCACACAGGTAGCCGACAACCTCATGGTCGGACAATACGGAGGCGACAATCCCGAACCGCTGGCCGCCGTATCGTTTGGCGGCATGGTCTTCTTCATACTGTTTATCGCCACCATAGGCGTGGCCATGGGCATGACCCCGCTCATCGGCGAGCTTTACGTGCAGGGCGACAGAAAACGCTCCTCGGCCCTGCTGCAGAACGGCATGGTGTTTTATCTCCTGCTCGGCATCATGATTACGGTGCTGCAATATGCCACCACGCCGCTGCTCTATCACCTCGGACAGCCCGAAGAGATAGTCGACATGGCCATTCCCTACTACCGCATGCTCTCGCTCAGCATGCCGTTCATGATGATATTCTTCTCCTTCAAGCAGTTTCTCGAGGGTGTGGGCAACACTCGCGCCGAGCTCTACGTCACCATCGTGGCCAACATCTGCAACTGCTTACTCAACTGGGTGTTTATCTACGGCCACTTAGGCTTTGCCGAAATGGGCACGGAGGGTGCCGGACTCGCCACACTCGTGGCCCGCATCAGCGCGCCGATACTGATATTCATCTATTTTGTCTACTATCCGTGCTACCGTAAGTATCTGCGCGACTTCTCCATGCGCCACTTCTCACGCCAGAGTGTGCGCCATCTGCTCCAGATAGGTCTGCCTATATCCATGCAGATGTTTCTTGAGTCGTCGGCTTTTGTGGGTATAGGCATAATGATGGGATGGTTTGGCAAAGAAGCCATGAGTGCCAATCAGATAAGCAACACTCTCGGAAATTGTGCCTTCATGATAGTCATATCCATCGGAGCGGCTACGACCATACGCGTGTCGCACTGCTTCGGCCGCCGCGACATCGGGCAGCTTGCCCTCGCGGCCAAGGCCTCCTATCATCTCGTGCTGGTATGGAATACTTTTACAGCCCTCTTTTTCATCACTCTGCGCCATATCATCCCGACCATATTTACCACCAACGCCGAGGTCATCGCCATAGCTTCCGACCTTCTCATCTTCGCGTCGCTCTATCAGCTCTCGGACGGTCTGCAAAACGTTTCGGTCGGTATACTCCGCGGCCTTCAGGATGTCAAGATCATCATGCCTATCGCTTTTATTTCCTATTGGCTGCTCAACCTCCCTTTAGGCTATCTGCTGGCATTCACTCTCGGCATGGGCCCGTCGGGTCTTTACCTCAGTTTCTTTTTCGGACTGACGGCGGCGGCCCTGCTCATGATACTCCGCATCCGTCGCGACATACGCCGCCTCAGCCGTAATACCCCTAAGGAGGCTGTTGCCTGACCCCGGATGTAACAAGATGTCTTTCAGACATCTCCCACACACATTTCTTTTTCCGTAAGCACCCTGAGCCTTCCAGGCTCAGGGTGCTTACGGCTATCAATCTCCTGATGTCCCTGTCGGGACATCCTGTCGACGGGGATCGTCGATACACTTCTGTGTACCAGACTACTACCACACCGGCGCACAGTCGGGACATCTTGTTGACGGGGTGTGACACATACTACGGACAATCGTTTTACATCATGGCTGCGCACCACTTTATAGGCCTTTATTTCTAACAAAACAATTTGCACACACGAGACCTATCACCTCAACCTCTCTAAATATGATGCGCGATAAATTCACCCACAAATATTATATTTTAAAAAAATTACAAAAAAATTAAACAAAATCACACCATATTTCGTTAAATAATTAAGACCCATAACAAACAGTTTTTACTATTATTCTATCACTTATGAAAAAAACATTTTTATGTTTATTTGCGATGATTGCTATTCCCGCAATGTCGTATGCAGAACGCGAAGACAACGATAACGGCAAACTCCCTAACCCCGGCACAGTCACAACCTATTGGGGATCAGAAGCAAGCACAAACCCCAATAACCCATGTAAAGGAGCAACCATTAGAAAATGTGCTGAAATTGTAACAAACATCATGTCTATGAATGGCAAAAGCATTGTTACAACTATCATTAAAGACAGCAACGGAAAAACAAAAGCTGTATACAAGGATATCGTAACCTCAACCCCCTCCGAGATAATTGAGGAAACCATAGCAACACTTCCTTCAAACGGTCAAGTTGAAGAAGTGAATTTATAACCATCACGATTATGAATATCCGACTTTTCCTCCTCTCCCTTATATCATGTGTATACATTTCAGCCACGGCCAAGGGATTGGTTGACACGTCGGCGGATCATGGACTAATGGTGCGTCAGATTCCCGGGTCTGAATCTGACGCCATTGCTTTTTTTAAAGGTCTGCCGGTTGAGTGCGACACTATATATGCCACTATATTCCGCCCGGCTAATTGTCCGCGCTGTGATGGATTTCTCAATGAGATAGACCGCAGCATAAAGACATATACCGACAAACCATCCGTACTGATTGCCGTATATCCCGATTCGGTAATGGCCAAAGCCTATATCAACAAATATGACATCAAAACCGACCATTATATTTTTGACACCACTGAAGCATTTGACAAATTTCTATCGTTCAGTCCGGGCTATCTTCATGTCGGATATATTCTGAAATTCAATATCAGGACCGGCGAACTGATTGTGGGAAGCAATGCCGACAATGTTTCGCCGGCCTTTTTCAAGGAACTCAATCTGTATAGAGACAAAAAGGAGGCCTATCGGTTTCCGGCCGGTTCGTACCGTCGCCAACCGGTCACCGAACATCTCGCCGGAAACCTTGTCACCAAGGAATCTTATCATCTCGACACTCTGACAGCTCCGACGATAATGTCGGAAATAATATATCAGCCACTGTTTCACGGCAATAATCTGATATGGAACGACAAACTTGCCGAAGTCGCCTATCATTTCGCGATTGACAATGCCCGAGGCTGGCATTTCATCTCGACCCTTGAAGTAGATTCGACTCAGGCTGCTACATTCGCCGACATCCCGGCTGAATATTACAACAAAATGCTCATATCCAATCAACTCAAGAACATAGCCTTGCAACCGTTTGTCATTGACAGTGACAAAATAGGCATTCCCTATTCTCTGCCTGAATTGTGGATGGACGCAAACAACGGCATAAATTATCGCAACAAACCCTGTTATCTCGTCAAGTCATTGACCGACTCCACCCGTTCAGAGCTAATCCCACTCAATTATGATTACGAGGATAAGTTTTTCTATCCTCATTTCTATATGAAAAGTAATGGCGATGATATTGTTGTTGGCGTCCAAAGGCTCACATGGCCTCTGATTTATGACAAAGAGGATTATATGCACGATGCAGAGAGCAATCCGTTCAACGATGAGTTTTACGATTGTTACTCGCAGCCGGCACTTGCATCGTTTGACAAACAGGACGGAACGATACTTTACCGATTCGGAGCATTACCGAGTTTCGCCAAAAAGACCAAGACCGGCTATTCATTTGCCGACATGCTGTTTGACTCCTATGGCGACGAGGCCGTATATGCCTCGGCTTACGACGGAAGTGTGTATATCTCTCCCCGAGAAAGCCTCGACTGCGCTGATTGCCGCCGTGATTATTCGGCCTTTGACATTGATATAAGTAAATTTGCCACCCCCGACACGACCGATTTTTACACCTATAACTGCAATTCTCTGGCCGAGCCTTATCTGAGTCGAAAACTCGTTGACATCAAGGCTGACAAAAGACACATACACTGCCTGATGAGACTATGCAGCGATGCTTTTGAAAGGCCGGATCTTGAAGAATACCGCTACATAATCATTGACCGCATGACAGGCAACCGCTCAACATATAGCTACCCATCACCGACAGACGGCGAACACCGTATGGGATATGGGCTGAGACGCACGCATGACGGTCAGGTAGAGCCTTATTTCATAAGCAAACATGCCGATGGCTGGACGGTGACGCTGCTTGAATAGCCACGTCATCACATCGTGACGTTGTATTTGGCGAGGATGCGGAGGGGGTGATATGACTCTTTGGCGTGGCGCAGGCCTGGGTCGCCAACATCTTCCTCGCGGTTGATGTAGCGCACCTCGGGATGATGGCCTGTCATGAGTTCGGCAAAGAGCTTGTTGACGGTCTCGCCCGCGCCGTTGACGAGGTGGTTCATCTTTTCGATATGCACGTAGAGGGTGTCGCCTATCACTTCGCCGAGCGTGAAGGCCACAATGCCGTCGGCGGGGGTGGAGAGCACCGCTCCCTCAAATCCGTATCGGTCGAGGTGGGCGAGCACGTGCATCACCTGTTCGCGCTCCACGTCGGCAAGGGCCGGTTTGGAGAGGGGCAGATGTGTGTCGCGGTAAAAGGCTGTAACAGCGTCGAGATTGGCGGATGTCAACGGCTCGAAACTGTAGCCGGGGTTATCGGCGAAGAAACGGTTGACGTGGTTGCGCTTTTTGCCGAGTTTCTTGCCCGAGAGCGAGGCGAGGGCTTGGGCGTCATAGAGATAGTCGCCCCAATCGTCAAGCGGGGTTACTTGAGTCGCGCCGAGTTCGCGCAGGGGGCCGACATACTCTTCGGGCACGGCCGAGAATACGAGCGGCATGCATCCGCTGTCACGGCAGTAATCCCGCAGCAATGCCACGGATTCATGCAGTGGTGCCTTGCCGACAGGCAGAGAGAAGGCCGGACGTGTGACATCGTCCTCGGTGACACCTTTTATATATAGTGTATCATTGTGGATGGCGTAGGTGTAATTGAAATATCCGGCCCACATGAGCAGACCGCCTACGGTGAAATCGCATGTGCGTGAGGTAGAGCAACCAAGATAGGGTAGTATGCGGGGCACGTCGTCGAGCGTAAGCGGTGAAAATCGAAGCGGCGACCCGACCCGCGGCTTTACAGCCGTCATCACGGTATAACTCCGCGCAGGATATTGAGGGCGTGAGGAATATAGAGGTGTCATAAAATAAGCAGTGTTATTATCAGTTGTTTCAACTGTAATAACAATTTATAGTTGAAAAAGTTAAAGGAGTTTATAAAGTCAAGATAATAGTGTAGAGGGTAGTATCTGTTGACGATACAGTCTCTGAAACTATTATCTTAACTTTATAAACTCCTTTAACTTCTTAAACTACTAAGAGATATTACTGACGGCCTGAGGTGGCGACGCCGCGGGCTATTTTTGCCACGAGACCCTGGAGCACCTTGCCGGGACCTACCTCGATGAACTCGTCGGCACCGTCGGCTACCATGTTTTGCACGCTCTGAGTCCAACGCACGGGGGCGGTGAGCTGTGCCACGAGGTTGGCCTTGATTTCAGCGGGATCAGTGTGGGGCTTGGCGTCCACGTTCTGATAAACGGGCACAGCGGGAGTGTGGAAGTCGGTGCGCTCGATGGCTTCGGCGAGCTCTGCGCGGGCGGGCTCCATGCAGGGGGAGTGGAAACCACCGCCCACCTTGAGCTTGAGGGCTCGTTTGGCACCGGCTTCGAGGAGTTTGGCGCAAGCTGCGTCGATGGCCTCAACCTCGCCCGAAATCACGAGCTGGCCGGGGCAGTTGTAGTTGGCGCACACGACTGTGCCGTCAACACCTGCACAGATTTCCTCGACTTTCTCGTCGGGAAGGGCGAGCACGGCAGCCATTGTGGAGGGGTTGATTTCGCATGCTTTCTGCATAGCCTGTGCGCGGGCCGACACGAGGCGGAGACCGTCCTCAAAGCTGAGTGCTCCGGCAGCAACGAGAGCTGAAAATTCGCCGAGCGAATGTCCGGCCACCATCGAGGGGTCAAACTCTTCGCCCATGGTCTTGGCGAGAATCACCGAGTGGAGGAAAATGGCGGGCTGTGTAACCTTGGTCTGACGGAGGTCTTCGTCAGTGCCTTCAAACATGAGGTCGGTTATGCGGAATCCGAGTATCTCGTTGGCCTTCTCAAACATCTCTTTGGCCACAGGATTATTGTCATAGAGGTCTTTGCCCATGCCTACAAACTGGGCACCCTGACCGGGAAATACAAATGCTTTCATGTGTAATATAGCGTTAAAATGTTATTTGCAGATTTTCACGGGTGCAAAGTTAGTGAATATTTTGATTACAAGCCATGTTTGGCTTCAAAAATACAAATGTGTATAAAAATGTGACGTCATCATATCACCATGCTACTGCGCAACAATAAAAATGTAACACAGGTCTGCAAGCACAACCATGACAAACCACTAACTTTGCAATATACATCTAAAACCTCATAAATCATGAAACACCTGCTACTCGCCGCCGCATCGATGAGCATGATATGCGCGTCGGCACAGAATCCGGCCATACACACGTGGTTTACCCCCGACCCTGCACCTTTTGTACACAACGACACGGTGTATCTCTTCACCGACCATGACGAGGACGACGCCCAGTATTTCAAGATGAAGGACTGGCAGCTCTACTCGACCACCGATATGGTCAACTGGACCTATCGCGGGACACCCATCTCCACAGCCACATTCGCGTGGGCCAAGCAGGGCGACAACGCCTGGGCCTCGCAGGCGGTGGAGCGCGACGGCAAGTGGTATTGGTATATCTGCGCCGAGGACACCACCCGCCACGTCCACGGCATAGGAGTGGCTGTGGCCGACAGTCCGACCGGCCCTTACAAGGATGCTCTGGGACGGCCGCTGGTGCCGGGTGCGTTCGGATATATCGACCCGTCGGTATTTATCGACGATGACGGCCAGGCCTATCTTTTCTGGGGCAATAACGGACTGTGGTATGCCCGCCTCAACAGAGACATGGTGTCGCTCGCCAGCGAGGTCATGGAGGTGCCCGGTCTCAACGACCCCGACTGCTTCGGGCCCAAAGTGCTCAAGCATGACTGGCAACTCAACAAGCGCGTCATGAAGACCGGCTATGAGGAGGGCCCGTGGGTGACCAAGCGCAACGGCTTGTATTATCTGGCCTATGCTGCCGGAGGCGTGCCCGAACATATGGCCTACTCGACCGCCGAGAATATCAACGGTCCGTGGAAATATCGCGGCCGCATCATGGACGAGGCCGAGAACAGTTTTACCATCCATGGCGGCAATATCAACTTCAAGGGGCGCGACTTCATGTTTTATCACAACGGCATCCTGCCCAACGGCGGAGGATTTCGCCGCAGCACGAGCATCGAGGAGTTTACGTTCAATCCCGACGGGTCTATGCCGTTTATGCCTTTCACGCGCGAGGGCGTCAGGACTCCGGCCGGCACGCTCGACCCCTATAGCCGTGTCGAGGCCGAGACCATGGCCCGCGGCTTCGGACTCAAGACCGACCGCAACGCCGGCGACGAGCATTATCTCACCTCAATCAACAATGGTGACTGGCTCGGACTGCGCGCGGTGGATTTCGGCAAGAAGACACCCGTGAAATTTGTCGCATCAATAGGAGCGGCCAAGGCCAAGGGGTGCATACAGTTCAGACTCGACACCCTCAACGGTCCGGTAATCGCTTCGATAGAGGTAGACCCGGCCAAGGACGGCGGAGCCATGCACGAGGTGTCGGCCCCGTTCACAGCCCCCAAGGACAAATCGGTCGAGGGCCTGCATGACCTCTACATCCTCTTCTCGGGCGAGGAAGGCGAGATGTTTGACTTCGACTGGTGGAGAGCAGAGAAATAGATAAACGAGAGTTGAGTTATTAAACAACCTATTTAGGATTGGCTTCGCGGCATCGGCATGGATACAGCGAAGCCAATTCTTCATATACCGATTATATATACTTTATTATATATGTGATAATTTGTTAAATAATAGTCGGTATATTAAGAGTTTTCATTAACTTTGCCGACTGAATTTAACGTCGGGAGGTGTGACACGGTCTCCCGAGGTAATGTGTACACAAGAACAATTTATGAAAAACCTCGTGATAGTCGAGTCTCCGGCCAAGGCCAAGACCATCGAAAAGTTTTTAGGAAAGGACTATAAAGTGATGTCGAGCTTCGGACACATCCGTGACCTGCGCAAAAAAGACATCAGCATACGCGTCGACTCGGACTTCGAGCCAGTGTATGAAATCCCGACCGACAAGAAGGCCCTGGTAGCCGATCTGAAAAAGGCTGCAAAGAGTGCGGAGACCGTATGGCTCGCGTCCGATGAGGACCGCGAGGGAGAGGCCATAGCATGGCACCTCTATGAAGTGCTGGGACTCAAGCCCGAAAACACGCGCCGCATAGTGTTTCACGAGATTACCAAAAACGCCATACTCAACGCCATCGAGCATCCCCGCGAGATCGACATCAATCTGGTCGACGCCCAGCAGGCACGCCGAGTGCTCGACCGCCTCGTCGGTTTCGAGCTGTCGCCGGTGTTGTGGAAGAAGATACGCCCCGCGCTCTCGGCGGGACGCGTTCAGTCGGTGGCGGTGAGACTCATCGTTGACCGCGAGAACGAAATCAACGCCTTCACCTCCGAACCTTACTTCCGTGTCACCGCCCGCTTCATGCTCCCCGGCGGAGTGCCGCTCGGCGCGGAGCTGTCACGCCGTCTGCCCGACGAGAAGTCGGCGCGCGAGTTTCTCGAAGCATGCGCCGAGGCCTCGTTTACGGTCGGTGATATCGTTGTCAAGCCGCTCAAGAAGTCGCCCGCACCCCCATTCACCACCTCCACACTCCAGCAGGAGGCGGGCAGAAAATTAGGTTTTTCGGTGTCGCAGACCATGATGATAGCCCAGAAGCTCTACGAGGCCGGACACATCACCTATATGCGTACCGACTCGCTCAATCTCTCGTCGCTGGCCATAGCCTCAATCTCCAATCTCATCAAGGAGGAGATGGGCGAGGGTTATCTCAAGGTGCGTAAATATCACACCTCATCGAAGGGCGCGCAGGAGGCTCACGAGGCCATCCGTCCCACCTATATGGACAAGGAGACAGTCGAGGGGACGGCTCAGGAGAAGAAACTCTACCGTCTGATACGCCTCCGCACCATAGCCTCGCAGATGGCCGACGCCGAGATGGAAAAGACTACTGTGGAGATAGGCATCAGCAACCGCCAGGAACATTTCTCGGCCACGGGCGAGGTGATAAAGTTTGACGGCTTTCTGCGCATCTATCTCGAGGGCAGCGATGACGACACCGAGAGCAACGCCCCGGAGACCACACTCCCTCGCATGACCACGGGCGAGGGCCTCACGCTTCAGGATGCCAACGCAACGGAGCGTTTCACACTCGCACCCCCGCGCTACACCGAGTCATCGCTCGTAAAGAAAATGGAGGAGCTCGGCATAGGCCGCCCGTCGACCTACGCGCCTACCATCTCGACCATCCAGAACCGTGAATATATCGTCAAGGGCGAGAAGGCCGGCGAGAAACGCGAATATACCGTGCTCACTCTCTCGGCCAAGAAGGTCTCGACCAGGACCAAGAGCGAAAACGCCGGAGCCGACAAGGGCAAGCTCATACCCACCGACACCGGTATCATCGTCAACGAATTTCTTACCGAACACTTCCCCGACATCCTCGACTATGACTTCACGGCCGGAATGGAGGAGAAGTTTGACCGCATAGCCGAGGGCGACTCCAACTGGAACAATGAAATCAAGGATTTCTATGCCCTCTTCCACCCGGAGGTGGAGAAGGCCAACGAGCTGCGCACCGAGCATAAGGTGGGCGAGCGTATGCTCGGCACCGACCCTGCCACTGGCGAACCGGTGTCGGTCAAGATAGGCCGCTTCGGCCCCATCGCCCAGATAGGCTCGACCGAGAGCGACGCCAAGCCGCGCTTCGCATCGCTGCGCAAGGACCAGAGCATCATGGACATCACGCTCGAGGAGGCACTCAAGCTCTTTGACCTGCCCCGCGAGGTGGGTACATATGAGGACAAGACCGTCACTGCGGCTGTGGGACGTTTCGGCCCCTATCTGCGACATGACGGCAAGTTTGTGTCAATCCCCAAAGACCTCTCGCCCACATCCATCTCGCTCGAAGAGGCCATAGAGCTTATCGAGGCCAAACGTGTGGCCGAGAAAAACAAGACAGTCAAGACTTTTGACGAGGAGCCCGACCTGCAGATACTCAACGGCCGATATGGCGTGTATATCTCCTATCAGAAGGCTAACTACAAGATACCCAAGACGGTGACCGACCCGGCAGCCCTTACCTATGACGAGGTCAAGGCCATAATCGCCGACCAGGAATCCGCTCCCAAGAAAAAGACTACGCGAGGGAGGAAGAGCTCTTCATGAGTTTAGAGCTTAGAGTTTTAAAGTTTAGAGAGTGTAAGGAGTTTATAAAGTTAAACTTTCACACGCTATCTCCAATGTAGTCAAATAATATCACAGAATGTATAAAAAACCATACAACACCCGCCCGGGGGCTGAGAAAAGGCCATTCAAACCCGATGTAATCGAGAGCTATGTCGTTGACAGCGCGTCACAACTGCTCGAGTTTCTCATCGCGGCCATGCCCGAGCGCAAACGCACAGCCATCAAGAGTCTGCTGGCCCACAACCAGGTGGCTGTCAACGGCACGCCCCAGCGACAGTTTGACTTCAGCCTCAAGCATGGCGACGAGGTGAAAGTGAACCTCTCGCGCGAGTTTCGCACATTTTACAACCGCCGCCTCAAACTGGTGTATGAGGATGACGACATTATCGTGGTCAACAAAGGCTATGGCCTCCTCTCCATGGGCAACGAGAAAGTCAAGGACGAGACGGCCTACAATATACTGCGCGACTATCTGAAGTGGCAGGACCCTCGCAACAAGGTGTTTATCGTGCACCGTCTCGACCGCGACACATCGGGGCTGATGGTGTTTGCCAAAACCGTCGATGCCAAGGAGAAACTCCAGCACAACTGGAACAACATGGTGCTCGAGCGCAAATATCTGGCCGTTGTCGAAGGGCGTCCCGACCCCTCGGAGGGGGAAGTGCGCAGCTATCTGGCCGAAAATTCGCGCTATGAAGTCTATTCGACCGATAATCCCGAGGAAGGACAACTGGCCGTGACCCGTTATCGCACACTCAAGAGCAAACACGGATATTCGCTCATGGAGGTACAGCTCGACACTGGCCGCAAAAACCAGATACGCGTGCACATGAAGGACCTCGGCCACCCCATCACGGGCGACCGCCGCTATGGAGCCGGCTCCTCGCCCATCCACCGTATGGCCCTGCATGCCCAGACCCTGCGCTTTGTCCACCCCATCACGCGCAAGGACATGAATTTCTCAACTCCAATCCCCATTTCCTTCGGCAAAATCGTAGGAATGTGATTACAGCATTATGATACAGATCGGCGATACAGTAAGATTTCTCAACTCGACAGGCGGTGGCGTTGTGCGCCGCATCGAAGGCAACATAGCTTATGTAGACGAGGACGGATTTGAGACCCCCACCCTGCTGCGCGAATGTGTGGTAGTGGCCACGGCCGCAGCCGCACCCCGCACCGCGCCGGTGGCTCCTGCCAAGGCGGCAGCAACCTCATCGCCGGCCCCGGCTCAGACCCCGGCCCTGACTGTCGAGGAGACTCCCGGGGGCGAGAAACTCAACATAGTGCTTGCCTATGAGGCAGCCAACCTCAAGCGGCTCAATGACACTACTTTTGACACCTATATAGTCAACGACTCCAACTATTACCTCTATTTCACCTACATGACCCGCGCCGACGAGGCCAAGGAGTGGACGCTGAGATATGCAGGAATGGTTGAGCCCAACATACAGCTCTTCATAGAGGAGATAGCCGGCAGCGACCTCTCGGCGATGGACCGTGTGGCCGTGCAGTGCATAGCCTACAAGGAGGGCAAAGAGTTCAGGATGAAGTCGCCGGTGGCCGTGGAGACAGCTCTCGACACCACCAAGTTTTTCAAACTTCACTGTTTCAAGCCCAACCCCTACTTTGACCACGACGTCATAGCCCTTGACATAGTGAAGGACGACGTGGCCCTGCGCCGTATGGTCATCGACTCGGGCCGGCTCGAGGAGGGACTCAAGGCCAAGAAGGCCGCAGACCGTCCCATCCGCCGCCCCGTGCAGAAACACCAGCCCAAGAAGCCCGGACTGCTCGAGATCGACCTCCACATAAGCGAACTTGTCGACTCGACCGCGGGACTCTCGCCGGCCGATATGCTCAACCTGCAGATCGACGAGTTTCGCAAGGTGATGGACGCCAATCTTAAAAACAAGGGCCTGAAAATAGTCTTTATCCACGGCAAGGGCGAGGGTGTGTTGCGCAACGCACTCATGAAGGAGCTCAACCACCGGTATAAAGGCCATCAGGTGCAGGACGCCTCATTCCGTGAATACGGATTCGGCGCGACACAAGTGACTATCTGAACCGACGGGAGATACAAAAGGACAAAAGTTTCAAAAGGAGAAGAAGTCTTCCGGTCAATCCATCTACATTATGTCTGACTCATCGACCGACTTCCGACACTTTTTGAGACTTTTGTCCTTTTGTATCTTCTGAACTGTCACATATCCCTCCCCCCTTCATTCCGGCCACACGCATTACTGACCACATGGACCGATTTGACACAGAGAACAGCTACTCGACCATAATGAAACGCCTCTCGGCTTTCGGAGGGGTGCAGCTATTCAACATCCTCGTCACGCTGGTGAGGGGCAAGTTTGTGGCGATGTTTCTCGGTCCGGAAGGCATGGGCATCTCCTCACTGTTCACCTCATCGACCGCCACCGTGCAACAACTGGGCAGTCTCGGCCTCAACCTTGCCATAGTCAAGGAGGTGGCGCGTGTCAGGGATGACAGCCGCGGACGCTCTGACGTAATAGGCGTGGCTCTGCGTCTGCTGCTGCTCACCTCGCTGCTCGGCGCGGTGATGTGTGCTGTGTTGTCGCCGTGGCTGAGCAAGTGGTGTTTCGGTGACTACAGCCACACTCTGAGCTTTGTGTGGCTCGGCCTGTTTTCGGCCCTCTCGATAGGGGGAGGCGGCCTGCTGGCCATACTGCAGGGCATGTCGCAGGTGAAACGCCTCGCCAAAGCCTCGCTGACCGGCGGGCTGTCAGGACTCCTGATCGGGGTGCCGCTCTACTACTTTTTCGGCACTGGCGGCATAGTCCCGGCAATGATACTCATGTCGGGGGTGATATTCACATTTTATTATGTATCATTCCGCAGGTCGGTCGAATATGAATACACGCCGCTGAGCCTGCGGCAGCATATGCCGCTCATCAGGCGGCTCGTCGTCACAGGACTGATACTTATGGCCGGAGGACTGGCCGGCACAGCCGCCGGCTTTGCCATCAATGCCTTTGTGCGCGCCTATGGCGACATCGACAACGTGGGACTCTACCAGGCGGCTTCGTCGCTCACCAACCAGTATCTCGGCATAGTCTTCAGCGCGCTGGCCATGGATTATTTCCCGCGCCTGTCGGCCGCGATGAACGAGCACAGCAAGATGCTCACGGTGGTCAACCGTCAGACCGAGATAGTCATGCTCATAGCCACTCCGCTCGCTCTGGCACTCATATGGTCGGCCCCATGGGTGATAAAACTGCTGCTGACCGACGAGTTTTTTGTGATAATCCCGCTCATGAGATGGCTTGGCATGGGTATACTGCTTCAGGCGGTAGTCTTCCCGCTGGGCTACATACTGCTCGCGGGTAACAACCGCAGGGTGTATGTGTGGGTTGAGATTGTGATTGACAATCTGATGTGGATAGCTTTAAGCATGGGGCTGTACTATATGTACGGGCTGATAGGTCTAGGCGTGAGCATGATGGCGAGGTCGATGATAAACATAGGTGTGGCCTATGGTGTGACGCGCTCGTATTACGGATTTCGCTACGACATCCACAGCCTCACGGCCCTAGCTGTGTGTCTCACGCTGGGCGGGTGTGGCTTTCTGCTCTCGCTGACTACCGATGCCGCCTTCGGCTGGCCTATACTGGCCGTGACGCTGGTCTCGGCCGCCTACTCGGCTCTCCGGCTCAGACGACGCCTCGCCTCGCAGCGGGCATAATATAAAAAAGTATATACCGATATGATTATATATTTCTCAGGCACAGGCAACAGCCGTGCGGTAGCCACAGAGCTTGGACAGCTGATGGACGAGGAGGTCAAGGCCATGTCTCCATCAATGCGCGGAGGTGACATGACCTTGACCGACAGCCGACGGCTCATATGGGTGTTTCCGGTCTACTCGTGGGGTGTGCCTCCTTATGTGATGGATATTATACGCTCTGTCGTGATTGACGCGCCGGCTGCTATGCCTCATCACGCGGTGATGACCTGCGGTGACGATTGCGGTCTGACCGACCGCATGTGGCGCAAGGCTATAGCCGCTCGCGGATGGAGGGGGCGGTGTGTGATGTCGGTGCAGATGCCTAACAATTATGTGTCGCTGCCGGGATTTGATGTCGACCCTAAGGGGGTCGAGGAGGCCAAACTGGCGGCTTTCCCTTCTCGGCTGAGAAGTGTGGCTGCGGAAATAGTCCGGGCCGAGTCGGACGACTCGGAGGTGACCGATATCGTGCGCGGATCGTTTGCATGGATTAAAACCAAGGTGATATATCCGTGGTTTGTGCGTCATGCCATGGATCCGCGTCGGTTCAGTGTGTCGGAGGCTTGTGTCGCGTGCGGCAAGTGTGCCCTGACCTGTCCGCTCGGCAATATCACCATGTCGGGCTCGGGGGAGAATCCCCGCGCCATGCGCCCGGACTGGGGCGGGGACTGTGCGGGATGTCTCGGATGTTACCACACATGCCCCGTGCATGCCATCAATTACACGTCGGCCACAAAGAGCAAAGGGCAGTATGAATACAAATAATTGAAATCAGGGGGAAATACAAAAGGACAAAAGTCTCATAAGAAACAAAAGTTTTTTCAGGCTTATGTTACAACCATGAAAAATTAAAACTTTTGTTTCTTATGAGACTTTTGTCCTTTTGTATTTCCCCCAGTGGCCGAATCTTACGCCTGCTCCGAGCATGAGGTTGCCGGGCTCTTTGAAGCGATAGAGCTTGTAGCCGGTGAGAAGGAAAAAGCGGTCGGTGACGAAGGTCTTGAGTGAGAAGGTGTTGTACCATCCGCGCAAGTCGGAGCCGCCGGGTGCGAGGACGCTGTGGCCGAGACCGACATTTATCGCAAACAACGACATGCGCAACTCCACACGGGCCGAGAGTCCGAGCATGACGCGGTCGGAAAACGAGGTGCGGTAAAATCGCGGGTCGTCCGACGGTGTGCCGGTGACATAATGGGTCGAGAGGGCGGCTCCCTCGTCATATTGCCCGTCAACCGACACTCCGGCCGACAGAAGAGGGTTGAAACGATACATTGGGGTGAGGTTGAAGCCGGCCACGCCAAATTTGCCGGGTACGAGGCTCTTTCCTCCCTCAACGCCGTCGATGTTTATGCCGGGATAAGGGGTGTAGGACCATTTGCGCCATGCTCCGTAGAGCGCGAGGTCATAGACCATGCCCGGCTCGAAGTCGCTCCAGTCGGCCCTGCGCATAACGGCAGGGGTGCCCAAAGTATAGCTCAGGCCGACGCGTGCGCCGAGCATGTTGAGTCCGGGATTGGGGTCACCGGTATTGCCGTTGGAGTAGTGTGTCACCTCGGCTCCGGCAAGCAGTCCCAGACGTGGTGTAAGACGATAGCGGAGATAGAGGCCGAAGTTGATATAGGCAGTAATCGGAGTGCCCATGCCGTCGAGATTGCGCACATAGTCGGGCGAATCATGGTCCATGGACTTCCAGCCCATGGCCGCGCCGAAGTTCCATTCATAGTCGAGGGTCAGCCGCTCACCCAGCGAGGCCAGCCGTGCCCCCTGCATCACGTAGAGCAGAGCGGGAGTGCCCAGCACTCCGCCCGGCGATGCCATCTGCACTCCCACACCGACGCCCTGATAGGCCGACGGATACCACCGGCCGTAACGCGAACCGGGGGCATTACGCATGCTTAATTCGGCAAACGGAGCGTAACCCATGTCGAGCGAACGGCCTCTGACGTTTGACCCGCGCACGAAATAGTTGGTGTGGAGTATCGGGGTGACCCTGAGTCCGGCGGTCACGGTGACGTCGGTCACGTGATGAGAGGGCTCGCGGGGATATTCATCGTCAGATGATGTCGCCCGTGCATGCATACAGGCCGGCGCAAGCAATCCTGCGAGCGTCACGGCTATGACTATTGACTTATAATTCATCATATCTCACTTCATAGCTGTCGGGCTGCTCTATGGTCAGCCATATTATCATCTCGTGCTCCTCGCCCGAATATTTGTTTCTCACTCTGAGCCGTGCGTCAAAGACGGTCGGCACCATCCGGGCATACAGTTGGGTCAACATGCCGGGCTCAACATTGATCGGTGTAATCGGCGGGTAATGGAGCAGGCTGGTGTAACTCATCGATGAACTTATCCCGGCGGTCTCGCCTCGCAGCTCCCAGTCAGAATAGTAGGGATTGGTCCTTGTCGGGACCGGTATCTCCTCTCCTTCAAGAGCGGAGACGTACTCTTCATCAGCCGTGATTGTCCGGATATTATAAAACGACAATATGCCGGAGGGTAGCTGCGGAGTCCACAGCACGGGCTCATTGCCGGCCGAAAGGCCATAGGCGGTCAACAGCCGGTCTTCAGCCTTATTTTCATCTGTGCCCCACGTCATGAGATTATAGTCGACGTCCATAATCTCGAGGCCGCCCACACGCTCTATCCCGACCATTATCTCATGGCGGTCGTAGGTCTCATCAGAGCTGGCCACAAGCCAAAACATCAACATGCCGTTGCCTATGGCATAGTTAACGTCGACCGTCACCACATCGCCGCGGCGGGTGACCGTGAAGTCGTTGAGCGTGGTGTGGAGCGATATGGTGCCGTCGCCGGTGAGTGTCTTGCCTTGCATCGGGCTTCCGCCGGCCGGGGTGACCACCGTCGACAGATCAGTGCCATGTATGTCGGCTCCCGCAAGGGTGAGCTGCGACCAGTCGTCGGAGCGAAACCGTATGGTGCGCGAGGCTCCGTCGCCCTTCATGGTCAGCTCGGTGACATCGGGCGTGAAGTCCTCGACAAATATGTCGGAATTGCACGCACTTAGCAAAAATGTCAGTAATAATATGGTAATAAATCGCATATAGCGTATAGAAAAATGTTTACATCCGCGAATTTACATAAAAAAATGACAAAAAATCACCTTCCCGGTAAACTTTTAACCATTCCCGATTGTATTTATGTAACAATAACATTCAATTACCCTAACACTTCTTACCAAATGGATAAAAAATCTATCAAAGGAACCAAGACCGAACACAACCTGCTCGCTGCTTTTGCCGGTGAAAGCCAGGCACGTTCACGCTATACATTGTTTGCCAAAAAGGCCAAGGAAGAGGGCTACCGTCAGATAGCCAAGGTGTTCAAGATGACCGCCAAGCAGGAGATGAGCCATGCCGAGCTTTTCTTCAGCAAACTCGAGGGCGGTGTCGTGACCATCCAGGCCGGCTATCCCGCCGGCGTCATCGGCGACACTATCACAAACCTGCGCGAAGCCGCTGCCGGCGAGCGCGAGGAGTGGAGTGACCTTTATGCCAACTTTGCCCAGACTGCCGTTGACGAGGGTTTCCCCGAAATCGCCGCTCTCTTCAAGATGGTGGCCAAAGTGGAGGTTGAGCATGAGCAGCGTTATCTGCGTCTTCTCGACCGATTGACCAACGACCAGGAGTTCTCAGGCGAGGATACCGAGCAGGAATGGCAGTGTATGCACTGCGGTTATGTGCACAAAGGTAAGTCTGCCCCCAAGAAATGCCCCGTATGCGGCAAGGAGCAGGGATACTTCGAGCGCAAAGCCGACAATTACTGACCCACACTCTCTATGGTCAAGTAGGTAAGATGTTGAAAAAATTAATTTTTCCTTGCTTTATTGCCCATAGATAAGAGAATGACGGGTTAATATCCACACACCCACGGCTTATACCTTACTTATTGTTGTCTATCATATGATATTAAGACTAAAAAGGTCAATCTAAAAAGACTTACTGCTTACTTATATTGTGTGGTAAATAAGGTAATAAGTTAAAAAGGTCTGTTCAATACACGCTACATAAAAACATATTACCCCTATATCCCCCCCGAGGCCGGAAGGACAAGCGTCCCCCCGGCCTCGGTATTTTAAGAGGTTGTTTAATAACAAATGTCAATCTATCAATGGGATTTCAACCCTTATCGATTGCTTTCAGAATATGTTTCTTCATCCGTTTTTTTTTGACATACAAGAAACATTGACATGAAGTCCTTCATCACTCCCGACTCTTATCTCGATATTGCTGCCGGAAGGGGTGTCAGTCTGCGGGCTGAGGGGTTTCTTCACAGGGGGGCTCGAGCTTTTTGTGGCGGGCATAGGCCGAGGCCATGCGAGTGTGGTAGGCTCGGCGGGCGTAGGATGGGCCGTTGTAGCCGCGGGCAAAAGAGGCCCAGTTTTTGGCTTGCAGATGCTTGAGCAGTCCGGTGGAGGTGATAAATTCGGCAAACATTTCGAGCTGGTCGCGCTCGGAGCGTGACATTCTGTCGACAAAGTCGTCGATGCTTTCGGCTCCGCATTTTTTCCAGTTGAATCCGCCTATCTGAAACATGCCCCAGAATGTGCCTTCGACGGCGGCATGGGGGTGTATGGACTTGGCGGCCTCCAGACGACGGTTGGCTTTGATCTGCGAGCCGCGATGGGAGCTGAACACTACGGAATGTGATTTGCTGTATTTGGAGAGATTGACCCCGCGGCGTGTGGCGAATCGCCTGAACATTGTGAGGTCAAAATTGATGAGAGGTGTGCCGGGGGCAGAGAATCCCTCATGAGTACGGCCGGCTTCGATTTCTACTACGGCCTTGATGGCGGCGACTTCCACGCCCAGATGCAGGGCGACTTCCCGGAAGTCTTCTTCAGTCAATGTGAGGATGGTGTCGGTTGGCTCAGTGAGCTGTTGTGCAAGAGCGGTCGGTGAGGTATTTTCAGGGATCTCTGACGAGGGGGTGGTGCCGTCGCCACTGATTGTGAAAATCACTGAGGAGATCATTACCGATGCTGCGAGCAGGGCTGCACGTTGAAGCATATGATTCGGTTTAGTTCTACAATTCCCTTGCGCGCCTGTCGCGGCGCAGAGGGGGATAACTCATCACGAACATTCGCCGCTCGGGGGCACTACACGTGATCCGGGCGGGATAAGAAGAGAATGTTCTGTATATTATAACGTTGCAGAGGGCTATTTATTTCATTCACAAGCAAAAAAACTCGGGGCCTGACGGTTTTCATCCTTCCGTCAGGCCCCGAAATGTGCATTACAGGGTGTGTGAGGCTATGATTGTTAAAGTAAGTTAAACCTCAAATTATCACTGCTTTTTCTTACTTTTTGAGCTCGGCCACCTTCTCGAGTGTGCGCTTGAGCTGGCCGTAGAACCGCTCTACGGCGGGGATGTGCATGCGCTCGGAGGGGGAGTGGACGTCGCGCAGGGTGGGACCGAACGACACCATGTCGAGATGGGGATATTTGGTGAGGAAGAGCCCACACTCCAGACCGGCGTGTATGGCCTTGATGGCGGGCTCGATGCCGTAGAGCTCCTTGTAGGCGTCGCGTGTGATCT
Source organism: Muribaculaceae bacterium Isolate-110 (HZI) (assembly GCA_003762875.1). Lineage (GTDB taxonomy): Bacteria > Bacteroidota > Bacteroidia > Bacteroidales > Muribaculaceae > Duncaniella > Duncaniella muricolitica. The sequence goes on along the minus strand of RIBL01000006.1, from coordinate 4,678 downwards.
TCATGATGGGCGACTCGAGGTTGGGCTGCCATCCGGGATAGCCTTCGCCGTGCTCTACGCGTGCGCCTGCCAGGAGGAAGTGGGCTTCGACCTGGGCTGCGATGTCGTGCTTGCGTGACTCTACTGAGCTGCGCTGGCTTGTGGTGATGACGATGGTGTTGTCAGCAGCCATCTTGACCGAGGCGAGGTTGGTCGATGTCTCGACGAGGCCTTCGAGGTCGCGGCTCATCGACACGACGCCGTGGGGTGCGGAGTAGATGGCGCGGATGAGGTTGAGCGATGTCTCCTGGTCGATGGTGAAGTCGGGGGCGTCGACGCTCTCCATGCCCATACGGAGGTTGGGCTCGAGACCGGCATACTCGTTTTCGAGCTCGGCGATGTAGGTGTTGAGCTGCACGCGCACGTTCTCTTTGTTGGATGTGTGGACGCCGATGACTGCATGTGCGGCGCGGGGGATGGCGTTGCGCAGGTTGCCGCCGTCAATCTCGGAGACTACGACCTCGTGCTGGTTGGAGAGACGGAAGAGGAAGCGGGCGAGGAGCTTGTTGGCATTGGCGCGGCCCAGATGTATGTCGCCGCCCGAGTGTCCGCCGTTGAGGCCTTCGACGTTGATGCGGAAGTAGAGGAAGTCCTTGGGAGCAAACGAACGCTTGTAGGTGAAGAATGCCTGGGTGTCGATGCCGCCGGCACAGCCTACGAATATCTCGGCGTCGTCCTCCGAGTCGAGGTTGAGCAGCATTGAGCCGCTGATCATGTCGGCACCGAGATTGTTGGCACCGGTCATGCCTGTCTCTTCGTCCATGGTGAAGAGGGCTTCGACGGGACCGTGCTCGAAGCTCTTGTCGGTAAGGATAGCCAGCGAGGCGGCTATGCCTATGCCGTTGTCGGCACCGAGCGTGGTGCCTTTGGTCTTGATCCACTCGCCGTCGACATAGGCGGGGATGGGCTGTGTGGTGAAGTCAAAGCTCTTGTCATTGCTCTCGCACACCATGTCCATGTGCCCCTGAAGTATCACGGTAGGGGCATCCTCGTGACCGGGAGTGGCGGGTATGCTGAGCACGACGTTACCGATCGCGTCGGTCTTGGAGGCTATGCCGTGCTTCTCGGCAAAGTCAAGAAGGTAGGCACGGATCTTCTCTTCCTTCTTGGAAGGACGCGGAATGCGGGTGATTTCGTCAAAAATCGAAAAGACAGCCTGGGGCTGCAAATCTTTAATTTCCATGATATATAAATTGATGTTAAAAAGAGTTTAGCCAAGTATAAAAAATGCTTAATTGCACCACTAAATTATAAAATAAAATTGATATGAGCACTATTATTAGGCCAAAATTGCTACATTTGCAGTGGAAAATTACCCAAACCTATGACAACACTCCTATCCATAGCCCTCGCCGCCGGCCTTCTCGGCATAGCAGTCGTGCTGCTCGGAGTAAAGGCTCTGTTTGTTAAAGGAGGGCAATTTCCGTCAGGCCACGCTCACGACAACAGCGAGCTGCGCCGCAGGGGTGTAGGCTGTCACCGCGACATGTAGCCGGCCGCCGCCACCTCTTATCAAACACTAAAAATAATTATATTTTCACATTATCACACACGATTCTTGAAATGAAAAAGTTAGCAATGTCAGCTTCCTCGCTGCTCCTTGGCATCCTGGCCTTGAGCACTACTGCATGCGGAGGCGACCCCGCCGCCGACAAGAGCTCAGCCACGCCTACGTCAGCAGCGACACCGGCCGATGGCGCGACAACAATCAACATCCGCTATATCGACGGCGACTCAGTGCTCGCTCACTATCAGTTTGCCAAAGACCTTCAGGACGCTACAATGCGTGCAGTGCAGCGCATCGACAACGCCCGCAACTCCAAGGGCTCGGAGATACAGAAATTTGCCGCTTCAATCGAGCAGAAAGCCCGCTCAAACGGCTATCTCAACGAGGCAAGCTACAACGCCGACATGCAGAAGCTTCAGAAAATGCAGCAGGACGCCGAGAATTATCTCGCCAACCTCAGCCGCAATGCTGACAACGATCTCGGCCAGCAGCAGATACAGCTCAACGATTCAATAGAGAAGTTTATCAAGGAATACAATGCCACACGCAAGTATGACGCCATCCTTTACAAGAACGCAGGCGTATACTTCAACCCTGAACTTGACATCACCAACGAAGTAATCGAAGGTCTCAACGCCCGCTATACCAAGCCCGCTGAGAAGAAATAATATGACGTCAGGTCAAGCATAAGCTGCTTCTCCCCTCGCCCGACACTCTTGAATGTAAAAAAACGCATCAGCCGACAGGCCGATGCGTTTTCTCATTCATATGGCGTGCCGCTCCGGGCTGACTACCGGCAACAGACCGGCACACCGGTATTCAGCCGTCAGGCCGAAAGAGCCTCACGCAGACGCGAGCGGCAGTAGGCGACACGACTTTTTACCACAGCCATGGGGAGACTCATCTCCGATGCTATCTCGACCATAGTGTAGCCAGCGAAATAAAGCTCAGCCGTGCGACGGTAGTCATCGCCAAGCTCACCGAATGCACTTGTCACGTCAGAACACCTGTAAGTGCCTTCGAGAGGCACTCCGGCCACAGCCTGTGCGCCTGTGGTAAGCCTTACGGCATATACGTCGGCACACACCCTGCGCTCGGTCTTCTTACGTGAAAACTCCGCAGTGAAAATACTACGCATGATCGAGAACGCCCAACTTTTTAACGAAGCATCATCCACGGCTTCGGGCCTTTGTTCAAGTGCAGTCTCTGTCGTACAGTCCAAAAGCTTACGAGCCATCTCACGGTTAGATGTAAGCATGAACGCATAGTTCATGAGATTGCCCTGAAGGCTCATCAGCTTGTTGCGATAATCATTTGATGCCATAATTAACAGTCTTTAGGGTAAAATATCATTATCAAATACAAAATTATCAAATTCACATCGGCCTGCGAATTATTTCGTAGCAAATAATTCGCTTCACACACACTCCTCTCAGATATAGCCACACATAGCATTAATGTACAAACAATTAATATACCCGTCAAGTTGTTACAATTTTGTTACAATTATCATTGCGGCAACCATATTGAAATAAAAAAGCCACCGAAACATCTCATTTCGGTGGCAAGATTATTCAGAAATCGTACATTTAACGGTAGCATAAAAAATCTACCAAAATCTTATTTACCAATCATTCTTATTTTTACCAATCATTCTATATAGTAGATCGATTCTTCTCAGAAGCGACAACCATAATACCTTAAAAAGTATATATATGTGGAAATCTCTAAAATATACGGAAGATACAGTCGTCACAGACATGGCGCCGACTCGCATCAGCGATAGTCGGCAAACTGGGCCTGGAGTTTCTTGCGGGCGAAGAATATGCGGCTCTTGACAGTGCCGAGGGGAAGATTCATCTTCTCGGCAATCTCATTGTATTTGTAGCCAGCCACGTGCATAGAGAACGGCACGCGATATTCTTCGGGGAAAGCATTGATTGCTGAAGTAATCTCCGATGCGCCATAAGAGCCCTCGGGAGTCTCCAGCCCCGAATCCTGAGAGAGATTCAGGTGATATAAATCCTCGGTCTGGTCAACTACCGTCTGCGACCTTACGGTGCGGCGATAGTTGTTGATGAATATGTTGCGCATTATGGTAAACACCCACCCCTTGAAATTGGTGTTGTCCACATACTTGCTCTCGTTGTCGAGAGCCTTGAGCGTAGTGTCCTGGAGCAGGTCATATGCGTTATCCCTGTTGGAAGTGAGCATGTAGGCAAAGTTAAGCAGATTGCCCTGGAGGCTCATCAATTTTGCTTCAAATTCCTTGTTTGCCATAATAGTAATCGACGTTAAAAGTTGAACGTTTAGGATTGTCAGATGATGCAGAGTCCGTCGGCCGGGCTTGTCTCCTTCCGACAATTCAAAGTTACAACCTTAGCAGCCAATAGCATAATTTGTGATATTAAAAAATGTTCTAAGGCTGAAATAAGCCATAATATAACACTTACTCAACTGTGATTCAAAACATTAGCCAACAAGACAAATTATTACAAATATGTTACAACTACTGAATTATTAACAAAATCAGCAACAAAATGCGGTAACGAATAGCAAGAAAACAACAAGAAAAGATAACAATACGATAAATATAGGCGATATAACAGTAACGATATATCACACCTCATAGGCATGCAATCATGCCGGCAATATCCATCTGCCCTTTTCAACTTTCAAACGATATCAGATACCCAGCAGAATGAGCGGCAGCTATCCTGACAACCTACCATCGCCCTATAATCGGCGTCCTCTCGGACACCATTCCTGTGTTGGAGCCATTTGTACGGGCATACCTCCGCTGCGCTTCGGTGTCCCCGCTTACAACCCAATCAGCGTCCTGCGGACTCCCCATACGGAAGAGAATACACGCGAATGCTCCATCGACAACAATGGGCGATGAATCATGGAGACTGATGCGTGAGGATCCAAATAAATTTTATACTGAAGCAACCGATTTATGCATTGGAATAAAAAAACTTTTGTATCTTTTTAAACTTATGAAACTTTTGTATCTCCTCCCCGGGTATGGCGGGGTGCGGAGTGGGGATAAAAAAAGTCCGCCCGGATTCCTGTGAAGGAGTCCGGGCGGACGGAAGGGGCGGTTATCTACTTTCCCACTTTCGCAGTATC
>RIBL01000058.1 GCA_003762875.1 Muribaculaceae bacterium Isolate-110 (HZI) | reverse complement strand
TGCCAAGAATACTTGGGAAAAGGGTCTCACCTACGCTTACCGCGACCGCAAGAACAAGAAGCGCAACTTCCGCGCTCTTTGGATTCAGCGTATCAACGCTGCCGCCCGCATGGAGGACCTTTCTTACTCCAAGCTCATGGGTCTTATCCACAAGGCCGGCATCGAGATCAACCGCAAGGTTCTCGCTGACCTCGCCCTCAACAACCCCGCCGCTTTCAAGGCTATTGTTGACAAGGTGAAGAATGCCTGATAGCCCGTTGCCATAACAGACACCGCGCCCCGGTTTCCGCAAGGATTCCGGGGCGCGTTCGTTGTTCGCCCGACATGGGCATAATCTAACGGGTGAAAGTCCCGAGCGCGCCCCGATAGCGGGAAGCACATAGTCCGAGGCAACGGTGTCTACCGTGAGGAGAATCGAAAGGAAGCTAAGGACAAAAGTCTGGCTCCACGCACAGAAACTTGATATAAGGCTCAAAGTCAGGGGTAAGGTTGCTACACAAACCAAAGCCCGATAGCTATCCGGACTGACGAGAGTAAATCAAGGGAGTATAAGACTGAAAGATTATGTTCTTAATCGGGGAGGTCTGTGGGGCGAGCCGCACGGCAAGCAGTAACAACGAACCCACAGAAGTCAGCAGATGCCATAGTAGTCATCGCCTTAAAGCTCGTGGGCGATGAAGAAGGGCAAAACTTAACCACACGAGCAAAACTTTATTTTACCCGATGAAAGGAGAAAAGCCGAAAACATCAGAAAGCTACCCTCGGAAGAATAGCTCGGAAAGCGAAATGTATGAGGGAGCGCCTACTTTGATTGGGATAGTTGGAGACGAACTCGTAGAAGTGCAACTATCGTCAGACAGGATGTTAGAGTATATCCTAACTTCCGACAACCTTAACAGAGCGTACAGACAAGTCAAGGCCAACAAGGGGAGCGGTGGAATCGACAGAATGGATGTAGACAAACTGCTTCCATATCTGCGAGAACACAAGGATGAAATAACTGAAAGTCTGAAGGGCGGACGCTACCGCCCCAATCCCGTAAGGAGGGTAGATATACCCAAGGATGGAGGCAAGACGCGCCAACTCGGCATACCCACCGTTGTTGACCGCGTAATCCAGCAATCCATAGCCCAGGTGCTGAGCCTGGTGTACGAACCGAAATTCTCGGAGGCAAGCTACGGCTTCCGCCCGAGACGGAGCGCGCACCAAGCGTTGCAAAAGGCGCAGGAAATCATCAATGGCGGCTATAAATACTGCGTGGACTTAGACCTTGAAAAGTTCTTCGACACGGTCAACCACAGCAAGCTGATACAACTGCTTGGCGAGACAATCAATGACGGCAGGGTCATATCGCTTATTCACAAGTATCTCAACGCAGGAGTGATAGTCAGCCACAAGTATGAGGACACAACGGAGGGCGTGCCGCAAGGCGGTCCACTCAGCCCCATATTGAGCAACATAATGCTGACGGAACTTGACCGCGAACTTGAAAGGCGCGGACTTCCGTTTGTGCGTTATGCCGATGACTGTGTAATCTTCTGCAAAAGCCCGAGAGCCGCCGAAAGGGTGTGCGAAAGCATCACGAAGTTCATAGAGGGGAAGCTCTTCCTAAAAGTGAACCGAGAGAAGACCCACGTCGGCAGTGTCCACGGACAGAAGTACCTCGGCTACTCGTTCAACATGTGAAGAGGAAAGTCTCGCTTGTGCGTTCATCCGAAGACCAAAGCCAAACTGCGGGCGAAGCTCAAAGAGCTGACATCGCGCAGTAACGGCTGGGGCTACGAGAAGCGCAAGGAGAAACTGACCTATGCAATCCGAGGGTGGGTAAATTACTTTCGGCTTGCTGAGATGCGCACCTTTCTGAGGGACACTGACGAATGGCTGCGCAGTCGCATACGCATGTGTATATGGAAATGTTGGAAACGAGTGCGAACACGCTTCAAGAATCTACAACGATGTGGCATCCCCAAATGGCAGGCATGGCAGTGGGCAAACACCCGAAAAGGTTACTGGCGCACCGCTCATGCATTCTTACACAGAGCTATATCTAACGAGAACTTGAAACGCGCCCACTATCCCACACTTACGGAATATTACGAGAAACAGCATCCGCGTTAAGAACCGCCGTATGCCGAACGGCACGTACGGTGGTGTGAGAGGTCGGTAAACACGAAAGTAGGAGATAAACACCCTATGATTAGTGTTTACCTCCTACTCGATATATCACTGATATTTAGTAATTTAGAGGTGTCAAACAATAAATACTGTATCATGATTACCGAAAGTAAAGTTACTGAAATTTTTTGTATTGCAGATGATTTCTGCAAAGAATTTGAGGGTGAGATGGCAAAAAATGCACTTCCGTCCACAACTGACACTCCAAAACGGAAAAGAAAGCGCATGATGTCGGATGCCGAAGTCATCACGATTCTGATCTGTTTCCACTTCAATTCGTACCGAAACTTCAAGCACTATTATCTGGGATGTGTGCGCATTCACTGGAAGCATCTGTTTCCGCAGACATTCTCCTACAACCGCTTCGTGGAGGTCATGCCCCGATGTTTCGTGGCTCTGACCATGTTTCTGCGGCTCGCTTGTTTCGGAGAGTGCACGGGGATAAGTTTTGTGGACAGCACCTGCATCCCGGTCATACACAACAAGCGCCAGTTCAACATGAAGGTGTTCAAGGATATCGCGGCCAAAGGGAAGAGCACTATGGGATGGTATGTCGGCTTCAAGCTGCATCTGCTATGTAACGAAAAAGGCGAGCTGATCAACTTTGTACTAACACGCGCCAATGTGGACGACCGCAACGAGGTTGTCATTGACACGCTGACTGACAGGGTGTTCGGAAAACTATATGCTGACAAGGGATATATATCGCAGTCTCTTTTCGGACATCTCTGGGATGACGGCATACATATTGTGACAGGCCTTCGCTCGAACATGAAACAGCGTCTCATGCCGTTCTATGACAGGATGATGCTTCGTAAAAGGAGCATCATCGAATCCATAAACGACATGCTGAAGAATGTGGCGCAGCTCGTCCACTCCCGCCATCGTAGTGTACACAACTTCCTCATGAACCTGCTTGCGGCAATGGGGGCGTATTGTTTCTTCGCCACAAAGCCGGAAGTGAACTTCGACTTTGAGGTACCCGAGTCAAGCGGGCAGCTTGTCCTCTGGGATTAACAACACCAAACTGTACAAATAAATCAGGCGACCTTGAAAGGCCGCCCAATACTCTATGTCTTTTGCTTGGTTGAAAATCATAAAGTTCTTATCCCGAACTCGCGTTATTAAGTCCTAATGTCACTACTGTCCACTAAAAATGGACGGGGTTAAAAATTAAATAAATTCGGTTCACTCGAACCATAGAGAACTTTGACATCGTTGATATTCTTTTTGTCGAACAGGTCCCGTATATGGGTTTTGTCAGTAAGCGAGATTCCAAGAATCTGAAGAACTTCGTAAACGCTTCGCTCCAGCTGCATATCATGTTGCATTATCGCCACGAGGCAATAAGTAATTATGGCACAATATATTTGGATGCGTACCGCATTTTCAGATGTTCCCCAGAATTTCTTGATTTTGAGGTGCTGCTTGACCCATTTGAAAAAAAGTTCCACGCTCCATCGGTTCTTGTATAGGTTGGCGACAACGAGTGCGGATGACTCCATATCGTTGGTGAGATACGTATAGATCACACCGGTCTCCTCATCCTGAAACACTACTCTACGCAACTTTTCGGGATATACCTTGGCACTTTTATAGACGGTAAACTCGAAATCGAATCCGATAGGACGCCCTTTGGCAGCCTTCTTTTCCAACTGACAACCCTGTACTTGAGGTTACTTTTGGCCCGGACTACGAAGCAGGCTCCGATGGTGTGTATGCGGAAAAGATTGGCGAAATCGTTATATCCCCGGTCGAATATGTAGTACGCATCAGCTTCAAGCGGAATCTCCGGCATGGCCTTTGAGTCGTGAACCGATGCTGTGGTAATATGCAAGAACGCAGGAACATGTGCTTCGATATCGTATAGCGTATGCACCTTGACGCCGCCTTTGTTTCGTCTGAATTTTGCCCAGTCGAACACGGCAAGACATAGGTCTATCGTTGTCGAATCAAAAGCATAAACGTTCCCTCCGAGTTTGAAAATATCGGTCTGTCTCTTGCTTCTTGCCTGCGCTATCATGAAGTAGGCGAACTCCTCGAAAGAT
>RIBL01000057.1 GCA_003762875.1 Muribaculaceae bacterium Isolate-110 (HZI) | reverse complement strand
AATGAAAGAAACCAAGAAAACACTCCAAAATCAACTATAATTGTATCTAATTTTTTAAATTTGCATGTCCTATGAAACGGTGCACTTCTCAATTAGAATCTGGCGCACTTCTCGATTAAATTTTACACCACAGGCCTTTGCTCGAATTGCTGCCCTCTGCCTTGCCCTTGTAGCTCCCTCCGTCCGTGCGTTGCCGTCCGCGTTCTTCGAACCCTACCACCGTGCCGTCCCCTTGTGGCAGAAGCATGGGAAACGACAGGTTGGTGTAGGATGTGCCGTCCGAACGATGCTTTGTCGCCAGACAGAAATCCCGGTGAAAGGCGTACTGCGTATAAAGGTCGATGCCGCGATGCTTGAAAAAAGGATAAAATTTTTTCTGCGTACTCTTGTCCTGCGGATTGAACTTGTGGATATCGTAGTCCTCGATATTGAAAGGCTTTATATCCCTTTTGGGCTGTATGATACGTGTTTCACGTTCTGCGATAGGATGGTGCAGCAGCCTGTTGCACACAAGGTTCACAAGACGGTCGGGCGATACGCCTGCCCGGTGTTCCGCGAAAAAGTGCGGATGCTCCTTGATAAAGGAGATGATGTTATATACCTTCTGTTGTTGCGGTTTGAAACAGCACTTGCCCTGCTGGGTCACGATGAACTTGTCGTTGCGTATGCGCCGTCCGTCGCTGTCCAGCCGGACATACGAGGGATAACGCAGTCCGTCACGCCGGTTCAGATGATAACCTGCGTCGATAAGCACATCCTGAATGTTCAGCCTGCGCAAAAAGTCGTCGTATGTAAGTTCGCCCTCTCTCATATCTTATCTCCCCATTCTCATGTCGTTTATTTCCTGATTCATCTCCGCTTCAAAATAGCGTATGGCTACATCCCTCGGTGTATCGACACCCGGCTTGAAGTAGGGGCGCGGATGGCCGCCGAACCGTTCACCGTAAAATTCAGGCGCATGGCAATGCCTCAGGCCGTGCGCCACATCAGAGGCGACCACCGCACCGGCGGTCAGGGCGGCGAAGATTTTTGTGCCGATCCCTCTCTGTGCTTCCGGGCGCGTTTTCATATCCACCTCGCTGAAAATCTTGGAAAAGAGTTTCATGCGGTGAAAGTCATCTACGGCAAGAAATTTGTCATACTCCTTTTGGCTGATTTCATGACTGATAACCTGTCCGTCGATAACGGCGGTCATTTTATATTTCCCCTCCGTTTCTGCCGGTTGCACAGCTATCTCGCCGACTTCGACTTCCCGGCCGTGTTTCTCCTCCCGATACCATCCTTTGCCCTCGTTCAAGAACTGCAGGTCGCGTCCGTTCACGGCAGCACCGATGTTCCCCTGTATGGATTCCTGTTGCAGCGAAGTTTCCACTGGCACAAGTATCTCCTGTTCCTGCTGTTGCCGTTGCGCCAACTCCTGTTGTACCTCGGGATGCAGGGCGATGGCGATACGCTGCTCACTGTTGAGCGCGTCCGTCGTCACTTTCTCCGAGAAGTCCTCCCCGATAACCTTGTTCAGCACTTCCAGCCGTTTTTCGAGTGGCTGTTCCTCTATGGAGTTGGAGGTCAGCACGGCAATCTCGTCGTCTCTCAGGTCATACACCATATCGGCCGAAGCCTTTTCCGATTGCACGGTAAGCGTCCGGGCCTCCGTGTCGATGATAAGGCCGTGGGATGCAAGGCACTCCTGCCATTTCTCGTTCGAGAAATAGACCGGCGAGCCAATCAGCTCCTTGTAGGGATGTGCCGGTTCCTGACTGCGCGGACGGCTGACCATCGGTGTGATGACTGCCTGCAATCCCTCCAGCACATCCCTCTGTTGAATCGGTTGCGCCTGTTGGCCTCCTTTGTAATAGAATCCGTAGCCGCCCGATTGCATCTCTCCCGGTTTCATACGTTCGTCCGGTCGTTCGGGGACTATGGATGGCCCCGGAAAGAAAAGCTGTCCTCCGACCCTGCGGAGATGGAAGCCCCATTGGTTGCGTGGCGTCCAGCCCAGAAACGGAGGTGGCATACCCATGCGCCCCACACGTCCGTATTCGCCGATACCGATACGGTAGCCGTGCAGCCCCATAGCCACACGGCCGTTGGCATTCCGGGCGTGTACGAAGTTCTTGGGCATATAAAAATCTTTTGCCACAATGCTCGTAAGCACGTTATAGGCTTTTTTGTTGGCCGTGTTCGTTCCCCAGTCCGTCAGAGCCAACATCTGACGCTCGGTTATCGGATAAACCAGCAAGGGAGAATCATGTCCCTGCACGATTAGCCGATACCCTGTGCCGTCAAGCGCAATATGGGCTTGTAGCCCGTTGCGCATAAGCATATTGCGCATTTCGGGCTGCAAGTCCATTTGCCGGGGATTCGTATTCGTTCGTATCGCCATAGTCTGATAGGATGATTGTTTTTTTATTATGCGTCACCGCGCTCCATAGCCGTCTCCAGTTGTTCGTCCTTGTAGCGGACAAATTCGGCGGCGGAATCATTGCCGGCAACGAGTCCTTTCGCCTCGCAGTAACGTGCATATTCCTCTTTCCATTCGGCTGAGAAATGATTGACGTAATCGAGCCATCCGTATTCGCCGCTCTGCATTCTCTCTATGAGTACATCTTCCGGATAAAATTCGTTATGTGCCATAATCTTACAGGTTGGTTGTCTTATTTGTGAAGGGCTGACGCGCGGTTGCGCTCGCCGCTCTTCTTCTGCTCGTTCCACAGTTCCTCCGAGTAGTCCTCCTCCGGAACATAATCGAGGTTGCCGTCGTCGTCCATGACCCAGCACCCATAGCACCCGAAGGTGTATTTGTCCCACTCGCGTTTGGATTGCTCGCGCCATTTACGTTCGTCACCCGGACACAGGCGTATTCCGGTCTTGGCATTCAGGTCGATTCCTACTGTGACAGGATCGTTATCCACGACCAGCGTTTGCAGGTTGCCTTGCTGTATGCTTCTGACTTCCGTTGCGTCAAGGTGCAGTTCCTCGGACAAGACCTGCAGGTTACGCCCGATAATGGGGGTAGGGACATACATCACCTGCTTTGTGCCCGGGTCTATCTGCACGAATGCTTTGCTTTTCCTGCCGTCGGCCAGTTCCACATCCGCGATGATTGCCTTGCCGTCAAGTAATTGCTTCTGCTGCGCTTCGTCATAGCGTTCCAGCGGTGAGGATTTCAGGGCCGGATAAAAGACCACATCCACCGATCCGTTATCCTTGCGGACAAACGAGAACCGGGTACGGCTCTCTATTTGTGCGCCGCTTTCGTCTGTGACACGCACAGGAAGCACCGGCAAATGTCGGCCGTTGCAGATTTCGTCCAGCACGTTCATCGGCAGATCCTCTACCATCTCACGAGTGAGACCGAACCGTTCCAGTGTCGAAAACGGTAGTTCATCGAACTCAAATTGCTCCTTTTTCATACTTTGTTTCATATTATAAAAATTATACTCTACAAAGGTAGGGTGATTTTCTATTAAGAAACAAAATATCGTGTTACACAAATGTATATATTACATTATTTTTATGATTTGAGTATGATTTTCACCGAAGAATCATACTCAAATATATAAAAAATCATATTTTTAAAGCAAAACACTCCCGATTCTGCCGCGCTTCGTCGGAGAGATGCTAATTTTGCCGTATGAGAAAGATTTTACTTACAGTCGTGTCGGGATTTTCGCTCTGTGCTACGCCCCTTCACGCGCAATTCAACACGATTGCACCGATACCGGTACGCTACAAGGTGGAAGCCTTGCGTATGGATATGAAAAGTCAGGAGCCTACACCCGAAAGTATGGCTCCTGCACAGGACGCATCCGGGGAGGTTGTCGCCGAGGCGACACCTTCCGATGCTCATAAAAAACAATGGATTGACCGTTATCTCAGCGTCTCATATCCGCTTCCGGTTATCAAGGTCACTTCCCCTTACGGTTATCGCAGAGATCCGTTCACCGGTAAGAAACGGTTTCATGGGGGTATCGACTTACATGCTCGCGGCAATAAGGCGTTGGCGATGATGGAGGGGGTGGTTGTGAAGGTGGGGCAGGATAAGACCTCCGGCAAGTATGTCACCATGCGGCACGGCAATTATATCATCAGCTATTGCCACCTTTCCCGGGTGCTGGTTGCTAAGGGCACAAGGGTGCATCCGCGTGATGTGATCGGGATAACCGGCTCGACAGGACGAAGTACCGGCGAACATCTGCATATCACCTGTAAACTGGATGGCAAGAATGTGAACCCTTCTGTCTTGCTCGATTATATCAGAGCCACACGGCAGGAGTGCGTGGATGCACTGGCGGCGTTATGATTGAAAGCATCTTCCCGGACTATTTTGCACGCGTTTTGGCCGCTTGCACGATATGGCTTCCCCATACCGACATTCTGATAAGCGGTAGAGGGGGCATCGTGATTGTCTTGCCATAGAAAATGGCTGCCACCACCTTGCCGCCGCACCGTTCTATTTCCTCTTTATAATCGGCTACGCTCTGCCCGGTCGTCATCACGTCGTCGATGATGATAATCTCTTTCCCTTTGATATTTCGTATGATGCGGTAGTTGCGCTCCAATATGCGGTTCTCGCCCCCTTTGGCTTCATGCAGGCTCTCGCGAGGTTCGAACACATCCACATCGTACAGCCCCGATGTCAGCTCCGGCCGGTGTGTGGCGATATACCAGTCGAGCCGTTTGAAACGCCGGGCATACTTGAACTCGTCGCTGCATGGCATGAACATCACATGATAGGGTTTTCCGTCCGCTTGCAGGGCGGTCATGCACGCCTTGAAGAACTCGATACCGTGTATCTCTCCCTCCTTGAATTTGTATTATTGCTGTCCGATAAAACTCAAATAGCGCAATAAAGTATGGCTCGAACGCTGATTTTACGGTGTTCGAGTCTTCTTTTTTACTTTACAAGCCCCCTCAGTCAAACAGTGACGGTTCGGGAGGCGCT
>RIBL01000056.1 GCA_003762875.1 Muribaculaceae bacterium Isolate-110 (HZI) | reverse complement strand
AATGAAAGAAACCAAGAAAACACTCCAAAATCAACTATAATTGTATCTAATTTTTTAAATTTGCATGTCCTATGAAACGGTGCACTTCTCAATTAGAATCTGGCGCACTTCTCGATTAAATTTTACACCTCACGCTCTTTGACAGACAGTTCAAAATATGCCTTGCGGATGGGGAAATAGTCGTTAGCCCTGTCCGTGTTTACCTTGCCCTCGTCCACAGGCACGAAATCGACGGCAACATCTTCATAATGGCTTGACTTGCGGAAGCGGATAACACCCACCTGCCCCTCGAACATCACCAATGCGCCCTCTTTCATCCATGCCTCCGGCTCGTCCGTGTAGGCACGTCTGCCCCTGTCGGCAGCTTCGATAGCAGCACTTCCGAAAAGCGACATCTGCGCCGGAGCTTCGCCGCCCATGAAAAGCCCTTTGCGGAAATAGCGGTCAAAATCATATTTGAGTAATGCGGAAAGATATTGAGACATGGCGTTTTCATCGCCCATCCATTGATATTTGCGTACATACTTGCCGTACTGGTTGGTAACTATGCGACTGTTGGTGGCAAGTGTGGTTTTTGGCAATGTGAAAAATCTGTTGGTGTATTCGGTTGTCGTTCCTGTCATATCCACCATTTCCTTGCTGACCTGCAGAAATGCCTGTTCGCGCTGTGACAGCATAGTCTTGCGTGTATTCTTCTGGAATACCAACAGGTCACTGCCTACATCTATGCCGCTTGTCTGCATGAAAAGCGTGTCGGGCAAACGGATTGCGCTAATCAGGTCGGCACTGCTCACGAGATATTTACGCACGAACTTATTGCCGGGAGTGTCGGCTATACCCCTTGATGTGACAAATGCGAGTATGCCGCCCTCGTTGAGCAAATCCATAGACTTTACAAAGAAGTAGTTGTGTATGGTCTTGGTTGCCTGTTCATATACGCCGCCTTTCTTCCACAGCTCCGCATCGAACACACGGAAATTTCCGAATGGGATGTTTGAGGCTATGACATCGAATTTCGTATGTTCAAAATCCATATCTCCGATTTCCTCAAAACCGCCTGTGCCTGTTGTCGCATCGTCCTGTAACAACGAGAGTATCAGTCCCGAAATATGGTCTTTCTCAATTGCATAGCTATATGTGTCAGACATGGCGACAGGCAGAAAACCGCCGATACCTGCTGACGGTTCGAGGAACGAGCGCATTTGCAGGCCGTTTTGCCGGAATGTGGCGTGTATCTGATTTGCCACTGCATCGACTATGAATTTAGGGGTATAAAACGCCGTGAGTACGGATGCCTTGATGTTTTCGATAACCGCGTTCCGCATCGCTTCCGTGAAACCGGGATATTCGTCAATAAGTTCCTGCAACCTGCGGATTGGTTCGTCCATGTTGCCGCCAATGGGTCGATCTGTGCCGATATTCAGCACTTCCTTGATGCCGCCGAAACCCGAATACCTTGCCAACACGGCTTTTTCCTCTTGGGTAGCGTTTCTGCCCTGCAACCTGATTTTCATTGCAGTTTCAATGGCTTCCACATTTGCCACCAGTGATTTCAATTTGTCGTAACTCATATTTAATCTTGTTTTGTTTGTTTCCCTCTGTTCGGTCTGTTCGACCGCCGGGATGATTTTTTCTGCATCCAGAGGTGGCAGGAGCAATCGGACAATGCTGAAGCGGAAAAATACGCTCGACAACGGAGAGGAAGATTTTTACGCCTCACTCGCGGCAGAAAGCCGGCATTGGCAAGATTGTGACAGCCGGTTACCTTTGCGGAAAAATTCAACCCACGGCAGGTTGTACGACACGAAAAAGCGGTAAACGGAAATAGATAGAAAAGGGAGGTGAGGATCGGTAAAAAGGTGAAGCGGCCGGCCGGGACGGACTTCCCGACGGACTGTCTTGGAACTACTGACGGCAATATTCATATCGCCGTCAGTAACTTCAAGTCTGTCCGTGTCCGTCCTTTTGCAAAAGTGGCTTGCGGCACTTTATGTAACGTGTTACACAAAATGCCGCCAGCCTCTTGAGGCAAACCGGACGCGCTATGCCGGAGGCAGGTTATAAGAGGAAGGGTGTTATTTATAACCAGGAGGGAGCGACAGATGATATAAAAGGGAGTACCGGCAGAATGGAACAACAATCCGCGTCAAGCCTTTGCCTGACACGGATTGCTGTTTGGGATGCGACTGTCAGTCAACGTCGCAACCTATCATCCATTCGTCATTGATAAGCAGATAATAGTAGCCGTTTCCGCAATTCCTGTATTCCTTATTGAAGCCAGCCATCATGTCGCCATTCTCTTGCGGTTGACACCACAGCGTGCCGTCATAGCCACAGAATCTAAAGCGGTATGAGTAAAAACTTGTTTTGTTCTTCATTGCCTCCCTGAAGAGGTGCATTTGTGTCCTGCTGCAATACTTTTCGATTGTAGAGAGCCTGATACATTTGCCGTCGATGCGTGTTCCGGTTGTGATGTGGTTCTCATAAAGGGACTTATCCAAATCCGCATTGGCAATCTCCCGAAGCCAGTCATTTGTATGTGTGGCAAGCCGTGCAAGTTTCTGGTACTTCAGAATAAGTTTCCTGTCCGCATCCACTTTCAGCCTATCGGACGGATAATATATTTTCTCGATACTCGCCCAATCGATGAAGATATACCCCCTTCTTCGTTTTCTCGGTGCGATGATTCCAATGACGTTTTGGTCACGGTTGATAAACAGACGCCTACGTTTGCCGGCAATCCTTACATACAGATAAGCAGGGTTCTGTTCGTTGCGCAGATAGGCTTCCGCCGGATGAATGGTAACTGTTTCCATATCTATCAAGTATCAAGTTTTCAATCTTTCTGTTTCTCGGTTCAGAGTTCCGGAATCGTGCCTGTTCCGACCTGTTTCCCGTCGCGGTATAACGCGATTTCTCCCGGCTTGAAGCCCATTTCTCCAAGAGCTATATTCCGTATATACTCCTGATACTCTGTGCCTGAAAAGTTCTTCCCACACAAGTTGTTGAAAAACATCGGTATTGAAAATCCGTCAGTGCCCGACAACACCGTTCTACCGTTTTGTTTGATTTCCTCTTTCATTTTCGTTGCTTATCGTTAAACTTTATTTTTTTATTTCCCTGCTTTCGTGCCGCAGGGCTGTACTCTCTTTTTTGAGGCAACCAGAGGAAGAAGCCACGGCATCATAAGACAAATCCGGATAGAAAACCGACCGTGCAACAGTCTGTTTTCGTTATCCGAATGAAATGGGGTTTGGCGATTATGCGCTTCGTCCTAAATTCGCCGACGAAAAGAGAAAGCAGACCTGCCGAACAGAGATTAGCATATAAAAATGACGGATGATTAATAGAATCGGAAATGTATTGTCCGGTCTCGGATAAATTTATTATATTTGCACTGCGTAAAAATAAGCAGTCCACTGCGTAAAATGTAATAGTATGTATAAAAGAGCGGAATATCAGACGATTATAAACAGACTAAAAGAGCAAAGACGGTTCATTCAGGTAGTAATGGGGGCACGTCAGATCGGTAAATCCACCGTTGTGAAGCAAGTGCTGAAAGATCTGGACGCTCCGTACCAGTTCTATTCGGCCGACAATGTTCCGGCAACGAACAGCGCATGGATATCGAACTGCTGGGCGGCAGTCCGCAGCCTGAAAGAGAGCAACGGATGGGACAGCGTTATCCTTGTCGTCGATGAGATACAGAAAATATCCAACTGGAGCGAAGTGGTAAAAAAAGAGTGGGACGACGACACGTTCCACGACCGCGACATCAAGGTGCTGCTTTTAGGAAGCAGCCGTGTCCTGTTGGAAAAGGGCCTGTCGGAATCGCTTGCCGGGCGGTTCGAGCAGATACGCATGAGCCATTGGAGCTATGGGGAAATGAAAGAATGCTTCGGATTCTCGCTTGACCAATACCTATACTATGGCGGTTATCCCGGCGCGGCCTCATTGATTGACGATACCGACCGTTTCCAGCAATATATCCAGTCGTCGATTATCGAGGCCACCATCAACAAGGATATATTAATGGACACGCCCATCAGCAAACCGGCGTTGCTGCGTCAGACATTCGAGTTAGGTGCGGCCTACTCGGGAAGCCTGCTGTCCCTGAACAAGATGCTCGGTGCATTGCAGGACGCAGGAAATACGGCGACTCTGGCCGGATACATCAATCTGCTGAATGACAGCGGTCTGCTTGGCGGACTTCAGAAGTACAGCATAGACACGGCACGGCGGAAGGCGAGCATACCGAAATTGCAGGTTTACAACAACGCCCTGAAAACGGTGTACAGTCCGCTCACGTTCGAGCAAGCCATTACCGACCGTAAGGCGTGGGGACATATCTTTGAATCGGGAATAGGTGCTTATCTGATAAGTCAGTCGTTCGTGCATCGTTTCGAGGTGTTCTACTGGCGTGAGCGCAATGACGAAGTGGATTTCATTCTCCGCAAGAAGGGTTCGGTGGTAGCCATCGAGGTCAAGAGCAATGCCGAAAAGAGGACGGAGGGACTTGAAAAGTTCAGAGAGCTTTTCAAGCCGCAAAAGTCGTTCATTATCGGTGACGGCGGTATCGGAGCAGAGGAATTTTTCTCGATGGATATAAAAAAGCTGTTTTAAGGGGGATGAACGAGAGGCTTGTGTTCCTGCTCCTGCTTTGCGTGGCCGGTGTGCTGTGGAGCATCATCGGCTATTGGCGACGGAAAACCGGTGAGGCGGCGTTTGCCGCCGCAAGGATGGCCGACAAAGAGGAGGAGCGCGACCGTTACTGCCGTATGGCGGTGATGGCCGGACACAGGGAGGCTTGCCGGATGTTATGCTGTACGCATCCGGAACGGTACGAGGATCGCCAGCCGCTCAAGCCGTTCAAGTCGCACGGAATCCGAATGACCTTTTACGGATATTACTATCCGTCACGGTACAATGCGCTGCTCAACGACGGACAACGTGCGTTCTGCCGTTCGCTATACAAATTTATTGCTGTCCGATAAAACTTTTTGAGGCAAAACAAAATTAGGACTGGCACCTATTGCAGGAGTCAGTCCTTTTAGTTTAGTTTGTGTTCGCCAAAACATTTTCTAAACTATGCCCAAAAGTAGTC
>RIBL01000055.1 GCA_003762875.1 Muribaculaceae bacterium Isolate-110 (HZI) | reverse complement strand
GAAGCGCACCATCTCGAAGAGTTCATCCATGCCTTCGGGAAGACACATCCATATTGCATCTGCGGTTTTCATGCCACAAATTTAACACTTTTCTCTAAATTCATGCACTGGGTTTTCGGCTTGAGCCTGAATTTGCTCCCTTTTTAGGGGTTAGTTGGTTGCATTTCAATATTTTGCACTGATTGCGACTACATTTCTCCTGCTCCCTGAGAGAGCTTCCGAGGGAACAGTATGCAGACATTACGGCACTTTTATCAAAGTATGCCAAACTCTGAATCCGGCTTGTCAACCACCTGTCTGCACTTTTTTTTTTAAGAATATTCCATTTGAATAATTGTTAAAAAAGGGAGCAAATCGGGGAGCAAATCAGCGAAAACCATAGAAAAATGTGATTTTGCTCCCTCTTTACACCCAATTTTTCTGATGTCTTCTGGTATTTACAGATTGTAAAACTGAAAAAATTTGCGTATCTTTAAGATACCATTAAAGCCACAAGACAAAATGAAACTATCCAATGAAAGCTACTTTTCCTTGAACTTCATCGCGAGGAAAAGAGCCAACAAGGAGGGTGAACTGCCGATAACCCTCCGTATCACGATGAACGGACAGCGTGCTGAAATATATGTCAACCGCACTGTCAGACCCGATGACTGGAATGCCGCGAAAGGTCAGTCAAAAGGCAAGACAAAGAAAGACCTTGAGCTTAACCGCTATCTTGACACGGTGCGCACCAAGATCTGCGAAATCCACAACCGGCTCGTTCTGCGTGACGAGCCGATAAATCCGGATGTGCTTAAACGAGCGTTCCTCGGCAAGCTCGAAAAGCCCAAGATGCTTTGCGAGGCTTTCCGGGAGGTTAACGTGAAAGTGAGGGAACAGTATGAGCGCGGCGACATCTGCAAGGCTACCGTGCTTCGCTGGGAACGCTGCGAGAAGTATCTGTCAGAATTTCTGATGATGAAAGAGAATGTGTCCGACATTCCGATGAAGAACCTTACATCGGGAATGGTGGATGACTTCGAGCATTTCCTGCGTGTAAGAAAAATGTGCGCCAACAATGCCGCCGTGAAGTATATCCGCTATCTGAAGAATGTCGTGAGGGTCGGTATCGCCAACAAATGGATTGATGACGACCCGTTTATCGGCAAGCGTTATACCCGCACAAAGTCTGACAGGGAATTTCTGAGCGAAAACGAGCTGAAAGCGATAATGAAGCTCGACCTTACGACACTCCCCCGTCTTGACCTCGTGCGTGACACATTCGTGTTCTGCTGCTTCTGCGGACTTGCCTTCGCTGACATATCCACTCTTACGCGCGACCATATAATAAAAGATGAGAACGGCGAGGAATGGATACGCAAGGCGCGCCAGAAGACCGGTGAGGTCAGCACCATACCCCTGCTTGACATTCCGAAAAGGATTGCCGAGAAATACCGCAACCACCCGAAAGTGGTGGCGAAGAACCTCGTAATACCGGTAATATCCAACCAGCGCATGAACTCGTACCTTGCCGAAATAGCTGACCTTGCTAAAATCGGCAAGCACCTGACGACGCATATCGCAAGACATTACGAATTGTCTTTATCGCTGAATTTGAATAGTTTGCAAAGATTTGTTTCTTGATGGGTAACGATTTAGAAACAAGCGAAGTTCTGTATTTTACCTCGTTTTGCATTAAATCAAAAGAACACTTTTTCTAAATGCAAATATAATACTATTTTTTGAAAAAACATACTTTTGTGGGTAACTAAATTCAGCGAATTATGGACTATGATTGCTGAAATTTATACTTCAATCCATATTCTTCCAGTTTGTTGTACAGCGTCGTACGTCCTATCCCGAGCAGTTCTGCGGCAACCTTGCGGTTACCGTTCGCCTGCTTCAACGCGCGTAAGACACGCTCCTTGTCTTCCGCATCGCTGCGCAGGGCGAAGCTGATGGGTGATGTTGGTTTCGTAACGGCAAGTTCCAGATGCTCTTTCGTTACAAGCCCGGTCTGTGCCTGCAACACCGCGCCCATGATTTTCTGACGAAGCTCACGGACATTGCCCGGCCACGCATGGGTCAGCAATGTCTTGCGGGCTTCTCCGTCAAAGCCGATGACATCGCATTCCAGTTCCCGGTTCGCAATTTCACGGAAGAATTCCGCCAACGGCATGATGTCCTCCTGACAGTCGCGCAACGGCGGGACGGTTATCTCGAAGTCATGTAGACGGTACAACAAGTCCTGCCGGAAACGCTTTTCATGGACCGCCTTCTCCAGATCCTCGTTGGTGGCGGCGATGATGCGGACATTGAAACTACGGTCAGATTTGTCACCTACCGGGCGGTATCGCCGCTCCTGTATGGCGCGCAGAAGCATTTGCTGGGTTTCCGGTGCGAGGTTGCCCACTTCGTCCAAGAACAGCGTGCCGCCTTCCGCCTCATGGAAATAACCTTTCTTGGCATTGTCCGCACCCGTGAACGCCCCTCTGACGTGTCCGAAGAAAGCCGACGGTGCAAGCTCTTTGGTGAGCGAACCGCAGTCCACAGCCACAAACGGCTTTCCTGCCCGCTTGCCCTTATCGTGCAGCAGGTGGGCGATATGCTCCTTGCCCGTGCCGTTCTCCCCGAATATCAGCACGCTCATATCTGTGGGGGCTACCAGCCTTATCCGCTTCATGATGGCTTGAAACGCCGAGCCGTCACGGGCAAAGACGGGCATACGGCTTCGTCCTGCGTGTCGTTCCTTCAATATGCTGCGGAGCAGAGGGACGAGTTTGTCCTCCACAAGCTGCTTGGGTATGTAGTCCAGCGAACCGAGTTTCATGCTTTCTACTGCCGTATGCACTTCGGCATAGTCGGTCATGATGATGAACGGTTGCATCATGCCATCCTTTCGCATCCAGCGCAAAAGGTCGATGCCGTCGCCGTCGGGAAGACGCAAGTCTGAAACTATTATGTCGTTTTCTTTTGCTTGTTGCACAAGTTTCTTCGCAGTCGAGAGGTGGAAAGCCTGCACGGTGCGGAATCCCTCACGCGTCAGCAGGTTACAGACAAACTCGCAATACACGATGTTGTCCTCCACCACGATGATTCTTGTTTTATCCATTATTATATTTTCTCCTTTCTTCTTTTGCCAGCCGGATGATCTCTGAACCCATGTCCAACACGGCTGTCACTGCATTACTCAATGCTTCATGATCAGGAACGGTACTCCCATGAAGCAGTTTATAAAGTTCCCTTAATGGCTGGTCGGCACGGAGTATCTCCCACGAGCTGCGCAAGTGGTGTGTCAGGGCGTCCAGTTCCTGAAGGTCTTTCCGTTGTTCCGCCTCCCTGACCGCCTGCATTTCCTTTTCTGTTTCCGCTATCAGTTTCTCCAGCATGACGGCTTCATTGCCGTATGACAGCAGGGAGGTGAGATCCGGCTTTTCATTCCGGTTGCTTTTTATGGCGCATTTGTCTGAAATCTCCATCAGTTCCGATATGGAGAACGGTTTGAGCAGGCAACCGGTAAAACCACAATCCATAAGTTCTTCCTTGCTGCAACTGCCCGAAGCGGTTGTCACCACCACCGGGATATCCCTTGAATTGCCAACGTTGGATGTGCGCAACAGTTCCAACAACTCGAAACCGTTTATATCCGGCATATTCAGATCCGTCAGAAGAAGGCTGTATTCCTTTTTTCGTATCAGTTCTATCAGCTCCGCAGCATCGGTGCAGGTGTCACAATGTATTCCTTCCTGTGCATACATTTCTTTCAGCATAAGGAGCAGCACTGCGTCATTATCAATGGCGATTACCTCATGATATGCCTCATTTTGGCGGACATATCCTTGACGGGATTGTTCCGGCTGTTCCTCGGCTGTCTGCATGGGGATTTCCACAGTGAAACAGCTGCCTTTGCCTTTCTCACTTTCCAGCCGTACTACACCACCAAGCATTGCCACGATACGTTGCACGATGGACAATCCCAGTCCGAAACCGTCTTTTGTGGCGGCATTTGACAGACGTTCAAACGCACCGAATACCCGTCGCTGTTCCTCTTCGGTCATGCCCGTACCCGTATCTTCGACGATAAGTTTCAGCAGACCGTCATCATAATCCGTTGTCAGGGATACGCCGCCGCTCTCGGTAAACTTGATGGCATTTGACAGAAGATTATTCCCGATTTGCAGAATACGCTCTTTATCAGTCAAGACGACAGCATCCGTGTCGTTTGTTACAGTAAAAACCAGTTCCTTATTCATTGCGATTGGCGCAAACTCCGTTTCAAGAATGTGCATAATTGTGGAAATCCTGCAAGCGGAAATAACAGGTTGTTCTTTACCGTTATCCAGCCGGAAGAAGCTCAGCAGCGTATTGAGCATTTCACGCATACGGTCGGAGGATTGCCTGATGTTATGGATATATTGACCGATTTTATCCGTATCAATCTCTTTTTCCATCAATCCGGCATAGCCTATAATTGCTGTCAGTGGGGTACGCAGTTCATGTGTGATGGTATGCACAGCTTTCTTGCGAGAAACTATCAATAATTCGTTTTGTTCAATGGACTGTTTCAGTTGCCCTATCAAATCGGCAGTTTTACGTTTATATTGTTTTATACGATTGTTATCCCAGTGTATGATTATATAGGTGTAAAATTTAATCGAGAAGTGCGCCATGAAATCTAACCGAGAAGTGCACCGGTTCAAAGGAGAATTTTAACCGGGGATTTTGAGTTATATTATAGTAATATCAACTCGGTCCCACAAAATGAAAACTATGGTAGAAAGAAACGAGGTCCTGACACGTTATCATGTCAAGGGTCAGTCGAAGCGCCAGATTGCGGGAGAGATGCACATCAGCCGCCACACGGTAGACAAGATCGTGTGGGAGTATGAGCGTGTGTGTCTGGACGCCGACGGTGTCTGCGACATGAAGGCGTTTGCAACACTTTTAGGTTCGGAGCCTAAGTTCAACACACCGGTGCGGACATGTCCGGTGGTGACGGATGAAATCAAGGGGATTATCCGCAATTGTCTTGAAGACAATCGTGTGCGTCGGGCCACAGGCATGCGCAAGCTTCAGTGGACGTGTCGCAGCATCCACACGATGCTTCTGGAGCGTGGCTTTACGCTCAGTTATCCGAGTGTGTGCAATCATGTCAGACGCATCAGTGCGACCATGGGCACCAGGCCGCAGAAGGAGGTCTATGTCAGGCGCGAGCATGATCCCGGGCAGGAGTGCGAGTTCG
>RIBL01000054.1 GCA_003762875.1 Muribaculaceae bacterium Isolate-110 (HZI) | reverse complement strand
GCGAAAGCAACAACAAATGAATTTTTTGTTTGTCGCATTTTGATTTTTGAAAGAAAATAGAAATAGATAAACAACAACGGAGAGTTTGATCCTGGCTCAGGATGAACGCTAGCGACAGGCTTAACACATGCAAGTCGAGGGGCAGCGGGGTAGTGCTTGCACTACTGCCGGCGACCGGCGCACGGGTGAGTAACACGTATGGAACCTGCCCGCAGCAGGGGGATAAGCGGAAGAAATTCCGTCTAATACCGCGTAACAACGTTGGGAGGCATCTCCCGATGTTTAAAGATTTATCGGCTGCGGATGGCCATGCGGCGCATTAGCTAGTCGGCGGGGTAACGGCCCACCGAGGCGACGATGCGTAGGGGTTCTGAGAGGAAGGTCCCCCACACTGGTACTGAGACACGGACCAGACTCCTACGGGAGGCAGCAGTGAGGAATATTGGTCAATGGCCGAGAGGCTGAACCAGCCAAGTCGCGTGAGGGAAGACGGCCCTACGGGTTGTAAACCTCTTTTGTCGGGGAGCAAAGCGAGTCACGTGTGACTCATTGAGAGTACCCGAAGAAAAAGCATCGGCTAACTCCGTGCCAGCAGCCGCGGTAATACGGAGGATGCGAGCGTTATCCGGATTTATTGGGTTTAAAGGGTGCGCAGGCGGAGGTGCAAGTCAGCGGTCAAATTGCGGGGCTCAACCCCGTACTGCCGTTGAAACTGCATCCCTTGAGTGCGCGAGAAGTATGCGGAATGCGTGGTGTAGCGGTGAAATGCATAGATATCACGCAGAACTCCGATTGCGAAGGCAGCATACCGGCGCGCAACTGACGCTCATGCACGAAAGCGTGGGTATCGAACAGGATTAGATACCCTGGTAGTCCACGCAGTAAACGATGAACACTAACTGTTCGGCCAGAATGATGGCTGAGTGGTACAGCGAAAGCGTTAAGTGTTCCACCTGGGGAGTACGCCGGCAACGGTGAAACTCAAAGGAATTGACGGGGGCCCGCACAAGCGGAGGAACATGTGGTTTAATTCGATGATACGCGAGGAACCTTACCCGGGCTCAAACGACACAGGAATACTTTTGAAAGGAGGTAGCCCTACGGGGCCTGTGTCGAGGTGCTGCATGGTTGTCGTCAGCTCGTGCCGTGAGGTGTCGGCTTAAGTGCCATAACGAGCGCAACCCCTATCGCCAGTTACCATCAAGTCAAGTTGGGGACTCTGGCGAGACTGCCGGCGCAAGCTGAGAGGAAGGCGGGGATGACGTCAAATCAGCACGGCCCTTACGTCCGGGGCGACACACGTGTTACAATGGCAGGTACAGAGAGAAGCCAGGTGGCGACACCGAGCGGAACTCGAAAGCCTGTCTCAGTTCGGATCGGAGTCTGCAACCCGACTCCGTGAAGCTGGATTCGCTAGTAATCGCGCATCAGCCATGGCGCGGTGAATACGTTCCCGGGCCTTGTACACACCGCCCGTCAAGCCATGGAAGCCGGGAGTGCCTGAAGTATGCAACCGCAAGGAGCGTCCTAAGGTAAAACCGGTGACTGGGGCTAAGTCGTAACAAGGTAGCCGTACCGGAAGGTGCGGCTGGAACACCTCCTTTCTGGAGCGGAGCCGAAGGCTTTGCCTCCTTCCCCGAGTGACCCCGGGGGCTTGATTGCCCGCCCGGTCTTAAATATCGGCGACAGACGAACTATTGAAGAAACTTGACTACTGTTGTTGCAACCTCATACCGATCCCCGCCCAGGGAGGCGGATTCGTTCACGAGTCCTACACCGAGAGGGATCCGAGAGTCCCTTAGCTCAGTTGGTTAGAGCGCTACACTGATAATGTAGAGGTCGGCAGTTCAACTCTGCCAGGGACTACCATTAAGAGAGGACATTGACATACTGGAAAGCGAGCGTGATTTTTCAAAAAATAGAATCACGTGAAGCAAATCAAACACAACGAGTAACAATCATAAAAAAAACGAATCACTGAGGCTCGAGGCCGTCGAAGCGGAAGCAAAGGCGGACGAAAAGTCAGGTATGTGACACCGATTGTAACCAAGTAAAAAGGTCATAAAGAAAGGAGAGAAGGGCACATGAAGGATGCCTTGGCTCTCGGAGGCGACGAAGGACGTGATAAGCTGCGAAAAGCTGCGGGTAGGAGCAAATATCCTGTGATCCGCAGATGTCCGAATGGGGCAACCCGACACGGGCGACCGTGCCACCCTCCTTGACGGAGGGAGCTAACCCGGGGAACTGAAACATCTCAGTACCCGGAGGAAAAGAAAGTAAACCAACGATTGCGCAAGTAGTGGCGAGCGAACGCGCAAGAGCCCAAACCGGCGGTGTTTCGGCACCGACCGGGGTTGTAGGACCGTCAACAAATGGATAAGATAAAGTTAGCCGAATCCTCTGGAAAGAGGAGCCGCAGCGGGTGACAGCCCCGTAGGCGAAAACGGATTCTTGACAGAGACGGCACCTGAGTAAGCCGGGACACGAGAAATCCTGGCCGAATCCGCGGGGACCATCCCGTAAGGCTAAATACTACCGAGAGACCGATAGCGAACCAGTACCGTGAGGGAAAGGTGAAAAGAACCTCGAACAGAGGAGTGAAACAGCCCCTGAAATCATGTGCCTACAAGCGGTCGGAGCCACTTCGTGTGGTGACGGCGTGCCTTTTGCATAATGAACCTACGAGTTGCCGGCGGCGGCGAGGCTAAGGGTTTCAGACCCGGAGCCGAAGCGAAAGCGAGTCTGAACAAGGCGATGAGAGTCCCCGTCGGCAGACGCGAAACCAAGTGATCTACCCTTGGGCAGGATGAAGGTGAGGTAACACTCACTGGAGGTCCGAACCGGTAAGCGTTGAAAAGCTTTCGGATGACCTGAGGGTAGGAGTGAAAGGCCAATCAAACTTGGAGATAGCTCGTACTCCCCGAAATGCATTTAGGTGCAGCCTCGGGGCACAGTACCGTGGAGGTAGAGCGACTGATAGGATGCGAGGGCTTCACCGCCTATCAAGTCCTGACAAACTCCGAATGCCACGGCACGGTCCCCGGGAGTGAGGGCGCGGGTGCTAAGGTCCGCGTCCGAGAGAGGAACAACTCAGACCACCGTCTAAGGCCCCCAAATCCGGGCTAAGTTGAAGACAATAACGAGGTGGGACCGCAAGGACAGCTAGGATGTTGGCTTGGAAGCAGCCATTCATTTAAAGAGTGCGTAACAGCTCACTAGTCGAGTGGTCCCGCATGGATAATAATCGGGCATAAGTCCGGTGCCGAAGACGTGGAATCATGCTTTGAGCATGATTGGTAGGGGAGCATTCCGGTAGCCGTCGAAGGAAAGGCGCGAGCCTTTCTGGAGGTCCCGGAAAAGCAAATGTAGGTATAAGTAACGACAAGGGGAGCGAGAAACTCCCCCGCCGTAAGACCAAGGGTTTCTGATCAACGCTAATCGGATCAGAGTCAGTCGGGACCTAAGGCACAGCCGCAAGGCGCAGCCGATGGAAGAAACGGTCAACATTCCGTTACTCGGTATGAGAGCGATGTGGAGACGGAGAAGTGACACTCCCGCGCACTGACGGAATAGTGCGTTAAACCGCGTAGGTATATTCCTTCCAGGCAAATCCGGAGGGGATGCTGAACCGGGACAGTACACCGAGCCCCCGGGCAAGGTGACAGCGGAGGTAATCCCGCTCCCGAGAAAATCCGCTAAGCATATCTCATATCGACCCGTACCCTAAACCGACACAGGTGGTCGGGTAGAACATACCAAGGCGCTCGAGAGATTCACGGTTAAGGAACTAGGCAAATTGACCCCGTAACTTCGGGATAAGGGGTCCCCTCCTCCTGGGAGGGGCGCAGAGAATAGGTCCAGGCAACTGTTTAACAAAAACACAGGGCTGTGCAAAATTGAAAGATGAAGAATACAGCCTGACACCTGCCCGGTGCCGGAAGGTTAAGAGGAGATGTCATCGCAAGAGAAGCATTGAATTGAAGCCCCGGTAAACGGCGGCCGTAACTATAACGGTCCTAAGGTAGCGAAATTCCTTGTCGGGTAAGTTCCGACCTGCACGAATGGTGTAATGATCCGGACACTGTCTCAACCGTGAGCTCGGTGAAATTGTAGTATCGGTGAAGATGCCGATTACCCGCAACGGGACGAAAAGACCCCGTGAACCTTTACTGCAGCTTAGCACTGGGACCGGGCGTGCGATGTGTAGGATAGTCAGGAGACAGCGAAGCGGTGACGCCAGTCATCGTGGAGTCGACGTTGAAATACTGACCTTTGCACGTTTGGTTTCTAACTCGCAGGAGCGAGGACACTGCTTGGTGGGTAGTTTGACTGGGGTGGTCGCCTCCAAAAGCGTAACGGAGGCTTCTAAAGGTGCGCTCAGGCCGATTGGTAACCGGCCGTAGAGTGTAATGGCACAAGCGCGCTTGACTGGGAGACCTACAAGTCGATCAGGTAGGAAACTAGAGCATAGTGATCCGGTGGTTCCGCATGGAAGGGCCATCGCTCAAAGGATAAAAGGTACTCCGGGGATAACAGGCTGATCCCTCCCAAGAGCTCATATCGACGGAGTGGTTTGGCACCTCGATGTCGGCTCGTCACATCCCGGGGCTGGAGAAGGTCCCAAGGGTTAGGCTGTTCGCCTATTAAAGTGGCACGCGAGCTGGGTTCAGAACGTCGTGAGACAGTTCGGTCTCTATCTGTTGTGGGCGTAGGAGATTTGCGAGGCCCCGACACTAGTACGAGAGGACCGTGTCGGACCGACCACCGGTGAGCCGGTTGTACCGCCAGGTGCACCGCCGGGTAGCCGCGTCGGGCCAGGATAAGTGCTGAAAGCATCTAAGCACGAAGCCCCCCTCAAGATAAGATCTCCACACAAGGGCCGTCAAAGACGATGACGTCGATAGGTCGCAGGTGTACGCACAGCAATGTGTTCAGCCGAGCGATACTAATCGCCCAAACCCTTTCTTAGGGAGACATCCCTTAAAACATGAAAAGATAAAAGCTACAAAATAGCGACTTGGCTACAAGGCAGTCCATACGGGCTAATCGTTCAAGAAAGCCTTGGGTCGACGAAGTGATACGTAGATTATTGCATTGAGTGAATGATTTGTCGCTTTCCGGACACTCTCTTAACCTTATACAGCGCGTCGGGAATCGACCGACGGCGACTGCGAACAAGCTTAAGGTGGCCATAGCGTGAGGGCTCCACCTCTTCCCATTCCGAACAGAGAAGTTAAACCTCACCACGTCGATGATACTGCGAAAGTGGGAAAGTAGATAACCGCCCCTTCCGTCCGCCCGGACTCCTTCACAGGAATCCGGGCGGACTTTTTTTATCCCCACTCCGCACCCCGCCATACCCGGGGAGGAGATACAAAAG
>RIBL01000053.1 GCA_003762875.1 Muribaculaceae bacterium Isolate-110 (HZI) | reverse complement strand
AATGAAAGAAACCAAGAAAACACTCCAAAATCAACTATAATTGTATCTAATTTTTTAAATTTGCATGTCCTATGAAACGGTGCACTTCTCAATTAGAATCTGGCGCACTTCTCGATTAAATTTTACAGGACATAGGCACATTCCGTTACGACTCTCCAACCACTCGTGACCGCATTTCATACAGGTACACATTCCGGATTTAAGGCGGTATCCGTAGTGATTGATTGTTGAGTTGAGAGCCCAATTCATTTGTGGAGTGGTGAGCGGGCGAAGTCGCCCACTCAAATCCACTATATGCTGTTGTTTTTTGTTACGGGGTTTCATTGTCTTGGGGTGTTTAGAGTTCATCAAAAAGGTTGGGGATTGAGTCAATCTCTGCTCCGGCTTTGGGAGCGGTGGCGGTCGGTTTGGGTTGAGCCTTCGGCTGAGATTGTCTGCGGAGTTCTCGGAGTCGTTCCTGCTTGAACTGCTCCATAGCCTGCTCTTTGAGTTCGGCTTTATCTTCCTCGGTAAGTTCCGGCTTGGATACCACGATGTTGCAGTTGATGGGTGTTCCGCCATCCTCGATATTCGCCTCATCAAAGTAGTCTACGAGGATATTTTCAACGGTTTTCTCATCTACGACGCATAGACCGCTCTTTTGGATAGTCCTGCAAAGGTGATTTACTGCACCTTCCATACTCTTGGATGGGTTCGCCATCTTGATAGCGAATGTGGGTTCTACGATGCAACGCTCTTGGAGCATCTGCTGCATAACTGCGATTGCAGCGTTGTTGGATTTGGCTCCGGCTTGTCTATTATAAGCGGAGTCTCCTATTCCTTTGGAATTCATAGTAGCCATATCAGTATTGTATTAAAGTGTAAGTAACCAAAAGATTATCACCACTGCGGAGATAAGGGATATAACCCAGCCTATACCTCGGCATATCGGTTTGAGTATCACCATAAGCACCAACCCGACCACTGCTCCGATGATGATTGCCACCACCTTTGCAGTCCGTCTTAATGCGGTATGAGCTGGCGAAGGTGTGAAGCTCGATTTTTTAATATGTCGGTTATTCAGTGTCATAAGGCGATATTTTTTTTAACCTCAATGCGTCTATTTCGCAGTATGAAGTATGTTCGCTCGATAACACCACGGCGTGACGGAAGCAGAGGGATGTTCGCCTCACGGCTTAAAAAATACGAGCTGACCACCAGGAAGTCTGGAGATTTTTTCAGCCGAAAGGCAAAGAATATCCCGTTCCGTCACGTTATCCATTCCGAGCGAATATACTCTCCGTACTGTGATATATGCGATTGTCGTGGGAAAACATTGAGCCGCAAGTGCCTTTAAGGAGACACTGAATGACCGACATACTAAGATGGGAATTCTCTAAATATAATAAGGTGTAAACCTGTAGTACAGATGTGGAGCGGGCGTTAAGAACACGGAGCGAAGGAATAGACGGAGCAGGTACAGCGACACTTGTGGCGCAACCTGCACAGGCGATCCTTCACTTGGTGTTCAGCCGGCTCTTATACGTGGACAATGCGGTCTGCGGTAGTGCCGGACTCGCTCCAAACACCGCCGACGGCATTGTCCCGGAAATAGTTTTCATGGGGAATTAGTACGGTATAACGAACAAATACAACGGTAAAGTTGTATTATTTGAAAATAGTTCGTAATTTTGCAATATGATAACAAAGGAGCAAGTCGAGAAATTCTTGGAAGATTTTAGCCTGAAGGTTAAAATCTTCGGCATCCGTTTTCGTGATGACAGGTCAAAAAATCAGAACAGTCTGCTGGAACTTGGAATAACCCCAAGCCAGCGACTGGAAATCATCATGCAGCTGGATTGCTATGATTACTCCGAAGGTCCCATCGTGGATGTGCTGAACAGCCAAGGCGAAATGTGGGTATTTGGAAAGGATGTCAGGGGAAACGAAGTGTATATCAAGATTACTCTCGGCAAACCGAATTCACACACTATCTGCATATCATTTCACAAAGCCGAACATCCGATGTCTTACTCTCTAAAAGATGACGCTCATGGAAAGTAATGTATTGTCAAGTGGAGAGAAATTCTTTCAGGAAGAGAGAACCGCAACCTTCCGCAAGGAAGAGTTTACATATATACATACCGGTATCATTGATGAGGACGGTGAAATGTGGACCACTACAGAACTTGACGAAGCCAATCTGTTTCAGGTTTACAACCAGTATCGTGCCAAGCATGGAATACCTTTCCCGGATGAAATAGCCGGGCTACGCAAGCACTATGGTATTTCAGCCGCGAAGATGGCACAGATTCTCGGTTTCGGCATAAATCAGTATCGCATGTATGAGGACGGTGAAGTGCCAAGCATTTCCAATGCCCGCACAATAATTGCAGCGAGGGAGAAAACAGTGTTTTTGTCCTTCATCGAGGCATCCAAAGCCGATATGACGGAACAGGAGTACAACCGTATCCGCAGGAAAGTCGATGACGCCAATGGTGATTTCGCTATGACAAACCAACCGTCTGTTTACAGTGGCTATCGCTCGCTCTCGATGGAAAAGGTTGCAGCGGTCGGACATTTGTTAATCTCCAAAATCGGCTCGACATTTGTCACAAAAATGAACAAACTTATGTTTTATGCCGATTTCATTCATTATAAAAGACATGGCTATGGCATAACCGGCCTGTCATATCGAGCGTTGCAATATGGCCCCGTTCCGGAGTCATGGGGCACTGTGTATGGAACTATGTCCGGTATCTCAATGGAGGAATTTGTCTATCCGAGCGGACAGAGCGGCATACAGCTTGAGATTAACGCCGAAGCGGACTATTCGGCCTTGGACGAAAAGGAAATAGCCACGGTTGAGACTGTCTGCAAATTGTTCGCTGACATGAACGCCGGAGAAATCTCAGAGACAAGCCATAAAGAAAAGGCTTGGATTGCGAACCATCAGACACGCGCAGAAATTTCGTATCAGGATGCCTTTGCGCTACATTACAACTAAATGGATTGTGTATGGCAAAGAAAAAGAAACATAAGCCGCAACCTCCGACCGAGTATGTCGAGGTCGAAGTCAATCACGGTATGTTTGAGGATTACCTTCAGTATGGCCCGCAGTATGACACTGTCAACGAGTGCCCCATATTTGAGGGTGAGACGGAATTTGTCGCCCGGCAAAGCTTCAAGAAACAGCCGAAAGATGTCAAAGAGTTGCTGAAAGATATAATGGTCAACTTCGTTACGGATTATTGGCAGACCTGTCGGCAGATACCGGTTGACGGAGATTTGAAACAGCTACGCAAGAACGCACTTGATGCACTTCTTCACGACCTCAGAATCTACCTCAAAGATGATAAGGAGGTGACGCAATTCCTTAACGGATGTGTCGCCACAACAATAAACCGTCTGTTAAAGGCGGAAAAGGCGTCCAATAACGTTTAGGTCGTCCATAATCGCAGTTTTTTGTAGAAATCGCGGTTATAATCGCAAAAATTTGTACCTTTGTATTCTCTTAATCGTGATTTTTTGTATGGCAGTTAAAGTTGACACCCAAAAAGAGATTATATTCGGTTCGTCTGATCCGAATATTTCCCGTGTGCTCAGCAAGAAGGAAAAGAATGGTGAGCTGCGTAAGGTCGCGCCACGAATCTATACAACCAATCTAATAGACAGTCTGGAGAATATCGTGCGCCGTAACCTTATGGATATTCTGGTGTATCGTTATCCGGATGCTCTCATAAGCCATCGCAGCGCGAAGGAGATGCGCCCGACAGCGACGGGAGATTTCTTCCTCACCAATTCCACAACAAGGCGAGTGACCGACCTGCCGGGTATCACGCTTAACTTTGTCAAAGGTCCGAAAGCGACTTCACGCGATATTCCGTTTATGGGTATGCACATATCCGGCGAATACCGCTATATGCTGGAGAATATGCAGGTGTCGAGAAAGTCAGGCGACGAGTCGCGTATTTTGCCAACAAGTGTTATTGAAAACAAGCTGGAACAGATACTGCTGACGGGAGGTGAAGACCGCCTGAATGAGTATCGAGATGAATTGAGCTCTGTCGCCGAGGAATTGGGTATGCAGAACGAATTTGCCAAGATAAATAATATCATATCGGCACTGCTTTCGACACACGATTCGAAAGTGCTGTCAACCGACTCGGCGAAGGCTCTTGCCGCCGGCAATCCTTTCGACAAAACAAGAGTGGAGCTGTTTGAAGTCCTGTTTGACGCAATTAAAGACCGTTATTTCGCTATCCGCAACAACCGCAACACCGATGAAGAATCCTTCCGCCTATTCTCATTCTTCGAGAGTTATTTTTCCAACTATATCGAGGGGACGGAGTTTGAGGTGGACGAGGCTAAGGCGATTGTTGACTCCGGTATTCCTATGCCGCGACGTGATGAGGATTCGCATGACATTCTCGGCACATTCAAGGTGCTGTCAAACCGCGCCGAGATGATGAAAACACCGACATCACCCAAGGAGTTGTTTGCAATTCTCAGTCACCGCCACAGCATACTGCTTGAAGGACGACCGCATATGAATCCCGGTATTTTCAAAATAAAAAACAATCGCGCCGGGATGACAGAGTTCGTGGATTATCAGCTTGTAAAAGGCACTTTATCACAAGGCTTCAAATATTATGCTGC
This sequence comes from Muribaculaceae bacterium Isolate-110 (HZI), assembly GCA_003762875.1. Lineage (GTDB taxonomy): Bacteria > Bacteroidota > Bacteroidia > Bacteroidales > Muribaculaceae > Duncaniella > Duncaniella muricolitica. Next base: position 972 of record RIBL01000053.1, on the reverse strand, counting down.
ATTGACCGACCCGTTCGCCCGTGCTATATTCATGATGTTCATGATAAGCGAGGTGCATCCGTTCAATGATGGTAATGGACGTGTCGCCCGTGTGATGATGAATGCCGAACTTGTACGTGCTGACCAGTCGCGTATAATCGTGCCGACAGTTTTCCGCGAGGATTATATTCTGGCATTGCGCAAACTTACCCGTCACAAAGACCCGATGGCGTATATCAACGTAATGACCAAGCTCCACCAGTTCAGCGACAACCTCTATGGCACAGACTTCACAGAGTTGAAAAACTACCTTGCTGCCTGCAACGCTTACGAAGAACCCTCACAAGCAAAACTACAAATTATAGAGAGGGAGATTCTATAAAATCAAATCGCCCATGCAATTCCAAAGAATGATATACTTGTAAATGCAGGACCCAACACCGGACACTTGCCGGAAAAGGCAGAAATCACAAGAAATGATAAAAATTTCAAATATAAACGCCTACTGTTTGGCAGTTTAGGGAAATGTTTGTAACTTTGCACCGTTGGATATGGAAATCCACGGAAGAACATTGATTTTGAGACGTGATATCTACGTGAGTAGTAAAAATAGATTAAGCGTAAGTCTCTGATAATCATTGTTAAGGCGTTAAGAAATACCGATTCCAGGCGGATCACGATAAGATTTATCAAATCGAAGAAAACCTCTGAAAATCAACGATTTTCGGAGGTTTTGCTTTTTGCCTCCTACCCCAAATCGGCGCAATATATGGCAATATCCGGTGTGCAAAAAGGGAGCAAGAAATTTTACACTGAATTTGGGCTCAAGCCGAAATTCCGGTGCATATGTTAAATTGAGCAGAACGAAGTGTTAAATATTCAGGCGTATAGTTTGACCAGGCGGAAGATGAAGAAATCGCGATCTCGGACACCGCGCATTTGCGAGCGGAAGATCTTGACTTTAGAGTTGAAGGCTTCGGCGGAGGCATTGGT
>RIBL01000052.1 GCA_003762875.1 Muribaculaceae bacterium Isolate-110 (HZI) | reverse complement strand
AATGAAAGAAACCAAGAAAACACTCCAAAATCAACTATAATTGTATCTAATTTTTTAAATTTGCATGTCCTATGAAACGGTGCACTTCTCAATTAGAATCTGGCGCACTTCTCGATTAAATTTTACAATTATATAGAATCAGGCAATGTATTCAACTCCAAAAGTATGCGAAAAAGTCATGGATACATGAGTTACTTTGGTGGTGAGGCAAGTTACGAATTGGACTCTCTTAATCTTTTCACTGCCGAGTTCAACGGATTCATCTATGATATAAAGTCATTGGTTGGTTCATCGGCAAGTATGCTTGACAGAACTGGCAAGCATATATACAGTTATACTCAATCAAGTTATCCGGGAGCTGATAGAGGCAAATTCTTCAGTCTTGACGGTAATCTGAACTATCAGCACAGTACACGCAGACCGGGTGAAATAATCGGTGTCGGTTATCTGGTCTCAACTACCCATAGCAATGATGATGAAGGGCAACAGTATTCTGAGCTAAGCAACTTTCCCCTACCTTATACAAAAGCCCTCTCCAATACTAAGACTGATTTTATCGAGCATACTTTCCAGTTTGATTACACACGTCCTTTTGGAAGAATACATACCGTAGAAGTTGGCTCCAAATACATATTACGCAACAATAGTTCCAAAGGCATTAGGGATTATGTTGATTATCGCATAGATAACACCGATTTTAGCCATATAACCAATATCGGTGCGCTCTATGCTCAATATAGTGCCAATGTGAAGATGTGGTCATTCCGTGCCGGTGTGAGATACGAGTATTCAAATTTGAAAGCAAAATTTCATGATGGTTCTGCTGATGACTTCTCAAGCGATTTCAATGACATAGTACCATCCGCAGGTATATCATGGCGTGCCTCAATGGCTTCAAATTTTTCACTGAACTATTCTTCAAGAATAAACCGACCGGGAATCACGTATCTCAATCCGGCTGTCAGCATCTCTCCGACCACGTTGTCATACGGCAACCCCGATCTATCCAGTGTCAGGAATAATGCTATGAGGTTTACCTATATGCTTATCAAGCAGAAGGTAGTATTCAATGCCACCGCCGGTTTTGATTGGGCAGATAATGGTATTGCTGCTGTAAACTATGTTGATAATAACGGATTTATCCGAAGCACTTTTGACAATGTAGGACAAGTAAGGCAGTTGTCTTTAAGTTCGTTTATTCAATGGTCACCCGGCTCTAAAACCAGACTGATGCTCAATGCTTCTGTAAGCCATGACAGCTATAAGCAAAACGGCATGAATCTAAAAAGATGGAAAAAATCCATATATGCCAATCTTACTCAAAAACTGCCGTGGAACATTTCCGGAGAACTTATGGTAATGCACATGGATATGGGGGCGTCAGGCGTATATTCATATACGGAAGTGCCTTTGAAATATTCTCTGATGGTAAACGCGACTTTGCGGCGGTCATTCTTGAAAGAAGACCGTCTTACAGTGAGCCTCAACTGTCTTACACCGATCGGCGATTCCGGCATGAAGATAAACACTCATATTGTCAATGGCGGCTATACAGGTCTGTCTTCCATCTATCAACACAATGTGAGGATGTTAAAACTGAGTGTCGCTTATCGTTTCGGTTCGCTGAATACTTCGGTTAAGAAAACAGCCAAAACCATAGAGAACAATGATATGATTGGAGGCAAGTCTGCAAACTCTTCCGGCTCAGGTGTAGGTATGTAATTCAATCAATAATCAGGACTACAATGAAACCGCTTACTGAACGAGAGGAAGAAGTCATGAACTTCTTTTGGGATAGAGGCGCACTCTCTGTACGGGAGGTTGTAGCTCTTCATGATGAGCCACGACCAAGCCGTACTACGGTTGCCACATTCGTAAAATTCCTTGAACAAAAGGGATATCTCGACCATAAGACTGACAGCATAGGGTTTGTGTATTTTCCGATTATCGAGCGTGAAGATTATTGCGGTCATAACCTGAAGAATGTTATTCGTCGGTATTTCGACAATTCAATTCATAACGTTGTGAATTTTCTTATCAAGTATGAGAGATATAGTGACAGCGAAGCTAAAGATTTAATACTGCAAGTAAGCAACAAGGATATTAAAAAAGACGTATGATTGGTAACCTTCTGGCATATTCATTATTGGCAAGCACCTTGCTGACAGTAGTATGGGTGGTTTATAAGAGCCTCCTTGCCGAAACATTGTATTTCCGGATCAATCGGATACTTCTGTTATTCTGTGTGGTATTCTCATTTATTCTGCCGGTCTTCATTATCACTCCAAGATTTGTAGTTGACATTGCAGCAAATCATACCGATGTGGTGCTTGACCCGATAGAAACTTTCTATATTGCAAATACTGTTTCTGAAAAAGTTACACCAATATGGGATTATATTGCTACGCTATATATTATTGGAGGCGTTGCCATGTTCATATATTTTCTTGTATCGCTGTCAAGACTTGCTCTTTTCATCATAAAAGGTCAGCATATCACACACGATGGATGCAGAATAGTTCTGCATAGACACAACGGTGTGGCTCCTTTCGCATGGTGTGGTTATATTATCATGCTCAGACGAGACTGGTATGAATTCGGCGAAATGATATTAAAGCATGAGAAAGCTCATATTGAGTGTTATCACTGGATTGACCTGATACTGATGCAAGCGGCAATAATTGTGACATGGTATTGCCCTGCAATATGGCTTCTGCGCAATGAACTTCACACACTACATGAATACGAAGCTGACAGCAGTGTGCTTGCATCTGGAATAAACCGGGAAGATTACCAAATGTTTCTAATAAAGAAGACAGTTGGAACAAGGTTCGCGACTCTATCCAACTGTCTTAATCACAGTTCACTTAAAAAACGTATAACTATGATGTTATCAAGCAAGAAGACAAGATGCGGACGAATCCGTTATCTCGTCATGGTGCCTGCTATGGCACTCGTGTCAATCGGTTTGACAACCCCTGCGGTGTCAGCAGTAATCAACGAAGCATCTGCCGCCCAGCCGGTAGAGGATCTGCGCTACAAAATTAGCGAAAAATCTGATGATTCCATCCGTGTGACTGATAGAAATTCAGACGTGGTGGTAACTGAAAAGGCTGATGGCGCAGACGCTGTGCCATTCATCAAGACCGAGACCGCTCCAAACTTTCCCGGAGGCAAAGATAAGTTGGCGGAATTTGTCAACAAGAATATATCTTTCCCTGAAGGTGCATTCGTCAACGGTACTCTTGATATGGATGCAGTGGTTCAGCTCACAATCGCTAAAGACGGCGTAGTAAAAGATGCCAAAATTGTAAAAAGCTCAGGCAAAGTGCTGGATGCCGAAGCTCTGCGTGTGGCTCGTATGCTTCCAAAATTCCACCCCGGTCTCAATGGCGGACTGCCTGCGGAATCAAGCTATACATTGGCGTTCAACTATTCTGTCAACAAACAATAAGGATACGGTTCATGCCGATATAATCAAACATTATTCTACATCGCTATTTGTATGAGCCGATATAAATCAGGTGCTTAACTGTCATTTCTGAGAGTTGCCACCAACATAAAAATATCAGCACAAATACTTAATCTGATACTTGGAGTGTGCCGTATTTTTCAGTGCGGCATCTCCTGTATCGGAATAAGGGATAATAGCACTATTTGAACTTAGAAATATGGAACAATCATTAGAACAACGAATAGCCCAAATGCTTGAACGATGCGAAGACCTTATCCTTGCATCTATTGACAGCGACGGATTTCCCCGGCCTGTACCTATGTGCAAAATTCACTCTGCCGGAATCAATGAAGTATGGGTCTCAACTGGTGCAGATTCAGTAAAAGTTGCACAGTTCAGAGAGAATCCGAAAGCCGGGCTTTGCTATTTCGAGAAAGGCAGGTCTATGGTAATGACCGGCTATGTGGAAATCATCTGCGGCGATGAAAAACGAAAAGAGCTGTGGGAAGAATGGATGTATCGCCATTATCCGCAAGGCCCGACAGACCCTAATTTTGTGCTTCTTCGTTTCATTGGTTCTTCAGCTACAATCTGGTATGAAGGAGAGTTTGTACATGAAGTAATTGCAGAAAAGGAAATGTAACGACATAATACATTTGAAAATGGAGAATTATCATCAGAAAAGTAAATGGAGCAGATTTTGTATACTGACAACTACAATTATCTTGATTGTGGTTGTTGTGACAGCATTTATGCCTTTGTATAATGGTGCCGAACGTAACAATATCGTCATTAGCATTGTATGCGGTATTGCACTGATTGAAATGATTGTCATGGGACTATATTACTGCCCGGTATCAATCAATGTTTCCAGAAATCAGTTGCTCATTAGAAGATTTTTTACCCCTAAGAATATTCCATTAAACGAAATTGCATCAGTTGAAATATATTTAGGAAGCACTCGGTTTTTGAAAGTATGCGGCAGCGGTGGAATGTTTGGCTTTTATGGATGGTATAAAAATAAAGAGCTTGGTAAATTTTTTATATATGCCACCAATCTCAAAGAATTGATTTGTATAACACTTATATCCGGCAAGAAATACATGATTTCTTGTGAGGATGCACGGAATCTGTATAATGAGATAAATAACCGTTTAAGCAACATTCAAAATAATGAAAAAGATAATAGCAGATAAAAACAGAATATCAGCATGTGGACTTTATTGCGGAGCGTGCAGAAAATTCTTGTCAGGAAAATGCCCCGGATGTATAGACAATGAGAAAGCATCGTGGTGTAAAATCCGCCAATGTTGCAAAAGCAAAGGCTACCATACTTGTGCCGAATGCGAGTGTGACGTAAGAGAGTGTAAAACCTATTCCAACTTTATAAGCAAGGTATTCGCTCTGATTTTCAACTCAGACCGTCCGGCCTGCATTCGTTATATCAAAGAGCACGGCGAAATGGCGTATGCAGAAGAAATGGCAAAGCGAAAAAGCCAGACCATAAAACGGAAATAATATGAAACCAACCATTATCACGGTTCTAACATTGGCATTCGCTGTATTATTCGGTTCATGCAACGACCAATCAGATTCTCCAATATACGGGAATTGGAGGCTTGAAAAGTATAATTGTATTGCTACATCATCTTATGGGCTTACACAAGTCGATAAGAACGAGAATTATGTGTTGCAGTTAGATAATACCGGTGTATTTTGCTTTACCACCGATTGCAACACAATATCAGGTAATTATGAGATGGGTAAAACCACACTTAACTTTTCTAACGTATCTTTCACGGAGAAAGCATGTGAATATATGCTCGTCGAAGAAAGCATAAAATCCAATCTGCCGAGTATCAAGTCATATGAGATTAAAGATGATTTGTCTTTGATTTTGAAAGACGAAGACGGTCATATTCTGATTGAGCTAATTAAATTATAATCATTGAACGATAAACTGAAAATCCTTATGGCTTACTAATTGTAATCCTCGGCATCAGTCGGGGATTGCTTCTAAATAGACTACTCTAATATATGTTATACTCAAATGTTTAATTTATAGGGTGTTCAGTTTGATGTTCCAAAAAAAACGTCATTCAAAACACCTGAAAAATTAATAAAAACACGTGCTTAAAAATATTGATTTTTAGCGCAAAAGAGTACATTGAAAATTTGGATAATTCATT
>RIBL01000051.1 GCA_003762875.1 Muribaculaceae bacterium Isolate-110 (HZI) | reverse complement strand
AATGAAAGAAACCAAGAAAACACTCCAAAATCAACTATAATTGTATCTAATTTTTTAAATTTGCATGTCCTATGAAACGGTGCACTTCTCAATTAGAATCTGGCGCACTTCTCGATTAAATTTTACAATGGTAGTGCCATTGTGAGCCTTTATTGACACGTTCAATAAAGGCGTCACCTCCCCGCCAAGTAGCTTCTGTTTAATATCTTGCGGCAGTTTATCCGCACTGTCGCGGTCAATGCCGAGCAGTGCCAGCTTTTCATAAGGGAGGACTTCATGCTGTTTTTTGTTCGGGATTTCCATTTACACGTTTTTGAGGTGATAAATTTGCGGTCTAACCGCTTGTCGGCATCAAAATTATTCCCACATGATTGCTAAATTTGAAATTCCGAACAGTTTTGTTCTATGTGGCTGTATCGTTTTAGCCACATTACCTGCGAGTGCGCAGTTTCACACTATAACCAAGGATACGCCTTTTGACGGTGCAAAAAACGCAAAAGAGAGATATATCGCTGAATATAAGCAGACAACGAACGCAGCGACATCGACGGAAACATCTGAGAAAAAAGCTGACTTTCCAATCGTGCCAAACAATAAAAATGCCTCATACGCACATCCTGTCACCATTTTCGCCTCTCATAAATCCGAAGAAAACACGGTTGACAGACTGCCTGAGCTTACCATTCCAAATCTCCTTGCCGAGATAAAGCGCAACAACATCAAATATCCAAAAATCGTATTGGCGCAGGCGATACTTGAAACCGGCTGGTTCCGTTCGCCGGTATGCCGCAACAAGCATAATCTGTTCGGTCTCACAAATCCACGGACCGGCAATTACTATGAGTTCGATCATTGGACTGAATCAGTCCGGGCTTATTATACCAAGGTACAGTACCGCTATAAGGGAGGCAACTATCTTTTATGGCTCAAAAAAATCGGCTATGCCGAAGACCCCGGCTACATCCGCGCCGTCATAAAGGTGCTGAAACAGCTATAATAAACCATTCATACTCCGATACCGTTAAATATTAACGGTATCGGAGCGTTTTTAAGCTGTAAATTTGTATAAATAGGCTAAAATGACTATCTTTGCCGTGAATTATAAACGCATTGACTATGTTACTACGATTCGCAGCAGACAATATCATGTCATTCAAAGAGGCGGTGGAGTTCAACACCTTTCCGTCAAGCAAAAGTCACAGCCACGAGTGGCATAAGGTTTCGTGCAGTCATGCCACGGCCTTGCGGATGAGTGCCATATACGGAGCCAACGGCGCCGGCAAAAGCAATCTTCTGAAATGTATTTCACTGTTGAAATCTATGGTGGGTGCAGAAAAATTAGGAGACCTGACATTGACGGATGACCTGTATTTCCGTCTTGACGAACAGGGAAAGACAAGACCATCCGAGCTTGCGATTGAGTTCTTCGCCAATGGCAGGATATTCTACTATCACATTGTTTTCAACAGACAGGAGGTTGTAGAAGAAGAGCTGATGATCAGTCAGAAAAATAAGGATATACCTATATTCAGTCGCAAAGATAATGACGTGAATGTTCGGGCTGAATATTTGAAACCGGGAGACAAAGTAGATTTCATAGAGGTTTTCCTCGACGCTATGAACAGAATAATTCGTCCGGATATGCCGGCCTTGTCCTTTTTCGGTCATTATTACCCTGAGGAACTGCCACTGGTCAAGGACGCTTTTGACTGGCTGACACATATTCAGGTGGTGCTTCCGGCAATGCGTATCGGCTATCTTCCCCATGTTCTTGACGGAGACAGTGACTTTGCAGACCTTGTGAACAATGTGATACCCGAGCTGAAGACCGGCATATCAAGGCTCACTGTCAGCAAAGAGGTCATCAATGAAGAGGAGATACGTGGGAACTCGGCCATATCGAAAGCACTTGCAGCTGCAAAAGAAAAGCCGGGCAAGCCTCAGATGCTGATGGAAACCCGAAACGATGAGATTTCCAATATCGTTGTAGAAGACGGCATTGCATATCTCAAAACTCTCGTGGCGATACATGCCGATGCCAATGGGCGTGATGTGGAAATGAACATGACTATGGAATCGGACGGAACGAGGCGCCTCATAGAATACATGCCATTGCTGTATGCTGTTCTTAAAGGGGACAATGTGTTTGTGGTTGACGAGATAGAGCGAAGCATACATCCGATAATGATTAAAACACTTATGAGCAAAATCTCGGAAAACCGGGAAGCACGCGGACAAATCATTTTCACAACCCATGAAAGCTGCCTGCTCGACCAGTCCATTTTCCGCCCTGACGAGATATGGTTTGCCCAAAAAGATGTAAATCAGTCAACACAGCTTTATCCCCTAAGCGACTACAACATACACAAGACTGCCAATATCGAGAACGGCTATCTTAACGGACGATATGGTGGTATTCCGTTTTTGTCAAATCTCTCTGATCTGAAATGGTAATATGATAACACGTCGTAAGGATTACAGCAAGCAGGCCCCCTCAAGAAATGCCAGTAAGATATATATAGTCTGCGAAGGTGCCGAGACAGAGAAAAACTATTTCGGATTCTTTGAGGGTTTGTCATCAAATCTTGAGCTTATAGTGATACCTCCGGAAGAAGGCACTGACCCGTTGAAACTTATGGAGTTGGCACATCGTGAACTACTGGACGAAACAAGGACTCATACACTGGATTTCATGCAAAACGACAAAGTGTGGTTTGCCATAGATACCGACACATGGGAAGATGAGGGCAAGATTCAGCCATTACGGGATTTCTGTGCGTACCAGAACAGCCATATATCAGACAAGTATGATGAAGTCAAGCCATATCCGGCCTGGTGTGTGGCTCAAAGTAATCCTTGCTTTGAAATATGGCTATACTATCATCTGTATGATACTGTACCGGATATTGAGGATATAAAGAGACATCCATCGGTCAAGGCATTTGTCAACCATTGCATTGCCGGCGGCTTTGACTATCAGAAGGACCCGGCAAGACTGAAGGATGCCATAGAGAATGCCGAAAAAGTGTTTAGTCGGAAAGACAACGGGAATCCTGAATTATTCTCAACTGAACAGTATCTACTTGGAAAAGAAATATACGGATTCGTAAACACTGAATTACAAAAACTGCGGAACAAATTAGGTTGAAAGTGTCCGGTAGAGGATAATACCTCCACAAGAAACCCCACAAGTTCAGTGGTCAGGCGAGAACCTGACCGCTGAATTTATAATATACATGCCGCAATAAGCAGCAGATGAACAGGATAAACGGCATAGAAAGCATACTTGGCGGTCTTGCCCCTGATAAATCCACGAGTGCCGTCGTATAGAAAAATGACAGCTCCGGCAAGGATGGCGCCTGTCAGCCCGTAATGAGCCATAAGGGGGATGGTGAAGATGATCTGCAACAGTGCCTGCGAGGGAAAACAGATATGTTGTCTTTCGAGCCACGGCCTGATAGTACGGAAACGAAGGATATAGAAAAGAACTATCATCACAACTCCTCTCCAGTCATAATCCGTTTCCAGCCACCATGCCGCAGTCGCCGTCAGCACCACTGACAAAAACGCAATCGGCCCGTGTTCGCACAGGCGGTCGAACATAGCGAGAGCCACTACCCCCAATGCGAGTGTGAACATAACATTATGAGAGCCGTCCGCTCCATTTAGCAGATACCATGGAAGCTCGCTGACAAGACCGAAACCGACAAGCATAAGGAAATATCTCATTCGGTTACGGCTGTTCGCAAAGCCCTCAGCCACCAGAAAAGCGAAAACAGGGAAGGCAATCCTGCCGAAGCAACGCAACGGCTCATACAGAGCGTTGTCATGCTCCAGCAGAAAATACGCGCAGTGGTCGGCCATCATCGAGATTACAGCCAGTATCTTCAGAGCGCTGCCGCTCAACCGCATGGAGAGAGGCAGTGAAATTGGAACAGTCATGCCGGGCACCATAGCTGCCGTTACTGTATTCCGAGCAATTCCTTTACCATGTCCTCGACCTCCTGATTGACACGCTTGAAATTACGGTTCAGCATAATCTCCTTCTCGCGCTGGTCCTGAAACGAGTATATCTTAGGCAGCTCTACATACCTGTTCTCCTCCTCCTTGATACGGGCCATGTCGAAATGCGTCTTGCAGAAATACTTGGTGGTCTTGAACTCGTCCGACTGCTCTATGTCGAAATGCGACAGCATACGGTCATCGGTTGCCGTGAAATCGCGTGCCGCCTGACCTGCAAGCCAGCCGGTAGCCATATCCGCAATCTTGGCTGCCGGAACGAGGTAATCCATCTTCTCTGAAATCGAGGTCGAAACCTTGGAATCATTGATGGTTATTGAGGTGGAAGTCTGCTTTGCCTTACCGAACACATCATTCTGTGCCCACTCCAGAGTCTCCTTGTTACGTGCAGCGCCCATGAAAATATTGCCGCAGGTTGTTATGATTTTCTGCATACCCACCTTACCGTAGTCGCTTTCAAGCTGCGGAAGCTCCTGAAAACCGAGAGTTACCGCAACCTTATTGCTTCGGGCGGTACCTATAAGTCGGTCAATTTTATGGAAATAGAGCGTAGGCAGCTCATCGACGATAATGCTGACCGGGATATTCCCCTTGGAGTTTACACGGGTAATGAGGCGGTTGAGCACAAGGGCGTTGAGCGAACCGATTACCTGTTCCTTCTCGGGGTCGTTGGCAATCACGAGATAGCTCGGATTTGCAGGGTCGGAAATCTTCAAATCAAAATCGTCACCCGTGAATACCCAATAGGCTTCCGGGGAAACGAGGCGTGCGGCGTTGACACGCAGTGTGCCCACCATACCTTCAAGCTGGTCGTTCGCCTTGTTCTCGTATGCGCTCTTGAAGGGAGCCATCAGCGAGGCAATCTTATCGTCCATCATAAGAATGTCGAACACTTCCGAATACTTGCGTCCGAGGAACGACAGCACATGAGGCATGTCCGAATATTCTCCGGTCACAGTGTCCGGCTCCACCTCGTTGCCGTTCTCGTCCTCATACCAGCAGCGGTCGATAAGTATGAGTTTGCCTACACGGTCAATGTAGGAAAACTTGTTAAGGTCAACAAACATCCTGTCCTCGTCGGTGGATACATCCTTGCCGAGACGGTCAACGAAATCGAGTACCACGTTACCGTCAGCGTCGATGGCATTGTAGTCATCCCAGTTCCTTATAACCAGTTCGAGTTTCTTTCCCTCATGGAGAATAAAGCGTTTGAGCTTCTTTCCTTTGAGGAAACCTGTCGGGTGAAAGTTAACGAAGAAATAGATGATCGCCGCAAGGAAGTTCTCGGCAGAGTTGGTGAAGAACGCCTCCGAGCCTCCCTTTTTCTCGCCGCCACCTTTATTGAGGGAAGCGAGCAGAGTGGCCGCAGTCTCCGAGGCGGCGGCAAGGTCGGGAATATATTTGTGTTGAATGGGATTGATACGATTGGAATATTCGACATCCGTGAAATTCACAATGCGGAAACAGCACCCCTCGGGAAGATTGCCATAATGCCTGTTCTTGCAGAACTGATAGAAAAGCGTTTTGGCAAGTGTCGGGAACTTGTAGTCATATACCATCATGGCAAAGCCCTTTGCGGAGTGCTGTCTGATGAACGGGTCTATGATACCGAAGGACTTACCCGAACCCGGCGTACCCAATACAATCGTTCCTCGGAACGGATTGATAATGTTAATCCAGCCTTTGTGCATCTTCCTCTTGAAATAGTATATCTGTAAAATTTAATCGAGAAGTGCGCCAGATTCTAATTGAGAAGTGCACCGTTTCATAGGACATGCAAATTTAAAAAATTAGATACAATTATAGTTGATTTTGGAGTGTTTTCTTGGTTTCTTTCATT
>RIBL01000050.1 GCA_003762875.1 Muribaculaceae bacterium Isolate-110 (HZI) | reverse complement strand
AAGGCTCCAACCCCAATATAATCATTTGAAAAGTGCGACAAGGTTTGCAGGCCTGAAAATCGCGTAACCAACATGAATACAGAGTTTAATAATTTCGCATTAACAGATTTTAAAAGACGCCAGTGGAAAAATGTGTTAATTTTGCATTGATTATGCTTGAAATTAGTGTGAATAGGTCGTTGCGCGCACTGCGCGCGTTGTTGCTGTCGGCGTTGCTGGTGGCTGTCGGTGTCAGGGCGTCGGCCTCGTCGCCCAAGAGAGAGATGCGCGGTGTGTGGGTTGCCACGGTGTGGGGCATAGACTGGCCTTCGTGTCAGGGTGCTGACGCGACTGTGCGTGAGCGGCAACAGCGCGAGATGAGTGTACTGTTGGACAGATGCCGGAGGCTCAATCTTACGACCGTGTGTTTTCAGGTGAGAGGGATGGCCGATGTGATGTTTCGTTCGCAGACAGAGCCGTGGAGCTCGTTTGTGAGCGGACGGCGCGGTACCGACCCGGGATGGGATCCGCTGGAGTGGGTGGTGGCAGAGTGCCATGCCCGCGGACTGGAGTGTTATGCGTGGGTCAATCCGTTCAGATGGTCGTCGGGCACAGACTATGACACTCCGGCCGACCGGGAGTGGAAGAAGCGGGGATGGCTGCTGACCCACGGCAAGTATACGGTGTTTAATCCCGGTCTCGAGGATGCGAGGCAACATGTGGTGGATATATGCCGCGAGATTGTTGAGGGTTATGATATTGACGGACTGATTTTTGACGACTATTTCTATCCTAACCGCATACCCGAGGACAAGAGTGCGCCCGACTATGGGCTGTACATGTCGGAGGCTCCGTGGATGAGTTTCGGTGACTGGCGCAGGGCCAATGTGCATAAGACAGTGGCCGACGTGAAGTGTATGATTGCCGACACGAAGCCTTATGTCCGATTTGGCATCTCGCCTGCGGGTGTGGCCGGAAAGGCTGACACTTCGGGCGGCAAATGGGGCGAGGTGTGTGTCGGAGTCAAGGCTGCCGACTGGCAATATGGCGAGATTTACTCCGACCCGCTTGGGATGATGTATCAGGGAACGGTCGATTTTGTGTCGCCTCAGATTTATTGGCCCACGACGCATGTCACGGCTCCCTATGAGCCTCTGTCGCGGTGGTGGAACGTGTCGGCCAACCTCTATGGCTCGCATATGTATCCGTGTGTGACGCTCGAGCGCATCGGACAGGGGAGTCTGGCCGAGCACCGTGCCGACCTTCTGAGACAGATAGAGTGTAACAGGCGGGTGAGTGTAGACGGTAATCTCGGCACGATGATATATAGCGCGAAGTTTCTGCCCAAGGTGGAGGGGGTGCTGGCCGGGGGGCCGTTTGCCTTTCCGTCGCTGTCGCCGTGTGTGGCTGACGGGTCTGAGGATGAGACGGGACGCGTGGAGAGGCTGCGCTTAAGAGACGGCGAGTTGTCGTGGAGGCCGGCAGCCGGAGCGCGACGTTACACGGTGTATGCCGTGCCTGTCGAGGTGTCGCCGCGTGAGGCGATGGACGATAGCGGCGACGGCATCGATGCGGTTTTTCTGCTCGGAGTCACATATGAGCCCCGTATGGAGGTCGGCCGAGAGAAAGGCTACCGCTACGCGGTGTGTGTCTACACGGGCCTGTCAGCCGAGGGCGCAGCGGTATGGCTCGAATGACGAGGGGTCGGCCGATGAGGTGGCGGCGCGGTTGCGCTCGGTGTCTTGTGTGACGTAAAATTTTATCATGGCATAGAGCATGCCTTGCATGGGTGTGAGGGTGTCGGTAGGGTCTATGCCGAGTATAAATTCCATGCTGAGCGCGTTGCTGATGGGGATGCGGTCTTCAACGGGAAGTGAAGTGACGGTGTCGATGACGCGCGGAGAGATGTAGACGGGTGTTGACATGGCGGATAGATAGTTGGGTTGGTGAGTAAGAGGGGTGTGTAAAGGGGGGGATGAGGTGTGATGAGGTGTGATGGGGTTGACACTGCAAAGATATATCCGGGCATGGGCAAAAATAAAGCCCACCTGTGTTAATTAGATTAAACACAGGTGGGTTTCAAAGAGATTATTTCTATGCTTGGCTACGTGGTCAGAGCATCTCGACCGAGCGACGGATGAAGTCGCTGAGTTCGCGACCCTGGAGGAGACCGTTGCCGAGAAGGGCGAGGTCAATCATCTGCTTGACCTGCGGGATGCCGTGCGCGTAGTCGGAGATGATGCTCTCCTGCTCTTTGCGCGATTTTTCGACTGACTCCATGAGTTCCTTCTCGCGGGCGTCCTGCTCGGGAGTGGGCTTGTTGTCCTTGACCTCGGCGCGGACGGCTGTGAGCTGCTCGTTGTCAGCGTTGACAGCGGCGCGCAAGGGCGAGATTTTTTCGTCAAGAGCCTTTTCGGCCTCGCCAAGTATGCGGGCCACGAGAGGCTGCGAGGTGTTGACGATGAGATTATAGTTGTCGGGCAGTTCGGCATAGAAACTCATGCCGGGCTGGGTGGCGGCCATGTCCTTCATGCGGCGCATATACTCGTTCTGGGTTATGAGCACGGGGTTGGCTGCGGGGTCGAGCGATTCAAACGAGACCATAAACTCGCTCTTCTCGATCTTGGGTAGCTGGGAGCGGAATATGGTGGTGAGGAGTGAAATCTGGTCGGCTGACAGGCCGGAGTCTTTTTTGTCGGACTTGGGCACGAGGTTGTCGGCCACGTCGCTGTCCACACGCACGAAGGTCGTCTTCTCGAGCTTGTTTTCAAGCATCGACAGGAAGTGGCCGTCGAGCTGACCGTTCATGAGCAGGACGTTGTAGCCCTTGGCGTTGGCGGCCTCGATGTAGCTGTATTGCTCTACGGGGTCGGTGGCGTAGATGTAGACCACGTTGCCGTCCTTGTCGGTCTGCGAGGCTTCGACGAGGGTGCGGTATTCCTCAAGGGTGAAATATTTGCCTTCGGTGTCGCGCAGGAGTGTGAACTTGAGGGCGGCGTCGCAGAATTTCTCGTCGGTGAGCATGCCGTATTCGATGAAAATCTTGATGTCGTCCCACTTTGACTCGAAGTCGGCACGGTCGGCTTTGAAGAGGTCCTCGAGGCGTGAAGCTACCTTTTTGGTTATATATCCCGATATTTTTTTGACAGCGCGGTCGCTCTGGAGATAGGAGCGGGATACGTTGAGGGGGATGTCGGGCGAGTCGATGACTCCCTGCAGGAGCATCATGAACTCGGGCACAACGCCTTCGACCGAGTCGGTGACAAACACCTGGTTGCAGTAGAGCTGGATGCGGTCTTTGCGTATGTCGAGGTTGCTTTTGATTTTGGGGAAGTAGAGTATGCCGGTGAGGTTGAAAGGATAGTCGACGTTGAGGTGTATCCAGAAGAGCGGGTCCTCCTGTCCGGGATATAACTCGTGATAGAAGTTGCGGTAATCCTCGTCGGTGAGCTCAGATGGCTTTTTGGTCCATGCAGGCTCGGTGGCGTTGATGACTTTGTCGCGGTCGGTGTCGACATATTTGCCGTCCTTCCACTCCTGCTCCTTGCCGCTGACAACGGGTACAGGGAGGAAACGGCAATATTTCTTGAGCAGAAGGTCGATGCGTGCCTGCTCGAGATATTCCTTGTTGTCATCATCGATCCAGAGGGTTATCTCGGTGCCGCGTGTCGATTTGTCGCACGGCTCCATGGTGTATTCGGGCGAGCCGTCGCATGTCCAGCTCACGGCTTCGGCACCCTCCTTGTAGGAGAGCGAGCGTATCTCGACTTTGCTCGACACCATGAAGGCCGAGTAAAAGCCGAGGCCGAAGTGGCCGATGATGGAGTTGGCGTTGTCTTTGTATTTATTTACAAACTCTTCCGCACCTGAGAAGGCTATCTGGTTGATATATTTGTTGATGTCGTCGGCAGTCATGCCTATGCCACGGTCGGTGACGGTGAGTGTGCTGGCTTCTTTGTCGACCTTGACTTCGACACGCATTTCGCCGAGCTCGCCTTTGTATTCGCCGAATGACGAGAGGGTCTTGAGCTTCTGGGTGGCGTCGATGGCGTTGGCTACAAGTTCGCGGAGAAATATCTCATTGTCGGAATAGAGGAATTTTTTGATGACCGGGAATATGTTTTCGGTCGTTACTCCTATTTGTCCTTTCTGCATGATTATATTTGTGGTTTTGTTTGTGTTATACGTTGTCTATATAACAAATAGCAAAATCAATGCCAAAGGCCAAAACTGACAAATAGTGTTAAACTATACTGACAAATATGGCAGTCGCGATGTGTTATCTGACAATAATTTTGGTCACATTCGCGCCGCGCCGGCACAAATAGACACCGGCAGCCGATGGCTCAGAGACGCGTATGCCCTGCAGGGTATAGTAGACGGGAGTCGCATCCTCAGCGTCAGCCACGGCCGGAGCGGTCAGGCCGGTGCTGATGTCGGAGTATGTCGCGCGATATATGGGACCAAATGGGAGATTTGTCTGGCCGGGAGATTGAGGTAGTGTCAGGAGAGTCCATAATGTAGTGGCTTCAGGGTCATAATTCGGCAGTGAGACTTCAAGCGGCCCTGATTTATAGCCTTTCCAGTCGACTTTCTCGCTATGTGTTGATAATAGAAGGTCAGACATGGACACTTCGCTACCGTCGTTAAGAATGTAGTTTATATAGCAATTATATCTAAAATCCTTATCAGGATTAAATGTTATGGTAATATCATTGTCGCTATGTTCGACCGACGAGGCGTTCATGTAGTCAATACAATAGAGCGAGAGATTTTTTGAGTCATCATCAGTTAATTTGAAACCTTCGTTGTCACCAGGACCGACATAGTTGATGCCATAGTATGTGCCGTCTTTATAATATTGTGATTTTATCTGCAATCGGCTATCGTCAGTGTCATCAAAAATGAATGTAAATATGATTTTCGCTTGTGTGCTGAAAATGAATTTATTGGTCGAGGTTCCGAGCTCATATTTTGTAGGATTCAAGAGGTTAAACTCCCAACCGTCGTAGCGTTTGGATGTCCCTATATAATAAGGTTCATAGACAAAGCTCTTATAGTCCATGTCTGTCTCGGCATATCCGTCACGTAAGGTGACTGCTTTGGCGAGTATTGATGTGGATGTGCTGTTAAGTTCTGAGCCTAATGCCACACCTTCATCTTCTGCGACGATAAGAAATGGCAATGCCGAATCGAATGTGCCTGAGTTAATCATTGTTTCAAGCATAGATTTGTCTATTTTCAAGAATCGGCTGGTCGATTGTGCGTCGGCATTGATAGTCTGGCATAGAAATAGTGCTGTCAAGAGACACGCCACTGAACGTAAAGTGCAGGTAATGGATCTGAACATAATGATTTGTAGATTATAAGTCGTGTATATGATTGGTAGTTTCGCAAAGGTTATAATAAAAATTAAACATTGCAAATAAATCGGGCGAAAAATGTGAAAATTATAATAAATTTGTGAAAGCAGACAGTCGGAATATTTATTTTTTGAATGAATAGTCAAAAATATCGCTAAAAATTTGGTCAAGACATTAAAAACATCTACCTTTGCAGAGCAAAAGCGAAAAAATGAGGCCGAAGCGTCGGCCGGAATGTTTTTCCTTGATTAAGGAGAGATGGGTGAGTGGCTGAAACCACCGGTTTGCTAAACCGACGATGGGAGCAATCCTATCCACGAGTTCGAATCTCGTTCTCTCCGCTGATATAAGAGGTTGTGTTGATTATAACACAACCTCTTATAGTGTGTGGATTTAAATAGTTTTTTTAAGGTCTACATGATTAAGCGGCTCAAGCCGAAATTCCGGTGCATATGTTAAATTGAGCAGAACGAAGTGTTAAATATTCAGGCGTATAGTTTGACCAGGCGGAAGATGAAGAAATCGCGATCTCGGACACCGCGCATTTGCGAGCGGAAGATCTTGACTTTAGAGTTGAAGGCTTCGGCGGAGGCATTGGT
>RIBL01000005.1 GCA_003762875.1 Muribaculaceae bacterium Isolate-110 (HZI) | reverse complement strand
CCGCCCCAAACGGAACGGCTCCCATATTCAACTGTCTCCAGTCTTGGTGCAACCATGTTGCTGGCGAGTTGCTCCTCAGCAGAGCCCGTTTCCTCGTCCGGCTGCACTTCAAAATTACTATTTTTTTCATCGAATAACGAAACAATGAGAAAAAACAATTAAATTTGCATCGTCATCTGAGGTCTACAGGCTTGAGGGAACTCGCCTCAGACACACTCAGTGAAACACTACCAGGTTCAATTAGTATAATAACATGAAGCCTATCACATTATAAAATACTTAAAATAAACACGTTGATTAAGCTAAATATTCTTATAACACTTGCACACTCCGAGAAAAATAGCTAACTTTGCACACCGAGAACATTAACGATATTATTAACCAAATCCTTTTGGATTTATCCACAAAGTTAAACCGTGAGTTAAACCAATCGGATGTCAGATAGCGGTTGTACGAATTATATCGCTCATAAGCGGCAGTAGCTCAGTTGGTTGCTTTACGCCGCGAAGCGGTGTAAAGGCGTAGCAGCTCAGTTCTTCCCAAGCTGAGGGTCGCGAGTTCGAGCCTCGTTTACCGCTCAATGACACGAAGCGTGCAGTCAATCGCGATTGACTGCACGCTTCGTTATTTACTCAATAGGGAAAACCTTTCTTGCTTTTTCTCCTTTTCGTGTACGTCGTGCCGTTGACTTCCCCATATATTTTTCCTTGACCAGACGATAGGCCATGGCGACAGCATCACGCACGACAGCCTCGGGAATATCACCGTCAAGGTCGAGCCGCAGCCAATATTTCAACGCACTGTTACCGGGCACACCCAGCGACGCATACAATGACTTCATCCGTGCAATTTCCTCTGGACTCGATTTGACGTTGACATATGTAAAATCCTCTATGTCGACAAAGCAGAACATATGGTCAAGCACATAAAATACGAGCAGCGAATCAAACCGCTGGGCAAATTTGCCAAACGGCATCTTCTCCTTCACTTCACCAAGCGACAGGCAATATTCTCTAAATTCTTCTATATTCATAGCTTCTTTCAGCCGCTTTAATATCAGCCGACACAAAAGTACACAAAAATCTCATGAAAAAGTGCTAAATTTGCACTATGATTTTTCCTGACAAGATAGAAGAAAAAATTGGATTTGACGGCGTGAGGTCCCAGATAGCCCGTCGCTGTCACTGCCAGGGCGCACTCGACAGGTGTGCTGACATGGCCTTTATGACTGACTTTGAGTCGATACTCTCGGCACTCAAGGCCACAGCCGAGATGAATGCGTCGCTTCACTCCGACGAGGCGATACCTCTGAGTGGGCTACATGACATAGACACACCATTGTCACTAATACGCATCCCCGGCACATTCCTGGAGATAAAAGACCTCGTAAAAGTGCGCCGCATGCTACAGTGTTTTGTCTCAGTAGCATCATACTTTTCGCGCCACCGAACCGAAGGCGGGCACACCCCCTACCCGCATCTCGACGCGCTGGCCACACCACTTGCCGAAGTGTCTCCGGTCATAGCCCAATCGATTGACAAAGCCATAGACGAGACCACTTCGACTGTTAAGGATAACGCCTCGCCAGCATTGGCCGAGATACGCTCACGACTGCGCAGTATGTCGGGGCGTGTCAACTCCATATTGCGCCGTGTGCTTTCCAACGCCATATCGCAGGGACTGCTCGAGCCCGACACCGTGCCCTCCATGCGCGAGGGCCGATTGGTGATACCCGTCCCCCCCATGCACAAACGACGCATCCAAGGCATTGTACACGATGAGTCGGCATCTGGCAAGACTGTGTTCATAGAGCCAGCCGAAGTGGTCGAGGCCAACAACCTCACCCGCGAGTTGCAAATGGAGGAACATCGCGAAATCATCCGCATACTGACAGTCATAGCTGACTCGCTGCGTCCATCCATCCCCGCCATCATCGAGGCGGCCGGCATCATCTATCATCTCGACTTTATCCAGGCTAAAGCCCTGTATGCCGATGCTGTGGGCGGACTCATGCCACATCTCCACAATCGACAGGAGCTGGAGTGGTATCACGCCTGCCACCCCGGGCTGAAGCTATCGCTCGAGAAACACGGACGCGAGATTGTGCCCATTGATGTCACCCTGACATCCGAGCGACGCATACTCATAATCTCCGGTCCCAACGCCGGAGGCAAGTCAGTGTGTCTGAAAACTGTCGGCACACTCCAATACATGACCCAGTGTGGTATACTCCCGCCTGTGTATGAAAACTCTCACTTCGGCATATTTGTAGACATATTTGTAGACATAGGTGACGACCAGTCGCTTGAAGATGACCTGTCGACTTACAGCTCACACCTGCGCAACATGAAGTTTATGCTTCTGCGCGGTCGTCGCGGCTCGCTCTTCCTGATCGACGAGATGGGCTCGGGCACCGAGCCGCAGATAGGTGGCGCGCTGGCCCAGGCCATTCTCGCGCAGATGAACGCCGAGGGCATGTGGGGCATCGTCACCACCCATTATCAGAATCTCAAGCAGATGGCCGACGGCACCCCCGGACTGGTGAACGGCTCGATGCTTTATGACCGTCAGATGATGCAACCGCTCTTCCGGCTCTCCATCGGCAGCCCCGGCAGTTCGTTTGCCGTAGAGATAGCCCGTAAAATCGGACTCCCGCATGAGATTATCGACGCGGCCGAGCAGATAGTGGGCAGCGACTACATCAACCTTGACAAATATCTCCTCGACATTACCCGCGACAAACGTTATTGGGAAAACAAACGTGCCGAGATACGCAAAAAGGAGAAGCAACTCGAAGAGCGTCTGCAACGCTACACTGATGATGCCGACACCCTGCGCGCCCACCGTCGTGAAATCATCGACGAAGCCCGCGCCGAAGCAAAAAAGATTCTCGAGTCATCCAATGCCGCCATCGAGCGCACCATTGCCGAAATCAAGAAAGCCAACGCCGAACGCGAAATGACTCTTGAAGCCCGCCGTCGGCTTAAAGAAGAGCGCGAGGCCATCGAGTCGGCAGGCAAAGGCAAGGAGAACTCTCTGCTGGCCCGTGCGCCAAAAAATAAAAAAGCTCGTCAGTCACACCTCTCCACATCGGCCCAGCCCGCAGCCTCACGACCTGTCGAACCGGGTATAAACGTACGTCTCGACGGACAAGGCACTGTCGGGACCGTACTTGAAGTCAATGGCAAAAACGCCATCGTAGCGTTTGGCAATCTCAAGACCAATGTCAAAACCGACCGTCTCGTGCCCACCGACGCCAAACCCAAAGAGGCCAAGACAGCAACAGTGAGCATGTCGACCATCGATGCCGGCCACCAGCGTCAGTTACAGTTCAAACAGGAAATCGACGTGCGTGGATTTCGTGCCGACGAGGCCATCCAAGCAGTCACATATTTTATTGACGATGCCATACGGTTCAGTGCACAGCGTGTGCGCATACTACACGGCACCGGCACTGGTGTGCTGCGTCAGGTGATACGCGATTATCTTGCCACAGTGCCCGGCATACTCTCGACCCGCGACGAAGATGTGCGCTTCGGCGGAGCCGGTATCACAGTGGTAGAACTGCGATAACAGGCCTTAACCGAAAATTCGTGTTAAAAAACTCCCGCATCCACAGATTTTCCGGTATGTCGGAGTTGAATAAATAAACAATGTTTCGTATTTTTGTCACACCAAATATAATATATCATCAACAATAACATAAATTCTGCATAATGGCTACAAAACCGTTTAAGTATCAACCGATGTTCCCTCTGGGACCCGACACAACCGAATATTATAAACTCACTTCCGACTATGTAAAGGTCGAAAACTGGGGAGGCCATGAGTTTCTCGTAGTAGATCCACAGGCTCTCACCGTGCTTGCCCGGGCATGTACCCATGACAACGCATTCATGCTCCGTCGCGAGCACAACGAGATGGTGGCCAAGATACTCTCCGATCCCGAAGCATCCGAGAACGACAAGTTTGTAGCCCTCACCATGCTCCGCAACGCCGAGGTGGCCGCCAAGGGCCAGCTCCCCTTCTGCCAGGACACCGGCACGGCCATCTGCCACGGCGAGAAAGGCCAGAACGTCTACACAGGCTGTGACGACGAGGAGCGCATCTCGGAGGGCGTCTATATCACATATACCACTGACAACCTGCGCTACTCGCAGAACGCCCCCCTCACAATGTATGACGAGGTAAACACCGGCTGCAACCTCCCCGCGCAGATTGACATCCATGCCACCGAGGGTGACGAATACAAATTTCTCTTCGTGGCCAAAGGCGGCGGCTCGGCCAACAAGACTTATCTCTATCAGGAGACCAAAGCCGTACTCAATCCTCAGACTCTTATCCCCTTCCTTGTGGAGAAAATGAAGAGCCTCGGCACAGCCGCATGTCCTCCCTATCACATCGCCATCGTGGTCGGCGGCACTTCGGCTGAAAAAAATCTCGAAGTTGTGAAGAAGGCCTCGGTGAAATATCTCGATGCGCTGCCCGACCATGGCAACGAACTGGGCCACGCTTTCCGTGACCGCGAACTTGAAAAACAGCTCAAGGCTGAGGCCGAAAAGCTCGGTCTCGGCGCACAGTTTGGCGGTAAATATTTTGCCCACGACATCCGCGTCATCCGTCTGCCTCGTCATGGTGCATCCTGCCCAGTAGGCATTGGCGTATCATGCTCGGCCGACCGCAACATCAAGGCCAAAATCAACCGCGAGGGTCTCTGGATTGAAAAACTCGACTCCAACCCCGGCGAACTCATCCCCGAGGAATATCGCAAGCAGGGCGAGGGTGCAGTGGTAAAAATCGACCTCAACCGCCCCATGGAAGAGATACTCCAGGAATTGACAAAATATCCCGTATCGACCCGTCTGTCGCTCAACGGCACCATCATTGTGGGCCGCGACATCGCTCACGCCAAAATCAAAGAGCGTCTTGACAAGGGAGAACCCATGCCCCAGTATCTCAAAGACCATCCCATCTACTACGCCGGTCCCGCCAAGACTCCCGAAGGCATGCCCTCAGGTTCATTCGGTCCCACAACGGCAGGACGCATGGACTCGTATGTTGACCAGTTCCAGGCAGCCGGAGGCTCGATGGTAATGATCGCCAAGGGCAACCGCAGCAAGCAGGTGACCGACGCATGCCACAAGCACGGAGGCTTCTACCTCGGCTCGATCGGCGGCCCCGCAGCAATCCTCGCCCAGAACAGCATCAAGAAAGTTGAACTCCTCGAATATCCCGAACTCGGAATGGAGGCAATCTGGAAAATCGAGGTCGAGGACTTCCCCGCTTTCATTCTTGTCGATGACAAGGGCAATGACTTCTTCACCGAAATCTCCGAAAAGTGCAAAGGCTGCGCTCTCGGTAAGTAACGATATGCTTTAGATACAAAAAAGTTTCATAAAGACGGGAATATAAGCCTGATTTTCATAATCGGAAATTATTACACAAGCTCTTATGTTTCGTCTGTCTTTATGAAACTTTTGTATCCTCTTTCCTCCGAAATACGATGCAACTCAACATCTACGAAATACGCCGCTACGGCACCATCATATTTATGGTGGTGTCGCTGGCAGTCGTAGGTGTGTTTCTCTACTTCTCCGACTCGCTCGTCAAAGATCTCTCCGAACAAGAGCGGTCAAGGATGCAGATATGGGCCGACGCCACACGCGAGATAGTCAAGGCCTCGGCCGACAACAGCGGCGGCGCGTCATCATCAATCGACTTTCTGCTCTCAATCATCGAAGGCAACAGCAACATACCCGTGTTGCTCACCGATGACGAGGGCAATATAATGATGCACCGCAACTTTCGGCTTCCGGAGCCAGTCGACTCACTCTCGCCTCTCGACATCAGCGAAAAAAATCTTGACTTTCTCAAAGGCAAGCTCGATGACATGCGCCACACTCCCAATGTTATCAAAATCGACATGGACGAGGCCGGATGTCAGTATCTCTATTATGAGGACTCACGTCTGCTAAAGGCTCTCAGCTATTATCCATATATACAGATAGTGGTGCTCATGGCGTTTATACTCATCGTGTATTACGCCGTCTCGTCGACCCAACGCGCCGAGCAAAATAAAGTGTGGGTAGGACTCTCCAAGGAGACCGCTCATCAGCTTGGCACCCCTATCTCTTCGCTGCTCGCATGGATGGAGCTGCTTGGCGACATGGGTGTTGACCGCGAGACAGTGGCCGAGATGAATAAGGATGTCAAACGTCTGTCAACAATAGCTTCACGATTTTCAAAAATCGGCTCGCGCCCGTCGATGGATGATGAAGACCTTAATGAAGTGGCCATACGTTCGGCCGAATACATGTCGACCCGCATATCGCAACGCATCAGCTTCAGCATCATTCCCTCCGACCGCCCACTGCCTGTAAGGCTTTCGGCACCGCTCACCGAGTGGGTGATGGAAAATCTCATCAAGAATGCTGTCGATGCCATGGAGGGAAAAGGGTCCATAACAGTGAGAATCTACGCTGATAAAGACAATGCCGTGGTCGACATCACCGACACCGGCAAAGGCATTTCGCGCAAGCATCTCAAGACCATCTTCAACCCCGGATTCACCACAAAGAGCCGCGGCTGGGGACTCGGTCTCACCCTGGCCAGACGTATCATCGAGGAGTATCATGAAGGACGCATCTACGTAAAGCAGTCCGAGCCGGGAGCCGGTTCGACGTTCACCATAGAGATACCACTGCGTAAAGAATGACAATATCACAATACACCCGACAATGCATGCAGCAGCTCGCGCCAGTCTATGAGGAGTCGGAGTCGCGATGGCTCATGCGCATCATCCTCGAGCACATCAAGGGTTGGTCGCAGACCGACATAATGCTCAACTCTGACCGTGAGGCCGCCCCCGAGCTCATCACCGCCATTGATACAATCATCGGCCGACTGCTGCGCCACGAGCCGATACAATATATACTCGGGACTACCTATTGGCATGGCCTTACACTCAAAGTGACCCCCGCAGTGCTGATCCCGCGCGAGGAAACCTCCGAACTGGTCGATATCATCGAGCGTGACTATCGCGACACCCCCGACCTGCACGTGCTTGACATATGCACCGGCTCGGGCTGCATCGCCATAGCTTTGGCCCGTAGTCTGCCATTTGCAACTGTAACAGCCACCGACATATCGGCCGATGCTCTGGAGGTGGCGCGTGATAATGCCGCAGCGTGTAAGACAAAAGTATCATTCGTCATCGAGAACGCCCTGCAACCCACCTCGCTCCCCGACTCCACTTTTGACATCATTGTCTCCAACCCACCCTACATAGCCCAAAGCGAGGACAAGCTCATGGAGGCAAATGTGCTCGACTATGAGCCTCACGGCGCGCTCTTTGTGCCCGACGACAATCCGCTGCTGTTCTACAGATCCATCTCGGCCAACGCCCTCAAGGCAGGACGTCCCGGCAGCAGGCTCTATCTCGAAATCAATCCGCTTTACTGTTCCGGCCTGTGCGCCATGCTTGAGGCTGACGGATGGGCCGATGTACAGAGTGTCAAGGATATACACGGCAAGGACAGATTTGTCACAGCTATACATCCCTCATGAAACGCTCACGTCCGCTGACTTACGACGAAGCTCTGTCGCGTGCGGCCGCCCTTTGTGCCAAATGCGAGCAGTGCACCCCCGATCTGCGCCGCAAGATGGACTCCTGGGGACTATCCGCCTCCGACATCTGTCGCGCCATAGGTCGGCTTCAAGAACTCGGTTTTGTCGACGACTCACGCTTTGCCCGCGCCTATGCTCATGACAAACTGGTGTTTTCAGGCTGGGGACGCAAAAAGATTATTCAGGGGCTGTGGGCCAAACGTCTTTCGCGCGACAATATTGACCAATCGTTTGACGGGATTGACGAGGAGGAATATGACTCGGTGGCCCGAAGAGTGATTCGTGCCAAGATTCGACAGTCAAAGGATGATATCCGTACATATGAGGCCAAGCTGAAAGTGTTGCGATTTGCCATGCAGCGCGGATTTGAGGCACGACTTGCCACAAACATAATCAATGCTACGGCCCGCAGCATAGCCGACGGCGAGGAGGACGACCGCTCATGACCTCCACACTCCTGCGCTGGGGCGGCAACCTTCTTGACCTCTTTTTCCCGAGAGTGTGTACTGTGTGTCACACCCCGCTTGTCGAGGGTGAGGATCTGATGTGTCTCGGATGTCTGATGGAACTGCCCCGGGTGGAGTTTGACGACTATCGCGACAATGAACTTGCCGACAGGCTCGCATCATTGCGAGCCCCTATAGAAAAAGCTGCTTCGCTATATTATCACATGTCGGGCACACCTCACGTCAGGCTCATACATGACGCAAAATACAACCGTCGCCCGATTATAGGGCGCAAACTCGCACGCATGCATGCCGGACAGCTTGCCACAGCAGGATTTTTTGACGACATCGACGTATTGATGCCTGTCCCGCTCCATTTCACCAAACTATGGATGAGGGGTTATAACCAGTCACACGAAATAGCCCGCGGTCTGAGTGATGTGACCGGTCTGCCAATCGGAGACAATCTCACGGCCTCGCGCCCCCACTCCACCCAGACCCGCAAAAATGCCTCACAGCGTCGCGCCAATTCCATCGGCACATTTCGCGTGACAAATCCCGAACAACTCGACTCTCTTCACATACTTGTAGTGGACGATGTCATCACTACTGGCTCGACCATACTCTCCGCGCTCGAGACCATCCACACCTCAGTCCCCACCGCCCGACTCAGCGTCTACTCTCTCGCCTTATCAAAACTTAGATAAAACAAGACATTGGGAATCAAACTTCACTCAGCTTGATTCCCAATGTCTTGTATATGCTTATTTCAACTATTCCACGCAGCGAATAAAACAGGCGTCTGCTCCATTGTCCATATTACTACCTTGAATGGCATTAACATCAAATGTAAAATAATTGATGTCAAGGCCAAACATTCGCGCCCCCGGTCTATTATCAGGATTAGGAATATCCTTATCTACATCAGTCGTTGAATCATCCCACGACTTATATATACGTTCGGCATTTCTTGCCCAATAGATGGCTCCTGGACGACGATAAAGCGAACAAAATAGTGGAGCTGTTTTTTCAAATACATCAGCATAACTTGAACGACCGCATGAATATCGCAATGTTCCAGCCTTTTCATTATTTGAGGCTGTAGACCTTGTATTTTTACGATGGCCATAACCTGAACGACCGATAGGGAAAAATACATTTTTAGCAGTATAGGCATTATTCGGATCATTTACATTCCAGTAATAAGCAAACATGCCACGCATACCCTTTCGATTATCAGGAACTTCACCGTCTATATCTCGCCTGTACCAACCATATGCATCGTTAACCGACATTTGAGTTTCTGTAGCTCCATCGGCATACAATACACCATATCCAAACTGAATATGTGGCGTCAGGTAAAGCTGTTCAAAGTCACGGGCTGTTGCGATAGGATATTTGTCACCAAATCCATTGGAATTAGAACCGATATTCCACGCATTAGTCTCATGTTTATACCAACTCCCATCATCATTGGCAAAATAAACCGGAGGAGGAGTCGAAAATTCTGTATCTTTCGGAAAACCGCAGTCTACATTGCCATTGGCATCTGTATACACATTACAATATGCATCAATAGGCCACCATGGATTTCCGAATTTAAACATTGACCCTTCATCTCGCGGATCCGTAGCGGGGGCAGACATCGTAATATTGTTAAATGTACTCCATTTTGTAGCAGTAACATTATCTCCGTCAAGATTTTTGCCCGTTGGTGATATCGCTTGGGCGTCATAACCCTGTCTCACAAATATAAGATGATAACAGGTGTAGTTATGGTATTTGACGCGCACTACAGCGTTTCTAATCTTTTTATCATTATTGAACTTGTTGAATTTTATTGTAAATTTTATAGGTGTCTGAGTCGACCCAGTCACAATCTGCTTACCGTCAAGAGTGATAAAATTCTTATCTCCGACTATTTCAGCAAGCCACGGACCGTCAGATTTAAATTCCACGAAATTAGCCGCATCGTCACCAGGAAGACGTAACAACGTGACGTTGAAATCCTCATTGTTACCCGATTTGCGATATACACCTTTGGGATTGACAATACGTCTCACTTGAATCACGGTAGTCTCATCTTCATCCGACTTTGTTTGTCCGCTTTCATTCTCAAGATGAGCTATCAGCTTTAATTTCGC
Source organism: Muribaculaceae bacterium Isolate-110 (HZI) (assembly GCA_003762875.1). Taxonomy (GTDB): domain Bacteria; phylum Bacteroidota; class Bacteroidia; order Bacteroidales; family Muribaculaceae; genus Duncaniella; species Duncaniella muricolitica. The sequence goes on along the minus strand of RIBL01000005.1, from coordinate 130,353 downwards.
ATGACGTTCATATCCTACATATGGATTATTGCCTGAATAGCCGGTTTCTTTTATCAAGACCTTTGCTCTCGTAAAAAGCGGTATGTTAAAAGTATATTTATCTCCATCTTTCTGATAGGAATATGCACCCCGACCATTATTGGTTACATCGTCAGTCCCGTCAAAATAATATGTTCGAGAAGAACGATCCAAATCACCATCTGAAACTTCGCCATAGAAATATTTGTCGTTGGCTTTTTCATTAGCGGCAGCAGTATAATCAAACAAACCACTCGAATTAGTTACAACACCTCCGGCTTCATCCCACGTTATAACTGTTTTTTCAGTCGCATGCAAAGATAGAAATCCGTTGCCAAGAGCCCTGTTGGACACTTGATTGAATGGAGCGTCCTTTTCATCACTCGGCACTTCTGTCGGATACCATGGATTCTCTACTATCTTAGCCTCAATTTTGGTTACTTTCCATCCCTGCGGAGGAGTGTATTTAAAAGGCATTATGGCATCATGATTATATAGATATGAGATATACCAAGGATTAGGTATATCAAATCCATCAGCTTCTTTATAATTAATATGCCAGTCATAATCGTTGGCGTTGCCGCGGAGGCGGAGGGTGAGTTTGTAGTGATAGTTGCGTTCGGCATCACAATTGCGCTTGACATCCTTGCCGAGCATGAAGCGATATCTGATGTCACCTTCCGACACCGCACCATTGGCCGTAGAGTAATAATGGCCGACGACTTCGATATATGTGCCGTAGGGGATGCCATCCTTGATTTCATCCGCGTCCTGCACTCCTCCGTTGTCAAGGTCGGCTATCTGAAACTTGTCGCGCGGAGCGTCGCCCTGCATATTTTCATAGAAAAACAGCGCGTCGGCCGTCTCGCTGTGAAGGCGGCTGTAATCATAGTCGGCACTCTTGGTTCCATCCTCTATATATGCACCATAGGGTGTACCCTTGGTGATGGCCGGCCACGCCTTATGGTCATCCCCCTCGCCATAGATTATGGCATTGGTAAGACGAGGTTCAGAAGCCGTGAAGATACCGTCCTTGCCGGCAGCATTGTTATAGTTACCGCCGTCCGAATCGCTCTTCAGCCCAAAACCGAGTGTACACTCCTTGGGTATATCATATATGCGGGCTTCTTTGAGATATACGCGAACATTTTCGCGCAGCTCAGAGCCGTCAAAGTCGATGGTGACCTTTGAGGCACAGCGTCGCAGCCAAGTGTGAAACTTGAGCCCGGCACGATTGACTGTCACAGGAGTGAACGATGAAGTGTGGCTCGGAACATTGTCCTTTGAACCTGTGAAAAATCCGAGCATCTCGCGGTTGTTGGCATCATTTTCGAGATCCCACCCCACGGTCATGGCCCGCAGCTCGTCAAGAGTATCATACATGCCCGCATATCGGCCTCCGGCTTTCAGCGCGTCATAGGTAGAGCTGACCACACTGACACTACCGTCCTCATTACGCGTATATTGCCCGAGATTGGCTACGGCAATGAGATAATAACGTCCCGTGGGGAGTGTAAGGGTCTTTTGGAGACATTTGGTCGAAGCCTCGGCCTTGTCACCGTTGCTCGCGTCATGGTCATCGCGCGGCTCGTCCTTGACATCGGAGGGAGCGAAATCAATCTGCATCACTCCGCCGGGAAAATATTCGTTGTCAATGAGACGACCATCTGTGCCGTAGGCAAGGAGGCAGAGGTCTGAAATGTCAGCCATGGCCTTGCCGGGGATGGTGGTGGAACGGCTCAGTATCGACTCGGTGAAAGGTGAGAATGCGGCCTGCAGATCGACCGTAACCTCTCCCTCGGGTATGTCATTAAGTCCGTAGCCGGGTATCTCATCGACACACGCGGTCATGAGTGCGGCCGAGCATGCGGCTACACACCATGAGAGAAGAGTTTTAAGTCTTATATTATATCGTGACATGTCGGTTGGTTGTTATTATCTAAGGATTTTTCGGTATGATGACTTTCTCATTGGTGATTTCGCCATTTGTCACCTTGATAAAATAATAGTTATCGGCATCCTCAGGCGGGTCGGCCACAATGTAGAGCTCGTCGGGATTAGTTGCGTCAAACGATTCCACTTCATATCGCCAGAGATTGTCGGGCGACTTGAACACTGTATAGTCCTTGCGGTCGAGCACTACAGTCCAATGGTTTTGGAAATGGTGGAGACGGCGGTCGCCATCACGGTCTTTATGATAATAATACTTGTCGAGACCAAAGTACAGCTCCACATAACGTGTGCTGCAATTCTCGTCATTGTCATCCTTGGGGCGGAAATTCTCAAGCACGCGTGCTCCGTCAATATCCTTTAGCCAGACCTCGGCATTAGCCATCTCGCCATCCTGACCTCGATGTATGGCATAATAGTCACCTTCGACGAGCGACTCAAGCGGAAATTCTTTCAATATGTCTTCTTTACCGTAACGATGTAGATAGTCCATGAAAAACTCCGGAAGCGAGTCATTGCCGTTGACATCTTTCTCCGGCAAAATCATGAGGTCGCCCATCTCGTCGCGCATGAGTCCGAAACCGGGACGGAGCACCTGCTCGGCATAAGGCTGAACGTCGACTTCAACATCCACCTCCGCGCTTCCCGAATGTTTGCGCAAAATGAAGTCATATACAGTGTTGCGAAGCAGGTCGAAGTAATCGCCTTCGCGGGCATCCTCCCCTGCATAGGCAGGCGGAGCGGAATAATATTTAAAGTCGACGTATTCATATCCCACATGTCCGTCAAAAGTCACCCTGATACGTGCGCGCGAATCGTCGGCAAGCGGAGCTCTCGGGTCGGGACGGCCGTCGGCGTCAAGACCGAGATTGGCAAACTCGGGCAGATAGAGAGTCCAGAGGTCATCGTTGTCACTGTGAATAAACGGAATATCGGTAAGCTGTTCGCTATCAGCCGGGACTGACGGTTTACGGTAATAGTCGCGGGCATAGCTGCCATGGACATAATCGTCCTGACGACTCACACCCAGAGGTGCGCGATAGCCGCGGGAGTTGCCGCGAGTGAGCGAGACAGATGTTATGGGCAGCCCGTCCCCATGGGCGCGCACTCTCACCTTGGCATATGCACGAAGCATATGGAGAGTGCCCAGATCGGTTTCCCATCCGGGGTCAAACTCCTGTCCGCTGATAAGATTCGATACACCAAACATGGGTATGGGCCGCTCCCGACCCACCCGCTGGTCGTCAGAGTAATCAAATGTGTAAGCTGCGAGGGTTGAGGATGCTATATCCTGAAGGGCAGAGCCTTTTTCGGGCTGCGGGTAATCGTGTCTCCAGTTGGCGAGCATCATCATTTTAAATTCTTGTCCGGCGTCGTCCACCACCGAGACAGGCACCGTTCCGCTCACACGGTAACGTTTCATCGAGCCGTCTGAACTCTCGATGATGACAAGCACATTGTCAAGCGCGCCTATATATCTGTCCTCTTTGTCAAAAAAGAGTATCATGAAGTCTTTGCCGTCTATGTCGATATAGTTTTCGGCATATGTACCGGCCTCATAATCGCCCTCCGAAGGTGCCCGCGATGCCAGTCGGCTTCTTATGTCACCACCTCCCGAGTCGAGGGTGATGGTAAAGCCGGCCATGCAACCGCCGGCCGACAGCCCTGGCTGAGGCGTCACCGTTGTGTCGATGTCATGGGACGAACATGACACCGACAGCACCGCTACGGTTAATAGAGTCAGGTATTTGGCTAAAGTTGTCATTTATCAGTGTGTGGAGTTGAGAGGATGTCAATAGGTTATTGGAAGCATCTCAGAGTTTCGGTTCTCCAATCAGATGTCGGTATTCTGGAGTATCACACGCCAGGAGTTGATATATATGTGGGTATTTTGCCAGCGGTTGTGCTCGTCAAGGAAAAACACCATGGAATAATCATCCTGATAGTCAAGATATTCCTGATCGGTGAGCGGTGTGCCGTCGGGGCGTTTATATTTGCCTTTGACGAGAAGAGCATAGTCGATAAACGGCACCTGGACTATCTTTTCGCCATCCTTGTTATAGATTTTCACAAAGACGTCCTCCTTGCGCTTGTCCTCCATGAGACGGCTCACGGAGAAATGGGCCACGGCCGCACTCACGTCGACCACAGCGGCTCGGTTCTCATCACCTGGAAGATAGATGCCAGCAGTACCGGAATATACGTCATAAGGACGATAGGTGAGCCGCTCGGCGGGATTGTAGATAAGAGAGTTGTCATAGTCCATATGTCCGTTGTCGCCCTCAATGGTGAAGGAGTAGTCGCGATGGTCAATATTCTCGCCCGAGAGGTGCTGGAGCACGATATGGACGGTGTTGGTGTCTTTGATGAGACGCACTGTCTTGACGTGGGTACCCTGCTCGTCCTCAAACTCCACATTGTCGCTCTTGCCGTGATAAAGACGGCGGAGCTCGGATGACGATTCGTGGCCTGAATCGAGTATCTGACGGTCGGAAAGACGGCAACGCAAATCAGTGTGTATGTCGGTATCAACCACACTGAACGACGAGCGGTGGCCTTCGCCACACCATGCGAGCAGAGTATAGCGGCCCGGATCTATGTCGACGTCCATCAGATAGCCGTCGCGTCGCAAAGCGTCGCCCGACTCATGTTTCTGCCACACCACACGGCCAGTTGCGGGGTCTACCACATAGAGTGTCACCTCAAAAACCTCGGCAGAGAATGCGTCGGTAAACTTGAGGTTGGTGTCGTAGACAAACTTGACCTTGTAGTAAGGATCGCAGTCGCCCTCGTCGTCATATATGAGGCCGTTGCAGCCTGTAAAGACGAACGCAGAAGCGAGAAGTGCGGTTATGGAGTAAAGACGATTGAACAGTTTCATCTTGCTTGGTCTTTGCGATGGGTGGATGGTTATGTTGCGGATATATGATGTCTCCTGTCGTGGCAGGAGCTTGTTGTTGCAATTTTGGGGTGTGATGGAAGAGAGATGTTGTGCGGCTTCTGACGAGAGAGTGAGGCGAGAAAAAAGATAGGAGCCGGGGGCGGGAAGACCGAGACGGCTACCGCCCCGGCTCCTGAAAAATATGAGAGAACTGTTAAAACTTTAATTCAAAAAAGATTAGAGGTCTACGCTCTGGTTGATAACACGCCAAGAGAGTACGTTGATGCGTGCACCGAGATAGTAGAGGGGGTCATCAGGCTTACCGGGCTTGATTTCGATAGTAGTGTCATCGGGATCATACACACCGTGGCCCACCTTGCTGAACGAGTTAATCTCAATCTTGTACCAGTGGTTGCGGACAACACCATAGTAACCTTCTGCACTATTGTCGGTAGCAGAGTTAGAAGCGTTGTGCTCAACAGGTATATAGTAGATGTTGCGGGTGTTGTACCACTCTATGTCACGGGCATCGGCAAGGGCATTGAGGTCAACTACGAGTTGCTCGGAATCGGTCTCTACCATCTTGGTCGCACCGTCCTCTTCCACTACCTTCTTATAGAGCTGTTCACCTGCATATGCGAATTCTGCTCCACCGATAGAGCCTTCGATTCCTACAAACTTGATGTCATTGACATCAACGCCACGATAGTTCTTAATCTCAGTCTTATCTTCATTGGAAGCAGAACCGGTATAGATGTAGTAGTTGAGCTTACCGGCATTCTTGAGGGCGTTGAGAGCATAGCTCTTGAGTGCAGCCTCGGTGAAGAGCACACCACGCATATTGAGGGCCGAAATGCTTTTACCATTCTTGTCGCAAAGACGAGTATTGAGCACAGCGTGTGTCACACGCGAGTTATATACGCCATATCTCTTGGTAGTGTTATTCAGACCACTTGCAAAGTCAAGTATGTTTGCAGGGGCGTTAGTGTTCTCCATGCAGTACTGGGGATAATCAGAACCGAGCTTGGGAGAAAGACCGTCGGCATTGATCTCAGTGTACTTTACATAGTTGAGAGTTGATTCACAGTCCGTTCCGAGAGTGTAGGGATATGAATAAGCCCAATAGCTGCGGAAGTAGCGGGCATTTTCCCATGCGGCAAAAGGAGCGGTTGTGAACCATGCGTCCTTGAGTTGCTTAGACATGTGTGACTGTGTGGCAGTAGCATTAAGACTCCAGCCAAGCACTTCGAGATAGATTTCAGTATTGGCAGTCTGGTCACCGTTTATGGGCTCGTTATTGTCGTTGCCCTCGCCTGCTACTGTCTGGTTGAGCTTATAGATAGTGTGCTCCACGCCATTCTCTGTATAGGTGGTCGATGTAGCGTTTACAGCGAGTTCAACTTTGGCTGCAAGACGCTCTACATATACCTCTACAGGAGTGCCCGTAGCGAGAGCAAGGTCAGGAGTAGTAGCAAAGTTTTTGGTCTCAAGCTTGTTGACAGCATACTTAGACGCAGTAAGCTGATCTGCACCACGGTCATAGCTTGATGTGGACATTACAAAGTTGTCATATTTGCCGTCATTAAGAGTATAGGCAGAGCTGACAAGCTTCTCGGCAGTAGCCTGAAGGGTAGGTTCAGCCTCAAAATCATCCATATTGAGGACAGTGAGCATGTAGGAGGGATAGTTGTTGGCGGTCATATCCTCAAGTACAAGCACATTTGACTTTGATTCCCACTCGATGTTAGGCTTTTGTGTAGACTCTCCGAAGTCGGGGGTCATGAGCTTGGCATTGAGCACGAAGTTGCCATTCTCATCAAAGAAGAAGAATTTGGCATTTTTGATGGCGTGCTCATCACCGGGCTTAAGAGCATCGGTCTTGTCATCACCATCCTCGAAGTCAGTCGAACGGCCAAAGTCGCCGGGAGCTGAGAGAACCACTGACATGTAAGCGGTTGTACCATCGCCGGGTACCACACCGGTGTTGCCACCGTCTACCACGGGAGCGTCGTCGGAACATGCAGCAAGCATGGCGAGCGAGGCTACACCCATGAAAAGTTTACTTGTTTTGTTCATAGCTTTTCTATAAAAACTGTTTTATAAATTAATGATTTTTATTGGATTCGTTAGTTAAATTATTGAAAGATAGTATGTATGTGTTTTATGCTATGTGTGGTGTGTAGAAAAGCCGTTGCTATCGGAAGGAGCGAGGATAAGATGTGTTGCGGCCATGTGTCAACCGCATCACTTCATTGCGGGCCCATGGCCCACTCAATATATAATAGAGTAATCTTACTGTGCCGGAGTCGGGGTGATCAGATAGGTCACCTTGGTGCGGTGAAGTATCTCGTCGACACGCTTTACTTCATCGGCGGCCGGACCGAATCCCTCGGCGGCCGAAAGGCTGAAGAGTTCACGCGCCCGATTTAGGTCGCCGTTGAGAGCGGCCAATGTGGCCCTCGAATAGACGGCCTCGGAACGGTCGCCCGCAAAGCGCAGTCGGTCTGTAGCCTTGGCGAGCTCTCCGCGCTTCATATATATATTGGCGGCATTGAGGGCTGCCTCGGGATCGAGGGGATATATCTCCGATGCTTTGAGATAAACGTTCTCATAGTCGGACGAACCTACGGGATAGGTCGCTGCTATGCGCTGAAAGTCGACGGGTCGCAGTTTGGAGGGGTCCTGCGAGAAGATGCGCTTGAGTTCGTCAATGTCAACATAAGTCTTTATGCGATATTTGACAGTATAATCGGAATGACGCAGTGCGGGATATATGCTGTCGAGCAGGAACTTATATTCGCGCGGATAGCGACGCTGTATCTCGGCATTCTTGGGATCGGGCTCCATGTCAGAGTCGATTATACCGAGAATTTCGGTCTTGTTGGACATCTCGAGGTCACTCATGCGGCGGCGCAGTCCCTCCCAGTCCTCAGGCTCATAATCGGTGCTCATGATGGCGGGATCAAAATTGTAGTGCTCGCGCACATACTCCTTGAGAGACTGCGTACGACCCATAGCGAGACGCACATTGTTGGTGTAAGAGCCTTCGGGCGAAGCGAAACCCTTGATGGTCACGCGTGTTATCACAGCGTCAGGGTCGTTTTTCACGAGGTCTATACTCTCGATAATCTTGGCCAGCTCGACTGTGTTGCGTCGATAGGTGGGGCGTATCTCCGTGCGGTTGACAATAAAGTCGATATATGCGCTTCCCTCGGCTACACGCTCCACAGCCGCATCACCCGTAAGGTCGACAAAGCGAGGATTGGGCGTGAAAGGTGGTTGAGTATAATCTATCTCTGCCAGCGGAGTATCTCCGGCGGGGAGTATAGGGTCGCAGCAGTGTCCAATCTGCTCCTCCATCTCTATGCGGCAATGCTCCATCCAGGGCAGGAATGTCACTTCACGACGATAGTCGATGAGTTCGCCCGAGCCGGCACGATAGAGTTTCACGCCGGCGGCCAAGTCTTTGTTGCGCAAATGAGAGAAGTAACGGTTGCGTCCGGCCACACGTATCGGGTCGAGAGCTACAGTGTCGGTGCCGGCTACCGATATAATAAGAGGTGTGAACACCACCTCGCGGTCGCGTCCCGGATCGACCGAACGCGGATCAATAGTAATAGCCACCGCAAGACGGTTGCCGTCCGCGCCAAGACGATCAATATTTATATCGGTCACTTTAAGAAGATGTCCGTCGGCGGCAAGCATGGCCTGGGTGGCCGTAGCGAGCAGCATACCGGCAAGCAAACGTGTGATATTATTATGTTTCATAGCTGTAAGCGGGAGGTCAGAATGTGTATACTAAGTCAATAGCCACCTTGGTTGGGCCTACATAATTGTGGGGCTGACGCGACTTTACTTTCTTGCCGCAGTCGGCACACTCGTAAACATCATAACGAGTGTAGACCCATCCGAGTCCTATCACGGCCTCAATATTCCAGTGACGGTTGATGATCCAGGAGTAACCGTAGACCACACCGGCTCCCGCCATCCAGCCCTGGTGACGGTAGTCTTTCAGTTCGCTAAAATCTGTGCCGAGGAATTTGAATGGCAGATTGAGATTGCCCCAGTTATACTGGCCTCCAAGCAGGTGCCCGCCGACAAAGTGTCCAGAGAAAGCGTCGCAAAACCAATAACGGGCCTCGGGCTGCACAAGCCAGTGTTTCCACCGACGATTATCTACAGTCCAGGCGTTAAGATTGCCACTAAGATCGACAGTCCACTTTGGTGCGGTCTTGACCTCTACCCCACCATTAAGTGTAAGAGTAACATCATCAAGAAGATTAGTCTTGACGGCCACATCCTGGGAATGTGCGGCCCGGCATGTGAGCAGACATAAAAACAGCGTTAACAAGCACTTGATTTTCATAGAACTTCCATAATTGGTTCGACAAGCCGCAATATCTGTGGCGACCTTTGAGCCTGACAGGCTTCGTGCCCGCAGACTATTGTATACATGAGAGCCGACAGGGCTGACGTTTACCTGCGGAATGAGATTGGAGCAAATGTTTGATGATATAAGACCTAATACCCTAACGGTCAGCAGATTAAATGCGGAATTGGGGGGGGTAAATTTTCTACTCCCCTTTCGGTATTCGCAAGCTGTAATCTGTTAGCTATAAAGCTGTATGTGACCATTATTTTACTTATGAGAGATGGCAATTATATAGTCAGGTGGAAACTCTTATAGCGGAATCCAAGTTATAGCACTATTCTATTTATGTGAGCAAAATTACACACATTCTCCGACATATGCAATATTTTGGGGTAAAATATTTGCACAAACAGGCAGAATCGCATCAATTTTTTCAACTAATCACACAGTCAACATTTATTAATTTTTTTTCTGCGAATATTTGAGTACATTTGCGTTGTTAAATCATCAATGACGGCTCCTTTCGAGCCAATGTAACATATATATTAATAAGGTATCATGACAAACGAAAAACAACTCACACCTGCCAAGGCACAGGCCTGGGTAGAAAGCCGCGAATGGGCCAACGGCTGGGACGTCAACGCCGACGCCTCGGTCAACGCCATGGAATTTGCCACACAGTATGCAGCCAACAAGGAGCTGTGGGACAAACTTTTCACCTTCCTGCGTGACACCGACCTCTCCACCCTGCCTGCCGGCAAACATGTGATTGAAGAGGGTCGCGTGTGGGTCAACATTCTCGAATATACACCTAAAGACGCACAATCCACCAAGATAGAGTCACACAAGGACTTCATCGACCTTCAGTATACATTTGAAGGCGAAGAGCTTATGGGCGTGGCCGGTCATGTGATCCCCACCGGTGACTATGATCCCGTGAAGGACAAGGCCAATTACACCACCGACGAGGAGATCACGTACTCGCCTGCATCACCTGACCGCTTCTTCCTCTACTTCCCCTGCGACATGCACCAGCCCTCAGTGGCCGCTTCCGACCCCGCCGTGCCCAGCCGCAAAGCCGTAGGCAAAATCGAATACTTCAAAGGCTAACAGTCATGGACACCAACAGCAACACCCCCGACCGTCGTTTTGCCATGAGCCGCAATCCGCTCGTACGCGCCCTCGGTGACCCGCAGGGCTGGACTCGCAGCGATCTCATCGAGTATATACGCGACAACGACATCGAGATGGTCAACTTCATGTATCCCGCAGCCGACGGCCGTCTAAAGACTCTCAATTTTGTGGTCAACTCGCTCGAATATCTTGAGACCATACTCTCGACCGGCGAGCGTGTGGACGGTTCGAGCCTGTTTCCCTTCATCGAGGCTTCACGCAGCGACCTGTATGTGATACCGCGCTACTCGACAGCTTTCATCGATCCGTTCGCTCCGCTCCCCACCCTTTCACTGCTCTGCAACTTCTTTGACAAGGACGGCAATCCGATGGATAGTGACTCACGCGGAGTGCTGGCCCGCGCCTGCAAGGAATTTACCGAAGTGACCGGCATGGAGTTTGAATGTATGGGCGAACTCGAATATTACGTCATAGCCCCGGACCCCGGTTCGTTTCCTGCAACAGACCAGAAAGGCTATCACGAGTCAGCCCCGTTTGCCAAGTTTAACGACTTCCGCGTTCAGGCCATGCATACCATAGCATCGCTTGGCGCACACATCAAGTATGGTCACTCCGAGGTGGGCAACTTCACACTCGGCGGCATGATCTATGAACAAAACGAGATAGAATTTCTCCCGGGACCGGCACTCAGTTCGGCCGACCATCTGATGCTCGCCAAATGGGTGATACGCAATCTGGCCTCTATACACGGTCTTGAAGTAACCTTTGCTCCCAAAATCTCTGTTGGCAAGGCCGGCTCGGGATTCCACATACACATGCGCCTGATGAAAGACGGCAAAAATGTCACCCAGACGGCCGAACGCACTCTTAGTGACGACGCCAAGCGCGCCATCGCCGGACTCATGAAAATGGCCCCGGCCATCACCGCGTTCGGCAACTGCAACCCCACCTCCTATCTGCGCCTCGTGCCTCACCAGGAAGCTCCGACAGCCGTATGCTGGGGCGACCGCAACCGATCGGTGCTCGTGCGTGTGCCTCTCGGCTGGACTTCGGGCAAGGATATGTGTGTGCAGACCAACCCCGGCGACCCTTGCGGCATCGAGACCTACGGCAAGCAGACATTTGAGATGCGTTCGCCCGACTGCTCGGCCGATGTATATGCTCTGATAGCTTCGTTGTGTGTGGCCGCACGCATCGGCTTTGAGATGGACAACGCTCTTGAGGTGGCTAAGGATACATATGTCGACGTCAATATACACGCCGCCGATAATGCCGCACGTCTCTCCCGACTCACCACCCTGCCTACATGTTGTGTGGAGTCGGCCGACAAGCTCGAGGAGTTGCGTGAATATTTCGAGGCCCGCGGTGTATTCTCGCCCTCGATGATTGACGCTGCCGTCAGCAAGCTTCGTGCTTATGACGACCGCAATCTCGCCCAATATCTCAAAGATAATCCCGAAGAAGTGAAATCACTCGTCAAGGAGTATTTCCACTGCGGGTAAGCATCACAAACTGAATAATCCCCCCCGATTCATAAAAAAAAGGACACAAGTGACATATCCCGGACAGACATCATCAGTCCTTGTGTCCTTTTTTTGAATTAACACCCATTAGCAAAACACTACCGCCACAATGACCCCAGAACAACGCATCGGGGAGCTGCGCGATCAGCTCAACCGCCATAACCGTCTCTACTATGTGGAGAATAACCCGGAAATTTCCGACCGCGAATATGACATGCTCATGAAAGAACTCGAGGCTCTCGAGCTTGAGAATCCACAACTCGACGACCCTCTGTCGCCAAGCCGGCGCGTAGGTTCCGACCTGACCAACGGATTCACTCAAGTAGTGCATGCCCGCCCTATGCTCTCGCTCGGAAATACTTATTCGCCTGCCGAAGTCGACGAGTGGGTGGAGCGATGCAATGACACTCTGGGAAATTCAGGCGGACTCCTGTCGGTGCCCATTGTAGGAGAAATGAAGTATGACGGCACAAGCATCTCGCTAACCTATGAGCATGGACGTCTGGTCAGAGCTGTGACGCGAGGCGACGGAGAGAAAGGCGATGATGTAACATCAAATGTCAAGACCATCAAAAGCATCCCGCTCGTGCTTGCCGATGGCGACTGGCCTGAATCGTTTGAAATCAGAGGCGAGATAGTGATGCCGTGGAAAGAGTTTGACCGGCTGAACGAAGAGAGGGCTTTTAACGAGGAACCGCTCTTTGCCAATCCTCGCAACGCCGCCTCAGGCACACTCAAGATGCTGAGTGCTGCCGAAGTGTCACGTCGCGGGCTCGATGCCTATTTCTACTATCTGCTGTCCGACTCCCTGCCTTCCGACAGCCATTATGAAAATATGCTCAAGGCGCGCCAATGGGGATTTAAGGTCAGTGAAGTCATGACACTGCTCCACAGCGCGGCCGAGGTCGACGATTTCATCAACCGCTGGGACGTGGAGCGTCGTAACCTGCCGGTGGCTACGGACGGACTCGTGTTCAAAGTCAATAATCTGCGCCAACAGCTTAACCTCGGCTACACGGCCAAGTCACCCCGTTGGGCCATAGCCTACAAGTTTGCCGCCGAGCGCGCGCTGACACGTCTTGTCGAGGTGTCGTTTGAGGTGGGACGCATGGGTGTCATCACACCTGTGGCCAATCTCGAGCCGGTATTGCTGTCGGGCACAGTCGTGAAACGCGCCTCGCTTCATAACGAGGACATCGTAAAGTCACTCGACATACATCAGCATGACATGCTTTATGTAGAAAAAGGCGGCGAAATCATTCCTAAAATCACAGGTGTGGAGGTAAGCAAGCGCGAGCCCGGAAGCGAGCCGGTGAAGTTTGTGGAGACATGTCCTTCATGCGGCAAAGTTCTGACACGTATGCCGGGCGAAGCCGCGTGGATATGCACCAACAAATATGGTTGTCGTCCGCAGATAATCGGCCGGCTTGAGCACTATGTAGGCCGCCACATGATGGACATCGAAGGGGTCGGTGACGAGAACTGCTCACTGCTATATGATGCAGGACTTGTCAAGGACATAGCCGATTTCTACACACTCACCACCCCACCCCTCGAGGCTCTTGAAAGAGTCGGTCCGCGCACAGCCCAACGCATAGTGGACGGCGTGGAGGCATCAAAGAACGTACCTTTTGACCGAGTGCTCTACGCTCTGTCAATCCCGTTTGTAGGCGAGACCGTCTCGCGCAAAATTGCCCGTGCAGTCAGAAGCATCGGCAATCTGATGACGATGAGCCGCGAAGAGCTTGTAGCACTTGATGATGTAGGCCCACGTATAGCCGACTCAATAATCGAATTTTTCGCCTATGAGCCCAACCTCAAACTGGTAGAGCGTCTGCGCGCTGCAGGAGTGCAGATGTCACTTCCCGAGGAAGACCTCTCGGACCATACCGACCTGCTGGCCGGGAAAAGCATTGTGATAAGCGGTGTGTTCAGCCTCCATTCGCGTGAAGAGTACAAGGCCCTAATTGAAAAAAATGGCGGTAAAAATGTCGGTTCCATATCCAAAAAGACCGATTTTGTGCTGGCCGGAGACAATATGGGACCGTCAAAGCTTGAAAAAGCAAGCAAACTCGGCATACCTATCATCAACGAGCAGCAATTTCTCGAAATGATAGGAGGATAAGTTATCATAACATATAAATAAAAAGGATACAAAATGGCATAAAAGTTCCATTTTGTATCCTTTTTATTTATATCATTCTATCTTTCAACCAGTCGAGCATCGTAGCATAGACTTGACGGCGCACGGCCGGACGTGAGAGTACGAGATCATGCAGACCTCCGGCAAAGCTGACTTCAGTCACATCCGGTCCGAGCATGCGGCCATAACGCGATATTGATGATACATCGAGTATGGCATCAGCACAATTGTATCTCTCCTTCGGATCACCATGTCGTACAGATTCAGCCGAGTGCATCAACAATACCGGCACTTTTATTGCGCGGTGACGCAATTGCATCTGAGCCTGGTGAATGGCTCTCACCCACCCTGCGTCCGGCTCGGGAAGCACATCGGGTTTCCAATCGCGGCGATATGTCCACTCACCGTCAAAGTCGGCCAAAAGCGAACGCGCATAACCGTCATCAGGAGCCTGTTTTACCAGCAGACGGGGCACTAACCGACCCAACGCGCTGACAGCGGGTATGGCAAAACTTTTCATCCATCCGGGCAGATTCCAGTCAAGAAACGGGCTGTTGAGCATCAGACCTCTCACCTTATCGGACGGCGATTCCGACATATAGAGCGAGGCCGTGAGACCGCCGGTGGAGTGACCGAGCAGCACGACCGATGCCATGCCGTCAGCCAATGCCACTTCTATACAGGCGTTTATGTCAGCAAAATATTCGTGCAGGTCTCTTACCTGAAACATGTGCTGGCCGGGCATAAGCGAACGACCATATTTACGCAAGTCTACGGCATAAAAGCTATAGCCCTGACCGACAAACATATCGGCCATCTCTTTCTGAAAGAAATAGTCGCTGAATCCGTGCACATAGACTATCGACAGCCCATTGGACGGCTTGGCAATCTTGCGTATGACGGTGCTGCGCACCGGTCCGCTGTAATCATCGGGGTGCGCCACATATGTCATCTCATAACCGTCGCCAAGCATGTCGGGCATCCAGACGTAAGGCGACAGGGTGTTAACATCAGTCTTCTTCATCATACATCTAAACAATCGGTGTGCGTGTTTTGCTCAACCGGCATCTGATAAAAGTTAAAATATATTTCATCTTGCCCGAATTTTGCAAACAAGCGTTAATTATTGGGGGGGGTAATTTTTATTGTATATTTGCAATGACCAAACTTAATAATATATTAATTCCAAATCAATAAAGTTGTATACATAAAAACGCATTTACATCCTACAACTTAATATGGAAGCACATTTATTGGGTATAGTTTTTTTATACCACCGGCATTCATCCACGACGTTAAGTACGAAGAATGCAAGCCCCCGGAGATAGCATACCTACCGCCGGGGGCTGTTGTTTCATCGAAGCTTCTCAAACAATTATTTGACAGCCTTGAAGCTCATGTCAAGACCTTTGACCGAGTGTGTGAGCGCACCGACCGATATGAAGTCGACGCCACACTCGCCATAAGCTCGGAGTGTATCGATGGTAATACCACCTGACGACTCGACCTCTGTACGTCCATTGATGAGCTTCACTGCCTCGCGGGTGCGTTCGGGCGTGAAATTGTCGAGCATGATGCGGTCGACTCCAGCTGCGAGAGCCTCATTGATTTCATCTGTATTTCGCACTTCCACCTCAATCTTGAGATCTTTACCCTTGGCCTTGCAATACTCTTTGGCCGCATTGACAGCCTGAGTGATGCCTCCGGCAAAGTCTACATGATTGTCCTTGATAAGTATCATGTCAAAAAGACCTATGCGATGGTTGCAGCCTCCGCCGATGCGCACAGCCTCCTTCTCAAGCATACGAAGCCCTGGGGTAGTCTTACGCGTATCAAGCACCTTGGTCTTCAGGCCCTCGAGACGCTGCTGATATTTGTCGGTGACGGTAGCTATACCGCTCATGCGCTGCATGATGTTGAGCATCACGCGCTCGGTCTGCAGAAGCGAGCGCACCTTGCCTTCTACCTCAAAGGCCACATCGCCGGGCTTTACACGGGCACCGTCGTTGATATACACTGTCATCTTGAGCTCGGGGTCGAATTTCTCAAACACCTTGCGGGCCATCTCCACTCCGGCGAGGATACCCTCCTCCTTGATTATGAGACGCTGAGTGCCGCGCTCAGTGTCGGGAATAGTGCTGAGTGTGGTGTGATCACCGTCACCTACATCCTCAGCAAATGCGAGAGTGAGAAGGTCGTCGATAAGTTGGTCTTTTGTTTTCATTTTTATTCGTATCTTTGCGTTGTGAAAATCGTATTGATAACTGTGGGTAAGACATCCACAAAATATATTGCTGATGCCATAGGCGAGTTTGTGAAGCGTATCAACCGATACGCTCCTATGGAGATATTGACTGTGCCCGACCTGAAGTCGACCCGCGGGCTCACCGAGGAGATGCAGAAACAGCGCGAAGGTGCCGGCATCATGAGTATGCTGCAACCCGGCGACCATGTGTGTCTGCTCGACGAGCGTGGCCGTGAGATGACTTCGCGCGAATTTGCCTCGATGATTGACAGCCGCATGAATCAGGGTCTGAAACGGCTTGTATTTGTAATCGGAGGCCCTTACGGCTTCTCGCAGGAGGTGTATGGCCGGGCCGACAGCAAACTGTCGCTCTCTCGCATGACATTTACCCACGAGATGGTGAGACTATTTTTCACCGAGCAGGTGTATCGAGCCATGACAATTCTCCGCGGCGAGCCATACCATCATGATTGACAGGCATTTTTAAATAAATACCTGTCAATCGGTTCATTTAAGCTTGCCGCCTTTCACTCCACCTGAGAGAGAGAAGATATTCTGATCATAGCTCACCGTCTTCTGGCCCTGTTCGCGGCTGCGTTTCAGGGCGAGCTTGACGAGACGGTCCATCAGTTGGTCAAACTTCAAACCTGTAGCCTCCCAAAGATAAAATGACAAAGAACCGGGAATGGTGTTGATTTCGTTGACAAATATCTCTTGAGTATCATCGTCTATTATAAAGTCGATGCGGCTCACGCCATGACATCCGAGCACACGGAATGTCTCGCCGGCAAGAAACTGTATGCGTTCGGTCATCTCTTTGGGCAGATCGGCAGGAATACGCTTCTGTGAAGCCTGCATGCCTTTCGCGCCCTTGGTACCACCCATGTATTTGTCCTCGTATGACAGGATTTCGGCACTCTTGATGGGCTCCTCAAGCACCGATGCCTGATATTCGTCGCAGTCACCAAGTACCGAGCAGTTGATTTCCTTGAGATTGTCAACCATATGCTCTACAATGAGGCGGGAAGAATATTTCTCAGCCTCTTCTATATTGTCTATGAGCTGACGGCGGTCGGCAGCACGGCCTATACCAACGCTCGAACCAAGATTGGCGGGCTTTACAATGACGGGATAGCCGATTTTATCCTCGATTTTTGCGATGATTTCATCACGTTTTTTAAACCACTCTTTGTCAGTAAACCATACATAGTCAATAACAGGCACTCCACACTCGCGAAGTATCATCTTCATGGTGATTTTGTCCATGCCATTGGCACTTGCGAGCGTGTTGCATCCGGCATAGGGGATGCCGATTGTCTCGAGCACACCCTCAAAGATGCCATCCTCTACATTAGAGCCGTGAAGCACAGGGATAACCACATCAAGGGTGGTAAGCACAGCCGAGCCAAACATAGGCTTCTTGACGCGATAGAGGTTGTAGTCACCATAAGATGGCTCCATATACACCTGCGTGCACTTGGCGAGCAATGCGGGGATGTCGCGATAGTTGGCTACATCAAAAAGCGCGTCGCCTGTATAGAAACGCCCCTGCTTGGATATATATATAGGTGTCACGTCATACTTCTCGCGGTCGATGGCATGCATGGCCTGCGAAGCCGATATTACGGAAATCTCATGCTCGGTGGAGCGTCCTCCGAAAAATACTCCGATGTTGGTTTTCATCTTTATTATATTGTTTTTTTGAAAGTCGGGACAGGATATTGTCTCCTCTCCGGCCTAAACTTTAACTTTACACTCTTAGTTCTCGATTACTTGAACGTATCAGGCAGATCGTTCTCGTAGAGTACGGTATCGCCTGCATGCAGCATGCCAGAGAGAAGGCGTTGTGACTCGGCAAACGTTGCTACTGTATGCACGTCGGCTGTGCGTGTCTCAACCGACTCTATGCCGGAGACTATGGCATCACGGTTGTATTCACCGACCACGATGGCAATATCTGCCGATACGGCAATCTTTCGGCCAAACTCACGGTTGAGTTCTTCCTGACGCTCTCCAAGTTCTATCATGCCTGGGGTAACGATGATACGTCGGCCTCCGGTCATCATGGCAAGCACATCAAGAGCCATACGTGAACCGGTGGGATTGGAATTGAACGCATCGTCGATAATTGTAACGCCTCCCGGCGTGCGCTTCATGCTCAGGCGGTGCTCCACCTGGTCAATGCGCGACACCGCGTAACGAATCTTGTCGACAGGCACGCCAAGGCGCAAGGCAACGATGATTGCCGCAAGCAGATTGCTCACATTGCACTCACCCACCAGACGTGTGTCAAACTCCTCGGCAAACCCGTCGGGGCCTTTGACTGTAAAATGGGTGCCCGAAGGTGAATAAGTGATGTCTGTAGCGATATATCCGGCATTGTCGACAGACGATACTGCATAACGCACACACTCTACATTGTCAACCCGGCGCGAGGCTACGTAGGGGAAATCATCGTTGACCACAGCAAGGCCGTCGGAAGGGAGAGCGTCAACAAGCTCAAACTTGGTGCGCTGCACATTCTCAATCGAGCCGAACGACTCAAGATGCTGCTCTCCTACGGCTGTGACAATGCCGACCGCGGGGTGCACCAGGTCGCATATCTCTTTTATATCACCGATCTGCTTGGCCCCCATTTCGACTATAAACACTTCGTTGTAGGGCTTGAGATATTCGCGCACGGTGCGGATTACACCCATTGTGGTATTGTAACTGCCGGGGGTCATCATAACATCAAAGTGCTCGGAGAGTATACGGTTTAGATAATGCTTAGTGCTTGTCTTGCCATAGCTGCCTGTAATGCCGACAATCTTAAGATCGGGCATGGAGCGGAGTATGCGCTCGGCATCGCGATAATAACGGTCATTGATATGTTTCTCGACCGGTCGCAGCAGCCAGTTGGCCACAAAGGCAAACAAGTGAGAGAAACAATAGACAAGCAGAGCGGCTATAGCGGCATACTCCAATGCATGACCGACACGCATACCGATGACAGCAGCAGGCACTACAACGACAAACGACAGCACAAGCATGGTAAAAAGTATGCGCCATGCACGCTGCGTCATCACAAGCGGTTTCTTATATTTACGCCGTGAGAGTGTCACGATGTTGACAAACGACACAACAGAGATAAGAATCATGCCCACAAAAGACACCGAAAGTGTCGACATTGACGCGAGTACTACAGCCCCGCTCACCAGACGCATCACCGAAGTGGTGTCCTGCGACGCATGCAGCCAACGGTTGTAACGTTCGTTGCGATAAGAATTTTGCTGAAGCATCATGAGGTCACGGCGAAACTCGACGACGTAACACCATACGGCCAGAAGCGTGGCGAGTATACTTGGTATCATTCCTTGAATTTTGAATGTATATGGTGATATTTTTATTATAAACCTATTTTTTCAGCGAGTCGAGAAAACTGCGGAGCACCGCGGCAAATTGACCTGGATTGTCAAGAAAACTGTAATGACCGCATCCCGCAAACGACACGAGCCCGGCCCCGGGTATCAGTCGCTCCATTTTACGAGCGTCGGCAATCGGCGTAGCAGTATCATTTTCGCCCCACACCAGAAGTGTGGGAGCCTTGACTAGCGCGAGCCTGTCGGTAAGATCCTCATTGACCACTCGCGAAAGTATGCGACGCATCATAGGCGAAGCCGAGGCATAGTCGCTTGAGCCGGCCTTGGCACGACGGACGTCAAGTCGCCGCTCGGCCTCCTCGCGGCCATACACAAGATACATCAGCCGCTTCATTGCCTTGAAAATATAGACTTTCCAATAATATTTCAGCGTGCGGTGAGGCTTGATACCGGCAGCATCAACAAGTATCAAGGCCTCGACGTCATCGTGACGCGAGGCGTAAAGTATGCCCACACGTCCGCCGAACGAATGCCCGAGAAGCGTGGGACGTTTTATGCCTAGAGTAGAGATAAACTCCTCCATCAGGCGGGTATAGTCATCGACACCCCACACTTCGGCCGGCTCCTGCGACCGTCCGAACCCCGGGAAGTCGACATTTATAACCCTGTAGCCGGCCTGCAAGGCTGTACGCTCGACCGATGCAAGCGTGGAATGGTCGCATCCCCATCCATGCATGAGGATTATGACGCGTTGGCCGTCACCATTGTCGGTGTAGTGCAACTGCAAGCCGCGGATAGTAATGTCCTTGTCCATTTATATAACGCATGGCGCACCGATTGGCGACGCGCCTTAAAAATAACGTACAAAATTATAAAATTCTTCAGCGTTATGCAAACAGAGATTGGACACAAAAGATTCAAAAGGACAAAAGAAACATAAGTTTTTTACTTTTCACATGTCATATGACGGATATAACACATGTTAAGCTAAAAAACTTCTGTTTCTTTTGTCCTTTTGAGGCTCTTGAATTTTATCAGGCCTTGTCGAGCTGAGATAGCGCGAAGGCATAGGCTCCGGCCGAGATGGCACGACTGGCTCCGAGGCGGGAGAACGTGACACCGATGCGCTTCATGTCATCATACTCGACAGTGAGGTTGGTGCCGCGCACAGTGAGCGAACGTTTGTTGCCCCGTACAAAGGTCTCAAATTCGGCCGGATTGTCGAGGTCAAGCACCTCCATCTGCACACGTTTTACCTTGTCTCCCCCGAGTGTAGCGTAGTTAGAGCGCAATACTTCAAGCAGCGAGGGGAGTATATGATGACGGGCAGCTGTGATGCCTCCGCCTATCACGATAATGCCGTCCACAAGCTGAGCCGCTATGGCCATGGCATGACCGGCCGTCTCGCCAAACTCGGCAAATGCCTTCTTGGCGGCCTCGACATTGCCCTCACGCTTGCCGTCGGCTATCTCGCAGATTTCCTTTGGTTCATAGCTGTGGGAGAAGTCGCCGGAGGCCTCGGCATAAACACGTTTGATAGCTCGCACCGAGACTCCCTCCTCGGTGATAATCCCCTCCTTGGTCCTGTGAGGCAGACAGAAAGTCTCCACACATGAATTATCTCCGCGATTGAGCTCGCCGTTGATTACCATGCCGATGCCAAAGCCGGTGCCGAAAGTATAGCCGAGCATGTTTTTATATCTGCGCGAACTGCCGGCCTCGGCCAGACGTTTGTTAACATCCGGAAGCGCACCACACAGAGCCTCGCCATAGGCGAAAAGGTCACCGTCGTTATTGATAAACACCGGCAGGCCTAACTCGTTTTGAAGAAACGGACCGAGGGCCACTCCTTCGCGAAACGAAGGGAAATTGGGCAGATATCCGCCAATGATGCCGTTGGGATAGTCGGCCGGACCGGGAAAAGCAAAACTTATGGCTACAGGTTTTTCATCGAGCGAGTCTATGACTTCACGAAATCCATTGACCATAGTGTCGAGACACAGGTCGAGGT
The DNA here is from genome assembly GCA_003762875.1 of Muribaculaceae bacterium Isolate-110 (HZI). Lineage (GTDB taxonomy): Bacteria > Bacteroidota > Bacteroidia > Bacteroidales > Muribaculaceae > Duncaniella > Duncaniella muricolitica. The sequence continues at coordinate 108,714 of RIBL01000005.1, read as the reverse complement.
CATGGGCATTGGAGGGATGGGTCACAGGCTCGGTGATATATTCACATCCGCGCATGGCTCCAAACACAAGATTGGTGCCACCGGCGTCAAGTGTGATTACGATTCGGTTATCGTGTATATACATAGGACTGATGTTAAATTTTAATAATTCGCTTATAAAATAACGGCATACGAGATCTAATAATTATGCCGGGCGTAAAATTATTTCAGCAAAACAACCATCCCCTATGCCGGCATGTAGAGGTCCGGCATAGGGGATAGAGATCTTATTTCATGTTTCTTCCGAATGTTTATTTAACATACACCTTCTTACCGCCCACAATATAGAGACCGGCGGGAAGATCTACGGTAGCCTCTCCGGCAGCCACATTGGCACGGATGAGAATACCGCGTAGGTTGTAAACGTTCACAAGCTGATTTTCACCTGCCATGATATCGTCAATGCCTGTCGGAGTGTCGGTGAATGTAATGGAACCATTTTCAAGCTGGAGGAAATAACCGTTGTTCTCTGTAGCAAAAAGAGCCAGATCCTTTGCACCGGTCACGACAGCTGCGTCAGGATTATGTTTGAATGTTCCGTCACCTGTACAAAGGGTAATCTTTCCGCCGACAAGGCCCTCGGCGTTGACATTATTGTTGTTTTCGGCAAACAGGCTGAATGCGCAGTCGCCTGAAACGCTTGAACCGCCCGAACCGACAAAGATTGCACCCATACCCTGGGGTACAACGTAATTGGAGACATTAAGATTGGTTGCATTGAGCTTACCGCCACTTTTCATTGCGATCACACCGAGCGAACTTGTAGTAAAGCTGTTCACAATATTTACATTATTGAGATAAGCGATGCCGCTATTGCCGACCTCAATGGTCTGGCCACTTACGGCGATATTTGCATCATCAATGGTGAGATCGCTCAGGATCATCACATCTCCGCTTTTGGAGGTAAGGAAAAGCATGCCATTATATCCGGCTGCGCGTGTGATGGTCACTTTACCATTGCCTTTCACGGTGATGTTTCGGGCATCGGTATTGAGACGCTCGGCGAGAGTTACATCCTGATTGAGAAGCAACACATCATCCGACTCGGCAGACTTCCATGCCGAGGCAAGGTCGGCATACTCAAGGCCCGTACGCTCATTCTTGATAACATATGTGGCAGCAGCCTCGTCGACAAAAGTCACGATAAGCTGAGGGACAAGCTGTTTGGAGTCAAAAGTCACGCCCCATTTTGTCTCACAACCGATATTGTCCTTGCTGTAAACGCGATTGTCGTTTACCTGTGACTCGCCGTCTTGCGAGAACATGAAATCGGCATGTGTGGCAGCTACGCCAAGACTCTGAAGATAAGCCGTTACATCAATATCGTTGGTCCATGCGGTGAGTGACTGATTGTCCTCTGCGATTCCGTTGTCAAACAAAGCCTTGTTATACTGTCCGGCAAGGCCAAAAGTAGAAATAGGCGCGTTCTTAAGGTCTGCCTCGACAGTCGCTCCCTCGGTAGCCCATGTGGAATTATCGCTTACTGTTCCGGAAAATCCGCGGACAGAAACCTCGCCACCTTTGTTACGCTCTGTCACGACCTTGAGAGTCGCCTTTGACACCTTCATTCCTGCAGGCACATTATAATCAAAGCCCATGAGAGCTACCCAAGTAGCATAACCGATGACATTGTTATCACCATCCTTGATGGCATCCTTGCGAAACTCCAGATTGGTAGCAGATGAGCCCGAATAGTTTTCATTATTCTGACGAATCCATGTGTCGCCTGTGCAGACAAAAGTCTTTTCAACCGCATCCTGTGCGAAAGCCTGGCCAGCACAAAGAGTAAGACCGGCCGCAAAGGTAAGTAAATATTTATTCATATACATCAAGTATTTGGTTAAGGATTTTAGCTTTTTATACTCCCGTTTCCGCACATCCACTCAATGGAAAACACACAAAATTGCAAAAAAATATTTTCCATCACATTTAACATCCATGTGTTTGATTAATCCCAAATTATGTTATAAATTTGCATATACCGTCAGCATGACGGCATAATTCGGCAACTAACGCAACAACCTTGAATCAAACTAAAACACTTAACGCACTCCTTAATATATAAATGATACGGCTCTCTATTAAATATACGACGGCATTACTGCTCGTCATGATTATAAATCACCTTACGCTGCAAGCCCGGGATGTAAAATCGCTCACAACTTCTGACGGACTCAGCGACATGCTTGTCAATGTGATATACAAAGACTCCACAGGCTTCGTATGGTTTGGCACCGAGACTGCCCTTGACCGATATGACGGTAACAACATCAAGACATTTTGTTTTCCTGACGACTCCAAAGGACTGCGAAGAGTCAACGCCATCACCGAGACTCAGCAGGGACACATATATGTGGGCAATCATCAGGGCCTGTTTAGCTTGTCGGGCTCCTCACAGCAGCTTGAGCGTGTGTGTGCCAACTCAATAACATTTCCGGTCAATGCACTCGCACATGACGGCAAAGGGACATTGTGGGCAGGCACCCGCCAGGGGCTATTCCGATATGACACACGCCGTAATTCGATACGCCCGGTTTTGCTTGGAGCCGACATACTCTCGCAGGACAATGAAGTATCGGGAATATGGGTCAGCCCTCAGGGCTCCGACATATGGGTCTCCTCGCTGTTTACACTCCATCACTACAATCCCGCCACCGACAACGTGACCGACTTTCGCTCGCCCGTACAGGGCCCCATAATGAGGATGACGGCAATCGGCGATACTCTTTATCTCGGCACTCGAGGTAGCGGAGTGATACCGTTTGTAATATCACAGCAAGCATTTCTCTCACCAATAGAACTTGGTAATAATATCATCACATCCATCTGCTCGAGCTGCGACGGAGCGTTGATAGTCGTGACTGACGGTGAAGGTATATTCAAATATGATGTACTCCGACACAAAATCATCGACCATCGCTCGGTTGCCAACTCTCAGATGCGCTCCAACTCGGTCTATGCCATCTATTCCGATTCCAACGGGCTTTATTGGATAGGATATTACCAGAACGGAGTGGACTACACACCTTGGCAATATGACCTGTTTGAGACATATACATTTCCCGGAGTCATCAACACCAATCTCCACGAGGTGCGCTCGCTTTTGATGGACGGCAACATCAAACTCATCGGTACACGCGACGGCCTATATTACATCGACGAGTCATCGGGACGCACCGCCGTGTTTAGAAAGCCTCAGATTGATTCAAATCTCATATTCTGCATCACCCGTTGGAATGGGTTCTACTACATCGGCACTTACGGCGGAGGAGCCTACGTTTTGGACCCTAAAAATTTAAGCATAAGGAAATTATCAACCCAATCGAGAGGGACAATTTTTGATGGGCAGATAGTATTCAGTATTACAGTCGGACCTGACAACAATCTGTGGATAGGCTCCTCATCAGGTCTATATCGACTCTCCGAGAATACACAGATTACCCGCTATGACTCCACCAATTCACGTCTGCCTGAAGGAAATGTCTACGACATATTTTTTGACAGCGCGGGGCGCGGATGGATTTCAACCGAAAACGGCATGGCTATATGGGATGGAACGACACTGCGCACTGACAGATTTCCGCGCGGATTTATCAACAGTAAAAAGATACGTGATGTGTTTGAAGACCGCGACCATAACCTCTACTTCGCCCCAGACCGAGGCGATGTGTTCAAAACCAACTTCGAACTGACCCAATTCGGCCCGGTCAACATGAATGTCAAGGGGCTACATGTGATGACCACATTTATCGCTGAAGACAACGACGGATGGATATGGTTTGGCACCGACAAGGGCCTGATACGCTACGACAAGAAGGATAAAGTGCAGCACTTCAATATCGCCTCAGGATTGCCAAGTCTTATATTCACGCTCTGTCCGCCCTACAAGGACAATAACGGTGACATCTGGATGGGCAATACCAAGGGGTTGCTGCGTCTCGATTTCCATAAACTTCGAGAAATGTCGGGCCAGTTGCGCCCGAGCATCAATCTCACAGATATGGCGTCAAACGGCCGGAGCATTTTCTCACGCATCTCCAATGACCGGGACGGACGTCTCCTACAACTCGACAGTAAGGAAAATGACCTCGAAGTGTCATTCTCCAACTTCAGCTATACGTCGCCTGAATATCATTCGGTAGAATACATCCTCGAGGGTTACGACGACGAATGGCGCATCACCGACGGCCGTAATCCTATACACTACTTCGGTCTGCCGGCCGGCAAATATGTGTTGCGCGTGCGCCAGCTTGGCGACCCATCGACCGAGACCGCAATGCGCGTCCATAAGAGTGCGGGAGTCGGCCGCATCGCCACCTATATTATAATAGTGCTTTCTGTCTTCTGCACAGGCTTCCTGATATACCGCACCCTGCGTCTGCGTCATGCCGCCGCAACTGCCGCGTCTGCGGCGTCTTCCGACAACAACCGGACTCAGGCCGAAAATGAGGCAGGCAAGCAACGTTACAAAACCACACGTCTGTCTGATGAAGAGTGTAAGCGCCTGTCGAAAACACTCGACCAAGTAATGCGCTCATCTCATCCCTACAAAAATCCCGATTTAAAAATCAGCGACCTCGCCAAGCTCGCCGACACATCAGCCCACGCTCTGTCATTCCTATTTAATCAATATATGCAGAAGAGCTACTATGACTACATCAACACCTATCGCGTTGACGAATTCAAGCGATTGGTTAAGGAAATCGACACATCGCGATACACATTGACAGCAATGTCACAGATGTGCGGATTCTCCTCGCGCGCCAGCTTCTTCCGCCACTTCAAATCCATAACCGGCATCACCCCGTCCGAATACCTAAAGAGGTAACTAGAGTCTCAATTTATTATGAAACTCACAATCTCAAATTCTTAAATAGCATAGTATCAATATAATATAGAACCAAATATCTAATATAATGAAGCGAGATGTAAACGACTGAAAAAATCTTTGCAGGCACTTCTTACTGTAGTAACTTTGCATTGTGACACCGACCTCACGACACTGTGACGTCAGGTCATATCCAAAACCTTACCCACTACAATAAGCAGTGCACCATGGAAACAATAAGAGAAGGACGCAACGCCTACATCGCCCGGCTTTACAACGAGAATTTCACCAAGATTCTCAGCTTTATCAGCTCGCGCATCAATGATGCCTGGCGTGCCGAAGATCTGGCTCAGGACGTGTGGCTACGCATGCTCACAAGCAACAGCGAAATATCGCCCGAGACCGCCCTATCCTACATCTACACTATCGCACGCAACCTTGTCAACGACTATCTGCGCAGTCATTATAGCGCGCAGGAGGCCGGCAACGAGATGGCACGCACCGCTACCGACATCGATGCGGTAAATGCCGAGAGCCTGATGATAGCCGATGAGATAGCCCGTCATGAGCACAAGAGAGTTGAACGGCTTCCGGCCCAGCGACGTATAATATATGTAATGAGCCGCTATGAGGAAAAAAGCGTCGGTGACATAGCCGACGAGCTGTCACTCTCGCTCCGCACCGTGGAAAATCACTTGAGAATGGGACGTCGCGACGTGCGCGAATATATCGCGGCAATAGCCTGACCCCGCCTTACCTGCAAAGAACCAATTTTACTAATAATCTTATTTACCACTTAAATTACACTTATGCGCAAGAGATTCTCAGACATCCTGCCAACGTGGAGCCAATGCCTCTGCGTAGCAGCTGTTGCGTCGCTCGCAGCCACATCGCCGGTGCCTTCACAGGCATCCCAGGCGGTAGCGGCCCAAGCAGCGTCCTCGACCGTAACCGGCGAGGTGCTCGACAGCAATGGTGAGCCTCTGATTGGAGCTACAGTAATGCTCAAAGGCTCGACCGATGGAGTAGCCACTGACTTTGACGGCAAATTTACCCTCAAGGCTCCCGTAGGTTCTACAATCGTAATCTCCTATATCGGTTACAAGACCCAAGAAGTGAAATATGACGGTCAGCCCCTCATGGTGACACTGGCCGAAGACACCGAAATGCTTAACGAAGTAGTGGTGGTGGGCTATGGCACACAGAAAAAGGCCACAATGACAGGCGCGGTATCTGTGGTCGGAGCCGATGCACTCGCCAATAAAGGCAACCTCTCAAGTCCCGTGCAGGCTCTCCAGGGTCAGGTGCCGGGTGTAATCATAACACGCAACAGTTCTGCCCCCGGCGACGAGTCCTGGTCGATGTCACTACGCGGTGCTGTTTCCAAAAACAGTGCGTCACCGCTCGTCATTATCGATGGCGTGGAGTATGAAAGCGTCAATGACCTGCGGCTCATCAATCCCTCCGATATCGAGTCGATGAACTTTCTCAAGGATGCGGCTGCATCGATCTACGGCTCCAAGGCCGCCGGTGGCGTAGTACTCATCACCACCAAGCAGGCCAAGGGCGACAGTAAAGTCAAGGTGGACTACAACGGCTCATATACATACAAGCGTATCGGTCTGAGCGCGGAAGTAATGAGTCTTGACGAGTGGAGCTCGGGTATCATCATGGGCCTTATGAACGACTACAACATGGGATTCACTTCCGAGGATCCGAGAAACCACACATGGTACAAATACGCCACTCTGGCCAAGGAATACCGCAACCAGTGGATAAACGGCAACCCCCTCAACATGGGTAATGTCGATGACATGACATTCTTTGACACCGACTGGCAGGATGTGATGTGGGGTGACAGTTGGAGCACCAATCATGAGCTTTCGGTGGCCGGCGGCGGCAAGAACACCTATCGCTTCTCGCTCGGATACATGTATGACGACTCCAACCTCAAGTGGGGCAACAACAATAACCAGCGTATCAACCTGCGACTCAACAATAAGTTTTCGATTACCGACAATTTCACTATCCAGAGCGTAATCAGCTACAACCGACAGGACCAGGTGGCCCCCACTCAGATAGGAGCTGCCCTCACCGTCAACTCCCAGCAGCCGGGATTTCCCTCCTCGACCATCAACGGCAAGCCTTACGGATGGGGAAGCGACTGGGCCACTCCCAACTGGAAGTGTGAACTTGGCGGTGACAACAAGCTCAATGTAAACGCCCTCAACATCAGCGAGACTCTCCGCTACGAGATATTCAAGGGATTCACAGCAAATGCCGTGCTCGGCTACAACCACTCTACAGCCACACGCGACACCAAGCAACTGGCCGTAGACTTCTATCAGTATGACGGTGTAACTCCAGAGCCTATCAAGGGACAGGCTCAGAAGGACACATATTATGAAAACAGCTTCTCAACCACCGACTTCTACACCGCCCAGGCCTATCTCAACTGGCTCCATACTTTCAAGCAGAATCACAATCTGAGCCTCATGGCCGGTCTGCAGTACAACATGAAACAGTACGAGTACAGCAAATTCAAGGCCATGGACATCCAGCCCGAACTTGAAATCATCAACGGTGCAGGCGAAAAGACCATCACCGGCGCAAACAATTGGGAAGAGGCAATCATGTCATACTACGGTCGTGCCAATTATGACTACAAAGGCAAATATATGCTCGAAGGCCAGTTCCGCTACGACGGCAGCTCGAAATTCAAGAAAGACAACCGCTGGGCATTCTTCTGGGGAGCCTCTACAGGCTGGCGCATCAGTGAGGAAGCATTCATGCAGTCACTCAGCCCCATCATCAGCAACCTCAAGCTCCGCGCCTCTTACGGCAACGTGGGCAACCAGAGCGGAATCGACCGCTACTCGGGCGTAATGCTTTGGAACGTGGCATCACAAGGCGGCAACCTCATAGGCGGCAATCTGGTCAACACAATGGATACCAACGGTAAGCTTGTCAGCACCGACCGCACATGGGAGCGTGTACACAACTATGATATCGGTCTCGACTTCGGATTCTTCAACAACCGACTCAGCGGAGCGGTGGACGCCTTCTGGAAGAAGACCAACAATATGCTCATCGACGTAATCTATCCCGGCATCCTCGGTGACAAGGCTCCGACAGCCAACCGTGGTAAATTCAAAGCCTGGGGCTACGAAGGCAATGTGACATGGAACGACCGTATAGGCAATGTCAACTATCACGTAGGCGGCACATTCACCTATGCCGACAATGAGCTCGTGGACAACGGCGGTAGCGGAGCAAAGGGCTTCGGACTCCGCAGCGACCAGGAGGGCTATCCCCTCAACTCTATCTGGGGACTGCGCTACATAGGCAAAATTGAAAACGAGGAACAGCTCGCCAAGTACAAGGCCCGCTACAAAAACGGCAGCACCTATGCCACAGGTAACGGCAACATCGATCAGGTGCGTGTGGGCGACAACATGTTTGAAGACGTCAACGGCGACGGCAAACTCGATATGGACGACATCGTATATCTCGGTACCGACGATCCCAAGATACAGTTCTCACTCAACGCCGGACTTGAGTGGATGGGCTTTGACCTCAACGTAGTGTTCCAGGGAGCAACCAAGCGCACAGTCTACCGCCGCGAGCGTAACGAGGCCGCAGCCACCGACCCCTGGCAGATACCGATGCGCAACATGTACAACAACGGTTCAAACCATTGGGTGGGCAACGTATGGAGTCCCGAGACTCCCGACAACCGCTACCCGCCCATCACATTCCAGCAAGGTATCATGAGCTACAACTACCAGCCATCATCGTGGCTTGTGAGCGACGGCAGCTATCTCCGACTCAAAAACATAACTCTCGGCTACACAATGCCCGAGTCGCTGATTAAGAAGACCCGTTTCCTCTCCAACGTCCGCGTATATGTTACTGGCACCGATCTCTGGGAAGCATGCAACATCCACGACGGATGGGACCCCGAAGCTGCATCCAACACCTCCAACAACTCGCGCTATCCATTCCTGCGCACATGGACTTTCGGAGCCAACCTTACTTTCTAATCAACCCGAATCTCAATTATAGAAATGAAAAAGATATTCAGATATATAGCAGCAGTCTCCGTGGCACTCGCCTCTGTGTCGTGTCTCGAGCTTGACCCGAAGGAGCAGCTTGCCGATCCCGACCTGTGGAGCAAGTCAGGAGACTTCCAGGCATTCTCCAACAAGTTCTATGACTGGCTGCCCAACTTCGACATGGTCTACAGCGGTACCATTCATGCCGACAAACACTCCGACATACTCCGCGACCGCAACTCCACCCCCGACGAAGTCAGTGCCGGCATCAACACCGTCCCTGCGAGCGATGGTGACTACACAGGCAACTATGACCACATACGCCGCTGCTGTCTGCTTCTCGAGAAAGCTGCCGGATATGCCAATCAGGCCGAGATAGCCCAGTCCGTAGGCGAAGCCTACTTCTTCCGTGCATGGTGTTATTTCTATCTCGTGCAGAAGTTTGGGAATGTCATCATTGTCAATCACTCGCTCGACACCGATGATCCCCTGCTCTACTCACAGCGCAACGACCGCAGCGAAGTAGTCGACTTTATCATCAGTGACCTCAACAACGCTATCAGCTGTCTGAAACCGGCAGCAGAACTTGAGGAAGGCCGCATCAGCCGTGAAGGCGCACAGGCTTTTCTCGGACGTGTAGCCCTCTTCGAAGGCACATGGCAGAAATTCCGCGGCAACACCGCTCGCGCCACCGACCTGCTCGACATCTCGGCCAAGGCTTCAAAAGCTGTTATCGATGGAGGCAAATTTCAACTCTTTTATAACACCACTCTCGGTGAGACTTCACTCAAGTATCTCTTCATTCTCGAAGACGTTCAGAGCAATCCCGCCGGTCTGAAAAAGGATGCCAACAAAGAGTATATCGTAAAACGTTGTTTTCACCCCACTCTCAAGACCATCGGCAAGAACGTCAACACCGAAGTGCTCGCCAACGCACAGTATGTTTCGGCCAAGTTTGCCAACCTGTATCTCTGCACCAACGGTCTGCCTATCGAAAACTCCAACGGCATGTTCAAAGGGTATGACAAACCGACCAGCGAGTGGCAAAACCGCGATCTGCGCATGAAGACTACCCTCATGGCTCCCGGCCAGTATTACTTCACCAATTCGGCCGAAAACAGCCGCCTCGACTGGAGCGGATCTGACGCCGAACTCGCCCGCGCAAAATATCAGCCTTCATGGAACTCGGGTGCACTCTACTTCCCGCAGAAATGGGCTACCGAACGTGAGGTCATCGACGGCGACCAGAGCTATGACTTCCCCATCATACGCTATGCCGAAGTGCTTCTCAACTATGCCGAAGCCGTATATGAGCGCGACGGACAGATTTCAGACGAAGATCTCAACATATCGCTCAATCTCACACGCACCCGTCTCAATAAGGAGATGCCCCTGCTCTCCAATGCATTCGCAAGTGCCAACGGACTGGACATGCGCACTGAGATACGTCGCGAGCGCACCGTCGAACTCTTCAACGAAGGTTTCCGTCTCGACGACCTGAAGCGATGGAAGACAGCCGAGACCGAAATGCCTATGGACTTCCTCGGCACACGCAATCTCTCCGGCTCCTACACCCAAAATGCCGACGGCAACAACATTATCGAGACCGGCCGCAGATGGGCCGAGAAAAACTATCTCAATCCGCTGCCCATCGACCAGTTGCAGCTCAACCCCAATCTCGGTCAGAATCCCGGATGGTGATTCCTAAGAGTCTAAAAAAGTTTAGGAAGTTTAAATTTTAGGCTTTTGAAAACAACACTAAAAAGAGACTAAAGTAATGAAAAATATAAGCAAATCATTATTCCTGCTGACTGGAGCGGTCCTCGCCACCGGCATGTTTACAGCCTGTGACGATGACAAGCAGCTTACCCTCAATGCCGAGGAAGCCCGCATGCTTGAAAGCATCACTTTCCAGTGCAGCGAGACACTCAAACTTGCCGTAGGCATGGACTCGACACTCGTCTACACCTACGGTCCCGAAGATGTCACCGACCCGCGTGTCTATTTCAAGTCGGACAACGAGTCAATCGCCACAGTCGATGACGACGGCACAATCCACGCCGTGAGCGTGGGCGAGACCACAATCACAGCCCTCTCGGCACTCGGATTCAAAGTCTATGACGCCGAGGCCGTGCTCAGAGTCTGCGTAATCCCCGAACTCATCCAGGCCTCACAGATCAACATAATATGCGAGACCGCGCCGAGCGAAGAAGGTTTCTATTATGTGACCGACGAAGTCCAGCTCTCAGCCGAGATTCTTCCGGTTGACCACACCTACGACCGCATAAAGTGGGTAAGCTCCGACGAATCCGTGGCTACCGTCACCGCTGACGGACTTGTGACAGCGGTCAACAAGGGAGATGTGACCATCAAAGCTATTGCTCTCGACAAGAGCAACACCACCGGCTCGATCAACTTCCACTTCTATGAACTCGTGGAGGCAGAGCGCACCGAAATCAAGCCTCTTGACGGCCCCGTCTGCATCACTCACGGAACATTTGATCTTGATGTGACCTATTTCCCCGCCGGTGCCACTATCGGAGCTGTCAAGTGGGAGTCGGACGATGAGAGCATCTGTAAGGTCAACCGCGGCCAGGTGACACCCGTAGGCTTCGGCACATGTAATATCACTGCCACCTGCCCCTCCACCGGAGATGTACAGTCAGTACAAGTAACTGTAGAGCCGGGATGGTACATTTGGAACTCAGCCAACAAGTTTGGCCACTGGTATGCCGGCTCCAACGCCACCTTCATCTATGAGTCCGACCGCCTGAAAGTGAAAATGTCAGAGATGAGTGCCGGCGGACAGTGGCGCGGTGACCTCATTCTGGTCAATGATAAAAACAATCCCGTACGTTTCCACTTCGGAGAATATCCTGTACTCGCCATGCGATGCACCATTCCCGCAGACGGGCGCAACACTCTTGACGGTGTGAGCGTAGACGGTGTTAACGCCGGTAACCCGCAGTGTAATGAAGGCCGTTACAACACCGTACCCCCGATTATACTTGCTGACGGCACCAAACTGGTGTACATCGACATGGGCGCACGCACAAAATATTCGACAACAGGATATACCGATATGTCACTTCTCCAGTTCAAGGTAGCCGATATTCCCGCAGCTAACGTTCCGGCAGACAAGATGTATACCGTATACTGGATACGCACCTTCCGCTCTGTTGAAGGATACATCAGGCAGCCAATGCAGCCGAACTTGTACGCGACTACAAAAACTGGGACAAATCGGCCGGTTTTGAGAAAGTTACCACATGGATGACCACCCATTTCTATCCGTTCTGCTCCAAGTTCATCAAAAACAACACCACTGACCATGCGTGGATGAACTGGGACCTCGCCTCTATGACAGCCATCCTTTCGATGGGCATTCTCTGCGAAGACCAGGATATGGTCAATGAGGCGATACTGCATTTCAAGCAAGGCGATGGCCCCGGCTGTATAATGCGTAAAGGCGTAATTGCTGTATTCGACGACCCCTCAGGCACAGGCGAGAAACTCGCCCAAGGCAACGAGGCCGGCCGTGACCAGGGGCACAACACACTTTGTGCCGCAATGGTGGGAGCCTTCTGCCAGATGGCCTACAGCATCGGCGAAGACCTCTTTGCCTTTGAGGACGGACGTGCCATAGCCTTCGCCCAGTATATCGCCAAATACAATCTGCTCAAGGAGGGTATATCTACCGGCAGCACTGACGCATCGTTCAAATATCCTGAAAGCTCCATGCCGTTTAAGGAATACACTTACAGCGGTAACTTCATGACCAAAATCTCTAATGACGGCCGCGGTTCGGTTCGCCCCGGATGGGACATCTGGGCCGGCTATTGCAAAAGCCATGGCGTAAAAGCCACTTATGTGACAGAATTTGCCGAGCGTTATCGTCCTGACGGTGGAGGCGGTCATTACGGAGGTAGCTCAGGCGGCTTTGACCAGCTCGGATTCTCCACACTCATGCACCATCGTGAATAAGCTATTGCTTTACCCAATAGGTTTGATTTAATATTCTTCAGCAGGGGGCGGACACCGGTACCGCACCGGTGTCCGCCCCAACTTTCTCACTATTAACCAGCACATCCAATTTAATTTACCAATCATGTATCGCAGACTTTTATCAGCCTCACTTCTCGCACTTAGCCTCACAGGCCATTCCGAACTCGTGACCTATCCAGCCGGACAGGGTGTGGAGACTCTCGACGATTTTACTGTAAGAGTGCGTCAGAATGGCGGCGAATGGCGACAGGTAGCCGTCTACCCCGTAAAGGTTGACCAGGTGCGCGACACTAATCATCATACCGAGACGGCTTCGATGGCCTATTTTGACTTCGACGGCAATGTGGAAGTCGAGGTAATATCCAATAAAAATGCGGTCAACACGGCCAGCATACGTCCTCTATCCTACGAAATCACTCCGGCTGTCAGCGGAGACACACTGACATTCACCCTCGACCGTCCGCGCAACCTCTCAGTCGAAGTCAACGGTGACATATTCCACAACCTCCATCTTTTTGCCAATCCTCTTGACACCCACCGTCCGTCGGCCAAGACTCTCAAGAATCTTAAAAAGAACAAAAATCTCATATATTTCGCGCCAGGCACACACACTCTGCCCGGCGACACAATGCGCATTCCTTCAGGCACCACAGTATATATCGACGGTGGCGCACGCGTGTATGGCCAGCTCATAGCCGATGGCGTGCATGACGTAAAATTCTATGGTCGCGGCGAGGTGCATCCACGCGGTCGCGGCGAAGGCATATATATCAAACGCTCACGCAATATCAAAGCCGACGGCATCATTGTCAGCCAGATACCCGTCGGAGGCAGCGACTCGGTGAGCATCAATAATGTAAAGTCGATCAGCTATTACGGCTGGGGTGACGGCATGAATGTATTCTCAAGCGATAACGTGCATTACAACAATGTGTTCTGCCGCAACAGCGACGACTGCTCCACCATCTATGCCACACGCAAGGGATTTATCGGCGGATGCCGCAACATCACGATGGAAAATTCCACACTCTGGGCCGATGTGGCTCATCCCATCATGATCGGTCTGCACGGCAGTGCGACTGAAATCGGCCCCGACGCTCCGGCCGATACCATCACCGCCATCACATACCGCAATATCGATATCCTTGACCACCAGGAAAAACAGATCGACTATCAAGGTTGCTTCGGCATAAGCTGCGGTGACAACAATGTGGTGCGTGACATCACCTTTGACAACATCCGTGTGGAAGACTTCCGGCTCGGACAGCTCATAAACATACGCATATTCTTCAATAAGAAATATTGCGCCGCTCCGGGCACATGTGTAAAAAATGTACTTTTCAAAGATATAACCTATAACGGAAAAAACACTGGTCTTTCAATCATCTCTGGATATGACGAGACACGCACCGTGAGCGACATCACGTTTGACAATCTTGTAATCAACGGACAGCATATCTCCGACACTATGCCCGGCAAACCCGCATGGTATAAGACGGGCGACATGGCCCGCATATACATCGGCGAACATGTAAATAATGTCATATTCAAATAACCCCATCATCCAGTAAGCGTAACTATGCGTAAAATCACTCTTGCACTTATTGCAATCCTAATCAGCGCGACCGCTGTACAGGCTCAGAAAATCAAGCATCCTTCGCTGCTGTTTACCCCCGAGCGTGTGAGCGCGGCCAAAAACGCGATGCGCAATGACACCGTCATGCAGAATGCATGGCAACACATCAAGGGTGTGGCAGACAAGCAGCTCGAAAGCCGCACCGACATCATGAAACTCGAATATCTCGCACTCGCCTATATGATGACTGGCGATGACGCATATGCCGACAGGCTGAAAGAGGTGTTGCTCTCGACGGCAAAAACAAAATCATGGGGCTAGCGCGAAATGCTTGCACGTCGTCCGGCCTGGCGGAGCGAACTGCAGATGGCTCACAGGAGTTTTCAGATAGCCGTGGCCTATGATGTTATTTATGACCGTCTCACACCCTCCGAACGTATGCAGATAGCCCGCGGCATGTATGACCTGGCCGTTGAGCCGCTACTCGGCGACTGGGTGCTCGAGCCAACACGCATACATTCGCTCAACTCCATGGGCCACAACTGGTGGACCTCATGTGCCGGAATGGGCGGCCTTCTCGCTCTCTCGATCAGCAACGAACTTCCCGAAGCCCGTAAGGGTGCGGAAGCTCTGATTGAGGTGTTGCCGGAGTGGTTTGATTTCAATGGCGACATACTGCAACGCAAGCCACGCACATTTGACCGTGACGGAGGCATGTATGAAAGCATTAACTATGCCAGTTTCGGATCGGCCGAAGCCCTGCTGTTCCGTATGGCATGGCTCAACTCCCATCCGGGTTCAAAGCTTGAAGATATACGTCAGATGCATCTCCTCGCCCCTTTCTTCTGCCATGTGGCCTATCCACGCACCGGCCAGCTTCACAGTATAAATTTCGGTGACAGCCACAAGAATGTTACAGGCGAGAGCTCCATGCTTCTTGCCTACGCAATGGGTGCCAAGTCAGACGAAGTCCTGTGGTATGTCAACCAGGTCGAGCCGGGACAACACCGCGAGGGTTTCCCGCGCATCTTCCCGATGGGCTTTCTTTACACACCTGATACCTCCAAGGCTCCGGCCACACCGTCACTTCCCACATCCCACCTGTGGAAAGATTTCGGCTGGGCCACCATGCGCGACAGTTGGGACAAGGATGCGACAATGCTTGCCGTAAAGTCGGGCATGACATGGAACCACTCTCATGCCGATGCCAATTCGTTCATTATCTTCCACAAAGGAGTCGACATAATCAAGGACGCAGGCAACTGTAGCTACGGTCGTCCCGAGTATCGCAATTATTTCTTCCAGACCGATGCTCACAATGTTGTCAAATTCAATGGCAAAGGGCAGTCAACTCATCAGCAATATCACGGCACAATGCTTCCGGGCTCGGTAAGCAACCTTGTGGACGGTGGCAACATCAAATATGTGCTTGCCGACGGCACAGGACCCATGTCGCAATGGCTCGACCGTAACTTCCGCCACTTCCTGTGGATTGACAATGTAATATTCATCATCGACGACCTGCACAGCCATGAAGCCGGCCACTTCGAATGGCTCTGGCACCCCGGAGGCAAGGCCGAAAAGCGAGGTTTTGACCTCGAAGTCACCGAGGGAAATGCATCGGTGGCCGTGCGTCCGCTCTATCCCCGCCGACTTGCTTACAGCAATTTTGTACATGACTATCCCGACGACCTTTACTGGGAAGTGAAAGAGGGGCCCAAAGAGGATCTGAGCGGCAACGAGGAATACTACTCTTTTCATCTGCCGGCCACTACCAATCAGGTCAAGGCCGTGACTGCTGTAATACTCAAAGACTCTCCTGAGCAAAAAGAACTTCCGCACATAGAGTGTCGTGAAGGTAAGGATTGGATAGGCATACACATGACCTATAAAGGTAAAGTGACTGACCTTTACATCAATCAGCTTGCTGACGGCCGACTCATGCATCTCAACTCGTGGATAGAGGCCGACGGATGGGCCACTGACGCCTATATGCTTGCGGTGACTTATCACGAGGGTGACGACATGACCAATCCCGGCGAGATATTCATCGGCCACGGAAGCGCGCTGCGACGCGGTGACGACGTGCGTTATTCATCACTTTCCAAACTCAACCTCATAGCCCGCGGCAACGGTCGCTCGCTCGACCTCAATGTCACCGGCCAACCCCGTGTCAACCTACGCTACAAGGCATCTCCTGCCTCGCTCAATGTCAACGGTAAAGCTACAAAGATCGAGCGTGACGGCAATATAATCAAAGTAAAATATCATGAGTAAACGTCTTATGAACCCTCTGCGTATCATATTCTCATTTCTGCCACTCGCGGCAGGAATGACCATAGCCGCCCAGTCGGTCTATCCCGGACAGCATGCCGGTAAAATAAAGATAGAGTCCACTGTCCCCCGCAAAGCGAGCTGTTTTGACCTCAAAGACATAAGATTGCTGTCGGGACGTGTGCGCGACAATCTGGAAAGAGACTCGGCATGGATAATGTCAATTCCTGTCTCACGTCTGCTACATAGTTTCCGCAACAATGCCGGAGTGTATGCCGGGCTTGAGGGAGGTTATGAAAGCGTGAAGAAACTCGGCGGATGGGAATCTCTCGACTGCGACCTGCGCGGCCACACCACAGGGCATCTTCTTTCAGCCTATTCTCTCATGTATGCAGCCACAGGCTCGGACATTTTCAAAGCCAAAGGCGACAGCCTTGTTGCCGGGCTTTCAGAAGTGCAGGACGCTCTCGGCAAGAGCGGTTATCTCAGCGCGTTCCCCGAACAGCTTATCGAGCGTAATCTCCGCGGTCAGAGCGTATGGGCTCCATGGTATACTCTCCACAAACTCCTGTCCGGACTGATTGACCAGTATCTTTATGCCGACAACGCTCAAGCTCTTGAAACAGCATGCAAGATGGGTCAATGGGCCTACGGCAAACTGATAGGACAGCCAGAGGAGACACGACGCCTGATGCTGCGCAACGAGTTTGGAGGCATCAACGAAGCGTTCTATAACCTCTATGCCGTCACAGGCGACGAGCGTTACCGCGAACTAGCCCGATACTTCTATCACAATGATGTCATCGACCCGTTGGCCAAGGGATGTACCGACTTCGGCACCAAGCACACCAATACATTTATCCCCAAAATCATAGGCGAGGCCCGCAACTATGAACTATCAGGCGAAAGTGACAGCCGCGACATATCGCAGCTTTTTTGGGATGAAATGACTTGCCATCACACATTCGTAACAGGTTCACTCAGTCAAAAGGAACATTATTTTGACCCGACACAACTATCTCAGAACATCAACGGTTACACAGGCGAGACATGCTGCACTTACAATATGCTAAAACTCGCGCGCCATATGTTTTGCCGCAATGCGTCACCCTCGGTAGCCGATTATTACGAACGTGCTCTCTACAATCACATACTCGCCCAGCAAGACACTCTTTCGGGTATGGTGTGTTATTTCCTACCGCTTCTCAGCGGGGCTTACAAAGTCTACAGTACTCCTGAACAGTCTTTCTGGTGTTGTGTCGGATCTGGCTTCGAGAGCCATGCCAAGTATGCCGAAGGTATATATTACCACAGTGACGACGAACTATATGTCAACCTTTTCATCCCCTCCAGGCTGACATGGAGGGAAAAAGGCCTCGTATTGAGCCAGCACACTCTGTTCCCTCAGTCGGAAGTGACAGTCCTGACCATTGACGAAGCTCCGTCCGAGACACTGACACTCTCATTGCGTTATCCCGCATGGAGCGACCGTCCCACTGTTAAGGTAAACGGCAAGCGTGTGAATGTCAAAAGCAAACCATCGTCATACATATCACTCCGTCGCACATGGCGCAAAGGCGATACTGTAGAGGTCACGTACCCCATGAGTCTGCGTGTAGAGACCACACCCGACAATCCCTCACGAGGCGCGCTGCTTTACGGCCCGATAGTACTTGCCGGCAATCTCGGCACCGAAGGTATGAATGCACCGGCACCATTTTCTGATCCGACCGTGCGTAACGACTATTACACATACGATTATAATATACCTCAAGGGCTTCCGACCTGTCTGGCCGTCGATCCGGCCCTACCGGATCGTACTATCAAACGCACTGCCGGATCATTACATTTCCGTTCATCAGAGGGAGTTGACATCCGGCCGCTTTACGATACACACAGGTGCCGCTATGTGGTCTACTGGGATTTAAAATAAAGTGTTTACATCTAAACTAAAGATATAATTATGTTTAACAGATTCATTATGTCCATTCTATGTCTTGCGATCACTATCGGAGTTATGGCAGAGACATCCTGTCATCCTGTCACGGGGTGTTACTGGGAGTGGATGAATGGCAATATATCCAAAGAGGGCATAACCAAAGATCTTGAATATATGAAAGCCGCCGGCATAGAGTCAGCTTTCATATTTGACGCATGGGTAGGTGTTGACCGCGGTCCTGTCGACTATGGCAGCCGCGAGTGGATCGATGCCGTGAAACATGCATGCAAGGAAGCCCGAAGGCTCGGCATTACTCTTGGGTTGCACAATTCTCCCGGCTATACAGCTGTGGGCGGCCCATGGATCAAACCCGAGGAGTCTATGAAACAGCTCACTTGGAGCGTGTCATCAAAGAAAAATCCGGCCATACCGTCACATAAAATGAATTTTTATCGTGATATCAAGATATTCCGCACCACTTGTGATGACGAGATGCAAATCATAGACCGGCGCATCAGTCCCGACACACCGCTTGTGGTAAAATTCAACCGCACCAAACCGTTTACAGGCTTCAACCTGTGGCGCGGAGAACGAGAGACTCCGCTTGATCCCTTTGACGGCCCTCGCGACTACGCTCCGCGTCTGCGCGTAGAGGTGAGCGATGACGGCAATACATGGAAGGAAGTTGGCAATGCGTCAGGCCGACAGCTCAAAGCTCACGACATACCCATTTACTTCTCCTGCAATAGCATCGACAGCCGTTATCTGCGCCTCACACCCGACCGCGGCACCAATCTCGACCGCATCGAAATATTGACCGCTCCCGGCTCTGGCACTACCTATCGTCGTGTTGGATACACCACCAACGGTCAGACGGTCACCGCAGCTTCCGAGGCCGGCATCGGACTTGAATGTGACAAACTTTCCCGCAAAGGCATAGAGGCTCATTTCAACCGTTTTCTCCGCCCTCTGCTTGACGAGCTCAAAGAGTATTGCGGCAATACTCTAGCCTATATCCTCATTGACAGTTGGGAAGCCGGCGTACAGGACTGGACCGAATCACTCGACATTGACTATCTGACTCAAGGCGATGGCCGTAACTATCTGTACGGAGGTATCGGACAGACCAATCCAACAAAACATAAGTTATTCATGACGGAGTTCTTATTGCCGCTTAAAGAGATGCTCCGCCCCTATGGCTTGAAGCTTGCCGGCGAACCATATGGTAACGGAGATTTTGACCGTAAGGAGTATGGTATGTCATTTGATATGCCGATGAGCGAATACTGGGCAAGATGTCATTACGGCTCTATCGAACGACCCTTGTTTGTGTCGCGTTACGGTCACTCGGCAGGCCGTGAGATTATCGGCTGTGAATCATTCACCGCATATCCCGGTGATGCTGACATTCCTGCCACACTCGGTAGTTTCAGAGATGATGTCGACAAACTGTGCGGTGCAGGTGTCAACTACTTTGTGTTTCACTGTGTCGCTCATCAGGACAGGGATGACCGTCCGCTGACAATGGGACCGTTCGGCACACGTTTTGACCGCAATCACGCCGATGTAGACTCGGTGCGCGCTCTCACAGATTATATCCGTGACCGCGTGAAACTCCAGACGCGTCGCGCGACATTCGACTATATTTCAGGTGAGGAGGGACAGCGTGCCTGTCTGCGGCTGCCACGTGGAGCCAAAGAGGTTAAAGCTGTCCTCTATTGTCATCAGAATATGACCGAGGAAGTGCTGTTTCGCAGCCCGTTGTTCTGCAGCCGCATGGACAGTCTCGGAGTAGCTATGGCTTTTGTGCAGAGTGGCTCGCAGAACTGGGACGTAACCCAAGGATGCCAGGAACGATTTGAAAAGATTATGGCAGACTTTGCCACCGGCACCGAGCACCCTGAGATAGCCGATGCTATGGTGATACCTTTCGGCCACTCGGCCCAGGCTACTTTCCCATGGAATTTCGCGGCATGGAATCCTGACCGCACTCTATGCATCATCTCTTTTCATGGTGACGCACCGCGCACCAATCTCTGCGGTTATGGTCGAGAGAACATCGAGTGGGGACGCACCCGCAACATCGACCGCATACCCGGACTTATGATCGAGGGAGAATATGAATGGTGGGAAGCCCGCGTACGCCCGGCTCTTGCATTCAGAATGATGTATCCCGACAGCCGCATATCGTTCCTATGCGACGCCGGCAAGGGACACTTTGATCTTTGTGAAGAGACGCAGGACTATATAGCCCGATTTATAGAAAAATCTCTTGCCGACCCTCGTCCCGAAGGCGGTGTGCACTATTCCCGCTGGCTTGAGGATGGCTCGGAAAGCGATGATACACATGATGAGTTCTGGTATCACGACCATGACATGGCCGATCGAACAAAGGCTCGCTATGAAGCATCACGCGGTAAGAAGATGCAATATATATCGGCCATGATTGACGGCAGACTACTCCCCTATAATGCCGAAAGCCACATCAAGCTCAATGTCACAATCGACACGCCGACTTTCACAATCACACCGGTGTTTGTTGATGCCGACCGCAAGGCGGTCAGTGACGACCATGCAACATCAACGCCCAAAGTAACCGTTATCTCAGGTCCTGTAATCGACTTGGGCAACAATACTTTCACTTACGACCCCGATTACTTCGGTAAAGACCCCAAAAGATTGTGGAGCGGCATCACTCTCTGCATCGAGGCTGACGGTGACAACAACTACAAATCGGCCGTACAGGAGCTAAATATCCACCTCAAAGGAATCGAATAACCAACTATCTATCACTGACATGAAACGTATAATATTATCACTCGCCATACTCCCCGCCATCACATCATCGGCAATGGCCGACTCTCTTGCCCTCCGCTCACCCGACGGACGCAACGAAGTCAGTTTCTCAAAACCCGGCAAAGAACTTACCTACTCGGTAAAAGTAGACGGCAAGGATGTGATACTCCCATCGCGAGCCGGTCTTGACATTGACAACCGCGTGTGGGAAATGGCTCTTGGCAAACGCGACCTCGTGCAGCCCGACTGCTGGATGGACCTTCTCAAAGTGGACAGTGTGACCTATCATGCGGCGGTCGACTCGACATGGAATCCGCTGTATGGCGAACGATCTACGGTACGCGACCGCTTCAACTCGGCCACGCTTCACATGTCGCGCAAAGACAAGAGCGACTATCGTCTTGACGTGCAGGTAAGGGCTTATGACGAAGGCATCGCATTCCGTTACTTCTTCCCGGAGCACCCGGCTGCGATATTCCACAAAATAACCTGTGATCTGACCGACTACACTTTTCCATCCGGAACCATGGCATGGAGCGAACAATGGGCACAGGCCACGTTTGACTACACTCCTGTCGACAGCATCACTCGTCCGGCAGAGCGAGCTCTGACTCTCGAACTTCCTTCCGGCCAATGGGTGGCTCTGCTTGATGCCGATGTAGACGATTGGTGCCTGACCAAACTCCTCGCCCGCAAAGACCGGCCCAGCACTCTCTCGTCGGTAATGTATTCTCCTGTCGACATAGTGACATATTACGCCACTCCGTGGAAAATCATCATGACAGCCGACACCCCAGGTCGCCTGCTTGAAAACAATGACATAGTGCTCAATCTCAATCCTCGGGCCGAAAACGATTTTTCATGGGTAAAACCCGGTAAAATCATGCGCTGCACCACCATTTCAACCGAGGCCGGACTCAAAAACATTGACTTTTGCGCCGAGCACAATATTCCATATATGCTATTTGACTGGCTCTGGTATCTCCCCTGCACGAGCCATGACGGTGACGCCACCAAAGTGGTGGACCGACTCGACATGCAGCGCGTAATCGACTATGGCAAGAGCAAAGGTGTCGGCGTATGGCTCTATGTCAATCAGCATGCTCTTATGAAGCAGATGGACGAACTCTTTCCGCTATTGCACAAATGGGGCATCGCTGGTGTGAAATCGGGCTTTGTACAGTATGCATCACACCGTTGGGCAACATGGCTGCACGACATGGTGCGTAAAGCCGCCGACAATAAACTGCTCATGAATATCCATGACGAGTTTCGTCCCTCGGGCTTCTCACGCACATGTCCCAACCTGCTCACTCAGGAGGGCATCTGCGGTAACGAGGAATGGCCCGACGCCACACACAACGTCACTCTTCCATTCACCCGTATGCTCAACGGTGCTGCCGACTACACCATATGTTATTATGACCATCGGCTGAAGAATACTCATGCTCACCAGCTTGCTGCCTCGCTCATATTTTACAGCCCGTTACAGACCATTCTGTGGTATGACACACCCGACCGTTATAACAGAGAGCCTGAAATGAAATGGTTTGAGGATCTTGAGACCACATTTGACGACTCTCGCGTACTCTCTGGTTATCCCGGCCGCAACATCACCATGGCACGCCGCAAAGGTGACATATGGTGGATAGGCTCAATGACTAACAACGAGGGCTCGACCGAGGAAATTTCACTGTCATTTCTCGACCCCGGGAAAAAATATCATGCTGAAATTTATACCGACGGGGGAGAAAAGGTCAAGACAAATACCCATGTAAAGGTCTCATCTCGAAAGGTTTCGGCAAAAGACACTCTAAGGTTTGACCTCGCCCCGCGCGGAGGTGTTGCAATTCGTCTGATACCCGATTGAGTGTATATACCGCAGTCTCCGTATATAGAGATGAATAATGATTGAAACGATTGATAAATAAGGATACTTCTAAGGTAAAAAAGATTGTCTGGTTTGTACACCTCAGGTACGTGTAACAGGATTAAAAAGAGAAAAACATGCGATTTTTAGGAATACTTGCCGGTGCACTGCTTCTCACATCGTGCGCGGCCACAACCACCGAGACTCTCGACGTAGAGGAATCTCTGGCCTATTGCGACCGTCAGGTCAAACGCACCTTGCGCGAGCTCTCGTCACACGACAGCATCGACTATACAATGATGCCGCGCAACATCGCCGCCACCGACAGCGTGTGGCATCTGCGCAAAGCCACACCCGATGAATGGTGTGCCGGATTCTGGCCCGGAGTATTGTGGTATAATTACGAGGCCACACGCGACGAAATCATCCGGGAAGAGGCCGAACAGTTTACAGCCTCGCTCGAATATCTGTCAAGAACTCCGGCTTTTGACCATGATCTCGGTTTTCTGATGTTTTGTAGCTATGGCAACGCCTACAGGCTTACCAAAAACCCAAAATTCCGCGATATTATCATAGCTACCGCCGACACTCTTGCGACTCTCTATAACCCCAACGTCGGCACCATCCTCTCGTGGCCACGCAACACGGTAATGCTCGGAGGCCACAACACTATCATGGACAACATGATAAATCTCGAAATGCTCTTCTGGGCCTCGAAAAACGGTGGTTCCCAGCGTCTTTATGACATTGCTGTAAAACATGCCGAGACTACGATGCGACACCACTTCCGCCCCGACTACACATGCTACCACGTGGCTGTATACGACTCCGTTTCGGGTAAATTCCTAAAGGGCATGACTCATCAGGGATATGCCGATGATTCAATGTGGGCTCGTGGACAAGCATGGGCCATCTATGGCTATACAATAGTGTATCGCGAAACGCAGGATCCGAAATTTCTCGATTTCGCATGCAAAGTCACCGATGTCTATCTCAAACGTCTGCCTAACGACTATGTGCCTTACTGGGATTTCGACGACCCGGCCATCCCTGACGCTCCACGTGATGCGTCAGCAGCAAGCATCGTAGCCTCAGCTTTGCTCGAGCTGCAGGAGTATTGCGATGCAGACAAAGCCAAGATTTATAAGGATGCCGCTGTCAGAATGCTTACGTCACTCAGCAGCGACAACTATCGTTCCGGCGACAAACGTCCCTCACTTGTCGACCATTGTGTCGGCCATATGCCGGCCGGTTCCGAGATAGACGCCTCTATCATATATGGTGACTATTATTATATCGAGGCCCTGTTGCGTCTCAAGAAACTCAATCAGGAACGCAGTGTCCTTGCCAATCTATAATATTGATGAGAATATCAATTTTAATATCAAGTCTCGGCATACTCTGTTCATGCAGTGTGAGCGATAAAGCCATTGATGTGACTGTCGAAAATCAGCTGTCGGGCCCTCGAAAATACGAAATGGTGGAACTCCCGTCAGATTCCATACTCGATCTGCTCGGTACGGCCCATTGTTATGTTACCGATAGTGATGGCAAAGAGATTCCATCTCAGATCACTCACGACGGACTACTCATATTTCAGGCTGATGTAGACGGCAACGGAAGTGCCACCTACTCGATACATCCGTCCGACACAATGCCTGTTTACAGCCCTGTTGCCGTCGGCCGCATCTATCCAGAGCGAGCCGATGACATAGCGTGGGAAAACGAATTTGTGGGATTTCGCGCCTATGGTCCTACCACTCAAGCCAAGGGAGAAAAAGCGTTTGGCTACGATATTTTTTTCAAGCACTCTACTAAGACTCCAGTTCTTGAAAAGCTCTACGAGCCTGAGACTAATCCACGCACATGGGAGATACGCGACTCTCTGCTCAGTATAAGCAAAGAATTGGCCGACTCTTTTGTCAATACCATATCCTACCACATAGACCATGGCATGGGCATGGACTGCTATGCTGTCGGACCGACACTCGGAGCCGGAGTCGCAGCTCTGACTGACAACGACACTATATGTTACGCATGGTGCTACAAAGACGCCCGGGTACTTGACAACGGCCCATTGCGATTTACAGTCAAAATGGACTTCGCCCCCGTCGTGATTGGGTCAGATAGCTGTGTATCCGAGTCACGAGTCATCACTCTTGATGCAGGATCTCATCTCAATCGTTGTGACGTGACATATGCCGGACTGACGGCTCCGCATACCATAGTGGCCGGATTCCCGATTCGTGACGAAAACACTCCGTTGACCGATCCGTCCAAAGGCATCGTCGTGTATGCCGACCCGACACAAGGCCCCGACAACGGCAAGGCTCTTCTGGGAATCATAATGCCTGGAGCCAACGGCACACTCTCTGTCGACAATCATATCACTGCCACATCAACCATTCTCCCCAACAGCACATTACGTTATTATTGGGGATTTGCTTGGGACCGCACCGACATTTCCGACAAAGAGTCATGGCTACAGTACCTTTGCAACCGGGAGTCAAACATATCGTCACCACTAAAGATCTCGATAAATCACTAAACTGATAAAATTCACACACAAAAAAAATGACACGAGCTGCGACCAAAATCGCAGCTCGTGTCATTTTTTTTGTGTGTTATGAAACTTCTATTATTTCACCTGAATCGAGATAATAGAGATAGCCCTGCACCTGAGGATAGCCTATGGACCGGAAAAACTGCATGTAGTCCTTTATCTGCTTTGTATAGCGTCGCGGATCCTGCGAACCAGTCTTATAGTCTATGACATGGAGCTCCCCGGAGGCAGTCCACACCACCCTGTCAACGCGTAGCAGCCGACCGTCGGCTGTAAGAATCTCACGTTCAAGATAAGCTTTCTTATAACCGTCAAACCATTCTGTAGCCTTAGGGTCATTGACTCTCGTCTCGACCACTTCGCGAAGGGCTACATAGTCGTCCTCGGTAAGCGTGCGTGAATCCGGCGAAGCTTTGAGCAGTATGACTGCCCTGTCAATATCATTTCTATGGCGTATCCTCGACATCAGCGCATGCAGTATAAGCCCTCGTTCACGAGCAACCTGTATGCGGTTGAGCCGATCGGTATCCACATTGGTATTCTCCCAAACCGAATCAGTCGATGTGGCCTCATAGGCAGGCATCCTCACCGAAGTAGACGGTCGCATAGCCGTGCCCTTGGCCTTCTTTTCAGCCTTTTTTACGGTAGGCTCCCCGACAGTCAGACGCATGTCGGCATCAAAGGCGAGAGGCAGCTGCGGCGAGGTACCGGCACCTTTGACTCCTTCATATATGGTACGGGCTACGGATGGTATCTCTCCGGTGGCAAGAGCCTCGGTACGTACCGACTTAGAGAGCTTTACACCTACTATCAACTCGTCGACCGCACGCGTAAATGCCACATAGAGCAGATTGGACTGATCAAGCACCCGTTCACGTTTTATCTCCTCATATTGCTCGGCAAGCGGAGTCGACGACAGTGCTTTGCTTATTGTGAGCGGCATCATCGGAGGTATTATATCTTCGGGGATGCCTTCGATGGCCGGCAACTCAAACCATGCCGTATCGCCTCGTCCGGAGGTGGTAAACTCGCCAAACGGTATGTGGACACAATGAAACTCCAGGCCCTTTGACTTGTGTACCGTAAGAATATTGAGTGCGCGTGAGTCTGATCCGCCTGCTATCGACATATTGCTGCCTGTATCGTCCCACCATTGCAAAAACGACCGGATGTCGGCTTTGCCCTGCGATACAAATTTGGTAAGAAGATCCATGAACGCGGCGATATACACGCTGTCACTCTCACGCAGACGCTGATCAACATGGGTATTTATTACTGACTCAACAAGCGATATGAGATCTACACCATGGAGCGATGCATCCTCAAGGTTGGTGTTTTGCCCGTCTTCCTCCGCAGCACGCTTGCTCATCATATCAATGGCCTGTTGCAGAGCTTTATCGGGCGACATTCCTGAAGTAAATGCCGTCTCATAATCGTTGATTATCCTTGCCACCTCACGTGTGCTTTTGCGACGAGGGTCGGTGGTGACATCCACGCTCGAAAGCATGCGCAGACGGCTTATCACATTGGTTACGGCATCAGAGTGTGATATGAGAAGCGATTTGTCGGATATAATGTCAAACTTCGGATAAGTCGGGTCAGCCTTTCTCAATTCTTCAAGATAGCGTATCACCTTTTCTCCATCACGGACCTGACGCACGAGTATGGCTATGTCGCCGGGAGCATATCCCGATTCGAGCTGACGACGCATCTCGCGCGCCATCTGCCCCAAAGCCTCCTCTTCCGGCTCTTTCGAGGCATCGAAACAAGATAACAACACGTATCCTCGATGGTCGACGTGCTTTGACGACACCTGTTGCTCTACATTGGAGTAGACATCTTCAAATCCCCACTGGCGGGCGATTGAGGTAAATAGCGAATTGTTGAAACGCACCACGTCGGCAGATGACCGCCAGTTAGTATTCTCGCTCACACTGTCACCTCTCACGATTGTGCGCCCTTCGGCCCACGGCTCGGCATGCAGATTATGAAGCAGCGACGGGTCACTGTTTCTGAAACGGTAGATACACTGCTTCTCATCACCGATGACAAGATTGTCATAATCATAGGCGAGACTTTCGCGCAGGAGCGGACGCATATTGGCCCACTGACTCAAAGACGTATCCTGAAACTCGTCTATGAGATAATGTTGAAATCTCACACCAAGTTTTTCATATAGAAACGGAGAATCCTCATCACCGATAATCTTGGCGAGCAGCGAATTAGTATCGCTCAACAATAGTGTGACATTCTCGCGTCTGAAATGGTCGACAAGTTCCATAATCGAACTCAGCAGTCCCAATTGGTAGAGGTTTTCTTTTATGACATTGAGAATCGTCACTGAATTGTGACAATTGACGATGCTTCTCATGGCTTCTGACACCGCCGCCTCGAGCATAGAGTCAGTCTGTCCCTTTTTACAGGTATCAGCCGTCCACATCTGCTGCGGATCATCAAGCACATTGCCAATGGTTTTTGGCAAAATGGAGTTGGTATATTTTTTCCATCCTTTACTGCTCCAGTCTTCGAGTATATTGATGACGTTCTTGTTGAACAGTTTGTTTTTTTTAGAGTCTTCGATAGTTTTCTTACCCCTTGCGCATATGGCCGCTGTATCGGCCTTGATCCGACGCATCCGGGTAAACACAGTGTCACAAAAACTGTGAAACTTAGAGTCGTCATTAAGATAGTCCATGACACGCTTTTCGTTGTCCTTAAAGGTGTCGTTATGTATCTTGGCTATAAATTTTATAAGATCTGACTGAACGTTACCGTTACGGTTAAATAGCGTAAACTGGCTACCGTCTTCAATAAGACTTTTCATGTAGCCAGTGATCCACGTCTCTATTTCGTGAGACTGTTTTGTGGGGCGTCCATGATTGAGCGACTGCAGCAGACGGTCGACACTCATGGTTATCACCTCCTCATCATCAAGTTCGAGGGCATAGTTGCTCGACACTTCCGCCTCATGGGCAAACGAGCGTAGCACCGTCTGGAAAAACGAGTCGATAGTCGAGATGCTGAAACGGCTGAAGTCATACAATAGTCCGAGCAACGCATCTTTGGCCGCAACAGCGAGCCGCGCAGCGTCGCAGCCAAAGGTGGCACACAGGTCTTTTTCATACGGACTCGGTTCATCCCAATCCTTCTCACATCCGGCAAGCACGGCAAGCTCATGGATGATACGCGACTTCATCTCCTCGGTGGCTTTGTTGGTAAACGTCATGGCCAACACAGCCTTATGGCCCGGGCGTGAGCCAGGACGATTGAGCACATAGCGACCCTCCTCGTCCTTGTGACCGAGTATCAGTTTGATATATTCACGTGCCAGCGTAAAAGTCTTTCCTGAGCCGGCCGATGCCTTGTAGATGTTTATCATTTCACCTTGTAGCCCATTTCGGTGAGCAGAGCCTTGACCTTGGCGGCCACATCGCCCTGAATCAATATCTCACCCCCGCGGGCAGAACCGCCTGTGCCAAACCTGGTTTTGAGCCTTGCAGCCACTTCAAGCAGTTCATCCTCAGGACATGTGAATCCCTCGACAATAGTCGCGGTCTTACCTTTGCGACCTTTACGGTCGATAGTCACACGCAGAGTATCGGGTGTGCGTGCAGGAGTGTTATCCTCGGGCACATATTCCTCTCGTCTGAGTGTGCCGTCGTTGACTTTACTTGCCAGAAGGTCTTTCCAATCCATAGTTATAAAATTGAGTCAATGCTATATGCCTCACCGGACGCATGAGAGTCATGAGTATCGGAAACATCGGCCGGATTGTCAATCGACTGGACGAGTGTGGTCAGCGACATGCCATACTTGTCTTGCTCGACAGGCAGATGGGTGTAAAAATATGTGGCCGAGTCGGCATCGGTCTCAAAGGCCGAGCGATAACATTGTGTGGCCATATCGAGAGCATCGGCATCGTCAGTGCGATCATAAAGCTGCATGTAGAGTATTGACATACGCCCCAATTGCATCGCGGTGAGGCTGTTGTCACGGCAGTTGTCGTTCATTATCTCGTCGCATATGCGCCGTGAGACATCAGCGTCCTCGGTGGCATAAGCCATCTCGGCCGACGATATGCGTTCGCTCACATCCGAACCGCCGCATGATGCCAGAGCCAATGCAATCATTGCCGCAGACGCACACCACGTTTTTTTCATAACTGTACCTTTTTATAATAATAAATCACGTCACCACTCTTAAGTTCAAGGCTCAGATCGGTATATCCGGCGACCTTGCGCGCGGTACGCACAGGAATATTCCCGACAAGCGATGCATCCCCCTCCTCCACTTTAAGCGTCGAGGGATCGAGCACCATCACAAGAGAGTCGTTCTCGACATTCCATAAGCCTTCCACCGCATAGGTGAGCACTCCCGGCTTGATGGCTCTGATTACGCATGTCGCATCACTGTTAAGCTCCATGACGGGCTGTTGCTGCGACACTTCGGGTATCACATAGCAGCCGGCTATCTTCTTGGCCTCGCTGCTAAGCCCGCTGCATGACTGCGCTAATAACGTCAAAAGCAAAGCGGGAAACATCAGCTTGATTTTCATTATTATATCGTTTAAAATTAGGTTACATATAACCTTAAAAATATCCACGCCAGAGACGACTCATTATCCGCAGCGCGAATTGCCGCAAGAGGTGCATATCAGGCATCCTTCCTGATACACAAGAGTCTCCTGTCCACAGTGGGGACACTTCTGTCCGTTGGCCGGTGTGCCAGAGGGGAGGTAACGTTTCAGTGCGCGCTCCACTCCCATCTTCCAGGTGTTGATGCTCTGTGAGTCGAGTTCAAGACCGTTGACGAGTTTGAGCACCTGATCGATAGGCATGCCGTAACGCAACACTCCGGAGATGAGTTTGGCATAGTTCCAGTATTCAGGATTGAATTTATCCGACAATCCCTCAATAGTGGTCTTGAGACCACGCTTATTGATAAACTGGAAGTCGTAACGTTTCGCCCCATTTTCATCGATTGCCTTAATAATCTTACCTTTGTTGACCGATTTGGGACAGAAAATTCCATCCTCGTCGTCAGCCAGACCAGTAAATATCTCATAGGGATGTCCGTCGACGAGTCCGACAAAAGCAATCCATTTTTCCTTATTGTTTTGAAATCTCACCACATCGGCTTCAAGCTCGATAGGACGCTTGAGCATGAGCGGATGTCCGCCATCATGACTCTTTGGCTCCAAGCCGTCGGCCTCGGCCTTACGGGCGTCTTTTTTCTTTTTATCGTTCTCGGCAGCTATGAGCACGCCTGAGCGGCATCCGTCGCGATAGATTGTACAGCCCTTGCATCCTACTTTCCAAGCTTCGAGATATAGACGGTTTACAAGGTCGACATCCACATCCGCCGGTAGATTGATGGTCACCGAGATTGAATGGTCAACCCATTTCTGCACCGCGCCTTGCATTCTCACCTTCTCAAGCCAGTCGATATCGTTGGCCGTAGCCTTATAATAAGGTGAGCGTGCCACAAGTGCCTCTATTTCGGCTTGAGAATAGTCATTGCGGACCTCTATGCCGTTGACTTTCATCCAGTCGACAAACTTTGGATGATACACGACATATTCCTCAAACTTATCACCCGACTCGTCGACATAATCCACATGGGCCTCCACGTCGTTGGCATTGATTTTACGACGACGTTTGTATACAGGCATAAACACAGGCTCTATACCCGACGAGGTGCGGGTCATGAGCGAAGTGGTGCCTGTCGGGGCGATGGTCAGACACGCGATGTTGCGGCGACCGTGTTTCTCCATATCCTCTATCAGAGACGGAGCGGCTTCACGCAGACGTGAGATGTAAGGATTGTTGCGCTCTCGCTCGGGGTCATACACCTCAAACGCTCCACGTTCCTTGGCCATCTGCACCGACGAGGTGAAGGCAGCTACGGCAAGCGCGCGATGCACGTCGACCGACATTTCAGTAGCCTCGGCAGTGCCGTAACGTAGGCCGAGTGCTGCTATCATATCACCCTCGGCGGTAGTGCCGAGTCCGGTGCGGCGGCCTTTGAGAGTCTTGGCCTTTATCTTTTTCCAGAGATTCAGTTCGGTCTCCTTCACTTCTGAAGTCTCAGGGTCATTCTCTATCTTGGCGATTATGGTATCAATCTTCTCCATCTCCAGATCAATGATGTCGTCCATCATACGCTGGGCTTTGCCCACATGCGTGGCAAACAGTTCATAGTCAAACTCGGCCTCAGATGTGAACGGATTTTTCACATAAGCATAGAGATTGATAGCCACAAGGCGGCAGCTATCATATGGACAGAGAGGTATCTCGCCACAAGGATTGGTAGAAACAGTCTGAAAACCGAGGTCGGCATAGCAGTCGGGCACCGATTCGCGAGTGATTGTATCCCAGAACAGCACGCCCGGCTCGGCCGATTTCCATGCATTGTACACAATCTTGTCCCAAAGTGCACGGGCATCGGTGTCAATGCTCACCTCGGGCTTGTCGCTCCACACAGGAAACTGGCGGCGATACACCTCACCGCTCTCTACGCAGCGCATGAACTCATCGTCAATCTTGACAGAGACATTCGCGCCTGTAATCTTGCCTTGTTCGAGTTTGGCATCAATAAAACGCTCCGAGTCGGGATGTTTGATTGACACCGTGAGCATCAGTGCGCCACGGCGGCCATCCTGCGCCACTTCACGTGTGGAGTTGGAATATCGCTCCATAAAGGGGACAAGGCCTGTCGAGGTAAGAGCCGAATTTTTTACCGGTGTACCTTTGGGACGCAGGTCACTAAGGTCGTGTCCCACGCCTCCGCGACGCTTCATGAGCTGCACCTGCTCCTCGTCTATCTTGGCTATGCCGCCATAGGAATCGGGATGACCGTCAAGGCCTATCACAAAGCAGTTGCTCAGCGAGCCTACCTGATAATTATTGCCTATACCAGCCATGGGGCTACCCTGAGGCACCACGTAGCGGAAGTGGTCGAGCAGTTCCATTACCTCGGCCTCCGACATGGGATTGGGATATTTATTCTCGATACGCACTATCTCCGAGGCTATGCGGCGGTGCATATGTTCGGGAGTCAGTTCATAGATATTGCCGGCCGAATCCTTAAGGGCATACTTGCTCACCCATACGCGAGCGGCAAGCTCGTCGCCATCAAAATATTTCACCGAGGCCTCATATGCCTCATCGTAAGTATATGTATTGTGTTCCATAATATGCAATAGTGATCAGAAACTCGCAGAGTCAAAATTTGGCGAGTGCAAAGATGACGAAATTTCCGTGATGTACCAAAAATTCCGCGCTCAATTTATTAACATTTGAATATTTTGTCGTAACTTGCAGAGTAATTGCGCGGCCTCATGCTGGGCCGCACACAAAATACATATCATCAGATTATGACCACACACGACATCGACACCTATTTCGCCACACGGCGCACGGTCAGGGCCTATGACCCCACCCGTGAGATTGACCCGTCACTCATCCGCTCGCTCATCGCCAAGGCAGCCCACGCCCCCAATACCGGCAACATGCAACTTTACAGCGCGATACTCACCACCACCCCCGACGAAATTAGCGCACTGGCTCCCGCCCATTTCTCCCAGCCGGCCATCACAGGAGCCAAGGCGGTGCTGACTTTTTGCCTCGACCTCAGAAGATACCACACATGGTGTGAACTGTCGGGAGCACGGCCAGGACTCAACAATCTCCAGGGCTACACCTGGGCTGTAATGGACACAGCCATATTTGCCCAGCAGTTTGTCACTCTCGCTGAGTTGGCCGGACTCGGGACCTGCTACCTCGGCACCACCACCTATAATGCACCCATGATTGCCGACCTGCTCCGGCTCCCGCAAGGTGTAGTGCCACTGCTCACCGTTACCATCGGTTATCCGGCCGAACTGCCCGAACTGCCCGAACGCCTCGACATCGATGCCATTCTCCACACAGGCACATACCACGACCCCTCGGCCGATGAAATACACACCATGTATGCCGAAAAAGAGAGCATGGAATCATACCGTAAGTTTGTCATTGACAACAATAAAGACAATCTTGCACAAGTCTATGCCGACATCCGCTATCCGCGCACGGCCAACGAGCAGTTCTCGGCCGTATTGAAGGAATTTCTCAAAAATCAGGGCATAGGCATATAACGGCACGGGATTTTTTACTACCTTTGCATCTTGAAATACCCGTCTCAGATGACTGCGATTGCCTCTAAAACCCGCGAACGGCTTCTTGATGTGGCCCGTCAGCTCTTCGCCTCCAACGGCGTGGAGCGTACCACCATGAATGATATAGCCACGGCCTCCGACAAAGGGCGGCGCACTATATATACCTATTTTAAGAATAAAAAGGAGATATATGACGCCGTTATCGAACGTGAGGCCGACGCGATAGTCAAACGGTTTCGCGACATCGTATGCTCCGATCTCGAACCGGTCGAAATGCTTCAGGCCTACATCCGCGCACGCTTCGACGTGGTCGACGAGACCATCAAAGCCTCGACCACAAGCCAGCTTATATCCTACATAACCCTCGACCACAAGCGACTCGAGAGGATACGTCTGCTGGCCGTGGAGAAGGAACGCGGTCTCTTTCACTCCATGATTGAAAACGGCATAGCGCGTGGCGTGTTTGACCCCGAGCAGGGCGCACTCATTCCAGCCATTCACCAGATGTTTTTTCAGGGAGTGGACTACTGCCATCTGTGTGACAACTATGACGGCCTTGGCGTCGACCCATCGACACTGCGCGAGGAGACTGTAAGATTTCTCACCAATACTATCGTATTGAAACACACCGAAAAACAGCCATAAAATCAATTCTAAAATAACCATATTAAAAAACTATTCTTGAAATGAAACTACTTGAAGGAAAAGTTGCTCTCATCACCGGTGCCTCACGCGGCATCGGCAAAGGTATTGCCCTCAAATTCGCCTCTGAAGGCGCAGATATAGCTTTCACCGACCTGTTTGACGACGAAAACATGGCCGCCACAGTCAAGGAAATCGAAGCCCTCGGAGTGAAAGCCAAAGGATATGCATCCAACGCTGCCGACTTTGCCCAGACCGAAGAAGTTGTAGCCAAGGTTAAGGAAGACTTCGGCCACATCGACGTGCTCGTCAACAACGCCGGCATAACCAAGGACGGACTCATGCTCAAGATGAGCGAGGCTCAGTGGGATGCTGTCATTGCCGTCAACCTTAAGAGCGCGTTCAACTTCATCCACGCCATCATCCCCGTAATGATGCGTCAGCGCAACGGCTCCATCATCAACATGGCATCGGTAGTAGGCGTACACGGCAATGCCGGCCAGGCCAACTACGCAGCGTCCAAGGCAGGCCTCATAGCTCTTGCCAAGAGCATCGCACAGGAGGTAGGCTCACGCGGCATCCGCGCCAATGCAATCGCCCCCGGCTTTATAGAGACAGCCATGACAGCAGCCCTCTCCGACGAGGTGCGCAAGGAGTGGGCTCAGAAAATTCCCCTCCGTCGTGCCGGTCAGGTCGAGGACATCGCCAATGTCGCCACATTCCTTGCCTCCGACATGTCAAGCTACGTGTCGGGCCAGGTAATCGAAGTCGACGGTGGCATGAACATGTAATCATTCCCCCTCCAACCCCACTGAATGTTAACTTACAACACACATCGTCCGCGTCTCATCCTGCCTGAATACGGCAGAGCCATACAGCGTATGGTAGACCACTGTATCACCATCCCCGACCGAGAGGAGCGTACCCGTTGCGCCTACTCAATCATCAGCGCGATGGCACGCATACAGCCCAAGGTGAAAGAGCTGGAGGACTGGAAACAGATACTCTGGGACCACCTGGCCTACATGAGCGGCTTTAAACTTGACATCGACTATCCCGTCGAGGTGTCCGCGCCCGACAAGCATTCCTCCCGTCCCGAGAAGGTGCCCTACCCGCGCCGCCACATCCGCTACCGCCACTATGGCAAAGATGTGGAACTCATAATAGCCAAAGCTATAGAGATGCCTGAAGGCCCTGAACGTGACGAGCTGGTCAATCTTGTAGCCAACCACATGAAGAAGCTGCTTCTCGCAGTAAACAAGGACAGTGTGGACGATGCGAAAATCTTCAAGGACCTGGCCGAATATTCCCACGGCATGCTTCGCATCGATCCAGAGACCACCCGTCTCCACGAGTTCAAGATAATCGCACCGCCCCCCACAGGCAAGAAAAAGAAGAAACGCTGATGATATTGCGCACTGACATTACCGAAGCCGGAGTATTCAACAAACCTCACGGCATAAAGGGTGAAATCTCGGCCACCCTCGACTTTGACATTGACCTTTCAGATGTCAAGTGTATCGTCCTGGATGTCGAAGGGATATTCGTGCCCTTCTTCATAGTGTCCGTGCGACCAAAGACATCCGAAACCGTCCTCATCACCATCAACGGCATCGACTCCGAACAGAAGGCACGTACCCTCACAGGCCGTCCCTTCTACCTGCTTGACAGCGACATTCCGGAGCCCGATGACGCTGATGGCGAGGGAGGGTTTTATTTGTCTGACCTTATCGGCTTTACACTCGCTGACTCCATTGCCGGCACCGTTGGCGAAATCACAGACTACAACGATGCCACAGCCAACTTGCTGCTCATCGTCACCACCCCCGATGGCGAGGAGGTGTATATCCCGGTGGCCGACGAGTATATTGACGAAGTGGACACCGATACCCGGACACTCCACACCACTCTCCCCTCGGGGATTATTGATCTCAACACCCGACAATCATCCGACTCATGAAAGAATTTGACGAAAAAGAGGCCGTCAAGGCCATGCGTCAGGCCTTGTCGCCCGAAGCATCCCAACGTTGCAGCGATGACGAATTGCTCAACGTCATTGACATCATATGGGACTGGTATGAGGAAAGCGGCCTGCTCGACATTGATGCAGAGGCTGACGACGAAGATGTCAATACCGACGCCCTCAACGCATATGTCAGGAAAATGCTGGCCAAAGACAAACTCTCGCCGATACGCCCCGACGAGGTGGAGCCGCTTGTGGCCGCCGAACTGCGTTACGAACAGTCGCTCGACCCGCTGGCCGACTAATACACATCAATTCAACCGACCGTATGAAACGCCTACTGCTATCGTTCCTGCTCGCGTCAGTACTCTTGCCTGCCTCCACGTTGCAGGCCAAGGACAAATACACCGATCCCTACAAGGGTTATGACGAGACTGTCTATATGGACATGGACCTTGAGCAAAATATACTGACGCCTGAAGTAGCTTCGGGCGAACATGCCGCCATAAGCCGATATATGAAAAACGTCGGCCATTCATTGGCGAAAAAGGGATATATCGTCGACATGATGCGCGACGACGAGGTCGTGCTCGTAACCATCCCTACCGATGACCTCTTTCTCCCCAATGACACACTACTCTCTCCCTCGGCCCCAGCCAAATTCGGTCCTGTAATAGCATTGCTCCGCGACCCGGAGATGTACAAGGTAGTCTATGCTGTGCATACCGACAACACCGGCTCGGCCAAATATAACTCATACCTGTCACACGAGCGCAACAACTCGATATATGACTGGTTGCTCACACAGGTGAGCGAAGACCTCATAGTCATCCCCTATGAGATGGGCGACACCGACCCCGTAGAGCCAAACGACTCACGCAACGGGCGCGCCGCAAACCGCCGCGTGGAGATATATCTGATCCCCGGCCCGAAGATGATAACAAATGCCCATAAGGGGCTTATTAAATAAGTATCTTAATGGTTAAAGTTAAAAGTTTAACAGACCGAAACCTGCAATAACAAAAAACTACTATCATAAGCAATGGCTAAAGAACTCAAAGACCTCACAAAACGTAGTGAAAACTACTCACAATGGTATAACGATCTCGTGGTTAAGGCTGACCTCGCAGAGCAATCGGCTGTAAGAGGATGTATGGTGATAAAGCCCTATGGTTATGCCATCTGGGAAAAGATGCAGCGCACTCTTGACGAAATGTTCAAGCAGACCGGCGTACAGAATGCCTACTTCCCTCTTCTCATACCCAAGTCTTTCCTTTGTCGTGAGGCTGAGCACGTTGAAGGCTTTGCCAAAGAATGTGCCGTAGTAACCCACTATCGTCTGAAAAACGACCCCAACGGCACCGGCGTGGTTGTCGACCCCGATGCTCGTCTTGAGGAGGAGCTGATCATACGCCCCACTTCCGAGACCATCATCTGGGGCACATATAAAAATTGGATACACTCTTACCGCGACCTGCCAGTGCTGTGCAACCAGTGGGCCAACGTGATGCGTTGGGAGATGCGTACACGCATGTTTCTCCGTACCGCGGAGTTCCTTTGGCAAGAAGGCCACTGCGCCCATGCCACGGCCGAAGAATCGGAGGCCCGTACAGTGCAGATGATCAATCTCTATGCCGACTTTGCAGAAAAATACATGGCCATGCCTGTAATCAAGGGTGTAAAGAGTGCCAACGAGCGTTTTGCCGGCGCGCTCAACACTTACACCATCGAGGCCATGATGCAGGACGGCAAAGCTCTCCAATCGGGCACATCGCATAACCTCGGCCAGAATTTCGCCAAAGCTTTCGACGTAACATTCGTCAATAAGGAAAACAAACCCGAATACGTATGGGCCAACTCATGGGGCGTGTCGACCCGTCTAATGGGTGCGCTTATCATGACCCACTCCGACGACAACGGACTTGTGCTCCCTCCCCATCTCGCGCCCATTCAGGTGGTAATCGTACCCATCTATAAAAACGACGACCAGCGTTCGCTCATTGCCGACGCTGTCGCTCCTATCGTCAACGAACTCCGCGCTCTCGGCGTAAGCGTCAAGTTTGACGATGCCGACAATAAGCGTCCCGGATTCAAATTTGCCGACTACGAGCTCAAGGGCGTACCCGTACGCCTGGCCATCGGCGCACGCGACATCGAGAACGGCACTATCGAGGTTATGCGCCGCGACACTCTCAAAAAGCACGTCGCACCAATCGAAGGCATTGCTCAATATTGCAAAGACCTTCTTGAAGAGATTCAGGAAAACATCTTCAATAAGGCTCTCGCCCACCGCGAATCAATGACCCGCACTGTAGAAACCTACGACGAATTTAAGACCGAAATCGAAAAAGGCGGCTTCATCCTCGCTCATTGGGACGGCACTCCCGAGACAGAGGAAAAAATCAAGGAGGAGACCAAGGCTACCATACGCTGTATACCCCTCGATGGCGACAAGACTCCCGGTGTATGTATGGTCACAGGCAAGCCCTCGGCACAGCGCGTGATTTTCGCCCGTAATTACTAAACAGACTGAACCAAAAGGGTCTTATAAACGTATTTTGTTAGGTGAGGCGTGCTATTACGCCTCGCCTGCAATATTCAAGACCTTCTCGTCACGACAGCGCGACAACCGCTCCTCACTTGCATAACCGCTAATTTCTAATCGCTAATTACTATTTGCTTTGGACAGCAAGACCTTCAATTCCCATCTGGCCAAGACGCTCAATCGTTCCATCGACGAGACAGCCACTCTCATCGATGCGTTCGGCAAACTTCTGGTCGAGACAGGGTCGGAACTCGACTCGATAGCCATCCCCGGATTCGGCACTTTCGCCACAGTCAAGACTGACGAAAGCATTGTCACCGATGCCGAGTCGGGCCGTCGCACCCTCGTACCCCCGAGTATCAGAATGATTTTTCAGCCCAGTGTCGTACTTCGTAAAAAAATGACGCGATGAACCGTAAGATACCTTATCACGAACTGGCGGCTATGCTGGCCGGACACTGCAATATCACTCCGGCCGAGGCCGAAAACTTCATCAAAAGCTTCTTCGACCAACTCACACGGTCTTTAACCGAGGGAGAGACTGTGAAAATCAAGGGTATCGGCACTTTCGCTCCAACTGGCGATTCTGAGGTGCCGGTCTCGTTCATCCCCGACAGCGAGATAGCCGACACCATCAATGCTCCCTTTGCCATGTTTGAGCCTGAGGAGGTTAGTGACTCTCTCCCCGATGATGCTTTCAGTCAGCTTGACGCCACAGAAGAACCCGACAGCGAAAAGCCCGAAGGCGAAGAACTTGCTAATCTGGAGGTCTCGACACCACAAGAAGAACAAGACTCGCAAGTCGCCACGCCCGCATCTGCCGAACCGATTGCGGAAGAAGAACAATTAGCTGTCATAGAAGCCTCTCAATCGCTCACAGAGCAGCCATCAACAACCGAGACAGAGCATATTGCCGAATCGACACCCGCTGAGGAAGTTGCGACTAAAACAGTTGCTGAACCAGTTTCCGAACAGGAACACGCTGATGAACCGGCAGAAACCATGCATCCGACATCCGAGTCGACTGTCGAGCTGGTCGTTACAACACCTCAGGCAACCAAGCATGACACATCGGTACAGTCCGAGCCGAAAGCTGATACCCCCTCTCAAGCTGTGCCCGCAAAACCTACAACACAGCCAACTCAGGTGAAACCGACAGCAAAACCTATTGCCCCTGTCGCTCCCATTGTCACTCCCAAGGCCACTCCTGTGTTCCCCGACGAAGAGCCTGAAGAGTATTACCGTGAGCCTGAGCAGAAATCAGGAGCCGGATTTGGCTGGGGATTTGTAATAGGCATGCTTGTAGGCCTCGCCCTTGGAGCATGTGGCGTGTACTTCGCCATCGATTACATATTCCCGACTATGCCTCAGACGCAGCGCAACAATATCGAGGAAGCCGAGCTCGTCCAGGAGATTCAGCTCGACAGTGTGGCCACTCCGCTTGCCGACGATTCAATTAAAGCATCGACAGCTCCGGTAGCCACCGCAGTCGATACTCTTAAGCCCGCCGAGACACAGGCCTCCGCTCCACTACAGGCCGAGCCTATGGTCAAAGACACCGTGCGTCCCGGCTATCTGCTCAACGACATGGCCAAGAAACACTATGGCAATAAATGCTTCTGGGTATATATCTATGAAGAAAACAAAGCTAAGATAGCTAATCCCAACCGCGTCGGCCCCGGCCTCGTGCTCGTGATTCCGCCGGCAGAAAAATATGGTATAAATCCATCCAGCCAGGCAAGCATCAAAGCTGCCAACGAAAAGGCCGGAAAGATACTAACGAAGTATCCAAAATGACATGACATCAGCGTAGAAAACATCGACGGTGTGCCGACTCAGAGGTCAGGCACACCGTTATTTTATGCTATACATTACACGTAAGTAAAGAAAAAATAGCTAAAATTAACACACCATTTTCACATATTATTTGTTATAATATATAACTTTGTAATCAAAATAAGGACTCAAATAATAACAAACACCATACCTATTCTCACCACACTATGAGCGAAACGGTTAATATCAGAGAGCTTAATGACCTCGTGGCAGGCAAGAGCAATTTCATCAGCTTGGTCACACAAGGAATGAACCAGACCATTGTCGGCCAGAAACACCTCGTCGACTCGCTGCTCATCGCGCTGCTTTCCAACGGACATATACTTCTTGAGGGCGTGCCGGGCCTTGCAAAGACCCTTGCCATCAAGACGCTCGCACAGGTAATCGATGCCAAATACAGCCGTATCCAGTTCACTCCCGACCTTCTTCCCGCCGACGTCACGGGTACAATGATATACAGCATCCAGAAGGAGCAGTTCC
Source organism: Muribaculaceae bacterium Isolate-110 (HZI) (assembly GCA_003762875.1). Classification (GTDB taxonomy): domain Bacteria; phylum Bacteroidota; class Bacteroidia; order Bacteroidales; family Muribaculaceae; genus Duncaniella; species Duncaniella muricolitica. The sequence goes on along the minus strand of RIBL01000005.1, from coordinate 67,145 downwards.
AGATTAAGAAAGGCCCCATATTTGCCAACTTCGTACTCGCCGACGAGATTAACCGTGCTCCCGCCAAGGTGCAGAGCGCGCTACTCGAGGCCATGCAAGAACGTCAGGTCACCATCGGTGACGACACATTCCCCCTTCAGGAGCCGTTTCTTGTAATGGCAACCCAAAACCCTATCGAGCAGGAAGGCACATATCCTCTGCCCGAGGCGCAGGTTGACCGTTTCCTTCTCAAAGTCATAATCGGCTATCCCACTAAGGAGGAAGAGAAGATAATCATCCGCCAGGACATCAGCGGTGAGCGCAAGAAGGTACAATCCCTGCTCCACCCATCCGAAATACTCGAAGTGCAGAAGATTGTCGAAAAGATATACCTTGATGAGAAAATCGAGCGTTATATCGTTGACATCGTGTTTGCCACACGTAATCCTGGCGACTTCGGTCTGAAAGACCTCACCGGCATGATCAGCTTCGGAGCATCGCCTCGCGCATCAATAGGCATGGCCCGCGCCGCCCGCGCATACGCTTTCCTGCGTCAGCGCGGTTATGTAATCCCCGAAGATGTGCGTGCAGTGTGTCACGACGTGCTCCGTCACCGCATCGGACTCACCTACGAGGCCGAAGCCAATAACATCACCACCGACCAGATTATTTCGGAGATACTCGACAAAGTCGAGGTGCCCTGATGACAACAGGCCTCTCTCCTCGCCCCACCATCTCCAAGACTCTTACACCACCGCTATAACTCATGGAAGCCAACGAACTCCTGAAAAAAGTACGTAAAATCGACATAAAGACTCGCGGTCTCTCCCAGAATATCTTTGCCGGAGAGTATCACACAGCCTTTAAAGGCCGAGGCATGACCTTTGCCGAAGTCAGGGAGTACCAGTATGGCGACGATGTGCGCGACATCGACTGGAATGTCACCGCCCGTCACAACCGTCCCTATGTCAAGGTCTATGAGGAGGAGCGTGAGCTTACGGTTATGCTACTCGTCGACATGTCGCGAAGCCGTCTCTTCGGAGCCGTCGGCGAGGACAAACGCGAGATGATAGCAGAGATTGCCGCCACCATAGCCTACTCGGCCATTACCAACAACGATAAGATCGGCGTGATATTCTTCTCTGACAAAATCGAGAAATTCATCCCTCCGAAGAAAGGCAAGAAACACATCCTGCTCATCATACGCGAGCTCATCGACTTCACGCCCGAAAACCCGGGCACCGACATCGGTGTTGCCCTCCGTTATATGACCGACGCACTCAAAAAACGCTGCACGACATTTCTCATATCCGACTTCATCGACCGTCATGACTACTCGCGCCAGCTTCAGGTGGCATCCAACAAGCATGACATCATAGCCATCCAGGTCTATGACAAACGTGACACATCGCTCCCCGACATCGGACTGATGCGTGTCACGGACCTCGAGACCGGCAGTACAGGATGGATCGACACCTCGTCGCGCTCCACCCGTCAGGCCTACAGCAAATGGTGGTATGAGCGTCAGCAGGCTATGACCGAAGCTCTCAGCAAGAGCCGTGTCGACCTGGCCTCGATTGCCACCGACGAGGATTTCGCCAAAGCTCTTATGGCATTGTTCAAAAACCGTGGCGTCAGATAAACGTTCAACTTATATGACCCGACACTTACGCATCCTATTCGCAGCCCTCACGCTCGCCATTGCGGCCTCTATGCCGGCCATCTCGCAGACCACACTCAAAGTCTCGCTTGACTCGGCCTATCTGCTCATGGGCAAAACCACCCCTCTGCATATCGAGCTGATCAAACCGGCCGATGCCGAGGGTGCGTTGATTATCCCGGCCGACACCATCTCCGACAAGGTCGAAATACTACGCGCACTTGAAGCCGACACATCTGACATACGCAACGGTCGTGTCGAGATACGTCAGGATCTCACTTTACAATCATTTGATTCAGGCACCTACATACTCAGCCCGATACGCTATGTGCAGGGCAATGAGACAATAGCATCCAACAAGCTTGTGCTCAAGGTAATACCAGCACCGGTCGACTCTCTCACCACCATTCACGACTATGCCGATGTGGCCGATGTCGACCGCAGACTCGTGGACTATCTGCCCGACTTCCTTGCCAATTACGGACTGTGGATTCTTGCTGTCATCATAGTGCTTCTGCTAGGTTATTTCACCCTGCGCCGCCTCACCTCACGCAAGGGAGCCGTCGCCGAGAAGGTGATTGTAATACCACCTTACGAACGAGCCATTACAGCCCTCGAGTCACTCCGTGCCGACAAATTGTGCGAGCAGGGACGAGAGAAAGAGTTCTACACACGTCTCACCGACATTCTGCGTCAGTATCTCAACGGACGCTTCGGCATCAACGCCATGGAGATGACATCCACCCAGATACGCCATACTCTTCAGGCCAACGAGGAGACACGTCTGTCGAAACGCAATATGGATCGCGTGCTCGAGACAGCCGACTTCGTAAAGTTTGCCAAAGTGCGTCCCCTGCCCGACGACAACATCATGGCATTCAACTCAGCCATGCAGTTTGTCGAAGACACCAAGCCTCAGCCCGTCCCCGAACCCACCGGCGACGACACCACGACACCTCAATCTGAAAAAGAAAAATAAGATATATGCAACTGGCTCATCCCCATTATCTATGGCTGCTTCTTGTGTTGGTGCCACTTATAGGATGGTATCTCTATAAGCACCGCTCGTTGCATCCATCGCTCGAAATATCCTCCACGCGCCCCTTTGCCAGACTCGGCACACCCTGGCGCGCATGGCTGATGCATCTTGTGTTTATGCTCCAGCTCGGCACCATAGCGTGTGTGATAGTGATTCTCGCACGCCCACAGACCCGCGACTCATGGAACACCTCGAGCGTCGAAGGCACCGACATAGTCCTTGCCCTTGACATCTCCACTTCCATGCTTGCCCGGGACTTTAAGCCCGACCGTTTTGAGGCTGCCAAGGAGGTTGCCGCCAAGTTTGTAGCCGGACGTGAAGGCGACAACATCGGACTGGTAATTTTCGCCGCCGAGAGTTTCACATCCCTTCCTATGACCACCGACCGCTCCATGATAGCCAACTACATCAGCGACATAAAGATGGGTATGCTCCAGGACGGCACTGCCATCGGCGACGGTCTGGCCACATCCATCAACCGCATAAAGGAAGGCAAGGCCAAATCAAAGAGTATAATCCTACTGACCGACGGCTCCAATAACACTGGCACCGTGGCCCCGATAACAGCCTCCGAGATAGCCAAACAGCTCGGCATCAAGGTCTACACCATAGGCATCGGAACCAACGGCACAGCCCCCTACCCTCAGGAAAACGAGTTTGGGCGCATAGTCTACACTCCGCTTCCTGTAGTGATTGACGAAGCCACGCTTCGCACCATAGCCGACAACACTGGCGGCAAGTATTTCCGCGCCACAGGCAATAATGTACTCAAAGACATCTTTGCCGAAATCGACCGTCTCGAGAAGACCAAGATGGATCTGCGCAACTTCTCCTCGACCGAGGACGACTATATGCCGTGGGCCATAGCTGCCCTTTCGCTATTCGGTCTTATCGTATTGCTCCGTTACACACTCCTACGTGCTACCCCATAAGCATCCTATTTTCAAGGTATGATTACATTTGCCTATCCCCATCTGCTATATCTCCTGCTGCTGCTCCCCTTAGTTGCAGGTCTATTCCTTTTGGCCCGCTACGCCCGCATGCGCAAGCTGCGCCGCTTCGGCAACCCCGACACTCTCGCAACTCTGATGCCCGAAGTATCGCGCTATATGCCGTGGGTCAAACTCACCTTCTCACTGCTTATAATAGCCGTACTTGTCATCATCCTCGCACGTCCGCGCGCCACATCAGGCCTTGACGCTGACGCAGCCGAGACCGAGACCACGCGCGGTATTGAAGTGATGATATGCATGGACGTATCCAACTCCATGCTCGCCTCCTCGACCGACGACGAGGCTGGTGTAAGCCGTCTGCAGCGCGCAAAATTCATCCTCGAGAAACTTATCGACAAGATGAACAACGACAAGGTAGGCCTCATCGTCTTTGCCGGAGACGCCTATACCCAGCTTCCAATCACCTCCGACTACATTTCGGCCAAGATGTTTATCAACTCCATCACCACCGACATGGTTCCGACCCAGGGTACAGCTATTGGCGCAGCCCTCGAGATGGCGATGAATTCGTTTACACCCACCGACGATATGGGCAAGGCCATTGTTTTGCTCACCGATGCCGAAAACTTTGAGGATAATGCCGTAGATGCTGCCAAACGAGCTGCCGGAGCCGGCATCCAAGTCGATGTTATCGGTCTTGGCACCGGACGCGGAGCCCGCATCCCCGTCGGTAACGGCCGCTATATGATCAATCCAATGACAGGTGAGGCAGTCGTTACACGCCATGACGAGTCAACCGGCGCAGAGATAGCCAAAGCCGGCAAGGGCATATATGTCAACGGAGCCTCAACTTCGGCAATCAATGCTGTCGACACCAAGATGGATGAACTCGAGCAGAAAGAATTTGAACGCAAATCGTTCTCTCCACAGAGCGAGCAGTTCCCCATCGTGGCATGGATAGCACTCATACTTCTCGTCGCCGACGTTTTTGTGGTGACCCGCAAGATTTCATGGCTTAAAAAATATCGTTTCTTCACCAAAGAGGAAGGAGGCGAAAAATGAACACACGTTATTTGAAATATCTGTTGCTCTCCGCCACTCTAGCCACTCCGGCTTTGGCCTCGGCCACCGGTGACAATTCCACACGTCGCGAGCGCAACTTCATCGTGGAGGGCAACAAACTCTATCATGACGAACGTTACACCGATGCCGAAGTAGCCTATCGCAAGGCTCTCGAAATCGACGCGATGAACGAAATTGCACAGTTTAATCTTGCCGCTACTCTGCTGCGGCAAGGCACAGCCACCGGCGAGAACGAGAAGCAGGCGTCACAGATACTCGGTAAACTTGCTACCGATGCAGAGGATGTGGCGATAGCCGAAAAAGCATTTTACAATCTCGGCAACATCGCCTTCAACGCACAGGATTATGCCAAGAGCATCGAGCTTTACAAGAACGCTCTCCGGCGCAATCCAGACAACGACAAGGCCCGTGAAAATCTGCGTCTGGCACAAAAACGTCTGCAAGACCAGCAGGACCAGAATCAGGATCAGAACAAGGACCAGCAGAACCAGGATAAAAACCAGGACAAGGATCAAAATAAAGATCAGAATAAAGACCAAAACCAGGACCAAAACAAAGACCAACAGCAGCAACAACAGTCTCAGGACCAGAAACAACAGCCCCAGCAGCAACGCCAGTCGGGCATAAGCAAAGAAAATGCCGAGAAAATACTCAAGGCTATGGAAAACGAAGAGAACGCCACACGCCAGCGAGTCAATGCCGAACGCAACAAAAACGGCGCGCCGGCACGCCGACAGGTCACAAATCCCTGGTAACAGACTGCGGGTTATCAATCCAAAAACATCTCTTAGCTCCCGCCCCCACCCAACCACAGGTCAATTCAAATTGCGAGTATGAAACGTTTCTCTATATTATTTATCATCATAGCACTTCTCACTACCTGCGTATATGCCGCCGGTGATGTGAAGTTTACCGTCAAAGCTCCCGGACGGGTCTATGAAGGCGACAAGTTTCCCGTTACCTTCCGGCTCTCCAATGCCGAGGGTTCTGATCTAAAAGTCTCGGCCATCGACGGATGTACACTTCTTTTCGGCCCCTCCACATCCACGTCTCAGAGCTACTCGGTGGTCAACGGCCACGCCGAATCGTCATCGGCCGTAGAATATACCTATTATTACCGGGCTGACAAGGCCGGCAAATACACCATACCGGCTGCATCAATCATAGCAGGAGGCAAGCGACTCACCACTCAGACCGCAACCCTCACAATCCATGAGCGGGCTGAGCGCGACACTCCCGCATCACAACGCCCTGTGGCGGTTGACGATGTAGATACACAGACAGCCGGACGCAAAGTCAATGCCGACGACGTGTTTGTGCGTATCATCCTCTCACGCTCTTCGGCTTATGAGCAGGAAGCAATCGGCTGTACCATTAAACTTTATACAAAATACTCCATCTCCTCGTTCATGCCTACGCGTCAGCCGTCGTTTGACGGATTTCTCATACAGGAACTCGACGTGCAGCCTGCACTCAACGAGATTGAGAACTATCGTGGACAGGACTACATGACTGCCGTGCTCAAACACTGCATCATCTTCCCACAGAAGAGCGGCAAGCTCACCATCAATTCCGGCAACTATGACATCTCGGTCGTGCAGTATGACAACGTGAATATGGGTATGTTTCAGGTGCGCCAGCCACGCGAGACCAAAATCAAGGTCAGCTCCAACACCGGCTCTATCAACATCCTGCCACTCCCCTCGCCCAAGCCTGACGGATTCAATGGAGCTGTCGGCAATTTTACCATCGACTCTCGTCTCGTAGGCAACTCGTTCCGCACCAACGACCCCGCAACTCTCATATACACAATCTCCGGCACCGGCAATATCAAGTATCTCAAGGAGCCGCAGATTGATTTCCCCTCCGAGTTTGAGCAATACACCCCCAAGAGCGACATAAAGACTTCGGTGTCGGGCAACGAAGTATCTGGCACAATGACTGTCGAATATACCTTCGTGCCCCAGAGCGTCGGCAACTTCACCATAGGCAGTGACAAATTCGTATACTTCGATCCGGCCAAACGCGATTATGTTACACTCACAACGCCCTCTTACCCCATCAAAGTGGCCAAGGGTCTCTCGACACCAGCTCCAACCGAGGACCAGAAAGCCATCGAGAATAAAAATTCCGACATACGCCACATCTATCTTGGTGAAAAGAATCCCTCTCACAACCATTCGCTCACCATTCGTTCGGCATTATACTGGACACTCTACATCGTCCTTATTATAATCACCGGCGCAGTGATTGTGGCCAACCGCGCACGCGCACGCCGCAATGCCGACGTCTCGGGCATGCGCACCGCCAAGGCAAGCAAAGTTGCCTCCAAGCGACTCAAGACTGCCGGGAAATATCTGTCGGCGGGCGACAACGACAAATTCTACGAAGAGATGCTCCGTGCGCTATGGGGTTACCTATCCGACAAGCTCGCCATACCACTCTCGCAGCTTACCCGTCAGAACATTGTCGACAAACTTACCGAAAAGGGCTACTCGTCCGAAGCCACATCGTCAATCGTCAACGTGCTCGACGAGTGCGAGATGGCACGTTACACCCCCGAAAGCTCCTCACGCATGGACGCCGTGTACAGCGAAGGCGCAAAAGCAATCAATAATCTCGAAAAACGATGAAACACGTCATACTGACCACCATAATAATACTGCTGGGCACATTTGCTCTCCGCGCCGAGTCTCAGCTCATCACTCAGGCCGATTCGGCCTACAATGCAGACGATTTTCGTCAGGCCGCCGACATGTATCTCAACGTGATACAGCAAGAAGGCCCTTCAGCTAAACTATATTACAATCTCGGCAACACCTATTATCGCCTCGGCGAGATGGGCAATGCAGTTATTGCCTATGAGCGCGCCCTGCGCCTCGATCCGTCCGACAAGGATGCACGCAACAATCTCGACTTTGTCAACACCCGCATTACCGACCGTCCCGGCGAACGCGGAACATTTCTCGGCAATGCACTCGATGCCATCTCGGCCTACGCCCATTCCAACACCTGGGCGTGGATAGCCTTCACCTGTTTTGCGCTAACTCTTGCTGGTGTTCTCACCTACCTGTTTTCAGGGGTAGTGACTGTGAGAAAAATCGGATTTTTCGGTGGCATACTCACCGTTATAGGCTGTTGTGCCTGCCTGTTTTTCTCATTCCGTGCGGCATCAATCGCCTCGGCCGACAATGTTGCCATAGTGACTGTCCCCTCCACAATCCTAAGCACCACCCCTCGTGTGCCTCAGGACAGGACTCAGGAAGCAATGCTCCTTCACGAAGGGACCAAAGTCACAATACTCGACTCCGTGCGCTCCACCACAGACTCCATCCACTCGCTTTGGTATGACGTAGAGGTAGACAACGCCCATCGTGCTTGGATCAACGCCGCTGCCGTGCAGAAAATATAGTCATACGGCAGAAATAAAGTATCGGTCCTGTTTTTTATCCTTATATATTACAAATTATCAGCAAATTACAATAAAGATGTTATATAACATCTTTATTTCATCGACAAATATTTGCTTTTTTCGTTATATAATCATAACTTAGTGACGCGATAAGGAAAACCACCCCTCCGCATCAACTATTATAATTTGTACAAACCCAATTTACTCTAACCCTCAAAACCCGATACTAAATCATGACTAAAACTATCACCTTCAACGACCTCCGCCGCATCAAGGACAGTCTTCCCGACGGTTCAATCCGCCAGATCGCCGACCGTCTTAATGTCACCCCCCAGACAGTACGCAACTACTTCGGAGGCACAAACTATGAGTTTGGCAAAAATTGTGGTGTACACATCGAACCGGGACCCGACGGAGGCATTGTAGTGCTCGACGACACTACCATTTATGACATGGCTGTGGAGATACTCCAGGGCCTTGAGAAAGAGGCGTAAATCCCATTGCGGGAACTTACGTCTTTATTATTTTAAACCATACAGGAGGACAAAAGCGGCATATATAAGCCAACTTTTCGTCCTCCTGTCCGTTTTAATATATGTGAAACTGGCTGTCCCGGCCAAAATCAAAAACAACACGCCTATGCTTTCCGACCGACTCATCACTGTAGCCATACACACCTATGACCGCGCTCACCAGCTCAAGACACTCCTGGAGAGCGAAGGCATAGCCGTCACCCTTCAGAACGTCAATCTCACCAATCCCTCCATATCGGCCGGCATACGTGTGAGAATCAAAGAGTGTGATTTGCCTCAGGCCTTACGCATAATAGAGAATATCGAAATACTCGCCCCAGAAGCCGTACGCACTCTCCACGATGAGACTCACCCTTCGATACTTGTCCCGGTCGACTTCTCCGACAGTTCGCTCAAAGCAGCACTTGTGGCATTCAGGATAGCCGCCTCACTAAAGGTGGACATACATCTGCTCCACACTTACGTTGATCCTGCTTTCTCGGGCCGGTCGGTAATGCAACTGTCCGACTCGCTGACCTTTGACACGCCGACGGTCGATACTGTCGACGAAGTGCGACTCGACCGTGACCTCGACAAAGTAGCCAGGGAACAAATGTCAGAATTCGAAGGAAAGATACGCGATAAGATTCGTGCCGGTGTAATCCCAGGTATACGTTTCACGTCGGAAGTCACCGAAGGCCTGCCGGAAGAAACCATCTATGACTATTGCACGGCCAACAAAAATCCACTCACAATCATGGGCACTCGTGGAGCAGACAGCCATTCACGCCAACTCGTCGGCAGTGTAGCGGCCGAGGTGCTCGACAGTTGCCGCACAGTCACGCTCACCGTACCCGAGAGTACTCCGTGGGCCGCATCAGGAATGCCCGGTGCAGTTGTATTCTTCACGACTGCAAGTCAGGAGGACATCATCGCACTCGACACTCTCTACCGTACATTTCCCGACACTCCGCTATGTGTCACACTCGTCTCCGTCCCGCCGAGCCGCCTGTCCAAAGCCGGCCCCGAGTCGCTCGACAAGTTGCTCGACTACTGCCGCGCCAATTATCCGGCATTCACATTCAAAACTTCGCCTCTCTCGTTCACCAATCCCATTGATGACTTTGACAGAATCACAGCCGACCATCCGGCCGACCTTATAGTCGTGGCAACCAGACGCAAAAACATATTCTCGCGACTATTCAATCCATCACTCGCCCATAGGCTCCTTTTCCGGTCCGACACCCCGCTCATGTCAATACCCGTAAAAGGATAGTCACGATATATTGATACTTCATCCAATTTTTCGTAACTTTGCCAAAAACTTTTCAACTATACAATATTCATAGAAAATACCTCATGAGCGACCGTCGTTACAACCTGCGTGGAGTCTCAGCCTCTAAAGAGGACGTGCACAACGCAATCAAGAATGTCGACAAAGGCATCTTCCCTCAGGCCTTCTGCAAAATAATCCCTGACATACTCGGAGGCGACCCCGAGTGGTGTAATATCATGCACGCCGACGGTGCCGGCACTAAATCATCGCTCGCCTATGCTTACTGGCGCGAGACAGGCGATCTGAGCGTATGGCGCGGCATCGCGCAGGACGCACTCGTCATGAATATAGATGACCTTCTGTGTGTTGGTGCCACCGATAATATCCTGGTGTCCTCGACTATCGGACGCAACAAGAATCTCATACCCGGCGAAGTCATCTCTGCCATCATCAATGGCACCGAGGAGCTCCTCGCCCGTCTGCGCGAAATGGGTATAGGCATCTATTCGACCGGTGGCGAGACTGCCGATGTCGGCGACCTCGTGCGCACCATCATCGTCGACTCGACCGTGACTTGCCGCATGCGTCGCGCCGATGTAATCGACAACGCCAATATCAAGGCCGGCGACGTAATCGTAGGCCTCGCATCATTCGGACAAGCCACCTATGAAGACCGATACAACGGCGGCATGGGCAGCAACGGACTCACATCGGCACGCCACGACGTATTTGCCAAATATCTTGCCGAAAAATATCCCGAGACTTTCGACGCCGCTGTGCCTGACGACCTCGTATATTCAGGCTCAAAACATCTTGACGATGCTGTCGAAGGCTCTCCCGTCAATGCCGGTCAACTCGTGCTCTCCCCCACTCGCACCTATGCTCCCGTAATAAAGAAACTTCTTGCCGAGATGCGTCCAGCCATTGACGGCATGATTCACTGCACAGGCGGTGCTCAGACCAAGGTGATGCACTTTGTCAACAACAAATATGTCATAAAGGACAACCTCTTCCCCATTCCCCCGCTCTTTGACCTAATCCAAAAGGAAAGCGGCACACCGTGGAGCGAAATGTTCAAGGTGTTCAACATGGGCCACCGTATGGAAATATACACAGCCCCCGAGCATGCACAGCAGGTGATGGACATAGCCCAGAGCTTCGGCATAGACTCTCGTATCGTAGGCCGTGTCGAGGACGCTCCGTCCAACCGCCTCACCATCACTACCGAGGCCGGCACGTTTGAATACTAAGAGACTGTCGACAAACAATCTCTAACAAACGGCCGTCACCCCGTTCTCTCCTCAACTCTCCTGTCAACTCCTGATTATGAAATGTACCCGCACACTCCTCCCAGCACTCATCGCCGCCACATTGCTCCTGGCCGCAGCCGTCGGCTGCACCTCGGGCAACGGCGACAATAAAAAATCAGGCTCCGATTCATCGGCCAAACACTTTCCCGACACACTCCATGTAGTCACTCTCTACAGCCCTGCATCCTACTTTATATACAAAGGACAGGAGATGGGCTATGACTATGAACTTGTCACCGCCCTTGCCGTCGACAAAGGTCTGACACTGAAAGTCGACATTGCCCCTTCACTTTCGCGAGCTATCGAAATGCTCGACTCCGGCAAGGTTGACCTCATAGCCTATGAGGTGCCAATCACGGCCGAATATAAGGAAAAAGTCGTAGCCTGTGGGCCGGAAAACATCACCACCCAGGTGCTTGTTCAGCCCAAGCGAGGAGAGGAGGAGCTCATAACCGACGTGACAGGCCTCGTAGGCAAGGATGTATATGTTGAAGCCGAGTCAAAGTATGAGGCACGCATGAACAATCTTAACCAGGAGTTGGGCGGAGGCATCCGTATCCATCCCGTCAACCGCGACACCATGATTACTGAAGACCTCATAGCCATGGTGAGCGAGGGCAAGATACCTCTTACGGTGGTCGACAGCGACATAGCGCACATCAACAAGACTTATTACAACGATCTCGACATCAACACGCAGCTCAGTTTTGAACAGCGTTCGGGCTGGGCTGTGGCTCCCGACCACAAATGGCTTGGCGACAGTATCGATGCGTGGCTCAACACCGACAAGCCCCGCTCCGAACAGGCCCGTCTGCTCAAACGCTACTTCGAGTTGAGCAAAAACGAACCGGGCAATGGTTTTGTATCGTCGGCCGGACGTGTCTCTCCGTTTGACGACCTGTTCAAGAAATATGCCGACAAATATGAATGGGACTGGAAACTTCTGGCATCGCAGGCCTATGTCGAGAGCAAGTTTGACTCCACGGCAGTGTCGTGGGCCGGAGCACGCGGACTGATGCAGATAATGCCACGCACAGCCAAAGGTTACGGACAGTCGGCCAAAAGTGTGATGAAAAACGATGTGGCCGTAGAGACGTCGCTCAGACTCCTGCGCGACCTTGACAAGCAGTTGGCTTCGCGAGTTCCAGACCCAGAGGAGCGTAAAAAGTTTGTCATCGCATCCTACAATTCGGGACTGGCCCATGTGCTCGACGCTATAGCTCTCGCAAAAAAATACGGACTCAACCCTGAAAAGTGGGACGACAACGTAGCCAAAGCGATACTCTGGAAATCCAACCCGAGATATTACAAAGATCCGGTGGTGAAATTCGGCTATTCGCGCGGACGCGAGACATTCGATTACGTCAACCGTGTATATGCCTACTATGCCAAGTCAAAGATATACGGATAGTCCCCTCCATTCTCACACACACGTATCAACTCCCCTAATATAATTCATAACAAACATTTTGCTAATATGAAAAAACGTCTCATCCCCGTCGCGCTCGTAGCAGCCATCAGCGCGCCGCTCTTCACATCGTGCATCGGTAGCTTCGCTCTCACCAACAAGCTCCTGTCATGGAACAACTCTATCGGCAGCAAAATCGTCAACGAACTGGTGTTTATCGGTCTCTGGGTTCTTCCCGTATACGAAGTGTCAGTTCTTGCCGACGTAGTTGTCATCAACTCCATCGAATTCTGGAGCGGTTCCAACCCCATGGCATGCGGAAAGAAAATGATTGACGGACACGACGGCCGTTATCTGGTGGAATGTGACGGCAAGGGCTATACCATCACTTCGGAGAATGATGGTTCGCAGGTGCGTCTCGACTTTGATGTTGCCGAGCAGACCTGGTCGGTGGCCATGCCTGACGGTCAGAACTACGACTTCATGACATATGTTGACGACAACCACGTAAAGATGCCCACCGCCGATGGCAAAGGCATGATTGTCGACCTCACCGAAGAAGGACTTCTCGCTTATCGCGCTCAAGCCGACAACTCACTGTGGGCCGCAAGATAATTGACACTATACCGGCCTACCAGCCGACAGCCGCCGTGCTGGTGGCCATACTTTATCTCACCCTCCTTCCCCAGCCTTTGGGGGAGGAGGATATTAGTCTGTTTGACGGTGCCGACAAGATGGTGCATTTCATCATGTTCGGAGGTCTGACAGGCACTTTTGTATTTGACAGGTTCCGTATATCGCGCCCCCTTTCACTGCGAGGCGCACTGACGGCCGCGTTTGTCTCGGCCATGCTCGGCGCGCTTGTTGAATATCTGCAATATGCCATGCAGATGGGCCGTGCCGGCAACGACATATACGATGCCCTTGCCAACACTCTCGGAGCTTTCACGGCTGTGCTCGTCTGCCGGTGGCTGAGATGGACCACCGACTGACATTCGCCGATACACCTGTCAACCCTGCGCTCTGACGTTGAGAGCAGTCGTGTGTTTTATCTCGCTAAGCACAAACGAACTCTGCATCTTCACTATGCCGTGCACCTTGGTCAGCTTGTCAAACACGAAGTGATTGAACTCATTCATATCCCGTAACACTATCTTGAGCAGGAAGTCAAACACTCCGCCCGTGCAGTAACACTCTACCACTTCCTCCAGCCCGGCTATGTCCTCCTTGAAGCAATTGATATGCTCGTCGTCATGCACAGCAAGCGACACATTGCAAAACGCCACAAGCGACAACCCAACTTTCTTATTGTCGACCAAAGCCGTATAGCCGGTAATCACACCATCATTTTCAAGTCTCCTGATACGCTCATAGACCGGAGTCTTTGAGAGATTAAGCTCGTCACACAGTTCCTTCGTGTTAACTTTTGCATCTTTCTGAAGAGCCTTCAACAGTTTTACATCAGTTTCATCCAATCTTGTCATAGTCTATTTTCCTGTTTTATATATCTACACTCTACCCTATCGGGAATTTAGGACTTGTTCAGACGCAAATTTAGGAATATTCGCGCAATTACACACAGCATATAGGAATAATCTCTAAATAAACATACCTTTGCAGTCAAAAAAATCAGCACACAGACTATGAATGTAAGACATGTCTCTCTCCCAATCCACGGCAGACTATTGTATCACCTCATCGCCCTTATGACCGTAAGCATATGGGGAGTGACATTTGTATCGACAAAAATACTCATAAACACAGGGCTCAATCCTACCGAAATATTCATTTATCGGTTTCTTATAGCCTACATATGCATCTTAGCTATCTCCCACAAAAAGCTCTGGGCCGACAATCTGAAAGACGAAATAACAATGTGTCTGGCCGGACTCTGTGGCGGCTCGCTCTACTTCATCGCTGAAAACACGGCCCTCGGCATGACCTTTGCCTCCAATGTATCGCTTCTCATATGCACAGCTCCAATCTTCACCATGATTCTTGAGCGAATATTATTTCACGCACCTATGCGACCACGTATGCTTGGCGGTTCGCTCATCGCTCTTTGCGGTGTGGGGTTCGTAGTGTTTGACGGCACATTCAATTTAGGCACTAATCCGCTCGGCGATATTCTCACTATAGCAGCAGCCATGCTGTGGGCCATGTATTGTATCATACTCAAAGTCATTGCCCGACGCTACTCCACATTTTTCATCAGCCGCAAGGTGTTTTTCTACGGACTTCTATCGGCCTCTCTGACATTATTATACAATCAGCAGTCGATCGATACCTCGATGCTTTTACTCCCAGAGGTATACGGTAACCTCCTGTTTCTCGGAGTATTCGCATCCATGATATGCTACATACTGTGGAACAGTGTGGTCAATATTCTCGGAGCCGATAAGGCGGCCAACTATATCTATTTCGTTCCGATGATGACGATACTGACTGCTGTCACATTTCTCGCCGAGCCTTTCACACTGTTCACTGTAGTCGGTACGACTATGATAATTGGCGGTGTGTTCACAGCCGAAAGATAACCTCTGTTTTAGTTTCTGATTTATTGGTTTGGTTCAGAATAGATGTATATATCTAAGCCTACCTTTTTTGTCCGGTCTATTGATTTGCAATGTAAAAAGTTGTAACTTTGCAAATGGCTGGGAATGTAACATCACAGCATTTTTTTGAAAAAATAAGAAAGTATGAAACAAATAGCCACAATTATTCTGTTCATTGCCTTGGTGTTCATTTCAAGTTGCAATAAGGACGAGCCAGAGTTTTCATCATCTGAAATTCAAAGAGCTCTTTTTGAAATGAAAGGCACGTATCATGGCGAAATGAGGGCGTCCTATTATCATGGAAATACAATATCAGTAGGGAATGCGTGCAAGGTGGTGTCAAAGGATTCCTTGACAGTCAACATGGACTTGTCACTAATGGCAATGTCTATTACTGATGAAATAATTGCATCCCGACTTCGTGACATTGGCGTGGTCCAGGTCAAAGCTGCTTATGAATTTTACCAAATGGATGAGCAAATGTATCATTTCGTATTGCTGCCTAAGAATGTGATTTGTCCTGGTGATAGTGATCTTGAAACAGTCAAAATCGTTTTCGATCAAATTTTTGGCGGCAGTGCCGATCCCTTTTATCATAGCATAATGTTTAACCTGTCTCCGAAAGAGCTATGGCTCGGAGATAAAAAATATGAGCCGTTCCAACAGCTCGTATATCATTTTGAAGGGACTTGCGAATAACAATAACTTATGGGACTATCGGCTCACGGCCAAAGCTACCGCATGCATCATCTGATCATGAGCAAGTTAAATAAAAACACGCCTACTTTGGATTAACATTTGTTATTAAACGTCCTCTAAATTGGTTTACATCGGATCGACATCGCAATAGACGCTCGCTCCAGAAAGGCGTCCACGATTGGTCATATCGATGCGGACATCGTTTAGCAGAGTCTTCACCTTCGATATTGATGCGTTAGTCTCAATTTTGAGCATGATGCGACGTATATACCACGTCTGCACACGGCCAACCGTTGGCTCCTCAGGCCCAGACACTCTTGTGCCGAGTAGCTCGCGCAGACGGCCAGCAAGTTCCGAGGCCACAGTGCCCACAGCCACAGGGTCTTTATGCTTGACATATATATATATCACTCTTACAAACGGTGGATAATTGTAGCGTTGACGCTCTGCAAGCTCATATTCATAAAATCCCTTGTAGTCGTGCGCTACCAGATAGGGGAAAAGCGGATGTGACGGACTGTAAGTCTGAATAGCCACCTTGCCGTCACCGCTGCGGCGTCCGGCCCGTCCTGCCACCTGCTCAATCATGTTGAAAGCTCTCTCGGCCGCCCGAAAGTCGGGAAAATTGAGCACGGCATCTGCGTTGACTACTCCCACCACGCTCACCTTGCCGAAATCAAGGCCCTTGGTAACCATCTGCGTGCCTACAAGTATCTGTGACTTGCCGGCTGAAAAGTCCTCAATGATGCCCTCATAACCATCCTTGTTGCGTGTAGTGTCGAGATCCATACGTGCTATCACTGCACCAGGGAAACAAGCATCCACCTCCTCTTCTATGCGTTCAGTTCCATAGCCGAGCACCTCAATGCCGGGCTCCTTGCACGCCGGACACACTTCCGGCACTTGATAAGGGGTCCCGCAGTAGTGACACAACAATTTGTCAATGCGCCGGTGATAGGTAAGAGACACATCACAATGGTCACACTTAGGCACATAGCCACACTGCTTGCACCGTGCCACAGGGGCATAACCGCGACGATTGAGAAAAAGTATCGACTGCATCCCCCGACTCAGGGCCTCACCCACATCCGCACGGAGTTCGTCGGAAAATATGCCTTTGACCTTTCCCTTCTTTCTCGCTTCGGTCATGTCGACAATTTTCATCTCAGGCAATTCACCTCCTTCGTAACGATGGGTCAGCTCCACCAGTCCGTAACGACCTGTACAAGCCTTCCGGTAGGTCTCCACTCCGGGCGTCGCACTGCCAAGCAATGTCTTGGCCCCATGCATGCGAGCCAACACTATCGCTGCGTCGCGGGCATTGTAGCGCGGAGCCGGATCCTGCTGCTTGTAGGCCGACTCATGCTCTTCGTCGACAATGACGAGTCCCAAAGACGCAAAGGGCAGAAACACCGACGAGCGCGCACCGATAATGACCTTGGGCGAGGAGTCGTCAAGCAGACGGTTCCATATCTCCACACGCTCGTTATCGGAAAATTTGGAGTGATATATCAACACGTTGTTGCCAAACACTCTCTGTAACCTTGTGGTCAACTGAGTGGTCAGAGCTATCTCAGGCACAAGATACAACGCCTGACGACCCTGCTTCATGGCATAGTCTATAAGATGAATGTAAAGTTCTGTCTTGCCGCTTGATGTGACTCCGTGGAGCAGTGTCACATCCTTTTCGAGCCATGAACGGTGAATCCCCCTAAGAGCCGTATGCTGATGTTGCGACAGTTCAGGCAACTCGCGCACAGGTTTCCCGGCATAGGAAAACCGACTAACTTTGCGTGTATACACCTCCACAATACCTTTCTTTGCCATTGCCGCTATCACCGACGATGTCACGCCCGCACGCTCCATCAGCGCGGAGCGTGTCACCTCGTCCGGCACCTCAAGGCCCTGACGCATAAATCCCGACAGCTCTATCAGAGTCAACAGAGCCGTCTCCTGCTTGCCACCCTTCCTGACAGTATCAAAGACGGCATGAAGCGCATCGCTATCACCACGTACAGCCGTCAGACGGACATAAGTCTCCTTGCGGGCATGATAACGCTCCACAAGATTTTCGGAAATCATCACCGCATTACGGGCCAGAAGCGAGTTGACCACAGGCCCGACAGCCGATATACCGGTCTTCTTTGACAACACATCGAGCCTCACACGCTTCTCGCCGGTCTCGAACAATCCTTCGAGCAGAGAGAGCTCGCGAGTGGAGAGACGGTCGTTCTCGTCCTCCTCAAACCCCGCTACCGGCGAGATAAAAGTCTCACTCTCAATCTTGAGACCGGCCGGCACTGCAGCCCTGTATACCTCACCCGAAGTGCACAGGTAATAGTCGGCTATCCACGCCCAATGTTTGAGCTGCGGATGGCGCACTATGGGACGGTCGTCAATGCGCATGCTTATCTCTTTCACCTCGTAGCCCTTGGGCTCAAAAGGAGTCAGAGCTGTCACTATGCCTGTATAGGACTTGCGTCGTCCAAACGGCACTATCACCCTGTGTCCGACAGCAATGCTTCCCTCCATGTCGGCCGGGACTCTATAAGTAAAAGCACCGGCTATAGGCACCGGCAGCAAGACTTCAGCGTAAATCATACCCCAAATTTACCACAATTACTCCACACCTCCAAAATTTCACTGCTCCCGAGCTTAGGATTCACAAAAATATTGATATTTCCGACGGTCATAGTCTTTCATTCATAAACATTACAAGGCCCTGAGTTTAATAATTTTTAACGTGTGTATTTAAGAAAGTACACAAAGTTTAAGTAATTTTGCGTGTTATAAAACATAGTTTCACAGCACGCCACATGATTAAGAGCACAATAGCGCAACTTTTGACTGAAGACTTTGCCGAGATATGGCAATTGTTGAGCGGAGAGGAAAAGCGTCTCATCGCCGACAACTTCACAATACACCACTATAAGAAAAACCAGGTGGTGTATGCCGAAAAAGATGAGCCGGAGTTTCTCTGGTGTCTCATAGAAGGCAAGGTCAAAAAGTACAAGGACGGCATAGGAGGCAGATGTCAGATAATACGTCTCATCAAACCCGTGGAATATTTCGGCTATCGTGCTTACTTTGCCGGCGAGCACTATGTCTCGAGCGCGGCAACACTCGAGACATCGACCCTCGCTACCATTCCGATGTCGATTGTAGAGAGTCTGATCATGAACAACAACAAGCTAGCCATGTTCTTCATCCACGAGCTTTCGCGCAATCTCGGCTCTTCCGACACAAAGATAGTGAATCTTACGCAAAAACACATACGCGGACGTCTGGCCGAAGCCTTGATAGTGCTTCTTGACAACTATGGAGTGGAAGAGGATGACAACATGACTCTCAAGATATATCTCGGTCGCGAGGATCTGGCCAACCTGTCAAACATGACTACCTCAAACGCCATACGCACACTCACACAGTTTGTCAAAGACCATCTCATCGTAGTGGACGGCCGTAAGATAAAGATTCTTAACGAGCCGCAGTTGCGCAAGATTTCAAAATACGGTTGACGCTCCTATCGGACACCCCAAGCGATTCTCTCTCCGTGACACATCTCACCTCTCTCCTACTCTCAACCTGACACTTCAATGGCCAACAACACAAAATTCGCATCAAAGATAGGAATGATAGCCGCCACAGTGGGTTCGGCGGTCGGACTCGGTAACGTGTGGCGATTTCCCGCCGAGGCCCAGGCCAACGGCGGCGCAGTGTTTCTTTTCATCTATATTCTGTGTATATTTCTGCTTGGCATTCCGGTCATGACTGCCGAATTTGCACTCGGACGCGGAGGTGAATCGGACGCATCGGGTGTCTACTCACGTGTCACTCCCGGACACAAGGCATGGGGTGCGGCAGGCGTAATGGCCATACTCGCCTCCTATCTGATATTGTCATTCTACATGGTAGTGTCGGGCTGGACTTTCGAGTATCTCGTACAGTCTGTCACGGGTGGTCTTTACTCGTCTTCACTCACGGGCGAGGCGGCTTTCCGCGATAAAATGGGCAGCTTCATCACAGGCACCTACCGTCCTATCGTCATGACAGTAATAATGATTCTGGCTAATATGTATGTGCTCATACGCGGTGTGCAGAAAGGCATCGAGAAGATGTCAAACATCATGATGCCGGTACTCTTCCTGCTGCTCGTGATATTCTGCGGGGTATCGCTCTCGCTTGACAAGGCGGCCGAAGGTCTTGATTTTTTCCTGCGTCCCGACTTCAGCCATGTCACACCGGCTACGTTTGTCAACGCTCTGGGCCAGTCGTTTTTCTCACTGAGTCTCGCCATGGGCATACTTGTGACCTATGCCAGCTACTTTCCGTCTGATGCAAAACTCACCCGCACGGCCGTCACAGTCTCGCTGCTCGACCTCATGGTAGCCATATTCATGGACTTCATCATCTTTCCGGCCGTAATGACATTCGGCTTGCAGGACAGCAATCTTGCAGGCTCGGCCCTGGTGTTCATCACCCTGCCGGAGATATTCGCCCAGATGGGTGGCACTCGTATATGGTCTTCACTGTTTTTCCTGCTGCTCACAGTCGCAGCATTCACTTCAACCATCTCGCTCGCCGAAGTGTCGGTGGCGTTTATGGAGAAACGCGCAGACATGTCACGAGCCAAGGCCGTACTCACCGTCACTCTCCCTTTGCTCATACTAAGTCCGATATGCTCGCTTTCGGTAGGTCCATGGAGCGAATACACCATATGCGGCCTCACAATCTTTGACTTTCTTGACACTGTGACCACCAACATCATGCTGCCTGTTGGCGGCATACTCCTGTGCATCTACATGGGATGGGTGGCACCCAAGTCGTTTTTCCGTCGCGAAATTACCAACAATGGAGCCTTACGCTCACGTGCGTTGAGCATCATTTATTTCATCGTGAGATGGATAGCACCGATACTTATAGCCATCATACTCATGTGGCAGTTGCTAAGAGGCTGACATCCCGGGATATGTCACCTTGCCGGTGGCTATGTCATAAGTGAGCACGGTGTCAAGCATCGTGAGTTTGTAGTAATACTTATCACGCTTCATCACATATACATCAGCCTGCTGCTCCGTGGCCTGGAGATATTCATACAGTTCGGTCGGCAACTGGTCATACATCAGCACCTGAGGCAGTCTGGCTCCGTTGCCATCGATGTCCATCCATTGGTTTTCGCTGTCAAACCGCAGTGTCGGGCCTGACGCCAGTTGCACAACACACCCGTTATCAGACAATACATTATAACTCTTGACACTCATCCCGGGGAAATACTGGGTGATAAACTGCGATACAGCTGACGGCAATTCTTCCGACGCGTCATTGCTGCACGCTCCAAACACTATAATCATACCCAGAACTATAAGCGACCACAGATTCAACATCTTTTTTTTCATAACTATATATTATCCGATTGATTATTGGTTAGTGATTAATCTCTTTTCACTAAAACGCCCGAGAGGGTTAAAAAGTTGAAATTTGGCGAAATAAGAATTAACCCGCCCAACATTGCATCGACATCAGCGGTTATAACCACATGATTGACTAAAGTATTATTATCATGGAAAGATTCGTCAAATTGTCAGATGTCAAATCGGCCGTGACTGCCGCTTTTGAAAAGTATAGGACCAAGACTGCCGACGGTGCGGCCCCCGACCCTCGCGTAGCCGGAATGAACGCAGACAAGATGGCCATCTCGGTATGTCTTACCGACGGCACATGCTTTGATGTAGGTGACTCGCAGTCACCTTTTGCCATGGGCTCGCTGCTCAGAATCCCGCTCTACACCCAGCTCTATACCCAGATGTCTCCTATGCAACTGGCGCAGAAGATGGGCAAATGCGGGTGTTCTCACTGTTCATGCCACTCGTCTAAGCCCAAAGGCATACATGCCAAAAATATCCGACTCGTTAGCCTCGTGCAGCCTGTAGGCGATGCAGACGGGAAGATGGAGATATTGTCAAAACTTATGATTTCGTTAATGGGTTCGTCGCCTATGCTTGACGACAATCTGTATAAAACCGCTGTGAAGAAGAACTGCGAACTTGGCGTTGAAAACATGCTTGCGACCAATGACTATGAACTTTATGACGATGCACCTGTAGCTATTGACATCGCCACAAAACTCCACTCCATGCTCGTTACAACCCAACAGCTCGCCCAAATGGGCGCGACTATTGCGGCCGACGGCGTAAACCCCATGTCGGGAGTGCCGGTATTTGATGGCAGACTGTCAGAGAATATCGTGGCCATGATGGCTGCCAAGGGACCAAAAAAGATGCGCAAGCCGTGGATGACAATTACAGGCGTGCCGGCCATGTCGAGTTTCGGAGGTGGATTTATGACAGTTATTCCGGGCTTCGGTTCCATCGCCGCCTTCTCGCCTGAACTAATTGACGGACACGTGCCTTTCAAGGCAGCAATGGCTATGCGTGAGATTGTCACAACCCTCGACCTCAATGTCTTCGCCTCAGCCCGAGTGAAAGTAAAAAAAGAATAGGACAATAATTATTACACAATAGATTCAAAAATCTATTGTATCAAGAGTCAAAACCGTATAGTGGTGCAGTTCAAAAAATGCACCACTATATTTTTTATTCGCCATTTTTTCCACAATATTCGCCATTGATTCGATGTTTTTCAGTAATTTTGCACCCGTTATTTCAACTACCAATCATCAACATAAAAAATGGCAACCAAGAACAATATTATGATTGTCCGCCATAGGCTGCTTAAAGAGCTGGTAAAACTATGGAAAGAGAGATCATTAATAGAAGAAATCGACAGGCTACCAATCAAGCTGAGTCCCAAAGGCTCAAAACATCCCGGCCGCTGTTGCATCCATAAGGAGCGCGCCGTGTGGCGTTACAAGTCGCTTCCACTGCTCGGCCTCGACATGAATGACGAGACCGACGAACTCACTCCGCTTTCAGATTATGTAAAAATGGCTCTGGGACGCGATGCGTCAAGTGCTGTAAAAGATAATATAATGTGTGTCATCGACGAGGCTTGCTCATCGTGTGTGCACACCAATTATGAAGTCACCAGCCTGTGTCGCGGATGCGTGGCTCGAAGCTGCATGCACAATTGTCCGAAAAATGCCGTGCGCCTCGACTCAGAGACCGGCAAGGCAAAGATTGACCACGACAAGTGCATAAGCTGCGGCATATGTCATGAAAGCTGTCCCTACCATGCAATCGTCTATATCCCTGTGCCTTGCGAGGAAGCATGTCCTGTCAAAGCAATCTCAAAGGATGAACAAGGCATTGAGCACATCGACGAAAGCAAGTGTATATATTGCGGCAAGTGTCTGAACGCATGCCCGTTTGGTGCGATTTTTGAAATTTCTCAGACATTTGACGTGCTAAAGGCCATCCGAGACGGTCAAAAGGTAATAGCTATTGTTGCTCCGGCCATACTCAGCCAGTTTGACGCCACCAAAGAGCAGGTCTACGGAGCTTTCCGGCAGATCGGTTTTACCGACGTCATCGAAGTGGCTCAAGGCGCGATGAAGACTGTCGAGACCGAAGGCCATGAGCTTCTTGAGAAAATAGAGGAGGGACAGCCATTCATGACCACATCATGCTGCCCGTCATATATCGAGCTTGTCAACAAACACATCCCGGCCATGAAGCAGTATGTGTCCACCACAGGTTCGCCAATGTATTACACCGCCCGCATAGCCAAGGAGAAATATCCCGATGCCAAGATTGTCTTTGTAGGCCCGTGTCTAGCCAAGCGCAGCGAGGCCCGTCGCGACGACCAGGTGGACTTCGTGATGACCTTTGAGGAAATCGGGTCTGTGTTTGACGGCTACGGCATCGAGCTCAAAGAGACCGAGCCTTACACAATGGGCTTCACAGCAGTAAGAGAAGCCCACGGATTTGCCGCTGCCGGAGGTGTGGCCGGAGCCGTCAAGGCCTATCTGCGTCTCGCCACCGAACGCGAACAGGAAATCAACGCACTCCAGGTGACCAACCTCGACAAGAAAAACATATCCATCCTTTCGGCCTACGCCCGCACGGGCAAGGCTCCCGGACGATTCATCGAAGTTATGGCTTGCGAAGGAGGCTGCATCACGGGCCCGGGCTCGGCAACCACCAACAAGGAGAGCAAAATACGGTTTAACAAAGGTCTCTCGAAAGAGGAGGAGCACTATTGAACATTGCCGGAGACATCATAGGACGGCTTGCGGAGACACGACATCTTACACCCCGGGAGTATGCCGTGCTCTTGTCGCCGTCACTTGACCCCAAAGCTGCCGCGCACCTGACCGCGGCAGCAAGAGAGCGGACTGACGGTATATTCGGACGCAAGGTGAGAATACGCGGTCTGATAGAGGTGACCAACGTGTGTCGCAACAACTGCCTATACTGCGGCTTGCGCCGTGACAACCGTGACCTGCCACGCTACACACTGTCCACCGGCACCATTCTTGACTCATGCCGCAGAGGTTATGAAGCAGGCTTCCGCACATTTGTGTTACAGGGTGGCGAAAATCCGGCTCTGACAGTCGAACGTGTGACCGAGACCGTCAGGCGCATATACACGACCTATCCAGACGCGGCGATCACACTGTCGCTCGGCGAGTGGCCCGATGAGGCCTATGCGGCATTCCGACAGGCAGGTGCCTCACGCTACCTGTTGCGCCACGAGACACACAACCGCTGTCATTACAGTCAGCTCCATCCGTCGGACATGAGTCTTGACAACCGCCTGAGATGCCTTGACACACTCAAGCGTCTGGGCTATCAGACTGGCACCGGCATCATGGTAGGCTCACCGGGCCAGACTACGGCTCATATAATCGAAGACCTCGAATACATGCACCATTTACAGCCCGAGATGATAGGCATCGGGCCGTTTCTGCCCAACAGTTCCACCCCGTTCGGCTGTTGTCAGCCCGGCAATCTGGAGTTGACCGTCAGACTCATATCCATACTGCGGCTCATGTTTCCCAACGCCAACATACCGTCGACCACAGCACTTGCGACTCTCGACAGCGAGGGACGCAACCGCGGGATTATGGCCGGGGCAAACGTGGTGATGCCCAATCTCACACCTCCCGAGTGCCGAGCCGCCTATTCACTCTATGACAACAAGGCCTCGACAGGAGCCGAGGCAGCCGAGGGTATAGCCCTGCTGCGTGAACAACTGGCTCGCATAGGCATGGAAATCACAACCGAAAAAGGAGATTACAACAATTATGTATAATCCAAATTCCGACATAGCCACAGAATTTATCGGCCATGACGAGATACTCGACACTATAGAGTATGCCCGATTGAAAGCCTCAGACGTACCATATGTCGACTCACTGATACGCAAAAGTCTCGAATACAAGGGTCTCACACACCGCGAAGCCGCAGTGCTGCTTGAATGTGATGACTCCGACACCGTCAAACGTATTTTCAAGGCCGCCAACGAAATCAAGCAACGGTTTTATGGCAACCGCATAGTCATGTTCGCCCCCCTCTATCTCTCCAACTACTGTGTCAACGGATGTGTCTACTGTCCCTATCATCTCAAGAACAAGGCTATCCCGCGCCGCAAGCTGTCGCAGGACGAGATACGCCGCGAGGTGACCGCTCTCCAGGACATGGGGCACAAACGCATAGCCCTCGAGGCCGGCGAAGACCCGCGCAACAACCCGATGGAATACATCCTCGAGTCAATCGACACCATCTATTCCACCCGCCACCGCAACGGAGCCATACGTCGTGTCAACGTCAATATCGCAGCTACTACAGTAGACAACTACCGTCATCTGCACGATGCGGCAATAGGCACATACATACTGTTTCAGGAGACATACCACAAAGCCAATTACGAAACTCTCCACCCGACAGGTCCCAAAAGCGACTATGCCTGGCACACCGAAGCGATGGACCGCGCCATGCAGGGCGGCCTTGACGACGTGGGCCTCGGTGTGCTCTACGGACTCAATACCTATCGCTATGACTTCATCGGTCTGCTCATGCATGCCGAGCATCTTGAGGCACGTTTTGGCGTAGGCCCCCACACCATCAGTGTGCCGAGAATATGCCCGGCCGACGACATCTCCAAGGAAGATTTTCCCGACGCCATATCAGACAGTCTCTTCTGTCGCATCGTCGCGGTATTGCGTCTGGCCGTTCCATACACAGGGCTGATAGTATCCACACGCGAGTCAGCCGCCACTCGTGCCCGCGTGCTCGACCTCGGAGTGTCGCAGCTCAGCGGCGGCTCCCGCACCTCGGTGGGCGGATATGCCGGTGCGGATGCCGACAACGAGAGTTCGGCCCAGTTTGACATCTCTGACCGCCGCACACTTGACCAGGTGGTGGAATGGCTGCTCGACACAGGCCACATCCCGAGCTTTTGTACAGCATGTTATCGTGAAGGTCGTACAGGCGACCGATTCATGTCTCTTGTCAAGACAGGCAATATCGCCAACTGCTGCGCACCCAACGCCATAATGACATTAAAGGAGTATCTCGAGGATTACGCCTCACCGTGTGTCAGGGAAAAAGGTGAAAGACTCATCCAATCTGAAATTGAAAAAATCAGCCATTCTCGAGTCAAAGAGCTAACACTCCACAACCTCGGGCGCATAAGTCTCGGTCACCGCGACTTCCGTTTCTGACATCGACATCTCATGACACTCAACGACACCCCTTCGGCCAACAGGCTACACATCATCGTACTCGGAGCATGCAACAGCGGCAAATCGTCAGTCGTCAACCTTCTTGCCTCGCAACAAGTATCGCTTGTGTCTGACATCGCCGGCACAACCACCGACCCTGTGCGCAAGGCGATGGAACTGCCCGGCATAGGTCCGGCCGTATTTATCGACACTGCCGGTTTTGATGACGACGGAACACTCGGACAAGCTCGCATAACAATGACTGAAAAGGCACTTGACGAGGCCGACATCGCTCTGCTGCTTGTCGGTGAAAACGAAACGGAGGAATCGCTCTGGGCCGGACGCCTCGTCGCACGTTCCATACCTACGGTCAAGGTTGTCAACAAGACCGACACAGGGCGTCACATACCCGCTGACGCCACGGGGGTTTCTGCTCTTGGAGCGACAGGCAGGGATGAACTGCTCGAAGCCATATCACGTGCCATTCCCTCTGATTTCGGAGAACCAGATCTGCTCCGCGGACTTGTAAAACGAGGTGACACCGTAGTGCTCGTGATGCCGCAGGATGCCCAGGCCCCGAAAGGACGGCTGATATTGCCACAAGTACAGACTCTGCGCGCACTGCTCGACCGCGGCTGCAACGCCATGTGCACCACTCCCGAGGGTCTGACAGATACGCTCGCATCACTCCGCTCGATACCCGACCTGATTATCACCGACTCCCAGGCATTTGCCAAGGTCGGCCCGCAGGTGCCGGATGGATGTCGGCTTACATCATTTTCAGTGCTGATGGCCGCATTCAAAGGTGACATTCATTATTTTGCCGAAAGTGCCGCCGTCATCGACTCTCTGCGGCCCGGCGATCGTGTGCTCATAGCCGAAGCATGCACCCACGCGCCTCAGAGCGAAGACATCGGACGTGTAAAGATTCCCGCCATGCTCAATAAAAAGGCCGGCGGAACACTGACTGTCGACATAGTGTCGGGACGCGACTTTCCGACAGACCTGTCACCCTACTCGCTCGTAATCCATTGTGGCGGATGCATGTTTAACCGCCGCCTGATCCTCAACCGTGTGCGCAAAGCAAAATCGCAACAGGTGCCTATGACCAACTATGGCATAGCCATAGCTCACCTTACAGGCCTGCTCGCCAAGATAGTCTACTGAATTTAACGGAGAAGATACATAAAGACAAAAGGCTCAAAAGCAATATAAACTTTTGAGACTTTTGTATTTATGTATCCCTTATGATTTACCTGACTATATATACGGCAAATGACTCGGGCTGCACTACAGCACTGAAGTCATGGCCCGATATTTTGGAGGAGGTCTCGTAAGGCTTCACGGCATCGGGACGGTCAAGAGTATTTTCGGCACGTTTGTCAGCCGCGCGGAGATATATAATACGGACATCCGAAAGAGATGCTTTCTTCTTCATTCCCACAAAGTTGAATTTCACTTCACGTGGCTCCGACGATGTGTTGGCGACCTTTATGATATAATGGCCCGATTCATCAAGAGCGGCCGATGCAAAGAGTCCGTGCTGATCTGCGGCTCCCGCAACCGGTTTGCCGTCCATTGTGAGTGAGAGCACACGCGCACCCTTGTATGTACCATAAAGCTGTTGCACATAATAACTTGCGGTGGGCACCGAGCGAAGATTGTCAAACCATATCATGTCAGGCCTCCACTGCCACCCTTCGACATGGGCAAAAAGCGGTGCGTAGGTTGCCATGCGCACAATGTCGGCATTACGCTCAAGTCCGGTCATAAAGGCGGCCTCGCAGAGAGCGGCGTTGAAATGGTTGCGCTTATAGCCTTTGCCATGACATGCATATTCTCCGGCAAACACTTTTGGCCCCTTACGGTCATAGCTGTCATATCGCGCGCCCTGAGATAGAAACCAGTCCTCAGGACGATAAAAATGTTCGTCGACAAGGTCGACTTTTAGCCGTTTCATCTCGGGCCATAGATAGTCAAACTGTTCACCCTCGGACTGTGGTCCCGACGAACCGACGATTTCAATCTCGGGATGTGCCGAGCGGAGAGCGTCGACAAACTTTGTGAGTCGTTCCACATATTCCGGTCCCCACTGCTCGTTGCCAACAGCAAGATATTTGAGGCCAAACGGAGCCGGATGGCCCATCTCCGCACGTAGCGCGCCCCAGACAGTTGTGGTGTCACCGTTGGCAAACTCTATGAGATCGAGAGCGTCCTGTATATAGGGCTGCAGACTATCTACCGGCACATGCGCCTCGGGATTACGGTTTTGATACTGGCAGGCGAGCCCAACGCTTATCACCGGGAGCGGAGCAGCTCCCATCTCTTCCGACAACAGGAAATATTCATAAAATCCGAGTCCGTTGCTCTGATAATAGTCAGGATAAAAGCGTCGCGGAAACGTATAGTGCCAGCGGTTCTCGTTGAGTGGTCGGTTTTCGACCGGGCCTACAGTATTTTTCCACTGGTAGCGTGTAGCAAGATCAGTGCCCTCCACTATACATCCGCCCGGGAAACGAAACACACCGGGCTTTGTCTCGGCAAGAAGTGTCGCAAGGTCGGCCCTCAGTCCGTTCTCATGACCGCGCCAGGTATTGGTCGGAAAGAGCGATACATGTTCGACATCTACCCCCTCGGGTGAGTCGAGAAATATGCGCAGACGTCCTCCCTTGGCAACGGTCCTGTCAGGCTTCAATGTTGCCGTGTATTTTTTCCACTCCTTCGATGACACTTTTATCTTCACGCTGCCACACACTTGAGATTCTCCGTCGGCATCGGGCTCAATCAGTTCGACGAGCAGACGCGACGGCTTGTCGGAGACCTGACGAGCCCATATCGAGAAACGATAAGTAGAATCCTGCATAAAGGCTATGCCAAAAAATCCCTCATTGTCCAGGCCGGTGCGTTTGTCGCTATGGCCCGGCGAAATGAGCCTCACATAGTGGGGATTACGCTCAAACGGGCCGTCATCCATAACCGACACCTTGCCAAACGAACGCCAGCCCATGAGACGGTCGGGAAACTCAAACGAACGGTTCTTGATCATCTCGGCATAAAGTCCGCCGTCGGCAGCATAATTTATATCTTCAAAAAAGAGGCCATACATGGTCGGGGCAATATCGGCTCCGGGCTTGTTGACACGGATGTCAAATTGTGCCATATCATTCTCGACAGCTCCGGTCGACAATGCCGCCCCCAACATCGGCAAAAAGCCGACAGCTATTTTCACAAACGGATTCATAAATCTAAGGTTAAATTTTTCACCGTAAAGATAGTCATATTTCTATAAATAATAAAGAGTCCGTGACAACTTTTAAGCCACGGACCCTTAAACTTTAAAATTCTAATTTCAATCGACTTTTATGCCCTTGTTGTCACCGGTATACTCTATCGGTGTGGCAGAGTCGAAAGTACAGTCGGTAAATGTGGCATTGCTCACATTGTTGACTGTCATGGCCGCGCCCGAATCGGGACGTATGGTCACCTTATTGAGCTTGATATCCTTTGACTCGGACAAAAGGCCGCCTTCGCGTGCTGTGAATACCGAGTTGCTTATCTGTATATTATCAATAGGCATTTCGGGAATACCGTTAAACTTGAGAGCCTTGCCCGAGTTGAACGAAGTCACATCCTTGATAAATATGTCGCAGAAACGCGGTGTGGTTTCATCGACGGGAGGTATCTCCTTGGGAGCGTTCTTGACAAAATAATAGAGGTCAAACGTAATGGCATCGCCCGAGATATTGAGCATATTGACATTGTCGATATGGATATTCCGGACCACACCTCCACGTCCACGGCAGCTTTTGAAGCGGAGACCTATGTCTGTGCCGAGAAACTGGCAGTCCGATACGCTGACATTGTTGACACCGCCCGACATCTCGCTACCTACGACAAAGCCGCCATGACCGTGAAACACCCGGCAGTCCCTTACTATAACATTACTTGTAGGCACACCGCGCTTGCGTCCGGCCTCGTCTTTGCCCGACTTCAGACATATAGCGTCATCGCCAACGTCGAGAGTCGAACGATAGATGATAACATTGGTACAAGACTCTACGTCAAGACCGTCTCCGTTCTGTGCATAATCGGGATTTTTGATAAACACACCGTCGACAATCAGATTCTCACACATGAGCGGATGTACGTTCCATGCGGGTGAGTTCTGGAATGTTACTCCCTGCAGCAACACATTCTTGCAACCTACAAGCTGCACCATCACAGGGCGCAGATAACGCTTGATGCTCTGAGCCTCCTCCTTGGTGAGCTTTGCGCGGCGGTCGCCCTTGGCCATCTCCTCGCCGTCAATATAGCTCTGCGAAGGATACCACACGTTGCCATTGACGATACCGCCCTTTGCTATGAGATTTTTCCATTCGGCAGTGTTCATTTTGTCTTTCTTCACGGGACGCCACATGCCTCCGTTACCGTCAATTATACCGTCGCCTGTAATGGACACGTTCTCGAGATTTACACCCGAGATGGGCGACTGAGTGCGCCATGCCTCAAAACCCTCATACACGACATAAACCGTATCGTAAAGCGACTCATCGGCGGCAAAGACTATCATTGCCCCTGCGTCGAGATGAAGATTGATATTTGATTTCAACACTATCGGACCTGTGAGCCATATGCC
Source organism: Muribaculaceae bacterium Isolate-110 (HZI) (assembly GCA_003762875.1). Taxonomy (GTDB): domain Bacteria; phylum Bacteroidota; class Bacteroidia; order Bacteroidales; family Muribaculaceae; genus Duncaniella; species Duncaniella muricolitica. The sequence goes on along the minus strand of RIBL01000005.1, from coordinate 35,999 downwards.
TGCGGGTACATTGAGTGTGCCGCCACCCTGCTTTGAAAGCTTATCGATGGCTTCGGCAAAAGCCTTGGTGTTAAGAGTAATACCGTCCCCTACTCCGCCAAATTCTTTGAGATCAACCTGTCGCGAAGGTATCGCAGGACGGTCTATTACAGGCATCTCAAACGGAAGATTGTCATACAGGTGGGCATACTCGTTGCCTCCGGCTGTCATAGACACAGCCGACAACAGCATGAATGATGCCAGAAGTGATTTTATTTTCATAGTATTAAATGATGAATGGTTGTCTTAACTGATGCTTTTTTGACTAAATGTGCTACAAAATTAACTATTTTAGCCGACATCACAAAACATCCGGCCACAAGCATGCCGGAAACACTGTCAAAAAATATGGATTTCCCCGGCATAATAACCCGGTAAAAACGGCCTTAGTCACAAAAAATTGTTGTAACTTCGCGAAACGCTTAATAATTCGGGAGAAAAATCATGTCAAGGCCGTATGATTAGACGGAATAATCTGTGTCATAGGCACGCTACATGATTAAAACAAGAGATTATAATGAATAAAATTATACATGTATTAACGGCAATTATTGCACTTGCCATCACTTCTTGCACAAAGTTAGATTCGCAATATAGTAGAGATTTAGGCACAGCCGAATATCTAATGCAATCCAATATAGACAGTGCGTTGTCAATATTAGAGACAATTGACCCCTCGGAACTCAAGATCGACTCGTTGCGTGCGAAATATCATTTTCTTATGGCGTATGGTCACATGCGCCACAACCGCTCTATGATCGGGGATTCTCTTATATCATTCGCTCATGATTATTATCGAGGAAAAGACGTGGCAAGAGACATCCGAAGCGGAATGACATTTGCCTGGTATAAGTTTTGGGTCGGCGATACTCCCGGTGCCATGGCCATGCTTGATTCCCTTACAACTTTGCCCAATGAGCCCGACTCAATCATGGTACAGACTTTAAGAGCTCGCGTATTGATTGGGGCGTCAGAGTATCAAGGCCGGGAACTGGTGTCTTTGGCCAAAAGGCTTGAATCGCTTGAGACAGACTCTCTGAGAAAAATTGAAGCAAAATATATGCTTCTGACGGGATACGAATATGCCGGCGAACCGGATTCCGCACTTTATATCTTGGATGAACTTATTGCGTTTGCCCGCAATAACAACTGGGGCGATAAGCATTTTCAGTTTGAGATGGAACGTGCACAGTTGTTTACCGAACAAGGGAAGAATGCCGAAAGTGACGTTCTAATTGATGAAATCTTCCGAAAGGCCGGCCCCGACAATGGTGCGGCAGACCTACTCCATTTCCAATATGCGATAAATGCCTTAAATTCCGGAGACATCAGCCGGGCTTCTCGACACCTCGCGTTTGCTGATAGTCTCGCCGTCAAATTAAGAGGTGATGATGACGCTTATTTCCGCAGTTATAGCAACCTTCTTCACGCTATCATTGATTTCAAACAGACCGGGCGTATCAAACTGAGACATATCAACGGATTGAACAACCGTCAGAGTGAACGTTTCAACCGTATGAAGGCCTCGCAATGGGAATCCGAACGCGGAGCCTTGCGTGAGCAGAACAAGGCTTTGACTCTCAAAGCCGAGAGCGAGCACAAGACTGTGATAATACTGATAATCGGTATCATTGCATTAATGGCCCTGACCGGCACATGCTGGATTATAGTAATCCGCCGCCAACGGGAACGTGAAAACGAAGAGCGTATCGAGGCTCTTCAAAAAATGATCGACGAATATAAATCCTCACCGGTCATGCCTGTCACAGAGACCGCAGATTCGTCAACGCTACGCAACATCATGCTCAAGCAACTCGGCATTATCAAGATGGTAGCGGAAACTCCCACCGAACAGAATCGCGAAATGTTACGTAAAATCTCCTCCATTGATGGAGAAACCAACGGAGAACTCGTAGACTGGGGAAAAGTGTTTGAAATAATCGACAATCTCTATTCCGGATTTTACAAGAAACTACACACCACATATGGCAGTATGCTCAGTCAGAAAGAAGAGCAGATAATCGTGCTTATGGTGGCCGGCTTTTCGACCAAAGAGATAAGTGTGATCACGGGGCAGACCACCGCAACAATCTATGTCAGGAAATCATCAATAAGAAAGAAACTCGGAGCACCCGAGAAAGAGGACATAGTCCGATTCCTGCAATGTCAGCATCTCTATTGAATGAGTTTAAGGCCAGACCGGAACATCCGCCCGTTCATACACAAATCGACCTGTCAGCTAATTTGCTCAGATGATTAAAAATGTGTAATTTTGCACCCGCAAAATTATCATCGGACATTCATGAGCATTTCAATAAACAATCTCAAGGTAGAATTTTCGGCAAAATGCCTTTTTGACAATATATCTTATATAATCAACCGCAAGGACAAAATAGCCCTTGTGGGCAAAAACGGTGCCGGCAAGTCGACAATGCTCAAGATTATTGCCGGCATCCAAAAACCGACCTCGGGCAACGTGGCCATACCCAACGACACTACAATCGGGTATCTGCCACAGCACATGACCATAAGCGACTCGGCCACCGTAATCGAAGAGGTGCGCACTGCATTCAGCCACATCCGAGAGATGCATGAGCGACTCGACCGTATGAGCGAGGAGCTGGCTTCTCGTACAGACTATGAATCGGATTCTTATCAGGAACTCATCGAGGCCATGACCACTCTGACCGACCGCATAGCCATGGAGGAAAGCGACAACTGCGAGGCCGAGATGGAAAAGACTCTTCTGGGTCTCGGATTTGTGCGCGATGACTTCAAACGTCCCACCTCGGAATTTTCAGGCGGATGGCGCATGCGTATCGAGCTGGCCAAACTACTGCTCACCCGTCCCGATGTGCTCCTGCTCGACGAACCGACCAACCACCTCGACATCGAGTCAATCCAGTGGCTTGAGAATTTTCTCGTAACCAAGGCCAACGCGGTGGTACTCGTGAGCCACGACCGCGCGTTTATTGATAATGTGACCAACCGTACCATAGAGATTTCACTCGGAAAGATATACGACTACTCGGTCAACTATTCCAAATATGTCACTCTGCGCCAGGAACGTCTCGAACAACAGATGAGAGCTTTTCAGAATCAGCAGAAGATGATCAAGGAAACCGAAGACTTTATCGAGCGATTTCGCTACAAAGCCACTAAGAGCGTGCAGGTGCAGAGCCGTATCAAGCAACTGGCCAAAATAGACCGCATCGAGGTCGACGAGGTGGACACCTCGCATCTCAATCTGAAATTCCCTCCGGCACCACGCTCGGGCGATTATCCGGTGATAGCCGACAATGTAGGCAAGGCATATGGCGACCATCAGGTATTTGACCATGCGACATTCACTATAAAACGTGGAGAAAAAGTTGCATTCGTAGGCAAGAACGGCGAAGGAAAATCAACTCTCGTAAAATGTATCATGAACGAGATACCCTACACCGGCACACTTAAAATCGGTCATAATGTCAAAATCGGATATTTCGCACAAAATCAGGCTCAACTGCTTGACGGCGAAATCACCGTATTTGATACCATCGACCGCGTGGCTGTCGGTGACATCCGCACCAAGATACGTGATATACTGGGAGCTTTCATGTTTGGAGGCGAGGCTTCCGACAAGAAAGTAAAAGTGCTCTCAGGCGGTGAGAAAACGCGTCTGGCCATGATACGTCTGCTTCTCGAACCGGTCAATCTGCTCATACTCGACGAGCCGACCAACCACCTTGACATGAAGACCAAGGATATACTCAAGAACGCCATCAAGGAGTTTGACGGCACGGTCATAGTGGTGAGCCACGACCGCGAATTTCTTGACGGGCTGGTCGAAAAGGTCTATGAATTCGGAGGCGGACAGGTCAGGGAATGCCTCGGTGGCATATATGAGTTTCTTGAAAAGAAAAAAATCGCATCGCTCGCCGAGCTTGAGCGTACACTACCTAAGGCTCAGCCGGCAAAAAACCAGCAATCCAACCCGGTCGCACCACAACAGCCCACCAAAGCCAAGGAACAGACGTCTGCTTCACCCCGTGAAGAACGGAAACTATCTTATGCCGAACAGAGAGAGCATGAAAAACTCGTACGTAAGGCCCGCAAGAAAGTGGAAGAAGCCGAGGCTGAAGTGGGACGTCTTGAGAAAGAGGTGTCCGACATCGAGGCAATAATCGCCGCGGGTAATCCTCCGGCCGACATATACAGCCGCCACGAAGCTGCCACAAAGCAGCTCGAGAATGCCATGTCGCTCTGGGAACTTGCTTCGCTTGAATTTGAATCCTTCTCATGAACCTTCCGCAGATACTGCTCCATACCCATCACACGCCGTGCGGTAATCTCACATTAGGCTCCTATGACGGCCGTCTATGTCTCTGCGACTGGGAGTCGAGCCGACATCCGGACGCGGCATTGGCACGAATTGTGAGCGGACTGCATGCCGAATGGAAATTTCAGCAATCCGATGTCACGGCGGCGGCCGCCTCACAGCTTGACGAATATTTCGCGCACAAACGCAAGGTGTTTGATATGCCACTACTGTTTATCGGCACACCGTTTCAGACTTCTGTGTGGCACAAACTTATGGAGATACCCTATGGCCATACAATATCATACGGCACACTCGCCGCACTGCTCGGCCGGCCGTCGGCAGTCAGGGCTGTGGCCAATGCCAACGGAGCCAACGCAATTTCAATCTTCTCGCCCTGTCACCGAGTGATCGGTTCGGACGGCTCTCTTACTGGTTATGGAGGCGGCCTTGAGGTGAAACGCCGGCTGCTCCTTCACGAAACATCACACCATTAACCATATAACCTTTGCTCGAAGAGCAAGTAACCATGACAGCAACAACTGACTCGGGCAAGACCGCCTTTTCAATACTTTTTGCCATAAGCATCGCCCATCTGCTCAACGATGCCGTGCAATCGGTCATCCCCTCCATCTACCCGATACTAAAAGACGATTTCGGACTAACATTCACACAGATAGGCATAATCACATTTGTCTTTCAGATGACATCGTCGATACTCCAGCCCTTTGTCGGCCGATATGCCGACCGCCATCCAAGCCCCTACGCACTGACTATAGGTATGTGCATCTCGCTGACCGGACTCTTCATGCTGGCATTTTCTGACAGTTTTGCATTAATCATCGGTTCGGTGGCTGTCGTAGGCATGGGATCCTCCATATTTCATCCCGAAGCCTCACGCGTGGCTCAGATAGCCGCCGGCTACCGTAAAGGCCTCGCTCAATCAATCTTTCAGGTAGGCGGTAACGGCGGTGCGGCCATAGGCCCGTTGCTGGCCGCACTCATAGTATTGCCCCACGGCAAAGGCGCAGTGATATGGTTTGCCTTCGCCCTCGTGCTCGGTGCAGCCGTAGTGACATGGGTAGGACGATGGTATCAGCGAAGTATCTCCACCCGTATGACAGCTCAGGTGGCCCGTGCCCGCAAGGCCCTGCATCTTACCGAACGTCAGGTCAGATGGGCGATGATAGTGCTCGTGTTGCTCACATTCTCCAAGCAGTTTTTTCTGGCAAGTATGACGAGCTATTTTACATTCTTTCTGATTGACAAATTCGGAATATCGATACGCGACGCACAGCTATGCCTCTTCGCCTTTCTCGCCGCCTCGGCCATAGGCATTATCGCCGGCGGATATGTTGGCGACAAGATAGGACGCAAATACGTGATATGGTGCTCAATTCTTGGCGCGGCACCTTTTGCCCTCTTCATGCCTTATGCCGGATATGCAATGACTGTGATACTTGCTGTACTTGTGGGCCTGATTATCTCGTCGGCATTCTCGGCCATACTCGTATTTGCTACCGAGCTCAAGCCGGCACATATAGGCACAATTGCAGGGCTCTTCTTCGGGCTGTCCTTTGGCCTCGGTGGCATAGGAGCTGCATTTTTCGGCTGGCTTGCCGAACTTACCAGTATCCAGTTCATATTCCGCGTCAGCACACTGCTCCCCCTTCTTGGCATAGTCGCGACATTCCTTCCCGACATGAAGCCTGTCAACAAGGAATAAACCTATATATACAAAATACAAGAGACTCGGAAGAAACATCTGTTTCTTCCGAGTCTCTTGTATTTTGTATTCCCTGAGAGAATTACATTATGCCGCGCTCGCGGAGTTTGAGCTGCCATGCCCAGGCCGAGCGGAGTGTATCGGCAAGGGTGGAATCGGCTTTCCAGCCGAGTACTTCATTGGCGTAGGAGGGATTGGCCCATACCTTCTCGATATCACCGGTGCGTCGTCCTACAATCTTGTGGGGCACCTTGACACCTGTTGCCTCTTCAAAAGTATTGATAAGCTCAAGCACCGAGACTCCGTTGCCTGTACCGAGGTTGAAAATCTCAATCTTGTCGTCAGACTTGTCGGTGAGCATGCGTTCCACAGCTATCACGTGGGCCTTGGCAAGATCAACCACATTGATATAGTCGCGAATGCATGAGCCGTCAGGTGTGTTGTAATCGTCACCAAACACGCTCAGTTCCTTACGGATGCCGATAGCTGTCTGTGTCAGATAAGGGATGAGATTCTGGGGCACACCGTTGGGTAACTCGCCTATCTCGGCCGAGGGATGCGCACCGACGGGATTGAAATAGCGGAGTATTACGCTCTTGAAAGGTGCGCCCGACTTGATGACGTCAGTGATGATGTCTTCTGAAATCTGCTTGGTGTTACCATAGGGCGATGTAGCCTTCTTTATTGGCGAAGACTCTGTAACGGGGTTGACATCAGGCTCGCCATAGACAGTACATGACGAGGAAAATACGATGCCTTTCACTCCGTTGGGTCCCATAAGGTCAAGAAGATTGAGCAGAGTGTTGAGGTTGTTGCGGTAATAGAGGATGGGCTTTTCCACGCTCTCACCCACAGCCTTGGATGCTGCAAAGTTAATAATGCCCTTGATGTCGGGATAGTCGGCAAAAAGTCGGGTAAGCGTGGCCATGTCGGTGCAATCACCTTCAACAAAGTCGGGCTTTATACCTGTGATACGCTCTATGCCTTCGACCACGTCGGCACTTGAGTTGGACAGGTTGTCAATAATGACCACCTGATAACCTGCCTGCTGAAGCTCTACCACTGTGTGTGAACCGATATAGCCTGTGCCACCGGTCACGAGGATGCGTTCCTTTTTCATTTATGTCAAAATTGTATGCTGTTGGAATCTGTCGTTATAACCTGTTAGATTTAACATCACTGTCAGCTTTCTTGTTCGGGATGACGCGGGCTGTAAGTGCCTATGTGACGTTGTTTTTTCTCCTCAAATATATCAGATATCGCAAAGAATATACCGCTCTCCTCAACATCTCCAAACTCGTCATTGATGGCCGTTCCAAACATCTTCATTGTCGGCGAGAGACTCATATAGGAGTTGACAAGCGGCGGGATATTGAAGCCGTGTTTCCTCACCTCATGATTGAGTATCTTGTAATCCTCCTTGAATGTCTCGCCGTCAAAAAGCCGCTCCATAGCCTCGGTATCAATCGATGTGTCAAGGGGGCGGATAGGCCACACAAGCATCTCGGGATCGGGGAAATGCTTCTGAAGGAAATAAAGTATGAGATCGCGGCACGTGCGGTCATAGCTCGGATACATGGTCATCTTGCCGAAAAGATATTTGATTTCAGGATGCTCCACCGTAAGAGCACCAAGTCCGTCCCACAGGTTGTCAAGTGCGAAAAGAGCCTTTGCACCTGCCTGTGATGACTGATAGTGTAGGCGCACAAACGATCGTCCAAGCTCGATGGTGCTCGGAAGAAGTTCACTGATAAATCGCTCGGAGAAGTTAAACATGTGGCTTGTGGCTATACGCGGACGCCCTTGAGTATCAATCCTGATATCGCGGCCTATGATGAAGCGGTATCCCCCGAGTATGAGGCGTGCTTCAGGATCCCAAACTATAAGCTGACGACATGGAGGGTCCATAGTGTCAAACTCGTCGATGTCGACACTTTTACCTGTGCCGCCGCCTGCAGCCCTAAATGACTCCTCGCGCAGACGGCCTATCTCTCTCATCGTAGCCGGACATTCACGGCCGTCGAGCGTGTATATAAGGTTGCCGCCTTTGTTAGAGCGGCGCAGCAGACGCTCGGGGGTAAGTTCCGGTTCTATCAATGAGGGATCTATCGGGTCGATGATGGGCTGAGTCATGATTCTATTTTTGACTGGGCAGTTCGTAAACAATGGACCTTAGCTCTGCGGCCTGCGACAATGCATCTTTACCCCCTCTCAGCGATTGCCAGGATATAGGCTTGCCGAAAGTGAGTGTGAAATGCGCACCCTCGCTCAGAAACACTTCTTTGGGCAGACGCACCATCTCGATATTGAACCGCAGTCCAAGCTGTGTCCTTAGACGTGCAAATTTATAAAAAAACTGGGAATTTTCACCACTAAAATGTATGGGAATTATATCTCTTTGCGATGAAATAGCCTTTACGACCGACATTTTGCGCCATTGGAGGTCGGCAACCTTTCCGTTGCTATCCATCCGCGACACCAGTCCGGCCGGAAACATCACTATCGGATCGTCTCCTGAAAACGCGCGGTCAATGTCACTGACCTTTCCGCGCGACTGCGAACCGTGTTTGTTTACACCGAGAAATATCGGCCGCAATGGTTCAACAAAATCGAGCAGATCATTGACCACAAACCTTGCCGACACAGCTCCACCTCCATATATCTCCTTGGCCACTGTCGCGAGCACCAGCCCGTCAAGCCCGCCGAGGGGATGATTGGACACAAGTATCACCCTGCGACGCGAAGGGTCGGGATGGTATCCGCGCATATCGTAGCTCACCGATAGGTCCTTCACCACCGCTTCAGCAAAATCGGCCCCGACGAGCGAGGCGTTGCGTTCAAGCAGCTCGTTGAGACGGTCCTGACATATCATGTCGGCCAGACGGTTTATGAGCCAGCGCGGTATAAACCGATATTGGCGCGGCACGCGCTCACGCAACACCTTGTCAATATCAATCCGCATCATGCTCACGGACTATTTCACCAAACGCCTGCCATAAAGGGTCGGCCGGCAGCGGGGCGGTAACGTCTATCATATTGCCCGACACGGGATGCTCGAAGCGGATGCGATGGGCGCGCAACGAGATGGAGCCGTCGGGATTGGAGCGTTTGTCACCATATTTCAGATCGCCCTTGACAGGACATCCCACTGATGAGAGCTGCACGCGTATCTGATGTTTTCGTCCGGTCTCGAGATGAACCTCGAGCAGATGGTAGCGGTCAGACGCTCCGAGATATTTATACGAGAGCGCGGCCTCTTTGGCTCCGGCCTTGGGTATGGGAGAAAAATAGCTCTTGTTGTTGCGCTCGACCGATGATATGTAACCCGTAAGACGTTCTTCATCCTGAGGCGGACGGTTGCGCGAAATGGCAAGATAGGTCTTGCTGACGCGTCCGGTGCGAAACATTTCATTCATTCTTGCAAGGGCCTTGGAGGTCTTGGCAAACACAACAAGTCCGCCAACAGGACGATCAAGACGGTGCACCACACCGCAAAAGACGTTGCCCGGTTTGGAGTATTTCTCCTTTATCCATTGCTTGAGCGTCTCGACAAGCGGCTCATCGCCGGTCTTGTCGCCCTGCACGATTTCTCCCGGCAGCTTATTGACTATTATTATATGATTATCTTCGTATAATACTTCCATTTTCTTATTTTTATCTCTATATAAAGGTCTCATTTATTAACCGTTCACGCTACACGGTCGACAATTGCAGCGATAGCACCGTCGCCGGTGACATTGCAGGCTGTGCCAAACGAGTCCATCGCAATGTAGAGAGCTATCATCAAGGCAACAGTCTCCTGGTCAAAACCGAGAATTGACTGCAACAGACCGAGCGACGCCATTATGGCACCGCCCGGGATGCCGGGTGCCGCCACCATAGTGATGCCGAGCATAGTTATGAAATGGAGAAACAGTGGCAGGTCATGAGGCTGATCGTGCATAATCATGATGGCCAGTGCGCATGCCACAATCTTAAGCGTACTGCCGCTGAGATGGATAGTAGCGCAGAGCGGTATCACAAATCCGGCCGTATCCTCTCTCACACCCATTTTGACAGCCTGACGGAGAGTCACAGGGATTGTGGCGGCTGACGACTGTGTGCCCAAGGCCGTGAAGTAGGCCGGAAGCATCGTCCTGAGCATACTCAGCGGATTGCGGCGCGCAAAGGGTGCGGCAATGCAATACTGGAGCAGAAGCACAAACACGTGCAACACAAATATCACACCAATTATCTTGATAAATCCGCGTAACATCATCCCTACTTCACCCTCAACGGTCATTATCATAAATATGCCGAAGATGTAGACGGGAAGCAGCGGTATGATGGCCGTGTTGATGGTTTTGCTGACAATATCACGAAACTCGCTCATGCCTCTGCGAAGCGCGGTCCTTGAGGAGAAAGCTATGCCAAGACCAAGCACAAACGAGAGCACAAGCGAAGTGGTGACGCCCATAAGCGGAGGCATCTCTACGGTAAACCATGGTGTGAGCTTACTCATATTCTCCGCTGCCGAGAGTGATGTCTCACCTCCGACAAGACCGGGAAACAGGGCCGAGCCCGTGAGATAGGAAATAAGTCCGGCCATGACAGTAAAACCATAGGCAAGTAATGCTGTAATTACAAGCAGACGCCCAGCGCGCCCTCCGATGTCAGCAATGGCAGGCACAACGAATCCCACGATAATCATGGGTATCATAAAGCCGAGAAACTGCGAATAGATGGCATTGAAAGTAGCGCATAATTCACCCAGCCACTGCGGGGCGATGTGACCTATCAGTATGCCAACCACGATAGCTATGGCTATACGAGGGAGAAGTCCAAGCCGTTTCATTTGCGCCAGAGATTGGATGATGTATCAGAAGGCATACGCCAGTCGCCACGCGGAGATAGACACACCGAACCGACCTTGGGACCGTCAGGCAGACATGAACGTTTGAACTGCTGCTGAAAAAACCGCTTCATGAACGTGTCGAGCCACTTGCGTATGGTAGCCTCGTCATATTCTTCTGACTTGAACGCATGGATGGCGAGATAATATATGCGAGCCGGAGTGAATCCGTAGCGGAGCATATAATATAGGAAGAAATCGTGAAGCTCATAGGGCCCTACGAGGTCTTCGGTTCGCTGTAATATCTCGCCGTCGGCAGCCGCGGGCACCAGCTCGGGGCTGATTGGAGTATCGATGATGTCAAGCAGAAGCTCCTTGACGGTGGACGAAGTCGAGTCAAGATGTGCATAATAGTCCACAAGATGCTTTACAAGCGTCTTAGGCACTCCGGCATTGACACCATACATAGACATATGGTCACCGTTGTAGGTAGCCCATCCGAGAGCCAGTTCGGACAGGTCGCCTGTACCGAGCACTATGCCTCCGAGGCGGTTGGACATATCCATAAGTATCTGGGTGCGCTCGCGTGCCTGACAGTTCTCATAGGTCACATCATGCACTGCCGGGTCGTGACCTATGGCCTCGAAATGAAGGCTTACCGCCTCACCGATGGGTATCTCCATCGAAGTGACTCCGAGAGCTTCCATCAGACGAGTGGCATTGTTGTGAGTGCGGTCTGTAGTGCCAAATCCGGGCATCGTTATACCGGCGATGCCCTTGCGGTCGAGGCCGAGACGGTCAAAAGTCCTGACAGCCACAAGCAATGCGAGCGTTGAGTCGAGTCCGCCCGATATGCCCACCACAAGCGACTTGCATCCGATGGCATCAAGGCGTTTGGCCAGGCCTGCCACTTGTATGTTGAGTATCTCGTCACATCTTTCATGTTTGGCTGACGTTTCTGCGGGTACAAAGGGATGAGGGTCGACATATCGCATGAGCCGATCGGTGCGTCCCCACTGATATCCCGAAGAACTTTTACCGCAAGAGTCGACGCTTATCGAAGCCGCACCCTCACGTTCGGCACAGTCGGCAAAGGTGGTCATGTGCATACGGTCACGCTCAAGGGCCTCAATGTCGACGTCGGCTACAACATAGTTGTCAGCCGGGTCCCAACGCTTGTTGGCCGCAAGCATGCTGCCGTTCTCTGCCACCATGGCCTTGCCGTCAAACACAAGGTCGGTTGACGATTCGCCCCACCCCGCGCCTGCATAGACATAGGCACACAGGCAGCGGGCCGACTGCTGGGCCACAAGTTTGCACAGATAATCATATTTGCCTATAAGATCGTCGGAGGCCGAGAGGTTGAGCACCACCTGCGCGCCCCCCATGGCTAGACGGCACGATGGAGGAACAGGCACCCACAGGTCTTCACATATCTCTATGCCCACCTTGGCTCCGTGGCTTGAAAACACGCAGTCGTTGCTCATGCGACACACGACACGACCGACAGTGACGTCGGCCGACATGCCCTGTGGCAGCGGACGCCACCATCTGCGCTCGTAAAACTCGTTATAATTCGGCACATAGCTCTTGGCCACGAGTGAGACCGAACCGTCGCGCAAAAACGCGGCACAATTATAGACCGCCCCGGCATGCACCACCGGCAGTCCGACGGCAAAATGTATGGGATGACTCATGGAGTAGTCCCTGAGACGGGCGAGCGCGTCGGCAGCAGCATCAATCAGCGTGCGGTTATGAAACAGGTCGGCACACGTATAGCCCGTGAGCGACATCTCGGGAAACACAGCCAGTTCCACTTTGCTGTCAACCAGCTTATCGAGCATCGCGATGATTCCCGACAAATTGTAGTCCACATCGGCCACTTGCACCCGGGGTGCACACGAGGCCACACGCAGAAATCCGTTATGCATATCTATATGTTTTTTTGACTTACACAAGTCGATTTATTCCATAAAACATCCCAAAGTTAACGAAATTTTTGCGATATTTGCGATTGTAAAACATAAAATTTCCGTTTGCTGTGTCTACACCCCTGCATATGCCATTGCTTTTTTCCTACATCAATGCGCTGATGTGGGCCTTTGTCGCGGCCTATGCCATGCTGATTACCACGCTCATAGTAGCCGTATTGAGCGAAAACCGCAATCCGCTCAAGGCTCTCGGATGGGTCATGGCCCTGCTGCTGTTTCCGGTGGGAGGGGCAGTGCTTTATTTTGTGTTCGGGCGCAGCATGCGCAATGTCAAGATGATCTCGCGCCGCAACCGCCGACGGCTGCTCAATGCCGAGTCACACCGCCCAATGCCCAAACTCAGTCGGCAGCTCTCGCCCGAAAACCGACGCCGCATCATGCTTGGCTATTCGGTAGCCGAGGCAATGGTCTATTCACCCAACAGTGTCGAGTTAATCAATGACGGAAGCCGTATGTTTGAGGCCCTGTTTGACGATCTGCGCCGCGCCCGTAAATACATCAACCTGCAGTTTTACATCATAGCCAATGACCCGCTCGGACGACAGCTCGGCGATATCCTGATAGAGCGCGCCAAGGCCGGAGTCAAGATTAGGGTCATATATGACTACGTGGGTTCGTTTGGCTCGCACAGCCAGATACTATTCAACCGTCTGCGCTCCCACGGCATAGAGGTACACTCGTTTTTCCGCATACAGTTTCCCGAAAAGCTCGGCCGACTCAACTGGCGCAACCACCGCAAGGCCGTAATAATCGACGGCCTCATCGGCTATATCGGCGGCATCAATGTGGCACAAAGATATGTCGACGGCGGCTCATTCGGATGCTGGCGCGACATGGCCGTGCGCCTCACCGGCCCAGGAGTCCTCGCCCTGCAACACAACTTTGCCATTGACTGGAAATTCATGGGGTATGACCTCATAACCGATGAGCCGGCCGATTCTTATCCGATGGCAACAAGAGAGAGAACTATCGACGACGTGCTCGTGCAGATCATAGCCTCGGGCCCGACAAACCGTTGGGGCAACACCCATATGCTTTTCATCAAAGCTATATCCGGAGCAAAAAACCGCATCTATATCCAGACCCCCTACTTCCTGCCGAGCGAAGGGCTGCTGACGGCGTTGCAATGTGCAGCCCTCTCGGGCGTGGATGTGCGTGTGATGCTTCCGCGCAAATCCGACTCAGCCGTCCTCACCCATGCCTCGACAAGCTATGTGGAGGAGTGTCTGCTGGCCGGCATGAAGATATACTTTTACAATGCCGGAATGCTCCACGGCAAGGTGCTACTGGTCGACGACGACTTTGTGACATTAGGCTCGACCAACTTTGACTATCGCAGTTTCGAGCATAATTTTGAGGAGAATATCGTGATGTACTCGCCCGAAGTCAATGCTGAGATAGCCCGACTGTTCAAAAAAGACCAGGAGAACTGTACTCTCGTCAAACTCAGCGAGTGGAACCGCCGCCAACGTGCTCTCAAAGCCCACGAATCACTCTGCCGCCTCCTCAGCCCGATACTCTGAGCAAAATTAGTGGGCCATGCAGTGTTTATTGCCGTTGCCCGGTTGGTGCAAATCGTATAACAAGACAATAAACAAGCAATACAATTGAATGAATAGAGTTCAACAGCAACGCATAAAACCACCATGTCAGCCCTTCTCCATAACGGCTATCGAAGACAAGATTGTAACTCAATATGGCATTATAGGCTATCATCACAATCAGATTACCTAACGCTGCTCTCGGTCTGACCCTATAACATAGCCATGTCGATAATAGCGACAGCGCATAAGCCGCACCGAGCAACGCCGTATCCTCGTTCCAGCCTTCTGTCATACAACTCACAATCGCCAATAGGAGAAGCACAAGCCATGCCATCCAAAATCGTTTATCAGTTAGTTTTATTGTATTAACAATGATATAGTTATGACAAAGCCTCTTAATCTTCAAAAATAGTTTTTAATGATGGATTCGCAATTTTAAAAGTCCATTCGTAGTCGTATGAATCCACGAAAACTATAGTATCGTTTTGGGCTTTCTTATGCAGAATTACTATATTCTTCTTTTTCTGTATTACGTTTTCTAATTCAATAACTTTAGTTAATGGGGCGATAAATATCCCAAATGACTCTCCATTGGTTAGTCGCACCTTATTCCCCATCTTACCCCAACGTTCTAAACTTACAACCGTATCATTGACTTCTGCATCAAAGCATTTCTGATATTCTTTTGTCCTATTTTGATACCCGATAGAGTTAACCGTGGCTAATAAAACAAGTAATACAGATACACCCAAATAATACCAACTGTATTTATTCAGAAAATCTATGCAGTTAAGTTTTATTTGTTTTTTCTTTGATGTGACAAGGAATGCAATCGTCATCCATACATAAAACAGGATAGGGACAGCGATAAAATTATAGAGGGCATATGTGCAGGTTATCATGACACATATTGTTAAGACTACAATAGTTCTGAGTTTCATATCTTACTGTGCTTTAATGTTATAATGTTTTACATACAGCCACATTCCTGCTGATAGCGGTATAATAGTGAATCCCCATGAAATCAGGGAAATCATGAAGTATGCTAATCCTGTAAAACCGTCTTGGATTCTTAGCCCTGCCCATATAAAGGATAAAACATTTATAAAAGGACATACAACTATCCAACAAAGAAATGAATATTGAATCCAATTCAAATATCCAATTTTACGATATGAAATTAGTCCGCCAATGATATATGCAAACTCCCAAATTAAGAAAAGCTCTGCATTTATACTATGGAACAATTCCACGAAATTACCTTTCATAAGTACAAGCCCTGTAAAGACGCTCATCATAATCGGCATTAGGACTATTATGCCGATATAAACCCAAAATTGTTTATTTTTCAGTTTCATAGCTTCTTTGTAATGAACCCAAGACTAAACATTATGATTAAAACTGTAGCCGCAAACAGAATTATTGAGCCATAGATGACAAACAACCGCTGGTACAGCCTCTTCATACCGGAATAATGCTCCATTATCTCCTTGCGGCGTTGCTCGGTATAGCGCAGTCTGCAAAAGATTTCGGGCAAAAATAACAGGGCGAGTCCGCATATTATCGCTGCCGGATTTCCAAAGAGCCGGTACATCACTGGCAGCAATAACGGAACAAGAATTCCAAACAGCCATACAAAGTTAAGAGTCAGACTCCCACTTGACGGATTGCCATCTTTTTCCCTCAAAGCCTCGCCAATATACCAGATGTAATCAAACAGATAATATCGTTTCATCACTGATTCTCTGTTAATGATGAATAATCCTTTTGTATCAGGTACGTCGCCAATCTTCCATGCATATATAACTTAGCCGCATCGCCTAAGGGCACTGGCTGATCGTTGCGACGAATGGCCGCTACATAGACCGGGATATTTATGATTGGGAACATGACTAAAACCGAATATGACACATCTACACGATACTGTGTCAGTTCATACTGGTTATATCTGAATCTGATGTAATAGAGGTTCAGCAGATATACGTTCACATAGCCTAATGTCAGGAAATACAATAGTCTCAGTCGTTTACTACGGACTACTGGCACAAGCCGTTTGTATATCTTTGGCGAATACATTGTCAGCCATAATGTAAAATTGGAGAATAGTATGAGAATTATCCCAAATGCTCCAAATATTTTCAACAATGTCAACGATTTACCCATTTCCCCGAACAGGCATACTATGGCAGTCGCCAACAAACACCATAAATCAATGGCGAGCAACACGGCAAACGCAATAAAGAGCCAAAAGAATAGCTCATTGACCGCGTTTCCACATCTGTTCCAAAATCGTTTATCGGTCAGTTTCATATTTGTTCAAGATAAGCAACAACTCGTAAAAAAGATGATTTCATCTCGCTTGTGAAATCTTCTTTTTTCACGATTCGTTGGTACATTCGTTTAACGTTTTCGTAATCAGCGTTATTGGAGAGTTTGGCAGAAATTAGTCCAACCATACAATGAGTATCAAGACCGGAACAATATGGACTATATTGTTCTATTGGCATAGTATTGAATAGCCGGTCTATTGAATCGATACTGTCATATTGAGAGAGAAAATCCAATGCAATAGGAAGTAATGGAGACAGCCCCATATCAAGCCGATTGTAGTCGTCATACTCATTGTCTAAAAGAATAAAGCGGTCTGTTTTGGCAACCTGCATTTTCCATCTTAAATCCGGATTAAATCCTTGCAGTTTTATTCTTTGAAGCAATAAAAGGTTTATAAATGCAGAATGGTTCAGAGTGAAACCACAGTCATTGCATATTGTGGTTATCTCTCCATAGTCCACTCTGACATACGGAAATATGTTTACCTCAAAACCCCATGAACAATAAGTAAAGAATATTCCATCAGTACGACTGCCGACTTTTCGACTCAACGCAAATCGACCTCTGAGAATCTTGAAACCGTTAGCAGCGGCGAATGGCTCCAAGGTGGAGAAAATATGCTTTTTAACGTCCTGTATCTTCATAATCACATCCTGTTTATGATGGCGTGAGGCATCAGAACCTTTGATAAATCAATACCTCCACGAAAATCTACATCAGTAAAACTTGCTTCGGAAAAGTCAACTTCCTCCAATCGTCCTTTATTAGACACTAAAAATGATAATTTATTTCCATAATAATAGCTGTCGAACTTCGGCCCGCAAAACACGCATCCATAAATCTTTCCGACAAATTTGCACTTTGAAAATGAGGCAGCAATGAATGTGGTATTGAAATCGCAGTTAATAAACGTACAACCAATGAAATCTGCAATTCCGAGACTTCTTAATTTGACATTTTCAAAAGTGCAACCCATATAGACAGTTTTCTGCAACAAGACAGAAGTCCGTCCACCCATAGAGAAATGTTGTAACTTACCTCCTTTGAAAATACATTCTATAAATCGACACCCTCTTGCAAGGACATCGGAAAAATCACATCCAAGAAATTGACATCGCTCAAATCTCTTTTTAGTCCACCACACGGCAACACCTCCATTACAGAATGAGACGCGCTTAAAAATCTGATTGCTATATTGTTTATCGGTCAGTTTCATATCTTTATTCCGTTTACGGCCATCGCTTTTCTATCATTATGCCATCGCGTGTGTAATACTTCCACGTTCCGATATTGTCGGTGTAGTCTCCTTCTCTATCCCAATCATGGAGCATCCACCCTTCGGCTGCAAGTTTGCCATCCTTATAGTATTGACGACAATAAATCAGCGAATCCGGAGCCGATGGGTAGATCGTGTTGACACTGTCGGAATTTGCACAAAGACTATCATACTTCCATACCGGTCTATATGACTGGAACACTTCTTTGAACAGTTATTCACGTTTTTCTGATGACAGTTCTGTGTCATAATTCCACCGCCAGTATTTTCGTTGTGAATAATAGATATAATCCTCATCAGGTCCGAAAGTAATAGTAAGCCAATATTTCCCGTCTTTAGTCGGCTCATAATATAAAATATAGCCTTGATAATCGTATGTTTCTTTATTGTCTTCAAATGGAGCTCCCAACTCATGGAGGTTCACAGGGAGTTTCCCATATTTATTTTGGAAATCTTCAATTTTTACAATGATTTCATTGCCGACTCGTTCTATTTCAGCGGTTTTGACAACCATAGTTCTTTTGCATGAAATAACAATCGCAATCAACACCGCGACAATCAACAGCACCATATAAGTATGCGAGTTCCAAAATCGTTTATTGGTTAGTTTCATATTTGTTCAAGGAGTTTTCGGGTTGAGTTTATGATGTCTTTCCATGACGCGCCGCCAAGGCCAAAAGACAGGGCGCGGGAATAATCCCAGTCAAGACCTTTGCCATCGGTGGCTTTCCGGGTTGGCAAAATCTCCAGAGTGCGGCTGTCGTGTTTCAGCAGCACGCTTGTGGAGTATTGGTAAAGCTGTCGCCATGAGCGTTGCTTCATGGCTTTGATCAGTTCTGCGTTTTTCAGCTCCACATATTTGCCATGCAGACTTGCGTGGAATATTTCCATGAGAGTATTCTCAAATTCTCCGTTACTACAGTCTATGGGGAGGAATTTAATCGGAAGACTCGCAGTGACATTATATACTGTAACAAATATATATTCCTTGTCAATGCGGTAAATACGACACCTTCCAGTGCCATCCAACTCCGGGCAGCTCTCGTTGTATTTTCGATTGATTTTTCGCCATCGGTATAGTGCCAGAACAATCGCAGCGAGGACGAATATTGTGACCGAACCATACGACGGGCCATCATAATATTTAAACACCGTCATATTATTCTCCGGGTTATCTTTCTGATATACCACACCTATGCTGTCGCCAACGGCAAAACCATTGGCATGCATACCACCTTTATATGTTACACCATTCACTGTAAAGTTGTAATATATTATAGGACCACTTGTGCCTATATAGCCAATATCTGAAATTACAGTCGATGTATGTTCCGGATTTGCCGACAAAGCATTGTACTTGCGATTCTGGAAATACAGACCTCCAATAAGAAAAGGCACGAGAATCAGCAACATAGCACCAAATGGCAAGTGCCTCTCACCCCGCTGTCCAAAGAAAAACCGATATATTTTGCTGTCAGATTTCATTTGTCTATATGTCCTTTAACGATACTGAAAAAGATATTAGCATTGTCCGGATATTTTTTGATATAGTCGCAGGCAACTTGATAACTTCGGGCAACATACTCATACGAAGTTTCAGAGTTATTCCGATTACAGTACCAATTGTCGTATGTGGGTTTAATGTTACCATTATTAAAGAGATACACGTCTCCACCAAGAATAGGTATATTTGAATTGTAATACTCCTCTGCTATTCTCAGTGCTTCACTCTTGGTATAGGCAATTCCATCCACACCAATTGATTCAAGTGAAATACTCCTTAACTTCATACCTGTTGCCACCGTTGTCTTTGCTCTAAAACAAAGTGAGGCTACAAAAGCGGTAACCATAGTCGGAATAAATGAAATAATACCCCATATCAATATTATTACCAATGTTAAATCTAAAGCTGAAAAACCTACATGCTCGTCAGCAGATACATCGTCAGATACTTCAGTTGGTGCAAGCCAATCTATAACAAATATGATTGCAAAAATGACCGCTAAGGCGACAGCGGAGAACAAATAAGTAGTGAGTCCAAGTTTTAACCAAGCGCAAGACCTATTGCTCTTCCAAGCCACAGCGTGCCCGATTAGGTATGTGATAAGAATTATGATACAAATGGGTAAGACATCAGAATCCAACCTGAGTTTGTAAAATAATTCCATCAGTCCGACTGTCAAAGCCGTTGACAGTATGGCAAATGCCTCAAATATCCAAAATCGTTTATCTGTCAGCTTCATATATCAATCTGTCGTTTTCTTTATAATTCCAAAACTTACGGTAGCAGTTGCCTACCTGATCGTAGTATTTCCAAGTGCCAAATTCTTTCAAATATGCAGGGAGTTGATGAGACCTAACGGCTACCCATCCTTCCATCCTCAATGTATCGCCTGATAAGAATTTCAAATATGCCATGGAATCTCCTTTAACTTCAATATCATTGTCCAAGAGTAATATAACATTATCATTCTTTCGTAGACTATCTATTTTTATTTGCATATTTGCTCGTGAGCTGTAAAAGACGTTGTAAATTCCTCTAATAGTATCAACATTAATAGGTGGCTCAAATTCCCAAAGCTCGTAGTCGTACCACTTCTTATCTTCCGATGAATATTGCCATATTTTGTGAGTCTGATCCCACCACTCCAATATATATTCATTGTTAGAATAATCTGTTCTTATGAGATTTAAACTATTTCCTTTATAACAGTATAATCCTGGTGTCTGCTCAAACCCTAATTCCGACAAAGATGCAGGCAAACGTCCATTTTTATTGATGTAACTGTCTACTCTTGCAACAATCTCGGATTGTTCAGCCTCTCTATATCGTTTGACACTAAACCCCATCTTTGTAAGAACAGTAAGGAACAATATAACTATAGCTCCAATGATAACTCCTGCTATTTTCTGCCACCTATTCATAACTCCAATGTTTCATCTGTTTAATACGGATTTTCTCGACAACCATAATGCTGTCTTTTTCCCGGGCTGAAAGCGGGCCTACATATTTATCTCCATAACTCAACCGGCTATCAACTGCTGTGACTATCCACCAATAATCATTGTTTTGCTCAATGATTATTGTAGAATCATTCCACCATACTTGTCGGATATTTGCAATGAATGGCGGTGCATCTTTATAACCGAGTTTTGAAACGAATACAGGGTAACCTTCCTCACTTTCTCCATATAATCCCTCACCATAAGTGAATACAGAGTAATTCTCAGTCAGGTCATGACGATTGTTGCAGGACAATAGTGCGAATAGTACAAACAAACCAATAGCGAACAGGATTATCCTGCCGAGATACATGTTTTGTGCATGTGATGATTGGCTGTCATAGACTTCTGAGCCGCCAAACTGCTCAATGGCAGTGATAACACTTTTGTTGCGGCAATATTTCCCGGATAGTCTTACCGAAAAACTCTTTGGACGTTTAGCTTCGGATAATAATATTATGTCCAGCACTCTATAAAAGAGGCTTCCACTCCCATAGGACTGTATATAGCATACTGTGCATTTCGCTATTTCAGACCATTTCAGCGTCGCGGTTTTGCTCCATTCTTTAGATGTAATCCCATTGGCATCAATTCTAAGGTAGTCACGACCGAATCGGGAATATTTGAAGACATACACAAATGTGAATATTCCGAAAAACGATGCACCAACGATTGCTCCGACAGGCCAAACGTCTGAGCAACCCCAATAGATGTTGAAAGCCAAACAGACAAGGCAGAAAAGAGGAAACGTAAAAGCCTCTTTTGCCGTATAGCAATCTTGTGATTTCATCGCTTGCCTCCTTCCAATATGAATCCGTTATTAACTGCCCACATGAAAATAAAAACGCAACAGATGCTGAAAATGCCGCCAATGAGGAATACAGCCGCATAAAACTTGTCAGTTCTTGAAATTTCAATAGACAGCGTATCGTTTAATCTGTCGCCTCGAAGATATTTTAGATAAAATATAGTTCCCGTCAAGCAACATAACATGATATTGAATAGTGTCAGGCTTTTTAGCCCGAACAATACAGATGAGCCTATAATATTACCAAATGAGAATAAAACAACTGTTGTAATACTGAATAAGTAAAGATACAATGCGAATAACATCATGCCCATAGAAATGAATACGGGCATATCACCATTTCCGATACGCTCCTGAAAACGGTAATAACACACAAATATCTTCTGCCACCTATTCATAGTCATAACGTGAAGTGTATGATTGGTATTGGATGTTGTTCATTTTCAGATATTCCACAAAGTTTTTATAACGACGGAAACTTTGGAGATAATCTTTGTATGCCGGATAGAATCTGCGGCAATCGTTGATCAGAGTTTCACAAAGTGGCGTGTCTAATTTTTTTGATAGATACTCAAATTCTTCTATATCTTTCAGCATTGCCGGAATATCCGTTATACCTGCTCCATTCATGCCATTTAATATGCCCGTCGGCATTTCATGAATGGAAAACTCAAGAAAATACTTGAGTGCATGATATTTGTATCTGAGCGCATCAACATTATCCTCATCATGTTCAAGCAGCATATCTGCAAGTTGAAACGGTTCGTATTTATATTTACAAAACTTACAGAATAGTTCAAGCGGACTATTGGTATTCAGATAAGAATCCTCATGACCGCAAAAACAATGGAACAAGAATTTTAGCCCCTCAAAACCGCCATTCTCCAAATCTATGGCAATTTGAGGACATATAATCTTGTTGATAAACTGATTGTTCCAACAAATTTTACTATGCTTAGTCCAAAAATCCCGAATTTCTCCGATGGTAATATGTTCATTGTCATACTCTTTTTTCTCCCATTCAGAGAGCATTGTATGTCGCTGTTTCCTTTCCGACTTGCTTAATCCATCTTCTCGAAAACTGCTGCAAATTGCAAGATAATCAGATAATATCGGATTCATAGCTTGCCTCCTTTCTTCCATTGGGTTAAAAGTCTTTTGGTGCGTGAGACAATCACAGGATTGTCGCTGTATTCAACCAACCAATTGGCTGTATCATGGGCGTATTCCGGAATGACATCTACAAACAGTCGTGAAGCCCAATACATCGACTGTTCATAAATTGCCATGAGTTCAATCATTTCGTCTTTCGCGTCATGGGCTATGAGATATTTGGCGGCGTTTTCAATATCCCATCGGCTATTGGTTTGTTCTTTCTTGTCGCCATTGGCTACCGCAGCAAAATACATCAGCGATGCTTGCTCAAAGAAAGAATATGCGTCGTCTTTATCGTCATATTCAAGTCGCTCACGCCAAAGCGCGAAAAACTCCTTGGCTGAAATCAACGAGTATGTACCCTCGGTCCAATCGACACCGCGCTCAATGAAATAATGGGCTTCTTCAGATTGAAATCCGCAATCGTTGTCAATATAATATTCTTCTCTCGGCTCAGTCCTTATCGCACGGCTTATGACATTTCCGGCGTTACTTTCAAAAAAGATTGTGCCCAACTCTCCATGATACTCGGCATAATATATACCCTGATAGTTCATGCCGTCAAGTTCGTGGAACGCGTCACGAAATGCAGTCATACTGCTGCCTTTCATTGATTTGTAATTGGTTTCAGCGACTATATCGGCGTAGATACATCCGGGAATGTGAGCCATAGCACACTTGGCTTTAATGCCACGCCTCGCCAACATTGCCTCAAATGAATCCAATCGTACGGAAGCATCTTTATCAACATCTGACGGGTCAAGCCATACTCTCGCCTGTCCGTCAAAAATGCCGCCAGCGGTTCGCAGTCCATACAGGGCATTGGTGGCATAGTCAAATGTCTGGAAATACTTTTCGCGCATCTTCCAGTCGCCATGTCGTATCTTGTCTTTGGACATAAAAGTTTTCAGGAATTTCACCCACCGTCTGCGCCATCTGCTGATATACCATGAAATGCCGAATGCCACGGTTGCGATAACCAAAAACATAATTCCCTGCATATCTCCCTCCGTCGCCACTTTGTATGTAACAAAAACGGCCATAGCCACGAGGTAGGCTATGCCGACCGCCACCAATATGAAAGAACAGATTTTCTTCAATACTTTGCCAAGACGCTCGTTAATCGTTAATCTCCCGGTCTCGAAGAGCCATATAACCAATGCGACAACAGCAATTGCACCGACAGCAATCAGCACATCCGTAAGGGAATTAGCCATTCTCCCGATTGACGAAATCATGACGCACGCCACACCTATTATGGGCCAAATCTGTTTCATTTTCGTTGGCGTTTTAAGGTTAATATTTTGCTGTTATGCCACGCCTGCTTCGGCATAGTGAGCTTATCCCGATTCTTTACATCAAGAACCACTCCCTCATGAGTCATGTATCCGGATGATAATAAATCTTCAGGATTATTGCCTGATTTCAGAACTATTCGGCCTCTCGATATGCTCCATGTACCGGCATTGCGAATCTCCGGAACTATAGCTCTCCTATCAAGTCTTTTTTGCGTGAAAACATATGTCGAATCATTATTTAGGTGAAGTGTATAACTCTGCTTGCCATGTTTGGCAAAATAAGCTCCGGCAAGGTCATCTACTCTATAATAAGGCAACCCAGTTGTTATCACCACAAACGGAGTCCGCTGTTTATGGCAGGTAACACTAAGATCCTTTATTATATCCACACTCTTGACATCGTAATCCTGCAAATCATGTATTTCACTCACTAAAATTCGACTAATACAGTCCATACCTCCCAACATTTCTCCGGCTGTCATTTTGACATGGCTTTTGTAAGGGATGCCATTCACAACAATCAACAAAGGTTCACGAAAGAAGGTCTGAATTTTCACAACCCCGCTACAATTCACGAAGCCATAATCCGCAGCCTCTACCGAATCCATGACACAGATACTTTCAATGTCGGATGGATAAACATAGCTCAACGACTGTGCCGTATAGACCATCGCGCTGTCACTCCTCATCCGGTCAATAGTGTATGTGAATATGGTATCATGGAGAGCCACACCATCAACCACCCATAATATTTTGCGTGACATATCATTGCACTCGGCAGTTCTTGTCGGAATCGCCGCAGCGCACAACAGTATTGATGTTGTCACCATTACCATCCAAAGCACAATCTTATATAAGAGGGATGTTTTCATATCTTTGCTTTTGGAATTAGGGTTATTGATTCAAGTTTGGCAACATTGGGTGAAATCGGCTTGACTGTCAGACTTACATCGTACTGTTCAGGAAGTAGCTTTACATTTGGGGTAGTTGTTGAGATTGTAACTTCTCCAAAAAGGAATTCCGTTATAACGGAAACATACCTCATCTATTCGATGTGTTGAATATCCCTTTAGGGAAGTTATTAAGGTTGTTGGAACGATGGACTGCGCCTTTATATTCCAATAGCTAAAGACAGCAAGGAAAACTGAAAGTCCACCAATGGCAATAGATTTCAGATACTTTCCGTATTGGGATTTCCGCGAGAGAACAAAACAACCGATTGCTACAAGCCATACGGCAATCATCAGGAAATCATATATCCGGCTGGAGATAAGAAATCCTCTTGAAATCCATAACACTGCACCCATAAGCACAATAATCGCCCAAAGAGAATAGTCAGTCGATCGCGAACGAACAGCCTTATATATCTCCATACCAACAGCATAGACTATGACGGCAATGAATATGTATCTTAAAGTATCTTCCATATTTAGAAGGGAATATAGCCGTTACTATTGGGCAATTTATGCTTATAAAGTGATGCCGTTCTTAATGTGGACACAGACGTGTCATTAAATACGCATTGTCTGTTATGAGTATTTATCTCGATTCTATCTAATGATGATGATGAAAAATTCTCAGGCAATGGGGCT
Source organism: Muribaculaceae bacterium Isolate-110 (HZI) (assembly GCA_003762875.1). Lineage (GTDB taxonomy): Bacteria > Bacteroidota > Bacteroidia > Bacteroidales > Muribaculaceae > Duncaniella > Duncaniella muricolitica. The sequence goes on along the minus strand of RIBL01000005.1, from coordinate 10,105 downwards.
ATTATAAACACTTTGGATGTGTCTGAGGCAAAGACTCCTACATAATCATCTGATGAATGGATTTCGTTTTTCATTATTTCAAATTTTGTTAGCTCCAACTCTATGAGGCAGTAAGGGCCACCAACGATTTGTTTGTCTGTTATATACCCTTCGATAGAATATTCTACTTTTGCAAAGTAGCCATCTTGTGTTTTTTTGAAATTATGAGTGAAATATGAGAATAACCCAATGAGGCACATTGATGCAATTAAGACGCAAGCCAATCCGCACAATATCCAAAACGATATTTTAAAACCTTTATTCATTGCTTGCCTCCTTTCCGCTCAAAATTATATGCACAGCCCCATAAAAATGGGCATAGGGCAAAGAAGCAACTTTGCGCCCACAAGTTACCGAAGAGAACAAGACCAACACACATAATCAGTATTTTAGAGAGAGTCGCCATACGCAAAGTTACAACAATTTTTTGTAACTCAATGATATTCGGCAAGAAAAAAACGATCAATGCAACTTTTAGATACAATACAGACCCACGGTCAGAGTTATTGCGTTTACTCTGACCGTGGGTCTGTATCTTAAGGTATAATTATCCTACAATGGCGCGACCACTCTAAACTTTAAGCTTTAAACTCTCAATATCCTTCTACGACTTTTTAAGTTTTTTTGCGAGTTTGGCCGGGGTAAGAGTCTCGGGATAGTCGGTAAAATTGAGGCGCAAGGTACATCCCTCCTTGTAACGGCTACAACCGAAAGCCGTGCGACCTTTGAGAATATGCCCCTGACCGCATTGCGGACATGTCACCTGCTCAAATTTGGTCGTGCGCGGCGCACGCGGTTTGGTCGGCTTGGGCTTGTCTCCTCCAGCAGAAGTCTGACCGGTCGACGCCCCACCCTTGCCCGAACTCTTGGCCTCTGTGACACCGGTGTTGATTTTGCTGAAACTATTATCGCTTAGCACATTGATGACTATCTCGTTCATCAGCGTCTTTAGCTCGTCGATAAACTGCGCTGCCGAATAGTCACCTCGCTCTATGCGTCGCAGTTTGTTTTCCCACAGGCCGGTGAGTTTCGCACTTTTGAGCAATTCCTCCTTGATGGTGCCTATCAGGTCGATACCGGCCTGAGTGGCCATAATGTTTTTACGCACACGGGTAATGTAACGCCGTTTGAACAGGGTCTCTATAATCGAGGCACGAGTCGAAGGACGTCCGATACCGTTCTCCTTCATGGCTTCACGCAAACTCTCGTCGTCGACAGTCTTGCCGGCACTCTCCATCGCCCGCAGCAATGTTCCCTCAGTATAGTATTTAGGTGGCTGTGTGGTCTTTTTGAGCAGAGATGGCTCCTGTGGGCCCGACTCGCCCACTGCAAACTCGGGCAATATCTTGTCGTCACTGTCAGGAGCGGTCTCCTCCTTGTCTTTTGGCTCATTGGTTCCGGCATAGACTTCACGCCATCCCGGTGAAGTGATTACTTTGCCGGAGGCCTTAAACTGACGCTCCTCCACCTCACCGAGCACCGTAGTGGTCATGAAGCGGCAATCGGGGTAAAACACAGCGATAAAACGCAGGGCGATGAGATGATAGAGCTTGCGCTCGTCACCCACCAGCACCGTGGGCGACTGGCCGGTAGGTATGATGGCATGGTGATCGGTCACCTTGGAGTTGTCAAACACCTTTTTACTCTTCTCGATCTTGCCGCCAAGCAATGTGGTGGTGAGGGTCGAGTAAGGCGTCATGCGACCGAGTATGTCGGGAATTTTGGGATACAAGTCATCGCTAAGATAGGTCGTGTCGACGCGGGGATAGGTCGTGACCTTCTTTTCATAGAGAGTCTGTATAAGCCTCAGTGTCTGCTCGGCCGTCCATCCCCACTTCTTGTTGGTCTCCACCTGTAGCGATGTGAGGTCAAAGAGCCTCGGGGCAGACTCGCGCCCCTGCTTCTGCTGGACATCCTTGATGGTCATGGGCTTGTCACGCAGAGTCTCAAGCACAGTTTCGGTCTCCTCGAGTGAGGTGAAGCGACCGGAAGTGGCATTGAATGTCACGTCGCGATAGGTAGATTTCAATTCCCAGAAATCCTCGGGCTTGAAACGCTCTATCTCGAAATGACGCTGCACGATGAGTGCGAGTGTCGGAGTTTGCACACGACCGATGGAAAGCACATTGCCGGGCGAAGAATATTTTAGCGAGAAGAGGCGCGTCCCGTTCATGCCGAGTATCCAGTCTCCTATGGCACGAGAGAGGCCCGCATGATAGAGATTGTTGAACTTCTCCTCCGGCTCCAGTTTGGCAAATCCTTCACGAATCGACTCATCGGTAAGCGATGAAATCCACAGCCGCTTGACCGGACATTTCACGCCTGCCTTCTGCATCACCCACCGCTGTATAAGTTCACCCTCCTGGCCGGCATCACCGCAGTTGATGATCTCCTCAGCCTGGGCGGCAAGTGTCTCTATGACATGAAACTGTTTTTCATACGATTCTTCGGGTATCAGTTTTATGCCAAATTTGGCAGGAATCATCGGCAACACGCCAAGCGACCACCGCTTCCATCCCTCAGTGTAATCGTGTGGTTCCTTAAGCTGACACAGGTGGCCGAAAGTCCAGGTCACACAGTAACCCGACCCCTCAAAATAGCCCCCGCGGGGAGCATCGGCTCCAAGGATTTTGGCTATATCCTTGGCCACGCTCGGTTTCTCGGTAATACAGAGCTTCAATTTTTCGTGATTAACAGACTGGTTTATTGTTGAGCTACTTTCGTTTTATCGTTGTGACCGACTCGCCGCGGGTAGTAGTGAGGATAAGCTGCGCGGCTTTAAGAGGCTTGACGGCTGGAAAGTCTATCTCGACAGGAATCTCGCCATCATCCTCCCACTGGAAGTAACGTTTGAAGTCAACTCCGTCGATGTCAGTGGCCGAGAGCGAACGTTTGCCCGACAAGAGAGAGGCGGCATCCACACGTCCCGAGGTGTGCGGCCGCCCGACAAACTTTCCGTACACACGTGTCAGATCGGAGCGATAGTCCACACTGTCGACCACCACAGCCATCACAGGATCAGTGGTCGAAGTATACTTCACCATGCGGGGAGCAGCCACACAGGTCACGGCCATGACACTCACGGCCATCACAAACATATAGAGTCTATTCATAATGCTGGCAATATCGTTTTACGCGCCACAAAATTACTAAAATTTGATTACCTGAGCAAATTCACGTCCTAACGGATTACGTATCAGTTAGGACGTTGAGCAATAAACAAATCTTCGGCTCCATGTTTAATGTAACAATGTTAAACCGGCTACACCCTCTTTTTATAAGTAGCTGATGCTATTAGCAATAATATAATAGCAAAGGCTGCAAGAATCAGGTATTGGGCACCAAGTTCAATAACTGTTGCACCTTTAAGATATACCGCTCTCATTATCTCTATAAAATAGCGTGGAGGGATGGCATATGTTATAGCCTGCGCCCATGGAGGCATTGATCCTATGGGAGTGAATAGCCCGCTCATCAACTGAAAAATCATAATGAAGGCAAACATCACAAATATACTTTGCAGCATTGTGGCCGACTGATTTGCGATAGATACTCCCAACCCTGACATGACGAGACTGAACAATATGGTGGCGAGGTAAATAGCCCCGATGTTGCCCTCCGGCACGAGTCCATATACAAGCCACCCGACAAGCATTCCGACAGTTACGACTATCAGTCCGATAATCCAAAATGGTATCAGCTTCGACAAAACGAATGTGAGGCGACTCACCGGGGTCACGTTCATCGCATCCAAAGTACCTTCTTCCTTTTCGCTGACAAGATTTAATGCCGGCAAAAATCCGCAGATGATAATGAGAAGCACTACCATAAGGGCCGGTATCATATAATTACGGAAGTCGAGAGTCGGATTGTATCGGTTTATCACACTTGGTTCAGAAGAGATTGCTGACAAACCATTTTCAGTTTGCCATTGCCTTAACGTCTCAATCACCGACTGTGATACATATCGTGCTCCGAGCATACCTTTGGTGGCATTTACCCCATTGGACTCTATATCTACCACAGAGCCATTCCCCTGATTTTTTTTGGAATAATCATATGGAATTGTGAGCAAAACATCGGCATAACCGTTTTCAATAGCATCCATTGCCTCAGAATGTGAGTTACATATCACTGCAACAGTTATTGCATCCGCAGCGTCGGCATCTGCGATGATGCGTCGTGACAACAGGCTATGGTCGTTGTCGATGACAGCGACATTCACATTCTTCACATCAAGATTTGCCACCAACGGAATGAAAAGCATCACCATCAGAGGCATTACAAGAATTATTTTCGGTATTATAGGATTGCGACGCATCAGAGTGATTTCCTTGCGAAGTAGAGCCTTCAGTATCTGCGGATTCATATCACTTCGACGAATTGAATTTCTTTATTGAGAGTGCCAATAATATTATTGTCATTACGGCCATGACACATACGTTTGTAAAGACGAGACTAAGGTCGAGTTGCTGGATCATCAACTTCCGCATAGCATCGACATACCATCTTGCAGGTATTACACAAGACAGCCACTGGAGAGGCTGTGGCATATTATCAATCGGAAATATCATACCCGACAGCATTATGACAGGAAGCATGAATCCTACAGCCGATACAATCAGGGCCGTAAGCTGGCTGCTTACAAGTGTAGACACCAATAGTCCTATTGACAGCGAAAGCACAATATACAGGAGCGAGACTAACACGACATTAAATATGCTCGCTGATACAGGCAGCCCGAGTATTGTATATGAAATCAGCAGCATCATCAGCAGGATAATGCACGACAATATAAAATAAGGTATCAGCTTCCCGAGAATAATGGTGTAGGGCTTTGCAGGTGAGACAAGAAGAAGATTCATTGTGCCTGTCTCTTTCTCGCGAACTATAGACACGGATGTCATTATAGCACATATAAGTATGAAAATCATCCCGAGTATTCCGGGTACGAAGTTATACGCACTCTTCATCTGCGGATTGTATAGAGTGTATGTCAATATCGGACTTATCGCCGAATTGACTAATCCCAATACCCCTTGCACATAGCCGGCAACGGCCTGTGCGATGACAGGATTAGAGGCATCGATCACAATCTGCGCTTTGACTTGACCTTCGACAGTCCTTAAAAACATGACTGCATCCGACTCGCCTTTGCGCAGGAGTCGGTCAGCATCTCCGGCAGAAACAAGACCCTGAAATGAGAAATATTCGTTTACGCTGAACCGCTCAATAATATCACGCGTCATATCATTATGTCGATCGACAACGGCGGCTAATCTTACATTGTTGACCTCCGTGGATATTGCGAAGCCGAAAAGGAGCAGAAGCACAACCGGCATGATTACTGTTATGACCATAGTGCGTCTGTCACGCACAATCTGTATGGCTTCCTTTTTTACAAGTGACCGTAATATACTCATGGCTTTACTATCCTCTGATTGCATCCTTTGCAACTATGCAAAACACTTCATCCATAGAGGTGACATTATATTCCTTTTTCAACCCGGCAGGTGTATCCAGCGCACTTATGCGTCCGTCAACCATTATTGACACTCTGTTACAGTATTCCGCTTCATCAAGATAATGTGTAGTGACAAACACAGTCATCCCCTCTGAGGCAGTTCTATATATAAGTTCCCAGAATCTGCGACGATTCACAGGGTCGACTCCACCGGTAGGCTCGTCAAGAAACACAATCTCCGGATGATGAATGGTGGAAGCGGCAAACGCGAGTTTCTGTTTCCAGCCGATGGGAAGACTTTTGACCATCGATTTGCGCATATCCGTCATTTCAAGTTGTTCGTATATACGCTCTGACGCCTCGCGAAAACTTTGTTTGTCCATACCGTATATGGTCGAAAACAACCGTAAATTTTCGTCTACTGTAAGATTGCCATATAGTGAGAATTTCTGACTCATGTATCCGATTTTTCTTTTTATATATTCTGCCTGACCATTTATATCACAACCGGCCACTACTCCTGTCCCTGATGACGGATAGCTCAGTCCGCACAGCATACGCATGGCCGTGGTCTTGCCTGCTCCATTGGCTCCAAGGAAACCGAATATCTCACCTCGGCCGACGTCAAATGAAATATGATCAACAGCAGTAAACGTGCCGAAACATTTTGTCAGATTCCTTACTGATATTACTCTATCTCTATTATCCGCCATTGAATGTCAGTTTTATGAATAAATCTTCGATGTTTCCTTTGATTGGATAGATTTTTGCATCCGCTACGCCTTCTTTCTCAAGTATGGTCATAATAGACTTCGAATTGAAATCATGGCTGCCGACCACATGAAGTGTCGCACCGAATGTGTAGCAATCGATTACTTGTGGAAGCAGTCTCAGTAATCTCAGAAGTCGGAACATGTCGGATGCCACGGCGGCATACAGATTTCCGCCGACTTGCTTTAATAGATTTGCAGTCGTGTCGGTCGCAAGAATCTTTCCATGGTTCATCATGGCTATGCGATCACAGCGTGAAGCCTCATCCATATATGATGTTGATACCATTATTGTGATTCCTTTCTTCTTAAGAACTGTCAGCATATCCCAAAGTTCACTGCGCGACACGGCATCGACACCTGTGGTCGGTTCATCGAGGAGAAGGATGTCGGGCTTGTGAATCAGAGCACACCCAAGAGCCAATTTCTGCTTCATACCTCCCGAAAGAGCTCCGGCCAAACGAGTAGGAAACTTCTCAAGCTGTCCGAATATGGGAGCAATAAAATCATAGTTCTCTTTGACCGAAACGCCGAAAATATTAGCAAAAAATTTAAGATTCTCTGCCACGGTGAGATCTTGATAAAGAGAGAATTTCTCAGGCATATATCCGATTCGTGTACGTAGCTGTCTGAAATCTTTCACCGTATCAAGTCCACACACGGTGGCTGTCCCAGTGTCCGGCGCAAGCAGGGTGGCAAGAATCATGTAAAGGCTGCTTTTACCGGCTCCATCCGGACCGATCAGACCGAACAATTCACCTTTCTCCACCATGATATCCACATTGTCGAGAGCTACGATATCTCCATATCGCTTGGTCACACCTGATATGTCAATAGGATATGTCATAGCCTGACCTCTCCATATTGGCCGAGTTTCAACCGACCGTCATTCTTCACCATTATTTTCACGGCATAGACCAGATTGGCTCGGCTGTCGCTGGTCTGAATGGATTTCGGAGTAAATTCACTTTCCTGGGCTATCCATGAGATCGTACCCGGATATTCATACTGCTTATCACCGCCAAAATCAGCAATCACAGTTACAATCTGCCCCAGTTTAAGTTCGGCAAGTTGAGATGCTGTGAAATAGGCGCGAAGATAAATCCTGTCAAGGTCAGCAAGCTTGCATAGTGGTCGGCCTGGTGTTGCAAATTCACCTGGCTCGGCATATTTGGCAAGTACAGTACTACTGATAGGAGATTTGACACTGCTCTTTGCAATCTGCTCCTCTATCTGTTCCGTCTGATACTGTATGGCGACGGCATTGTCACTTATAGAGTTGCGATTATTACCAAGAGTGGATAGCAATGCCGTGAGCTGAGCCTGCATCACTCTCAACTGAGCCTGAGCGTCGTCATATTGCTTCTGAGTCGTTGCTCCGTCAGACAACAGTCGGTCGAAACGATCACATTCCTGCTGTTGGTGAGAGATTTGCGAACGCAATGCGGCAGCCTGTGCCGCAATATCGGGTGACGCGCTTTCTGTGGACTGTCTCAGGCTATTCAACTGCCTTTGCTGGAGCATAAGCATGGCTGTGTCGATTACCGCCAGTCTCTGTCCGGCAATAACGCTATCACCCTCACTGATGGGGAAAGAGAGAATTTTACCGGATGTTTCTGCTGAAACTGTAACTGTTGTTGCCTCAAAAATTCCGGTTGCATCATAATCGGGGGCTGAATTACAGGCCGTCATCAGCGTGGCGAGCACGGTCGGAAATAATATCTTTTTCATTGGTTGAGAATGTATTTCAGTTTATATATTTCTTGACGTAGCTGTATATCATGGTATCTTGATGTCAATCTGGCAACATTCTCATCAGTTATTTTGGTGAGAAGTGCGGTGGCGTCAATCACACCATTGTCAAGTTGTGATTCTGCTGCTTTCCTGACATTCTGCCTTAATTCCACAATCCTTGCGTCATCCATGATTATACTTTGCATACCGTTTATGCTAACCATCTGAGATGTAGCCTGAAGTCGGTTGTTGAATAAAAACAGGTCTCTGTCGGTAGCAATCCCGGCATTGTTCACCGATGTACGCCGCCGGATGTTCTTACGTGTATAGAATGAGTCGATATCCCATGACACTTTCACTCCCGCAAATATGTTGAATGAGAGATTACGGTTCATCATACTCTTGAAATAATCTAATCCGGGATAACCGTAATATGCCTGTGCAAACAATCCGATGCGTGGCATAAGTGATACATTAGCCATTTTGTCGGCAGCATTGTTGGCTGCCACCTGTTTATAGAATAGTTTTAGCTCCGGACGCTTTGAATTATCTGACAACGGCATAGTTGAGTCAGGCATGATTAATACTTCTGAAATCACATCTTCCCCTATAAATATGCCCAACACCCGACGGTAACCTTCGGTAGTAAATTGAGCCTGCCGTATGACCTGCTTGAGAGCAAGAGCCTGCGCTTCAACCATATCCACATCGCTTTGCATTGCGGTCCCGTTTTTCAGCATTGCACGCATTTTCTCAAGATTTGCTGTAAGGAGGTCATAGGTAATGTGGTTTTGTGCGATCTGTTCCTCTGTGAGCAATATAGCGAAATATACATTTTCCACTCGCTGACGCACTGCATACATTTCCACATCAAGTGACACTTGCTTCACCGATTCCTGCGCACGGACATGTTCCCGTCCGGCTCTCGATGCGCCACCATCCCAGATAGTCTGAGAAAAATCAATCCCGGCTTTATATTGAAATCGGTCTATTCCTTTAACCTCCTGCCCCATCTGTTGCAATACACCGGACAGAACGTCAGGGAAAGATGGGACAATATTCTGTCCGGATGCCTGGCCATACAAACCGATTCGCGGCAACCATCCCTTGTTTATATCCGACAGTTCAATATCCGTGGTCGTTTCAAGCAGGCCATACTTGCGTATAAGCGGATAGTTTTCCATTGCTTTGCTGACACATTCTTCAATTGTCACCGCAGCGTGGACTCCGCAGCAACTCGACATTGCGAGTAAAAGACTAAGCAATTTCGTTTTCATAAATCATGGCTTGAGTTTTCTCATTATTGTGTCGTAATTCTCCACCTTGCGACAAGCAAGTAACTGTTCAAAACTTTCATAGTAGCCGGCAAATGCAGTCTTTATTATAGGAGAGGCCATAAAAGTGAACAGATTAAGGGACGCAATGTCAATAAGCAACATCCCGGCATCCACTTTACGGCAGATACCTTTTTCAGCAGCATAGTCAATTTTACTCTGCATGGCAGATATAAATATAGGAGCATATTCTCTCAACTTCTCGGTAAATTGAGTGGCCTTATTCTGATTGCTGTAGACTTCTGAAATTATGAAGCGAGGTAAATCAGGATTATCGGCAAGAAAATCGAAATGTCTTTCGATTATGTTTTGTATCATCACATCAAATGGCAGAGACATATCCTCCAATGGTGTAAAGAGAGCCTGTCGTAGTGTTGCTATAACATCCTGAAGAATCCTGTCAAAAAGTTTCTCTTTTGTGCGGAAATAATAATGCAGCATGGCGTGGGTCACACCTACCGCCTCAGCTATTGATGTCGTTCGCGCTCCGGCGAATCCTTTGGTTATAAACTCTTGTTTGGCTGCCAGAATAATCTTCTGCTCAGTATCTATATGCGGATTTTCTTCTTGCTTATTTCGCATAACATTTATGTTTATCAATATGGTTTAACAAAATTGTTAGCGCAAATTTATAAATTAGGGTGTTCAGTTTGATGTTCCAAAAAAAACGTCATTCAAAACACCTGAAAAATTAATAAAAACACGTGCTTAAAAATATTGATTTTTAGCGCAAAAGAGTACATTGAAAATTTGGATAATTCATT
>RIBL01000049.1 GCA_003762875.1 Muribaculaceae bacterium Isolate-110 (HZI) | reverse complement strand
GGCCAATGTTAAACTTAAGGACATAGATCTCTGGGCCAAGGAGAATCTATCTCCGAATCGGGTGGCTCTGCGCTCCAAGACACTCAATAAAGCGAGCTAATTTTGGAACATAGAACTGAACACCCTATTTAATTTATGAACAAGGTGTTAATTGTAGATGCCTCCGAATCAGACCGTCGGCTTATGTCGGGCTTGCTTGTCAAGTCCGGCTATGAGCCGATTGCCGTCGAGACGATGGAGGCAGCAAAGGACGAGGTGGCGAAACTGCCACCCGGCGCAGTGATTGTTACGGCGATGACATTTGTCCGTGGCACAGCGCAGGAGTTAGTGAACTGGCAAAAGCGTGAGGGCTATACGTTCCCAGTGATTGCCGTAGTAGATAATCTTAATCCATTGGAGATTGCAGATGTGATGAAAGGCTGGGGAGCAGTTGACATCATACAACGTCTGGCAATGGACAAGCAACTTGTGGAGACTGTCGTCAGGTATGTCAGCCCGGAAAAAGCATTACTCATACTACCCAATGTGCTTATACCAAGGCAGAGCGAGGCATTCAGACGCATCGGGTTGTCAATCCGAACCATTGCAGCTACTAATGCTAACGCGATTATCTTCGGGGAATGTGGCACCGGCAAGGAACAAATTGCAAGACAGATTTATATGCACAGCTCGCGTGCTCAAAAACCATGCACGGTTATTGAGGCAGGAGGAGCCGCACTTGTTGGGCAGCATGATCCAACAACACTTCGCAGTGAAATATACAACCGTATTGAAAGTTGTTTCAAGAAAGCTGATGGTGGAACAATCATTCTAAAGAATATACATCTGTTGAATTTTGACAAACAGACAGTGTTGTTGCATATCCTTGAGAATGAGCATCCGGATGTGCGTGTAATATGCACGGCTGAGCCTGAACTACTGAAGATGGTGTCGGAAAAGACATTCCGCCCCAATCTGTTTTATATACTACGTCAGATTGATATAGCAGTACCCCCATTAAGGGAAGTGACTGAGGATATCGCCACGTTGTCTGAGTACTTTCTTGCAAGTTATTCAAATAGCATGGGGGCTGATCAAAAACGCCTTGACGCATCTGCATTAAAGGAGTTGAAAGTCTATCCATTCCCCGGCAATGTGCGAGAACTGAAAGATGTGGTGCTTTTCGCCGCATTCCATACTTCCGCAGATGTTATTACAGCATCCGACCTCAACTTTAGCCAGTCTGAACCTGCCCCCAACAGCAGTTTAAATTTACAGGATCCGACGATGGAAAAAGCCAAAATCAATGCAGCCTTGAAACAGGCACAAGGCAACAAGACAATGGCAGCCAAACTATTGAACATCGACCGAACAACTCTCTATATCAAGATGCGCCAATACGGACTTAAATAAAGGTATCGCATATTCCACTAAAAATTGCTACCTTTGCACTTGAAATAGACATAATCGCGTCCGAAGAGTCGGGCGTATTTAATATACTTCATAACATAACACCGCATAGGTTTCAGTGAAAATCTGGTAAATGGACACTGTAGGAAACAAATGCGTGATGATTATGCTATGCGCAAGCATAGCGTGCAGTCACGTTTTTCCTACTAAGGCAATACCAGAGCCGTCACTGAGAGGCGTGAATTGCACGCTTTTTTTTTATCTATGAACAACACTCTATTATTTTAAGTGTAGAATTATCCCACAACTATATTTTTATCAAACGGCGACAAATTTTTAACTATTGTAAAATTCAGCCACTATACTATTTGAGTATAAGTATATTACCAATTTTAACATACGCCGCCAAACCTCAATTTTCAACCATTCGGTTATAATTTCAACCGAGGGCTATTCCTCGCAAACCAAACCCAAAACAACCGAATGGAAACAAAAAATCCACCCAATGCCACCGGCTTCGTAAAGAAGTCATCCACGAGAAACAAAAAACGCTCATTCAAGCGTAAGTTCGACAGAAAGCAAGCATGTTCCGCTCCTGCGTGCAATGACAATGCAGAGAATATCGACTGGTTTGTCGGTTGCCTCATGTTCGTATTTTTGAACGTGGCACTCAGAGAGATGTTCAGCACCACAGACGCGGAATGACATTATGGGTAACGGAACATCCACTGAAGCGGATTTCAAGACCGCTGTGATTGCAGGCATGGCTCTCGCCGGCATCAGAACTCACAATGACGACATTCGCGCACCTCCCGAATTATTTTACCACGGTAAGCGTATAATATCCCTTGATGATGTGGCCTTTGGGTTGCACATCTCAAAAAAGACAATGCGCAAATACCGTGACGAGGGAAAAATTGAAATCTACGAAAGTCTGACCTGCGGGGCGGCATTCGTGACACAGGAAGCCTTCAATGATTTCATAGACAATCACTTCATCAGCTCCCGGCATCCGGACTATCCCAAGATGAAGAAAAAACATAACAACACCGGTGGAAACACCGATAAATAATCACCGCTAAATCTTTAATTCACTCATGGAAGAAAATCCAAAGGAAGAAGTGCTGATTGCCCGCGACAATGAAACCGGGCAGGTAGGCGCGGTCGTCGGTCAGAACCTCGACGGCACCCCAAAAATGGCCGATGTAAAATCGACCCCGTTAAGCGAACTCATCAAGTTCACCAAAGGGCAGAACCCCATAGAGGCATTCATCGCCAATTTCATGCGTCAGGCGAAGAACCCGACCACCTTCGGTATATTCAAGATGTCGGCCGCCGACTACGAGGCTCTGGGGCAGCCTATGGCGGAAATGCTCAACGACCCCGAAACCAACAGGGAGATGCTTGACAAGTACCGCGTCAAGATGAAGACTCCCACCGCAAAAATCAAACCTGTTGACCCCGACAAGGTAAACTGGGCGGAGATAGAAAAACAATGGGGTGTCAGCCGGGAGGATCTTGAAAAGTCAGGCGCGCTCCAACAGATGGTTTACCACCACAAGTCGCCTGAGCTACATAAAGTCAACGCCCCCGACGGAAGCGGCGAAAAGCTGGACGCACGTCTGTCATTCCGCACCAATCCCGACGGCACATATTCGCTCACGCCACATTTCGTCAAGAAGGAACCGTTGCTTGACCAGCCATTCCGGGGCTACACATTCACCGCCGAGGACAAGGTGGAGTTATCCAACACGGGCAATCTCGGCAAAGCCGTTGACCTCAAAGACCCCGCGACGGGAGAGGTACACAAATGCCTCGTGAGCATAGACCGCCTCACAAACGAGATCGAGAGCATCCCTGTCGATAAAATCTTTATCAAACAGAAGGTAGCCAATATAAATCTGACAATGCAACAGATAGGCGTACTCAAGAACGGCGGTCTTGTCAAGGAACAGCATGTCGAACTCCCCAACGGACAGAAATTCACCGCCGACCTGCAATACAACGCATCCAAGCGTGACATCGCCTTTGTCAACTCGGCTCAGTACCGTCAGCAGAACGAGCAGGAGGCACAACAGAGCCGCCAACAGGGCGAGCAACAATCCGGGCAAAGCCTCAAAGACAACTGGCATGACGCCAACGGCAACCCCAAGCGTCTGACTCAGTGGTACCATATCCCGCTCGACGAGCAGAAACAGGCTGACTACCTCGCCGGGAAACAGGTACTCGTCGGTGAGGGCAAGGACAGGAGTGGCAACGACTGTACCATATACCTGCAATATGATCCCAAAGAGCGCAAACCTCAGACCACCCGCGTATATCCCGACCGCGACAAGGTGGTGGGCATCGCCGAGGAAAGCAAAACCCAGATGGCGGTAAACGATGACGGCAAGACCAACGAGGCGACCAAGAACGTGAATGAACCGCTCCAGCGCGGACAGACACAGCCGAAGGACGAGGCGCAGCAGAAAAAGCAGCACCAGCCCAAGCCCAAGACTCCAAAGCCGTAGCCGCCTCACCACTTCATCCGTTATCCACAGTCAAAACGACTGCGATTCGCTGACACGTCTGCCGGAACATAAATCCGACCACTGAATCCATAAATCCACTGCGACAAATATCCCGCCTCCGGCAACCTGTCAATATCCTGACAAGTATCTTCACGACATGGGGAGGTGCGCGCGGCCTCCCCGTGTTTTCAAAACATTCACCAACTAAACCCACAAAAATTATGACACAACTGATTGTATGCGAAAAATACCGCATAGCCATAGCCGTCGCCAAAGCGTTGAAGGCGACACTTAACCCGGCATACGGGGTATATACCAACGGCGACATCACTGTCGCCTACGTTCACCGCGGCTTCATCAAGCCTGTCGGTCTTGACAAGGCTGCTAACGGCTGTCTGCCATTCGTGCCGGAGAAATTCAAGATCGCCGTTACCGACAAGAAACGTGACCGCGTTCTCAAACCGCTGTTCCGCAATGCAAAAGAGGTTGTCTTCGCCTCAGACGAGGGAGCTGACGCTCAGGCGCGTTTCTTCAATATCTGCCGACACTTCCGTGTCGGGCATCCGACGAGCCGCATGTGGCTTCCCCGCATTACCCGTGCATCTATCAGGCGTTCATTCTCCAAGCGAGAAAAGGGCCGTCACCTGCACAATCTCGCCCAGTCGGGTCTTGTGGCAGGCGCGATGGACATGATGTTTGAATATAATTTCGCCGGGGTTCTCAAACGCTGGTATTACGAAGGCGAGCCGCTGACACGCAAGGAGGTCGTCGCCATGCAGTATCTCGGTGACATGGATGAACAGGCGGCACAATATGACGCCCAGCCGAAGGCGTACAGAATCTTCCTCGATTACGGAGGGCTGCACCTCGTTTCTGATCAGTCTTGGCAGAGCGAGAGGGTCTGCGCCGCAATCGTTGACACTATCCCTGTCGGCGAACCCGTCAAGGCACGGATGACCGTCACGGAGAAAGATGCACCGGTAGTCAGACTTCACACGATGCTCACTCTTCAGATGGACGCATCTGACAATTTCGGCTTTATGCCGTCGCTCTCCGTCAAGACTGCGGAGAAGCTCTACGAGCAGGGCTTTATCTCATCGCCATACGTCACCGCGCCTGACGCCGGCAACGGAATAACAGTGTTGCGCCGACTGTCCAAACGCGCCACAAAAACCGAGCGCAGCCTGTACAGACTTATTGCAGGACGCATGGACGCGGCGGCAATGAAGCCGGAGAAGAAGCAGTATGCCACTGTGACGGCTGAAATCGCCGGTCTGACATTTTCCTGCCGATGGGAGGTGAGGGAGCCGAAGCCTGAATATACAGGCACATCGGAACAGACAATCACCATAGTCGAAAAAATGATGGCTCCGGTCAAAGAGGTATCGCCACTTTCATACGGCTTTGTTCCGACACTTGCCAACCTCACCGGATATGCGACACTGACCGCAGACACAATGCACCCCGATATGCCTTACTGCAACACCGTACACGAATACGGCACGGCACTCGAAGGTCTTGTGCGCAAGGGCTTCATCACGATAGAGGACGGCACTATTGCCTGCACGCCCGAAGGCGACCGTCTGCTGCTTGATCTCGCGCCCTATAATCTTGCCCACAGCATACTGGTGGGGCAATACGGAGCTGACGGGATACCCTACGGCACAATCACCGGCAGAAAGGTTGTCAATGGATTCGGCGAGTGGATCTCCGATACCGTCACCGACATTCTGCGCTACACGCCAAAAAAAGAATGACCGCCACGACAGCGATAATTTATATTGTGATTGAAAAATAGCCGCTTGATCATAGCGCATAATCCGATAAAAATCGCTAACTTTGCCACTGAATCGCAGTCATAATTTATTTTGATTGTGGATTTAGTGGTGAGAAGGCGGGAGGGATACCCGCCTTCTTTTTTCAAACACATATCCCATCCACCACTTAATCCACCAATAATTTATGGAAGTCTTACTGATTGAGAAGGATACGCTCAACTGTATCCTTGACGAGCATCAGCATCTATGCGACATGATAATATCCCTCGCCGGACATATCCGACGTAAAAAGCCGGATGAAATGCTTTCAGTTGTAAAATTTAATCGAGAAGTGCGCCAGATTCTAATTGAGAAGTGCACCGTTTCATAGGACATGCAAATTTAAAAAATTAGATACAATTATAGTTGATTTTGGAGTGTTTTCTTGGTTTCTTTCATT
>RIBL01000048.1 GCA_003762875.1 Muribaculaceae bacterium Isolate-110 (HZI) | reverse complement strand
GAAGCGCACCATCTCGAAGAGTTCATCCATGCCTTCGGGAAGACACATCCATATTGCATCTGCGGTTTTCATGCCACAAATTTAACACTTTTCTCTAAATTCATGCACTGGGTTTTCGGCTTGAGCCGATTAAGCAATAACTTGACAGTCATAAAATCAATCATATCTTCAGCTGATGTAGCAGATATTTTCAAATTATGAGAAGGGTTTTCCTACATTGGTTATTGCCATCATCCCTGGGGTGAAAGCACCATGGGATATCAGATCACACTATGATTGCAGACTATTAATAATATGGAGATAACGAGTTTAGAGAATATTGATTTTGACACCTTGTTTCCCTTGTTAGCGGAATAGCTGCTATGATTCATTGGGTAACAACATTCACCCATGCATCTATAGGTGAAGCGCATAGTAAACTCGGATTCCTGATGATGATCCTTTCAATCGGACACATCGCCAAACGAATAAAATTCTTTAAGGGCAAGAAGAAAATGGCACAGCCCAGTTCCGGAAAGGTGAGTCTGTGATATGTCGACAACGAAGGAAGACAGCACATCATTGTCTCGGCCGAGGGCTGCTGACCAACGTAGAGTTGCTCAACGGCTCCGATAACGAATGATGGAGGCGGCGTAAGAACACGCAGAGCCGTCGCGCGTCTCGTCTGGTTTATGTCGGCTCTGATCCGCGGACCGGAACGTATCGCCACAACTTCGAGGGCGATTATAATTATAATTGCTCGATTGATTCGTTGCTTTTATTCCACGGTGCAGAATCCTGCAAAAATAGGCACTTCGCGTTGGAGCATCCGTCGGACTTGATTATTACATGCCAAAAGTCAAACGATTAAGGCCCATAACTCTTATCTTAATGCTATGTTGTCGTGTAAACCGATGTCAATCATTTTGCGGGGAATGATTGACAACATGATTTCAATAATACTTTTCAACATACGGTATCGGATAAAATCCTTGCGGATATATATTGTGACACATCTCTGCGAGACATATTCGCCCTCTATCGGTCGCACATTTTCACGCTGTGCGTCTGTCAGAAAAGGGAGGTGCATTTCCGGTATGATGGTGAAGCCGCCGTTTATATCGACAATGCGTATCAGTGTCTCGATGCTTCCTGCCTCATAGATATGTCGCCCAATGCTTTTTTTCTTGCAAAAACTGAACGCGCTCTCACGCATACATTGCGATTCCTTCATTATCCACATCTTTTCATGCAACAGGTCTGCCGGATTGAATTTAGTCATTTTCAACAGACAATCCTTAGCCACATAGACGTGAAACGGCTCGCAATAGAACGGAATTTCCATGATTTCCTGAGCGGTATTGCCACTGATTGCTATTCCGATGTCAATCTTTTCCAATCGGAGAGACTCAATGACCATGTCTCCTTTCATTTCGTTGACAGTCAGCGTTACATCCGGATAACTGTCGGTATACTTTTTGATGAACCATGGCATGAGATAAGGTGCGATGCTGGGGCCGATTCCTATCGAAAGTGAACCGGAGACTTCTCCCTTCTGCTCCGAGATTGTCTCTGAAATCAACTCAGTCTGCCTCAAAATCCTCTCGGCCTGCCTAATCACTGTTTCTCCGATGGCCGTTGGGCGTACACTCTTGTTGCTACGCTCAAAAAGACGTACTCCGAGTTCATCTTCCAACTTTAGGAGAAGTGCGCTGAGTGTAGGCTGCGTCACATCAAGTTCCACAGCGGCTTTTGCGAAATTGCGATATCGGTCAATCGCTATTACATATTTCAGTTGTTGAAGAGTCATGATAGATAAATTCAATGCAAAGATAATTAAAATCTGTTGTCGCTCTATTATGAAGGCACTAATTTTGCACTATATTTCAAAAGTGATTATGGCACAGAAAAGATTTCACAGATATTTACCGACCAAAGGCTGGTCGCTTTACTGGATACTGATAGCTTATCTTGCAATTGGTTATTTCTATCCTGCAATAGGATTGTTGGCGTTAGTATGCATGATAGCTCCTGTGGCATTTGCCGTCAGTCGTGGCCGATGGTGGTGTGGTAACGCCTGTCCCAGAGGCAATATGTATGACCGCCTACTGGCGAAATACTCGCCTCATCGTCCGATTCCACCATTTGTCCGCACATTTGGCTTCCGAGTGTTTATGGTTCTCTTCATCTTTACCATGTTCGGTGTGCAGATGTATTTCGCATGGGGTGATTGGAATGCCGTGGGGCGTGTGTTCTGGAATATCATAACGATAACTACTGTGGTCGGAGTGGCCCTCTCGTTTATCTACGCACCACGCACATGGTGCTCATTCTGCCCTATGGGTACACTTTCATCATGGGTTACTCCAAAGAAAGCCCCGTTTCCCAAGGCGTTCACCAGTGTCAATGTTGATGCCTCTTGCCGGATTAAGTGCAAGAGCTGCGCGAGAGTTTGCCCCATGCAGATCAAGCCTTACGACAGTCGCGGCTCAGAGACGGGTTATCTTCATGCCGATTGCATCAAATGTGGCAAATGCGTTGCAGCGTGCCCACTCAAAATCATGAAAATAAAACCTCAAAATCAAATAACTGATGATAGAAGTCAACCGAAAACTATGCCCGCATGATCATGTGTGTCCTCTGATACGTCTCTGCCCTGTGGGTGCCATTGCCCAAGGTACCGATGGCTATCCGGTCATAGACCACGACAAGTGCATTGAATGTGGAAAGTGCGTCCGCTCATGCCCGAAGAAAGCGATGGAAAGTAATCAGGCATAATCTCAAAGCAAACCAAACTCCCGATGATGATTTTTTTCGGGAGTTTTGATATCGGCCATGAAACATCTATATGATAATCCCGATTAGTTTATTGAGGTTGATGATATGTCAGAAAGTTATGGAAACGGATTCTGTCGCTCAAAACGTAGAGGGTTGTGTTTAATAACAAATGTTAAGTCAAAGTGGGTGTATTTTCATTAAAATTGCTCATAATCAGAGTGAGAATAGGCAATGCGCTCTAAACGCTCCCAGACTAAATGTCTGATTAATACGGTACTTAATAAGCAGTCCCATTGTCATGGTAGGACCACAAGTAAAAATTACTAAATTTAAAAAATTGCTGATATTCAAAATATTTAGGCAATTTTTTGTCCTTTACCCTCGAAAATCGGCAAAAGCCTGTGATCAGTGTTCCGACACGATAAAGCAAATCATTCAAGACGGTGCGTAAAAACAGACAGGAGCTACCTGAGAGCAATCAGAGGGTACTCCTGTCTGTTATAATTATACGCTATTAGTCAGCCGTTCAGTCTTTTTGAGGCATGTGGGTATTGAAAAAAGTCGCGATCTGATTCATCGGGATTTTTTCAAGATTGTCATACAAGTCACAATGGCTGGCGTCAGCTACTATCAGCAACTCTTTGTTGTCTCCTCTCAGGAGCTTGAAAGTGTCTTCGCCGAAGTAACGTGAATGAGCGTTCTCGCCATGTACTATCATTACGGCATTGTCAAGCTCGCTGGCATATTCAAAAAATCTGAAATTCATGAATGGCAGCACGGACGTCGAGTTCCACCCGTCGGTAGAGTTGCCGGAACGTTCATGATAACCTCGCGGGGTCTTGTAATAGGCATGATAGTCCTTCACAAACTGAGGCACATCCTCAGGCAGAGGGTCTACCACTCCGCCTGCCCGACGGTAATAGCCGTTGCGATAGTCCTCGGTGCGTTGCGCCGCCAATGCCGCACGCGTGGCATTGCGTTTCTCCTTGGAGTTGTCGGCATCGAAATAGCCGTTGGCGGTCACGCGTGTCATATCATACATGGTCGAGGCTACAGTCGCCTTGATGCGCGGGTCATTAATGGCTGCCTGAATGGCAATACCGCCCCATCCGCATATGCCGAGAATACCTATGCGCTCAGGGTCGACTTCAGTACAGGTCGAGAGAAAATCCACAGCCGCTGAGAAATCCTCGACATTGATGTCGGGTGAGGCCACTCGCCGCGGCTCTCCACCGCTTTCTCCCGTAAACGAAGGGTCGAAAGCTATGGTGAGAAATCCGCGTTCGGCAAGTTGCTGTGCATATAGTCCGGAGCTCTGCTCTTTTACCGCTCCAAACGGACCGCTGACTGTGATAGCCGCAAGTTTGCCCTCGGTGTCTTTGGGAATATACATATCCGCTGCAAGGGTGATGCCGTAACGGTTTACAAAAGTCACTTTGCGATGGTCTGTTTTATCGCTCTTCGGGAACACCTTGTCCCACTCTTGTGTAAGAACGAGCTGCTCCACAGGAGCAACAGATGTGTTGATATTCTTGTTATCCATATTTTGAGAGTTTGATACAAATATTACAAAGATAAAGAATGCCGCCAGGATTATAATTCGATTCATTTTCACTTCGTTTTGTCATTATCCAACTTACTGTGTGCAAAGTTAGCAAGTAAACGCCCCTGTCCGCTGACCTTAATTAAGGTAATTCATACCAAAATCGCTGACCGAGGTGATATGTGACAGAAAAAAATGCGGCGACACCTCCGTCTCCACTTGCCCGACTCTCAATACGGCACACTCATACGCCCGCCAACAAACTCTATCCGGCCACTGTATCCCGGAGTTCCGACATCATACCGACCCGATGTGTCGCCATGATATATCCTCAACATCAAGTCACCTTCAGGCACGTTTTCGATTATGAAAGAGGCCTCGGTCTCGCAACGGCAGTCAGTATTGTCGTGTGACGGATATTCCACAACGGTCAACACTCCACTGTCGTAAGTCATTCTGACGTTGACCATACCGAAATCACACGGATAGTCAAGCGACGTAAACCGGCTCTTGCCTTGCCGCGATCCGTTATCATCTTTTTCAAGTTCTAACACATAGGTATAACCATGGGCGACATCTTCAACACTCGTGCATGAGCTTGCGGGTTATTACCCGGGAAAAAGAGCGCAGAATCCCTGCTTGTTGAACTGATAGTACATTTCGATTCGCTCGGGCGTATCATTTTCAAGCAAGGATAGCAACTCCTTTGCAAATTCAAGCGTGGCCGAACCGTTTGCAGTCACAATATTACCATCGCTTACGGCTTGCGCGTGGATATACCCGTCGGGATTAGTGTAATTGTCACCACCCCACAGCTTCAACTGGTCGAGTCCGTTGCCGGTATGCTTCACTTTATTGAGAAGTCCACATTTTGCCATAAACGAAGCCCCGTTACAGATAGCACCTACAATCTTACCTTTTTCAATGGCTTTTCGGATTATCGGCACTACCTGTTCCGCTATCGGTGTAGTCCAGCCGAAGCCTCCGATAAGCACCAATGCCGCATAATCGTCAGGCATTGTGTCGAATGAATAATCCGGCAGTGTGCGGAAGCCACCGATGGATTTTACAGGCTCCAGTGTCGGGGCTACAGCCTTGTTGACATATCTGGGATTTTCTTTCAGTGCATATTCATCGGAAGCGATGGCCTGTGAAAGATATACCACTTCATGTGCGGCATAGTCTGGCAAGAGAATATATAGAATTTTGTTGCTCATAAAACTATTTTTCCAGCGTTTGAGGTGAGGGAAGAACTGGCGCATCATTTCCTTTGCCTGTTCCTGTGTCAAGTTCTGTCCTGACTGCCTGTTTATCTCGTCAGTAAACTGAGCGCAGTGGTCAATCATCTGCTCCATCGTCATATCTTGTGTGAATTTGCTGTCCTTGTAACAATAGATGCAGTAATCCTCATTGCGGCTGCCATCGGCATTTGTGCCGAGGATTTCGTTTGCCATCGGCATTCCGCAGCTTTGACAGAATTTTTGTTCCATATCGTTTTTCTTTTTTGCCCATCAGTCCAATAGGGCTGGTTATTAAATACAGAAGCGTGGACTACCTATGTCAATCTAACTTGACGGCCCTGAGAAAGCCTATGGTGCAGATATAACGATAGCAGCCCACGCTGTATGCGTGAGAACCACTATGCTATCTTTTGCATCAAATTTGAAAGGCTCTCAGGTTTTCAAGTTACAAGATGAGCATAACGCTTCTTTTTCTTAATGTCTTGGAAAGAGTTTCCTCTATCCAAATGCAAAATTAGTTATTTTATTTCACTACCTTTGTCCCAATTTGGGAAATAAATATAATCTCATGAAAAATAAACTGAAATCACTGATCATCTTTTTTGTAATGTGTATGACGTACATGAATATCCAAGCTGTGATACCGATGAGGGGGGTCGTTTATGACGTCGGTCTTAACTACGGAGGAAACAGCCTGTCGGTAGCGACATTCGACTCTGCCAGAGTCGCCTACGACATGGACATAATCAAGAATATACTCCGTTGCAATACTGTGAGAATCGAGGGAGAATCAATAGAACGACTGGTGGATGCAAGCAGAATCGCCCACGCCAACGGCCTGAAAATCCTGTTCAACCCATGGAAAATGGAAGCAGACGGGAATGAAACCGTAAAATACATGACTGAAGCAGCCTTGGCTGCCGAAAAGCTGAGAAAGGAGGGAATCGACCTTACATTTGTGA
Source organism: Muribaculaceae bacterium Isolate-110 (HZI) (assembly GCA_003762875.1). Taxonomy (GTDB): domain Bacteria; phylum Bacteroidota; class Bacteroidia; order Bacteroidales; family Muribaculaceae; genus Duncaniella; species Duncaniella muricolitica. Next base: position 1,002 of record RIBL01000048.1, on the reverse strand, counting down.
CTGGATGTGAATATACACTCTTTTGCAAAGGGGCATTCCCTGGCAATACATTCGGCGAACGTATGCAATGGCTGGTATCGCTTGGAACGGAACCGGCCACTGCCCTTGACAAAATCAAAGATTCGAGTGACAAACTCAACCGGATACTCGCAAAAATTTGCAAAGGAGTCCACAAAAATTTTTCCGGACCGGTCACATACTCGTCAGGAACATGGGAAAACGTCGACTGGACCATTTTCGATATAGTTGGTGTCGATTATTACCGCAGAGGCGAGTCAGATGATGAATATCTGTCAGGTCTCGGACGTTACCGATGCGGCAAACCGATAATCGTGATGGAATTCGGTTGCTGCGCATATAAGGGAGCCGCTCCCCGCGGCGGCGAGGCCTTCGCCATATTCCAGGGTGTCGATGCCGACGGAAATGCAATTTACGAAGGCGGGTCAGCTCCGGAAAGGTGCGAGAAAGAACAGGCGGACTATATAGAGAACCAGCTCACACTGCTTGACAGAGCCGGTGTCGAGGGTGCATGCGTCTATGTATTTTCTTATCCGGTCTACCCATATACACCCGGAGGGATAGACTATGATATGATTTCATACGCGCTTGTCAAATCCTTTCCTGCCGGCGATCCACACTGGCAACAGATACCCGCATGGATTCCGAAAGAAGCATTCTACCGTCTCGGAAGCATATATGCAAGAATGGAAAATATGAAATAACTTCTCCTTTGAACCGGCGCACTTCTCGGTTAGATTTCATGGCGCACTTCTCGATTAAATTTTACAACATAAGAGTCAATTTTAATTTGACACAAAATTAATTATCACGTGTCATGCTCTTATGGCGCAGAATTTTGAAAATCAGAGAAGTATGGCTCAAGCCGAAAACCCAGTGCATGAATTTAGAGAAAAGTGTTAAATTTGTGGCATGAAAACCGCAGATGCAATATGGATGTGTCTTCCCGAAGGCATGGATGAACTCTTCGAGATGGTGCGCTTC
>RIBL01000047.1 GCA_003762875.1 Muribaculaceae bacterium Isolate-110 (HZI) | reverse complement strand
AGCGCCTCCCGAACCGTCACTGTTTGACTGAGGGGGCTTGTAAAGTAAAAAAGAAGACTCGAACACCGTAAAATCAGCGTTCGAGCCATACTTTATTGCGCTATTTGAGTTTTATCGGACAGCAATATTTTTCTATCTGCCTGAGTGCCATAGGTGGCATCGGCAGTTCCGGCAGCAGCTCCACGATACGTTGCTCCATACCGAGGGTACGCAGTAGCGAGATAAAGTTGCTCAGCGTCAGGTTACGGTTCACACCCTGTTCAAAATGGCTGATCGTCGTCTGGCTCACACCCGAGAGGTCAGCCAGCTCCTTTTGGCTCATTCGTGCTGCCAGCCTGTAATCCTTCAGCCGCTTTGCCAAAAGCAGCAGGATGTCGCTGTTCGTCGTATGCTCCGTCTGTTCCATATTTATATATTGCTATTTATCTGCAAAAATAGCAATAATTATCCATATATAGATACCTCACACACTTTTTTACTGAAATATTCTCCGCTACCGGCATTTTCCGCCGTTACGTTCACCATGTCGCCGCCGGTCGGCTTTTATTCGATGCAAAGGTGGGCTGACGCGCCTGATTACGACACTTTGAAGTGCATTTCCTGTAAAATTCTTCCTTGCCTTGCAAGAGTAATTTTCCGGAAAAAGTGTCGCAAAGGGCTTTTTCGTCAGCTCCTTCATGGCATCGTAAAACCCGAAAGGCTCCGACAAAAGGTTGCCGAACAGAGGGAAGAAAAAACAACTTTTAAAATTCAAGACAATGCACAACATCAGAGAAAGCAAAGAGTATCAACTCGCAAAAGACTGGGAAAAGGCAGTGAACGATTACGGTTTCAACCCCAAACGCTTTGCAGCCGCTATCCCCGATATGCACCCCACATTGCAACAGAGCCTTTACAGGCTGATTAAGGAGTGTATCGTGGTAATGGCTGACGAGACACGCCGATACGATGACCGTAACCGCGCATCGCACGAGGAAGCGAAATGCATCATGGAGTATCTCAATGCAAACGGACGGAATATCCCTTTAAGATAACATCAATAATACAATAGCGTATGAGAACACAGGAAATCCGATTTGACGGCAAAACGTATGTATGCCGCATCGTGAAATCAAACGAGGGCGAAGACCTCCTGATAGGTTCTACAAAGCTGCTCGATGCTCTGCATCCCGGCAGTTTCGAGGACGAAAACGAAGGTTTTGCCGGTAAGGAGGCTGAACGGCTCTATGACGGGATTTTTTTCTTCACGGACAGCAACACGCTTGCGTTGCCGGACAATGCCCTTATCGCAGAACTCCAAAAGAGCAATCCCGAATGGTTCAACTGAAATTAATAATCATCTAAAAGTTAAAGCTATGAATGAAGAATATGTAATGCAGACTGCACAGACAATCCGACAGCAACTATGGGCTATGACCCCTTTTTCGATTCTCATGTCGTGGGGAATCACACAGTTGGTCGCCACCACATTCCGCAATTTACCAGCGTTGCGGATGAAGGTAAACGGACGCCTCCATTCCGGTTATGTAATTATCGCGCTCAACGGCTCCGATTATTACGAGGTGTATCTGATGAAACAAAAGGACGGTGAGGCGGAATGCGTGCATAATGAGGTCTGCTTCGACGAGCTGGGAGACGTTATCGACTGTGCCATCGAAAGCGGAACGGATAAGGAGGAATACGACCGGTTCTGCAGCCGGCAAATCGCCGTATTGGTGAAAGCCCAAAGTGTCTGATAGGTTGGCTTACGAATGAACACTGCCTGCATCATGAAGATGTGGGCAGTGTTTTCGTGCGGTTTACCTGTTATAGCTTTCTACAAATGAAGATAGTGTAGTGTGATACACCTTATCGCTGTCGGCGAAAAGGTTGCACCATACGATTATCAGCGTGGAATCCTTGCGGAAAGCTATGCACTTTTCAGGTGCTTCCGAAGGAATGTCTATATCGGCATAGCCTTTTTCCGGAATATCAGCAAACCATTTGATCTGCGTGTCGCTGCTATTCGGGAATGTAACACGGTCAATGCTTATACTTGTAGAATCATCCATCATTAGACCGCTGTAGGTGTTGCAATAGTCTATGGCGGTTATATCTGCCGATGGTACTGCATATCTGAGAAAATCGCACACTACGCGGTTGCGCCATTCGGCTGTCATCATAGCGGAACTGTCGGCCTCGATTTTGCCGTCTGTCCGGCAAAACACAGCCTGTTCCGTCACCTCCTGCCCGGACATCGAGCCTACAACTACGGCAAGCAGAAGAAACGTTATAACTATATGTTGAAATTGCCAGCTCATGTCAACGTAATATAATAACCAACCCCAATAAGACAAAGTTAGTCAGAGTTATAGTTAATGAAAGCCACCACACGGTGTTAGCACTGATATGTTTCCGTTGGGGATGGCTACGGAAATATGCTCGCTCTCGTTCAGGTGTGAAATGGTATTTTTCCAGAGGCCAGTCATATAAAGAGATAATAATGTAGAATATACCGAGCGTGTAAATGGATTTCAGAGGATCACTTTCGTGCCAAAGTATGACATAAAACGCCACTGGCCATATAAGTATCGAATTTACCGACACATAGAATGGCGTAAGATGACGCCAATTTAAAGGCATTTCATCATTACCCATTCCAAAATAATACAGGTAATCGAGCCAGTTGAATTTGTATTTACGTCTTTTGTCGGTCATCTTGATTATCCTCTCGTCTTGAATCAAGCCAATTTGAAAATCCGGTATTGGGAGTTCCGTTGTCAACGGATTAAGTTGCGTATTCCAATATTGTGCTGTTTGCCGGCTGATTTTAGGACATTAGTAAAATGTCGGAACTTATGGTAGTTCATTCCTCCGTCCACATCCACTGCAAAACGGATTAACTTCAGTTCCTTTGTCATACCATTCTTACTGTATAGAATATCCACTTCAAACACCGGCTTTTCCTCGGTTTGCCGCAAAAGCCAGATTGTCTTTACACACGGAACGGCGAAATCTATAATCTCAGCCTGATTCTCCCTGCGGCGAATCTTGCCGTTTTGCAGTTCAGCCTTACATACAAGCATTTGCTCTGTGTCGTAGGCCACGGCACAGGGCTGATAATCCTCCGACAAAGCCCAAAGCAAATCCTTACCCGACATTGGAAATGCCGGGTAATTGGATTCTATGAATGTGGCTATGGAATGTTCCGATGAAAAAACGTCGGTGTCAAAGTAGTTGCCGAAACTCTCTTTAACTTCCCTGTGTTCTTTGGCTAACCGCCTGACAAGGAATCGTTGAAAGGCTACACCTGCAACCAACGTTCCTACTCCAACGAGAATCACACCAACCATAGGCAATAGCTATAATGTCAGCGGAAGAAGAAATACCACACAGCACCGGCAGCGATAAGAGCATACATCACATACTGCATTATCTGCATATATTTCTGGCTTCCTTTTTCTATGGCATTTTCAGGAGCTTGCGGATCTCCCTCGACAGCCGTGTCCGGTATATTTGAGAAGCCCTCTTTACCGCATCCTTTTCCGAGAGCTACATTCTCTATCGGGAGTATTGTGTAATCTTTCCATTTAAAGAACCCTGTTCCGTCCCATTTGCCAAGTACGGCATAATCGCAGTCAAGCTCTGCGACACTGCCATTGGAAACAGCCATCGTAAAGATGATAACACCATCGAAGTGGTTGCTGATTGTTATGACATCATCGGCTTCATTCTCGTCCTGGATATACTTTCCTGTGCCATCCTCAAACTCGACATCCCGGCAACCCGATGATTTGGAATTATATCTTATACTTCCCACAGGGAGTGTGTTGACCTCTTCCTTGATTGCCTCAAGGGTTTCAATGTCGATGCTTTCACTGTTTACCGGCATGGCGAACACACGGTAGGTTGTATCGTCGTAACGACAGTCTCGCACCGTATAAAGGTGTACGAACTTGGGATTTACAATATGCTCGTACTTTTTAAGAAGTTTCTGGAACTTCTTGGTATTGGCTCCGGAGGGTGCTGTTCCGGTGCTGAACGCTTCTTTTAATACACTAAGTTCGTTCATATAGTATTACTTATTGGTTTGCAGGAATATTCCCTACGACAAAATTAACACTAATTCGCCATACAGCAATAGTTTACATAAATGTTTTTCAGCACAAAGTGGTGATAGTGTGCGCTAAAAGTGCTATTTTTGCGATTGGAATTAAATTTCATCACATGGCTATGACTATTACCGGCATATACGAGACTCTGAACGGCAAGGCTGAATCGTTTTTCGAGTGGGCACAGGCTCACCCGAAATTCGGGTTGCTCTTTGCAGCCCTTCTGCTTGCCCTGTGGCTCATGGGGCTATTGTTCCGCTGGAAGTGGGCGTGCCACTGGCAGTTTGGCGGCAAGCTGTGGTTTTTCGACGACTGCTCGCCCGAAACACGCCGCCGGATTCAGATTGTGCTAATCGGTATGGCGTTGGCCGCTTGCCTGACAATGTTCTTTGTGTGGAGTTGACGGCATGGAAAAGGGTAATCGCAAATATCGGATCTGCTTCATCGACTATCTATGGTATGTGGCCGAGAGATTCAGCGAAAGTGAGCATAACAACCTAAACGGAGGTATGCTGCTTTTTCAGTGCTGGCTCTTTGCGATACTCATACCTGTTGTCATACCGATGGCTTTTCGCTATCTCGGTTGGGCTATTGCCCTTGCCGTAGTGATTCCTCTATGCTTTCTGCCTTCCTTATTCTGTAAACTGCGATATACCGCCGGACGGCGCACGGCACTCCGCGAACATTACCGTGATATGAAGCGTCCCGGCAGGAAGCTCATCACAATCATCCTTGTTGCCTTTGCACTGACGATTGCGGATTTCATATTGATGTTCCACCTCGGATTTATACATTGGAGCAAATGAAACGGCAGGAGCATAAACAACGGTTCTATCTCTGGGATTACATTTGGTGGTATGGAGAGCGATGGGGGCAAGTGAGACGGACGAGCCGTATGGATGGCTCCTTTTTGTTGTATTGTTACATTATGTCACTAATCATTTTGCCATTGATGGTCTTATCCTTCCGGATTTTCTCTGACATCGCAATGATACAGCTTTTCGTATGGATCGCCATCGCTCTTGCAGGACATAGCTGGGTTCAACGAATATACCGCAGACGCGGAAAATCCGTGCTGAAACACTATTACAACCGCAGTTTCTACGAAGCCGTTGCCGTTCTGTTGTTCATCCTCTCGACAGTCATTCAGTGTTTTCTGATGTATTGTTATGAGTATTATATTCCGAAACCATAAGCTGCGATAATGGTTTGCAACTTTCTACGGTCGGAACAATAAGTGTATGTTATAAGCTGATTTGCAAATTCGTAATACAGCCAAGACGGTGTAAAGCTATTCACGAACATTGTCATGAGGTATGAAGCGTCTCGGAACAAGGCTCTTTCTTGTCATTCTTTCAGCTTTACTAATCAATATGTTATATTCCCTGATTTAATATCTAACAGAATCGGATTTCTTATTGTCACTCCGGAGAAAAACAGCACCTTCTTTACCGCTTCAAAGTTTCTAAGGTTTTCTTTAAGTTCTATAATCTTATCTATATTGTCAACAATGTAAAGATTATAATTATATACAAACGCTCTTTTCATGAATGTGAATTTTCCAACGACACTTTTATCCATAAGTTCATAAAAAGTACGTTTATCATACTGATACAGATTTATATAATCCAGTGGATTAAAGAAATAATAGCCATAAATATCCATATAACGATATTGAGGCATGAACAGTTCTTTGCCAGTGAGGTAGCTATATGCAACACTCAAGATTTTATTAATTTGACCTATTTCCGGTTCATCAATATGTTTATTGATATCTGACAAATGGGTTATTTCATATACCGCCTTATCAATATTCACTTTATGATAATACAATAATCCTGTAGGAGATATGCGAGTGCCACATACAATATATTCAGGCGACGGAGTACAAAATAAAAAAGTCCAAAATAACTTGTCTCGCAAAGGCTGTTTATTCCTAATTTGTGAACGGTTTATATTTATAATATTAAGGAACGCATATAAAAGTGAATACTCATTCTCGTATGAGTTGTTTTTAGGAGATGAGTAAATCAATGCCTTAAGCCCTAAAATACACTGTAATGCTGCAAAATACTGTGTTTCAACACAACCGTTATACATTTCATTAATTCGTTTATGTATGGTTGCATACCACTCGTAACAATAATATGTCGGATCAAAGCCAAACAATATTTTAAATTTTTGTCTGGACAGTTTAAAGCTACTTGAGTTCCTATTTATCTTGCAGTACAGAGCTTCTATTATATTAGATTGGGTGATTTCCATCTTATTACTTGGGTCGTTGATAATGTCCGGCAGCGTTCCGCTTTAAGCGGTAGTGCTGTTTGTTGCTAACATTTTATTGTGTCAATTCATTATTAGTTTTACAACAGACCAATGACATTTGCAATAATAAATATTGTCGCTATGTTGTTGTATACCATCTATATCTATCATTGGAAGTTGTAATATCTTTCCTTTCATCACAATTTCAAACTCATTGAAATGCCAATCTTTAAGTTCTTGTTTTTCTATTGTGAAGCCACAACTCTGTAAAAGTGTTGTAAGCTCTATTATAGGATTGCATATTGATTTGTATTGACACATATTATTTTTTCTTTGTTGATAATGTCCGGCGGATTATCGACCTCTCGGATGTTAAGTTGATTGTTGTCAACTAAATTCTATAATGATTATAACTTTATTGTATGCCCTTTCAAAGTAATTCCGTCAGTGAAAACTTGCTTTAAGGATAGTTTAATACTACTTTCCACATAATCTGTCATATCATTAAATTGAGCATAATCAACGGGGATTATTGTCACGCCCTTGTTTGATTTTCTTTTGGCATATTCATTGAAACGGTGTTTTTTATCAATACCCCAACTTATTTCTTCTTTTATTGGTAAAGATATTTTGATGGCTATGATCTTTTCCTTATCTTTCAAATAAGTGACACCTCGTTTTCCAATACAAATTTCCTTTTCTCCAATTGCTCCGCCAAGAGAAATTTCAATAGATAAAGTCCAATTAGTTATTGAATCATCCACTTTAATTTGTCCTGTCAAATCTTGAAAATAAGTTTCAATAACATTATAATCAAAGCAACTCATTTCTGGATAACCACTTGAATAATCAAAATTCATATGTTTTTGATATTGATTCTGACAATAAAGTCCCGATCTAACCGTTATTTTAAATTTCATATTTCACTATTTGCACTGTTGATAATGTCCGGCAGCGTTCCGCTCAATCAATCGTTTTGCTGCTTATTATAGACAACTTTTTATTCTGCTGTTTTTTAATTCTTGATCATATATTATTTCTATGTGGTTAAGACCTTTTTTATCATGTATGCCACATACAATTAGATTGTTATATATCTCAAAATAGTATCTGGTAGTATCTTCAAGTATATTATCTTGATACGAATACAAACCTAATAATTGTGTCAGAGCATCTATTTTCATGCCTGCTGATAAGGGCAAATCTAAATCTTTGAATATTTCTGCACAAGTATCTTTTATTGGAAACGTATCAATTTCATCCATGCTAATAGCACTTATATTGTCAGTAGCAGCTCGTCGAAACATGACAATTTGCCATCCTACGATCTCTGCATTACCATCAATGCCTGCATAATTGAATGGTTGGTAAGCAATATTCTTATTCTCAAAATAATTTGCTAATTTTATATTTGTAGATTGTTTCATTTCTTTGTGGTCTATAATGTCCGACAACATTCCGCTTATTCAGACTGTTTGTTGGTTGTTAGCAAACATTCTTAATTTATTGTGTAGATAATATGGAATAGAAATTATTAAATTTCTCAATCAATTCATCAAACGACGTAAACTCGTATCTTTCGCAAAGCAGGTAATTCTCAGTTTTAATGTTAAGAATTTCCATTACACAAGAATTGTCATCCCATAATGTTACACGACCTAAATTAGTATCATTATCAATATCAACATACATACTATGTACATATTTCGTGTTTTCATGTAGCGTGTATGTATATGATTGATTGTTCAGTTGCTTTTTTATATATGAAATGAATTTTCGTATCATATTATTTTAATCGGTTACTAATGTCCGGCGGTTTCCGTTTTATTCAGTCAGTCTGCTGCTTGTTACTAATGGATTCAATCATTAATTGATGCTTTTATTCTTTCTGCAATTACATCAATATATTGTTGTGGAATGTTTTTATTTTTATAGTTCTCAATAGCGTCAAGAATGCTTTGTTTCAATATTTCAACGCATTGAGAATCATTTGCTATTTCAAATTTATCGAATGGGAGTAGAATTTCCAATTCTATCCGATTGCTTTTTTTTGAATATCTACTTAATGGCTTTGTAGTAAATCCTTTTAAGCAGAATACATAGAAACTTAGTTCATTAATACATGAAATATCACATAGACAATTCATATATTCTATTACAGAGTTTCTTGCTTTACGAAACTTATCAGAAATACTATGTTCCAATTCGCCTCCAATAAAAACTTTCATACAAATTTGTTATCGTTAGTAATGTCCGGCAGCGTTCCACTCAATCGGTCTACTGTTCGTTATCTGGGTGAAATTCGTTGATTACTGCTAAGATATTACGTTGTATATCATTTAAGTACGGCTTTTCCGAATAAAATTGATTTATCCCCTTTATAGAACCGAGTTTATCTAATGTCGGAAGGCAATAATCTTTCAATATATGGATAATTCCTGATTCTCGTTCATTGTCATTTATATCAGTTTCCAAATCTGTTATTTCATGATAATTCTCTCCGTTTATCCCTTGCTTGGGTATTCGGGTTCTTACATAACAGCATGGTTCTTTGGGATATAGTTCACCATGTGCGAATTTTTGCGGCATACAAGCTAAATTTATATAGTACAAGCTACTATACAAAGAATGTTGTAGGTTGAGAAGAACTATACACTCATCTGTTGATTTGTACCATGAACTTCCCTTTCGGCGGAATCCATTTTCTTTCATCACCGAATGAACGATTTTTTTAAATTGTTCTTTATCCATATATATTTTTACACCTATAATTAATGTCCGGCGGATAATCAACCTTTCGGGGAGATTGATCCACTGGTTAGTTATCAATTAGGGTGTTCAGTTTGATGTTCCAAAAAAAACGTCATTCAAAACACCTGAAAAATTAATAAAAACACGTGCTTAAAAATATTGATTTTTAGCGCAAAAGAGTACATTGAAAATTTGGATAATTCATT
>RIBL01000046.1 GCA_003762875.1 Muribaculaceae bacterium Isolate-110 (HZI) | reverse complement strand
GGCCAATGTTAAACTTAAGGACATAGATCTCTGGGCCAAGGAGAATCTATCTCCGAATCGGGTGGCTCTGCGCTCCAAGACACTCAATAAAGCGAGCTAATTTTGGAACATAGAACTGAACACCCTAATAACATATTCTGAATTACGGTTACGGGAAGCGCGGTCGATACCGAATAATGTCTCTCCCTTCTCGTATATGAGTGATGTGGGTGAGTTGATGTATTTCGGGACATTGGCTTTATCGCCAATGTATCTCGCAGTATATGCTATAATCCGGCCCCACCTGTTGCAGATGGGTATCATTATACGCTGGCGGAATGTAGCATATACACTTCCGTCCTTGCCGCGTGAGTACATGCCCAATTCAAACAGAATATTCTCCGGAATGGCTTTTCGTCGGCAGTAATCCATAAATTCCTTTCCGTTCTTAGGGGCATAACCGATTCCGGCTGTGCTGTAAAAATCTTCCGACCAGCGGGATTTGAGATATTCAACAGCATGACGTGATTCATCCGTCATGTTAACACGGATGGAGTCAACAAAAAATTTCTGTAAAATATCCAGCGCGGCAAGCATGGATTCACGATGTCTGGCATTAGCCCTGTCTTCCTCTGTTCCGGTGGCTTCGTTCTCCTCGATGGGGATATTGTTATCATTGGCAATTTTTCTGACAGCATCCATGAATGTAAGGTTCTCCTTTTCCATGATGAAGCTTATGGCATCGCCTCCCCGCTGGCAACTGAAACAATGATATAGTTTTTTGACCGGAGAAACTGAGAATGACGGCTTGTTATCGGTATGAAACGGACAGGAACCGATAAGCGAAGCCCCGCTCCTCCTGAGATTCACATAGGGCTTCAGCACATCAGCTATGTCCAGATCGCGGACTCTTTGAATAGTCTTGTCGCTTATCATAATTTGGCATGTAGATTCCAACAGTCGATGATAGACTGTCCGGAATATTTCGGTCTTTGTTTGTTATCGGGATTGATCGGGCTAATCAATCCGAGCAATCTATATCTCCGGAGTGTCTTACGGCTTATTCCAAGTTCCGCACAGGCTCTTTTCACACAATACACCCCAGCCGGATTGCAAGTCGGTGGTAATTCTCTCATGTCATATTGTTTATTGGAAGCTCGTCGAGAAATATCGGCTGCCCGGCCACCTTTTCCATAGCGGTCTTCGCCCACTCAGGAATACGGCAGCACATGTACTTCCAGTTGAAGAATGTCCTACGGTTGACACCGGTAGCCTCGACAACCTCCGTCACAAAATCAACCCTCTGCTGTTCCGAGAGCAGATCGAGATATGCACAAAGTCGGTTGGCATCGCGATGTTTTACATCATTAATGTGTTGCTCCATACCCACAACTGGTTATTTAGTCAAGATAATCCTGAACAGTTCTCTGTAGCATTCGCAACTCGCACGTGCGGTATTCAACCTTTCCGGGCCTTTTTATCGGCTCGATTTTACCTTGACGCCTCCAACGCTCTACGTTGCGTCTGCCAAATACCTCGTATGCTTTTCTCTGGCTTAGGTACTCCGGGTCGTCTTTATCGTTCTTGAGCAATGCGACCACTCGGGAAGCCAAATCGTTAAGGAACGTCTCATACGGAATGAGATGGTCAAGAAATTGAAGTAAAGCCATAGTAGTATGTCTTTAGTCAAGCCATGCGACGTACCTCGATAGTCTGTGCCGCACGATTCGTTTTTGTCGTAAACTGACGATTATAAATTGCTCCGAGTTCTGAAGCCTGAGTGCGAACGCTCTTTAGCCGAGCGATGGGGAATGTGGCGGTATCGCCAACCTTCAATTCCACCAGTGTGGGGCGGATTTTCTGGGTGTTCTCATTCATAGTTCCTTAAAATTCTTGTTTAATATTTGGTTGTTTGAGGGTTAATGACTAATTTTGCAATTAGAATCAATCGCTGTTCTTGTAACGTAAAGTACAGCATTTTGGTTTAGATAAACAAATATTATGATAGCTAATTAGGAAATATTCGCTGTTTAATGTTTAATATTCAACTGAAAGAAGTCCACATCGGACAGGAAATTGACAAGCGCAGAGAGGAGCTTAATATGAGCAAATCCGAGTTCGGACGGCTCATAGGGGTTCCTCAGCAACATGTCAATCGTATATTTGAAAAGGTGTCCATAGACACGGCGAAGCTCATCAAGATCAGCCGCGTCCTTGACTTCAACTTCTTTTCATTATACTGCGATATTCCCAATAATGTATATGCTTACATGGCTGCTGTTGCCCTGGGTGACGGCAATGCCATGAATAATATAGGAGATGCCGCTCTTGCCACTATCATAGAGCAGCAAAAGCAGAAAATCGAGGGCATGGAGGAGAGTAAGACCCTTCTTGTCGACCAGATAAATGGTCTGAAGGATCAGATTTCTCAACTCAAATCGCAACTCGATGATAAAAACGAGTTAATCAACATATACAAACAACGTGTAAATCAATGAATTAACAATACTCAAAACCATTCTTGACTTTAATCTCAACAAGCCAAAAATGTTGTCCAATTGTTGACCATTCCAATTTAACATACTGATTATCTGAAATCTGTCGATGTGGCGCAGGCTGCTATTGAGGACTGAGCAAACAGCCTAATAACCAGATAATTAGGCGGTAGGCTCTTGACATTCAGAGTCTACCGCCTATTATTTTGACACGGTTTTACACGATTTCCGTGCAGTTTATACGGAAATGTTTCCCAAAAGTTTCCCGAATTTTAGGGGTATGTTTCCCAGCGTTTCCCAAGTCGTTTCCCAAAGGAATAATCGAGTTATCAGTGAATTACCTAAACATGAGCAGAACACCCCACTTTTAACCCATTAAACCAATTGGAACATGGCAACTTTCAAAGCTATCGTCAAGGCCAAACGAAAGGACGGTTTCTACCCGGTGTATATCCGAGTGGCCCACCGTCGCAAATTGGCCTACATCCCGACCGACAAGTTTGTCAGGGATAGTGTCCTCTCTCGCTCAGGCGAGATTGAAGACCCATACGTGTTGCAGTATTGCTCACGAAAAATCATAGAGTTTGTTGAGGCTCTTAACAAGATCGACACCGAGTGCTGGAGTGTGAACGACATCGTGGCCTACCTGAAATCGGGCGAGGCCGACATCAGCTTCAGCGACTACGCCCGACAGCACATTGACCGCATGGTGCAGCGCGGGCAGAAGCGCAACGCCCGAAATTATGAAATGGCGTTGAATCATCTGGAACGCTACGCCGGCACAACGGCGGTGATGTTCTCGCAGCTCACGTCGTCGTTTGTCAACGAGTGGTTGAAGACGTTGGCAACGACTCGCAGGGCAAAGGAGATGTACCCCATTTGTCTGCGTCAGGTGTTCAAGGCGGCGATGGAAGAATACAACGACTACGACAATAGCGTGATCCGCATCAAGACTAACCCGTGGGGCAAAGTCAAGATACCCGAAGCGGACAGGCCGGAGAAACTTGCGATCACACCACAGGCAGCGCGGGCATTCTTCTCTGCGCCTATACCTGAAAGCAAGATGAAAGCACCGTTAGAGGAAGTTGGCCGCGATGTGGCCATGATGGTGTTGTGTCTCGCCGGTATCAACACAGTTGACCTCTACCACCTGAAGAAGTCGGACTACCACGACGGCATCATACACTACCGTCGGGCGAAGACCAAGAAGTTCAGGGCGGATAACGCCTACATCGAAATGCGAGTGCCGTCCATCCTGTTGCCGTTGTTTGACAAGTATGCCACCGGCGAAGATGACCCATTCCTGTTCAGCTTCCACAAGCGTTACCGCAATTCGGACAGCCTCGGCAGTAATGCCAACAGCGGAATCAAGAAAATTTGCGAGAGCATAGGCATTACAGGCGACGACCGCTATTGCGTCTACACGTTCCGCCACACTTGGGGAACGATAGCACAGAATGATTGCGGCGCGACCATTAGCGAAGTGGCCTTTGCCATGAACCATGCAAGCGGCCACGAGGTGACGCGCGGTTATCTCAAACTTGACTTCTCCCCTGCATGGAGATTGAATGAGCGTGTTGTTGATCTGATTTTTTACTCGGCCACCGAGAGCGAGAAGAAAGATCCGGAAGACGGCCTGTTTCGTTTCTCGGCAAAGCACCTTGTCCGCGGCGGCGCATATTTCCGTGGTAAACTATTGGGCGAGGTCGAGGACACTGGCTATAATAACATCGACGAGGTTATTCAAGCTCTTGTGCCTTTCGTGCCTGACGATGTTCCTCTGCGCTCCATGGTGCAGTTCAAGATTGACATCATCGACAAAGGTCTTTCGCAGACTTACGAGCGCATGAAGGGAAAAGGTTTCTGAAATCGCGGCCCCCTGTTTTCTTTCCCAACCCCTTTCGACCGACAAGGCATTTTCGCTTCGCCGGTCTTTTTCTTTTTTCAAAAACAAAATTTCAAAATAAAGTTTTCAAAACGTCGTCGCCGTCGTCGTTTTCTTCTATTCATCTTCTTTTATATATTTTCTTTTTATTTCTTTTCCTTTCTTTTCTTTTATGTACTTAATTCTGGAATTAAGCTGAGCTAACCTATAGTTTCCTCAAACAAAACCCCCATTAAGTTTGAGGAAACGAAAAATTCAAAAATAACTTCAAACAAAACCCATAGCTAACCCATAGTTTCCTCAAACTTTACTATTTGCACCAAGTAGTTAATTTTACCCTGATTTCAGATTGTTTTGAATCGTCTATGAGGAATTAAGCTGAGCCAGCCCATAGTTTCCTCAAACAAAACCCCCATTAAGTTTGAGGAAACCCCATGCAAAACCAACATAATTTTCACAATTTGACGAGAAAAAACCGCCGACGGATTGTCAGGCGGTTGCTGTCTAAAGTGGAAGCCGAGTAGATTACTCGTCCTCTCCAGCCAATTCTGCGAGGCGGTCTTCGATTGTCTTCTCCTTTTCTCCGGTGGTGAGATCAATAGCTGTGGCTTGCATTTTGGGCATCGTGTATTGCATGAGTCTTTCTGCAATCACGAGCCGGTCTTTTGGATCAAGAGCCATAAAGTCGGAAGTCATAAGGCCGCTGTTGGAATAATCGGCAAGTAAGGACACAATGACCTCCTTGCCCAACATGGTTGATTTGTTGGGTGTGCCCTTCTTTCGTCCTCCTGTCTTCTTTCCTATTGCCATGCAGTTAAAGTTAATACGTCACCACAAAGATAATAATGTAAATTCGCACACATAATTTAAGTTTAACTAATCATATTTAGTATATGGGCGTATTAGGCGGCGCAATCGGCGCAGGTTTAGGAGCTGTCGGGAGTATTTTCGGCGGCATATCTGCATCTAAAGCCATGAAACGTATTAAAAAGAATTTGCAGGAGCAGAGGCGCAAAAATCAGGATTGGTATGATCGACGCTATAATGAAGACGCAACCCAGAGGGCCGATGCACAGGCAATCCTGACGAGGACCGAGGAGTCTATTCGTAACCGCAACAAACAAGCTGCCGGTGTTCAGGCTGTCATGGGCGGCACAGAAGAAAGCGTAGCAGCGGCGAAAGCGGCCAACAACGAGGCTCTTGCTACTGCAACTACCAACATCGCTGTCAACGGCGAGGCTCGAAAGGATGCTATTGAGAGTCAATATCAACAAAACGACGCGAACATTCAGCAAGCACTCAACGACCTTGAGCAGAAGAAAGCGGCCAATATATCTCAGGCCATTCAGGGCGTGACACAGGCTGGTGCTAACATCGCGGGAATACTTTAACGACTATGGCAGTAAAACCCGAAGAAATATTAGCAAGAGGTCAAGGGCCGGTGCAGACGACGTGGGCAGATAAAGACACACAGCCGACTGTGCCGGTTAAGCCTGTGCAACCACAGTCCCCTGTGGCCACTGATGAGCCTACCGGCGTTGAGAGTGTCAGCTATGACACTACAACCGCACAGGGCGAACCGAACAATCCCAAGAATGCCCGCGAGGTCGTGGAGCGTGGCGTTGTCAATGTCGCCAATCCTCAAACGGCCACCGATACCGAGCAAGTTACCCCTGTCGATGAACAGCAGACAGCCCCCGAAGGGAAGAAGCTGTCATACGTTGAAATGTTCCAGCAGATGTCGCCGTATAAGCCCCCGACACCTGAGGAACTTGAAAAGGAGCGCAAGAAGCAGAAGCGAGAGGTTATCTTCGCCGCTATTGGCGAGGGTATCTCGGCTATGAGCAATCTCTACTTCACTACACAGTATGCACCCAACGCTTTCGACCCCTCGAAAGGTATGGCCGCAACCACAAAGGCACGTTTCGACCAACTGAAGAAAGACCGGGAGGACAATCAGCGGCAATATATGGAAGGATTCATGCGTGCTATGCGGTTGGATGCTGAGGATGCGGACAAAGACAGAACTTGGAGACATACATTAGAACGTGAGCGCATATCAGATGAACGATATGCAGAAAAGACCGCAAGAGATAAAGCCTTGGCAGATCTAAACGAAAAGCTCAAAGGCCATCAAATAACCAAAGCAGAATATGAAGCCGAAATCGCAAGAATAAAGGCTTCACATGCAGAAGAAGATGCAGGGCTTCACACCGAAGGGCTACGCGCAGGAATAAAGCAGAAGAAGGCAGCAGCCTCGGCCTCTAATGCGTCCGCAAGCGCATCTAATGCTCGTGCGGATTATTATCGTAGTGGTGGCAGCGGTCGCAAAGGCCCCAAACTGCAACTTGAAGAAGATGAGCCTATGAGGTTTGATAACGACACGGACTATGACCGTACAGTCATGCGACTTGCCCCTGATTATAACGTACCGACCACCAATACCGAGGTAACAGAGAGGTATGAGCATGGGACTAAAAAAGGTCAGCCCAAAAAACAACGCACAGTACAACGCCCGGTAAAGGATATTGCTGCTGATATAGAACGAGAAGCGGCAAAAAGAAAGGCATCGAAGTCAACCAAGGGCAAAGGATATGGTAACAACAATGGCTCCAATGGTAAGGGCAAAGGATATGGACAAAAAGAATAATCATGGCAAGAAATGATAAAAATTTGCAGGGTGTTTATAATACCCTCAAAAATGAGGGATATACCCCTCCGTCGTATGAGGAGTTTGTCAAAGACATGTCTGATGACAGCAATCTCCGAGGTGTATACGAGACTTTGAAGGAAAATGGATATGAACCACCCGAATTCGACGTATTTAAGACGGATATGTTTGGGCAAGAACCAGTTCCTGAACGTCCTACCGCTCCTGTCGATACGTTGGCTACTCCTACACCGCCACCGGCCACTCCTACCTCAGCCCAATACTTCAAACTGCGCCGTGGCGGCAAGGACTTCACAGTGTCGACCGACGAGGTAAATGCCGCCGGCGGTCTCGCCGGTTGGGCAGCAGCCAACCCCGGCGCACCTCTCCGCGTCTATATGCAGGGCAAAAAGGATGACGGCACCGACTTCGACGGCCATGTGGATCTATCAGTCGCTCATGACCGAAGCAAGCAACGCGGCTACAAGTACACGACAACAAGCGAAGCTATCGAAGATAAGCCGTGGCAACCTACCGAGCAGGAGAAGATCGCCATATCACGACAACTCAATCAAGTGCAAGCACAGACCGATGCAATGTTTGCCGAGACTCGCGAGCGCATGGAGAATGTTTCGGAGTATTACCGTGGTAATCGTGGCTTAGGTTTCCAGACTGTCGAAGGTAAGCCGGTACTCAATCCTGAAACCGGTAAAATGGAGAAAACATATCTCACGCCCACAGGAGACCGCACGACGAGCAAGACTGCGGCCGATATGTCTACATTCAATTTCCGTCAGGCAATGGCCTCTGCTGATATGTCGGTGGGTGCACAGATTCGCCGTGCTGAAGCTGAACTCGCAGAACTGAAAAGGAAGTATGAAGATAGCAAGGGTCGTGTGCATGGAGAATGGGCAGATGACTATAAAAAGAACGATGCTCCTCTTGCTGCTGTCCTCGCCGCGAATACATACGTTCCACGCCAGATGTCAGACAAAGAGAACTCTGCCCTGCGTGTCGCCATCCGGCAAAGGGAAGAGCAGCTCAAGGACTTGTACGAGGAACGTGACAGGCAGATTGGTAAGGATGTCGGCTTCTGGCGAGGGTTCGGTCGAGTCGTCAGCGACAGCCGCACCTGGGATTTTGGTACAGGTGATCTAATGGACGCTATGACCATGCTTAATATCGACAAATATTCTGCTCCAGACGCTACTGAGGGCGAGAAACAAGCCGGTCAAGAAATGCTTAAGGCCATACATGACAAACAGCAAGTAGAAGAAATGTATGGTGGTAATGCGTCTTTCTGGAACAGGGCTGGTGTTATGACAGGCTATATGCCATCGTTCATGCTTGACTTTGCTCTTACAGGTGGTGGTTACGAAGTAATCAACGTGGCCGGAAAGGCCGCTGCTCGTGGCACTGCAAAACTAATAGGAAAAGCGGCCATTAAGGAAATGACCGAGTTAGGAGTGAAAGCCTATGCAAAGAAATACGGAGTCCGTGGCGTTGGCCGCATGGCAGAGAATTGGACCATCAAGGCTCTTGGCACAACGGCAGATGACTTGCTTATTCGTGCTCCGCTTATGACCAATACAGTGCAGGTCGGCAAGACCACCGCAGATATTATCGATCGCAAACTCGGTGATGTAGTTGTCGATGCCAATGGCAACTATGACTTCTCCAACGATAAAACTTGGGGAAGTGCAATATGGCAGGGTGAGGCCAACGCAATCATAGAGAACTACTCGGAAATGTTCGGCGCACACCTCGACGGCGTTGTACCGGCTCTTGCAAAGACTTTCGGAGGTAAGCGTATCAGCGGTATGCTTGCGAGAGCCAATGCGTCAAGCTACGGCCAAATCCTTGCTACCACCCGTAAACAGTTTGAACGCTTCGGTGTTTCTGACTGTAAAATTTAATCGAGAAGTGCGCCATGAAATCTAACCGAGAAGTGCACCGGTTCAAAGGAGAATTTTAACCGGGGATTTTGAGTTATATTATAGTAATATCAACTCGGTCCCACAAAATGAAAACTATGGTAGAAAGAAACGAGGTCCTGACACGTTATCATGTCAAGGGTCAGTCGAAGCGCCAGATTGCGGGAGAGATGCACATCAGCCGCCACACGGTAGACAAGATCGTGTGGGAGTATGAGCGTGTGTGTCTGGACGCCGACGGTGTCTGCGACATGAAGGCGTTTGCAACACTTTTAGGTTCGGAGCCTAAGTTCAACACACCGGTGCGGACATGTCCGGTGGTGACGGATGAAATCAAGGGGATTATCCGCAATTGTCTTGAAGACAATCGTGTGCGTCGGGCCACAGGCATGCGCAAGCTTCAGTGGACGTGTCGCAGCATCCACACGATGCTTCTGGAGCGTGGCTTTACGCTCAGTTATCCGAGTGTGTGCAATCATGTCAGACGCATCAGTGCGACCATGGGCACCAGGCCGCAGAAGGAGGTCTATGTCAGGCGCGAGCATGATCCCGGGCAGGAGTGCGAGTTCG
>RIBL01000045.1 GCA_003762875.1 Muribaculaceae bacterium Isolate-110 (HZI) | reverse complement strand
GACTACTTTTGGGCATAGTTTAGAAAATGTTTTGGCGAACACAAACTAAACTAAAAGGACTGACTCCTGCAATAGGTGCCAGTCCTAATTTTGTTTTGCCTCAAAAAGTTTTATCGGACAGCAATAATAGAGAAACTGATACCTAAAAGAGTAAGGAGGAAAAAGTAATGATAGAACAGGAAATCGCGGCGCGTGTGGAGTGTCTGGACGGAAAAGATAAAAAGGGATAGGCTCGCCGTCTGTCTTACAGAAAAGCGAGGTAACAACAAAGGACGGAAAATCCGTCCTTTGTCATATTGTGGCGTATCACGCTGCTACTTCTTCGGTCTGTGGCTGTTCTTCGGGTTGCTCCACCGCTTCGGGCTGGCTGTCCTCGGTGGGTGCATCTTCCTGCTTCGCCTTTTCCTGTACCGACAGGACGGCAATCTTTTCCTCGATGCGTTGGTGTCGCTTCTCGTAAACCTCATTGTGTCCGTTTTGGATTTCAGCCAGTCGGTCGGGCATGTGCTTTTTGGCAAAATCGAGCAAGAGGGATGCTGTGGCATTAGCACCTGATGCGTTCTTGAAATTGGCAAGCAGAAAATCCCGGCGGATAATGGCTTTCTGTCTGCCTGTAAGATTGGCTATTATCTTCATCTTATCTTCACCGTCAAGATAGTAATACCGTTCGTCATTCTCGATACCCATAGCCTCGAAATGCTCCTTACGGAGTGACGACAGCAGGAAGAAGTACATCATTTTTTCCTCGTCTGCGCCAAACTTGGTTTCAGACATATCAATCTCCATAATCTCGGACTTGGTATCTTCCACGGTCTTTTCAAGTGCAATCTCCTTATTGCGCTTGTCCTGTTTCTCCAATTTTTCGATTGGTGAGACATTCTTTTCATTCTCCTTGTCCTTTACGGCGAGAAGCAGATTTTTTCTGACATAGCAGCAAACAGCATCGGAATAATCAATGCGGATATATGGGATTATCTCTCCTGCCTCGCTTTTGCATCGGATATCCTCGCATTTGGCATTGTAATCGGTCACTTTGCGTTCGTATTCACTTTGCGCTTTCTCGTATTCCTCTGCGGTCTCATAATCTTCTTTTTCGGGGGCTTCGGGCATTTCGGGATATGTATTTGAATGGACTTCATTCTCGACCTCAAACCCCATATCGGTCAAGCTATTTACAGCTTCCTGATTGCATTGGTACATATTTTTGCACAAAGGCACTTCGGGGTGCTGCTCCATAAGCTGCACGGCTTTCTCCACGACATAGGCTGTATTCATATCCTCAAGGCATTTCCGATTGGCGCAATTTCCGCAACCACCCTCACAGAACAACATCATATTATTAGTATTATGAGGGCATGACAGACAGACGGTCTTGTCGAATGAATATCTATTGAGGTCGGTGGTGTAGCTCCGCTCGATGTTCTTTGCAACCTCGGCAGCTTTCAAGCCACGCCAACTGTTATACCTCACTTCCTCACTCAAATGCTTATCATATATATCTTTCTGCACATCTTCCCCATAACGGCATATCTCGGTTGCCACACTGACGGTAATTTCGTCAGCGTCCAAAAGTGCTGCTATTTCGGGTATCAGCGACACGAATTTGAGACGTGTGCGGATATAGGTTTCATTCTTGCCGAACTGCACCGCCAAAGAATGCACATCGTGACGACCGCTCTCTATGAGTTTTTGGTAGGCATTCGCTTCCTCAATGGGTGTAACGTCCTTGCGCTGCAGGTTCTCGGTCACTGCCAGTTCTTCGGCTGTCTCGTCCGACACATCCAATATGACGGCAGGTATTTCTTCCAAACCTGCCATGAGGGATGCACGGTATCTGCGTTCGCCGAAAACAATCTCAAAGCGGTCTGTGTCCGCAATGGGGCGTATTCCGATAGCCTGTAACACTCCCTGCTGACGGATGCTGTCTGCCAACTCCGCAAGGCTCTTTTCGTCAAAGTTCTTGCGAGGGTTATAATTACTCGGCTGAATATTCGCCAATGCTACCGATACGTTGTTTCTCTCTGCTGCCTGAATAGTTGCTGTTGCCATAATTCCTTTGATTTAAATTGTTTATATTAAATGTCTGTTTTTTATTTTCCCTTTTTTCGGTTCTTTTTTCTGCCGAACCGTTTGGGATTTACAGATGCGGTATAGGGCTGACGAATAAGCGATTTCCAACGCTTTTTCCGGAAAATTACTCTTGCACGGCAAGGAAGAATTTTACAGGAAATGCACTTCAAAGCGATGGAATCAAGCGCGGCGGCCCACCTTTGCGTCTGATAAAGCCAACCGGAGCAGGCAGGAATGGGACGAACAAGCGATAATTTAGAGCAGATAGAAAGGGTAATACCGACAGAAGGAGGCTTAGAATGGGGAGAATAAGCGGTATAACCGGGGCAGACGGGACGGATAAAACAGTATCGGGACACTTTGTGAAACAAAACCTGCACCGATCCGACGGTTCTGACGAACGACGGAGTGATTGGCGTCAACCTTACGAAGCCGGTAAAAAAGCAAGAGGCCATTTACAGGAAATGACCTCTGTTTGAAAAATAATCCGCCAAGAATGTACGGCGGCTAACCAACCTTTCAAGGGTAATTTATCCGTTTGTTATAGGCTTTTTATGTTGTGTATAACGTATTTATATAGGGTTCTTTATGAAAGTCAATTCCCTTAATCTTATTTTTACGGCATATTTTCACAAATTCTTCTTGAACAATAGGCCACCATAATTCAAGTCCTTTGGCTTTGACAATCATCTTATCGCTCAAACTATTTGGCTTAAATGAGACCAGTGTATAATCGCCTATTTCTTTGTTGAATATTGATTTGTTCTCATCAATACAATCAACAACGTTCAAGAATACCGGAATATAATATTCTCCGATGATGGAGCCTTTATAATAAACATCGGCCTCGATTAACTGTAAGCCATCAATATTATTGTCACGAATTATAGAGGCTAATTTCTTGCTTATTAATGGAACTGCATCACTCATGATGTAGTCGTATCTTAAAAATGAATTCAGACTTACTTTATCATTGAGTTCAAATATTATTCGATCTTCAATAGGTATACTGATAGCCGTATTACCCAAAAACATCAGATAATCGGGATTATTTTTCCAGTCATATTTAAGCCAATATGAATTAGGGTACTTATTTGTTATACACCATACATAATACATATTTTCTTTTTGATTTGAGTTTATAATGTGTAGAAAAGATTAAGCGGCCAAGCGTACAGTGCCGATAGGCGCATCGGCGTATGTAACAGGAAATGGCTGTGGCAACGCCACGCACATAAAAATGGGAGACCGGGGGGGATAAGCCGGGTCATTTCCCATGCTTCTCCAGATACTCCCTCATAGCCTCGTTCACAATGTCTCTGAGGGACATATTTTTGTCTATGGCAAGGTATTTCATCCGGGTATGAATACTCTTGTCTATCACAAAATTGCAATGCACCGCCGGCTCTTTTTTGGCCACCGGTGCTGCCTGCGGCTTCTCGCTTACGGTTCTCTTGGTAGAGGACAACAATCCGTCCAGTCCGCTTTTCATATCTCCGGTCAAATCTTTCTTTGCCATAGCCGTTTATTTCAGTTTCAACACCTCCTGCGCCAACGACATATAGTCTTTGGCTCCGTTGCTGTTCTTGTTATACTCAAAAATATTCAAGCCCTTTATGGGAGCCTCGGCCAGTGCCACATTGTCCCTAATGACAGTCTTGAACACCTTGTCGCAGAAAGATTCGCTGATGAGCTGCGACACGTTTTTGTTCAGTGTCTTGCGCTTGTCGAACTGGGTTATGACGATGCCGCCTATATTCAGGTTCGGGTTCAGGCGTTCCCTGACAATCTCGATCACATTTGTAATCTTAGCCATTCCACGCATGGCAAGGAACTGTGCCTGAACAGGGATAATGAGGTAGTCGGCCGCAGTAAGGGCGTTCAGCGTAAGCAGTCCCAATGAGGGGGGACAGTCGATAAGTATATAGTCGAACTTACAGGTTTCGAGCAACCGGGCTATCAGCCCTTTCAGGATAAGCTCGCGTCCGGGTTCGTTGATAAGCTCCGACTCTGCAGCCGACAGATCGAGACAGGCCGGAACAATGGAGATGCCGTTTTCGGCTTTGATAACCGGTAGCGGATATTCGCCTCTCATCGCTCCGTAAACGGTCTGTTCTTCCTCGATAGAGAGGCCGAAAGATTCCGTGAGGTTTGCCTGACCGTCCATGTCGATAGCCAGCACACGCTTTTTCTTCTGCTGCAAGGCGGCAGCAAGGTTGATAGTTGTAGTGGTTTTCCCCACCCCGCCTTTGTGGTTCAGTATTGCAATTATTTTTGTCATTGTCAGATGCTTTTATTGATGGCACAAAGATAATACTATTATTCGTAAATACTACTGTTAGTATATACTATTTTACTACTTTCAATCATTTTAGTAATATAGTATCTGAGTATTTACTACTATACTACTTTACTAAACTACTAAATGCAGCATATACTATAAGGAGCAATCGGCAGATGTCCTAATTTACTACAAATAGTATATACTACACTTAGTATCGCATGATTATCTGCGATATATGGAACAATATCAGAACGGCAAATCGTCCGTAACGTCTTGCGACATATCGGCAGGAGGCTCAGGATAATCATCCATATCCGTGTCCTGACCAACCGCACCGGAAGCGTTGTTCTGGTTTTCACGCTTTCCTGTATTGATAAACTCCAGCGCATCCGCCGTTATGGAGAACTGGATTTGGGACTCGTCGTTTCTGTCCTTCCACAAGGATGCCGAGAGTGTCCCCTCGATGAGCAGCAGCCGTCCTTTGGTAAGATATTCCGACAGCCGGATATGGTTTTCCTTATTGCTACGCACCCTCACCCATGTAGTGACATTATTGCCGTGCGCATAATTATCCACAGCAACATCAAAAGAGATGAACGAGCCGTGCGTTCCGTCGATAACCTTACAATCCTGGCCGATGCGACCGATAGTATGAACGTATAACATAATAGAGAAATTTTTGTGGCAGGTGGTTAGCCCTACCGTTACCTTTAATAATCCGTTTCTTTATTTTCCCTCCGCTCGATTCCTTTCTGACGGAACCGCTTTGGGGTTTTATGGATGCGGTATCCGGCAGTCGGTACAGCTTCATCCGTCAGGCTTTTACGGCCAATTACTCTTTCGCAGAAAGGAAGAATTTGCCGGAAATACATTTCAAGCCGCCGGATCAAGCGCGACGGCCGACCTTTGCATCTGATAAAACCAAACCGGTACGACAGGAAGCGAAGCCGGGGAAGCGGTAACAGAACATGGGTAGAAAAGGGGATGCCAGTATGGAATACAAAAGCAGGGAAACCGGATATAAAAGGAGAGCCGGGGAAGCATGACCGGAGAGTTGAAAAAGGATAGGCGGAGCTAAAAACGGAGCTGTTTCGGGCAGAACGGCTAAATAAGAAATCCCCCTGTCGGGTTATCACAACCGAACAGAGGGAAAAGATTAAATATGAAATGAGGGTATCAGGCTGCCTTTGGCGTGTCCTCGCATCGGGCAGGTATCGTGTCGGGAACGGAATTTATACGTTCGGCCTCCTTGAGACTTTCGTCAATCCTATGCTGCAATTCCTTGCATTCGCATTTGAGCCTTGCCAGTTCGTCGGCCTTGCTCCACTGGCGGCAAGCAATATCCTGCAATACAGGGATTTCCTTTTCAAGCTGCTTAACCAAATCCTGCTGCCTCTGAATATGAGCCGGAAGTTTCTTTAGTGTCTCCTGCGGATATTTCGCCGATTCCACGAAGCCGAGCGGCAATGCGCCGGTCATGCCACAGCGATATTTCAGGCCGCTTAATCCCTCGACAAAGAACGTATTGCGTTCGAATGAGCCTGTGACATCGTACACGCTGCGCACCAACAGGTTAAGCCCTGCATACGTTCCGACAGTGCCGTATGCGCCACTGCGGTAGGTCTTGGCTATGCGGTGCAGTTCGCGTCCGGTCTGCTCTGCGGTCGCCTGTTGCAGATTGAGAAGCCGGATTTCCTGTGTTCCGCTATATGAGGCCATATATTCCAAATCCTTTTTGAATTTGGCTTCGGTACGTTTAGCCTCCGCAATGGCTTCGCGGTTGTCGGCAATCCTACGCTCGGCACGGATGCTTTCTTTCTTGAAAAGGGCCTGTTCCTTTTCAAGCTGCATAATCCGGCTATCGAGTTTTGCCTTATTCAGCAAGTCGGTGTTGCCTGACAGGATAGCCACAAACTCGGCGAAATTCATACCGCTGTTTTCATCCATGCCGCCCTCGTCAATGCGTCGCGCGCCTATTGTGCCGTCGTTGATTTGGTTAATGAACATCTGCTTATTCCTTAACAGGTTGAACTTGTAAGCGTCCAATGTCTTTTCAGTGCCGTAGATTACAATGTCAACCACGTTACCGCCCCACATTTTCACGGTATTGCCTTTGCGCACCGCCCTGCCGTTGCGCTGCTCCAAATCTGCCGGCCTCCAGGGAACCTCCAGATGATGCACCGCCACGGCTCGCTGTTGGGCGTTCACGCCTGTGCCTAACATGGTAGTAGAACCGAAAAGCACACGCACCCTGCCAGCGTTCATATCGTCAAAGAGGCGTTTCCTTGCACTCTCGGTAGTGGCGCACTGGATAAACTGTATCTCATTTTCAGGGATGCCGAGCCGCACCAGTTTTTGCTTGATGTCGCTGTATATGTTCCACTCGTTCGGCTTGTATGTCGAAAGGTCGCTGAAAATGAACTGCGTCCCCTTATTGGCACTTGAGCGCACATAATAATCATAGACGGTTCTTGCACAGATGGAAGCCTTATTGTTATCATCGTCAGTGAACTTGTCGCCCAACAATCGCATATCAAGTGACATTTTTCGGGCTACATTGGTCGCAATCAGCATCTTCGCCTTATCGAGATTATCAGGTTCGGGCGTGCCAAGTCCCAAATCTGCCCATACTCCGTTACCGGCAAAAGCCATAAGCCGCCCGATCATTTCCTCCTGTTGGATAGTGGGTGCATGAGAGAGGAAGCGCACGTTCTTCTCCGGCACATCGAGGTTTATCATATCGGCAGTGCGATAATCCGTAATCTCTCGCAGGAACATAGCCAGTTCGGGAACTTTAATGTATGTACGAAAACGCTCTTTGCGTTTCACCTTTCCTGTCACATTCAGCTCATAGTCGGCGGATTTCTGAGTAAAGATAGCCGCCCACGCGTCGAAGCATGAAATCTGCTGTCTCTGCAGCTCCTGTGGCCGCAGGTACTTGAACATCACATAAAGTTCGGTTAAGGCGTTAACGACAACAGTACCCGAAAGGAATGTCGCGCCGAGGCTGCGCCCTGTGCGTAGCTGAATGTCGCGGATGGCGAACAAGAGGTTCATCGCCCTTTGCGAACCTTGCGTGTTGCCGATACCGGCTACTCTCGAATGGCGCGTCTGAAACATTAAGTTCTTGAAAATGTGACATTCATCTACAAATATATGGTCTATACCCATCGAATGAAAATCCACAGCATCGTCTTTGCGATTCTCAATCTTCATCCGTAGCTCCTGAAGTTTGGCGGCAAGGTTCTGTTTGCGTTTTTCAAGTCCTTGCTGCATCCTCCGGCTACGGCTACGCATGGTAGATTGTTCCAATACCACCAGATTACGCTCGACATCGCGCAGTTCCTCGGTAAATATCTCAATCATGGTTTCTTCCGACTGGGGTATTTTGCCAAACTGCTCATGCGTCAGTATGATGCAGTCCCAGTTATTGTTTTTTATCTTGGCAAACACCTCATGGCGTTTTGCAGAGGTAAAATCCTCTTTACCCGGATAGAGTATCTTAGCCGAGGGATAAGCCTTGCGGAACGTGTCG
Source organism: Muribaculaceae bacterium Isolate-110 (HZI) (assembly GCA_003762875.1). GTDB lineage: Bacteria > Bacteroidota > Bacteroidia > Bacteroidales > Muribaculaceae > Duncaniella > Duncaniella muricolitica. The sequence goes on along the minus strand of RIBL01000045.1, from coordinate 1,796 downwards.
GCAATCTCGTGAACGTTGGCTTTCAGTCCTATAATCATAGGCTTCTGCGCCAATCCGAGGCGTTTCATTTCGTAGGCTGCGACACACATAATCATCGTCTTGCCTGTTCCGACTTCATGCCAACAAATACCACCGCCATTCTGTTTAATCATCCAAATAGCATCCTTTTGCGAGGGATAGAGGCTGTCGTAGGGGAACTGCTCGAAAGAGAGGTTCGGGAATGTCTGTGCCGAGCCGTCATAGGACGGACGCACATAGCAATTGAAGCGTTCGTTATACACCCTCACAAGGTTGTCGCGCACTTCTACCGACCGGCTGTCGAGCCATTCATTGAAACGTATTCTTATCTCCTGAATTTTGGCCGCCGCTTCCTGTATAGCATCTTCATCGGGCACGCGCACCGTGTCACCGCCACGGTAAACTTCTTTGGTGATTTCGGGGACGGTATCGTGTAATGCGTGAACAAACAATTCCTCACCGTTGTAATTGCGCACGGAATAGGTGTTGTCGGCTATGGGGGAATTGCCTTTCAGACGCACCAAATAGGTGTCGTTCACATCGAAGTACATCACATCGGCTGCCGTTCCGAAAAGTTCTGCCGCGAAATCCGCATATATTTTCGTGTCAATCCAACGCTCGCCCATATTGATATCCAGTTCTTCGTATGGTATCGGTTCGGGCACGGCTGCCTCCAACGCCTTTACAGAGGTTTCCGCCCAATCCCTCTCCATAGGGGACAGATCCGGCAGACAGGAAACAATCTCCTTGCACTTTTCTATGACATTACCGGCAATGAATTTACCTTTGTGTTCCCATGTGTCACAGACGGGATTATAGAAAATATCGCCCTTGAGTCCGTTGATAACACCGTCCTTATCCATGCCGGTACACTGCATGATATAATCCATATCCACACAGCCGTAAAAATTGAGGCTGCTCGCCAGTGCTTCATCAATTGTCAGCGTCTTATCCGTGTCTATGACCTTGAATGCGGTTGGTTCTCGCATGATGTCGGACTTGAAAATGTCTTTGCCTACCTGCATTTCAATCGTGAACACCTCTACGCCGAGGCTGTCAAGCATAATAAGCTCCTTGTTGCCGTTCGCATGAAAACAGCCCCATTTGCTCACAAATGCGTCATAGAGCGTATTCAACCGCTCACGCAAGCAAGGCTGCTCCTTTTGTTCCTCACGCTCTGTAAAATTTAATCGAGAAGTGCGCCATGAAATCTAACCGAGAAGTGCACCGGTTCAAAGGAGAATTTTAACCGGGGATTTTGAGTTATATTATAGTAATATCAACTCGGTCCCACAAAATGAAAACTATGGTAGAAAGAAACGAGGTCCTGACACGTTATCATGTCAAGGGTCAGTCGAAGCGCCAGATTGCGGGAGAGATGCACATCAGCCGCCACACGGTAGACAAGATCGTGTGGGAGTATGAGCGTGTGTGTCTGGACGCCGACGGTGTCTGCGACATGAAGGCGTTTGCAACACTTTTAGGTTCGGAGCCTAAGTTCAACACACCGGTGCGGACATGTCCGGTGGTGACGGATGAAATCAAGGGGATTATCCGCAATTGTCTTGAAGACAATCGTGTGCGTCGGGCCACAGGCATGCGCAAGCTTCAGTGGACGTGTCGCAGCATCCACACGATGCTTCTGGAGCGTGGCTTTACGCTCAGTTATCCGAGTGTGTGCAATCATGTCAGACGCATCAGTGCGACCATGGGCACCAGGCCGCAGAAGGAGGTCTATGTCAGGCGCGAGCATGATCCCGGGCAGGAGTGCGAGTTCG
>RIBL01000044.1 GCA_003762875.1 Muribaculaceae bacterium Isolate-110 (HZI) | reverse complement strand
GGCCAATGTTAAACTTAAGGACATAGATCTCTGGGCCAAGGAGAATCTATCTCCGAATCGGGTGGCTCTGCGCTCCAAGACACTCAATAAAGCGAGCTAATTTTGGAACATAGAACTGAACACCCTACATAACAAATCACTCTTTTGGCAATCATTGTATATTCTCCGATACATATCAATTTCTCCATGCAGAGGTGTCCCATCATTTTTTACTATGATAGTTTCTAACATATCTAAATCCTTATAATCGTGAGATATAATAGCCATAGCCCAACTTATTATTAGTTTGATTTTTTGAGGATTTCAAATTTAAGGGAGAATAAATCTAGAAGTTCATCAACATGTTCCGGGAACATATCAAACAACTCAACAATGGTTCTTAAGGGAAGACACATTTTGACGTTATCATAATATCCAGCCTTTACATCTTCCATGAACCCAGCATAGTCCTTTTGTTTCGGTCGTCCGACAATCTTTTTAGTTGTCTCTTCCCAAAAAGATTGATTACGATATACAAACTCCCAAAACGACATTTTTTTATAAAATGCTTGCTGATTACACCATCTTGCAATTTGTACATACAAGTTAGGAAGGGGAGAATTATGATAATCCTCATGCCTCATGACATATCCTACACAACCAAATTTCATGAGAATTTCGATACGCTTGAAAATTAGGCAAATATCCTCATAAAAACGCTCAATATTGTCTGGTGTCATGCGATACCCACAGAACAAATAGAATTTAGTTCCTTTCTTGGGATTATATTTCCTCCATATTTTTAATGCTTTTATAATTTTCACTCTGTCCTGCCAGTTGTCAAAGGCAAATATAAAATCTCCATGATATTTACACTGAGAAAGCATTTTGGCGATTTCCTCTCCATCAGGACTTTCTGCAATAATCCTTTCATCTAATCCTTGTCTAAATTGAAAAGGACGCCCTAGTTTCATTAACGCTTCCAACTGAGGCTTCCATATTTCCTTGGGGGCTGCAAGAAAATTGTCATCCCATAAATAGATGTACGGTCTAATCAATCTACCACGATTGTCTCTTTCGTTACTGACAAACCATTCAAGTTTAGAGTATGCAGAAATCTCATTTTCCAGTTTATTTACGCAAAAAGGACAATGACGGATACATCCCCTAGTAAGAAAGCCAATAGAGTAACGTTTATAGTCGTTATAATAATTCGGATTTCTTCCCTCTTTAATCTTCTGCTCAATATAATCATCATATAGATTATAATCCGGCATTTGACGACTTAAATCTATGCCAAACGGCCTGTCGTCTATTTTATATTTATTGGGTAGAGTGCTTAAGAATGGATCATTTTCTATTTGGTGCATATCCCGTTCGCGAAATTGCTTGAATTCGGGAACTTTAGTCTTAGTTGCATACATACCTGTGCCACCTATCCTAAACTTTCTTTTCTGGTATTTGGTGGCTGTAGTATAAAATTGAGGGTCAGGAGAGAAAGAGAAAACCTTTGAGATATAGATTAACTTATATTTTGAAATATTTATAGTATTCGTAGTAATTAACTCGACAACAAAATTATTGTCTTTGAGGAACCCGGATAGTTTCATTAACAATAAATTCGGATGTCGGGTACCTCCGTTTAATAAATCTGCGTCAACCAATCCAATTCTGGGTTTCTTTTTAGCCACGGCAATAGTTATTTATCAATTAGAAGTTCAGACATTTTTGTGTTAATCAGCTCAGAAATGTTTTTTAATGTATATAAATCCGGTTGAGATGTATTAGTACACCATTTGGAGATGGTGACTGGATCTTTCCCTAGTTGCTCCGCGAGCCATTTACCGGTGTGCCCAGTCTCTGCCAAAACTGCCTTTATTCTATTTAACTTCTGTCGTTCTGTTTTTGTATCCATTGATTGATTTATTAAATTTGGACGTAAAGTTACTAAAGATAAATGAGACTGCAAGCGATTATGCTGTATAACATATTCGCTTGCAGTCACATTTTTCCGCAGGGTTAGGGGAATTTACTTTCGCGAATCAATCCGATGCGAGCGGAGGAAGGCGTCGAGGTCGGCGCGGCTGACGTAGATTTTGCGGCCTATCTGCGAGAAGGGGATTAGGCGTTGGTCGCGGTAGTTCTGCCACGTCTTAGGAGAGATGCCGAGGATTTCGCGGACTTCGTCGGACTCAAACCAGTCTTTGCCGGGATTTCCGGTCCGGGTTTTCTCGACCATCGCGATGAGACGGTCGAGTTTATCGTGCAGTGATTGCCACTCCTCCTGTGGAATCATTAGCATGAGCGATGTTGGAGCGGAATTTTGCTGAGATTTACTCAAGGGGCTTGTCATATTCTTTGCGGAGCTTGACGATTGCTTCCTTGCATTCGTCGAAGTGCTGTCGGAGCAGGTTGTTGATGAAGGTTGTAAGATTGGCCTTGCGGGTTCCACATAGGAGTTGCAGCTGCCTGATCAGTTTCACAAATTCAGGATAGATTCTTACATTCGAGCATCCGGATGGTGGACATAGATACGACAGATCATCAATAAACTTTCGTCTGTATTCTTCCACTTGTGCCGATAGAGCCGAATTGCGGGATTTTGATGTAGAAGTTCCCTTGTGACCGGATAACACCGAAGAGGAAGGTTCTTGCGCCGTGGGAATTGATTCCTCAGTGCTATTTCGGGGAGCGGAAGGCGGCGCTTCCTTGGCACGAAAATTCTCCACGAAGGCCTCTGCATCAAAGTCGTTGTCATATCTTTTTGCCATAATTCACTATTTCTGGGGTTAACATACATCATGACTATTCTATTGGACGCTTCCACATCTACACACCCCGGGCTGTCCGAACTTACTATTGAAGTCCGGATGATGGTGCAGGATTCGTTCTGAACGGCATATTCCGTTGAACATAGGGCGGTCAATCATTCCAAAACTCATCAACTGAATGTGACGGCGTATGTACTCGGGTAAATATGCTGATTCAAAAGAATCTGGTATGTGGTGGGAAGCAAATTTCAGCAAGTACGAGTCCCGTAGCTTTTTCTCAAATAGTCCGGTGGTGGAATCTGAGAAGGCTGAAAATCTACGACAAAGATAGCATGACGCTGTCTGTCTGCCCAAATTTTAAGACCTGTCGGGATTATGTCGCCTCGCATTGCCTGAATCTGCCGCGATTCATGGCTATGAAGCCGCATGGCTACGAATCCGCATTTATACGTTTAAATGTTTGAATAAATGAACAGACAGAAATATGCCTTTGCGTTCTTGCAAATGGATGTTCATATATTTTAACAACAGCACTCTGAAACAGTCGTTTATGGATATGGTAATCAGGATTTATGCCTATAACTATATCTGAAAGCACGTAAAAGTAAATTGATTCTTAGATGTTTATCAAGTCGTATATACATTCCTATAATAGTAAGTATGCTTTAAAGGGTGCATACACTGACATCCTTGCCTCTACATAGGAATAAGACAAAGTTAACATCAATGGATATGCAAGTCCAAATATTTGAATATGTCGGGCATCGGGCGCCTAAATCTGCCGTCAAATGCCGTTTGTTACGCCTAAATTCAGGTATGGCACCCCTGCGCAGTCAAGAAAGTAGGAAGAAATTTCAAACGACCCGCTTCCATTGACCGTCGAATTTCACACACTGTTCAATCGGATTTACGCCACATTCGGACGGGAGGAAGCGGAATTTGGCAGTTTCGGAAATTTTTCGTATCTTTAATATGACATTCGTGGAAACATCCAAGACCGGATGTAACAATTCGCTGAAAAACAAGCATCCACATGGATGAGCAAGGTATGTTGCAAGGCACTCGAAATAAAACCGGTGCCTCGTAACCCTTGCTCTCCGAGGGAATGGTTTCCTCCAAAGTCGGAAACCCCTTTCAACGCCTGCGGCATTTCTCAGCGAAGCAATCTGCGATGCCATCTCTTATTTTTATGGGTAAATACTCAAACAACGGAGGTCGCAGACCTAAGGCTGACCCTTCCGTGAACCGCTATGTCGTGCGGTTCAACGCAGAGGAAAATGCTCGATTCCTCTCAATGTTCGAGCAGTCCGGAGCCATCAACAAGGCTGCCTTCATCAAAAACTTTCTTTTCCAGAAGCCTTTCAAGGTCTTTGTTGTCGATGAAAACACACGGATTTTCATCAATCAGTTGTCCTCGCTGAACGCACTCTATCGAACTTACGGTGTCAGTTACGACTCTTTGGTAAAGACGCTTCGTGAGAATTTCAGCGAAAAGAAATGCAATGCCGCCATCGAGAGGCTGCGAGAAGCAACGATGAGGCTGGTGTCTGTATGCCTCGACATTCAGGAACTGGCCAAACAGTTCGACCATCGCTGGCAACAAACCATACAGGACAAATAAGAACGGCGAAAGAAAACGTCGGCAGGGGGGCTACCTCCTTGCCGACGTTAATTCTCTCTATTCATCGTTCCGGATCGTTCCGATTATCATTCCGGATTGTTCCACATTGTTCCGCATCGTTCCATTGACGCCGGATTGGTGACATTGTCGGTGCCATTATTGGTGTCAATCTCTAATTTATTGGTGCCATTATTGGTGACATCGGTGCCATTATTGATGACAACAATGTATTTATTGGTGACATTCCACATATCACCAACTCTGACTTGTGACTATTGCGGCAGAATAGAGACGACAATTCTTAATCAGAGTAGTTTCTTCAGCTCATCCATATCCGGGAGGGTGTCTTTCAGCATTTCGGGCATTTCTTTAGTTGTAGTATATGTGGCAACGCCCATCGGTTTGTCGTAGTCCTGCATGACGTACTCCACAAAGCTTCTGTTAGCCTCCTTGCATAGGACGATTCCGATAGATGGATTTTCATGCGGCTTTTTAACTTTATCATCAAGGATTCGCAGATAGGTCATCAGCTGGGCAAGATAGCTCGACTTGAATTTGCCCGATTTGAGCTCGACCACTACCAGTGCGTTCAGTTCCCGGTTGAAGAACAACAGATCGGGGAAGAAGTCCTCTGAATATATTTCAAGATGGTACTGATTGCCGACGAAAGCAAAATCCTTACCAAATGTCATTATGAATTTCTTAATATTGTGTACTATCTGTTGCTCGACTACACGTTCATCAATATCCTGCAAATCCCGCTCACCGATCTCCTCAATGTTGATAAAATCCAATAGATACGAATCCTTAAACTGCATGACAGCCTTACGGGCCAGATTCTTATCCTCAATTCGCTCTATAAAGTTATTAGGAGCTTTTCCGGCTTTTTTATACTCACCTTCTGATATAACTTGTTCGAGGCGTGGCACTGACATACGTTCCTCAACACACCTTCCCATGTAATAATACCGTTCCTCGTTATTCTTGCATTTGCGAAGCAGTACGGTATGATGAGTGAACGGAGTTTTAAGATAGTCTTCCATTGGAAATGCCGATGGTGTCTCAATCTTAATTAAACCCAATATATCTTCCACGTTTACAATGTCTTGCAATTCATCGGTTGCAACCGATGAATTAACAGTGTCAAATTCGTCGGTCGTAACCGATGAATTTGAATCAAGGAAAGACCAGCCTTCATAAAACAATCTCATTTCCCTCAATTGGGTTTCTCCGTATCCCCTTAAACCGGGAAGAATCTTCCTAAGCCTTTCGCTGATAGCTTTCAATGCCCCGGTTCCCCATACTCCGTTTCTTGTGTTTAAAGACACATATTTCCCAATGGCAAAATATGTAAACAGTTGCACCCGATTGACACCCTTTGCAGCTTCATATTGACCTTTCAAAATAGCATTCTTTATGGTTTCAGCCGCATGGTTATATATGTGTGCTATTGCTGTATTCTGTTCCATATGCAAATTTACTGATTATTTGTCGGTTGGTCAAATTTCCTTCGGAATCGTGCACCGAGCCAAAGCTCGACATGCGCTATTTGCCAACTCGCGAATAGGATTATTTGTTGATTGCCGAAATCACAGCCATTATTTGCTCCGGGGTCATACCCTTTAGCAATTCGATTGCCTGCCCCTCTTTTGTCGCTCCTGATTCCTTCGTTGCGGTAGCCGAGGACTGTTTCTTGGAGAAGACATTGCGTAGCGTTTCATCGGTCTTGGAGGTGTCGAAGCTACCCATGTAACGCTCGGTTGTGGCGAGGTTGCTATGACCAAGGATATTCTTGATGGCTGATGACTCGGCTCCTGACTCCTGCGCTATATGAGCGAACGAGTGACGGCTGATGTGCATTGACAGTGGTTTCTCAATCTCCGCCTTCTCTGCAATCTTTTTGAGATATTTGTTGATAAGGGCGTTCTTTGATGAAATATCCTGATACATCTTGTGCCGCAGTTCCGGGCGCATTCTGTCTTTGTCGGCTTGCGTCACATATCCGGCATATTCAGCATCATTTGACAGCAATGGGAAAATATAATCCGTAGCCTTTGCATCCTCCCGCTGATAATGGCGCAGGATTTCAATAGCCTGCTCAACTAGAAGAAGGTCACGCTCTTTATGGTTCTTGCCCATCTGGTAATGCAATCTTCCGGAGACGGTGACATTGCCCCATCGCAATTGAATCAAATCAGCTGCACGGATACCGGCACAATAATAGCTGAACAGGAAATAATTTTTGCAGTGCCATATCAGCGAGCCCTCCTCCAATTCCAGATTGATGATACGCTCCATCTCTGAATCATCAAGTTTTTCCTTAATGGTCTTTACACCCTTGTATTTGAATACGAGGAACGGATCCTTTGAAGCCTCCATTATACCGACCTCGATTGCGCGATGAACCAGTGTGCGGAGAATATTGAACTGAACCTCGATAGTGTTCGGATGCAACAACTTTCCCGGCTCGCGCTCATTTTCCCACTTGTGGAGAAAGTTGTCAAAGCGAGTCAACAGCTCGACAGTCATATCAGCAACAGTAATGTCGGCCATACGGCGTTTCTTTCGGAACGCATCCAGTTTATTGATAAGTCCGCAATACTTACGCCAGTTGCGCCAGCCGCCGTTATCATAAATCATCTGCGCCCTCTCACGCGCAAAAGCAAGAAACGAAGGTGAAACTGCCTCGGTATTCATCTCCTTGGCAAGCGCGACGGTCGTTACCTCGCCTTCCTTGTCGAGTTCCTTATACGTTTCCTTCGCCTTGGCGAGAATATCGGCCAGCTGTGCATTGAGCACCTTTGCGTCGCGGACACCGCCACGTATCCAATTCTCGCCTTTGCATTTTGCATTGAAATCGGAAGGTCGGGCAATCTCGACCATCGTCTTGATAAGTTTTCTTTTGCCGCCGACCGTCACACGAAGATACACCACGTATGTCTTGTTCTTGGTCGGTCGTCCGTTGAGTTCAAATCTGAATGTCGCCATTGGAGAGATTATTAGAGTTAAAATTACTATTACAGGCAACTTTGCAGGCAACGCCCACGCGGTTCAACCCGAATACGATTACAAAGATAACTCAAAATAATTTTACAGGCAAATTTACAGGCAAAATTCCGCTATTTTAAGCAATTCAAAGACTCTATAAAATCTGCAATATTTTTATAAGACACTAATATGAAGCGATATATAAAAGTATTAGAAAGTAATAGAAAGTAGTTTTAGTGGTTCTGTTCTGGGCACCGTAAAATCCCGTAACTCATTGAAAATCAAGAGTTGCGGGATTTCTCTTTTAATTTTTGTCCTCCTTTTGTCCTCCTATTTCAATTTTACCGATTTTTCGTCCTCTGCAAAGCCCAGATTTGGCCTAATTTTATAGCCTCCTTTAATCGTCATCAATAGAGATTATGAAAAATTCGCCACCATCAATCATTAAATAATGTTAAATTTAGTGTGCAAATTTTCCTCTTCTCGCCACAGCCCTCCATTACATTTCATAAGAATTTCATTAGGTTCGAGTCCGAACAATCACAAGTCTTAGGGCAACCGAATTAATAGCGCGTCCACCTCCGCGTTTAGTCCTGCGTTTGGTTCAGCGTTCAGTTGCGCATTTGCCTCCACATCAGACCATCCGTTTGCATTTGCGGTGACACTCACATACAAAACTGCATTTCGGTTGATGTTGAAACAAGCATCCACAGCAGGGAACAGACCCACATTCCAAGGCTCATATCATAGCGTAGCCGCTCCACCCTATTACGGATATTGAGAAAGCGGACGATTGCGGACGGTACGGTTCCAAAGCCAGACTACAAACAGTTTCAGGAGTAGTGCAGACTTCCGGATTACCCATAGCGCAATCCTAATCGACTTTTTGAGCAGGAACAATGCCAGCCGCAACAGCAAGGCTGCGACAATAACCACAGGGAGCAGGTATATAATCAGTAAAAGCTCAAACATATCAAATGCATATTAACTCGTTCCAACACTATTATTGGAATGTAAATATACTAAATTTCAACGACTTATGCAAATTTTCAAGCGATAAAATTCAGCATAAACCGTTGAACTTTTGACAATTATCCGACGCATCCGGCTAAGGTCAGTTAATAATATACTCTCTTTTTCCCTTAAAGCCATATTCATTGTATCACATCAAGAATAGCGGATATATTGTCTTGAAGATATAAAGACTGTATGACTTGAATAGATTAAGACCCCATGTCTTTATGATACGCAGGTCACATCTTTTGACAATATATAATCTTATCGATAGTATCCTTGCAAGTCCGCAAATATTGAAAACATACCCCTTTTATCGCTTGTATGATTATTTACCGCATGACTTGATGTCTTTAAGTCATATAATCTTGATATAACCTGGGCTTGAAACATTAAAGGTGTCCAAAGTTAATGCCTGTATGTCACTGGGTGCCTAACTTCGTGGCCGGAGTGAACGATGGGGAGTAATAGCCCTGTCGTGCAGAGATTGGGTAGCAAGTTGTGCTTTTCTCCGTACAAAACCGAGTTTTGCCCGTGGAAAAGCGACTTGCCGACCACTGCGCGGCGGTGGAGAATCACATCGTTCCTCGTGAATTAATGATATGGATATGAAGCAGCGAACTGAAAGATTTGAAATGAGGCTTACGCCTGAGGAAATTGCCGGAATCCGTGAAAAATCGAAACGCTACCACAGCGTGAGCAACTTTATAAGGATGGCGGTCAACGAGTTTTCGGATACCGATGCAAAGACGCGCCTTGAATTGTGTAACGACACAGCCCGGCTGTGCCGCAAATTCCAAGATGAGCTGTCCTGGATGGGAAGCAATCTGAATCAGGCTGTCAAACGAGCCAACGAACTTGCCGTAGCCGGCATCCTGTCCGAGAGTTATTTCAGGGATAATCTATCCCCCCTGATTGAAAAAGTATCGAGGCTCGTGGTGTCGATAAAGGAGGAACAGGCTCACATTGCCAAGAAAGCGACAAGGCTACGCTCTTAGCCGCAAGTCATACAGTCTGTCTTACATTATCGGTGTAAAATTTAATCGAGAAGTGCGCCATGAAATCTAACCGAGAAGTGCACCGGTTCAAAGGAGAATTTTAACCGGGGATTTTGAGTTATATTAGAGTAATATCAACTCGGTCCCACAAAATGAAAACTATGGTAGAAAGAAACGAGGTCCTGACACGTTATCATGTCAAGGGTCAGTCGAAGCGCCAGATTGCGGGAGAGATGCACATCAGCCGCCACACGGTAGACAAGATCGTGTGGGAGTATGAGCGTGTGTGTCTGGACGCCGACGGTGTCTGCGACATGAAGGCGTTCGCAACACTTTTAGGTTCGGAGCCTAAGTTCAACACACCGGTGCGGACATGTCCGGTGGTGACGGATGAAATCAAGGGGATTATCCGCAAGTGTCTTGAAGACAATCGTGTGCGTCGGGCCACAGGCATGCGCAAGCTTCAGTGGACGTGTCGCAGCATCCACACGATGCTTCTGGAGCGGGGCTTTACGCTCAGTTATCCGAGTGTGTGCAATCATGTCAGACGCATCAGTGCGACCATGGGCACCAGGCCGCAGAAGGAGGTCTATGTCAGGCGCGAGCATGATCCCGGGCAGGAGTGCGAGTTCG
>RIBL01000043.1 GCA_003762875.1 Muribaculaceae bacterium Isolate-110 (HZI) | reverse complement strand
AATGAAAGAAACCAAGAAAACACTCCAAAATCAACTATAATTGTATCTAATTTTTTAAATTTGCATGTCCTATGAAACGGTGCACTTCTCAATTAGAATCTGGCGCACTTCTCGATTAAATTTTACAGTCTTTGTTCAGCTGTATAAGTTCTGCTTCACTCATAATCGGTATGTGCTTTGTCTTTGTAAACGCAAAGGTACGAAAAATGTTTTACTTATGAGTAAACAAATAGGGTGTTTTTTATAGTTTCATTATGATTTCAAGGACTTCGTTGAGTTTATCTGTGGGAAGACGCTTGATATAGTTGGCACGAGCGTCGAGGTTGCCACGGATATGAGCGAGGACTGCGAGGTGGGCATTTACGGAAGCGGTATCGCCTTCGAACATTTCAAGGTAGGCTTCGTGGGTCGGTATGCCGAGATGGATTCTTTCATCATCGGTAATGGCATGGTCAAAGACTGTCTCAACACCGTGACTTTGGCCGTTGTTGAGAAGATTCATCTTTTCCCTCTTGCTTTCATCGTCGAATTTGACGTATTTCATCATCATGTTAGCCGTAGTGTGTCCTGTGACAGCGCGAATATCCTCCGGCGACATTCCTTTGCGGAGACAAAGGGTGGTAAAAGTTCTTCGGGCACAGTGAGAAGCCAATGCCTCATATTTCTTGACAGTAGTTCGTGTTCGTGAACGTCCGTTTTGTGTCTCAATTATCCAGTCACCCGTCATTCCGGCAATTTTTCCGACTTCTTTCAGATGTGAATTGAATTTTTGATTTGATATTTTGGGAAATATTCTCGGATCTTCTTCATCTGGTGCGGCTGGGTATTTTGATAAAATACGCATGGCATCTTCAGCGAGAGGGATTCTTTTTCGTTGACCTGTCTTCTGCGCTGTCGTATCGAGTATATCTCCGTCCATATTTGACCATTTTAAGGCCATAACTTCCGAGAACCTTAGCCCCGTGAAACAGCAGAACACAAACACATCCCTTGCCCGATCAATAGCTTGCCTATGGGTAGGGAAAGTCATAATGGACTGTAATTCCTCCGGAGTAAGAGCGAAATGATTTACTGCTGTATCGGAAGTTGTCTCATCATGGAAACGCTGCTGATAACTTTGGTATTTGATATTGCGGTTATAGCCCTTTTTAGTGGCCCAGTTAAGGAAAGTCTTGATATCCTTCATGGACTTAAACACATAGCTGTTGGAGAGGCCCTTGCCTATTAGGTACAGCTCAACCTTCGCAAGCAGTTCATCGTTGATGTCCTCAAAATATAATATGGTTCGAAACCCCGACAGATGCTTCCGCATGGTCTTATGCTTTGTGAGCGTGCCTTTTGACCATTGAGCGGTGGCAGGAGTCTCTTTTATTTCTTTTTCCCTTTCATCAATAAGAATATCATAAGTCTGGCATACTGTCAGTCGGGTGCACCTCTCTTCATCGAGTATCTTTTTTACTTCCTCTCTGACTGTGGCCGGAGTAGCCTCTTCCTCTCTCAGCTCTAATTGAGCAAAAGCATCGTCAACGGCAGACGCAATCTTAATCAGCCGTTGATTAATGTCTGAGGCAGACACATCATCACTGTTGAAGTTGTTGCGCTTCACTTTTTGAGCCTTTTCATCCCATTTTGCCGGGGCAATCCGATACCCAGAGTAATACCATATACGCTTGCCGCCAAAAGTAATGTCGGCATTTATCGGCATTTCCTCCGGGAAGTTTCCATTTTTATCTTTACGCTTCTCCAATCGGAAGCTGACGCGATGCCTGTACTTATCCATGAACGAAAATTTTTGTATGGGACGAGTTTACCTCTGTTTTACCCATACAAAATTACATACAAATTTTCATTCAATCAAGCGAAATCCAATTTATTTTATTTTACTCCTAATTTCGCTTAAATAACTGATATTATGGAGATATAGTTAAATATGTGACTCTATTTGATATAATATATTACTGTAGTTTCATATCCCTCTCTCTCTCTCCGCAATAAAGCCTGATTATCAGGCTTTTGTTGTATTAACACCCAATTTTACACCCAGTTTTGGGCGTGAGATTGGGTGCTTTGTTTGGTGGCTTAAGGGGGGGAAAGAAGGGAATAAAATTTTTTATAATAGCGATTTCAATAGGGCATGTCGCCAAACGGATAAAATTTTTTAGGAGCGAGAAAATCACACAGCCCGGTCCCGTAAAGGCGATACGGTGATATGCCTATAACGCAGGTGGTCAATATCGCAACTACTGCGATATCAACCCCATTACCATTGCCAGACGACAGGCTTCAATCGAATTTCTAACTTTTAGTTTTGACAGAATTTCCTGACGATGACGGCTGACAGTGTGAATGCTGATGTGCAGTCGTTCGGCAATCTCGGCACTCTTCATTCCATCGTTGATTAGCGAGAGCACCCGGCACTCTCTGCCGCTGAGTATTCCGTCGTTGTCAGTCGATGCCAAATCAATTGTCTCGCCCGTCAGAGAATTGACACATCTGCTTTTACATTTCAGGTCGGAAACAATAGGGCTGTATTGGCACACGGCATACATTACATTCTCATTTTCATCATCATAGACATAATACATTTTGTGCATTACATTTATATTTGATCCGTCTTCAAGTATAAAACGCAATATGCACTCGAGATAATAATCACTCTTTCGATGTTTTGGCAGATGCCTGACAAAATGGAAAAATCTCAGTTCTGCAATAAACTTGTTTTCTCTTTCCTCGGGAAGCATCAATTCCAATATCCGCTGTTCCCAAATCGAGTCTTCGCTGTCATAGCCGGTCAGACCGAGGGTCACACCGAAGCCTCCTGCTATTATCCGGCTTTCCCCGCGTTGCATATCGCTTATAACGACCACCGTGTTTTCGAGACGTGTCAAAGTATGCGCATAGCCGATCAGTTCCGCCATGCGACTGCCATCGGCCGGCAGCGGAGCGGAACGTAGCAGACGGTCGAGTTGCCTGCGATTGTCCTTAAAATGGTTATTTTTAACCATTGCACAATAATTATTAGCATGTTAACTTTGCAAAGTTAAATAATCAGATGGTTATATCAAAATTATGACTGAAAAGGAAAAGATGCTTCGAGGCATGATCTACGATGCCAATAATGATGCGGCTCTCATCGCTGAGAGACTTGAATGCAAGGAGTTGATTCGCGATTACAATGACTTGAGGCCCAAAGAGACGGAGGCCCGGAAGACTCTTCTGCACCGTATACTTGGAGAAATCAGAGGCGATATTCTGATAGAGCAACCGTTTTACTGTGATTATGGCTACAACATTAGTGTCGGCAGTAATTTCTATGCCAATTTCAATATGGTGGTGCTTGATGAAGCCGAGGTTTCGTTTGGTGACAATGTGTTCATAGGGCCTAATTGCGGATTTTATACAGCCGGACATCCTCTTGACCCTATCGAACGAAACAAAGGCCTTGAGTTTGCGCGTCCAATCATAATAGGTAATAATGTATGGATTGGAGCGAATGTTACAGTGCTTCCCGGCGTGACGATTGGCAATAATTGCACCATAGGCGCAGGAAGTGTTGTGACAAAGGATATTCCTGAAAACACTATTGCTGTCGGCAATCCATGCAAAGTGATCAAATCAATAAATATATCACGATAAAAATTTTAGTCCTTATCTCTTTAGCCACAAAGCAGAAATGATGAAAAATGATTATCTTTGCATATGGAACAATTCGATAAAATAGACATCATTTCAATCAGAAAACGACCTGAATATCTTGAAAAGGCAATCCGTTATTTTCAGGACAAGTGGGCTACATCTGAATCAATGGAGGTGTATGACGATTGTCTCCGCAAGTGTATCGATGCCTATAATCCGTTACCTCAATGGTATCTTTTGCTTGACGGAGACAACATTATAGGTTGTGCGGGGTTGATAACAAATGATTTCAACTCGCGTATGGATTTATATCCGTGGTTGGCGGCTCTGTATATAGAGCAATCTCACAGAGGTCATAACTTTGGGAAACTGCTGATTAACAGAGCTAAAGATGATGCAGAGCGAATGGGATTCAGGACATTGAATCTATGTACCGACCACATCGGTTATTATGAAAAGTTCGGTTTCTCATGCATAGGCCGCTGTCACCATCCTTGGGGCGAAAGCACAAGAGTGTATCAGACAATATTATAATTGCGGATAATCAAAAGATATGGAAATAAGGTGTCTGGAAAATATAGATTTTGACACGCTTTTTTGTAGTTTTGAGAGTGCGTTTTCTGACTATGAGATTCATTTCGACAAAGATGAGGTGCGCTCTATGCTCACAAGGCGTGGCTACACCCCGCGACTCTCATTCGCAGCTTTTGCGGATGACAGGATTGTGGCGTTTACATTGAACGGCATCGGACTGTTCAACGGTATTCCTACGGCATACGACACAGGCACCGCTACGGTAAAAGAATTCCGAGGACAGGGTATAGCCGGAAAAATTTTTAACTATTCTCTTCCATATTTAAAAGAGGCAGGTATAAGGCGATATCTCCTTGAGGTGCTTCAAAACAACCATAAGGCGATTGATGTATATCGCAAAATAGGATTTGAAACGACTCGTGAATTTGACTGTTTCAGACAAAACATTGTCGAAATCTTCAATCTTGACACTTATGCGCAAGATGCCGGCATACGTATCGAACCGATTGATACAAATGTTGTGGGACAAGTGCAGTCATTCGATGACTTTTATCCCTCGTGGCAAAACACGATTGAGTCAATTGTAAGGGGTCGGGCGGGGGTGACATGCTTGGGCACTTTTAATTACGGCAGATTGGTCGGATATTGCGTGGCCGACCGCCTCACCGGCGACTTGACCCGGATAGCTGTGGATAGTGAATATCGGCGCAGAGGCATAGCCACGCTATTGCTTCGGAAAGTCGTATCAGTGATGGCTACCGATTTTATAAAAATCCTCAACATACCGTCTGACGACACCCGGCTGCATGGCTTCCTCGCCGATAAGAATATTGATCTAATGAACAGGCAGTTTGAGATGGTTTTGCCTCTTTGACGTACTTTTTATGCATGAAAGACATTGAGCGGGTCATTCACATTTCACTGAAATATCTGACGGCATAAGTCCGTCGCCGGAAATGGTGAGTGTCACGGGTCCTTTACCGCCGCCGGATTGCAGCAATATCTGGGCAAGGCCATTGAATGTGCTGACCTCATACGAGCGGGCTCCGCGCTCCGACGGACGCTCTGAAGCCTGATAGGCCGGATCACCGTTGCCTACGCCAAGTATTCTCGCCGGCCCGTCCACCGAAATAGAAAGACCGACATTGGCATCGGGCACAAAGCGGCCCTTTCTGTCGACCAGTCTCACAGTGACGACTGCCACGTCGCGATTGTCGGAAGCTATCGCATTGCGGTCACATTCAAGTTGCAGTTTTTCAGCCTTGCCGGTTGTCTCCACTGTTTTTGTGAGAATTTTCCGGCCGTTTTTATATCCGACCGCCTTCAGGCTGCCCGGACGATACACCGTCTGCCATTCAAGATGTCCGTTTTTAGGCATGACTTTTCGTCCGACACTTTTCCCGTTGACAAACAGTTCGACTTCATCGGCGTTGCTGTAGGCCCATACGCTGACATCCTCCCCTTCATGACCGGCAAGATTCCAGTGAGGGAATATGTGCAGTGTAGGCTCGTCGGTCCACCATGATTTCAGATAATAAGCCTCGTCTTTCGGGAAACCGCAGTAGTCGAGAATGCCGAACTGCGAGCCTGTCGCGGGAAATTTCATAGGATTAGGCTCTCCGCGGTAGTCAAAGCCTGTCCAGTAGAACACTCCTCCGAGCCAAGGACGCTCGTCATAGAATTTCCAGCCGCGCTCAATGACGTTGTATGTGCTGTCACGATGGTCTTTGCCTCGGTTGAGGGCCACCATGTGTCCGCGGTCATGAGCGGGATAATATATTCCGCGGGTTCCGCAGCCCGAAGTCTCCTCGCTCCCGACGGCCTTGCGGTCAGGATAATTCAGGCGGTGCTCTTCCATCGGATTCTGCATGATGTAGTTGTAGCCGGCCACATCGACGGGCACAACGACGTTAGGGCCGCCGCTCGTAGCCGCACTCATCATTCTCGTGGGGTCGATGCGGTGGCAGTATTCACGCATGGCTTCCGCGATGAGGTTGCCCTTCTCGTTCCATTCGATGCCCCACTCCTCGTTGCCGACACTCCAGAGGATTATCGACGGATGGTTGCGGTCGCGCTCAATCATGGCGCGCAGTTGACGTATATGTTCGTCATTGACTCCCATCAGACGGTTTTCTTCAATGACGAGTATCCCGAGGCTGTCACACGCATCGAGCATTTCGGGAGTCATCGGATTATGGCTTGCCCTATAGGCATTTACACCCATTTTCTTAAGCTCGCGAAGTCTGAAAGCCTGCAGAGCGTCAGGTATAGCCGCTCCGACTCCGGGGTGGTCCTGGTGCATGTTGACACCTTTGAGCTTCACCCTGCGTCCGTTGAGCACAAATCCGCTGTCGGCATCAAATTTCACATCTCGCAGACCGATTGCCGTCGAGTATTCGTCAACCGTCCTGCCGCCGACAATGACTGAAGTGTTGACTTTATAAAGACGGGGATTTTCAGTATCCCAAAGCTCAGGATTGGTTACTGTCACGCTGCCTGATGTGACCCGGCCCTCTTTAGGCAGCAACGCGCATTCGGGCAACGCGACCTCGGCCACAGTCTCACCCGAGGGAGACACCACCTTGTGAAGCAGGCTGTAGGAGGCCGGAGTCACCCCTTTGTTGTCGACCTTACACTCGATGTCAATACGGGCCGCCGACATGTCGGGCGTCAGAGTGGAGGAGACAAATGTCCCGAAAGGAGCCACATGCACGGGGTCGGTCTTGTCGAGCCACACATGGCGATATATGCCTGCTCCTTCATAAAACCATCCCTCCTCGAGAGTGGCGTCGGCTCTGACAGCCACCACATTGTCGCCGTCATAATTCAGATATTCCGAAATGTCATAGACCTGAGGGATATATCCGCTCGGCTCGTTGCCAAGATAGAAGCCGTTGACCCAGATGCGGGCATCGCGGAAAATGCCGTCAAACTGCAGCGATATATGCCGCCCCTTGTCCTCTGGCGACATTTTAAAAGTCTTGCGATACCATCCGACACTCGTCTCGGGATACTTATAACCCACAGTCTTGTATCCGTGGCTGTGGCTTGCCTCGTTTGCAAAAGGCAGATCCACCACCCAGTCATGAGGAAGGGTCACGGATTTCCATTCAGCGTCCCATTTCGATTTGTTGAAAGCAAGACTGTAAGGGCCTTCGTTGTGTTGTGAAGCAGCTTTTGTCAGATAGTTGAAGTATTCTGTGCCACATCCGAAATCCTTAGCCGGATCAGAGGCGTTGCCAAAGGCAAATTCCCAATTGTCGTCAAACAGTATATGCTCGCGGGTCTGAGCGTAAAGGCCTGAAAAAGCTGTAGCAAATAGCAATGCGAATAATTTATATCTCATATAATTTAGGCTTGAAGAATTGAATGCAAATTTACCATTTCAGTCCTTTTGTTGCAAGAAAAATAGTTGTAAAAATGGTCAAAATCTTGTGGATTAGATATTAATCATCTATATTTTGAAACAAAATCGTGATATCTCGATTATTCTTCGTATATTCGCGATATTGCCTTAAACCATTATAGAGACCATATGACAGCTAAGATATTATTGGCTATTCCCGCGCTGATGTTCGGAGTCGCCGCAGCCGATGCTATGCCGGCTGCTGTGTGCGTGGCCGACAATACGGCCAATGTCCGCACCGACAGATACTCGGCCACGCTCCGGCCCGCGCAAAACGATCGTCTTTTCGCCAGCAAAGCTGTGGAGAGGGAGATAAAACGTGTCAAGGGCATGCTGAAGAACCCTAAACTCGCATGGATGTTTGAAAACTGTTTTCCCAACACCATCGACACCACCGTCCACCACCGCATCGGCGATGACGGCAAGCCCGACACGTTTGTATATACAGGCGACATACACGCCATGTGGCTCCGCGACTCCGGAGCACAGGTATGGCCCTATGTACGGCTTGCTGAGAACGATGCCGAATTGCGGGCCATGGTCGAGGGGGTGATACGCCGTCAGTTCAAATGCATACTCCTTGACCCGTATGCCAATGCGTTTAATGACGGACCGGTCGGGGGTGAATGGCAGTCCGATTATACCGACATGATACCCGAAGTGCATGAGCGTAAATGGGAAATCGACTCGCTGTGTTATCCCATACGTCTTGCTTATGAATACTGGAAGGTGACAGGCGACGACAGCATCTTTGACAACGTGTGGCTTCAGGCCATCGCCCGTATTCTTGACACCTTTCTCGCCCAGCAGCGCAAGTATGGCAACGGGCCTTACAAGTTTCAGCGTAGGACCGAACGTCCTTTCGACACTCTCAGCAACGACGGATATGGAGCACCCGTCAAGGGGTGTGGCCTCATCGTATCGTCGTTTCGTCCGTCTGACGACGCCACCGTGCTGCAGTTTCTTGTGCCCTCCAATTTCTTTGCCGTGACCTCGCTGCGCAAGGCGGCCGAAATACTCCGTGAAGTCAACGGGGATACAGCCCTTGCCGCCCGATGCTCGTCACTGGCCGATGAAGTGGAGGATGCGTTGAGGCGACACGCCACATACGAGCATCCCGAGTATGGTACGGTCTATGCCTTTGAGGTGGACGGTTTCGGCAATCATCTGCTGATGGACGACGCCAATGTGCCGAGTCTCCTGGCTATGCCTTATCTGGGAGATGTGGATGTCAATGACCCCGTCTATCAGAACACCCGCCGCCTTGTTTGGAGCGACAGCAACCCTTACTTCTTTAAAGGCAAGGCAGGCGAAGGCATCGGCGGCCCGCATATCGGTTATCGGATGGCGTGGCCTATGAGCATAATGATGAAAGCATTCACCTCGCAGGACGATAACGAGATCAGGACGTGCCTCAAAATGCTTCTCGACACTGACAACGACACCGGCTTCATGCACGAGTCGTTTGATGTCGACGACCCGTCACACTTTACCCGCGAATGGTTTGCCTGGCAGAACACTCTTTTCGGCGAACTCATATTGAAGCTGGTCAACGAAGGTAAAATCGACCTCCTCAATTCGATATAATCCAATATCCAATGATGTGATGTCGTCGCCGACGACATCACATCATTGGATTATATTTTATGGCGTATTGACGATTTTGAGTTATTTGTTGTTGCAAAGAGACGAAAATGTAGTAATTTTGCAACAGCAGGCCGTTTCGCAGAAGCCCGGTCGAGGGTTATGTGGGGTGGCTGCTACACATAGCATGCCATTTTGGGATGCTGATTATTTATTGAAAAGCGTTTACTTGACGCTCTTTCTTGACGGTTAGAAATCTGGCAGTTTCAAAATCTCAGTCAGGAATGCAGCAAACGGTAGATGCCTTGTGGATATGTATATTCCGCCGGAGACAAGCGCGCGAGCGTGTGTCGTCGGCATTATGCACATATTCTGCGTGAGGCTTCTGCATGTTTGCTCGTTCTACTGAGATGGGCACATGCCAGAGCCTCTAACCGTGGAGCGAGCAACAGGTACGGCTCTCACGCTTTTTGTTAGAAAACCAGTCAGAAGTCAAAGAGGAGAGCCCGGTGGCAGTTTGAAAAGTATGAAAAATTTTACGTTTGGAAGATGTGTTATCTCGTTCTTCCTGATTTTTGCAGTTAGCGTTTCCGCTTATGCTTTTAGGGCAGAGGGTTACGAATGGGAGATCATTGGCGATGGAGTGGTGAGATGTGATGGCTTTGTTTGGGGGAATCCTCAAAAAATAGCTGACATACCGGCGGTTGTAACAAATGATGTTACTAATAAGACTTACACCAATACATCTGTCTATTCTATAAATTATTGTAACGAAGTTGAGGAAATTATTGTACCTGAAACGGTTAAACAGTTTGGTGATGCAACATTCAAGCGAGATATCAATCTGAAACGAATAAAGCTGCCTTCCCATACAAATATGTCATTATTGGGCTCAAGCCGAAAACCCAGTGCATGAATTTAGAGAAAAGTGTTAAATTTGTGGCATGAAAACCGCAGATGCAATATGGATGTGTCTTCCCGAAGGCATGGATGAACTCTTCGAGATGGTGCGCTT
>RIBL01000042.1 GCA_003762875.1 Muribaculaceae bacterium Isolate-110 (HZI) | reverse complement strand
AACGCCTACCCAATAGCCGCATGTAGCCCCAAGCCACGTGCTAATCTTTCGTTGTGTCTAAAAACATATTATAAACACGAAGTGTTGGAAATCAGCACTTCACAATAAAAATATTTTCGAATGAAAATATCAGGATTATCGCTCACTCTGCCCCTGGCACTCCTGTTGTGTGCCTGTGACAAAGAACCGGCAGTGCAGATTGAGACCGTAAAGGCCGAACTCGGCGAACTCACCGAGACAGTTACAGCCACCGGCGAAGTTGAATCAGTGACACAGGTCGACGTCGGCACACAGGTGACCGGCATCATCGACAAACTCTATGTCGACTACAACTCAGTCGTGACAAAAGGACAGCTTATCGCCGAAATCGAGAAGACTCTGCTCCAGAGCGAGCTCAACAGTGCCGAAGCCAATGTCGAGTCGGCCCGCGTGACCTATGAGTACAATCTCACCAACTACAACCGCGACAAAGCTCTGCATGACAAGCAACTGATAAGCGACTATGAATTTCAGACCACGCAAAAAGACCTCGAGGTGTCAAAGACTTCCTATGACAAAGCCAAGGCCGACCGCGTGCGCGCAGCAAAAAACCTCAACTACGCTGAAATCTACTCGCCAATCGACGGCATTGTAATCTCGCGTGAGGTCGAGGTAGGCCAGACCGTTGTGTCGAGCATGAACGTGGCCAATCTCTACACCATCGCCGACCTTGACAACATGCAAGTGATAGGCAATGTAGACGAGGCCGACATAGGCCGTGTAAAAGTAGGCCAGGACGTGACATTCTCGGTCGACGCTTATCCCGATGATCTCTTCGAGGGCAAAGTCACACAGGTGCGTCTCAGCCCCACCACCGAGAGCAACGTCGTGACATATGAAGTGGTGGTTGCCGCTGCCAATCCGGAGCACAAACTCATACCCGGCCTGACCGCCAACCTTACTATCTATGTGATACGCGAACAGAATCTCCTGCTCCTCCCGGCCCAGGCCTTCAAATTTGAGCCGGAAGAGAATGACGGCAATGAAAAACTTCCGCAGCCGACAGGCACCCCCGACCGCTCGGGCCTGGCCAAAGACGAACGATACGTATGGGTTGTCGACGGCATGTCGCTCGTGCCAACCGTAGTGAAAATCGGCGAATCAAACGGCATAAAGACTCAGATACTGAGCGGACTTTCCGAAGGCACATCCGTAGCCGTCGGTTACACCGAATCGGCTGTCGCCACAGCCAACACCGAGGCTCAGCGAAGCCCCTTCGCCCCCCAGCCACCGGGACGCAATAAAAACAAAAAATAGGAGACTTCCCACTATGAACGAAAATAAAGAAATAATTCGTGTCGACAAGCTGCGCCGTGAGTTTATGGTGGGCGGCGAGCGCGTCAAGGCTCTGCGCGGGGTGTCGTTCTCAATAGCCGAGGGCGAATTTGTCACCATCATGGGCACATCCGGCTCGGGCAAATCAACACTGCTCAATCTGCTCGGCTGTCTTGACACTCCCACCTCGGGCGAGTATATCCTTGACGGAGTGTCGGTACAGTCGATGAGCAAAAATCAGCGCGCTGTCACGCGCAACCGCAAAATCGGATTTGTGTTTCAAAACTACAACCTCCTGCCCAAAACCACATCTATCGAAAATGTGGAACTCCCTCTGCTCTA
Source organism: Muribaculaceae bacterium Isolate-110 (HZI) (assembly GCA_003762875.1). Lineage (GTDB taxonomy): Bacteria > Bacteroidota > Bacteroidia > Bacteroidales > Muribaculaceae > Duncaniella > Duncaniella muricolitica. The sequence goes on along the minus strand of RIBL01000042.1, from coordinate 9,826 downwards.
CAACTCCTCGGTGTCAGCAAGGGAGCGTCGGGAGAGAGCCGTCAAGGCCCTCGAGGCTGTAGGCCTGCAAGACCGTCTCTATCACAAGAGCAACCAAATGTCGGGTGGCCAGCAGCAACGCGTGGCAATTGCCCGCGCGCTGGTCAACGACCCGGTGATAATACTTGCCGACGAGGCGACAGGCAATCTTGACACACGCACGTCGTTCAGCATCCTCACTCTCTTCCAGGAACTGCACAGACGCGGACGTACCATAATATTCGTGACCCACAATCCCGAACTCGCCCTCTACTCGTCACGCAACATCGTGTTGCGCGACGGCAAGGTGGTCTCGGACACTTATAACCCCGCTCCGGCATCGGCTCGCGAGGCCTACGAAGCACTGCCAACCGACAACGACTGACCATGAAATTAGCCAACCTACTCAAAATAGCTCTCAAAGCCCTCAACAATAACAAGCTGAGGTGCTTTCTGACCATGCTCGGCATCATCATAGGCGTAGCCTCGGTCATCACCATGCTCGCCATAGGCCAAGGCTCCAAAAACAGCATCAAGGCCCAGATTTCCGAGATGGGCTCCAACATGATAATGATTCGACCCGGCAATATGCAGCGCGGAGGTGTGCGTCAGAATGCCGAAGACATGCAGACCCTCAAGATCGAGGACTACGAATCCTTGAAATCAGTCCCGGGAGTGGCAGCCGTATCCCCGATGGTCAACTCGAGCGGACAGCTCGTCAACGGCAACAACAACTATCCCTCAAGCGTCAATGGAGTGACACCCGAATATCTTGACATACGCAAACTCAAGGTCAAGGACGGTTCGATATTTTCCGAGCAGGACATCAAGTCGGCTGCCAAAGTGTGTATCCTCGGCAAGACCGTGGTCGACAATCTCTTCTCCAACGGAGAGGACCCCGTGGGCCGTGTGGTACGATTCGGCAAAATACCGCTGACCGTCATTGGTGTTCTTGAGTCAAAAGGCACCAATTCAATGGGCCAGGACCAGGACGATGTGGTGATAGCCCCCTACACCACTGTGATGAAGCGCATACTTGCTGTCGACTATCTTCAGGAACTGTTCGCGAGTGCGGTCGACGAGTCGCAGACCGAGGAGACCATCGACAACATTACCGAGGTGCTACGCGCCAACCATCGTCTGAAAGAGGATGCCGACAATAACTTTGAGATACGCTCCCAGCAGGAACTCAGCCAGATGATGAACTCCACCTCCGACATGATGACAGTCCTGCTCGCCTGTATAGCCGGCATCTCACTCCTCGTCGGCGGCATCGGCATCATGAACATCATGTATGTATCGGTGACCGAGCGCACACGCGAGATAGGATTACGTATGTCGATAGGAGCACGAGGTATTGACATACTGTCACAATTTCTTATCGAGGCGGTGATAATAAGTGTCACCGGTGGTGTGATAGGTATCATCCTCGGCATCATAGCCTCATGGCTTGTGACAGTCATAGCCAACTGGCCGGTGGCCATACAGCTCTACTCTGTAGTGCTATCGTTTGCGGTATGTACCGTCACCGGCATCTTCTTCGGGTGGTATCCCGCCCAAAAGGCATCCAATCTCGACCCCATCGAAGCCATACGCTACGAATAGAGTCTCAGGTCAAAAATAACAGTTGAGGCGTTTTTAATTACTTCAATTGTAATTAAAAACGCCTCAACTGTTATTTTATATTATCTATTCAAACTCTGTGTGCAGAACCATGAATCTGTCAAGTGTCGAGTCAGAAATACGCTTCATTGACGCAACGACACGGTCAAGTGATTTACGCTTCATATCACCACTCTTGGAGTAAAACTTGTCGGCGTAACACACAAGCCGTTCCAACAACGTCTCCGGCATATATTGACCGGGGGGCAACGGAAGCGACTGATTCTTTATATCTTCATCCGAGATTCCGGCTCCAGTGTGACGCTCGGCCACCAGGGCATACTTCTCGCCCAACCCTTCATTTCTTATCAGTCTTCCCCCGAGCACCCCGTGCATTATATATGGCTCCTCGCCATGACAGTCTATATCGGGAGCATCGGTAAGAAATATACCTATATCATGAAGCATCGCCGCCTCACGTATGTCGTCACGCTCAAGCGGCAATGCTTTTTTTTCGGCAATCTCGAGCGCGAGCTGCGCCACAGCCTCGCAATGGCGCATATATATTACCCGCCGGAGAGTCTCCGGCGGGTAATATCTGTCAATGACTTGCTGATATGTCATGAAGTATATTATTCAACTATTGTACACCATCCGTGCTTGTCCTCGATTTCACCGAGACGGATAGCGTTGAGGGTCTCATAGAGACGTGTGGTGATCGGACCGGGCTCCCCGTTTTTGGAAATTACATACTTCTTGCCGGTGTCGAGGTCATCAATCTCGCCTACGGGCGAAGCCACGGCGGCGGTGCCGACAGCAGCGGCCTCGTCAAGCTCTTCAAGCTCATCCACGGTGATGTGGCGGCGTTCTACCTTGATACCCATATCCTCGGCAAGTTGCATGAGGCTCTTGTTGGTGATAGAGGGAAGTATCGAGTTGGACGCAGGTGTGATATAGACTCCGTTCTTGATGGCCATAAAGTTGGCAGGGCCGCACTCATCGAGATATTTCTTCTCCTTAGGGTCGAGATACAGCACGGCTGAGTAGCCAAGCTCATGGGCATGCTCACCGGCAGTGAGCGATGCGGCATAATTGCCACCTACTTTCCAAAGACCTGTGCCGTTAGGAGCCACGCGGTCATACTGGCGCATGATGCAGATATTGGTCGGTTTGAATCCGGTCTTGAAGTAAGGCCCTACGGGTGTGACAAGAATCATAAACAGATATTCCGTAGCGGGCTTGACCCCTACCTGAGCCGACATGCCCAGCTCGATCGGACGGATGTAAAGCGACGCGCCCGAACCGTAAGGGGGCACAAAACGCTCGTTGAGCTTCACCACTTTTATTACCATCTCCTTAAACAGCTCCTCGGGCAGCGGTTCCATAAGGATACCCTTGGCCGACTCGCGAAGACGGCGTGCATTCTCCTCGAGGCGGAAGATACGGATTTTACCATCCTTGCCTCTGAAGGCCTTCAGGCCCTCGAATATCTCCTGTCCGTAATGCAGACAGGTGGCGGCGATATGCATGTTCACCTCTTCGCTCTGAGAGACTTCTATCTCGCCCCACTTGCCGTCACGATAATAGCAACGTACATTGTAATCTGTTGGGATATAGCCAAATGACAGGTTACTCCAGTCTAACTCTTTATCCATGATTCTGTTAAAATTTTCGTTTTAATATGCAAATATAGCGAATTTCTAACAAAAATCAATCAATATACCATAAATTTTCACCGCCACTCATTTTATTATTCATTATTTGTCCCGTGACTCTAACTTTATGCCACAGACGATTGTTTATCTACATAAAAAAATATCCTCTCATTGCATAATCAATAATCCGTTTCAATCTATGCACTGGTTTGTAGAATCACTCCAAAACAATCCGTCCCTTGCCATCTTTCTCACCTTGGGACTCGGCTTTCTTGTAGGCCAGTTGAAATACAAGTCTTTCTCGCTGGGCAATGTCACCTCGGTGCTCCTTGTCGGAGTGCTCATCGGACAGCTTGACATTCCGATTCCGGGCCCTATCAAAAACGCGTTCTTTCTCCTCTTCCTCTTCGCCATCGGTTACAGCGTCGGCCCGCAGTTTTTTCATGCTCTCAAGGGCGACGGCATTAAGCAGGTATTGTTTGCCTGCGTGCTGTGCGTGCTGTGCCTCCTGACTACATGGATAGTGGCACTCCTGATGCACTACGACACCGGCGAAGCCCTCGGCCTTCTTGCCGGCTCGCAGACGATGTCGGCCATAATCGGTGTCGGCTCCGACACGCTCAACTCGCTCAACGTCTCGGCCGCCGACAAGAAAGCCTGGATTGAAATCATGCCTGTATGCTATGCCGTAACCTATGTGTTCGGCACCATCGGTTCGGCTTACATACTCGCCAACCTCGGTCCGGTTCTGCTCGGAGGCATCAAGAAAGTTAAGGCCGAGACTGCCGAGCTTGAGAAGCAGATGAATCAAGGCTCGGCTTTCTCCGACCCTAACTACATCAACGCTCTTCGTCCTGTGGCTTTCCGAGCCTATCGCGTGGAAGCCGACTTCTTCGACACGCCCAAAAGCATCTTGGAGATTGAGTCCTATCTGGCCGATCAGGGACGCCGCCTGTTTGTGGAGCGAGTGCGTCAGGATGGCAAAGTGATGGAGACAGCCCCCGACCTTCGTATCGCCAAAGGCGATGAGATTGTGCTCAGCGGCCGACGTCAGTTCATTATCGGCGACGAGCAGTGGATCGGCTCAGAAATCAACGATGCCGAACTGCTGTCGTTTCCTGCCGAACAGGTCCAGGTTACGGTATCCAAAAAGGGCGCGGCAGGCAAGACTGTCGACCAGATACGTGCTATGAAAGAGATGTATGGCGTCTCCATCAAGAGCATCACCCGCGGCGGCGCGCCTATCCCCGTTCTCGCTCAGGTAAAACTGTGTCCCGGCGATGTCATGACCATTGTCGGTCTCAAAAACGAGATCGAGATTGCCTCACCCGCCCTTGGATATGCCGAGAAGCTTTCCGACAAGTCTGACCTTATCCTTGTGGGACTCGGCATATTTATCGGTGGCATCATAGGCCTGCTCACCCTCCACCTTGGTAAAGTGCCTGTCAGCCTGAGCACCAGCGGCGGCGCGCTCATAGCCGGCCTCTTCTTCGGATGGCTGCGCTCCAGACGTCCCACATGGGGACGCATCCCGAGCCAGTCGATATGGCTGCTCAACAACCTCGGCCTCAACATGTTTATCGCTGTCATCGGCATCAACTCCGGCCCCTCATTTGTGAGTGGTCTCCAACAGGTCGGCTGGATGCTCTTTGTCATGGGTGCCATCTGCACTACAATCCCGCTTGTGCTTGGCGTGATAATCGGTAAGAAAATCTTCAAATTCCCGGCTGCTATCAACCTCGGATGTTGCGCAGGCAGCCGCACCACTACTGCCTCGCTCGGAGCCATACAGGATGCCATAGGCAGTTCCATCCCCGCGATGGGCTACACCGTCACCTATGCCATCGGCAACACCCTACTGATCCTCTGGGGTGTGGTCATAGTGCTCCTCATGAACTGATTGACATCCGTATAAAAAACCGACCGGAGTACAGAAGAGCTCTTCTGTACTCCGGTCGGTTTTTTTTAACTATGTTCTCTTAGATTACTCCATGAGCCGAAAGAAGCATAGTCATATGGTCGCGGAGCTTACGGGCCTCGGCTGCGGCGACTTCAGCGAAATCCTCACCTGTGGAGGCATAGATAATGCCGCGCGATGAGTTGACTATGAGGCCACACTTGCGGGTCATGCCCCACTTGGCCACTTCGTCAAGACTTCCGCCCTGCGCACCCACACCGGGCACAAGCAGGAAGTTGTCGGGTGCCACACGACGCACCTCCGAGAACATCGCGCCCTGGGTAGCTCCGACCACAAACATCAGTTGGTCCTCGTTGCCCCACTTGCGGGCGGTCTCCAGCACGTGCTCAAACAGGCGTGTGCCGGTCATGTCGGTCAGAAACTGGAAGTCACGGCTGCCGGGATTGGATGTAAGTGCGAGCAATATCACCCAACGGCCCTCATAATCCATAAACGGCTTCACGCTGTCAAAACCCATATAGGGTGCCACCGTGATGGCATCGACTCCCATATTCTCAAAAAAAGCACGGGCGTAGAGCGACGATGTGTTGCCTATGTCGCCGCGCTTGGCGTCGGCGATTATGAGCTGATCGGGATAATTCTCACGTATATATTTCACTGTACGGTCAAGAGCCTGCCAGCCCTCCACTCCGAGGCTTTCATAGAAAGCTGTGTTGGGCTTATAGGCCACGCAATAGGGAGCGGTAGCGTCGATAATGGCTTTGTTGAACGTAAAGATAGGGTCCTCCACATCACGGAGATGCTCGGGGATTTTCTTGATGTCGGTATCAAGGCCTACACAAAGAAACGAGCCTTTCTTACGGATGTTTTCAAGAAGTTCTGCGCGGTTCATAACTTATATATAAATATGTGTTTATTGATTATTCTTTTTTGGTAAATATGTAGCCCGACATGTTGAGACTGTTGATTTTATGCCTCTCGTTCCATTCACGTTCTGAGTAATGCACATTCACTTCATATGCTACATATATTGTATCTGAACGGCCCGAAGCCTGATGCAATATCACCGGTTGCACCATGCTTTCCGATGATTTCATTTTCATGATGCTGTCGACAGGCACCTTTATCCCGCAGCCGATGTCTACGATCAGCACACCGTCCTCTATTGTTTTGGGCATAAACACGTTCCAATCCTTGCGTTGCACATTGTCATACCCTTCGGGGATCGCCACCCAACTTGACATCGTTTTGATGATATGGTTGCTGAAATCGCCGGCTGTAAGCTCGACAGTCTCTACATGAACATCGTCCATATCATCGCTTTCGCGCTGCATAAACTCTCCGATGTCTGTAAGATTGGCATATGGGAGTATCGAGGTGGCGAAAAACACCACTGCAAACGAGATGGCCACTCCGTTATATGTGCGGGTGCGCCGCAGACTCAGATAACCGAACACGGCATAACACCACAGATTGAACGTTATGACATAAAGCCGTGTGGGTGTGATCCCGTACTGGTTCACACGATAGGCAAGCCCTACACTCATAAGCACCAGCAGCGGCAGCATGGCCACCGGCAATATGCGCAAAGCCCTGAGTGTAAGGGTGTCGGTTGGATGGGTACGCCTTACACCTTCGAGCATAAACATCGACACGAGCACGGCAAGCGATAGGCCTGACACGGCAAACGTAAGCACGCCTCGGGGCAAATCCCACGTGAAGAGTATCTTGGCTCCGTAGACATACAGTATGCACATATATACGGCCGTGATCATCAACACGAAATATTTGGCCGTGCCACACTGAAATTTCGATGCCTTATACACACCCTCTGTCGCCTCGACCTCGTCACGGCGCGGTATGAGATGGAGAAATATCACAGTGGGAATCATGGCAGTGCATACCACCATTGCACACGTCATTGACGTAAACCCGTCTTTGATGTCAAACAGACTTATGACAGTCATCCATATAATGGAGACTGCCAGACTGAACGCCCAAGAGAAGACTCCGGCTGTGATAAGCCCGCAGGTCTGACGGTTGGTATAATTCCATGCCCACAGTCTGCGCGAAGGCACAAACAGGATGGCCACACACAAAGCCGTCACCACAGCTACGCGTCCTATTACAAAAGCATCGCCAATCACAGTGTCGGAGATGAGGATATAGACACAGTCGGCCCATAGCAGCACATTTGCCACAATCATAGGCCACTTCAACTGACGTCCGAGATATTCACACCACAGTGTCACCGCAAGTGACAAGGGTATGCCGACCCCGCCGAGATACCACAGCGCGCCGACCACACGTTCGCTGCCACGCACAAACTTACCTTCACCGATAATATATACGATGGCCCAAACGGTAGCATACATCACATAAATCATCGTGACAGGAAATCGCGACCACGCGCCGCGAAACGCCTGCACAAGCATATCGGCCGAAATCTTCGACTTACGGTGCAGGTTGTCTTCACCGATGTAGGGAGGAGGAGTTTCCATGCTGATTGGTTTTGGTTACACTGTGATTTGAATGGCAACTGCCGGAATAATAGCGGGATAGAATTGCCTGCTAAAGTTCGGCTGCCTTGAGTTTCTCGGCATTCTCGGCAATGGTGAGCTGGTCGATGACATCCTGTATGTCTCCGTCCATAAATGCCTGCAGATTATATATGGTATAATTGATACGGTGGTCTGTGATACGACCCTGCGGATAGTTGTAGGTACGTATCTTGGCCGAACGGTCACCCGTCGACACCATAGTCTTGCGGCGCGAGGCTATATCGTCGATATACTTCTGATGTTCCTTGTCATATATGAACGTGCGCAGACGGCTCAGAGCACGCTCCTTGTTCTTGGGCTGATCGCGGGTCTCCGTACACTCTATAAGTATCTCCTCGGTCTCGCCGGTATTGGGATTGCGCCACATGTAGCGCAGACGCACGCCCGACTCTACCTTGTTGACATTCTGGCCGCCGGCTCCGCCCGAGCGGAATGTATCCCACTTGATTTCGCCCTCGTTGATTTCCACGTCAAAGGCCTCGGCCTCGGGCAACACAGCTACCGTAGCCGCTGAAGTATGCACACGGCCCTGGGTCTCAGTGGCCGGCACACGCTGCACACGGTGCACGCCCGACTCATATTTCATCGTGCCATACACATTGTCGCCCGTAACGCTCACCACGATTTCCTTATATCCGCCCGCGGCTCCCTCGCTACAGCTCGTAACAGCCACCGACCATCCCTTCGACTCGCAATACTTGGAATACATCTTGAAAAGATCTCCGGCAAATATGGCAGCTTCGTCACCGCCTGTTCCGCCACGAATCTCAAGCACCACATTCTTCGAATCCTCCGGGTCAGCCGGCACAAGCAGGAGCTTAATCTCCTCCTCAAGCGCGGGCAGAGCATCCGTAGCCTCGTCAAGCTCATCCTTGGCCATCTGACGCAACTCGGCGTCTGACTCCGAGCCGAGCACCTCACGCGCCTCCTCGATATTTCCGAGCAGAGTGCGGTAACGGCGAGTGACGGCCGTAAGTTTTTCAAGGTCTTTATACTCTTTGGTCAGACGGACATAACGCTTCATATCCTGGATTACGGCAGGGTCGGTAATCAGAGTGCTTACCTCCTCAAAACGCGCCTCGATGCCATCCAGTCGTGCTAAAAGTGAATTATCGGACATAAATAACTGTTCGGATTGAAATTTTCTACAAAGATAGCGAAAAAAATACCCACTGCAAAAAAGACACAAAAGAAACATCGGGCCGGTTCTATCCGGGACCTCCGCTTCTTTTGTGTCTTTTGTCCGCTTGTATCTCTTGACGCTGAGATTACTTCTTCTTGTTGCGGTTGCCGTAACGGCTCATGAACTTATCCACACGACCTGCGGTATCGACGAGCTTCTGCTTGCCGGTGAAGAAGGGGTGTGACGAGCTGGTGATTTCAAGTTTCACCAGAGGATAGGTAACACCGTCAACCTCGATTTCCTCGCGGGTGGCTACAGTGGAACGAGTGATGAAGATCTCATCGTTTGACATGTCCTTGAATACTACTTCACGGTAGTTGGAGGGATGGATGTCTGCTTTCATTTTAGTATTGCGGTTAAATTGTTAACGAATCATTTAATTGACGTTGGTAGGACGCCTGTATTCGTAATGGCGGTGCAAAGGTAGCAATAATCCCCCATTCCCCCAAATCCCCACGCCACTTTTTTCACCAAAAAATCGCCCGATTCAGCCATCAGCCCGACTCAGCCCCGTCCATTTGCCCCATTAGCCCCATTCGACCCATCCGGCCCATTGCCACCATCCCCGCCACCCTTTGAAAAGTGTGAGCGCGGAAGCGCGAATCCCAGCCCCACCCATTAGCCCCATTTGGCCCATCCGGCCACCCTTTGAAAAAAGCGCGAAGCTTTGTCCCCGCCTCCGAGCTTCAGCTCGGCCCACAGCGCGACATTACCGCACCCCACCCGCCCCCTTCCGCACTACCTTTGCCTACAAAAAAGCAGACATGCACGCAAGGAGGCTCATCACAACCCATCAGCCACGCAAGCCACGCATACCCGACATCTGGTGTCACGGCTTCTCACGCCACCTCGGCAGGGCACTCACCCCCGCCGAGCGAAGCGTCATATC
>RIBL01000041.1 GCA_003762875.1 Muribaculaceae bacterium Isolate-110 (HZI) | reverse complement strand
GGCGCAAAACTTCTTTCTAGAACAGAATGAAGAGACTCTTTCATATTTGACAAATTATATCGTTAAGACGGTCAAGAGCATCTTCTACATATTGAGATTCTCTATCAATATATGTTCCGTTAACCATATATATATCATTATCTACAGCATTAGTAACAAATCCATCTTCAGATATGTAGTATGCTGCTATGCTACCTTTATCAAGAATGCATTGTTTTGGCACTATTTCTGTAGTCCGTTCCGGGTCTATCGCATAGGCTTCAGAGGCTGCCATCAAGACATTCAATGCGGATAATATATATGGACTATGGGTGGCTATTGATACCATGCTGTGTCCAGATTCTAATTTACAATTTGCAGTTTTTATAGAAGCTGCTATGTGGTACAGGAGCTTTGCTTGAGATTCTGGGAATAAGTTTTGTTCCGGTTCCTCAATAAAGAATATGGCACCTTTATAAATTAAAAGATCTTTCGCTATTTTACTTTCGATAGAATCTTTATTAAAAGTAGCATTTTCTTCAATAATAGCCGAAACTATGTCCATTAAATCGGATTTGCTTAGATTAGCTTTGGAACCGACTGTTTCAACTAGAGCATTGACCATGACTTCCAATGGTAACGCGGACTGGACCCCACTAGATGCGTAAAATGGTGAAAATTCCTTTCTTTCGTCAATAGTACGTAGTTGTTCTCCTTTGGATTTGTCATAATAGTATTCTAATTTGGGAGTTACAACAAGCCGAAGAGCATTACTAGGAGTATAGGTTTCTCTTACCTCATCCCATTCAAAGATAAAATTAAACAGTACATCAAAATCTTTAGGACGATACCAAGATTCAATGTCTTTTATTGCTGAAATAAGATTTCTTTCAGATGGAATAAAGCTCAATTTTACATTATATGGCTCAGAATTCTCTAATACTTCTATTCTTGCATTGGTTTTAATTCCTCCAATAAAATCAATTCGATATGTGTCACCTACATATCTTATTTCGCTATTAGCATTGAAAAATTTTGAATCAAAACGATAAAATTTTATCAATTCTTGGATAAAACGATAATGGTGAGTGTATGCATATTTTACACCTCTTCCATTTTTCGGTTTACCGATACAAAGTAATTTTTCTATCCATCTGCAATGGCTTATAATCTTTAACAAAGTACTTTTTCCGGTACTTTGTTTACCAATGAATAGATTAATAGTCTGAAGTTGGATAACACCAGAGTCTCTTATTGGCCCAATAGATTTTATTTGGATGGTTGACATATTAGAACTGTATATGATGCAAAGATACGAAAAAGGTTTGTATCAGCAACAAGTAGTTGAAAAGTTTCAAAAAAGGATAAGTTTATATATATGAGACGATGAAATATAGATGGGTTTTGAGACTCATTTTAAAATCAACCAATTCCCACTGATAGACTATGGAGCATAATCCCAAAAACGAGTGTTTTTGAGATTGTGCAATAAAGAATTTTAATTGAAAAGTTTTATGAATTTGCATAATGTTGATTGTTTGCTATATTTGTATGAAATTTGTAAAAGCGAATTAACACTCAATTCAATATGAAACAAAATTTAATGATTCTGCTTATTTGGGCGTTCATTGCTTCTTGTGGCTCGAGAGAAATGACGCAAACTTTTGAAATTGCAGGTGATAACCAGTCTGAATTAATGGATGTTTTGCATTATTATTCTAAAAAAGATAGTATCTACCAGCAAGCAGCACGGTTTTTGATAGCCAATATGAAAGGGCATAACGAAGTAAAGAGTATAGCATTAGATTCGTTGATAGAATTGGCGAAAAACAAAAAATATTCGGATGAAGAGTTGCGAAATTTATGGACAACTTTATCACAATCGGATCAGGTCTCTAAAACCGAAGATGCTGTATTTATGTCTGCTAAAGATATTATTGATAACATTGATATGGCTTTTACAACGTGGATGGAATCGCCTTGGAAGGATTCTGTCTCATTTGATTTGTTTTGCAACTATATATTGCCATATAGAGTAACTGAAGAGAAGTTTGTAGCAGGTTGGAGGGAGCATTTAAAGAATCAATATGAAAAATTTATTGAGAAAGAGGATAATCTCATTAGAGCTTACGAGACCATTCATTGTGAAATTATGAGACGTTTTCGAAATAGTTCTTTGGGAATACCATATACTGCTCCATTGAAATATCTGGAAGTTTTTGGGACAGGAAGTTGTTTCCAGGGGTGTGCATATGAAGTTGCTGTGATGAGATCTTTGGGTATTCCAGTGGCAATAGATATTGTCCCTCAATGGAGTAACTATAGCCGTAATGGTCATGCATGGTGTGCCCTTGTAACAGAATATGGTAGTTATTCGATGACCAAGCATGATACAGTAGCATCCAAATCTAATGTGATAGACTCTTCCATATTTTCAATCACTAAGACGATCGAAGATGACTTTCCATATTCAACGAATTTCAAAAAGAAGGTTTCTAATACACCATATCTAATACAAGCAGAAGCATGTCCAAATTCATGAAATAATGAAGACAAGATGGTAATGCTGAATATTACTAGTATCCCCTCAAGACCAATATGTCCATTATAATGTAATATGTTAGGTTGAAGTAGATATACCGTATTTAATATTACGGCTAATATTAACATGCATACTATTATGTATTTATTAAATAGGGGGGAGAGCGGTTTAGAAATAGTCCTTACTGTTTGTGCTGAAAATATAGAGCGTTTAAATATAAAACCGAGAGGTTTCTTGGGCTCAATGACATTATTATATATGATTGGATTGATTGCATTTTCAATAACATATGATATTTGTTTCCTTGAGTAAGAAGAGCCACTCTTTTTTTGATATGAGGTGATCGCAGAATCCATATCTTCTCCATGTGATAGACAAAGAACCAATAAGAACGCCTGTTTGCTTAGTTTATAATATCTATCTTGGATAGATATTATAAACTCTGTATTGATGTCTAATTGACTAGATGGAGTAATTGGTGTTATTTTATCGTATGGTTCCATTAGTGGACTTTTAAAATAGTATTTTCAATCTCTATTTTCTGCTTTTCTATCTCACTACGTTTGATGTGCTTCCCAAACTCGAAATTGAAAGCAAGTTTAATAAAACCTGAGCATCCGGCAGAACGTGAAGTTAACTTATAGTTATAATTATAAATCTGATTATATGATTTGAAACCATATTTATTCCCCTTTAAAAAAGGATTGTTTATCCCAATCTCAATTAGCCATTGTCCAATGTTATAGTTTATTCTTGCGCCATATTTCCAGGGCGTTTCTACCCTTGCAAGATCCATTCCCATAACTTTTTGCGGAGTGTTTATGAATGCATTGAGGGCAACATTATGATAATAATATATAAAATCCAACTTACAGTCGAGCCCGTGAGTCTTGGCAGATTGAACACCTGTATAATTGTACAGATTATAACCGCCAGAGAGTTGAAGGGTTACCGTTTTAATGGGACGGTAGGAAAATGATACGAAAGAATTAAAATAGTGAGCATCTTCGTCTGTACTCCAACTTTCTATAATGACATTGTCCTCCTGAACATACGAGCTAATGGGTATGTGATGGTTGTACTGATATTGTGCGATAGCTTGTAATCCGAATTTATTAGTGTTTTTGCCATAAATAGTCATGAGTTTATATAGCTTGGTGTTGTCTATATAAGGATTACCTCTAATAACATGAAGATTGTTGACAGGTTGCTCTGCCGTAGTTAAACTGGCAATATTTGGAAATGAATTGCCTATGTTGCAGGAGGTCACGATGTATTGCCCTTGGGGTAGGTTGACTGTGAGACGAGTGTCAAGTCTGGGGGAGAATGTGCTTATTTTATCACCCAGCTTTTGTTGATATTGCAATGCGGATATGCCAGGTTGAAATGAAATGCGGACTTTGTCGGATACTTTATGAGAATACTGCACAAAAAATATTTCTTCATTGCTCCATAATTCAGAAGATGGTATGTTTGACCCGGAATATTGAGCTTTGTTATTTTTGTACAGATTAATAAATTTTGCGGCTAAAGAATTATTAGAGTTGAATTTTATGGTATAAGTGGTTGTTAAATCTAAGTTCCACAGGTCATTTGACGTTCGAGTTTGATAATTTGATGAGAAGTTATCAAACTCATAAGAATATTTATTATAGGCATAGGAGCCATTCAAGTTTATGTCAAGAGTTTGTTTCTTGACAAGGATGAATCTTGTATATAATTTAGTCGCTATATAGTTTATTCGGTCAGATGAGTTCTTGTTCTGATATGAATTGTCGGGTTGCTTCTCTACCGTATTGCTTGAAGCATCACTATTGCTCAGGTATATACCTCCTTGAAGTGTTCGTGCTTTGGTGGTGTTAGTAACATCTATATGGATGCTTCCATTGTTTGTCCTTGATTTACCATCTATGCCCACAATTTGTTCTTTATAATGGCCCTCCTTAAAATTATAATTGATATATCCGTCTTTCCTGTCAGACTCCATTTGATTTATATTGTAGTCTCCAAATGCTTGTATAGTAGTGTTATTGTGCGCTATCTTGCCTGAAAATCCATAATTACCTCCTAAAAATCCTATATTTTGTTGTGCATTGATATTACCGAATCCTCCGGAGTTATATTGTTTTACCACATAATTAATCACAGCGTTTTCCCCAACATATTGATTTGTGGGGGTGTCATAATATTCAATTTTTACTATGTCAGCAACTCGTAGTGCTTTTACTGCCGGAATAGTAGCTTTAATGCCATTAATATATAGAGCAGCTTCGCCAAACACGGCTGAGACAGCTCCTGAAATACGGTCTACTGTTATTCCTGGAATCATTATATTTGCCAATAGGTCAATACCACCAAAGGAATGCCGTTTTTCAGATTTTGTGGGTAGTGCTATGAGATGTCCGTCTTTTGAACGGATAATATTATTCCCTGTTATAGTTACCTCTTTTAATTGGTTTGATTGTGGTTGTAGAAAAAAATTTTTAATGGTGGGATTAGTTAAAATATGAAATGGTATAGTTTGGGGAATATATCCAAAAGCTGAGATTTGGAGAATACCATCATTAATATTGAATTCAGATATATCATAAAAGCCAATGGAATCAGTCATTGCATGGGCTATATACGATGAATCAGAACTCATTATTTTTACTATTGCAAACTCAACCCTTTCCCCGTTTTCAGAAGTCACATAACCATTCACTCTGTTTTGGGCTGAGCAAAACAGAGTGTGAATGGTTATTAATGACAGAAGCCAAAATTGCTTATAAAAATTCACCACAAGTAAAACAGAGCGTACAAGTAAAACATTCAGTAGATAGTTGCATTGCAGAGTCAGCGGCTGTGCCTAATGCAATTGGATCCATTTGAAATTACAACAATAGGAAACAATAATTGTAAAATCCTTCTTTCGGACACTATTGCGTCTTGAAAGTACATTAGCTATCCTGCGCACATATGCATACTCATCCTCCGCATCTTGAAAAGTAAGATAACCACGCTCCGTTAGTTTCGCTATACAACTTTCTGGTAGCTGGTTACAATGATTTAACGTAGATGCAAGCTCTTTTGATACAATGTCAACAGCCCCAGTATAACCATGAATAAGCAGAACTTGATTTTTGCGGTCATTAAGTTCTACTTGGATTGTATAGCTAGATAGCCTTAAAGTCTTATCGGGATTCATGAACAATAAAATTGTCGTTGAAAGTGAGTCATGGTATTTGATTCAATCGCAAAGATAATAAATATTAATAAAATCACAAAATTTATGTTATTTTAAAACCTACTTGGCTTAATCAGTTTTGTAAATAATAGAGTATTAATTATCTTTGCAAGATAAATAAGTAAACTTGCTTACTTGTAAATAAGTTTGAAAACAAATATGTAAACTTGTAAACATGGTTAAGATTATAGCAGTCGTGAACCACAAAGGAGGAGTCGGCAAAACAACGACCACCGTAAACTTGGGAGCGGCTCTTTCTCGTTTAGGAAAACGTATTCTATTGGTTGATATGGATAGCCAACAGAACCTAACAACCTCTCTCATGAAAGAAGAGGATGTAACGAAATCAATATTTGACAGTCTCATGCAAAATGAGCCGCTGCCGATAGTCAGAATCTCCGAAGGATTGGACCTATGTCCATCTGAACTTGCATTGGCAGCAGCAGAACTGCATTTGCAAGCCCGTATTGGAAGAGAGAGTATTCTGAAGAAGTTGCTCAATAGGGTACGAGATGATTATGATTTCATCTTCATTGATTGTCCGCCCTCTTTGGGGTTGTTCACCATCAACGCACTTGTTGCAGCAACAGATGTATTTCTTCCATTGACCGGGGAAACTCTCCCGTTACGAGGAATCATAATGCTCGATGAGACTTTAAACGACGTGATTCAAAATGCAAATTCGGATCTAAAGATAACCGGGGTAATTATCCAGCGGTACAATAACCGTAAACTCAACAATGAGGTGATTGAGGCGATAACCTCCAAGTTTGGGGCTAGGGTATTTGATACCAAAATTAGAGAATGTATAGCCCTCGCCGAAGCCCCAGCTGCACATTGTTCCATATTCGATTATGACAGTAAGAGCAATGGAGCATCTGATTATATGGCATTGGCTAATGAAGTTCTGATGAAGTTAAGTTAAAGAAGATTTGTAAATAAGATTACTTGTTTATAAGTAAACAAGTAATCAAATAAACAATATAACGATGGCAAAGCGCAAATACAGCCTGATGGGAGAGGTGCAAAAGTCTTCGTCAACTATAGAGCCTGATGCACAACCCTGTCAATGTGAGACAACGGAAAACGCAACGCCGAGTATTAGCGTTGCCTCGGTGAATGAAAAGCCAGCAGAAATCCGTGCTACGTTCATAGTCTCTCCCAATTTGATAAGAAAACTAAAATTAATAGGGATGTTGGAGAATCGGAAGCACAAGGATGTCATTAACGAGGCATTATCTGTATTCATATCCAAGTGGGAGTCCGAACATCCAACAGTAGATCTTATGCAGATTGATAATTTGGCAAAAGGATAGATGAGTAAACTTGTAAATATAGTTACGAGTTTACTAAATTACAAATAAACTAATTCATATCAAAATCCGTTATGGGGGATTCTTCCCATAATGGATTTTGATACTTAACCGCATTGTGCTATCTTTGCAAAAGTGTAAAAAAAATATATTGATAATATACGCCCCCCGTATGGGGCACGAGGAACGAGTGCCCCTCTGTTCAAAATTTTAGATTATGTATATAGATTTTAGTAAGGTTGACATGAATAATTTTGATTTCGATACTCTTTCTGCGGATGAGTACCGGGAGTTCCTTCAGGCTTGGTCGGATTATCATGGTCGGATGAATCGTGTTTCTGTGGACGTGTTGGAGCAGGAGTTTGAGCGTAAATCCGATTATCTTCAGTGTGGGGAGCATTATGAATTGTCAGAGCTTTATCCTGATGAGTTTGTTGAGTTGTTGTTTGAGAGGAAAGCCTTTGAACAGGGTGAGGGGATTATTCCTTTTGAGGAAGTACAGAGTTATGAATACCAGTTGTGGTTGAAGCAGAAGATTCGGAACAATGCTTTGAGGTCAGAGTCTTCCTTTTCAGACGATGAACAGTCAGACAAGATTGACTACAGTGGTTATCGTATGTGGAGATATAATCCTGTGGTTTTCTACAAGGATGGAAAGAAGAACAGGCATCGGTTGTTGCTGAAGGATGATGGTGAGAGTTTGAGTTTCCTTAATGGGAGAGACTTTGCTATATTGTCCCCGGTGACTTATGTAGGGCGTACCAACTCTTATAGGAACGCTCGGTTTCTTTATGCCTTTGCGATAGATCTTGACGGTGTGAGTATGCACGAGGTTCGGATGTTGTTGCGAGGTATGACAACAGGGGTTTATCCGGTTGCCAACATTATAGTGAATTCTGGGCATGGGATTCACGTGTATTATCTGTTGAAGCGTCCGATTGAGATGTTCGCCACTCGCCTTGAAGCGTTGAACAAGATGAAACGAGGTTTGACAAAGATTGTGTGGCTCGTGTCAAAACTCGGAGCTGAGAGGGCGCAGGTTCAGAGTGTGGTGCAGGGCTTTCGTGTGCCGGGCACCAAGACAAAGTTCGGCAAACCAATCCGGGCGTTCTGGAATCGTTCTGCGCCTATGCACACGCCGGAGGAATTGAACAGTTTTTTAGGGCGTGCTTTCAGTTTGACTGATGAGGAACTTGGACAGATAACTGACAAGACACCTCATAATCCGTCCCGTGTGACGCTGAAAGAGGCGCAGGAACGATGGCCGGAGTGGTACGCCTCCCGAGTTATCGGACGCAAGAGAGTTGGCAAGAAATGGCAGCTCAACCGTGGTCTGTATGATTGGTGGCTGAATATCCTTAAAGATGGTCAGCAGGTGGAAGTGCATCACCGGTACTGGTGCATTCTCACATTGGTTGTCTATGCCGTCAAATGTGGTGTACCCCGTGATGAAGTCCTTGCAGATGCCCTCTCTTTGGTTCCGGCTTTTGACCGTAAGACTGAGACGGTGGATAATCCCTTTACGGAAGATGATGTTAACGATGCCATGAGAGCCTATGACGAGGAATATAACAAGTGGCCGCTCCGAGTTATTGAGACAACCACCGGAATAAAGGTAGAAAGAAATAGACGTAATGGACGAGAGCAATCTCAACATTTAAGACGAGCCCGAGCTAATAGAGATATTTCATGTGATGAAAAAGGTAAGACATCTTGGATAGAAGGAAATGGTAGAAAGCCTCAATCAAAGGCTGTTCAAGAATGGCGGGTAAAGAATCCGGACAGCAAGAATAAATCTTTGTGTGCCCGGGAAACAGGTCTATCCAGACCAACTGTTACTCGGTGGTGGAATGTGGAGTTAGAGAGTCACTGATAATCCTCTGTTGGTATTTTGAGTATTGTAAATAAGTTTACAAATAATTTGGTAAATTAGTAAATTTGTTTCATGATTTCATTCAAGAACCATAACCATAGTATGAATGTTATTTGTAAGGAAGATATTTACGCCTGAATGTTCAGGTAGAATAATTTTCAGAAATATGAATTTTCAGAACAAATAACAAATGCTTTATCAATGGATGAAACAGAAGAAGAAAAAGTTGACCTTTTAGATGTGAGAAAATCTTTTGAGAAAGATCCGAGAAAGGTCATTGAGATAGAGATGAACAAGGACGGCATATTCTCCGAGAGAACCATATATGCCATGGAAAACACGTTGAACCTGAGCCTGCTTTCGCCCCCTGAGGGACCGAAGCTGGCAAATGAGGCGGAGGCTCTGTTCGTGCTGTCAAAGAACGGACATATTTTGGAAACCGTAGAGTCTGATTTCATAGAGGGTTATATCTCCCCTATGGTATACCGTTCTTCCTCGATGAAGTTCCCACAGGTTCCAATCGCTCCGAAGTTCGTGAAGATGATCAAGGATATGAATGCTGGAAGCGGTGTTCCTCACGCTACAATCACATCCACAATCAACAACATTCTTGACCGTTTTTTCGGTGCTTATATACGTGTGAGTAATCGTGTCAGATTGGGATACGGCAAGGTCGAGGAATAGCACAGGTATCCTCCGGAGGTCAGTTGTTTCAGGCGGTTCCATCGCTTGCGCGAGAGCAAATTTTTTTAATTTGCCATAGCTTAATAGGGCAAAATATTGGCGGAGCCACCGCATCCACTCCGTTGGGATGCTATATTTAACCCTATTAAGGCATGTGGCTTCGCCCCCTACAACCCCCACAAGGGGAGTGTCCTCTCCCCTTTGAACCCCACCGCCGGGATGACCCTTCCCGGACCCTCGGACAAGGGCTTCCAGCCCCCGTCACCCCTGGGCAGAGAGTGACCCTCTCTCTGCACTCTCCGGCAAAGGGAACAGCTCTGCGGCCGCTGTTCCCCTTGCATCCCTTCCCGGCCGTTTCCGTCCACCTTCCACTTAAAATATATGAGCCACTACACAGTCTGCCATTATGAGAAATGCTACGGTCCACCGGTGTCTTACTCCACCCATATCGAGAGGAAGAAGGCGGACGGCAGGGAGCATGTGCCGTACAACATCAAGCGCAGCGACCTTACCAAGCATAACAAAGAGTTCATAAAGGAAGCCCGGGAGATAGGTCGCAGCGCAGCCATCGAGAACAGGCTTGATGCTGTCCGTCATCAGAAGGATGCCGACGGCAATGAATACGAGCGCAAGATCCGGAAGGGTCAGATATGCTGCATCGAGATCCGCATGAGCGCATCGGTCGAGGGCATGGCTGAGATCATCGAGCAGGGCAGACTGATGGAATGGTGCAGGGAGTCTATTAAGTGGGCGCAGAAGGAACATGGCAAGGAGAACATCGTGAGTGCGGTTCTGCACATGGACGAGGAGACACCGCACCTCCATATTTCACTTGTTCCTGTCGTGTCCGGCGAGAGTAAGAAGCAGAGGACTACGAAAAAGAGAGCCGCCAAGGATAAGGAGAAAGCGGAGAAGAACGGAGAGGAAGCCCCGAAGAAGAAACGCCGTTACAAGAAAAAGGCGACAGTGGAGACCTTGCGGTTGTGTGCCGATGATGTCATGACCCAATGGGATCTGAAAAGACGGCAGACCGAGTATGCTGTTGCGATGGCTCCTTTCGGACTGGAGAGAGGTGAGGAAGGAAGCCCTGCAAAACATAAGGATCTTGCCCAGTATTATAAGGAGCAATACGAGCTGCAACGCGGACGGCTGGATGAGTTACTCAAGGAACTCGCCGGACAGGAGGCTCTGGTGAAGGAGAAGAACATGGAGATTCTTAAAAAGGACAGTCAGATCCGGGAGCAGGAAAAGGAACTGACCGAGACGAGGGGTGAACTCGCTGAAAAGAAAAATGAGTTAGTCCGGCAACAGCAACAGCTTGACAAACTCCTTCCGTTGATAGAGAAGGCTCAGGACAGGTTCGACACATATACTGAAGCTGGGGAATATGCCGAGGGACGTATAGAGTCCGCTGGCCGTCTCCTTCAGGTGGCGGACAGCAGGGAGAAAGAGGTAGCCAAGGTGGAGAAGGAGGCATTGGAAAGGATAAACAATGCCTCGATAAGTTTCCTTGCCAAGAAAGAGGTTGAGAGGCTTGCAAAGGAGAATGCGGAGCTGAAGTTGCTCGTGTCCGGCAACGCCACCGCACTGGAGAGAGCAGCCGCAGCCACTCGTCAGGAGAAAGCCGGAAGAGATAAGGCGGAACGGGAACTGCAACAGTTGAAGGAAACAGTGTCCGGCTCTCAGACCGCACTCGAACGCAGACATCCCGATGAAGCCCGGCTGATCAGGGAAATGGTTTCGATACAGATAACCAATCCCGAATGGCAGGATTGCATCCTCGATGGAGGTGTGCTTCGTCTGAAGCCGTATGCGTTCACCGATCCGGCAACAAGGAAACGTATTCCGGATGAATACTGTCAGGATACAGAGATAAAGGTCGAAGGCGAGGGAAAGGACTCCTTTATATCCATCTGTGGCAAGCGCATCGCGGATTTTTTCCGTGAAATCTGGGCTAAGGTAGCGGCAGCACTTGGGCTGAAGCAGCGTCAGGAGGAAGAGAAAAGGAAGCAGCAGACACAAAAGCCGGATATAGGACAGACTCAGGAACCTCCGAAGAAAAGCAGGGGAATGAGAAGATAGGGATAATGTGTGATGACAGTCGGCTTGCCGCATCAGACGGCAAGGGGGGTAGCCTAATACCCCCCTTGCCGGGGTCATGGCGATTTACGTTGCCGGACCCAGTGTCGGACAGCAAGCTGAATTATGATGATTTCTTTCGGTTGTCGATAGCCCTGTAAAGGGTTGCCCGGCTGATTCCGGTAGCCTTGGTTATCTCATCAATGGTGTGCAGCTTAGAGTCATACATCTTCAGTGCGGTAGATACCTTGCTTTCATCAGACTTGGGTCTGCCTCCCTTACGTCCTCTTGCCCTCGCAGCTTCAAGCCCCTGCCTTGTGCGCTGCCGTGTGAGGTCTCTCTCAAACTGTGAGAGTCCGGCAAAGATTGTGAGCAGTAGATTGCCCTGTGGTGTGGTGGTGTCGAGCCATGTCTCCCTCAGTGATTTTATCGACGCTCCGGCTTCATGTATCTTCTCGATGATTGAGAGTAGTTCCTTGACGGAACGCCCCAGTCGGGTAAGTTCCGTTATTATCACGGTGTCTCCGGAACGGAGTGAGTCCATCATCCTGTCAAGTTGCGGACGTTCCTTTTTTACTCCGGATATCTTCTCACTGTATATCCGCTCACATCCGGCTTGAGTGAGTAGATCAGTCTGCCCATCGAGGTTCTGCCCGGTGGTCGATACTCTTGCGTAGCCAATCTTCATCTAAGGTTATTAGGTAATAATGTCTATATTTCCAGTAGAAACTTGTTTTAGTGAACATTTATGCTTGGCTTTGAATTTTCTTTTTTCTAATTCAAATTTAGGGTTTGACTTGCTGGAAGGAAATGATTTAGCAACAATTCTAGCGTGTTTTTCGTCGATACTACCATGGCTGAATATAGAATTGGACATTGTTGCATCAAGCTGTTTTAGAGCATGTTCAACATCCGTACCTTTTAATTCTACGAAGATAGCTTTCCAATTGTTATTGTTCTCATCTTCTTCTTGTTTTGCTAAAATAAGAAAATCACATTTATTTCCTGTTTTTATAATATTTCCATCTATTTGATAGGAAACACATTTGCGTCGTTTCCCAAAATCAAGTTTATATAATGTTTGTTGTTCTTTTAAAGATAGATTTTTACGATCAGTGAGAGGTAAATATGGCGCAAAACTTCTTTCTAGAACAGAATGAAGAGACTCTTTCATATTTGACAAATTATATCGTTAAGACGGTCAAGAGCATCTTCTACATATTGAGATTCTCTATCAATATATGTTCCGTTAACCAT
>RIBL01000040.1 GCA_003762875.1 Muribaculaceae bacterium Isolate-110 (HZI) | reverse complement strand
CGAACTCGCACTCCTGCCCGGGATCATGCTCGCGCCTGACATAGACCTCCTTCTGCGGCCTGGTGCCCATGGTCGCACTGATGCGTCTGACATGATTGCACACACTCGGATAACTGAGCGTAAAGCCACGCTCCAGAAGCATCGTGTGGATGCTGCGACACGTCCACTGAAGCTTGCGCATGCCTGTGGCCCGACGCACACGATTGTCTTCAAGACACTTGCGGATAATCCCCTTGATTTCATCCGTCACCACCGGACATGTCCGCACCGGTGTGTTGAACTTAGGCTCCGAACCTAAAAGTGTTGCAAACGCCTTCATGTCGCAGACACCGTCGGCGTCCAGACACACACGCTCATACTCCCACACGATCTTGTCTACCGTGTGGCGGCTGATGTGCATCTCTCCCGCAATCTGGCGCTTCGACTGACCCTTGACATGATAACGTGTCAGGACCTCGTTTCTTTCTACCATAGTTTTCATTTTGTGGGACCGAGTTGATATTACTATAATATAACTCAAAATCCCCGGTTAAAATTCTCCTTTGAACCGGTGCACTTCTCGGTTAGATTTCATGGCGCACTTCTCGATTAAATTTTACACCCTTTTCTCCGCTTATGCGGTAGTCGGCATACGTTCGTCCAAAATCTCTTTGTGCGATGGTGTGTCGACGGAGAGAACCGCTTTTACGGAAGATATGAATACGAGTATATCAAAAAATCACACTCGAAACACCGAAAAAAAGTAAATCATTGGGGAGTTTGGATAAAAAAGTGTACCTTTGCAATAGAGTTGTTAGATGTAGCAAAGCACAGCATACCAGTGAATTTGCATTGTCGCTAAATCGTTACCATAAAATTGAAACTCTCTTATTCTATTCTGACACACAATTAGATACAGTTTTTTTGACTATCCTTTGCAAAGATAGTAATAATTCGCTGATTTTCGGCGATTAAGAGCGTTAAATAACCCTTATTTATTGCCCCGTTTTTCGCCAATTCTTGCTCCCTCGTATATTTGACGGTGTATTTATAGACTTAATTTTGCTCCCTCTCGCCTCATTATAATGGACGCTGATTGTGTTTTGATTTCTATTTTGGCGATATTTAAGCTAATTCATAGATTAAAACCAGAAATATTCCGATTTTATTTTGGAAACGCCGCAAGTAATAGCTAACTTTGCCATATCAAAGCCACATATAATGATACAAGAGCTGAAAATAAAAAATTTCAAGTCCTTCCGTGACGAAGTTGAACTAAGTTTTGAGCCTTCGGGTGATGACCGTTACAACAGTGTTGTAACCATGCCTGACGGGGTGCAGTTACTCCGTTTTGCAGTTGTTCTCGGAGCCAATGCCAGCGGCAAATCTAATCTTTTGGATGCCGTTGAGTACCTTCGTGAATTCTGGAATAATATCCCTGCCACATATGATGATGGAACAAATGTCCAGCCATTCCTTATGCGGAAGTCGGCTTTGTCGTATGACACGGAGATTGAGATCAAACTGTATGTGGACGGCATACGTTACTGGTATCAGCTTGCGGTGAATCCTGAAAAGGTATGTCGTGAGGCATTATTTGTATATCTCACAAATCGCCCGACAAAGGTGTTTTGCCGAGAGGACGTACAGGGCGTATCAAAGCTGACATTCAATTCAACTGTCGCCAAGCTCTCTCCGGCAGAGGTGGATATTATGACAATGAACTGTCTGCGAAATATGTCGGTTCTTGCCGTATTGAAAAAAGTCAATATCGCCGTGCCTTATCTTGACAATATGCGCCGTTGGATTGACAGCCGGATGCTGCCTTTGCAGAGTGGTTCGCTTTCTTCATTATCGCAGGGTGCGAAGAAAATGATTGCTGACAGCGAGGATTTCAGGGAATACCTGATGCAGTTCGCACAAGAAGCCGACTTCAACATATCCGACATCAAGATACAGAAAATGGCTGCATTATTCGGTCATACCGTGGAGGGAGAGGCTGGAAGTGAGAATTATGTTTTGCCCGAAAACTGCCAGAGTACAGGTACAAAGCGTATGGTTGAACTGGAGTCGCTTATCTATACACAGTTGAAGCGACAGGCTTTTCTGTGCATTGATGAGATTGAGGCAAATATGCACCCCAATCTTATGGAATACATACTTTCCAAATTTATAAACA
This sequence comes from Muribaculaceae bacterium Isolate-110 (HZI), assembly GCA_003762875.1. Taxonomy (GTDB): domain Bacteria; phylum Bacteroidota; class Bacteroidia; order Bacteroidales; family Muribaculaceae; genus Duncaniella; species Duncaniella muricolitica. Next base: position 10,933 of record RIBL01000040.1, on the reverse strand, counting down.
CCCCGGACAATCAATCACAACTGCTTGTATCGACTCACTATGATCCGATATTGAAAGATATTGATGATTTGTTTGGCAAGGATTCCGTATGGTTTACTGAAAAGGATAAAGACGGCAATACCACACTGTTTTCTATTGTTGATTTCAAAGGGCTTAACAAGCTGTCTTCAATTCATCGGGCATATATGAACGGTCAATTTGGTGTAATTCCACAGATAATATAACATAATTAGGTGAAACAATCAGATGGAAATTAAGCGATATTCTGACGAAAGTGACGCATATTACGAAGCTCGCAAACTTTGGAATGAATTCAAAGAAATTGCGTTATTCGAAGCTCGTTATTATCTTAAACATAAGGTATTAGAAATACTTTCAAATTACATAACAAAAAATACAATTACAATTGAAGAAGGCGAAATTTTTTATCGCGCAAGAATAATTGATGACAAAGCTCTTAAGGATCATATGGTATATCAATGTTACGGACTTCCAGATGGGGAACGTCTTAACATCAAATATCATAGCAAATCGAATCCATTTAGAGGATTAAGCAAAGAGGCTTCTTTTGTGCCCCCAAAAGAGATTTATATCAAAGAAGGTCGAGCAAATCCTAAATATGTCCGTTGTTTATATATGGCAGAAAGTCCAGTTACAGCATTATTTGAAGTAAGACCATTAATTTCTGATTCAGTAAATATAGCTCAGATTAAAGTCAATCAAAAGCTAAAAGTAGCCGATATAACAATTGACTTAAATATGAATTATCATAAAGATGCAGAATTTGAACTTTGTATTATGAACATGATACAAGGAGCATTTTCAAAGCCTACAAATAATCCAGATGATTATATCCCTTCGCAAATAATATCTGAATACTTAAAAAGTATAGGATATGAAGGCATTAGATTTAACAGCTCTTTGCATCAAGATGGAGTAAATCTTACTGTATATAATTTCTCAAAATGTGAGGCCATATCTTCACAAGATTTTAGAATTGAAGATATAAAAATAACTGCGCGCGCTGCTTGTGGAAATGCAAATTATGACGGAGATTTGTTTAGGATTCAAGATAATACTCCTTGTTATTTGAATCTCGATTTTAAAAAAAACTGAGTTTAGAGCCGGCTTTACACTGCGGAAACGGATAGAGGCATAACGGCTTCCAGTATAATCGCGTTAGCACTTGCAAAGCAAGAATTAGAGTCGTCACACCATACGGATCTGTTGTGCATTATCTAATCTTCTATGGCAATATGATACCAGTCCAAGTATCTCCAAAGCATCTTGTTCTGTTATATTCCAGCTATATTTGGGTTCATGTGCTTCCGTGTTTCGAAACATTCCACACAAACCTTTAAGTAAGTTACAAAATCCTTTGTGTTCATCTTTTTCAGACTTTGATGTATAATTGTTGATTATTAGGATTGGGGTTGTGCTGAAAACTTGTTCTATCAATGCCACCCCATCAGTAGTCAAACCAGACAAATCTCTAATTCTCTGAAATAATCCTTTATTGGCTTCAAATACAGAATGAAAGTAGTTGTTTGTAAGTAGTTCAGGTAGGCAATATTTGAATATTTCCTTATGTGAGCCACGATGCTCTAACTGTTTTTTCAAAGTCTTAGCTCGTTGTTCTGCATCTGTGACGGTCTTTGATCGCAAACATTCATAAATCCTTCCATCTTCCCTTATTTCAAATCCCACAAAGGACAATATGGCACTAACATTATTAAGAACATCATGATAATGGCTGGAATTTGCAACATATGATGCAGGCTCTAATACAAGTTTTATGAAATTCATTATTTGATTAGAACAATTTTTGTTATTCTGATAAATAACAAAAGCCTTATATATGCGCCGCCATTTCGTTGAAAGCTCTATTTGATCTATAAGAGAAACTTGTTCCAACATCAAGGATAATTGAGATCCGGTTACTTCTTCACCCAACAGTTTTGCCAACTGCTCTAATTGTCCTCTTGAAAAACAAGGTGCTATCATATTATTTTAGTTTTTCTTTTGTGATTAATCAATGCGGATTTAATACGACATACATATTCTTTATGGCTTTCATTCGCTGTGATTTTGGGTATATCAATCTTGAAATGATTAGCCCATATATTAGCACTAAATCCGATTATTCGGTAGAGTAGCGAGTTGGGATTATCTTTCAATGTGTCATCAGCAAATTGTAGTGCATATTCAATCCTGTCATCAATATCTGGATAACTTGTCGCTGTCAGCGTTGGATTGATGAATGCGGACGCAATAAGAGCCAAAATTATACCAGCAAAAATCGTATTCTCGTTTTTTGTTGCTTCTCCCCATTTTTTAAGATGAAGGATGGCATGTTTATCAGCATCAAGTTCATTGAAAGGAGTATCCTCCTCGTGTTCAAATATGAAGTGTCCAAATTCATGATGTAACACATACGTTAGCCCAGCAATAGTCATAGAATCTGAAAAGTCCGTATATTTATTGGGTCTTGATATGTTGGGAAACCGAAAAAGTTTACCACGAGATGCTGCCATACACTTTTCATCATTCTCATTGGGTACAAGCATCTTTAATGCTTCAGACAACATTTCACCAGCCTCTCTGCAATAAGATTCAGCTTCTTCTTTTGAAATTGAGGCTTCTCCTTCAACATTATCTGTAAGAACCAAGCAGCAATCGTTAATTACTAAAAAGGTGTAACAGATGAGATATAAAAATTCACAGTAATTATCGTTTACTTCTATAACATTTTCTCCTGTTAATGAAGCCGGTTGCCCTACTGGAGCATCATTCAACACATATTTAATGCCTTTCTTTAATCCATTATCAATAGCTTGTATGTGGGTATTATCGCTCACTACTATATGAAATAAAGATAAAACCCTATCCATTATATGACCGACAGGGAAATGAAGCATTTGATTGTTTTGTGGCATATTTAATTCTATTTCTTGCTTTTAGTTATCTCATCGGTCAGCAGGTGAATTGTTGATGACGGATTAGTGTATGCCTCTTTGGATTTTGCCCGTTTGGCCGCTTCTTCAATCGCGTCTATCAAGACCTTTTTCATTGCAGTGGAGAATACCCCTTTCTGATAATCCGTGTCTATGCCTTTCAGCATTGAAAGACACTCGGCAGATGACAGCTCCTTGTTGGTGTCCTTATAATGTAACAGAAACCAATACTCGATACTGGGATTGGAGAGCAGTAACACGGCTTCTTTTATCTTTCGCAAACGCTCCAGCATACCCGGCACATCAAGGTCAAACATCAGAAATGTCTTATCCTCCGATGTTGTAAACCTGTCACGCTTACATCTGTCAATATAAGGCTGTGAGATGTTGGAGTCGCTTACCCTTGCTATGATTTCCACCGGAACACGAAAACTGCGACGCAGCAGGTCAACGTATGCCGCCTCCGTCTTACCCTCGCAAAACACGAAGAATGTCGGGTTCATCTTCTTGCCCCTCGGTTGCTTTGCTTTTCGTGCCATAGTCAGATGTTCTCAAATTCGTTGATATACGGCACGGCATCGAAACGCCCCTGAAGGTATGCTTTCTCCAAATCCATTTTCTCTCGGAAATCCTTGTAGTCAAACAATGAATACAAATCAGATGAACCGTCGTCGCGCTTGTTGACAAAGAAAATCTGATCCTTGCGGAAGCGCGTCATGTCAAGCAGGTGTGTGTTGTGGGTTGTGAATACCAGCTGTGCGGATTTGCTTGAATGGAACAGGCTGATAAGATACTCCACCAAGCGGGTGTGCAGACTTGTTTCAACTTCGTCAAGGAACATCACCTTGTTGTTGCGTACCACATCCATGACCGTCAGCATGATTTTGAACAGGATTTTCGTACCCTCCGATTCTTCGGTGTTGAAGTCAAAGGGCAACGCCGGATTACGGCGGTGGAATGTAGTCAGTTCACCGTCTTTATAGGTAAACTCAACGATATCACTGTCGGCGGCTTTAAGCACCCGGAGAACTGCGTCTTTGTTGTCACCAAGAAAACGGTCGATGGCAACCGAAGTCTTGCCACGATAACTGAACACCAGTTGCTCATTGAACCACCTATATATCTCCTTCGCCTTTTCCCTGTCCATCTGGCTTGCGCGTGATATAAACAGAGTCTTGCGCGAGGTGTTGGACGCCACATCCATCGGGCGACGGATAACATTGGTAAACTCATATTTTTCTTTCTTGCCGCCGGATATACGCTCGTCACGCGAAAAAATCAGCGCACGTCTGCCCTTCGGGTAATAATACAGGCTTTCGGTTATTATTTCATCACGGGTGCAACTGAATGAATACTCATGTTCTATGCCGTCAATGATGAAGCGTATATAAAACTCACTGGGAGCGTTATTTTCTCCGAACTTGAACGGCTTGAAACCGAAACTGTCACCCTCATTATAGTTATGGGAGTCGAGTATCATATCAACCGCTGCTTTAACGGCCTTGATTATGTTGCTCTTGCCGGAGGCGTTTGCACCATATATGGCAACCGTTTTCAGCAATCTTTCGTTACCGACCGCAAATGTGTTGTCGGCAAGGGCGCGGGCCTCCTTTGTCTGGATGTTGGCAGCCTGCAAATCCAGAGTTATCTTCTCGTTTATCGAGAAAAAGTTGGTGAGAGTTATTTCCAATATCATTTCAAACGCCGTATTTGGAATTATTTTGCAAATATAACACTTTAATTTGGATTGTAGGCTATTTGGCACGAGATTTTTAGGATTTCACTGCGGAAACGGATAGAGGCGTGGCGGCTCACAGTGTTGGCGTCGGTGTTGCCGTCAGATGGTGACGGTGATCCGGTGGGTCACTGACACCATCCGACCGCACCCCCGACTATGGGAGAAGGCTACACACCGGTTTGCCTCAACGCCTTGTGAAGATGCGCCGGTGACGTCGCTTCCCTCACAAGACTCCAATCGGCAAATCAGTGTGCCATACGCCTTCTCCTTATAATGAATATGAGCCGTCACGCCACTATCCGTTTGTTCAAGCCCACGGTAGCAAGAAAGCGTATGCCGCCGATAATTACGCCCTGCTCCATGTACGGCAACATACGCATACTTGCTCTTTCCGGGGCCATTGCTTTTATCTCAACGGTTTCCATTTTTCTTATGTCTGTCGTCCAGTGTCACCCTGCGGGGCTTTGCCGCCTCTATTTTTCATGCAGAGTATAATCTCCATTCAAAGTTTATTCGCTCGAAGTTGATTAACACGACGGTACGGGGTATTCTTTGGCATTTGCGCAAAAAAATCTCCACAGCTCCCGGTGGTCGGTAGTATTTTTTTGTGCAAGTGCCGAACACCCCTTTGCTCCCGTCGTGCCGCAGGGTCAACGAGCGAACAAACTTCAAACAGCGATTATACGCATTAAAAAAAATATCGCCTTATGACACTGAACGACAGACATATTAAAAATACGAGCTTCACACCTTCTCCAGCTCATACCGCATTAAAAAAGGCGGCTAAGGTGGTGGGGATAGCAGTCGGGGCGGTTGTCGGGATTATTCTTTGGGCGATACTCAGACCGATATTCCGAGGTGTGGGGTGGATAATCTCAATCCTCACCGCAATAGGGATTATCTACTTGGTAATGACACTCTAAATATTTACGACTATGGCAACGAAAAGAAATTCAAAGACTTGGGAACAGCAAGCCAAATATTACGAAGTTGACAACATCGCCGAGTATATGGTGGAAACCTATATCAACGGCAACATATCAACATTCCGCAAGCTGTACTATGAACTCAAACCTGCGGGTCGCAAGCTGTTCATAAGCTGGCTTTTCCATACGGAACTGAACCGCAAGGAGATTGAAAAAATGATACTCGCAACACTCTAAACACATACGACTATGGCAACCACGAGAGAAAACAAAGGCACACGAGCCTTTAACAAAACTATCAAGGCGTATCTTGAAGAACGAGCCGAGAATGACGCACTGTTCGCAGTCAAGTTTGCAAATCCCTCGAAATCAGTTGATGATTGCGTGACCTACATATTAAACTCCGTACAGAAAAGCGGTTGCAACGGGTTCGAGGACGATGAAATATTCGGAATGGCAGTCCACTACTGGGAAGAAAGTGAAATAGAGGTCGGCAAACCAATCAACTGCCAAGTGGTGGTCAACCATACGGTAGAACTCACCGAGGAAGAAAAGGAACAGGCACGGCAGGACGCCATCGCAAAACTCCGTGACGAGGAAATGGCGAAAATGCGCAAGCCAATCCAGCCCAAGAAAACGACCGACAACAGAACCCAAGTTGAGCAACCAAGTCTATTCGACTTCTAAAAGATACGACTATGAAACCCAAGACAGCACTACAAAAGCAAGTGGCAAAGGCATCTGCCACCCTGCGCCCACTATCATACTCGCAGAAAGAATGGGCATACAACCATTGCTTTGAACACATCGCCTACCGCACCAAGAGCGGAACGATTACCTGCTCAGACTGCGGACACGTCTGGAAAAGCGGAAAGGGAACGCTTTGCGACACCATTGCAGGGTGCAAATGCCCCAACTGCGGAAAGGAACTGCAAGTGAAAGATACTCTCAAACGTAAGTACGGGCAGACATCATATTTCAGCGTGATTACTACCCACAACGGATTTCAGGTTATCCGAGTGGCGCAGATTAAGAGCGAAAGTCTAAAAGGCAAGCCTGCTAAATATTACTGCAACGAGGTCGTTCAACGCTGGATTTCTGCAAACGGCAAAGTTACCGATATGGCTTTATTGCGAGGATTTAATTTCTGCTACTGCGATGTTTGGTCTTTATTCAGCGACATGGAGATAAGACCTCACAACAGTCTTTATGACGATGTGTGCGTTTGGAGCAAGGTATATCCGAAAATGTCAGTTTTGCCACAACTCCGTCGCAACGGCTTCAAGGGCGATTTCTACGGAGTAACACCCGTCAGACTTTTCAAAGGTCTGCTGTCCGACCCCAAGATAGAAACGCTGGTGAAAGAGGGCAAGATTGAGGAAATGAGATACTTTCTCTCAAATCCCGATACCGCCGATGAACTTTGGGCATCATACATCATCGCAAGACGCCACCACTACTGCATCAACAATATCGGAATGTGGTGCGACTATCTGAAAATGCTGAAAAATCTCGGTCAAGACCTGCGCAATCCAAAAAACATCTGCCCCGATGATTTCATCAAGGCACACGATGAGGCAAGCCGAAGGATAGACGCCAAGAGAGAAAAGGAACGTGCCGAATTGGAGCGTAGATATGAGCAGGAAAGGCGTGAGCGGGAACAGCAAAGACTATTGCGAGAGAAACAGAAAGAGCAGGATTTCATCAACCTAAAATCCAAATTCTTCGGACTGGTAATATCCGACAACGAGATAACGGTAAAAGTCCTTGAAAGCATCGAGGAATACTATGAGGAAGGTAAAACGCAGAATATATGCGTATTCGGTTCAAGCTACTATACCAAAGCCAACTCCCTTATTCTCTCGGCGAGGATAGACGGCAGGATAATTGAAACGGTAGAGGTTGACCTCCACACCTTCCAAGTCGTTCAGTGTCACGGCAAGAATAACAAGGATACCGATTACCACGAAAGAATTGTCAACCTTGTCAATGCCAACGCCAAGAAAATCCGAGAGAGAATGATGACTGCCTAAATCTTAAACCCCGACCTGCGCCAGCAATGGCGCAGGTCACAATACCCACCGATTATGAAAGTAACATTTGAACATCCGGCTATCATTTTTGATGATAAAATAGCCGAAATTATCATAGAATTTGTGAACCATATTCTCTATGCCGACAGCGAGAAAACGCTACGGCAGATAGTAGCTGATTTTGCCGATAAGTACGACCTTGACCGATACTTCGTATATGGGTACGGCAGTCACCACCTATGGCTTAAACAAAGGAAGATAACCAACCCCGATATAACTTTTGAATACCGGATACTTATTGTAGAATACTAAACCGCAAAACTATGGCAACAAAACTCACCGCCAACGGAGTAAGCACTACCACCACTCCCGGCACAGAACAATACGAGATATTCTATAACGTCCACCGCCCACGGCGCAAGCATTACCAATATGACTATCGCCACACTGACGGAGAATTGTTCTCTTGCGTCGCTCCCTCTCTCAAAGAGTGCAGACAACGCCGTGATGAATGGCTGAACAAGAAAATCAACAACTCTAAATGATAGCGTTATGGATAACCAAGTAGCAAAAATCATACTCCAACAAATCGGAGGGCGCAGGTTTGTGGCAATGACAGGAAGCCACGACTTCATCAATCTCGGCAACGGACTGAGAATGAGCCTTAGCCGTAACAAGACATCGGCTAATAGGTTGGAAATCATCTATGACGAGGGCGCAGACCTCTACGACCTGCGTTTCTACCGTCAGAGTATGAACCACAAGACCTTTGAGGTCAAGACAAAGGATATCAAGACATACGAAGGTGTCTATTGCGATATGTTGGAGGACATCTTCACTGATGTGACGGGGTTATACACCCGATTTTAACCGAACATTTGCCAAGTCGTAATATAGCAGGCTGGACGACCTCGTGATGATGTCGTCCAGCCTAATTTTGCCAAAAATTTCGGCCGCCAAAAGGCGGCGTTCAAGCGTAATCTCTTGTCAGATACTGATATTTTGAGTAATTTTGTAGTTGATATGAAATCAAATTCATAATAATCTATATGAGGATAGAGATTCCTGAAAATATCCAAACATTTGGAGAAGGAGCAACGCATTTCCATGCTCTGTGCTATATGCAAATATTTTTGAGAATTGCAGCACGAAAATTGGAAAAAACATTTGCCCCGTTTCCTATAAATGATATAAAAGCAACCGAAGCAAACATTATTTTAAGAATAATCTCGAATTTAGAGTCTTTTCAAACCTTATGTTTAGCAGGAAAAGATTATAGTGCATGTTGTACTTTAGCAAGATCAATAGCTGACAGCATTATAGCGATTAAGTTAATTTATCAAACAAAGGATATTGATGAAAAAACTTTTCGGCATTATCTTTATATATTAGATGGCTTGATTCTAAATAAAAAGTTATTAAATGACAAACTTGAAAATAATGGCGGAATAACGGATGAAGAATTTCAAGCGTTGTTAAAACAATATAACACTGCAAGACAAAGAGTTAGCGAAGGTATTGATTATTGCAATGGGATTTTACAGAAGCATCCATATAAGACTGCCTTTCCAGAATTCTTTAATGCAGCCATTAAGAGTGGCTCTTGGAAATACAAGGAAAAACGAGTTAAAGACCGTAACAATCAAGTACCTTGTTTTTCATGGGAAAAACTATATTCGCTAATTGACAATCGCCCTTCAATAATCTCAATGTACAGTTTTTTCTTTTCTCAGTTTGTACATGGGCTGTCCATAAGTAATATGTTAGGGTATAATGATGCGGATAATTTTGAATCTCTCGCTTCGTGTGTCGTTTGTTTACAGGGCATAGTAGCGGATGAATTGAAACAAAACTTTAATGATAATAAAAAGCTTCTTGAATACATGACGGATAAAGATATCCAAGATATAATGGAGTTGCATACTCCAGAAAGAAGATCTCAAATTATGGAGGAAATCTATTCAAAATACAACGGCGGAAAATATGTTTGATATTAAATAAAGTATTGGCAATCAGGCTTTCTATTGAATAGCTCGGTTGCCAACACTTTAGGTTAGTGCATATATAACGCGGCGAACTCGGTCAGGCGACGTTGGTGGAGCTGCTTGTGGAATTTGCCTTTATAGCGGCAGTGCGAGGTGTAGGCTTTGAAGATGTCGCGGTTGCCGGATTTCAGTTTTTTCAGGATGCTACTTTTGTTCACCACACTGGGGCCACAGTTGTAGGCTAATACGCCTAACAACAGGGCGTCTTTGCCGTATGCCTTGTAAAGCGACACGAATTTTCGGAGGTCTTTACGCAACAGGGCGTCAGCTTGTTTCTCGGTGAGCTGTACACCTCGCCGGTATGGTTCTCCGAGCAACACTCTATGACCATATCCGACATATGGATAATCCTTTGGGCGGTGGAGCGTTTCAAATTTCTTGATGATAATCACAGCTCTCTCGAATGGCGGCAGATCCATTATGTTTATCTTCCGCCCGGCGGCGTTGCCCACCATGACGGTGAGCAACGCGAGAAACATCAGCAGGATTTTCTTCATCAGACAGCCGGGTTTACAGGTGTCACAATCGGGCTGACAATCTTGCCATCGTCGCCGCTGTCTTTGCTGTTGAACTCGAAGGTCTGTTCCCACGGAGTTGAACCGAAGTTATCTTCTAATGTGGCGATGACATTTATGTTTGTAAAATTTAATCGAGAAGTGCGCCATGAAATCTAACCGAGAAGTGCACCGGTTCAAAGGAGAATTTTAACCGGGGATTTTGAGTTATATTATAGTAATATCAACTCGGTCCCACAAAATGAAAACTATGGTAGAAAGAAACGAGGTCCTGACACGTTATCATGTCAAGGGTCAGTCGAAGCGCCAGATTGCGGGAGAGATGCACATCAGCCGCCACACGGTAGACAAGATCGTGTGGGAGTATGAGCGTGTGTGTCTGGACGCCGACGGTGTCTGCGACATGAAGGCGTTTGCAACACTTTTAGGTTCGGAGCCTAAGTTCAACACACCGGTGCGGACATGTCCGGTGGTGACGGATGAAATCAAGGGGATTATCCGCAATTGTCTTGAAGACAATCGTGTGCGTCGGGCCACAGGCATGCGCAAGCTTCAGTGGACGTGTCGCAGCATCCACACGATGCTTCTGGAGCGTGGCTTTACGCTCAGTTATCCGAGTGTGTGCAATCATGTCAGACGCATCAGTGCGACCATGGGCACCAGGCCGCAGAAGGAGGTCTATGTCAGGCGCGAGCATGATCCCGGGCAGGAGTGCGAGTTCG
>RIBL01000004.1 GCA_003762875.1 Muribaculaceae bacterium Isolate-110 (HZI) | reverse complement strand
GATACTGCGAAAGTGGGAAAGTAGATAACCGCCCCTTCCGTCCGCCCGGACTCCTACACAGGAATCCGGGCGGACTTTTTTTATCCCCACTCCGCACCCCGCCATACCCGGGGAGGAGATACAAAAGTTTCATACGTTTAAAAAGATACAAAAGTTTTTATTCCAGAGGATAAATCGGCCGCTCATGCGAGTGATGCCCGTGCGGTGGCGGATACCTGCGGAGGCCCGTGCGGGAGCGACTGATTTATCCTCTGGAATAAAAACTTTTGTTTCTTTTTAAACTTATGAAACTTTTGTATCCCCTTTTATAACTTTTGTTTCTTATTGAGCTTATGGAGCTTTTGTATCTCCTCGGAAAACATTTTTTAATTGCTTGATTTTTTGCGAAATGGAAAAAAATTCCTACCTTTGCGCCGCTATTATGCCGGTAAAGGCCGATGGCAGTATTAATTAACCCTATTTATTAACCCCATTATCCAGTTTTAATGACTGAAGAAGTAAAAAACTCCCCGCTCGAAGATTTCGATTGGGAAGCGTATGCAAATGGTGAGACCAAGGGCGAGAAATCGCGCGAGGAGCTTACCAAGACCTATGATGAATCGCTCAACACCGTGCGTGACAAGGACGTAATCGAAGGTACCATCATCTCGCTCAACAAGCGTGAGGCTGTGGTTAACATCGGCTACAAGAGCGACGGCATCATCCCCATGAGCGAGTTCCGCTACAACCCCGAAATCAAAGTAGGTGACGTAGTAGAAGTGTTCATCGAGAACCAGGAAGACAAGAAGGGACAGCTCATCCTCTCTCACCGCAAAGCCCGCGCAGCACGTTCTTGGGACCGCATCAACGAGGCTCTCGAGAAGGACGAAGTCATCAAGGGCTTCATCAAGTGCCGCACCAAGGGTGGCATGATTGTCGACGTGTTCGGTATCGAGGCCTTCCTCCCCGGCTCGCAGATCGACGTCAAGCCCATCCGCGACTACGACATCTTCGTGGGCAAGACCATGGAGTTCAAGGTCGTTAAGATCAATCAGGAATTCAAGAATGTAGTGGTAAGCCACAAGGCACTCATCGAGGCCGAGCTCGAGCAGCAGAAGCGCGAAATCATCGCCAAGCTCGAGAAGGGTCAGGTGCTCGAGGGCACAGTCAAGAACATCACTTCCTATGGTGTGTTCATCGACCTCGGCGGTGTTGACGGTCTTATCCACATCACCGACCTCTCTTGGGGCCGCGTAAGCCATCCCGAAGAGGTTGTACAGCTCGACCAGAAGCTCAATGTCGTGATTCTCGACTTTGACGACGAGAAGAAGCGCATCGCTCTCGGTCTGAAGCAGCTCCTTCCCCATCCCTGGGACGCTCTCGATTCAGAGCTCAAGGTTGGCGACAAGGTGAAGGGCAAAGTAGTCGTTATGGCTGACTACGGCGCATTTGTAGAAATCGCCCCCGGCGTAGAGGGTCTCATCCACGTGAGCGAGATGTCCTGGAGCCAGCACCTGCGTTCAGCTCAGGATTTCATGAAGGTAGGCGACGAGATCGAGGCCGTAATCCTCACTCTCGACCGCGAGGACCGCAAGATGTCGCTCGGCATCAAGCAGCTCCGCAACGATCCCTGGGAGAACATCGAGACCAAATATCCCGTTGGTTCGAAGCACAGCGCGCGTGTGCGTAACTTCACCAACTTCGGAGTGTTTGTTGAGATCGAAGAGGGCGTAGACGGCCTCATCCACATCTCTGACCTCTCTTGGACCAAGAAGGTTAAGCACCCCAGCGAGTTCACCCAGATCGGTGCCAACATCGACGTTCAGGTGCTCGACATCGACAAGGAGAGCCGTCGTCTCTCTCTCGGCCACAAGCAGCTCGAGGAAAATCCCTGGGATGTATTCGAGACCATCTTCACCGTTGGTTCAGTACACGAAGGCACCATCATCGAGCTCGTGGAGAAGGGCGCAGTCATCGCTCTCCCCTACGGTGTAGAGGGCTTCGCTACTCCCAAGCATCTCGTTAAGGCCGACGGCAGCCGTGCCCAGCTTGACGAGAAGCTTGAGTTCAAGGTGCTCGAGTTCAACAAGGACTCCAAGCGCATCATCCTCTCGCACAGCCGCACATTTGAGGACGAGCAGAAGGGCGATCGCGCCGAGCAGCCCCGCAAGCGTGACAACGCACGCGGCGAGCGTCGCGGCGGTGGCCGTCGTGCAGCCGAGGAGACTCCCGTGCTCACTACTCCGCTCGAGAAGACCACTCTTGGCGACCTCGAGGCTCTCGCAAGCCTTAAGGAGAAGCTCGCCGGCAAGTAATCTCATGCCTGAGTGACCGCCCCGGTCAGCAGGCCGGAGCGAAGCGATAAGAAGGACATCCCCGGCAGCCATCAGGGCCATGGGGGTGTCTTTCATATTTTATACAGGACAACGGACATTTCGTGCTGTCTTGAATTGTGTTGCCAAAGATGCTGCAACAGTGTGTTTCTCAGGTATATCGCCCGCCGGGATTTTTATATTCGGGAAAATTGACTAACTTTGCAGCCAAATTTTATCGTCATATGGAAAAGAAGCGTACTGATACGGCAGTCCTGCGCATGCATTGCCCTGACCAGCCCGGCATCATAGCGGTAATCACCGAGTTTATTACCTCCAATCGCGGTAATATCCTTTATCTTGACCAGTATGTCGACCGTGCTGCCGGTATATTCTACATGCGCGTGGAGTGGGACATAGCCGACTTTCTCATACCCAAGGAGAAGCTCAAAGACTATTTCGACACCCTCTATGCCACCCGCTACGAGCTCACCTATCGTCTGAGCTTCACTAGCCACCGTCAGCGCATGGCCATATTTGTGTCCAAGATGTCACACTGTCTCTATGATCTGCTCTCGCGCTACATAGCCGGAGAGTGGGACGTGGAGATACCCGTCATCATATCCAATCATCCCGACCTGGCCATCGTAGGCAAGCAGTTTGACATACCCTTTGAAGTCGTGCCTGTCACGCGCGACAACAAGGCTGAGATGGAGCAGCGCGAGTTTGAGATACTTGACAGGTATGGTGTCGACTTCATCGTGCTTGCACGCTACATGCAGGTGCTCTCGGAAGATTTCATAAGCCGCTACCCCAATCACATCATCAACATCCACCATTCGTTTCTGCCCGCCTTTATCGGAGCCAAGCCCTATCATCAGGCCTTTGAGCGCGGAGTCAAGCTCATAGGAGCCACCAGCCACTATGTGACCACCGACCTCGACGCCGGCCCCATCATCGAGCAGGAGACAGTCCGCATCACCCACAAGGACACCGTGGAGGATCTTGTCAAGAAAGGGCGTGACCTGGAGAAAATTGTGCTCTCGCGTGCGGTGGAGAAACACATCCAGCGCAAGATACTCACCTACGGCAACAAAACCGTAGTGTTCTCATAATTGCTTATTGTTTAATCAATAAATTTTTCGTAACTTTGTATAAAACCATTATTACAATCTAAAGCTATATGTGTGGCATCGTAGGATACCTCGGCTCAAACGGAGCCTATGAAATATTGATACAAGGACTTAAACGTCTTGAATATCGAGGATATGACTCAGCCGGCGTGGCTCTCGTGACATGCGACGGCTCTCTTAACGTACACAAGGCGCGTGGCAAGGTGGCCAATCTCGAGCAGACCGCAGCCGCCGGATGCACCGAAGGCTCTCTCGGCATAGCCCACACCCGCTGGGCCACACACGGCGAGCCCAACGACATCAACGCCCATCCCCACGTGTCGCAGAGCGGAGAGATAGCACTCGTGCATAACGGCACCATCGAGAACTATTCGGTGCTAAAAGAAGCCCTCACCGAGCATGGTTACTCGTTCAAGAGCGAGACCGACACCGAAGTGCTCGTGCAGCTCATAGACTACATCAAGCACACATCATCGTGTACACTCGTTGAGGCCGTGCGTGAAGCCTTGCTGCAGGTCGAAGGAGCCTATGCCGTGGCTGTCGTCGAGAAAGGCGATCCCGACACACTCGTGGTGGCCCGCAAGAGCTCTCCGCTTGTAATCGGAGTCGGCGAAGGCGAGACATTCATCGCCTCTGACGCAACCCCTATCATCGGATACACCGACAAGGTGATTTATCTCAAGGACAACGAGATTGCAGTCATCCGCCGCAACGAGCCCCTATCTATAGTCTCGATCGACTCCAACGCCCCCTCCGAGATAGACATACAGAAACTCAAGCTCTCTCTGGCCCAGCTCGAAAAGGGTGGCTATGACACCTTCATGCTCAAGGAAATCTTCGAGCAGCCCTCGACCCTGCGCGATTGTCTGCGCGGACGCATCACCGACGACTGCTCGCGCGTAGTGCTCTCGGGTGTCGAACTCAACAAAGAGCGATTCCTCAAGGCCGAGCGCATCACCCTTGTGGCCTGCGGCACCTCATGGCACGCCGCCCTCATCGGCAAGCGTCTCATCCAGGACTTCTGCCAGATACCCGTCGAGGTAGAGTATGCTTCCGAGTTTCGTTACGGCAACCCCGTGCTCAACGAGAAAGACATCGTAATCTCCATCTCCCAGTCGGGAGAGACAGCCGACACCCTTGCGGCCATACAGCTTGCCAAGGAGAAAGGCGCGTTTGTCTACGGTGTCTGCAATGTGGTCGGTGCCTCCATACCCCGCGCCACCGACTCGGGCACATATATCCATGTAGGTCCCGAAATCGGTGTAGCCTCGACCAAAGCCTTCACCGGCCAGGTGACAGTGCTCACGCTCTTCGCCCTCGCCGTAGGCCAGTTGCGCGGAGCCATTGATGCCGACACCGTGCGTGAAGTGGCCACCGCCCTCAAGGCAATGCCCGAAATCATCGAGGAGACACTCAAGTGTGACCCTGAGGTGCAGACCCTCTCGCGCATATTCACCTATGCCCACAACTTCCTCTACCTCGGCCGCGGCTACAACTATCCCACCGCACTCGAGGGCGCGCTCAAGCTCAAGGAAATCTCCTATATCCACGCCGAGGGCTATCCCGCAGCCGAGATGAAGCACGGACCCATCGCGCTCATCGACCATGAGATGCCCAGCGTGATTATAGCCCCGAGCGACTCGCTCTACGACAAGATTATATCCAACGTGCAGCAGGTCAAGAGCCGTGGCGGAGCCGTGGTAGCCATCGTGTCAAAGGGCAATACGGCCATGAACGACATCGCCGACTTCTGCATCGAGATACCCTCGGTGCCTGAATGTCTGACCCCTCTCGTGGCCTCCATACCCCTCCAGTTGCTCGCCTACTACATCGCCGTAGGCAAAGGCAAGGACGTAGACCAGCCCCGCAACCTCGCCAAGTCAGTGACCGTAGAATAATTACCATTATATAGGAGCAAAAAAAATGACGCAAGCCATCCGGGTCTGCGTCATTTTTTTACTCCTATGCCTGGGGAGATGGAGAGGAGATACAAAAGGACAAAAGTCTCAAAATAAACAGAAGTCTTTTATATCCTTCATGGCACACAAACAGTGCGCAGGATATAAAAAACTTCTGTTTCTTTTGAGACTTCTGTCCTTTTGTATCTCCCTGACAGGATTACATGTCGACAGTCTGGACTATCGGGTTGTTGCCGGGGTTGTCAAGCACCTGGATGGGATAAGGCATTATCCACAGGTGTGAGTTGGGACGGAGGGTGTATGTCACACCGTCGATGGTCTTGGTGAGAGTGCGCGGATAGAGTCCCTCCTTGTTGAGACGGCGATAGTCGCAGAATATCACCTGGGTCTGCACAAACTCGTTGGCCTTGTCGTCGATGATTTTGTTGATGGCCTCGGTCTGGTCAGAAGCGGTAAGGTCGGTGTAATATTCGGGAAGGAAACGGGTGCGGCGCACCTTGTTGACCGTCTCGAGCGCGTCCTGCCACTGTCCGGCACGGGCCTGACATTCGGCCTTGATATAATACATCTCGGCCGAACGGATGCCGCCGAAGTTGGGCACGTTGCCATAGATGCCGCGATAATACTCCACGCCCGCGCCGGTGATGTAGTAACGCCAGTGGGCGAGCAGGCGTATGTCGCCCGGCTCAAACCTCTTGGCTCGCTCCACGGGGATAGTGAGTGCACCGCCGCTCTGGCCCTGCCAGTAGCTTGACGAAGCCTGGTGATAGATGTAGTTCTCGGGATTGTCCATCTCGGGATTGACGGTAGTGGCCGAGTTCCACTCTGCCGTGTTCTCGATGCGGGTCTTGTTGTCGTTGTAAAACTTCACCCAGTCATAGAGCGCGTCGTTGAGCGCGAGAGCATTCTCGGCGGCTGTGAGAGCCTCGTCATAGCGGCCCATCGAGAGGAGCACACGGGCCAGCATGCCATAGCCGGCCGCCTTGGTGGGATGGAGTATTGTCTCGCCATATTCGGGGAGATAGGGTATGGCCGAGGTGAGGTCTGACAGCATGAGGTCATACACCTGCTGGAGTGTGCCCTGGGGCGAGGGAGCCTCCACCGACGCCGAGGTGAGCAGGGGCACCGAGAGCTTGTCGCGGGTGTCGGTCCAGTACTGGTCGGCGTGATAGTTGACGATATAATGATAGGTCATGGCGCGGAGCACCTTGCCCTGGGCCACGAGCATCTGACGCTGCTGTTCGGTGGCATCGGTGGTGTTCATGCCGTCCTCGATGATGAGATTATAGTAAAACATCATCTCGTAGGCACTGTAATAGGCCATGTTGTCGGTGCTGTTGATGAGCGTTCGGTTCACGTCCTCGAGATAGAGATAGTTGGCGCGTGTGAGCTCGTTGTTGTTGAGTGCGGTCGGCGAGCAGAAATAGTCGCCCAGGAGAAAGAGCAGTTGCTCGGTCTCATAGTTTGACGTATTGTTGTTGCGCAGGAAAGCGTTATAGTCCTCCCAGGTGGAGGGAGTCTTCTGGCCCTTGGGTATCTCGTTGAGAAAGTCGTTGCACGACGAGGTAGCCGTGAGCACCAGGCCGGCCAGAGCGACTTTTGACAGTATATTATGTATAAATTTCATATTTGGTTGTCGTAAAAGTGGATTGTTTTTAACACCCTCTTAGAAGCCGAGGTTGAGGCCGAATACAAAGTTGGGGCTCTCCTTGCCTCCCAGCAGGTAGTGGGCCTTGCTGTCCATGGCGATGGTGGCTACGTTCTCGACCGAGAATCTGAATTTGACCTGCTTCAGATAGGCCTGGCGGCATATCTGGGAGGGGAGCAGATAGGAGACGCCGATGTCGCGGATGCGTATGTTGGAGGCGTCGTAGATGAAGAGGTCAGAGTAGCTGTAGATCTTGTTGCGATAGGAGTTGTAGTTGGCCGTGTCGTTGGAGAAGAGCAGACGGGGCACGTCGGTGAAAGCCTCGTCGCCGGGCTTGCTCCAGGCATTCATGATGTCCTTGCTGGTGGTGACGATGCGTCCCGAGGTCATGGAGATGCTCGGGGTGAGATTGTCGCGCACCTTATGGCCGAAGGCAAAAGTCACCATGGCCGAAAATTCGAGACCCTTCCATCTCACCACGTTGGAGAACGAGCCGCTGTGTACAGGCACAGTGGTGCCGCTGTAGACGATGGCGTTGACATCGCGCACATCCTCGGTGGTCACGTTGCCCTCGGCGTCATATATCTGAGGTTCACCCTCTGGGCTGAGGCCGGCCCAGCGGTAGGCATAGATAGCGTTGT
The DNA here is from genome assembly GCA_003762875.1 of Muribaculaceae bacterium Isolate-110 (HZI). Taxonomy (GTDB): domain Bacteria; phylum Bacteroidota; class Bacteroidia; order Bacteroidales; family Muribaculaceae; genus Duncaniella; species Duncaniella muricolitica. The sequence continues at coordinate 167,294 of RIBL01000004.1, read as the reverse complement.
AGGGGTTGTCGATGGTCGGGTAGGAGGTGGGGAGAGTAAGACGTGAGTCATAGTTGGAGGGCTGGATGGAGATGCTCTTGACCTTGTTGTGGTTGAGGGCATAGAGCAGGGTCGAGGTCCACACGAGATCGGCCTTGCGTATGATCTGGCCCGAGAGGCTCAGCTCAAAGCCCTGATTGTTCATGGCACCGTTGTTAGTGGTGAGGGTTGTGTAGCCAAATCCCTGTGTGGGCGAGCCGTTGATGAGCGCGAGAAGGTCGGTGCTCTTCTTGTGATAATAGTCGATGCTACCCCACAGGCGGTTGCGCAGAAGGTCAAAGTCGACGCCAACGTTGATGGTGCGGGTCTTCTCCCAGCGTATGTCCTTGTTGGGCGGAGCTATCACCATGCCGGTGGTGCCGAATGAGCCGGGGAAATACTGGGCGGTCATGTAGGGTGCGGTGTTGCGGCCTATGTTACCGCCGATACCGTAGGATGCGCGGAGCTGAAGATTGTTGAGCCACCACTGCTCGCCGATAAACGACTCACGGTTGAGGTTCCAGCTCGCACCGATTGACCATATAGGCTTGTTCTGATATTTCGAGCTGGTGCCCCACAGGTTGGAACGGTCCCAGCGCAGGCTCGCCGTGAGGTTGTATTTGTCGGCCAGCGAGTAGGAGGCGTTGCCGTAGAACGAAACGAAGCGGTTGGAAATCTCATGCATCGACTCCTGGTCGGACATATTGAACTGGGCGGCTCCGAGCACGCCAGAGAAGTAGCTGAGACTCTGCTGGTTGAATGGCTTCCACGACAGCAGTTCAGGGTCGTAGCCATAGTAGGTGTTGTCGGTGAAAGTCATGCGGTTGTCACGCACCTCCTGTCCGACAAATACGAGGATGTTGTGCAGGTCGTTGAGGCGGTAGTTGAAGTTGAGTTGCTGACGGAAATCATATCCGCGCGACTTGAGGCCTGTGCGATACATCACGTCGCCCTCGGGCAGATTGTAGGTGAGCGCGCCTGTCGCGGCGTTGCGTGTCACGAAGTTGTTGAGGCGTGTCACGATGTTGTAGCTGTAACGGTCCTGGAGATAGTCGGTGTCGGTATTGGCCGTCTCATACTGGAACTGCACGTCATAGTTGAGCCATGAGGTGAAGTTGAAACGTAGCTTGCCAAACACACGGGTCTCGAGGCTCTTGGCCTTGGAGCGGCCATAGTTGAGCTCATCCATGGGCACCAGCATCTCGGGCACCATGCCATACTGGGCTATCGACTCGCGGCGGCTTGCGTCGCCCTGGTCGGGAGCAGCTATATAGCTGCCGTCGGCTCCCACCAGGCCGTCATAAGGCAGGAAGGTAAAGCCCGGGTTGAGCAGATTGTAGTTCTGGATATTCTCGCGGCCATATTTGATGTAGGCACCAAAGTCGGCGGTGAGCCAGTCGGTGACCTTCATCTGGTCGGTGATATTGAGGCCGAGCGAGTGGTCGCCATGGTTGACGTCCTCGAAATTGTGCTTCCAGAATGTGGCCGAAGCGTTGAAGCTGTTGCGCTCCGACGACTGTGCCACACGCAGGTTATACTGCTGATGGAACGGATTGCGTTTGCCATACTCCTTGGCCTGGTCATAGTAGCGGTAGCCCAGAGTGGCGAGCGAGTTGAGACGGGCGTTGCCCTCGTCCATCGACATCGCGCCGGTATACATGTCGAGCAGCGTGTTGACACCCTGGCTCGGCATGGTGCCGAGACGCATGTCGTCGGCCACCTTGGAGGCTGTGCTGCCTCCGGCCAGCAGGTCGGGATACTGTGCGGCCCAGGCGCGCTCGAGTGCGATGATGTCGGCCGCATCGGTTCGGTTGTCGACATACTGTGAATACTTCTGAGTGGTGAGAGTGGCCGAGAAGCTCACTTCCGGACGTCCCACCTGAGCCTTCTTGGTAGTGATGACAATCACACCGTTGGCTGCGCGCGCACCGTAGATCGAGGCTGCGGCGGCATCCTTGAGCACCGTCACGCTCTCTATGTCCTCGGGGTTGAGGTCGGGCATGTTTTCAGAAGTCTGGCCCGCACGGTTGAGCGAGGCGTTTTCCACCGGAAATCCGTCGATGACCACGAGCGGATTGGCGATAGCGTTCATGGTGGTGACACCGCGTATCTTTCCGTCGACATAACCAACGATATTGCCCTCGAGGATATCCTCCAGATTGTCCATGCGGCGCAGCTGGAGTGTTTCGCCCGAAATTTTCTGAAACGCACCGGTCGACTGTGCCTTCGAGATGGTCGAGTAGCCGGTCACCATCACTTCGTCGAGCATGGTCTCGTTGTCATAGAGAGTCACGTCATAGGTCTTGGATGCGCTGACGGTCACCTGAGCGGGATTTTTGCCGATATAGGTAAATTCTACAACGCTGCCCTTGGGGACTTTGATAGTGTACAGGCCGTCGAGGTCGGTCACTACCACATTGGAAGAGACTCCGGTCTGCGTTACGGTCACACCCGGCAGGGCCTCACCGTGTTCGTCAGATACCGTGCCTGTGGCCTCGACAATGTCGGCGGCCGATAGCGCATGGGCGGGAATTAACCCTCCCGATAACAGCAACACTGTGACGCACATGATGGTGCGCATAGCAGTGGCCATTGCAAGGAATAGATTACGTGTTCTTTGCATATGTAACAATGATGAAAAAAATTGGATTTTTACATTTTGACCTATCTGTAAGTCAGGCCTCTCTGTCGAAGAGAGACAATGACTCCGTTGCAAATCTACGAATTTTTGTTCAAACCATCATTATTCGGAGTATTAAAAGATTGATTATGTATGCCAAAAACTCAGTCTCGGCAGGCGGGGAGATACAAAAGGACAGAAGTCTCAGAAGAAACAGAAGTTTTTTTATACAGGCTATCATGATTGTAGCCATTAAAAAACTTCTGTTTCTTCTGAGACTTCTGTCCTTATGTATCTTTCAGTTTCTTATTCCATAAGCTTGCGGTAGCGGCGGCGGGTGGGTTCCTTGCCGCCGTTGTGGGCGCGCTTGTAGTCCTCGTAGTCGGAGTAGGAGCCTTCGTAGAACACTACATTGCCGTCACCCTCAAATGAGAGTATGTGTGTGCATATGCGGTCGAGAAACCATCGGTCGTGGCTCACCACAACGGCACACCCGGCAAAGTCCTCCAGACCCTCCTCGAGCGCGCGCAGAGTGTTGACGTCGATGTCGTTGGTCGGCTCGTCGAGCAGAAGCACATTGCCCTCCTCTTTGAGAGCCATGGCCAGATGCAGGCGGTTACGCTCGCCGCCCGAGAGCACACCGATTTTCTTCTCCTGGTCGGCACCGGTGAAGTTGAAGCGTGACAGATAGGCACGGGCGTTGACATCGCGTCCGCCCATACGGAAACTCTCCACACCCTGCGAGATTACCTCATAGACGCTCTTCTCGGGTACCAGGTCGTGGTGGGTCTGGTCGACATAAGCCACCTTGACGGTCTCGCCTACCTCAAACGAACCCGCGTCGGGAGTCTCCTGACCCATGATGAGGCGGAAGAGTGTGGTCTTGCCCGCACCGTTGGGCCCGATTACGCCCACGATGCCGCCCTGCGGCAGCGAGAAGCTCAGGTCCTTGAACAATTGTTTCTTGCCAAACGCTTTGGAGAAGCCCTGCACGTCGATTACCTTGGCTCCGAGACGCGGACCGTTGGGGATGAAAATCTCCAGACGTTCCTCGCGCTCCTTCTGGTCCTCGTTGAGCAGTCGGTCATAACTGTTGAGACGGGCCTTGCCCTTGGCCTGACGGGCCTTGGGAGCCATGCGCACCCATTCGAGCTCACGCTCCAGAGTCTTGCGACGCTTTGACGCCTGCTTCTCCTCCTGGGCCATGCGCTTGGTCTTCTGGTCGAGCCACGACGAATAGTTGCCTTTCCAGGGTATGCCCTCGCCGCGGTCAAGCTCGAGAATCCATCCGGCCACATGGTCGAGGAAGTAACGGTCGTGAGTGATGGCGATGACTGTGCCGGGATATTGCTGGAGATGCTGTTCAAGCCAGTCGATGCTCTCGGCGTCGAGGTGGTTGGTCGGCTCGTCAAGCAGGAGTATGTCGGGCTGCTGGAGCAGCAGGCGGCACAGGGCCACGCGGCGGCGTTCGCCACCAGAGAGTGTGGCCACCTTCTGGTCGTCGGGCGGACACTGCAGGGCGTCCATGGCGCGCTCGAGCTTCGAGTCGATATTCCAGGCGTCGGCCGCGTCGAGCTTGTCCTGAAGCTCGGCCTGACGGGCCAGCAGTGCATCCATCTTGTCGGGGTCCTCGAGCACATCGGGGTCGCCAAACGACTCGTTTACCTTGTCAAACTCGGCGATGAGGTCCATGATGGGCTGCACGCCCTCGCGCACCACCTCGATGACAGTCTTTTCGGGGTCGAGCTGCGGGTCCTGCTCCAGATAGCCCACCGAGTAGCCCGGCGAGAATACCACTTCACCCTGATAGCTCTTGTCAATGCCGGCTATAATCTTGAGCAGCGACGACTTACCCGAGCCGTTCAGACCGATGATACCTATCTTGGCTCCGTAGAAAAAAGACAGGTAGATGTTTTTTAACACTTGTTTCTGGGGCGGGTAAATCTTTGACACGCCCACCATTGAAAATATTACTTTCTTGTCGTCAGCCATATATTGGAACTGGGAGTATTTTGATATTTGTAATTATGTCGATGATTGGTATTTTGGGGACATGTCTGTGTTATAAATATACAGATATGCCATAATAAGAGAATATTAATTCCCGATGAGCGGATTGCGTCCGCCACAATTTAAGATTATGCGTTTTGCATTAATTTTGGCTCTTGCATTGCGCAACTCTATCTGACAACGTTCTTCTGCGGTATAATCCCCACGTAGAAATTTCTCCATAGATCTGCGAAATCTGGAGATATCATCTTGTCCCATCGGAGGATTTGGTATTGAACGTATCATTTTAAGTAAGTTGCTGTCCTTTGACAAAGGTAGTTACTTTTTGCTGATTAAACAAAAAAGTCGCTCAATTTGGGTACATCCGAAATGTCAGCATATATAATTCATCCACTCCGGCTTCACATTTGTACCTCTAAATTGGGGAGTGTGCATTTAATTACAAATATTCCGTATGTTTATTGAGATTATAATGACAGAAGTCTCATAAAAGCAACATACTCTCCTTGCTTTTATGAGACTTCTGTCATTATTTTTGTTATATTCTGGTATATTTAGTCGATACTCAGCTCTTCTTGTCCATGGCGCGCCAGGCGTAGATGATGTAGGCCAGCACGAAGGGGATGATGAGCGACACCCAGCTCATGGCAGTGAGGGTGAAGTGGGACGACGAACTGTTGTAGATGGTCAGCGATGACGAGGGGTCGAGCGTCGAGGGGTAGTAGGGCGTGGCGTTATAGCCCGCAACCCAGAAGAGACTCAGCACCACGAGCACCGTCCCGAGTCCGCTCCACCATATGCCGCAGGTGTAGTGACGGGCGAAGGCCGAACGAAGCACCCCGTAGAGCACCATAACCGTCCCGCCAAGGAAAGCCACAAGCGCGGCAGGCATGTCGAGATAGTTGTGTAGATATTTGTAGTCGACCAAGGCAAAATCCGAGCGTCCCCCGTCGAGTCCGCCGTTACGGACTGTCTCGAGCGACGGCGAGGTGAGCAACACCCCTACGAAAAACAGGAAGATGACCACAAAGATGACACCGTTGACCAGTACGCGGCGGCGGTTGGTCTCAAAAAACTCTCCTCCCTCGGGATGATTGTTGAGAAAGTAGAGTGCGGCCTGGGTGCGGGCCAGGAAGAGCACGGCAAACCCGAGCACGAGGTTTTTCCAATAAAATATGGCCTCGAAGCCGTGGGTCGGGGCCCAGCGCGAGATGACGGGCGAGCCGACATCGAGGATGCTACCCTTGCTCACCTGAAACTCCGCTCCGAAGAACATCATGCCCACGGCCACGCCCAAGAGTATGCACCCCACGGCTCCGTTGAGGAAGAGAAACGTGTCGTAGGTGCGGGTGCCGAACAGGTTGCCGGACTTGGAGCGGAACTCATAGCTCACGGCCTGGAGCACAAAACTGATGAGGATGAGTATCCACAGCCAGTAGGCTCCTCCGAAGCTGGTAGAGTAGAAGAGCGGAAACGAGGCGAAGAAGGCTCCGCCAAACACTACGAGGGTGGTGAACGTCAGTTCCCACTTATGGCCCAGCGACGAGATCATCCGGCCCATGTCGGATGTATTGTCGCTGACGCCGAGCAGATAGGTCTGCCCTCCCTGCACGAAGAGCATAAACACGAGGATGGCTCCGAGCACCGATATGAGCAGCCACCAATATTCCTGTAGCAATGAGAGTGTCATAATTATATATGTGTGTTACTTCCGCGTGGCGGAGTTGATATATTTTACCATGATTACGGCCTCGGCTGCGAGCAGGGCTGTGAACACTGCCGCGAAGAGCCAGAATGTGATTATCACCGAGCCGGCGGGGATGGCCGAGATGGCCGCGCGAGCCGGCATGAGATCCTGGATTATCCATGGCTGGCGGCCCACTTCGGCGGTGACCCATCCGGCCTCCGAACAGATCCACACCAGCGCCACCGATAGCATGGCCACCCATTGCCACCAGCGTTGCTGCCACAGCCAGGGACGCTTGTAGGCTCCCCACAGGCCTGCGAGAAGCACCACCAGCAGCGCGCCTCCGGCCAGCACCATGATGTGGAAGGAGTAGAATGTCAGTCCCACCGGCGGAACGGCTTCGTCGGCTTCCTCGAGATAGCCGTAGCCGAAGTAGGGATAATTCTCCTTGATTTCGGCGCGGGCGGCGTCCATGGCTGCCGTGTCGCCGGCAGTCAGGGCTGTGTCGAATCGGCGCAGGGCCTCATGAGCTTTCTTGCCCATGGCTATGCGCTCGGCATAGCTGACGGTGTTGACCGTGTCGCCCTCGGCGTTGATGCCCACGCCGTCGATGAGGTCGTTGATGCCAGGCACAAAAGTGTTGAAATCGCTGTGGGCCAGAAACGACAGGCCGCGCGGAATGGCTATCTTCAGCAGGAACGGGTCTTTGTCATCGCCGCGCTCTTTGGTGGGGTCGAGTATGCCGAATCCCACCAGTTCGGCTCCCCGGCTGCCGTCATACAGGCCCTCCATGGCAGCCAGCTTCATGGGCTGCACGCGGGCCACGTCGACGGCCGAGCTGTGGCCTGTCCACATGGTGAGCACCATACCTATCAGACCTGTCCATCCGGCTATCTTCACCGACGAGAGGGCCATGTCGTGCCGGCGGCCGCGCATGAGCATCCATCCGCTCACGCCCATGACGAATATTGACGCGAGCACCCAGCCGTCAAACACTGCGTGGAGAAACTTGTGCACCGCCACGGGCGAGAACGCCACCGCCCAGAAGTCGTCCATGACGTTGCGCATCTGGGCCGGGTCAAACTCCATCCCCACCGGATATTGCATCCAGGCGTTGGCCACGAGTATCCACAGGGCCGAGATGGTCGCTCCGACTGTGGTGAGCCATGTGGAGGCCAGATGAAATCCGGGGCTGACTTTCTTCCAACCGAAAAACATTATGGCGATAAACGTAGCCTCCATGAAGAAGGCCAGCAGGCCCTCGATGGCAAGAGGCGCGCCGAAGATGTCGCCGACAAACCATGAGTAGTTGCTCCAGTTGGTGCCGAACTCAAACTCGAGTATGATACCCGTGGCCACGCCCATGGCAAAGTTGATGCCAAATAGTGTCATCCAGAACTTGGTGGTGGCCAGCCACTTCTCGGCGCGTGTGCGGTAATAGAGCGTCTCCATGACACCCACAATCACTCCGAGCCCGAGCGTGAGGGGAACGAAGAGCCAGTGATACATGGCGGTGAGGGCAAAGAGCCCGCGCGACCAGTCGACAACGGTCATTAGATCATGCATAAGGATATTGATTTTGTGAGATTATATTCAGTAAGACAGGAAATGTGATGGAGTTAAGAGTTTGTTTTTAACAACCTCTCAATGGTGTAAACTCTAAACTTTCATAAACTCCGTCATTGTTAAGGCGCGGAGCGTCTTAACAATGACTCCCTCACGGCGTCGGCACGCTCGGCATCGGTGTCATAGTCGCGCGAGAGGATATCGGGAAAGAAAAACATTTTCATGATGAGAAAGATAAACGCGAGTTTGATGATTATAAGGGCCCAGAGCTTGCGTCCTATGGTCATGGAGCGGAAGCCTTCGATATAGAACCGCAGGACCCGTGCCGGAAGGCTGGAGTGTGGATGAGGAGACTTGAACATAGGCATTATATATTAATACCGTTCGCAGGACCTAATTGTTGAGTATCTCAATAGCTTTTTCGAGTATAGTGTCGCGGCCGCTGAGGGCGTCCATGGGGTCAAGGTCTACGGCACATCCCTCGGAGGGAGTGATGCCACCCTCGGTCGACTCTCCGAGGGCGTCGAGCATCGAGCAGGCTGAGAAGCGTATGCCCCAGCCGCATGGAAGCTCTGACGAGAACGGCACGCCCGAGCCTCCGCCGGTCACGGAGCCCACGATGGTCACGCCGGGGAGATTTTTCATGACCGATGCGAAATTGTTGGCCGCCGAGAATGTCGAGCGGTTGGTGAGCACGACTATCGGCTTGGCCCAGCGCACGCGCCCCTCCTGAGCCGGACGGTAGGTGATGGCATATGGTTCGGAGAAATCGTTGTGGCCCGGCCCGGTCTTGTGGGATATATAGCCCACGAGGGTCGGACGGTCGATGAAGCGGGCCACAAAGGTCTCGACATTGGTCAGCGAGCCGCCGCCGTTGTCACGCACGTCGATGATGAGGCCGTTGGCCGTCGAGAGAAAGTTGAGTGCGTGGTCGAGGTTGCCCTCTCCGACAGGTGACGAGAAGCTCTCATAGTAGATGTATCCTATGTTGTTTTCGAGAAACCCGTACATCATGCCCGACGACTGGCGGTAGTTGAAGTTGAAATAGCTCTCCTCGATAAGCCGTTTGCTGAAATTCTGAGGATAGTCGCTCCACCAGGCGCGGTAATAGGAGGTGTTGAACGGCGCGGAGAGATTCACATGGCCGTCACGCAGCTCGGCGAGCATGTCGGCGCAGACTATGAACAGCTCTTCGCGCGTCATCCGGTCGCTTATGCGTCGGCTGTAGGTGTCGTGCACCTTGTCCCAGTCGACATTTTTGCTGTCAAAGAAGCAGTAATGCTCGTCGAGTATCGACCAGAGGGCCTCGAAGTTGCCCCGCGGGTCGTCGGTGTATTCCTCCATGTCGTGACAGGCCGTCAGTCCGACAGCCGCCGTGAGCAGGAGTGCTATGCGATATATTATCCTGTGCATGGGAGTTGTGTTGGTTGAGGTGAGCGGTTACAGCGGACTCACCGCCTTGGTCCGCGAGGAGCTGCGGTGGCGGCGCGGGTCATACGAGAGCCATTCGCCGCTGATGCCTATCACAAGCGCGTGCTCATAGATGTGTGTGACCGTATGGTTGACTTTCGATGAAAACAGATTGCCCTTGTAGCCTATGCGCAGCGAGGTCGCGCCCAGGTGAAGGTCGGCCGTCAGGAGATTGTCGAGGCGGAAATAATTGCCCCACCAGGCTCCGTGCACCAGCCCCCGGCGGTTGCCGAGATATATCTCGTAGTAGAGCTCGCCATAGTCGGGCGCAAAGAAGATGCCCGTCACGGGGAGTGTGGGCTGATACATCAGTGTCACGGGGAGCCGCCCTATGTCGAGGCGATAGGCCGCATAGCCGGTGAGATTGACAGTCCAGGCTCCTTTGGCCGAGGCCGGATTGTTGCCGTTGCGGGCGTTGTAGAGACATCCCGCCTGCAAGCCCGTCGAGCCTCCGAGGGCCAGGGTCAGCGACGGCAGTGTGGCTATGGGCTGCCACCGCCTCATCATGCCCCAGTCGAGCGAGAGCATCGCGCTCCACATGGTGGCGTTGCGCACGGGATTGTCAGTGCGGTCAACGCTCAGATTGGCGTGAAGCTGCATGGTCCATTTCCCGGGGCTGAATTTCATGGCCTGATAGCGGTTGTAGTCCAGGCCGGCATGCCAGCCTGTATATTCAAGCGGCGTGAGATACGTGTCGGCCAGCCGGGCCGAGCCGGCCTCGGCGGTATATGCGGCAAACACCGGCCTCAGCGGCTTCTCTCCTTCCTCCTGTGCCGAAGCGGAGAGAAAGGATACGAGTGTCAGCAGGAGTGCCGGTAGGATAGTGCGGATTGTCATATAGTGGGGATACAAAAGGACATAAGTTTCATAAGATGCAAAAGTATAAAAAATATATAAATATAATTCAAAAAACTTTTGTTTCTTTTGAAACTTATGTCCTTTTGTATCTATCTGCCAATATCAGGCTGTGTAGCCGAGTGGTCACTCAAACAGGCGGGTCTGGCCTGTGAGCTCGTCGCGGATTTCATCGTCGCTGCGCTCCACATAGTCGGGGACTGTCGTGTCGGTCTCCGGCGCGGACTCTCCTCCGGGAGTGTTGTCGGGGTCAAACTCATCATCAACCGTCGGGGCCTCGAGCGGTTCGAGCTCGGTGATATGGTCGACGGCATAGGTCGTGAGACGTTTGCCCTTGGCTTTGTAGGACTTGACGGCTACAAACTCGCGGGCGGTGACTTCGAGTGGCGGACGCACTGAGTCGGCTCCGCCAAATGTCATCTCGACGCGCAGACCCGGCTCGTCCGACAGCAGTATGAGCGTCGACTTCTCGTTTTCGCCCAGATAGCGTTGAGGCTTGGATGTGGGCTCGAATGTGAAGCGTTTGAGATAGGGATAGCCCTGGTCGGCATCGTTGAGTATGGCCGTCCACGCTTTGTGGGGCACGTATTTCTCTATGCGGAGTATGTTGTCGGGATAATGGTTGGACGAGTCGAAAGTCGAGGTGTAATATTCGCCCCCGGTGGTGATGACCAGTACCGAGTCGCCGCTGTTGAATTCGCCCAGATAATTGCCGCGTCCCTCATAGTTGAGGCGGTTGACATCGGGGTCATACCACACGTCGCGGCCGCCGAGCGTCGAGACGCCCTCCTTTTTGAGCGTGAAGCGGTGCACCTCGTTGCGTGTGACGATATTGCCCATGGCTCCGCGTCCTTTGATGGCGAGCTCGGAGAAGTCGACGTCAAACTGTAGTGTCTTGAGACGCAGCTTGGGCTTGAGGGTCACCTTCACAACCTCGGCCTCGCCGTTGGAGTTGGCCGTGAACCAGCTCACCTTGGTGCCCGGTTCGCCCGGCGTGAGGTTATATTCGCGGTCGCGCGTGATGCCTGTCACGCGGAAGCGTTTCATGTAGTAGGTGCCCCCCTTGCCGTTCTGATATATCACGTTATAGATTGTGCGCTCGTCGTTTCGCTTGAACACGTCGACGTGTATCACGCCCTTGCCCACCGACAGTTTCTCCTGCACCTTGACCACCTTGTAGCGGCCGTCCTTGTAGAAGATTATCACATCGTCGATGCTGGAGCAGTTGCAGAGAAACTCGTCCTTCTTGAGCGATGTGCCGATGAAGCCCTCCTCGCGGTTGATGTACAGCTTCTCGTTGGCCTCGGCCACCGTGGCGGCCTGGATGTTGTCAAAGTTGCGTATCTGTGTCATGCGCGGGAATGCCGCGCCGTATTTTGCCTTTAGCTTCTCATACCAGTCGATGGTATATTCGGTGAGATGAGCCAGATGGTCGGTCAGCTCGTCGATACGGGCCAGGTAGGCGGCTATCTGCTCCTCACATTTACGGGAGTTGAACTTGAGTATGCGCCCCATCTTTATCTCGAAGAGACGTATGATGTCGTCGTCCGTAATCTCGCGTATCATCTTGGGGAGCCATGGCTCGAAGCGGCGGCGTATGTGGTCGATGGCCTCCTGGCGGTTTTCGCTCTCCTCATACTCCTTGTCCTTGTAGATGCGCTCTTCGATAAAGATGCGTTCGAGCGAGGCGAAATGCAACTGTTCCCTGACCTCGGCGAGCTGTATCTCCAGCTCGCGGCCCAGGATGGCGCGAGTGCGTTCCACATTGTGGCGCAGCACATCGCTCACGCCTATGAAGTGGGGCTTCTTCTCCGAGATGACGCAACAGTTGGGCGACACCGACACCTCACAGTCTGTGAAGGCGTAGAGAGCGTCGATGGTGCGGTCGCTCGAAGTACCCGGCAGCAGGTGCACGAGTATGTTGGCATGTTCGGCCGTATTGTCGTCGACCTTGCGTATCTTGATTTTTCCGCTCTCAAAGGCCTTGAGTATCGACTCGATGAGCGTGGCCGTGGTCTTGCCGTAGGGTATCTCGGTGATGGCGAGAGTCTTGTTGTCGAGTTTCTCGATCTTGGCGCGTATTTTCACCGAGCCTCCGCGCTCGCCGTCGTTGTAGCGCGACACGTCGATTGAGCCTCCCGTCGGAAAGTCGGGATAGAGCGTGAACTCCTCGCCCTTGAGATGGGCTATGGCCGCGTCGATGATTTCGTTGAAGTTGTGGGGCAGGATTTTTGACGACAGTCCCACGGCGATGCCCTCCACACCCTGCGAGAGCAGGAGCGGAAATTTCATAGGGAAGGTCACCGGTTCCTTCTTGCGTCCGTCATAGCTGAGAGTCCACTCCGTCACCTTGGGATTATAGACCACGTCGAGAGCGAAGTGCGACAGGCGTGCCTCGATGTAACGGCCGGCGGCTGCACCGGCTCCGGTGAGGATGTTGCCCCAGTTACCCTGCGTCTCTACCAGCAGGTCTTTTTGGCCGAGCTGCACCAGGGCCTCGTAAATCGAGGCGTCACCGTGGGGGTGAAACTGCATGGTGTTACCCACAATATTGGCAACCTTGTTAAACCTCCCGTCGTCAAGCAGCTTCATCGAGTGGAGTATGCGTCGCTGCACGGGTTTGAGTCCGTCATCGATATGCGGGACGGCACGCTCCAGTATCACATAGCTCGCATAGTCGAGAAACCAGCTCTGGAACATGCCTCGCAATTCATGACGCACCACATCGTCGGAGGTGTCTACAAGTATTCGCGGGTCTTTATCGTCGCTCATGGCATAATCGGGTTTATCTTCACGCAAAGATACAAAAAAATCCACGAGATTTCGTTATGTTATGCCAAAGTGGGTGTAATTTCATTTAAATTGTTCATGATAAATGTACTTTGACACACTTTATCATTGTTCGCCTCTTCAATAGTTGCAGGTATCGGAAAATTGCGTAATTTTGCATGCAGTTGTGATTAAAAAATCCTCTAATATGCCAATCCCATGAGAATACGTTATTTGCTTGTCCCGGCTGTGGTTGCGATTATGTCCATGCCGATTGTGGCCAAGTCGCCCGTGACCGCTCCCGGCGGACTGTCTACCGAGAATATCGAGAAAATACGCAGTGCCTATAAGTCTTCTCCGGACCGCAAAGCTCTGCACAACGCCATCGCAGGCACCGATATTGACGTGCTGGCTCTTGATGCCGAAAACAAAAACAATTTCGACACATACTTCTCCCACCGTGTGCCCAGCAAGGGTATCACCAACCAGCTTAAGTCGGGTCGCTGCTGGCTCTTCACGGGGCTTAATGTGCTCAGGGCCCAGATGATGGCCGAGCATGATTTGCCTAAACTGGAGCTCTCGCAGTGCTACGGGTTTTTCTGGGACCAGCTCGAGAAGTCCAATCTCTTTCTCCAGGGCATTATTGACACGGCTTCGCTTCCGGCCGATGACCGCAAGGTCGACTGGCTTTTTGCCAACGCGCTCAGCGACGGCGGACAGTATACGGGCGTGGCCGACATACTCATGAAATATGGCGTGGTGCCCATTGAGGTGATGGGCGAGACTGCTTCGAGCAAAAACACCGCCCGCATGCGTCAGCTTCTTGGCTGGCGTCTGCGCGAGGACGGCCTCATCCTGCGTCGTCTTGCAGCCGAAGGGGCCGACAAGAAAGCTCTCGAGGCCCGCAAACTCGAGATGCTAGGCGAGGTATACCGTATACTTACCCTCAATCTCGGCGAGCCTCCCGTGCAGTTCACCTGGACCCGCCGCGACAAAGACGGCAATGCGGTCGACACCCGCACCTACACTCCGCAGGAGTTCTACCAGCGTTTTGCAGGCAACGACCTGAAAAACGATTACGTGATGCTCATGAACGACCCCTCGCGCGAGTATGGCCGGCTGTATGAAATCGAGTTTGACCGTCATGCCTACGATGGCAAAAACTGGACCTATGTCAATCTTCCCGCCGATGAAATCAAGAAGATGGCCATCGCATCGATCAAGGACAACAATGCCATGTACATGTCGTGTGACGTGTCGAAATATCTCGACCGCGACCGCGGAGTGCTCGACATCGCCAACTATGACTACGAGTCGCTTTTAGGCACCCGTTTCGGCATGGACAAGGCCGACAGGATACGCACCCATGCCAGTGCGTCGTCTCACGCCATGACCCTCGTGGCGGTCGACCTTGACGACAACGGCAATCCCCGCAAGTGGATGGTCGAGAACAGTTGGGGCTCCGGAGCCAACGACGGCCATCTCATCATGACCGACCGATGGTTTGACGAATATCTCTTCCGCGTGGTGGTCAACAAGAAATACATCACCCCCGAGGTTGAGAAAATACTGCGTCAGCAGCCCGTGCTCCTGCCGCCGTGGGATCCCATGTTTGCCCCCGAGGAATAAGAGGTTATTAAACAACCTCTAATCCCTCTAAAATCTAAAAATAGAACGGGAGAACGCTTGTTGACATCAAAAAATCACACCAATCAACAATCGTTTCTCCCGTTTTCTGTGTATTATGGTTTGGCGTGTCTACGCCTTGGGCGGGCGGGAGTTGGCGTTGAGCCAGCGTTCATATTGCTCGGAGGTGAGAATCTTTTTGATTTTCTTCTCGGTCTTTTCGCGTTCTTTGGCTTCCTTCTGCTTTAGTTTCTCCATATCCTCGGGCGAGACGCGTTAGTGTTGCGGACCGCCCTGATTGCCGCCGAAATCGTGCGGTGGCCGGCCGCCATCCTCGCCCGGATGTCCGCCCATGCGGAAGGGACTCGACTCGGCATTTTCGGCCTGTCGGCGCGCCTCTTTGAGATTGATTTTGTACAGCTTTTTATACTGTTTTTTGTCAAGGCCGAGCAGCGAGTCCATGCGTTCGGTGAGCATCTGGGCCTTGCGCTCGGGCGAAATGTAAGGCTGAGGGTCGCGGCTGCGCATCTCGCGGATAATGCGTTCCGATTCGGGGGCCTGGGCTTTGGCCGCGACAGTCCCGCAAAGGGCCGTCAGACCAAGCATGACTGCAAGTGTAAGAGTTTTCATAAGTCAGAGGATGTTTGGTTTACATCCTCAAAATTAGCCGACTCCCTCACCAGAACCAAATAAAATCCACCAACACCCCTTTTTAGCCGATAAGCCGGCACAAAACCGGCCCAAGACTAAAACTTCGGTGTATATGTCTGAGGAGTAAATGAAGTGATAAGAAGCCGATTATCGTGCGTGATAGCTGTACAGCCCCCTCTCCCGATAACCGATGTCCTGTCGGACATCATTTTTTGTATAGCATGCCACTCCGTGCACACCTGCGCTTCGCTTCGGTGTACACGGTTACTATCAAATCTGCGTCCTGTCGGACGCCTTCTGCCGCATTATTTAATCCTCTGACATATACACCGAAGTTTTCGGCTCGGGCCACTATTTTGATATGTTATGAAAGTCTGCAAGCTCTCTTAATCTATGAAGTAACGAAATTTCAGCTTGTTCCGTTTGAATAACGTCAGTATCTCGCTGCTATATTATGTCTTTATTATTAGTGTAATTTATGCTGATTTTTATGTCTGCGGGATTTATATTCCGGGGGATTATATAGGCGACAGACCATGGTTCAATGACTGTGGCTATTGTTTGGGAGATATTAATGGTCAGATTATTGTCATGGAGTTTATGGTCGATGGATTCAATGCCATATGTTGAATACCCGTTGATGATTAGGACACGATAATTATGAAAATTAACCGGCTTCAATTGTGGATAATCCTCGGCGAATACAGTCTTTAATTCCCAATCATTATTAATGAGTAAAATCTCCCCGTTATGGTCTGACAGATGTATTCCCTTAGGAATGTCATACTCAACAGGGGAATTAAAATCCGATATCGGATCATTGTTCATGCATGCGGATAAACATGGCAGGAGGAGTAGAATTATCAAATGCTTCATATTTATAAAATAATATGTTTTTTCATAATGTTGAGATAGTGTTATATCTTTATGATATTGAAATGTGATGAATACTGCATGGAGATTGAATAAAAAACGTGGTTACGTCAGAATTTTAATCGCAGACCGAGAGGAATATATAACTCGATGTTTTTCTCAAAAAGAAGATTGGAGGCAGGATCGCTTGTGAGTCGGTATTTTATAGACGGTTCGAGATATATACCTAAGGTAGAATTGAACATATATTCAAATCCGACTCCGCCTGTCATAAATACTTGTGGTCTGATACTGTAATCAATTGGTGAAGATGTCCAACTATTGTCTTCGTATACAGTCCTGTCGGAAGCTGACACACTTATCGGAATGTCAACAGTCATGCCTGCAGTGGTGTAGAATGAAAGTTGCTGTAAATTTACAAAGTAGTAGTTCAATTGTATAGGTAGAGATACGAATTGTCCTTGCAGGGTAGTTTTTTCGGTCTGATATGGATTATGTCTTAGTATGTCGGAAGAGCGATTGACATAGCTTATGCCGGAAGTAATTCCAATGTGTCTGGAGATATTACAGGAGATGTTTAAAGAAAGATAATACGGGTTATTGTGGTGTATGATTGCGTCCGGGGCTATCCCTGTGGTTATATTTTGCTGATTGTCATGTGAATTTACAGTATTTCCGGTTATAGGATTGCTTCCGAATGAGATAGAGATACTATATGTTGGATTTGACTTGGGTCGAACCTGAGCATGGGGATAGGAAGATAAAACGTCTTGTCGCAAGGCGGCCCGCTTAACTTCGGATGTATTCGCCTGTTGAGAAGGATATATGATTACCGAATCAGATGTGTGAATATCGTGACTGTCAGCATAACATGAGTCTGTTTTATTCGGATTTGCAGGCGGGAGATTTTTTTGTAAAGGAGATGAGGTCTGAGAAGCCTGGAGATTGACATTCAGATCGTGAGGATTATCGGGAATAAAGACGATGGCCTGTCTTTTCTTGCTTGGGATATAGAGGACAGTAATTGTTATGGGAATCAGCGCGCAACCGATAATCAGCATGTTGCGCTTGGTTATTAATCTGCGCAATAATGCCTTAGCCCGATGAAGCTGTGAAGAAGAAGAGTTTGGTGAAATGCCAAGCAGTTTTCCGATCTCTATATGTGACTTGTGTTCTAAGACAGCAAGTCTGAAAACGTTCTTATAGCCAATCGGGAGACTATCAATAATTTTGTTCAGCTCCTCATAAGAAATCTCATGTTCAACATATGGTTGAGTTGAATAATCTGAGATATTGTTTATGATTGAGTCATCAAGAGCGATGTGGAAGTCTGACTGACTGGTATGAGCTAATGCAAGATTTTTCATGATTGTTTTCATCCATTGTTCAAGCTTTTCGGGTTTCTTCAACGACTTTAGGTGCGAGAAAATGATTATGAAACCATCATGTAAAATATCTTCAGCCACTGATGTGTCAGAAACATAACGAAGGATAAATTTTATCAGTATAGGGGTATAGGTGATATAAAGCGTCTCCATGGCTTTACGGTCACCTTTAATACACTGCTCGACAATGTCAGTCATTTACCATACATTTTTACAATATGATATAAATGTAGATAAAATACTGCATCATCGATTGTTAATTAATGCTAATCGCGGTGTCGGGGGTGAGAATTTTTTGGTGGCTGTGCGACATTATCGCACCTTTTTGGGGTAGGGCGATGTGTAACTTTGTGGCATTAAAATTGTACAGTCATGAAGAAATGCCCCTTCAATGTGTCGTCAAGGTCGTATGACAAGTTTGTAAAGCGTATCGAGAGCGTGATAGCCGATGAGGATGCACGCAGGCGCATGATAGCAGCCATGCAACTATATCTGGCGGGCTATACCGACAGGTGTATGGAGCAGCTTGATGACGCGGAGCGTATGGCTTTTGAGATGCTGCGTTTTGAGCTCGACGAGGCTATGCGCCGTTCGGTCAGAGCGCGTGAGAGCGCGCGACGCCGCAAGGCTGCCGCGGAGGGTGGTGAGGTGTGTCAGGCTTCGTCGACACTGGCGGCCGACGGTGTGCCTGACCCCTCTACGCGCCGCCGTCAGTATGCCGAAGCGATGGCCGAGTCGCTTGAGGCATATGCGCGTGCGGCCGGACGGGAGCTTCCGGCCGGGGCTGTCGAGGCTTTTGAGAAGGAGATTGACGCACCGGTGACGGTCAGGAAGTCGCGACGCCAGCGTCGGGCCGAGACCCGTCGTGCCGGAGCGGCCAAGGCCAAGGCCCGATGGCGAGCGATAGGCTGACGGTTTATGTTTTGAAAAAAATGAGTAACTTTGTGAGAGGCTAATATCACAAAACACTCCATGAACTACTTGAATATCTCCAAGACATTGCTGCCCTCTCTCCATCGCCGATTGACGTTGCCCGTGGCTCTGCTGCTTGCCGGCATCCCCCTTTGCGGCATGGCCGAGAGACTTCCGGCCTTTCCGGGGGCCGAGGGATTCGGCCGCTATGCCGTAGGCGGACGCGGCGGCGCGGTGTATCATGTCACCACTCTCGAGGACGGTGAGCAGCCCGGCACTCTGCGTCATGCCGTGATGCAGGAGGGGCCGCGCACAGTGGTGTTTGACGTCGCGGGTACGATATTTCTCAAAGAGCCGCTACGCATCACCAACGGTAATCTTACTCTGGCCGGACAGACCGCTCCCGGCGAGGGCATATGTATAGCCGGACGGCAGGTGTCGCTGCGCGGCGACAATACAATAGTGCGCTATCTGCGCTTCCGTGTGGGCAACGAGGGGCCCGGCGAGCCTGACGGTCTAGGTGCCAACGAGGCCTCTGACGTCATTATCGACCATTGCTCCATCAGTTGGTCGGTCGACGAGACGTGTGCCGTGTATGGCGGACGCAACACCACCGTGCAGTGGTGCATCTCGTCGGAGAGTCTGCGCAACGGCGGCCATCACAAGGGTGCCCACGGCTACGGGGCCATATGGGGCGGCGACCATGCTTCGTTTCACCACAATCTGCTGGCTCATCACGAGAGCCGCGCGCCGCGACTCGGCCCTCACCCCGTGACGCAGGAGCGCGAGCATGTGGACATGCGCAACAATGTGATATACAACTGGGCCGGCTCGGGATGCTACGGGGCCGAGGGCATGGACTGCAATCTGGTCAACAATTATTATAAGCCCGGCCCTGCCACTCCGCGTCATCTCGCGGTGGGCCACCGCATACTTTCGATAGGCGTGCGCACCACTACCTATACTCATCATGATACTCCCAAACCGAATGTGTGGGACAGGATGTGGCACCGCTGGGGCCGGTTTTATATCGACGGCAATGTCATGGAGGGGTATCCCGACGTGACGGCCGACAACTGGACACGCGGGGTTTTGCAACAGGCTTCCGAGGGTGATTATGACGGCATGTATACGGCCGAACTTTTCCCTCGGCTGCGCCTTTCTGAGCCGCTTGACGCGGGTGTCGTGACAACACATACGCCCGAGGAGGCTTACGAGCTGGTGCTGGCCGGGGCGGGATGCTCTCTGCGCCGCGATGCCATCGACCGCCGCATAGTGGCCGAGACGCGTGAGGGCACAGCATCGCGACGCGGCTCGGTGGCGGAGGATGCCGAGCGCAAGCCGGGTCTGATCGATGTGCCGGCCGACGCGCAGGAGCCGGGGTGGAGCAGCCCGTGGCCCGAACTGTCTGACGGAGGCGTGACCTCCGAGCAGTTGCGCGACACCGATGGCGACGGCATTCCCGACCTGTGGGAAATCGAGCATTGGCTCAATCCCATCGACCCTGCCGACGGCCCGGCCGTGACCCTCAGTCCCGAGGGATACACCAATCTTGAGGTGTATCTCAACTCAATATGCCTGAAAGACAATCATAACGAGAAATAATGATAAATCCACCTTATAACGCCGCTCCCGACCGATATGACAGCGGGATGCTCTATGAGCGATGCGGGCGCAGCGGCGTTTTGCTGCCGCGCGTGTCGCTGGGCTTATGGCATAATTTCGGCGATGTGAATCCGCTGTCCGTGAGCCGCGACATGCTGCATTATGCCTTTGACCATGGCGTGACGAGCTTTGACCTCGCCAACAATTACGGCCCCTCCTACGGCTCGGCCGAGGAGACTTTCGGCCGCGTGATGGAAGGCTCTTTCCGTCCCTATCGCGACGAGATGTTTATCGCCACCAAGGCCGGCTATGACATGTGGCCCGGACCGTATGGCAACTGGGGCTCGCGCAAATATCTCTTCGCGTCGCTCCATCAGAGTCTCCGACGCATGAATCTCGAGTATGTCGACGTGTTTTACTCGCATCGCTATGACCCCGAGACTCCGCTCGAGGAGACCTTGCAGGCTCTTGTCGACATGGTGCGTCAGGGCAAGGCTCTGTATGCGGGCATCTCGCGGTGGCCGCGTGAGGCGGCGGAGTTTGCCTACGACTATCTGGCGCAACGTGATGTGCCGTGTCTGCTCTATCAGGGACGTTACAATATGCTCGACCGCGAGGTGGAGCGTAGCGGAGTGCTCGGTCAGGCGGCCGGGTCGGGTGTAGGATTTGTGGCATTCTCGCCTCTGGAGCAGGGTGTGCTGACCGACCGTTATCTCAACGGCATTCCGGCCGGCTCGCGTGCGGCACGCGGAGCGCATCTGACGGCCGACAGGATTACTCCCGGACTTGTGGCCCGACTGCGCCGTCTCGATGACATAGCCCGCGGCCGCGGCCAGTCGTTGGCCGAGATGTCGCTGGCTTGGGTGCTTAAAGACAGCAAAGTCACTTCGGTGATAGTGGGCAGCAGTTCGGTCGGGCAGCTCGCCGATTCGCTCAAATGTGTGGGCAATACGTCTTTTACAGCCAGTGAACTTGCCGCAATAGACGAGGCGATAAACGGATAATCATTGCGTAATTGCAGATATGACAAGCGGGTATGCCGAATCACAGTTTCGTCATACCCGCTTGTCATATCTGTAAGCCCTGACGGGGTTTATCTCTTCTTAGGGGCGTATTTGGCCGGATAGTCGCAACGGGTGCGGCCGGAGATGATGTTGTTGAGCTTGCTCTTGATGAGCTGGCGACGTATCATGGAGATGTGGTCGATATAGAGACGACCCTCCAGGTGGTCACACTCGTGCTGAACTATGCGGGCCAGAAAGCCGGAAATCTCCTCTTCGTGGGGCTGGAAATTTTCATCGACCCATGTGAGGCGTATGTGCTCGACACGGGGCACATTTTCCGACAGGCCGGGCAGGCTCAGACATCCCTCCGAGCGGGTGACGGTCTCGCCCTCGAGTATCTCGATCTCGGGGTTGATGAGCACAAACTTACGTCCCTCGCATTCGGGGAAAGAATCCTTGACCGGGTCGGCGTCAATCACGACTATACGCTCGGCAAGACCCACCTGCGGGCCGGCAAGGCCTACGCCTTCGCTGGTATACATGGTGGCAAACATGTTGTCGACAAGTTCCTTGAGCCCTTCGCGCGAAGGCTCTACGTCGGCACACTCGCGGCGTAACACCGGGTGGCCGTAAAGATATACTGGTAAACGCATTTTATTCAATTAGTAATTAGCAGTTGGTAATGGGCTGCTAATTGGCGATCACTTAAATATGATTGATTATTTAAAATATAGTCAGACCTGAACGAATCAGTAATTAGCAATTGCTGATTGAGCTAAGATAAGAGTTGAGGATAATCACCGCGGCCATACGGTCGATGGCACCTTTGTCCTGACGGTCGGATTTCTTGTAGCCGGCGTCGAGCATGGCGCGGTGGGCGAGGGTGGAGGTGAAGCGTTCATCCCACATGGTGAAACGCATGTCGGGAAACGCTTTGCGCAGACGTCCGAGTGCAGGAGTGATGTAGCGCATGGAGTCGGAAGGCTCGCCGCGCATGGTGGTCGGCAGTCCCACCACAATCTCGTCGACCGTCTCGCGGCTCATATAGTCCTTGAGATAATCCGGGAGTTTGGGGGTGTCGACCGTAGCCAGGGCTGTGGCCACGATGCGCAAAGGATCGGTCACCGCGAGCCCGCAGCGACGCTTACCGTAATCTATGGCCAGAATCCTTCCCATAATTTCCGACTGCAAAGTTACTAACTTCCCGAAAGTTTGGAAAGTTTCAGACAAAAAAATGTTTTGGGCGATTTTGTTTCACCCCTTGAGAAACGACAGCAGTGAGGGGAGGAGGCGGGTGCAGGCGTCGCGGCCCATATCGTAGACGAGCTGCATCTTGGCCGGTTTCATCTCTATGCGGCCTATGGGCAGCGGGGCGTCGGGGGCGATGACAAAGGTGTTGCCCAGCTCTGCCTGACGGCTCACGTAGTCGAGTTGGGCGTTGTACATCTCGTGGCGTCGGGTCATGGCTTCGGCTATGCGGGGCGTGCGGGGCATGAGCAGACGGAAGAGCCACCCCGGGGCGGGTGTCTTGCGGAAATCGCGCGGCTGGGTGAGCACCACGACGTTGCGGCTGTAGCCGACACTCTGGAAGTATTGCAGGGGTATGGAGTCGCTGATGCCTCCGTCGAGCATGCGCCGTCCGTCATCCACACGTACGGGACGTGTGACCACCGGCATGGAGGCCGAGGCCCGGAGCCATTCGAGCGAGTCGTGGCTGACACGGTCCATGATGTAGTAGACGGGGTGGCCGGTGTCGACATCGGTACACACTACGTGAAACTCCGTGGGATCTTTTTCGAAGGTCTCCGAGTCAAAGATGTCAAGTTTGAGCGGGAGGGTGTGGTAGGAAAATTCAGCTCCGACAAGATTGCCGCTTGTCAGGAGCGAGCGCAGCCCCATGTAGCGGGGGTCGTCGTGAAAGCGCATGTTGTAGCGCAACACGCGTCCCGGTTGCCATGACTTGTAGTTGCAGCCGAAACTCGAGCCGGCCGACACGCCCACGATGCCGTCATATCGCAGCCCGTGCTCCATCATCACGTCCATCACGCCGGCGGTAAAGAGCCCGCGCATGGCCCCGCCTTCAAGTACAAGTCCCGTCTTCATGCCGATGAGTGTTTTGGTGTTTACGCACGCAAAGTTACACAAAAATTCCGGTTGTGTCAATGACTCTGTATCCGGGGGGGACGGCGGCTGTGTCTCAGGCTGTCGCCACGTGCCGGCGGCGGAATGTCATCCAGGCAAACGTGAGTGTGAGGAGACTGCAGGCAGTGAGGAGTATCAGTGTGGTGGCCATGATATTGCCTATGCCTGCGAGCGGCGACACTATGCCGCCAAACAGTATACAGAATATACCCTGCCATCCGACAGCCTCCGACACGAGGCCGATCATACTTGCCGCGAGGCCTAACTGTATGAGAGAGGGGGTGGTGTGAAACACGTCTGCCATTGATGGGAGAGTGGGCAGATACATGTCGGTCACAAACGGGCCGAAGGCAGAAAGCATGCCGAGAAATACAATCAGAAACAAATAATACTTTTTACCGAATTGTGCCATGGATGATTGAATAGTTTCTGCAAAGTTATCAAATATCCCTTACATTTCGGCCGGATACACCGCCAACAGTGGCCAACACCACCTAACGGGCGGTGAAAGATTTGTGCTATTTGTCGTGGAGGGGATGGATGTGTGTCACGGCTATCGGGGGGAGGGTGCCGGGGGGAAGGAGGGCGTTGATGTAGGCTATGTGGGTTATGCCAAGCCGGTTGCCGGGGAGGAGATCGGCGGGGGTGATGTGGATGGGCACGGCGCGGCCGGTGTCGAGCAGATGGCGGCGCATCACTCCGGGGAGCAACGGGGTGGAGGGTGTGTAGGCCCGGTCGGGTGCGAGCAGGAGCAGGTTGGCATAGGTGCTGTCAGTGACGAGTCCGTCTTTGACTATGACGAGCCCTTCGTCGGGCCGGAGCGGGATGTCGGGATAGGCCAGGGGAGTGCGGTCGAGATATTTCAGATGGTAGTCGACGGTGTTGTCGCTGACCATGCGCAGCCGCGACAGCGGGTGCGGGGTGTAGGCTTCATATTGTATGTCGTCGATGTCACGGCCATATATCACGCGGCATTTCACTGTGATGCCGGCGAGATGAGGGGGAATGTGAAACATAGATGCGTCGAGTCCGGGGCCTTCGATGCCGTAGACTTCGCGGCGGGTGGCGCGCATGCGGTCGGTGTGGAGGTCGAGCAGATGGAGCCGTCCGTCGGCATAGCGTATGGTCTCGATGAAGCGTGGCGAGGTGTCGGCGAGGGTCATGAGAGATAGATTTTGGTGAGAAGTTCGGAGTATTCCTCCGTGCAGTCGCTGTTGACGGTAATGCCTCCGCCGCTGTGGAAATACAGCCGTCCGTCAGTGTCGCGTTGCAGACAGCGTATCATTACGGCCGACACCATGCGTCGTCCGTCGAAGTGGCCGAAGACGCCTGTATACCACCCCCGCGGCGAGGTCTCGGCCGAGTCGATGAGACTCACTGTGGCCGGCTTGGGTGCGCCTGTGATGCTTCCGGCGGGGAGCAGGGGGAGCAGTATGTCGCCATACCGACCGACAAGCCTGGCGGGGAGACGTCCGCTGATCTCGGAGCTCGTCTGGAGTATCGACCCGCTGTGTGTGACGATTTCTTCGAAATATCTGAATCGTTTCACCTCTACCTCGCCGGCCACGCGGTTGAGGTCGTTGCGCATGAGATCGACGATGGTGTAGTGTTCGCACAGCTCCTTGTGGTTGTCACGCAATGTCTCGGCGGCGTCGGGGAGCGAGGCGTCGATGGTGCCCTTCATGGGGTAGGTGGATATGAGGTCGTGGTCGATGGCGACAAACGCTTCAGGCGAGAAGCATACAAACTCTTCGCCGAGCAGGAGTCTGAAGGGTGCGCGCGAGGCGAGAAAGACATCCCTGAGCGTGGCGTCGCACTCTACGAGGGTGCGGGCAGTGAGGTTGGCCAGGAAGGAGTCGCCGCGCATGAGTCCGCCGCGGATGCGGGCAAACATTATGGCGTATTCGTCGGCCGTCGGCGGGGCTGTGACGGAGAGCCGCGGGGCTGTGTCATGGCTCATGCCGGAGCAGTTGCCGGCATTGCCCATCTGCCAGAGTATGCGGCCCGCCTCATAGGGCCGGTCGAGAAAAAATCCGCGTCGTAAACCGTAGTCAATGCCCCACACAAATGGTCGGCGCGAGGAGCCGTAGCTGTTCATCAGCTCGCGCAGACTTTCGGGCGTGATGGTGTCGATAGGGTGAAACATGACGCAAATGTACGAATAAATGGGAATAAACAGTTAAATTTGCACTTGCTTGTTGACTCTAAATA
This sequence comes from Muribaculaceae bacterium Isolate-110 (HZI), assembly GCA_003762875.1. Lineage (GTDB taxonomy): Bacteria > Bacteroidota > Bacteroidia > Bacteroidales > Muribaculaceae > Duncaniella > Duncaniella muricolitica. Next base: position 141,890 of record RIBL01000004.1, on the reverse strand, counting down.
TTATGTTTCTCAGCATATTCAATTGTCATTTCAAAAATTTTCGCTAATTTTGTCCTGACCTTACGCCGTGAGACTCCACAAGGAGCGGAACGAGGGAGGTCATTACATAATGAAAGCGTTTACTGCGCTTGATTCTTGGCTATCAGAAATGTGGCAATTTCTCAACCATCGTCAAGAATGAAGTAACGGTAGATGTCTCGGGTATGGTAACATACTCTTGGGTGGATTATACCTTGTCGGTATGTCCCCTTTGGTGTATCATATATCATACGGCGTAGGCTCTGCGTTACTCGTTCTACGATGAAACGGCGAAGCCACATGCCTTGATAGCGGGACGAGTAACAGTACGGATCCTGCGCTTTTTGTTGAACCAATAAATCCGTCCGATTGGGGATCTAAGGGCATTTTTTCAAAAGCAAATGAAATAAATGTCTTTCATCGCATTCAAAATATCCGACTATGAGCATACTGCAGAGCGAGAGCAGTATAGAGTCATTTGCAACTTACTTCGTTCAAAATATGAAGCAAGTGATGAATTATGTGTATTCGTGGCGAATTATAATATTTTTGATTGCGAGTTTGATGGGATATTAATCAAATCCGATGCAATTATTTCGATAGAATTTAAAAACTATGGAGGTAAATTAAGTGCTTTCGAGAATGGACATTGGACACTTGCCGACGGTGCAATTATAAAAGGAGGCTCTCGTAAATCTGTTTATCAGCAAGCAAAGTTGAACCATATAGCAATCAAGCGAGGTCTTAAAGAAGGTGGTATTCTACCAAATAGGATGTTGAAAGACATTCCGTACCTGATTGTATTTGCACAGCCAATAATTTTGCAGAATAATCTGTCTGAAAAGGTCAAAAGTTGGCTACACATTTGTGATTCTGATCATTTTATAGATAAGATAGAGGATGTCACAACGACAAATTTCAATCTCTCTAACGAGCAAATTCTTGAGCTGATAACTAAGCTTGGGCTTATTGATGAGTTTATCGACTCTCGTTTTTCTGTGGATGTGAATATCTTGTCAAAGAAAGACATCGTACAGGCTAATTCGGAGTCTTTGACAAGTGCCCCCCTATTAGATATACTAGATACAGAAACTGAATTGATTAAAAATGAGTATTATCAATTTATAGATACTCAGGTATTACCTGCCATAGGTCTATCTACGGATTATAAGTTGATGGTTGTTTATTATAAATATTTTGAGAAGATAATGGACTTTCCACTACCTTTTGTCTCGGAATATGTGACCATTTTACAAGTAAAAAATGCTTCATCCTATATTCATACCTTAAAAAATTTATTTAATAAGGATGTAATCTCATTATCTTCTGATGTGATTAGTTGGGGTGAGGGTGATTTTGAACCCAAGTATTCTCCTAATGTCCGTCAAAATAGTCAACCCATGGCACATACAGTTCAAAAATGGGGCGAATTAACTAAACAATGTAATATTGAAGAAATAATATTACCCTCATGGATAGATGAATATATTTTTAATGAGCTTAATGCCCAATACAAACCATCTTATACGAGATTTTCATACAATCTTGATTTAAATAAAGATGAGTGTAAAATTTATCTTGGAACGTATTTCCCACGTAGTTTTGCAGAGGGATATATGAGCTTTAACGCTGTTTTACATGACGATTCAATCAGATCAACTTTAGAATCCAAGTCGGTGATTAAGATTCTTGATTTTGGATGTGGAACAGGAGGAGAGATTTTAGGGTTTCTACATGCCTTTGAAAATAGAGTTAAAGCAAATAAACTAATAAAAGTAATTGGGATTGATGGGAATCAAAATTCTCTAAGATTGTTAGAAAAAATAATTGGACGTTACAATTCAAGAGGACAGAACCATGTTGAGTTATCAGTGGCTCCTTGTTTTATTGAGTCACAAGCTGACCTATCTATTATTTCAAATTTTATTGGGAGGGATTTTGATTTTATAGTCACATCAAAAGCAATAGGAGAATTTGAGAGGAAAAAGTGTATTGACGAAAATGGATATGAGTTTTTTGCAGGACTTTTTGCGCCATTATTAGGAGAAACGGGGATAATGTCTATAATTGATGTCACTACTAAAGATGAACACAGTGGGCTGTTTTTGCCTCAAAGAATGAATATAGGAATTAATGCATTTTTATCAACCCATAGAGGAATGTTCAAATCGATTGCCCCTTGTCAGGGCTTTTCTTTGGCGGGACCATGTATGCATCCCTGTTTTTACAAAAAGGATACATATATATCTCATACAGCTAAGTCGAAAGACCATAGCAAGTTTACAGTACGCTTTATTTCTAGAGCTGGTTTAGGTTTTGATGAAGCGCATATCAAAAAAATTTTTAATAATACTCAATGTATTTTCAAATAAGAAAATATTAAAATTCAACATAATGCCTGAATCTGATTTTTACATCGATTATGCGAGTCTGGATGACTTTCAACGTCTGCTTATTGACAAAAAGAACAACCGTTCAATGGTTGTCACTGGTAGTGCAGGCAGTGGAAAATCACTTATTGCACTCCATAAAGCAAAACAGTTGGCAACGACTGGTGATAGTTATGTTATTATCGTTTATACAAAAACTCTTCGTAGATATTTTGAAGACGGTATGAAGTCTCTTGGGCTTCGAAATGTGTATCATTATCATCAGTGGAAATTCAACAAGCGAAAAGTTAAGTATATGATTGTTGACGAGTGTCAGGACTTTACTCGTCAACAAATAGATGAAATCCGTGAATATGGAGAAATCTGTTTCTTCTTTGGGGATACTGCCCAGTCAATCATGGGCTTCAACGAACCAACTATGCCGGTTGAAGAAACTGCTCATCTCCTTGGCGTAGCAGCCGATCCATTGTATTTCAATTACAGACTTACAAAAGCTATTGCAAAGCTTGGAGAACCAGTAGGTCAGGTTGAAGACCTTGAGTTGAAATGCAAGCGAGATGGAGAGAAGCCGAATCTTATCTATGCAAGAAATTTTGATGAGCAACTTGATAAAATTGCAGAGATTATTAAGAACCGTTCTCTAACAAATGTTGGTATTCTTTTGCCAACAAACGACAAAGGTCCTATGTCAGTAGAGTATGTTAAAAACTACTTGAAAGGGAAGGGAGTGACATGTGAGTTTAAATTCAATGCCAATCAAGAAACAGAAATGGACTTGGATTTCCACTCCACAAACCCCAAAATAATGACATGGTGGTGTGCGAAAGGGCTTCAATTCAAGGATGTTTTCATCCCTGGTTGTGAAACTGCTTTTTCTGCAGACAAACGCGCCGCATTATATGTAGCAATGACTCGTTGTAGTGAACGGCTGTATCTAGGCTATTCTGGTTCCCTTTGTGAGTTTTTCCCAAATCCATCGTCTTCAATCTACAATACATCAGATGACGATGATGTAATCTGAAAAAATATGAAGCTCTATATTCCAACTTCGTCTCTCAATGCAGACAGCATCCTCTCTTGTGAATGTGTTGCCCCGGCTCGTGAATGCTCTAAACGAGTTTTCGGATACTCACATTTTGAGATTTTGGAGGAATTACGTCAGTATGATTACTGTACATTAGCTTTCACAAAGATACCGCAATTCAACATCTATGACCCAACCCGAGAAAACTATCCTATGGTTGTTGAAATCGAAGCAGACACCCCGGAGGGTTATGGTCTCTTTTATATAGGCATCTTTGACGGTATTGCCGTATATGCTTCGGCTAATCCTATAATAATTTCTCCATCCAATACAAATCTTCTTTTTTACAGGAAGCAAGATTTGGTGTATACATTTAACAGTTGCTCCGATAGTGCTAAATGTAAGTTTTTTGATTACTTTAAAAGCCATTTTCATGGGATAGGTTCTGCTGAACAAGGACCTGCTCTTTCTGAATTATTACGAAAAATATCAGTCCCTAAGTTGGAATCAACTTATTCTGAAAATGCCTACGATAAAGCGAAAGGTTTTATCTGGGGATATGCTCTTGGGCTGGTTTATTCTCTCTCTCCTGAAATCGCCAAACTCTTAAAAATCCAAAAGCGAGTCTACGACATAATATCATCGATTAAGTCTGATGGTAATATTCCCAACTCCTTAAAATTGGAATTGGAAACCTTGGATAATGAATATTCACTATACGATCCAATTCCGGCAATTGCTAAAAATCGATGGAATGAGAAAATTTCTATCCTAACCACAATATTTTCTGAGTTGCCAAATGGAATACCAACAGCAATTCTTGATAAGATACTTCGGGACCTTGGTGTCGAAAATGAGGCAAAATCTAGATTTCTTGCGGATGAGGGCATAAGCCTTCGGAAATCACTTCGTTCATACAGTCTGACAGGAACATATGGTTACGAACAATACAATCAAGAACTACGATTACATACGCATGCGTGTATAGTCCGCAATCGCAAGGAAATACTAAACGGCACGTTATTTCAAGACCAACTTGAAGTAGATACAAGTTCGTTTGAGTCAGTGACATTATCAAATGAAAGTGAGGATGATAGACTGTTTAATAACATTGCTAAGCAAATCATTTGGGATAATCTCGTTCCTTCTCTTGAAGAAATACGTATCAATCGTAAAGATGTAGCTGTCAATGTTGTTAAGACTCTGAGATCTATCATTGAAGGGATGGGGCAACAATGGCAAGGTTCTGATACGCAGGCATACTTTGACAGTATGCGTAAAAACATAAGTAAATACGAACCGTTTGAACTCATGGATATTGACAATCCTGTACTACAAAGTGTAGCAGCATTTATATTAAAAGGTGAAGATTATGACAGCCTCAAATCGTACCTCGAAACCAATGCTGTTACGCAGTATCAGTATGCACTTGCTTTATGGGGCGGTCTTGTTGGATATGTATCAATCCCACGGACTATATTTGACGGATTGAGTCGAGATATTGTCGTTTCCATATATAGTCAGGTAGAAAAAACTCTGGATAGGATCGACTTGCCACTTTCTCTACCTGCAGAAGGTTCACAAGAAATTTATACTGAACCAATAGAGGTCACCACTTTTGAGCAAAATCAAAAAATGCATTTGCAAATCCGAAACTTTCGCCAGCAAGTTTTGGAATATTTCCATAAAGTTGTTAAAAAGAATAAGAGAAATAAAGAGCTATTGGAGCAAGGTCTTTTATTGGCGTTGGATAAATTCGGGAATGACAATGACCCATTACGTTTCGTAAGCCTTCTAAATGATTTTAGAAAGTACGGATGGTCTGAGATGCTCAAGCCATGGAAACAGATGTGTGAACATATCTGTCCGGATTATTCTTTCCAAACGTATCCTGTAGCATCTCGTGTTATTCGTAATACAATAGATGCCCATCCAATCCAAAACAAAATGACTTGTTTACATGGATCTGAAATAAACACCACGTTTTCACACAAAGAACCGCTTAGTGGATTTGGAAAAAATGTCAAGGATGCTTTAGATCTATTTTCTAGTACGGATAACATCAATTCGGAGATAGAACCTAAATTAGCAACATGGAATGAGTCACTTCGGGCTAATAACGAATCTTTACTCTATTCCGGAACTATAGAAAATGTGGTCTCCAGACATTTTCCGAATCTTCATAAACAAGTATCCATAGATATCAGATGGTTTGTTGGAAACTACGCCTCTACATATAGAGATGAGAGGAGTGGGAAAATTACCCCTGGGCGATACGCCAATAGTCCTAAAGACAATCAATCAGTATTGGATAAATTTGCTAACTATCTCCATAATAAGCAAGAAAGTAGTCAGGCTTGGCTTAGAAAAATATATTACAATGTGCCTGTGGAACAAATTTTAAGTCTCCTTTATTCTAAATATGGCAATAGATAAAGTTTACATTCAAAATGACGAGGGCTCTATGATTGAGGCTATAGCACCCGTTATCATATCAGCGAGTCGCTCAACAGATATACCGGCTTTCTTTGCTAATTGGTTTTTCAACAGATTGGTAAAAGGATATTGTTCGTGGATAAATCCTTTCAACCAGCAAAAGCGGTATATCTCTTTCTCGCATTGTAAGGTTATTGTATTTTGGACTAAAAATCCTGCACCGATTATCCCATATCTGCATATTCTTGATGAGATGGGAATTCATTATTATTTTCAATTTACGCTAAATGACTATACCAATGAGAATTTGGAGCCTAATATCCCATCTTTAGAATATCGGATTGAGACATTCAAAAAACTTTCAGATATCGTAGGTGCGGAGCGAATAATTTGGAGATTTGACCCCATTATTCTTAGTACTGAAATTCCTCCACGTTCCATCCTATTAAAGATATGGCGCATAGGAAATGCGTTAAAAAGTTATACAAGAAAACTTATTTTTAGTTTTGTAGACATCAATGCTTATAAGAAAGTACAGAATAATCTCATAAAGGAAACAATTCTATTTACCAAAGATAATGTTGGAGAAGGAGAAGGAACGGATGCTCAAAAGAATGAGATTATAGAGGGTCTTTGCCAAATAAGAGATATTTGGAAAAAGGAAGGATGGGATATAACTATGGCCACTTGTGCGGAATCCTTGGATTTGGAGAAATTTGGGATTGAACATAATAGATGTATTGACGGGGAATTGATGGAGAAAGTATTTGGAGAAGATAAAGAACTTGTATATTATCTTCGATCTGGAAAGTTGCCTGAGCCTAACCTTTTTGGTGATATATCAGAACTTCCGGAAACACATAAGAACCTAAAAGATAAGGGGCAGAGAAAACTGTGTGGCTGTATGATCAGCAAGGATATTGGTATGTATAATACTTGCCGTCATTTTTGTGTCTATTGTTATGCTAATACTAGTAGGAAAGTTGTATTGGATAATGCTATGAAACATTCGGATGAAAGCGAAAGTCTCATAGACTAATGACAGCGGTTTATAAGATCAAGGTTGGACTATACATGAGAATATACACTGGATCTTACGTGCCACATTATTGTAAGAAATCTCTATTGTTGGAAATTTCTGAAAAGAAAGAATCTTGGGTCATTCCTGTTTTTTCATCAGGTGTGATGGTTTCAGGTTTGTCTGCCTCGTTACAACAGTTTGGTTTGGTCTTTATATATGCCAGGACAAGCCTAATCCTATATATGTATATATGTATATGGGACTTGTAAAGGAAAAAGTTCGGATGGGAGCGGGAGTGTCTGCACCCATTTTGTTGTTGGGTGTTTGCTTGCGTTGGTTTGCTTGGGTGAATGCGTTCGAAATTGTGATTTAGTCGGAGTTGGACGGCCTGTTGGGCCGGCGCGAGGAGCCGTAGCTGTTCATCAGCTCGCGCAGTCTTTCGGGCGTGATGGTGTCGATAGGGTGAAACATGACGCAAATGTACGAATAAATGGAAATAAACAGTTAATTTTGCCGATGAGTTTTACCCGGCTCGATATCCCCAGACCCGCGGACAGCGCGTGGCCGGGAGGGAGCCGTCAAGAGGCTGGTGTGATTATGAATATTCTGATTATCGATAATTACGATTCGTTTGTCTACAATATAGTCGGTCTTCTGCAGAGGGAGCGGGCTGCCGCCGGCGGTATCAGGCCTGACTGGGATGTGGTGCGCAATGATGTCATACCTTTCGGCTCGCTTGACCGTTATGACGCTATAATACTCTCGCCGGGGCCGGGTGTGCCAGGTGAGGCCGGCGGACTGATGAGGCTTGTGGCTGAGGCTTCACATGTGCCTATGCTCGGCATATGTCTGGGTCACCAGGCCATAGCGCAGCATTACGGGGCACGGTTGTGTCAGCTCGCTCATCCGCGTCACGGACATCCGTCGGTGCTGACCGACATTGACCCGGCCGACCCGCTCATAGGGCGGTGTGGTGACGGGAGAGGCGTCACGGTGGGGCGTTATCATTCGTGGACGGTCGACGAGACATCGCTGCCCTCATGCCTTCATGTCACTTCACGCGATGAGGAGGGTCACATCATGTCGATGCGTCATGAGTCGCTCCCGACGTTTGGCGTGCAGTTTCACCCCGAGAGTGTCATCACCACATGCGGCCGCGAACTGCTGCATGACTTTATCGTTTATGCGGGTGAGTGCAGCCGGTGACGGCAAAAGGGGGGTGTCAGATGAGGCCGGGCTTATATGACAAAAAAGCGAATCGAAATTTCCGATTCGCTTGGATGGTGGAGTATAGCGGACTCGAACCGCTCACCTCGACACTGCCAGTGTCGCGCTCTAGCCAGATGAGCTAATACCCCGGTTGTTTGGCTGGGCCGTTTGGCTTTTGCGTTGCAAAGGTAGTGATGTTTTTTGTCTTTTGCAAATTTTTTTGAGGAAAATATCAGATGGGGATGCTTTTTCCGCTTTTTTGTGGTGGCGGGAGAATACTTTGCGCTTCCGCACGTCAGTGGAGCGGGGATTGAGGGCTTTTGGGAGGGTGTTGCGTTTATTTGCTGTCATTTGGTATTCGATTACACATGTCTTCCAGCCACGGACTGTTGCATAATCGATTCATTAAAGGCCGTTTGACAAAATAATGTCATAGAATTTCTGCTCTTATCATGTCATGATCTTGTTAAAATATCTCATCAAGCAGAAGCGGGACATACTATTAAACTTTTTTGCCCTCTATCGATTTACAAACCACAAGCCCTCACGCCACTACTTCTGAAACAGCTTGTTCATAGCAAGGCGGAAGTCGGCGAGCATAGCAGAGGCGGGGGTAAGGATAGGGCGGAAAGGAGGAAGCGACTCGGGCGCGAACACGTTGAGCTTACGGTGGTGACACTTCAGATCAAGCCTGTCGGAGAGCACCAGCGGCTCACCGTCAAGATGAGCCGCGCCCTCGCGAGTGCGCTCGATAGTAAGCGACGATGTGCGGAAAGTGTGAATCAGCATATTGTGCTCAATCATACCTATGAGCATGTCAAATCCCACAAGGGCAGTCGAAAGCGTATTGCCGGCATGGATTATGGTCACGTCAAGCAGGCCGTCGTCGATGGTCGCGCTCGGAGCTATATAGGCATTGTTGCCATACTGCGAAGCATTGCACACAGCCACCAGAAACGCCTTTTCAGTGATGGTGCGGCCATTGGCTGTGATGGTGTAAAGCTCCGGTTCATAATGTGCATATGTCTGAAACGTACTCTGGAGATAAGTCAGCATGCCGCGACGCTTCTTCTCGGCGAAAGCCGCACTAACAGCCGCATCAAATCCCACGCCGAATGTGCAGAAAAACTTCATGCCGTTGACCGTGGCATAGTCTATCGGATGAGGCTGATGGTCGTGTATTACCTTCACCCCCTCGCGCACGTCGATAGGTATGCCGAGATGACGGGCCAGACCGTTGCCCGAGCCACAAGGTATGATGCCGAGAGCCGTCCGCGAGCCACACAGTGCGGCTGCCGTCTCATTGACCGTGCCGTCACCTCCGGCAGCCAGCACGGCGTCATAGCCCATATCGACCGCCTCGGCAGCCAGGCGCGTGGCATCGCCGTGACATTGCGTATAAGTGGTCTCCAGTTCCCAGCCCAGAGGCGAGAGCGCGTCGGCTACATAGCGGTCAAGGCCACGTTTGCTGCCTGTACCTGAAATCGGATTTATGATGAGACGAGCTTTCATTGTGTCGTAATAAGAAGCGGCGGGGTCGCCCCAACACCGCACGGCATGATTATCAGATAGTGACCCTGCGTGTCAGGGAGCCGACTTTGAGTATATATACCCCACGTGTGGTCATGCGCAGCCGATGGGTGCCGGCCGACAGCGACTCCTGGCTGATGAGCTGGCCGAGTATCGTAAACACCTTGACAGTTACCGGCCGCGAACTGCCTATATATACGTAGCCCTCCTTGACAGTCATCTCCACCGTGGCGTCATCGTCAGGCTTCTGGTCGGAGATAACCTCCATCTCCACGGGCGTGTCGACGCTCTCCCAGCGCGGAGCCGCGCTCGAAGCCGTCATAGCCAACAGGACTACAGCAAGTATGGCAAGTAACTGTCTCATTTCAGTCAGATGCGCTGAAGGTTATAATATTATGAGGTCAATATCTCTGTAAACGGTGTTTCTTGGCAACAATCACGATGATGACTTTTCCGCTCCGTAACTTAACCTCTGACCTCTAAACTCTTTCAGTCTCAAAAATATCGCTAAATTCGCAGGGCATAACAGTAAGGCGCACTCACCGTTATGCCCTGCAAATTTAGCGATATTTTTTGCCATTTCAAAACCTTATCACCATCTCGGCGCATATTTTGTCGCCCTCGCCCGCCGGCACGACCGCACCGCTATGGTAGAAATACTTCTCGTAATCAAGCCTTATGTCGCAGTGAAGAGCCTTGTAGGCATAGGTCAGCGTAGCTCCTGCGGTCACACGGTTGCGGGCCCGGTCGGTAGTTGTCAGCACTCCGTAGTCATTGCGTGAGGCATTGCTGTGAGGTGTCATGCCGTCCCAGCGGGCCTGAAACGACGCTCGGTTAAACACTCCGGCCTTGACCGGCAGAGCATAGTCGGCCCATATCACCCACCCCTGCGCGGCACGATGGGCCGAATGGGTGTAATGTTTGTGCATGTATTCTCCCTCCAGTGTCCAGCGGCCCGGAGTCCACGTCACCGACGCGCCCCACAGGTTGGTGCGCACCGAGTCGGGCTCTATCGACTGGATGCCTGTGGCAAGCCTTACATTGCCGACCGTATAGGCGGCTTTGGCCGCATAGCTCAGCTCCTTTACCCACATGTCATGGTCGGCTATCGAGGTGGGGTTGAAGGCTCCGCCCTCCAGCTCCAGCTTCTGGGAGGCTGCGAGCGGAAGTGTGTATGACAGCTTGGCGCCGACAGCGCGCACGTTACACATCTGCTTGCCTATAAACGAGCGGTTGGAGAATATATAATTGGACGGCGCGCGGAAACAGTCGGTGCCGAACGGCATGCGAAATTGTCCGGCCTGAAACGCCAGCCCTCTGACAATGCCAATGCGTCCCCACGCGTCGAGTATCTTCATCTTGCCGCGGTCACACAGGTCGGTCTGCGCGAAATAGTCGATGGTCGGGGCTATCTTTCCGGCCAGCGACACACGGGCGTTTCTCACCTGAAAGCGCGACCCGTCGCCGTTAAGATCCATCTCATAGCGTGTGCGCAGCGCGCCGTGAATCTCCGGCACATAACTGAAATCCTTGTCCTTGCCCTCTTCTTTGAGCGCGGCCCGACAATAGGCCGGCATCATAGCTGCTAAAACCAACAGCCCCGAGAGCACTCGCTTCGGGGCCATGACTGTGTATATATCTTTCATGATTGAATATTGATGATTAGCCTCTTGTCTCGGCGGCTCACCATAAAACCGGACTGTACGACCTCTATGCTCACACCGCGAGCACGATATTATTCTCGGCAGCCATGCGGCGCATGTTGATTATGGCATAGCGCATGCGGCCGAGAGCCGTATTGATGCTCACGCGTGTGGCGTCGGCAATCTCTTTGAACGACATGTTTCTATAGTAACGCATCACCAGCACCTCGCGCTGCGGGTCGGGCAGAGCCATCACCAGGCGGCGCAGGTCTTCGTCGATCTGCACGTTAACCATCTCGTCCTCGACGGTGCCGTCGCATAGGTCGCGGCGGTTGAGCAGGTCACACCCTTCGTCGTCGGTCGAAAAAGTGTTTTCCACTTTCTCCTGACGGAAATAGTCGATGATAAGGTTGTGGGCTATGCGTGTGAGCCAGCCTGAAAACTTGCCGTGCTCGGCATAGCGTCCCTGCCTGATGGTCATGATGGCCTTGACAAACGTCTCCTGGAAGATGTCGTCGGCAAGGTCTTTATTCTTTACGATATGAAGGATGTAGGTATAGACCCTGTTTTTATGACGTTCGAGCAGTATGTCAAACGCCTCGTTACTATCATTGGCATAAGCAACGACCAGTTCACGGTCGGAGAGCTTAGTCAGATCCTGCATTGTAGTTCTCGATTTTATGGTTAGAGTAGCAGTGCAATCTATAGGCCGCGGTTTTTAAAAGTGAAATGATGTTAAAAGTATGTCTTTTTTGAAGACTGCATACAATAAAACGCAGTCTTATCCATGCAAAAGTACCAAAAAATCCAATCTCCCACAACAATCTTAGCATAATTTAACCACCAAATACGTTTTATATAATAATATAATTGAATAATTATTCGTTACTTTGCATTGCTGTTGATAAACGCGTGCAACATGATTATCATCACAGCCGGCCCATGGCGAATTTTTCTCCATGATCGAATATCCGAGTGCCAATCATCTTCTATAACCCAATTATGAAACCCTTACAAGTAATCGCAACTGCCATGCTCACATGCTCATTGGCGGGATGCCACTCCTCCGGGAAAATCAACTATCCGGCCGCTCCGCAGGACGGCACTGTCGACACTATCTTCGGGATGGAAGTACGTGACATTTACCGTCCGCTCGAAAACGACACCGCTCCCGCAACACTCGCCTGGGTCGAGGCTGAAAACAAGGTCACGGAGCAGTATCTCTCGCAGATACCTTTCCGCAAGGCCATAGCCGAGCGGCTCACCCACCTCAACAACTATGTGAAGCGCGGACTCCCGACACGACAGAACGACGGAAAGTATTACTACTCGGAGAATGACGGACTCAAAAATCAGTATGTAATCTACCGCACCGACAATCTTGCCTCGGACGAACGTGAGGTGTTTCTCGATCCCAACGCCCTCAGCGACGACGGCACCGTGGCCCTCGGCGGCATGACTCAGTCAAAGGACGGCAAATATACAGCCTATACCATCAACCGCAGCGGCAGTGACTGGGTGGAAATATACGTGATGGACACTGCCACCAAAGAACTGCTCCCCGACCACATAGAGTGGGCCAAGTTCACAAGTGCCGAATGGGACGGCGACGGCTTCTATTACAGCGCGTACCCGCGCCCCGAGGCCGGCAAGGAGTTCTCCAACGCCAACGAGAACCATCAGGTCTACTATCACAAGCTCGGCACCCCGCAGAGCGATGACACCCTTGTATTCTCCGACCCCGCCAATCCGCTCCACTTCCACAGCGCGGGCGTGGCCGACACCGACCCGGCGATGTTTGTCTTCATTTCGGGCCAGGGCGTGGGCAACGCTGTCAAGATGCGCCGCGGAGGCTCGTGGGTGACAGTGTCGCCCGACCAGGAGTATGACTGCGACATCATCGACGTAATCAACGGCAAGATATATATCCTCACCACCTTCGGCGCGGCCAACAAGCGTGTCATGGTGGCCGACGTGGCCAACCCCTCGCGCGAGAACTGGCGCGAACTCATCCCCGAGTCTGACCGCGTGCTCAAGTATGTGAGCCTCTCGGGCAAGGACATGTATGTAGCCTATCAGAAGGACGCATCCGACCATGTGGCCGTCTACTCGCTCGACGGCAAGGAGCAGTCTGACATCAAGCTGCCCGGCGTAGGCTCGCTCGCCCTTTCGGCCTCACGCACCCATCCCGAGGACGTGTATTACAGCCTCAGCTCCTTTGCGTCGCCCGCGACCATATATGCCTATGACAACAAGACAGGCGAGAGCACGCAGGTGTTCCGTCCCCAGCTCGAGGGTGTCAACCTCGACGAGTATGTCACCGAGCAGGTGTTCTATCCCTCGGCAGACGGCACAAAGATACCCATGTTCCTGACCTATAAGAAAGGCACCGAGCGTGACGGCAAGAATCCCGTCTATCTCTACGGCTACGGAGGCTTCAACAGCGCGCTGCCACCCTCGTTCTCGCCCAACCGTCTCTTTATGCTCGAGAATGGCGTGATATATGCCCAGGCCAACCTGCGCGGCGGCTCGGAGTATGGTGAACCCTGGCACGAGGCCGGCACCAAGATGAAGAAGCAAAACGTGTTTGATGACTTTATCGGTGCGGCCGAGTATCTCATCCGTGAAGGATGGACCTCACCCGACTGGATTACCATCGAGGGTGCCAGCAACGGAGGTCTGCTTGTTGGCGCGACCGTCAACCAGCGTCCCGATCTCTTCAAGGTAGCCTTCCCGCGCGTGGGTGTGATGGACATGATGCGCTATCACCTTTTCACCATCGGATGGAACTGGGCCTCGGACTACGGCACATCGGCCGACTCGCCCGAGATGGCTAAATATCTGCTCGACTACTCACCCCTCCACAACGTGCGCGATGACGGCACCCCCTATCCCGCCATCATGGTCACCACCGCCGACCATGACGACCGTGTGGTGCCTGCCCACTCGTTCAAGTATGCCGCTGCCCTCCAGGCCGCCGACACGGGCGATGCCCCCAAACTTATACGCATAGACTCCAAGGCCGGACACGGTGCGGGCAAGCCCACAGCCAAGGTCATCGAGGAGTATGCCGACATTTATTCGTTCATGTTCCACAACCTCGGCCTGACGCCCAAGGAATGACGCTCTTTATTTGAATGTCGGATGAGGCTACGTCTTGACTGACGGCGTAGTCCTCATCCGGCTTCAGAATATAATATTGATGAAATTTCACACCTCTCATTTCCATTTACACTTACTCTTACTTCTGCCCCTGACTCTGCTTGTGCAGAGCTGCTTTTTCACAGGGGTGGAGTCCACTCCGCGCATCACAGGCAAGGATGTCAGGCGCGAAGTCGCGCCCGTCACTCCCGAGGACACCTATCTCGCCGACGTGGCCGACTCTCCGCTGTCGGCATGGGAGCGGGGCAAGGAGTTTATGGTCACCGACCCGCGCATCTCGCGCATATTCGGTGCCACAGCTCCAACTCAGCCGCTCACAGGCAAAATCATCCGCTATGACTCGGCCTCCGAGACCACCGGCATCACCGGCAGTCCCGTCACCGACGTCACCTTCATCTCTCCCGAGGGCGACCGCCTCGTCTATCGCATTAACCGCTCTCTCCGACGCCTCATGTCCGAGACCTCGACCGAAATCCCGTTCACAATCCAGATGTCGGTCATCGCCGGGGCCGCAGACAGGCTCATCGGGAAAAAATTCTACATACTCACCTCATCATGGCGTGACGACACCGACAATCCCGTCGGCGGCGGGCGCAAATTTATCCCCGTGACTGTCGACTCCGTAGCCGCGGGCAACTCTCTGTTTCCTGTCAAAGTAGCCTTTACCGACCCCGAAGGACGCTCGGCAAGAATCTTCATCCACGCCGGAGCCAAGGGTGAGGCTCCGCGCACATTCTCGCGGGTATTCTCATTCGCCGATCCCAGGATACAATATCCCCACATCACGCCCGAACACTGGCAGCTCATTATAGACGGCCGCGTCACCGAAGGCATGACCCTCGAGGAGTGCCGGCTATCGCTCGGCACACCTAAGGAAATCGAGCGAGGCGCCACCAACAGCTTCTACCGCGAGGCATGGCTGTATGAAAACGGCGTCTACCTCCTCTTTGAAGACGGGCTTCTCAAACGTTTCCGTCACTGACCGACGCCCAGCTTCCGCTCCGGCCCTCAACTTTACTCCTCTCACGCTTGTTAACTATATACACTTCCATCACTGCTATTTATTTATGAAACATATATCTGTCAAAATAATAAACGACTCGCCCTACGCCCTTCCGGCCTACGAGACCCACTCGGCCGCAGGAATGGACGTGCGCGCCAATATCGCCGAACCCCTCACCCTCGGCCCGCTCGAGCGTCGGCTCATACCCACAGGGCTGCGCATACAGCTCCCCCAAGGCTATGAGTGCCAGATACGCCCCCGCTCCGGACTGGCTCTGAAACACGGCATATCGCTTGTCAACACCCCCGGCACTGTCGACGCCGACTATCGCGGGGAGATAGGCATCATAGTCATCAACCTATCCAACGACCCCTACACCATCACCCCCGGCGAACGCATCGCCCAGATGGTGATAAAAGAATATGTACGTGTCGATTGGGAGCCCGTGACACGCATCGACGAGACCGAGCGCGGTGACGGAGGCTTCGGCCACACGGGCACTGAATAAGCTTTAAAGTCCCCGCCCCCCATCAGTCCCATCAGCCCGGTCAGGCCTGCAATCCTCTAATTATCCACTATCGTGAAGCGTTTACCACTGATATTACTCCCCCTGTTACTGCTCGTCGCCGCCTTCAGTGCCACAGGACGGGCACGCAAGCCCGCCACGCAATCAGGCGACAGTGACAAAGCCGACTATATGTATCTCGAAGCCCTGCGCGCCAAGTCGCAGGGCAACTATGACGCGGCCTATGCTCTGCTCTCAAGAGCCGCCGAGCTCAACCCTTCCGACAAGGAGACAGGCCTCGAGCTCTCCAATTTCATATTGCTGCTCGCCTCTGATCCCTCCGACACCACAGGTCTGGCCGAAGGCATAGCCCGCCTTCGCGACTATTGGGACGCCAACCCCTCCGACTATTACACCGGGGTCAAATATGGACTTCTTGTACAGCGAATGCTCGACCGCGATGAAGCCATCAGAGTCTGGGACACTCTTCATGACATCTATCCCGACAAGGTCGAGATAGCCTTTCAGCTCGCCGACGCTCTCTCACGGGGCGGCGACAACGCCGACCGCTCCAGGGCCATAGCCATCTATGACTCCATCGAAGCCGTCGAAGGCCCGAGCCTCGCTCTGTCGAGCAACAAGATACAGCTCTATTTCAACGAAAACGACACCGCAGCCGTGCTCTCAGAGGCCGACCGTCTGCGACAGGCCTCGCCCGGCAACGCTGATTTTCAGGTCTTCTCGGGCAAAGTCTACTCCATGTTCGGCCGGGGCGACGAGGCTCTCCGCTTCTTTGACCGCGCCTGTGAGCTCGACCCCTCCAGCGGGCTCGCCTACTACTCCAAGGCTGAATACTACAACTCCATCAACGACTCTGTCGGCTATGACCGCGAGGTCTTCAACGCCCTGCGTCAGAACAGCCTCGACGTCGACACCAAGCTCTCCATCCTAAGGGGATACATACAGGAGATGTACACCGATTCGCTCCAGCAGCCGCGCATACGACAGCTATTCGACACACTCATCGTGCAACACCCCCTCGAGCACGACATCCACGACTACTATGCCCGCTACCTCATAGTGGTGCGCGACTATGAAGCCGCCGCCGAGCAGGAGGAACAGACCCTCGGCCTCAACCCCGCCGACCCCGAAGGCTGGGAGATGCTCTCGTCGCTCTATCTCCAGACCGAAGATCTTGACAAAGCCGAGGACGCCATCATACGCTCGCTCCACTATTATCCCGACAACCCCCGCCAGCACCTCGTGCTCGGCTCCATCTACGGCATGCGCGGCGACAACGACAGTTGCATGGCTCAGCTCGACAAGGCCCTTAAGCTTACTCCGGCCGAGGATGTGGAACTCATCTCGCGCATCTACACCTCCATGGGCGACAACATGTATCAGCAGCAGCTTCCCGACAGCTCCTATGTCTACTACTCAAAAGCAATCACCTACGACCCGACCAATACCCTTGCCCTCAACAATTGTGCCTACCACATGGCATGCGAAGGCAAAGACCTTGACGAAGCCCTGCGTATGATCGAGACCGTCATGAAGAGCGAGACCGACAATCCCACCTCGCTTGACACCTATGCATGGGTCCTGTTCAAACGCAAAGACTACGCCAAAGCCCGCGAGGCCATCGACCGCACCCTTGAGCTGACAGGCGAGGACGACATGTCGGCCGACGTCCTCGAGCATGCCGGCGACATTTACTTCATGGACGGCGAGCCCGACAAAGCCCTCTACTTCTGGAAAGAAGCCCTGAAGCTCACCCCCGACAACGAGCTGCTACAACGCAAGGTCAGGAACAAATCCTATTACTTCAAGTGACACGACTTCACCCCACCGCTAATGACAAGACTAATCACAAGGCTCCTCCTCATCACCATTCTCTCAGCCCTCGCGGCATCATGCAGTTCCTCGCGTAAAAACACCCCGGCCACAGGCTCCTACACTCCCGGCGAGACTTCTTCACCGCCCGCCTCGCAGCAGCTTGCATGGGCCGACCTCAGCCTGCCTGTCACCGTCAGTGTAACCCGCCCCGCATCCCTGCGCGTAAGCGGGACAATGACCATGGTCAACGGCAAAGACATACACATATCCATGCGCATGCTCGGATTTGAAGTCGGAGCCGCCTACATCACCTCCGACTCACTCTACGCCTATGCCAAGCTCCAGCGCGTATATGTCGCCGAGAGCATCAGCCGTCTGCTCGGAGGTCTCGACGCCGACATCAGCGACCTCCAGTCGCTGCTTATAGGCGCGCCCCTCACACTGCCGTCGCCCGGAGCCGGCACCTCGGTCGACATCATCACCTCCGACACCACCGGCCAGCCCCTCGACATTTCCCTGACCACACCCTCCGGGCGCAAAGCCCACATAACATACACACCGCAGCATAACACACAGCTCGCTTCGCAAGTCGACATCTCCGCCACCACCTCCGGCCGACAGCTGGCAGCATCGCTAAGCTACGACTGGGGCCGGGCCAAGGCCGACACCGGTGCGTCAAAAAACTTCTCGATTCCCGCCGGCTACCGGCGCATCGACGCCGCAGCCTTGCTCAAGTCACTCAGACTATAGCGCGGACTCTCTCGCTATAATATACAAACCTACATCCACTTAAACCTCACGACCTTCCATCATCACTATGACGCTCCTTCGCCGCATATCCTACATTCTCTCCGCCATAATACTGACTGTGGCAATGAGCCTTGATGCCGAAGCCGCATCACAGAAACGCAAGACCACCCAACGACGTCGCCAGACCACCACAACCACCCGCTCGGCCGACAAAATAAAAAAAGAACAATCCACCACTCAGCGCAAAATCTCCGAGACATCCAAGCGCATAACCACCACTGACAAAGAGCTCAAACGACAGCTCAACTCGCTCAACTCTCTCAACGCTGACATCCGCCAGCAGGATGCCACAGTGCACCGGCTCCGCACCCACATCGACTCGCTCGGCACAGCCATAACATCCACCTCCGACTCCATCGCCATCCTCGAGAGCAACCTCAACGACCTACGCACAGCCTATGCCAAAGCTCTCCGCAGCCTCCAGCCCTCCGCAGGTGAAATGGACGCCATAGCATTCGTATTCTCCGCAGGCAGCTTCAGCGAAGCCTACAGCCGCGTGCGCTACCTCAACCGTTTCAGCGAATGGCGCAGACGCAAAGCAGCCGACATCGACCAAGCCATCGACCGCATATCCCAACGACGCCAACACCTCACCGGCCTGCGCCATCAGCAGGACAAAGCCTGCCGACAGGCCGAAGAAGCACGTCGCTCACTCTCTCTAAAACAAAACGAATCCGAAAAGCTCGTCACCAACCTGCGCCGACAAGGCACACAGCTTAAAGCCGAACTCGCCCGTCAGAAAAAACAGGCCCAAGCCCTCGACCGCGAGCTCGACCGCATCATCGCAGCCGAGCAGCAGCGCATAGCCCGCGAAGAAGCCGCCCGCAAAGCCAAAGAAGCCAAAAACACCAAAACCACCACCCGAACGACATCATCCGACACCCCCTCTGCACGCGCCATAGCATCATCCCGCGCCGAGACCCGTTCAGCAGCCACCACCTCAGCCACACAGCTCTCAGGCTCCTTCTCGGCCAACAAAGGACAGCTCCTCTTCCCAGTAAGCGGACGTTACAAAATCGTACGTCAGTTCGGCCGCCAGCCCCATCCCACACAGCGACACGTCGTCACCGACAACTCAGGCATCGACATCGAAGTCCCCACCGGCACCTCCGCCCGCGCCGTCTTTGACGGCACAGTCTCAGCCATCTTCCGGCAAGACGGTTTCAACACCATCGTCATGCTCCGCCACGGCAAATACCTCACCGTCTACGCCGGCCTCTCAGCCTGCAATGTCCGTCAGGGCCAGCACATCAAAGCCGGTCACCTCCTCGGCTCCATCCACTCCGACCCCGCCGACGACAACCGCACCATACTCCACTTCGAAGTCCGCGACGAACGACAAAAGCTCAATCCCATCCTCTGGGTAAAATAACCTCCATCCCAAAGTCCCGTCTGCCCTTTGTCCCCGCTCAGGGATGTTATTAAACGGCCTCTTATTAGTCTGTTTTGACAAGGAAAGGACCCACAGGCCTTTTTTTGCCACAAAAGGCTACAAACTGTCTGTTTTCGAGAGTTTTGCAACACTATCTAAAACAAGGACAGGAGTACGGAGGTTTTTAATGCTCCTGTACTCCTGTCGCTGATTTATGTTATCCGGGTTCTTACGATTGAATATTCCTGCCGTTTAAGGATTCGGGGAAATCATTTGTTGTCAAGGACGGCGGCGTCGAGGACGGCGATGGCGATGAGGTTGATGATGTCGCGGACTTCGGCGTCGACGTTGATGAAGTGGATAGGCTTCTTCAGACCCATCTGGATCGGGCCGATTGACTCGCCTACTCCCATCTCGAGCATCAGACGGTAGGCCGAATTGGCTGCCGAGAGGTTGGGGAATACGAGTGTGTTGACCTCTTTGCCGGCGAGTTTGTTGAAAGGGAACACATTGTCGCGGACTTCGGCATTGAGTGCGTAGTTGATCTGCATCTCGCCGTCGACGGGCAGGTCGGGGTAGAGCTGATGCATGCGGTCGACAACGTTGTGCACCTTGCAGCATTCGGGCTCGGCGTTGGAGCCGAAGTTGGAGTAGGACACGAGGGCCATGACTGGGTCGTGGGCAAAGAAGCGCACGGCGTCGGCGGCCAGGCGGGTGATGTCGAGCAGGGCGTCCTCGTCGGCGTTGCCGTTGACCATGGTGTCGGCCAGGAAGTAGGTGCCCTTGGTGGTCTCGAGCACGTGCATGGTGGCGAAGTGGCTGAAACCGTCGCGCACACCGATGACTTCGCGGGCTATCGCGCCGGTCTGGTTGTTGGCGGCGCGTGTGCCGGCTATGAATGCGTCGGCGTCGCCGTTCTCTACCATCATCATGCCGAAGTAGTTGCGGTCAAACATCTTATCGAGCGCGCTCTCGAAGTTTTCGCCCTGACGCTGACGTTTCTGAGTGAGTATGGCGGCATACTTCTCGCGTCGTGGTGCCTCGCGGTCGTGGCGGAGGTTGACGATCTCGATACCCGAGATGTCGATGCCGAGACGGTCGGCGCGCTTGGCTATCATCTCCTCGTTGCCGAGCAGGATGGGTATGCAGAGGCCGTCGGCTGCGGCGATGGCTGCGGCGCGGAGCATGTTGTCGGTGTTGGCTTCGGCAAACACTACGCGCTTGGGGTTGGTGCGGGCGGCGTCATGGATGCGGCGTGTAAACTTGCGGTCGTTGCCTTTGAGGCGGAGGAGTTTTTCGTCATAGGCAGCCCAGTCTTCGATGGGGCGGCGTGCCACTCCGCTTTCCATGGCTCCGCGTGCTACGGCGGGGCTTACGGATGTGAGCAGACGGGGGTCGAAGGGGGTGGGGATGATGTATTCACGTCCAAACTTGAGGTTGGCGCGGCCGTAGGCTGCGTTGACCACGGGGGGGACGGGGAGCTTGGCTATCTCGGCGATGGCCTTGACGGCGTGGATCTTCATGGTCTCGTTGATCTCGGTGGCTCCGCAGTCGAGCGCGCCGCGGAATATGTAGGGAAATCCGAGCACGTTGTTGATCTGGTTGGGATAGTCGGAGCGTCCTGTGGCCATGATGATGTCGGGGCGTGCGGCTGTGGCTGTCTCGTAGGCAATCTCGGGGTCGGGATTGGCGAGGGCAAACACGATGGGGCGCGGTGCCATCGACTTGATCATCTCGGGGGTCACGACATCCTTGACCGAGAGGCCGAGAAATACGTCGGCGTCTTTCATGGCTTCGGCCAGTGTGGTGATGGGGCGCGAGGTGGCAAAGAAGGCTTTCTGGGAGTTGAGGTCGGTGCGCTTGTCGGAGATTACTCCCTTGCTGTCACACATGACGACGTTTTCTTTCCTGACGCCGAGGGCTATGTAGAGCTTGGTGCACGACACGGCTGCCGCGCCTGCGCCGTTGACCACGAGGCGCACGTCCTCGATGCGTTTGCCCTGGATTTCGAGGGCGTTGAGCAGTCCGGCCGCCGAGATGATGGCGGTGCCGTGCTGGTCGTCGTGCATCACGGGGATGTCCATTTCGGCTTTGAGGCGTGTTTCGATTTCAAAGCATTCGGGGGCTTTGATGTCTTCGAGGTTGATGCCGCCGAATGTCGGGCCGAGGGCCTTGACGATGGAGATGAATTTCTCGGGGTCTTTCTCGTCGACTTCGATGTCGTAGCAGTCGAGTCCGGCGAAAATCTTGAAGAGCAGAGCCTTACCCTCCATGACCGGTTTGCCGGCCAGCGCGCCGATGTTGCCGAGGCCGAGCACGGCTGTGCCGTTGGATATTACGGCCACAAGGTTGCCCTTGTCGGTGTAGTCATAGGCTTTTTCGGGGGTTTCCTGTATTTCGAGACAGGGATATGCCACGCCGGGCGAGTATGCCAGGGCCAGGTCGGCCTGTGTGGCGTATGGTTTGGTGGGGATAACTTCGATTTTGCCGGGGCGCGGATATTTGTGATAGTCCAACGCCATCTGCTTTGTAACTTTTGCCATGTTGGGTATGTGTTTATTCTGCTTTTTGAATTACAAAGTTAACAATTTATCGGCAAAAGTGTGAAATTTTAGTATAATTTGACATAAAAATAGTGATTTTAAAAGACAGGAGTACAGGAGTATATATTTTAAGACTTGGGCACGGAATAAGCCGCGAAAGCTCTGTGTCAGAGTGTGGGAATGAGTGGTAAGGCGGTGGCCCTGTCGGGAATTACAAAAACCTCAAAAGAAACATGACTTGAAAACTTATGTTTCTTTTGAGGCTTTTGTCCTTTTGTATCAAATTACGGATAGAGTCTGTTGTGTAGAGGAGATGTCGGTTATTAGTATTCGGCTTTGCCGATTGTCACTTTATAGCCTTTAGCTTCCAGTTCCTCTTTCGTGATTTCGTTTATGCTACGGATGTTTTTCATCCATTCAGGGGTCTCGTATTCTTTGACTGGTGCTTTATAGTCAGGATTTTGCTTGCAAAATTCCGTGTAGTCGGGGTCAAATATTTTGATGTAAGATTCTTGATTTTTTGCTTCTATTGCTGCCGGTTGAAATGTATCAGCAAATATCCATATACCGATAATGGCATTGGGTTTTCGAAGGGTCACAGTTTCGTTTGTCTCACGATAGAAAATACGACAATCGACATAATCGGTGGTGTCTTTCATGAATTTGACTGCAATCAGCGGGCGGTCACCAATTACAGGATGTGGGAGTGGAGATTTCGGAACAGAAAAGATAAGGGGCGTGAGTGTGCTGATGTCATAATCGGTCATCCGGGCACATACTTTTTTCGCATCGTCAATAATTTGTTTCTCTTTCTCGGGTGAATAATAGACACGTTTAGGAGCCTCCTGCCGATAGGGCTTGGTCTCTCCGTATGCGTATTGGGAGATCGCTATGGTAAGCAGTAGAATACATTGGAGGAGTAATTTCATAGGTTGGCTACTAATAAATGGTTGAAAATATTTGTTATCGGTTGCAAGATAGTTAAATAATTCAGTGATTTCAAGTATAATGATGTTTATTTTATAATTTTAACATTCGGAGGGTGGGTTGATGCTTTGTGTGTCGTAAAGTTATGGGTGCGAGGGATGTAGGGTGGGGGAAGTCGAAAATTGCAATGGGGTTAGTTTTAAGAGTCAATATAGTCAAAAAGTCAGGACTGTCGTACGGGAGGTGAATATTCCGGTACTATTGTCCTGACTTTTTGACTATATTGACTCTTTAAACTTTATAGAAAGTATCAGAGACCTTTGCCGTGGCAGTTTTTGTATTTTTTGCCTGAGCCGCAGGGGCAGGGGTCGTTGCGGTTGATGCGGGGACCGGCCTTGGCGGGCTGTACGGGCTGCTTGGCCGAGGCTCCCTGTGAGGCTGCGCGCTGGGCTGCTTCGCCGGGGAGGTTCTCGCGCGAGGTCTGATATTTAGAGTAGTCCTCGCGACGCTCGGGTGCGGCACGTTTGATCTCGGGCTGAGGTTTGGGTGCTTCGGGAGCGGGCTGAGCGGGAGTTTCCTCCTCGGGAGTCTCTTCAGAGCCTTCGGCAGCCTCGGGTGCGGGCTGGGCGGGAGCCTGGGGACGGGGCATCGGGGGAGCCTGCTGCACGTAGATCTGGCCGCGCATGAGGGTCGACATGGCTTTGATGTTGAGCTGGTTGAGCATAGCCTCGAAGAGATGGAACGACTCTACCTTATAGATTACCAGCGGGTCTTTCTGCTCGTAGGAAGCATTCTGAACGCTCTGGCGCAACTGGTCGAGTTCGCGGAGGTGTTCTTTCCACAGCTCGTCGATGGTGACGAGGAGCACTGCTTTGTGCCACTCCTTGACAATCGACTTGCAGCCGGTGCGATAGGCCTCGTCGATGTCGACCACGAGGTTGAAGAATCGTTTGCCGTCGGTCATGGGCACGGCGATACGGCCCTTGAAGCCACGGTTTTCGACGCAGTCGGTGACTACGGGCATTGCAACTTCGATGATGCGGTCGCGCTTGCGGTCGAAAGCCTCGTTGGCTGCGGCGTGGATCTTCTCGATGGCGTCCTCCTTGCTCATGTTGCGGAACTCATCTTCGGTGAAGGGAGCCTCGATGGTGAGGGTGCGGAAGAGGTCCATGGCGAGATCCTGGTAGCCGGCGGGGTAGGTGTTGTTGACAAAGTTCTCGATGACGTCCCACATCATGTTGGCGATGTCGATGCCGATGCGCTCGCCGAGGAGAGCATGGTGGCGGCGGTTGTAGATGTAGGTACGCTGCTTGTTCATCACGTCGTCATACTCGAGCAGGCGTTTACGGATGCCGAAGTTGTTTTCCTCGACGCGTTTCTGGGCGTTGCCGATGGCGTTGGTGACCATGCGGCTCTCGATGCGCTCGCCCTCCTGAAGTCCGAGAGTGTCGAGCATCTTCATGACGCGGTCGGTGGCGAAGAGGCGCATGAGCTGGTCCTCGAAGGATACGTAGAACACTGACGAGCCCGGGTCGCCCTGACGTCCGGCACGTCCACGCAACTGGCGGTCGACGCGACGGCTTTCGTGACGCTCGGTGCCGATGATGGCGAGACCTCCGGCGGCCTTGACCTCGGGGGTGAGCTTGATGTCGGTACCGCGGCCGGCCATGTTGGTGGCTATGGTCACCATGCCCTGCTTGCCGGCGTGGGCCACGATTTCGGCCTCCTTCTGGTGGAGCTTGGCGTTGAGCACGTTGTGGGGTATGTGGCGCATGGTGAGCATGCGGCTGAGAAGCTCGGAGATTTCGACCGAAGTGGTGCCCACGAGCACGGGGCGTCCCTGCTCGACCATGGCCTGGATTTCGTCGATTACGGCGGCGTATTTTTCTTTCTTGGTCTTGTAGACGCGGTCGTCCATGTCGATGCGGGCCACGGGACGGTTGGTCGGGATGGTCACCACGTCGAGTTTGTAGATGTCCCAGAGCTCGCCTGCCTCGGTCTCGGCTGTACCGGTCATACCGGCCAGCTTGTGATACATGCGGAAGTAGTTCTGGAGCGTGATGGTGGCGAATGTCTGAGTGGCGGCCTCGACCTTGACGTGCTCCTTGGCCTCGATGGCCTGGTGGAGACCGTCGGAGTAGCGGCGGCCCTCCATGATGCGGCCGGTCTGCTCGTCGACAATCTTGATTTTGCCCTCGTCAATCACATATTCCACATCCTTCTCAAAGAGAGTGTAGGCCTTGAGGAGCTGTGTGACGGTGTGGACGCGCTCGGCCTTGACTGCATAGTCCTGCATGAGTTCATCCTTGCGGCGTGCGCGCTCGGCGGGGTCCTCGATGGTCTCGGCTTCGGAGAGCTGTGAGGCTATGTCGGGGAGCACGAAGAACTGCGGGTCGTCGCTCTTGCCGGTGAGCTCGTCGATGCCTTTGTCGGTAAGTTCTACGCTGCGGTTTTTCTCGTCGATGACAAAGTAGAGCGGGTCGGTGACGGTCGGCATCTCGCGCTGGTTGTCCTGAAGATAATAGGCTTCGGTCTCGAGCATGAGATTCTTCATGCCGTCCTGCGAGAGAAACTTGATGAGCGCGCCGTTTTTGGGGAGGCCTTTGAAGGCGCGGAAGAGCAGCAGCGCGCCCTCCTTGCGAGTCTCCTTGTCGTCGGAAGCAATCTTGGTCTTGGCTTCGGCGAGGATTTTGGTGACGAGACGACGCTGGGCTTCGTAGACTTTCTCGACGTTGGCGCGATACTGGTCAAAGAGCTGGTCGTCGCCCTTGGGCACGGGGCCGGATATAATAAGAGGTGTACGGGCGTCGTCGATGAGCACCGAGTCGACCTCGTCGACGATGGCATAGTAGTGTTTGCGCTGCACCATGTCGCCGGGGGTCATGGCCATGTTGTCGCGCAGGTAGTCGAAACCAAACTCGTTGTTGGTGCCGAATGTGATGTCACACATATAGGCGGCGCGACGCTGAGGGGTGTTGGGCTGATGCTTGTCGATGCAGTCGACTGTAGAGCCGTGGAACATGTAGAGCGGGCCCATCCATTCCGAGTCACGCTTGGAGAGGTAGTCGTTGACAGTCACCACGTGGACGCCGCGGCCCGAGAGCGAGCGGAGAAACACGGGGAGTGTGGCCACGAGAGTCTTACCCTCGCCGGTGGCCATCTCGGCGATTTTGCCCTGATGAAGCACGATGCCGCCGATGAGCTGCACGCGATAGTGCACCATGTCCCAGGTGACTTCGTTGCCGCCGGCCATCCAGTGGTTTTTCCATATGGCGTTGTCGCCGTCGATGGTGACGAAATCTTTGCCTTGTGCGGCGAGCTCGCGGTCGAGCTGAGTGGCTTTGACGGTGATTGTCTCGTTGGCTGCAAAGCGGGCGGCTGTCTCGCGCACTACTGCAAACACCATGGGTAGGTGGTGGTTGAGACGCTCTTCGATGGTGTCGAGCATGGTCTTCTCGTTGCGGTCGATTTTGTCCCACACGGGCTGACGTTCGTCAAAGGGGAGTTCCTCGACTTCAAGACGGAGACGTTCGTTCTCTTCCTGCTCGGCTGAGACTGCTTTCTTTATGTCGGCGCGAATCTCGGTGATGCGGTCGCGCAACTGGTCTATATTGAGTGATTTCACCTCGGGCTCGAGGGCCTCGATCTGCTTTACTATCGGCTCGATCTCCTTGAGGTCGCGGGTCGACTTGTTGCCGAACAGCTTGGTGATAAATGATGTGAATGACATACCTTATATTTATATGCAATCCTAATACTAATTAGCAATTAGTAATTGCGTGGTTGGGTGATTTTGTTGTTTTGATTTTTGTTGGCATCATAGGCCCGATGGAGGCTGGATTTGCCAAAACGTGAGGGGTGAATCGCCACCTAATGAAGAGTCTGAGTCAGTCAGCCTGTAAATAGTAAATTGCTAATTATTAATTGCTAATTTGATTAAAGAGGATTGACTGAATCGGGGCGGCGGAGGCAGCATTGGGTGAACGTATGCGCAGTATGCGTGCCAGGGTCGGGGCGATGGCACGTGCGTCGATGCGTTCGATGATTTCGGAGGCGTCGAGGCCTGGTGAAAGTATGTAGACCGGCGACGTGGTGGCTTGCCAGCGCACTACGGGGAGCTGAGCGCGCTCCTCGGCTGTCTTGACCGACTCGTATTCTTCGCCGTCGGTGACTTCCCAGCCCGGGTTGACCATCACGAGCAGGTCGCCGGCATGGTTGGCCGAGATGTTGCGGTGGAGTGCGGTGGGGTCGTCGCCGGCACGGCGTGCGATAATGTCGTCAAGTGTATATACGTCGCTCACGCCGCTCATGCGAGCCAGAAACTCCGCGCCCTCGCGGCGCAGGTCGGCGTCGTTCATGCCGCGCTCCTTGATGAGCGAGCGGTTGAGATAGAAAAATCCGTTGTGATAACCGCTTACCCACTCACCGTTGCCGTGCAGTGCCATGAGATACATGTTGAGCAGCGACACGGCCTTGCGGGGCGAAAATTCGCCCGACGGTATGCCCCAACGTTCCTCGTCGCGTTTGCCACCCGAGGGGGCCGGAGTTCCGGCGACGAAGAGCAGGGTGTTGGCCATGCCGGGGCCGTTCTCCACGGCCTTGACTATCGAGGCGATGTCGCGGTCGAGGCGGAGCAGGGCGTCCATGGTCTCGATGCGGTTGTCGGCCTCTCGTCCGTAGAGATAGGGGCTGACGTTCACGCCGATGCTGAGCATGTCGGTGACGCCGCGCTTGCCCAGCGAGAGTGTCGAGATATACTCGGCCGCGGTCGTAGCCACCTCGCGGTTGGATATGGCCGACGTCTTGAATATCTTGAAGCGGTCGGTGTCGCGCGAGGGGAATGTATGGCGGAAGGGGTAAAGTTTCTTGTATTCGGGAAGATCGGGATAGCGGTCAAGCGATATCGAAGGCTCCCAAGCCATGGTGTCGAGGCGCGAGGCGAGTGTGAGTCCCACGTTGCGCCGTGCTATGGGGGTGGGAGTCTCGCGGAAGTGGCTCGAGGTAGTCCACTTGCCGTTGACGTCGCTTATCCAGAAGCTGCTGTTGCCGGCGTGTCCGGCCAGGAGGAGTGCTATCTGCGGGTCGGGGGCTATGGAATGGACCTGCCCGAGACCGCCGTCGCTGATGCGTATCTCGTCGCTGAGGGTCGACACCAGAAGCGGGGCGGGGGTTAGCTGCTGCTCAGAGTAGCTGCCGGCCAGCTTGGGGTCGAGAAGTATGGGATATTCACGCCGAGTGGTGATGTCCCAGGCCTTGGCCGAGGGCACACCGTTGACCACCGGGGCCGCACCCGAGACTATTACAGCCGTGGCGGCTGTGGCGTCCATGCCGGGGCCGTAGTCGACGTTGCGTAAGGTCACGCCGTCAGATATGAGCCGCTCGAAGCCGCCGTCGGTGAAGTTGGACCTCAGCAGGTCGACATACTCGGCGGTCAGACCCTCCACAAATATTCCCACCACCAAAGTGGGACGCGGGGCCGGGGCTTTGGCTCCGGGACGTGCGCCCACGGCGGCGATGGATACCATCGAGGCCACGAGGGCGCAGACTATGCGCGTGTTGAGTGAAAGGTCTTTGCGTTTCATTTATTGTTGCCGGTGTCGGCGGTCGGACACGTGTTGTGGCGTGATTTTATTGTGAGAATGTTAGTGATGCTTCTGACAGCCGAAGCTATCATGAGTGGCCAGAAGGCCGGATTGGGCGACTGCACGCCGGCTAAAAATATAGCTGCCAGTGCAATCAGGCATGCAAAGTTAATACTTTGATAGCATATCTCCAAGCCTTTTCCCCTTTTTAGCCAGGGAGATACCGCGCCGACAAAGCAGAGCGGGTTGAGCCAGAGATAGAGCCAGTTGGGCGAGGTGGCCTCGTGGACTGACACGAAGATGAGAAATGTGAGGAGAAGACCTTCCGTTCCGCAGAACGAGAAGTAGAGGGTGTCAAACCATCGCGCGGCCTTGGCATGGCCTTGTTTTTGCCTGATGCTTACCCATATGGCGAGCAGAAATAAGACCGAGGCCCAGAACATCGGGGTGAGTGCCCACGGTGTCGGGCCCGCCGGGGCGGGAGGTGTGGCCGACGACCCAATCAGATAACCGTCAGAGAGGGTCAATTGTTCACCGCCGGGTGTTGTGGCTCCGGCTATCATGTCGGCGAGCACCACGGGGGCAAAGCCTGTCTCGCGCTGTGAGATGGGGCGGTCGATGCCTGAGCCGAGGGCGGTGTCGATGCCAAACTGATACCAAGGATAGTTGCGGTGATGGTGGCGCATGACGTTACGGAATGTCGTGGCATCTCTTCCCTCAAGAGCTTTGCTGCCGAGTGTCACGGTGTCGCCTATGGCCTTCTCGATCATCATGAGCGGACGCGTGGCACAGTTGTCAAGCACGTAGTTGTAGCGATACACACGGTTTTCGGGCCGTATGTTGGTCATTATCATGTCGACGAGGCGGTCGGTCTGGGCGGGGGTGAGACGGAGAGTCTGCTCCCGCACCGTACGTCCTTGACGGCGGTAGGCTTCGAGAAAGCGGTCGGTCGACACGGCTGCGGCTATATAGTCGGTCTCGCCTTTGACAAATCGGTAGACAAAGCCGGGCGAGTCGAAGTCAAACACTCCCCAGTTGACTGTAAAGTCGCCATACAGGGGGTGTTGTATTCTCAGTCCGGTGTGTCCCTCCAGCTCGTAGATTTCCCGCCCTTCGCTGCATGTCAGCAGCGACACCACGGCGGTGTCGGAGGCTTCCGCACGGAGCGACAGGAGTATGGTAAATGTTATTAACAGACAGCGCAGCATCGGTGTGGGAGGTCAGCCCAGGAGGCGGGTTATATAGTCGGTGGATATGATGGCGAAGATTTTCTTGCCGTCGGGGGTGAACGACGGCGAGGAGGAGCGGAAGAGGTCGCTGAGCAGGCGGTCGATGTCGTCGGCAGTCAGCGGCTGGCCGCGGCGTATGGCTCCGGCGCGGGCCATGGAGAGGGCAAACTGCTCATACATGGCCGACGCCGGGTCGAGCCCTGTCGAGGAGATGTTGTCGATCATGGCGAGCACCATGTCGCGCGCGGGCGTGTCGGCCATCTGCGATGGGATGCCGTCGATGCTCCAGGTGTTGCCGCCACGCGGTGTGATGACAAAACCGAGTTCCGACATGCGTGTGCGTATGTCGGCCAGCACTGTGCTCTGGGCTGCGGAGAGCTCGAGCACGTCGGGAAACATCGTGGCTTGGGCTACATACTCCTGTTCGCCGGCCTTGGCGATATATGAGTCATAGAGCACGCGCAGGTGGGCACGGTGCTGGTCGATGATCATGAGTCCGTCGCGCGAGGGGGTGAGGATATATGAGTCCTTATACTGGTAGGCGTTGCCTTCGAAGTGGGAGTGCATGGTGCGCCCGGTCTCGATGGGGAGCGGCGCGGGAGCCGGCTGTGACGACTCTGCTGTGGTCTCGGGCGCGGCTGCGAGTCCCTCGTCGCGCTTGCGCATGAAGTCGTCATAGAGTTTGGCCCAGTCGGTGGCCACTGAGGCGCGTGAGCCTGTCGAGACGTCGCGTCCTGACTGGCGGAACGACTGCGAGGCCTCGCGCCGGGCCGTGTGTGACACGGGGCGGGAAAATTCGGGTCCGAGGATGTCGGAGGGGAGGGGCACCGGTTCTCTGAAGGGGTTGTACTCGTTGTCAATCACGAGTTCGGGCATGCGCTCGGTCTCGGGATTGAACACGGGTATCTCGGGTGCGTCCTCCTGGTCAAAGTCGAGCACGGGGCCTACATTGAAGCGGCCAAGCGAGTCGCGTATGGCTGCGGTGAGTATCTGCCATATGGCCTGCTCGTTTTCAAACTTGATCTCGTTTTTGGTCGGATGTATGTTTACGTCGATGGTCTCGGGGTCGACGTGCAGATTGATGAAATAGTTGGGCTGCGCGTCGGCCGGAATGAGCTTTTCGTAACACTGCATCACGGCCTTGTGAAAGTAAGGGTGACGCATGTTGCGGCCGTTGACCATGAAATATTGCAACTGATTACGGCGGCGTGCGTTTTCGGGCAGACCGATGAATCCGTTGACGCTCACTATCGACGTGTCGGTCTCGATTGGTATGAGCTGCTTGTCGAGATTTTTGCCGAAGAGGTCGCATATTCTCTTCTTCATCGACCCATGCATGAGCGAGTGGAGAGTGGTGTCGTTGCTTATGAGGGTGAAGTCCACGCCGATGTTGACAAGCGCGAGACGTTCAAACTCTCTCATGATGGCACTCATCTCGACCGAGTCCTTCTTGAGAAACTTGCGTCGGGCCGGGGTGTTGAAAAACAGGTTTTTGACCATCATGTTGGAGCCCGGAGCACAGGCCTCGGGTTCCTGACTCTCGACCTTTGAGCCGTTGATGACGAGCCGTGTGCCTAACTGGGCATCATGAAGCATGGTGCGCAGGTCGACATGAGCGATGGCGGCTATCGAGGCCAGGGCCTCGCCGCGAAATCCCATGGTGTTGAGAGCAAACAGGTCGTCGGCCTTGGCTATCTTGCTCGTGGCATGACGCTCGAAGGCCAGACGCGCGTCGGTGTCGCTCATGCCCGAACCGTTGTCGATTACCTGTATG
Source organism: Muribaculaceae bacterium Isolate-110 (HZI) (assembly GCA_003762875.1). Classification (GTDB taxonomy): domain Bacteria; phylum Bacteroidota; class Bacteroidia; order Bacteroidales; family Muribaculaceae; genus Duncaniella; species Duncaniella muricolitica. The sequence continues at coordinate 109,876 of RIBL01000004.1, read as the reverse complement.
AGCGTGCGTCCGGCGTCCTTGAGTATTATGGTGATGGCCGTGGCTCCGGCGTCTATCGAGTTTTCGACGAGCTCTTTGATTACCGAAGCAGGGCGTTGTATCACTTCTCCGGCCGCTATCTGGTTGGCTACGGAGTCAGGCAGAAGGCGTATAATGTCACTCATCGTTATCCTCCTCTTCTTGCTTGGTTACGGTGGTCGAGGAGGAGGTGGGTGTTGCAGCCGCAGGGTCGCCGTCGGGATCGCCTGACGGGTCGGGACTGTCACTGCCGTCGGGAGTCACGTTGCCGTCACTATCGGGCACGACTGTCTCGGGGTGAGCGGCTATGGAGTCGGGCCGCAGAGTGAGCGAGTCGGCTGCCACGGCTACGGAGTCGGGCAGTGTCATGTGTATCGAGTCGCCGTTGACCGTGAGGGAGTCGGCTGTCACGGCGGCCGAGTCGGCCGGCTGTGCCGGGATGTCGGGTTGGGTCACCGGCACCTGCGGGGCCGGTTTGCCTGTGGCTTGGCCTCGGGCGGTGAGAGCGGTCTTGCTCATGCGTCCGAGTATGTTCTGTCGGGCCAGTTCGGCCATTTCGGCGGGATATTCAAAGACTTCGGCCGGCGACATGGGGCGCAGCGGCTCATACCAGCGGAATTTTGGCAGGTAATAGCTGTTGCGCTTGGCCAGATAGAGCGGAGTGACCTTGCCGGTGGTCTCGGGCCACATGATGAGACGGCGCAGAGTGTTGTCCTCAAAGTAAGCGTCCATGTAGGAGCTCTCGGTGTAGGAAAACTTGTTGTAGGTCGAGTCGTTTTCCATCGGAAACATTATGGTCTGCACGTTGCCCTCGGCATAGAGCCGGCTTATGGTCGAATCGGCCATCCACACGGTCATGTCGGAGGCCGAGAGCTGGTTATAGCAGTCCTCGCCGATGTGTTGCGACATGAGTCCCATCTCGGGGAGTCGCGCCCAGTCGGCGGTCGAGTCGGAGAGATGCACCCATATGACGTTGCCCACCACCTGCTTGTCGCCGTTCCAGACAATGGGATTGTAATACATATATAATATAGAGTCGCGCTCCACCATGCTCATGGAGTCGCACAGACCCTGGATGTCGTTGCGGAAGAAGCGCACGCGGTGATAGACGTTGGTGATCTTGGTCGAGTCGGAGGGGTCCATGCATGCGGTGATGGTGTCGCCGTGGAGATAGAGGGTGTCGGAGCGGGAATACTCCATGGCCAGGGCGTTGCCGGTGACAAACGCGCTGTCTATCAGCTCGTCATAGTAACCGTAGTCGCCAAGTATGGACGACTGACGGGCCGAGTCGGTGAGTATCATGTTGCCGAACGCTTCGCCGAAACCGCCGTCGCGGTCATAGAAGAGCGTGTCGCCCGTGAGGGTGTTGCCACGCTTCATGTGGACCTTCGACCGCTCGTAGAGGTCGGCGATGCCGGTGCGTGTGTCGTAATATCCCGAGGTAGAGTTGATTTCTCCGTCCTTGCTCGTGATGAGTGTCTCGCACATGAGCTGCGCTATGGCAGTGTTGGTGTTGTAGGTGAGCGAGTCGGTATACATCTTGAGCGTATCGTTCTTGTCGGGTCCTGTGAGCTCGACGTTGAGATAGAAGAACGCGTCCTTGGTCGACGGGTAATAGAAACCCTGCTCGGAGGTCAGGGTGTTGGTCTTGTCGTCGAGTCTTCCTCCGACCATATAGTAGCCCATGTCCTGGGGCATGTCGTAGAAAAACACCGGTGTGGTGAGAGTGACGTCGCGGTTGATGAGTCTCACGTCGCGGCCGGGATAGGCGCGCAACTCGGCCACTTCGGTCGTGCCGTCATAATAGAGTTCGTCGCCGTAGACAAAGAGTGTGTCGCCCTGCTCCATCCTCACGTTGCTGTAGGCCTCGAGCGAGGATGACTCCTCATAGAAGCGGGCCGAGTCGCAATACATGAACATGTCGCCCTTTCTGAACTGCACGTTGCCCACGAGTATCTGTACGTCGGTGCCGAGCGGCTTGTCGAGTACTTCGGCATATTCGACAAACACCTTGCCGGGCTCGTGGCGGTCGGCCTGGGGTATGGTGGGGCGTATGACTGGTTTGCGGTCACGTGCCGCGCTCTTCTCCTTAGCTGCCGGAGCCTTGGCCGAGCCGTTCTTGGGCGTCTGGGCGAGCATGGCCGGGAGCGAAACGAGTGCTACGGCCACAATGGCTGCGACCGGAGCTCTCATTTGTCAGATGTGCCTGTTTTGATCCAGCCTTTGTGAGAGAACTCGCAGTCACGCCATCCGTCCTCGATGCGTGTGTATGTGTCGGCAATCTTCTTGTCGAGCCACTTTTCGAGCAACTGCTGGCGGTGCGACTGCTCGCAGAGGTTCTTGATGAGCTGATAGTCGTCCGAGAGGTTGGCGCGGTGACCCTCGATGCGGGCGGTGAGCCTGACCAGTGCCACGATGTCCTGGTTGGTCTTGGGGTCTTTCATGATGAAAGCCTGCGAGATGTCGCCGGGCTGCATGTTGTTGACCTCCTTGGCTATTTCCTGGGGGAGTTCCGACATCTGGAAGCGGGCGGTGTTGTAGTCGTCCGAGTTCATGTTGGAGTTGACCATCACGCCGCGGTTGTTGCGGGTGTCCTTGTCGTTGGAGAGCACGGCTACGGCCTCCTCAAAGGGTATTTTCTTGTCGATGAGGTCGGTGCGGAGCGAGTCGAGGCGCAACACGGCGTCGGTGAGGTCTTTCTCGGCCACGCGAGGACGCAGCAGTATGTGGCGCACGTTGATGCGGTCGCCGCGCTTCTCGATGAGCTGGATTATGTGGTAGCCATACTCGGTCTCGACAATCTTCGACACCTTCTTGGGGTCGTTGAGGTTAAAGGCTACGGCTGCAAATTCGGGCACGTAGGTCGAGCGGCCTGCAAAGCCGAGCTCGCCGCCTCGGGCCGCCGAGCCGGGGTCTTCGCTATAGAGGATGGCGAGGGTCGAGAAATCGCTCTCGCCCTTGTTGATGCGGTCGGTGTAGTCGCGCAGACGGGCCTTGACATTGTCGATTTCCTCGCGGGGAATGGCCGGGGCTGCGGTGAGTATCTGCACCTCCACCTTGCGGGGCACGTAGGGTATGGAGTCCTCGGGCATCTTGTCGAAATAGCGGCGCACGTCTGACGGAGTGGCCTTGATATCCTTGACAAGACTCTGCTGCACCTGCTGCACTCTCGAGCGGTTGGAAATCATCTCGTGGAGCATGTCGCGGATGGCGGGGAGCGACTTGTTGAACATCTGCTCGACTTTCTCCTGCGAGCCAAGCTGGGCCACATAGTTGTTAATGGTCATCTCGACCTGCTGCATCACCATTGACTCCGACACCTCGATAGTGTCAAGCTCGGCCTGGTGGAGATAGAGCTTCTCGATGGCGAGCTGCTCGGGTATCACACAGTAGGGATCGCCGTTGATTGGGGTCTTCTCATAGAGCATGGACTGGTAAGCCTCCTCGATGTCAGACTTCCAGATGGGCTGATCGCCCACAACCCAGGCTACTTCCTCTGCCGAATTGTCAATGGCGGCTACGGCATACGATATGCTCAGGAGCGACACTATGCCTAAAAGTATTATATTCTTGACTTTCACGTGTGTTGGCGGTGTTAGAGTTATGAATTATGCAATTTGGCTTCAAAGTTACGAAAAATTCTTGGACGCGTGGGATTTTTTTTATATTTTTGGTCTTAATAAAAGATAATTGGACTATGAAACCTACCGATATAGACACCATGCCGACCGCTATGGCCCGTGACGGCAAGCCGTTTGTAATCACCGTCGGACGCGAGTTTGGCAGCGGAGGGCGCGAGCTGGCCCGCGCCCTCGCCGACGAGCTGGGCATCGCCTACTACGACAAGGAGCTGCTGGTCGAGTCGGCCAGGCTCGTCGGCATAGAGCCGGAGTTTTTCGAGCAGAAGGACGAGCGTTTCCCGTCGTTTCTCCACGGTATATTCTCGTTTACAATGGGTGTGACCCCGATGTGTTACTACACCGGAGGCGGCTCCATCACCGACGATTCGCTCTATAAGGCTGTGAGCGATTTTCTCAGGTCGGAGGTCGAGAAGCGTTCGTTTGTTGTGGTGGGCCGCACCGCCGATTATATCCTGCGCGACCGTCCTAATGTAATCAATATCTTTCTTCACGCTCCGATGGAGGAGTGTGTCAGACGTATCACGGCGCGTGCCGACGCTCTGACCCCCGAGAAGGCCGAGGCGATGGCCAAACGTACCAACCGCTGGCGTGCCGACTATTACAACTTCTTCACCGACAAGGAGTGGGGTCACGCCTCAAGCTATGACCTTACCATCGACACCTCGCTCATGCCCATGCCCAGAATCGTCGAGCTGGTCAAGAGCTACCTCCGCCTCCGAGAAATATTGCCTGAGTAAATCTCTCGGGGAGGGAATACAAAAGTCTCTCGAGGGGGATACAAAAGGACAAAAGTCTCAAAAGAAACAAAAGTTTTTTATTTTAGTTGTCTGTTATGCTGACAAATAAAAATAAGACTTTTGTTTCTTTTGAGACTTTTGTCCTTTTGTATCCCCTTTCCCGATGGGGTTAATGTTGTTTCCGGCGTTTGCCGATGTTGGTGAGAACCATCCCGGCTATGATAATGGCCATGGCCAGCACCTGTATCCATTTCAGTTTGTCGAGACCCATGAGTACGGCCGAGATGGTTGCGAATGCCGGCAGGAGATACTGGTAGAGCGACACGAGTTCCGAGCCGATGTTTTTGATGGCCGGCTGGACGAGAAAATAGGCTATGAATGTCGGACACAGTAGTATGAAGCCGATTTCAATCCATGGCGTGGCCTCGGCTGTGTGGAGTATGGGCAAATGCTGCATGCCGGGCAGTAACAGCAGTCCCGGGATGGCCGCGAAGAGAAACACCCATCGGAGCATTGTCACTGGACGGTAGGTGGCCGAGGGCCGCTCGAGTATCACGAGATAGAAGGCATAACACAGAGTCGAGGCCACGGCAAGGATATCGCCGAGCAGATTGTCGCTGCCGTTCTTGCCCCCTTGGCCTGCGAGAATCACTGTCACCGCGCCGGCAAAAGATACCGCCACGCCGACATATTCGAGCATCGACGGCCGTCTGTGCTGAAAGATGACGCCGATAAGTATCACGAACACGGGCGGGAGTGTCATGATGATGGATATGTCGATGGGGTTGCCGTAGCGCAGCGAGGTGACAAAGAGAAAGATGAAGAGAAACAGCCCGACCACACCTCCGAGCACGAGCCTCGGCCAGTCGCCGCGCTTTATACGGTCACATCTGACAAACAGTGAGGTAAGCCACAGCAGCACGGCTCCGCCTATGAGCCGCACGGCGGCGATGCCGTTGGCTGTCATCCAGTCGGGGATGAGTGCTTTGGTGACAGATACGTTGACGCCCCAAAATATGGTGGCGAGCAGTATGCAGGCGTTTCCGATGAGAAAGCCGCCTGAGGATCGGGATGGTTTTTGCATGTCTGAACTTGTGGATGTTGTCATCATGAATAACGTGTCTTCCCGCCGGATGGTTTCTTAAAGGGTGATGTGTCGAAATTAAAACCATAAACTCTTGGCTGAAATTTGTGGGAATCAAAAAAAATCACTATCTTTGCAGTGCATTACGATGTATGACATCAATGCACGGGGCGTAGCGCAGTCCGGTAGCGCACCTGGTTTGGGACCAGGTGGTCGCAGGTTCGAATCCTGTCACCCCGACCCGCTTGAGGCTCTGTCATCCCTCCCGCACGTAAGGAGATACATAAGGACAAAAGTCTCAAAAGAAACAAAAGTTTTTCATTCATCCTCTTTCGGGGCAATGAGTGAAAAACTTTTTCTTTTTTATGCATCTTGCGGCTTGGTTTGGCTAAATGACAATAATATTGTATATTTGCCAATAAAATGCTGTTATTATGGATGTTCAACAGGAAAAAACCGTAATGGAGGTTGTGTATGACGGTGCTGACGGGATTGTAGGCCGGCTTAAGCATATCATGATGCTCCGTCACCTGTCGCAGCGGGCATTGGCCCGTCTGCTCAAGCTTGATCCGTCAAATCTATCGAAGGTGATGACCGGCAAACTGCCTTTTACCGAGGGGCTTGTCAACCGCATCGTGGCCGACCTCGGTGTGTCAAAGCCGTGGCTCAAGAGCGGTGAGGGATTGCCGTTTGAGAAAGAGTCGCTTGCCCGCGACATCACACTCTCTGGCTCGCCCAGGCTGATGACGGCCGGTGGAGGAGTGCCCGTGTATGACATCGATGTCACCGCCGGATGCCGCAGCCTGGAGCAGATATTCAGCGAGACACGCCCCGTGGGCATGATGAACATACCCGAACTGCCGGCCGACACCCACATCGTCAAGGTCAGGGGTGACAGCATGAGTCCGCGCATATGCAACGGCGGATATGTGGCCATACGCCACATCCGTGACCCCCGCAATATATTCTGGGGCCAGATGTATGTGGTGCAGCTTGAGGAATACAGGATGGTGAAATATGTGCGCCGCCACTCCGACCCCTCGATGGTGGTGCTGCACAGCGACAATCCCGCCTATGACGACATGGATGTGGCTCGCGCCGACATCTGCGCCCTTTACATCGTGGAGGCCGTGCTTAATTACGAACTTTTATAACTATAAACTTTCCAAACTATAAAGAAGTTAGTAATTTTGTAGCAAAATTTCTGAATACGACTATGAGCGATATATTACTTGAAGTCCGCGACCTTCACGCATCGGTGGAGGGGAAGGAGATACTCAAAGGTCTCAACCTTACCGTCCGCGAGGGCGAGGTGCATGCCATAATGGGCCCCAACGGCTCGGGCAAAAGTACGATGTCGGGCGTTCTTGCCGGCAATCCCGCCTATACGGTGACCGAGGGCTCGGCCAAGCTCCACGGCGTGGAGTTGCTCGACCTGCCTCCCGAGACCCGCAGCCATGAGGGTCTGTTTCTGTCATTCCAATACCCGGTGGAGATCCCCGGAGTGTCGATGGTCAACTTTATGCGTGCCGCCGTCAACGCCAAGCGCAAGTATCTCAACGAGGAGCCCATGTCGGCAAGCGACTTCCTGAAGCTCATGCGTCAGAAGCGCGAGATTGTGGAGCTTGACAATAAACTTGCCTCGCGCTCGGTCAACGAGGGTTTCTCGGGCGGCGAGAAGAAGCGCAACGAGATATTCCAGATGGCTGTGCTCGAGCCTCGTCTGTCGATTCTCGACGAGACCGATTCGGGCCTCGATATCGATGCTCTGCGAGTGGTGGCCGGTGGTGTCAACAAGCTCAAGACGTCCCGAAACGCTACCATAGTCATCACCCACTATCAGCGTCTTCTTGACTATATCAAGCCTGATTACGTGCATATCCTCTATAAAGGCCGCATCGTCAAGACCGGCGGACCAGAACTGGCCCTCGAGCTTGAGGAGCGCGGATATGACTGGATTAAGGAGGGCAATTATTAATTAGCAATTGGCAATTAGTGATTGGTAATTAATTTAGTTTAAGTTAATTATTAAATTAACAATTACTAATTACTAATTACTAATTGAACAAGTGCTGCTGATTGAAAAGAAATGAGTGCCATTAAGCAATATACCGACCTCTATGACGCGATGCGCGATGCCGTGCATGCATCGACCGGCGAGCCGCTCAACGCGTTGCGCACCGCCGCCCGTGCCGGGCTTGACCTGGAGTTGCTCCCGACCCGTCGCACCGAGGGGTTTGAAAAGACCTCAATTGAGGATATGTTTGCGCCCGACTATGGCGTGAACGTCAATCGTGTGGGCATACCGGTGGATGTGGCCGCCACATTCCGCTGTGATGTGCCCAATATGTCGACACTCCAGGCCACTGTGGTCAACGATAAGTTTGTACCCTCGGCCACGCTCGACGAGCGTCTGCCCGAAGGGGTGACTTTCATGTCGCTCGCAAGGGCCTCGCGCGAGATGCCCGAAATAGTCGACCGTTATTATGGCTCGCTGGCTCCGCTTGCCGATGCCTCGGTGTCGCTCAACACCATGCTTGTGCAGGACGGAGTGTTTATCCATGTGGCCAAAGGCACGCGTCCCGACAAGGCCCTGCAGTTGGTCAACATTTTCTCGTCGCCCGCGCCGCTCGCAGCCTTCCGCCGCATGCTCATCGTGGTCGAGGAGGACGCCGAGCTGACACTGCTCGTGTGTGACCACACCCAGGACCGCACGCAGAACTATCTCGCATCTCAGGTGACGGAGATAGCCGTGGGCCGCAACGCCCGGTTGGAGATGTGCTCCATCGAGGAGTCGTCGGCCAATACCTCGCGCTACTCGCGCATGTTTGTCGCACAGCAGGAGGGGAGCGGCGTGACTGTCAACAACACCACACTCACCTGTGGCGTCACACGCAACGATTTTGACATCGAGCTCCTCGGCGAGCATTGCGAGTGTCACATCAACGGCATGGCCATAGGCTCTGAGCGGATGCATATCGACAATGACACGGTTGTGATGCACCGCGCGCCCCGTTGTCGCAGCAACCAATTGTTCAAATATGTTATGGACGACGAGTCGAGCGGAGCCTTTGAGGGCAGCATCACCGTGATGCCCGACGCTCCCTACACCGAGGCTTATCAGAGCAACCGCAATATACTTGCAAGTACCAACGCACGCATGCACTGCAAGCCGCAGCTCATTATCAACAACGATGAGGTGAAATGCAGCCACGGAGCCACTACGGGTCAGATTGACGAGGACGCGCTATTCTACATGCGTTCGCGTGGCATACCCGAAGCCGAGGCCCGCAAGATGCTGATGCAGGCGTTTATGGTCGATGTCATCGATTCGGTGCATATCCCCGGTCTGCAGGACCGTCTGCGTCATCTCGTCGACCGCCGTTTCTCGGGCACGCTCGGCAACTGCGAGACGTGCGAACTAAAAAATTAACAACATGGATATTGAGAAGATTCGCTCCGGGTTTCCGATACTCGAACGAAAACTATATAACCGACCGCTGGTCTATCTCGACAATACAGCCACATCACAGACCCCCGACACGGTGGTCAAGGCTGTGGTCGACGGATACACCACGACCAAGGCCAATGTGCACCGTGGCGTGCACACGCTCTCGCAGGAGGCTACCGAGCTCCAGGAGGCTGCACGCCGACGGGTGAAGGAGTGGATCAACGCAGCCTCGGTTTCCGAGGTTATATTCACGCGCGGCACCACCGAGGCTCTCAATCTTGTGGCTTCCTCGTTTGGCGGCTTGATGCTTGGCGAGGGTGATGAGTTGATACTCACTGAGATGGAGCATCACGCCAATATCGTGCCATGGCAGTTGCTGCGCGACCGCATCGGATTTACCATACGCGTGGTGCCTGTCAATGCCGTCGGCGAACTCGACATGGACGCCTATCGTGAGATGTTTAACGAGCGCACGCGTCTTGTGAGCGTGTGTCATGCCTCCAACGTGCTCGGCACCGTCAATCCCGTCAAGGAGATGACAGCCATAGCCCACGGCCACGGAGTGCCTGTGGTGGTGGACGGAGCCCAGGCCGCACCCCACATACCGGTTGACGTGCGCGACATCGACGCGGACTTCTATGCGTTCTCGGCCCATAAGATGTATGGCCCGACGGGCGTGGGGGTGCTCTACGGTAAGGAGAAATGGCTCGAAAAGATGCCTCCCTACCAAGGGGGCGGCGAGATGATCGAGTCGGTGTCGTTTGAACGCACCACGTATGCCGAACTACCCTATAAATTTGAGGCCGGCACGCCCGATTTCATCGGCATCTCGGCGTTGGCCAAGGCCATAGATTTCATGGATGAGACCGGCGTAGAGCAGATAGCCGCCCATGAGCATGAACTGCTTGACTACACTACGCGCCGCATGCTTGGGGAGATACCCGGCATGAGGATATTCGGACAGGCCCCGGGCAAATGTGCCATTATCTCGTTTCTTGTCGGCAATATCCATCATTACGATATGGGTATGCTGCTCGACAAGCTCGGTGTGGAGGTACGCACGGGCCATCACTGTGCCCAGCCGCTGATGCATGTGCTCGGTGTTGAGGGCGTGGTACGTGCCTCGTTTGCCGTCTACAACACACTCGAGGAGTGTGACGCATTTATCGCCGCCCTCAAGCGTGTCACCGCTATATTGGAGTGACGGAGATTGGATTGTCAATTATGTGGAGAAATTTCTCGTTGAAATGGGAGCCGTATTCGCTTTCATGGGCGGCAGTGTCATATAGAAGTGTCGGGTGATGATTATTATATCGACATCCTGATGTACAATACCTTTCTACATCGCTATTTATTTACACGATATGGGCTTGGATATATATTCTGGTAAATTGACTCGCTATTACAGCCGCAACTGAAAAACCATCGTACAGCGGATGGCGGAGGAAAACGGACAAAAGTGCGTAATGACAGACTGTGACGGGAATGAAATAAAACCCGTAGAGGATAAAGCGGAAATAGAGGATATCCGGACTACCGTGACCAAATGGATTGACAATATCGCCGTGACCATCGACATGCCGGAGCCTTCACCGTTATGGGACGAAACATCCGAATGTGACTATTATACGGACAAACCCGATTGGGAGGCCTTCGGGGCATTGGTGATGTTGCAGGCTTGCCTCTCTCTGAATCGCCCGTTGCCCGAATATGTGGAAAGCAAGTGGAATGCCTATGACGAGCCGATAGTCAAAGAGGCTATGTCGAAGAAAATAGCCAATTCATTGCTTTATGATACAGCTCTCTGGCTGCCGATTCCGGATGATATTATTTTTGTGGCTGAGTATCCTGCAGGCACTGTGGGGGCAATATCTACGCTCTCACTTCTGAAACGGGAACTGGAAAATATAAACCGGCAGCTATGGAAGGCCGATGAAGCCACTATACACTCTTGGAGAAACGACAAATACTATATACCGGTAAAACAAAAAGAGCCTGAAACTCCTTTTGGGATTCATCCGCAGGTCAGACAAAACGCCTAAAGAGAAATACCGTACCGAGGAACTGGCTCAATGTGCCTATTCGATGCTATACCAAGCTGTCTCTTTTGCGGAAGAACACCGTGTGCCGATATTAATGGATTATTAAACAAGTTATAAACGCCCTATTAAACCGGAAGTCCCTCTTATTTACAGGAGGCTTTGGGCCAGGAGCCATGTAAGGCGGCGTAAATGGAGGTTGTGGAGATAGATGAGCCGCTGGCGGCGGGGATGGTGGGTGCGCTGCATTACTTTGGCGTAGAGTGAGGTCGAGAGAGAGTGGGCGACAGCATAGTTTTCGCGGTCGGCATGCGATGTATTTTCGAGGGCTTCACGCTCGTAGGCTGCAGCGAGTATCATGCTGCGTGCGTCAAGCCAGTCGAGCCATCTGCGTCGGCGGTTGTCGGAGTCGGGCAGTGACAGGAAATGGTCGCGTATAGTGTCGAGCGAGTGCTCCCATCGCTCGGGATGCGCGCTGAATCCGGTGCCTGTGATGGATTCTTCCTGCTGAAAAGTGGTGACGGTCGGCGTGCCTGAGAGCCGCAGGATTGCTGAGGTGTGCATGAGCAGCCGGGTGCCGAGTTCGTAATCGACCCATCCGCTAAGGTTCTCGTCCCACGCTCCGACGGCACGGAACAGCGAGGTGCGGGCTACATAGCGTTGGGTCGACAGGCAGCCGCGGAACAGGTGATGAAACATGGCGTTGTCGCGCCCTGTCAGGAAGTATAGCCGTCTGATGGAGCCGTCGATAAAACGTGTGAGGATATCGCGGCCGATTATATCGGCCTGCGGATTGGAGTCGATGGCACGTGAGAAGTCGCTGACGTGCTCCGGTGCCATCACGTCGTCGGAATCAAAAAACATGGTCCACTCCGTGGTCACACATTCCAGTCCGCGGTTGCGTGCGGCGCATGCTCCAGCCCGCGGCTGAGACAGTAGAGTCACATAGTCCTTGCCGTCGGCCCAGGCGCGCATCACGTCCACTGAACTGTCGGATGAATTGTTGTCGACCAGTATCACATGAGCCGGTCTCAGAGTCTGCGTATCGATACTGCGCAGAGTGCGCGCGATGGTGTGCGCGCGGTTGTAGACCGGGATAACTATTGTGACTGGCGAATGCAAGAGTGAAAAATGTGACTAAATGGAGAGAGAGGCTTATCGTTTGCGGTTACGCACGGAGCGAGTGGCCGACGAGGGTGTTGAGGCCTTCACGCTCTTGGGTTTCTTGACCTTGGCGGGTTTGGTCTTGGATGCAGAGCTTTTTTGGGCTCCGCGTTTTGTGCGTGACGCACGAGTGGAGGCCGGTTTCTCCACGCTGTCTTCGGCCACTGAGGTTTCGCTTGCTGCGGCATCGCCCGATGCGAGGGCTTCGGCTTTCTCGGCAGCTTCACGTCGGGCGGCAAGCTCTTCGAGCGAGGGCACCCATAGCTTTTTCTCGTAGTTGTCGAGACGCTGCTGTATGCTGTCGCGTGCATGGGCCAGCTCATCGGGATCGGGATAGAGCTGCATGAGCGACTTGTTTTTCAGATTGCGGGTCTTGTAGATGTCACCTTCGTAGAGCCCGAGACGGAAATAGTCGTCATAGGTGCATGTGGCAAGGTTGTTGTCGTCGTCGGTAAAGATGTTTTGTGTGGTGATGTAGGGACGGAGGTCGTCATATCTCACCCAGAACATCGGGTAGCGTATGGCCTCGGCTCCGAAATCGCCGGCGCGGTGGAGCACGGGGCATATGGCTTCGACGAGTGTGCGCATGCGGTTGGAGCGACGGTCAAACTCCCAACGCTCGATGATGTAATAGCTTAGCACTTCCGAGGCCGGGATGTCGGACTCCTCGATGGCGAAGCGCGGATTTTTCTCGGTCGAGCCTTTGGCCTCGGAGTAGAGGATGTAGAAGCGGTCGAGGACATCGCGCATGTTGACCTTGAAATCGTCGCTGAACACCTCACGTCCGTCGAGATACTCATAACCTCGGAGTGAGCCGTCGGCCATGCGCTTCATGATGATGCGAAACAGATTGTCCTGTCCCTCGACGGGCTCGTCGGGATAGTAGAGCGCGCCGTTGGCGTCTTTGGTCAGGTCGAGGCTGCGATACATCACGCGCATCCACTGGAGCTCGCTGTCGTCGGTCGAGGAGCCCTCGAGGCGGTTTTGCATGCGCTGTGTCACCCCCGGGGAGTCTTGCCTTGTGTTGCGGTCGGAAGCCTTGCGGCGCACTACCGACGAACTCGACGAGGCGTCCTGCGCGAAGGCGCAGACCCCGATGAAAAGAGCTATGGCTGTGAGAAGAAATTTCTTCATTGATATATTACGTGTATATATGTTGCGCCCGAAGGCTAAACTTTAAACTCCAAACTTTTAAACTCATTAATTGACAATGACTTCCATCGGCGAGAGCACTCTCTCGATGCCGTCGGGACCCTTGGCGCGGATGCGGGAGATGTAAAACCGCTTGCCGCGCGCGAGCCGCTTGAACTGGTCGCGCTGACGCTGGGTGAAGGCCGGTCCCTGCGACACTTCGGGGATGGCGTTGCCCATCTGGTCGAAAAACACGGTCTCGAATCCGAGCACCTGGAAGTCGATGTTGAGCATGTCGTCATCAATGGCCGCCTCGATGCCGGGTATGGTGGTCAGGAGTGATTTGGCTATAGGTCTGCCCCCCTTGTAGCGGTCTTTGGTGCCGTTTGGAGCCGTGAACGAGAGGAACGCGGTCGGGTCGGGGAGTTTGCGCACGCGGAATGTCGACGTGGCCACAGTCTGCGGGCGTCCGTCGATATTGGCAGTGACTGTCACGGTAGCGTTTTCGCCCACCTTAGCGGGGCGCGCTATCCACGAGTCGCCCTGACGGGTGAGGGAGCCGTTGGTCATTGTGGCCGACACACCGTTCATCGGCACTCCGGGGACTGAGATGCTCACGGGGTTGTTGATGCCGGCATAGAGCACGTTCATCATGGTGGCCGATACGGTGGCTGTCGGCTCCATGACGGTGTAGGACGAACTGAATGGGTGGCGTGTCGACGAGCCGTCGCCGTGGGCCACCTCGATATAGCCCGAGTAGTCGAAAGTGCCTGTCGACGAGGTGTTAAATTCGTAGATGCCCCTGTCGTTGCCGAGAGGTTTGCCTCCGACAAATATGTCGGGGCGGGCTGTGGTGTCGACGGCGGCGAGGACTATGGCTGCGGAGTATTTGCCCCCGCGCATCACCATACGCGACTGGGGGATGACAAAGGCGTTGAGCTCGTTGACGCGCACGTCGCCTGCATCCACGCCGGCCAGCAGGGCGGCCAGGGCCTCGCCCTCGGCATAGCGTATGTCGTTCTGGAGCTTTGTCATGAGAGTGACGGCTGCCACCACAGGCTGATGTTCAAACTTGGCCTCTTCCCACAGTTGGTCCTGCACTGTGCCGGGGCGGCGGTAGGGGGCGGTGGAGAGGGCTTCGTCGATTGAGGCGCGCTTCACGGAGTCGGATATGAGCGAGGTCACGAAGTCGCGATAGGTGTCGATGGATGTGCGCAGATGCTGACCGCGTGTTTTGCCTGGGCCGAGCAGTACGATTGAGGCCGCGTCGAGGTCGTCGCGGCGGTTGATGTTGTCGGGTGAGCCTTCTTCGCCGTCGGCCTGACGCACGATGGCGAGTTTGAGCGAGTCGACCAGAGTGTAGAGGCTTGCGGCATTTTTGCGTACCTGCGAGGCTTTCTTGAGCCACGGGGTGCCTTTCTCGGGATTTTGCTGAGTGAAGCTCTCAAGCTGGCCATATATGGCGTCGTTGCGTCGGCCTATGTTGGCATTGGTGCGTGCCAGCCCGTCTTCGACCTGTACGAAGCCGTCGAGCACGTCGCTCGACACGTTGAGGGCGAGCATGGCGGTGAGGACGATATACATGAGGTTTATCATCTTCTGCCTTGGTGAGAGCCTTACTACTGATTCTGCCATGGGGTGTTTGCTCTTCGAGCAAAGGTTATGAGGTTATAAGGTTATGAGGGGGATGGGGCTAATGGGCCGGATGGCTTAAACTCTATGCTTTCATCTCTATACTTTATACATCGAGACTGTCGAGTTGTGGATCATCTTTTCGTATATCTGGTTGAGCTGTTGCATGTAGCGGGCCATTTTTTCGGTCTCCTCACAGTAGCGGGCACTCTGCGCCGCGCTTTTTTCATACATGTCGCGTATGTCCTTGATGCCGCGGTTGACACGGTCGATCGATTCGAGCTGCGAGGATATGCTCTTGAGCTGTATCTCATAGATGGTGTTGAGGCCGCCGATGTTGCGGTTGAGGTCGCTCATCTGGGATATGTAGTCGTGAGAGTTGGCCTGGAGTGCTGAGGAGTTGTCGGTGATGGCCTGATAGCTCTGCAGGAGCGTTGCGGAGACAGCGTTGAGGCTTTGGGTGGTCTCGCGCAACTGGGCGAGCTGCTCTGTAATGGCCGACATCTGCTCGACATAATCGCGCGAGACTGAGGCCACGTCGGCTGCGGGTACAGGTTGGGGTGCTGCGGGGCCTGCGGCAATCACTTGTCCGGCCATTCCCGCAGACGGCTCGGCATAGAGTGCCGGCTGACGGTCTACCTGTGTGGCTATGACTTGTGAAGCGGCCGAAGTCTCCGCGTCATCGCCCTCGCCGTCAGTCTTGCGGTCGAGCTCGGGGAACACGTCTTCCCAGTGATATTCCTTGGGCGGACGGTCGAAGGCCGTGAGGATAAACATCACAATCTCCGTGCCCATGCCGATACACAGGAGGGTGTCGCCTCCCTGTATATGCAATATCTTGAAGAGCGCGCCGCAGATGACGATGGCGGCTCCGATGCTGTAGGCAAAGTTGAAAAGACGCTGTCCGCCCTCCCAGGTCATTATGGTGCGGTAGCGCGACTTGATATTTTCTTTATTCATGTTCATGGCGTTGTTGACCACTAAACTTTATATTAACTGTAAATTCTAAACACTATTTGCGCGCCTTGGTGCCTTTGGCAAAACCTATCTGCGAGCGCACGCAGCGGAAACCTATGTAGCTGCGCTGCTCGTTCTGATATTCCCACATGCGCAGGTCGGAGCGTACGTTGTGGGCCACGTCTTTCCAAGAGCCTCCGCGTACGATTTTGCGCTTCATCCTGTATGGATCTTCCTGAGCGGCGTCGTAGCGATATTCGGGGTTGAGGTCGCTGGTGAGTTTGCCGACGCTCTCGGTGTAGGCGGTCGATGTCCATTCGCTCACATTGCCGGCCATGTCGTAGAGACCGAAATCGTTGGGGGCGTATGTGCCCACACGCGAAGTGATGAGCTGTCCGTCCTGCACGAAGTTACCCTCCTGCGGCTTGAAGTTGGCGTAGAAGCAGCCCTGATCTTCGGTGAGGGGCAGGTCGCCGTCCCAGGGATACATGTTTTCGCTCTTGCCGGCTCGTGCTGCATACTCCCACTCGGCTTCGGTGGGGAGGCGGTAGGGTTCGATATAGACTCCTTCGCGACCGAGCGAGCGGCGGAGGAAGTCGGTGCGCCAGTTGGCAAAGGCATTGGCCTGCTCCCAACTCACACCTACCACGGGATAGTCGCTGTAGCCTCCGTGAGAGAAATACATGCGCACGTAAGGCTCGTTGTAGGCGTTGTCAAAGTCGTTAATCCATGCCGTGGTGTCGGGATATACGTTGACGATATAGGTGTTGACAAAGTCATAGGGTCCGGTGAGTGCGCGGGTGACAGTCTCGCGTATTATCTGTCCGTCGTCGTTGACATAAGCGGTGTCCTTGGAGATGAGAGGGAGCTCGGTGGGGACGGGACGGTCGGTATTATACTCGCGACGGGCTGGGTTGAGACGGTTTTTGCGCTTGGCCGCCTCGGTGTGGTTGTATATCTCGTAGCGATAGTTGAGCTGCTCGGGGTCGAGTTCCTTGACGCCGGTGATGGGGTTGATGCGGTAGAGGCTCTCGATGGCGCGCTGCTCGTCCTCGTTGGCGTTGCGCCAGGGTATGGCCTTGGTCCAGTTGAGATGGGGTGTCACGGGGTTGCCCTCGCGGTCTTCCTCGATTTTATACTCCTCGTTGCCTCCGTAGGAGGGGTCGGCGAGCCGCTCGCGGATGATGGAGTCGCGCACCCAGAATACAAACTGCTTGTATTTGGCGTTGGTAATTTCGGTCTCGTCCATCCAGAAAGCGTCGACCGATACGCCGCGCTGGTCGGCCTTGAGGTTCCAGAGCGAGTCGTTCTTGGCCGGGCCCATCTTGACCGAGCCACGGCTCACGAGTACCATGCCGTAGGGGGTCGGTTCGGCCCATGAGGTGCCCCCCACGCCGGTGACTTCTCCCCCCATGGAGTTGCGGTTGCCTGTGGCGCAACTCACTGCCATGCCCACGAGGAGGAGTGCGGAGAGTATATGTAGTATCTTTTTCATAAGTTACATTATGCGTATGCTCTTGTGTTTGTTGCGGTTTTTCTCTGAGAAGTCGAGTTTAAGGTTGTAGCCGGCAAATATCTCGTGGCTTCCCGACGAAGCCTTGGCGATGTCGCTCAGGTGGTAGTCATAACTGTAGCCGATGAATATCCCCTTGAGTTCGGCTCCGAGCATTAGCGACACGGCGTCGCCGTAGCGGTAGCCGATGCCGGCCGAAAACATCTTGTTGTATCTCGCGCGGACGGTGGCGGCCACGTCGGTAAACGAGAAGTCGCTCCTTATCAGCACTGAAGGTAGCACTTCAAATAACGTGTTTTTCACTGGAATATTGCCCTCGGCATTAAAATAGAGCGTCCGATTGGCCGTAAAACTGTATTTTTTAGCCGTGCCGTCGCCCGAGGAGCTCAGTTCGCCCGAGCCTTGAGTGCTGTTTTCGTCGCTGAATGTAACGGTGGGATTGTTGACATGGAGCAGCGAGAGTCCGGCTTTGAACCGCTTGTGTACGTAATAGACACCGAGGCCGAGGTCAAAGGCGTTGCCGGCCACGTCGCGGTCGGGCAGGGCGTTGTCGGCACTCTGGTGATAGTCGTCATCGTCGGGGATGTAGACTTCCGAGCCCTTGAACTGCTCGTTGAAAAATCCGGCCTGGAGGGCAAAGGTAAATTCGCCCTTCAATGCCTTGTGCTTATAGCCTATCTGGGTGTTGGCCGTGAGATTGCGAAACAGTCCGTATGACTCCTGCTGCACCACCACTCCCGCGCCCCATCGTTTGCCGAGAAACTTGAACGGGGTGTCGGCCGCGCCTACAAACGTGCGAGGGGCATTGTCGATGCCTGTCCATTGGGCTCGCACGCCTCCGCGCAGACGTATGTTGTCGGTGTCGCCGGCGGCCGCAGGGTTGTAATAGGTTGGCACGGCCCAGTAGTGCGTGAGCATGGCGTCGCCCTGGGCCGATAGACGCGGAGCGACGGCAATGGTCAGGGCCGCGACGGCCATGGCCTTGAGAAGTATGTGGGGGAGGATGCGGGGCATTATTCAAAATAGAATGTGAATACCACCATGCGCGAGAGGGCTTTTTTGAGCGAACGGGTGATTTTGAGTTTGTCAGGCTCGTCCTCCAGGTCGGGGCGGTCGTGGTCTATTATATCGGAGAGGCCGAAGCAGAATTTCACTTCGGGTATGAATTTGAAATAAGGCAGATAGAAGTCGCAGCCGAATCCGGCAGTCAGATACATGTCGAAAGGCTTGGCACGGAGATAGTCGCCGCTGCTGCGGGTGAGATTGATCGACGGCATCACTCCGGCGGTGATGTAGGGGCGCGACTGGCGATAGCGCATGCCTGAGAATTTCAGGTCGACGGGGAGCACGATATAGGTCGACTTGACATTTTGTCTCAGCTCCGCGCCTGTCAGATATTCGCGCATTGTGATGTCGCGGTTGCCGAAATACATGCCCGGAGTGAAGCGGAGGTTGAACAGAGAGCTGAGCCGCAGGTCGATGAGGCCGTTGACGCAAAATCCGGGCGAGAACGATGGCTGTTCCATATACCATTGCTCGCCCTGCTCGGTGACAAAACCGTTGTGGACAAAGGTTACGTCCTGGGTGTGCACGCCCACCGAGAAGCCGAGGTGCCAGCGGCGCATGTCGGCATACGGACGGTTGAGCACTTTGTCGTTGAGAGCCTGGGCCGAGGCCGTGAAGCCCACGCCGGCCACTGCTGCGACGAGCATCGCAACACAGACGCGCAGATATGTGATAACACCGTGATTCATCATCTATTTAAACGCATCCACGCCCCGATTATTGCATTATCGCGGCGAAAGGGATGATGCAAAAGGACCCGTGCCCGCAATTTTTTCTTCGGGAGAGATGCGTCTGTCAGGCTTTTGACTCGATGGAGCCTGAGGCGAGGGTGGTGTGGATGATGTCGCCGGGACGGATGTCGGCGGCCGAGGTGACGGCGCGGCCGTTGACGCGGGTTATGGAGTAGCCGCGCGCGAGAGTGGCCTGCGGCGAAAGCACCTGCACGAGTCCGTCGATGCGCTCGAGACGGGCCCGCTGACGCTCTATCACGCCCTCGGCCGAGGCTGTGAGACGTTCGGCCATGACGTCGAGACGCGACATCTCGGGGCGCAGGCAGGTCGAGGCCGCGTCGCTGACAGCCACCGCGAGGCGGTCGAGCCGTGTGCGGGCGTTACGGAGAGCCATGTCGGGGAGATGGGGGAGGGCCGCACCGATGCGGGCTATCTGTTCGCGGTTTCCGGCCAGAAGGTCGGAGGCCAGCATGTAGATTTCCGAGCCAAGACGGTGGAGCGTGGCCAGAGCCTCGTCGCCGCGCGCTATGAGCCACTCGGCGGCTGCCGTGGGGGTCTTGACGCGCATGTTGGCCACCGAGTCGAGCACGGTGATGTCACGCTCGTGGCCTATGCCGATGATTACGGGGAGCGGAAACTGGGCAATGTTGGCGGCCAGTTCGTAGCTCTCGAAGGCAGCGAGGTCGCTTGTGGCTCCGCCGCCGCGTATTATCACCACACCGTCCCACATCTCCTCGTTGGCCGCTATCTGCTCGAGCGCGGCAATGATGCTGGCGGCGGCCGACGCACCCTGCATGAGTGCGGGATAGAGACGCACGCGGAAGTCGAGCCGCGAGGGGTTGGTGAAGAGCTGATGGACAAAATCGCCGTAGCCGGCTGCTCCGGGTGCCGAGATGACAGCCATGCGCAGGGGCACTTCGGGCCACATGAGGCTGCGGTTGAGGTCGATGATGCCTTCGGCCGTCAGGCGCGCGATTATTTCCCGTCGGCGGCGCACGAGGTCGCCGAGCGTGTAGGACGGGTCAATCTCGGTGATGTTGGCCGAGAGGCCGTAGGCGGGGTGAAACGAGGCCGTGACGCGTACCAGAACCTTGATGCCGCTGCCAAACTGCTGGCCGGTGGCTTGGGTGAAGGCGGCGTCGATGCGGGCAAATGTGCTGCGCCATATTGTGGCGCGTACGCGGGCCACGGGTTCGCCCGTGAGGGGGTGTTTCTGCACCAGTTCGAGGTAACAGTGGCCCGAGCGTCGCACGTCGGAGGTCTCGGCCGTCACCCATATGCCAGCCAGCCCGGGCACGCCGTTGACGGCCCCGGCTATGCGTGAGGTAAATTCTTCGAGGGTGATAGGTTCAGTTAAAGCCATGAGATTTCTTTAAAGGCATAGGTGCGGGCTATGCCGTCGGCGCGGTCGGTGAGCGTGATGATGCCCGAGGGGTCTACCGAGTCGACGCGGGCGGTCATGGTGTGGCCACGCTGATGGTCATAGAAGGGGTGCCACCCTTGGTTGCGCCACAGCCGGCTGAAATATTCCCCGCTGAGCGACTGCTGAGGCGAGGCAAGCGCGGCGTCGACGCGCCCGAGGATGTCAGAGACCATGGCGCGGGCCAGCGATTCGACGTCAAACTCTATCTTGGGCATGAGCTGGCGCATCGACACGGGGTTGGGGGCGTCGGAGCGAAACTCCGTCTGGTTGACGTTGAGTCCGATGCCGACTATTGTGCGGTCGATGGAGGAGCCGGTGATGGTGTTCTCGATAAGGATGCCGCATATCTTGCGGTCGTCGACATATATGTCGTTGGGCCACTTGATGCTCACCGGAGCGGCCACGAAGTGGCTTACCAGGTCGGCGATGGCGAGCGACACGGCCTGGGAGATGACAAACTGGCGCGCCGGATGCAGCCCCTCGGGACGCAGCAAGAGCGAGAGAGTGATGTTGCATCCCGGCTCGGCTTCCCACGAGTTGCCGCGCTGTCCGCGTCCGGCTGTCTGCTCGCGGGCCATGACCGCCGTGCCGTGGGGGGCGTCGGCGGCTATCCCGGCGAGATAGCTGCTTGTCGAGGGCAGAGTGTCCTTTATGATAAACATTGTGCGGGAGGAGTGTCAGAAAGTCAGTCGGCGCGAGCCGTCGGGGAGCACTTCGATGTTGACGCGGACAGTGTCGTCGGGGAGTATGTCGTCGATGCGGTCGGGCCATTCGATGAAACAGAGCGCGCCCGAGTCGAGATAGTCCTCGATGCCTATGTCAAAGGCCTGCTCGAGATTCTCGATGCGGTAGAGGTCGAAGTGATAGATGAGTTCGGCCGTAGTGTCGGAGCGGTATTCGTTGACTATGGCAAATGTCGGCGAGCCTGTCGGGTCGTCCTCCACGCCGAGGGCACGGCACAGGGCGTTGATAAAAGTTGTCTTGCCGGCACCCATCTCGCCGGTGAAGGTGTAGACGGTCTCGTCGCCCATCTCCGCCATAAACTCGCGGGCGGCTTCGTCAAGCGCGTCGGTCGATCGGATTATTATCTCTTTCATGATTATCTTAACTCTTTAACTTTATAAACTCTTTAAACTCTTTAAACTCTTTTAAACTTTAAACTTTTAAACTTCCTTAGGCATCAGTGTGATTATCGGCACGAGCATCTCCTGGAGCGATATTCCTCCGTGCTGGAAAGTGCCGTCGTAATACTGCACGTAGTGGTTGTAGTTGTTGGGATAGGCAAAGAAGTCGCGTCCGGTGGCAAAGATGTAGGTCGACGACACGTTGGGGGCGGGGAGGCCGAAACGTGTGGGCGACTTGATTTCGTAGACCTCCTTGCGCGGATAGTCGAGGTTTTTGCCCACCTTATAGCGGAGGTTGGTGTTGGTGTTGCGGTCGCCTATCACCTTGACGGGACGGTCGACGCGCACGGTGCCGTGGTCGGTGGTCAGGACTATCCTGAAACCCTTGGCCGCGATGGCGCGGAATATCTCCAGGGCCGGCGAGTGGCGAAACCACGACTCGGTAAGCGAGCGGTAGGCGGCGTCGGTCGAGGCCAGCTCGCGTATCATGCGCGACTCGGTGCGCGCGTGTGACAGCATGTCGATAAAGTTGAACACTATGACATTGAGGTCGTTGTCGAGGAGATTGGCGAAGTCGGAGAGCAGTTTCTCTCCGGCGGCCGAGTCGTTGACCTTGTTGTAGGAAAAGCGACATTTGCGCCTGTAACGTTCAAACTGAGTGGCTATCAGCGGCGACTCGTTGAGGTTTTTGCCCTCTGGCGAGTCCTCGTCGACCCACAGGTCGGGAAACATCCGCGCAATGTCGACCGGCATCAGGCCTGAGAAGATGGAGTTGCGCGCATATTGTGTCGCGGTTGGGAGTATGGAGCAGTAGAGGTCTTCCTTGAATGTGAAGTTGTCGGCCAGCAGCGGCTTGATGGCCGACCATTGGTCGAGGCGGAAGTTGTCGATGAGGATGAAAAACACTTTCTCGCCGGCGTCGAGCAACGGGAATACTCTCGACTTGAATACCTCGGGCGAGAACATCGGTCGCCCCTCCGGCTTGGGGTCGGTGATCCATGACTCGTAGTTGCGGCATATGTATTTGCAGAACGTCGAGTCGGCCTCGGTGCGCTGCATGGCCAGCAGTTCGTCCATCGAGCTGTCGGTGGCCGAGAGCTGCATCTCCCACTGCACGAGCACGCGGTAGAGCTCCATCCAGTCGTCCATCGATGCGGCACTGTTGATCATAGATGCTATGCGCGAGAAGTCCTGCCGGTAGTCGGTGGCGGCTTTTTCGCTCACCAGGCGGTCGCTGTGGAGGTTTTTCTTGATAGACGAGAGTATCTGGTTGGGGTTGACGGGCTTGATGAGATAGTCGGCTATCTTGCTGCCCACGGCCTGGTCCATGATGTTCTCTTCCTCGCTCTTGGTAATCATTATCACGGGGATGTGGGGCGAGGCTTGCTTGATGCGCTGGAGAGTTTCGAGGCCGGTGAGACCCGGCATGTTCTCGTCGAGTATGATGAGGTCAAATGGCTGTTCCTCGGCCATAGCGAGGGCGTCGGCACCGCTGCAGCAGGTGGCGATGTCGTAGCCTTTTGATTTCAGAAACATTATGTGGGGCTTGAGGAGGTCTATCTCGTCGTCAGCCCATAATAACTTTGCCAATGGGTGGTGGTCTGTGGTTAGAAAGTTAGTAATAACGTTTTGCGCGGCGATTCTCAGTCGTCCTCGTCCCCTTCCGATCCGAGAGGATAGTCGGGCAGGGTGGTGACGGGTGTCGATTTTTTGTCAGGCTCTTTGACCGGTTCCTTGTCAGTGCTTTTGACAGCTTTTCGGGGCTCTGTTTTGGTTGCTGTTTTGGTCTCTGCCTTGGTCGCGGGTTTAGTCTCGGGTCTGGTCTCGTTTTTAGTCTCCGGTTTGACATCCGGCATGACATTCCGGCTGTCCGTGTCCTCCGGCGCTGGGGGATACATCTCCTCGGCCGGTGGATATTCGTCGGGCGGGAGCACCGACTCGTGGGTGTCGCGGATAGTCTCCTCGCCGATGAAGCGGAAGTAGTCGTCAAACGATCCGGCTCCTTTCAGCAGTTGCTCGAAGTTGTTTTTGCTTATCTCGACGGGGCGTACCTCGGCCGGCATGGTGAAGGTGCCGTCGCGTGCCAGCAGTGAGCGGTAGTGGTTGAGCTCGGCCTGATTGTCGAATCCCTTTATTATAAGCAGTCCCAGCGGGCCAAAGTTCATTACCTCGAGGTCAAAATCCTTGACGACGTAGGTCGAGAAGTTGTGACGCGCCACCTCGTAGAGCAGTTGGTTGGGCGACAGGGCTTCGGTCGAGAAGAGCAGCACGAGATAGTGGGGCTCGTCGGGTGCGAGAGTGAACTCTGGCGCGCCCGCCTCGCCTGCCAGTAGCGTGGAGTCGTTGCTCAGACGTATGTCCCACAGCATGCTGCGGGTGTTGGAGCCCGACGAGTGGAGCTTGCGACCCTCCGAGAGTCCGCGGCTCCAGGATGCCGCCAGCGGGGCTATGTCGGCGTCGGGATAACGGTCGAGCAGTTGACGGAGCACGTCGCCAAACTCTTCGGCCTTGTTGTCGGTCACATAGGCCAGCGCGTGGAGAAACATGAACTTGGGCATCAGCGGCGACAGCGGGTAGTCGCGTTCCACGCGGCGGTATATCTCGTGTACCTCGCTGTTGCGGTCGGCGAGATAGTCGTCATAGGCCCGGCGGTAGAGCGACTCCTGCTCGGCCTCCATGTTGCGCAGTTTCTGTATATAGGCGGGGTCTTTCATGGCCCGGCCGTATTTCGAGTCGGCAAACTCCGAGAGTATACGTTGCCGGAACGGCTCGGCCAGGTCTTCGCGCCCCGTGCGCATGTGCATGAGATAGCGGTTGTAATATACGTCGAGGCGATACACGTTGTCGGGATAGCGTGTCATGAGCTTGTCCCATTCGGCCTGTGCGGCGGAGAAGTCCTCCATGCGGTCCTTGAGTATGAGCCCCGAGTTGTAGAGCCCTTCCTGTATCACTTCGTTGGCCGTAGCCTTCTGCACGTCGGTGGCGGGTATCTGCCTGAGATAGTATTCTGGAAAATGCGGGTCGGAGGCGCGAGACGAGGTGCCGGCAGCCGCGATGCTGTCGGCCGGTTCGTCGGAGGTCTCCGTGTTGTCGCTTGTGTCGGCTGTGTCATCCTCTTCGCCGGGCTCGTCGATGGCTGCAAACGAAGCCTTGTTGCGTCTGCGCCAGTCGTCCTCGAGTTTGCGCGAGCCCCACCTGCGCTGGAATTCGGTGCGTCCGGCGTTGCGTGTGGCGGTGTTGTAGAAATACCATGATTTGTCGGTGTTGAGCGTAAACTCCTGCGGTGCGCTACCGGCCGGAGTGTTGAGGTTGCTCCCCTCTGCCTCGCGCTGTGCCATGTATTCCTCTCGGCGTGCCTCCTCGGCCTCCTCGCGCTCCTTTTTCTTCAGGGCTTCGATTATGCCGTCGATTACCTTGAGCCGCTCGGCCTCGGGCATGGCGGCCAGGCGCAGCAGAGAGTCGTTGAGTACGACGTTCTGCGTGTAGACCGACAGTTCGTCGAGCACGTCCGAGCGGTGTTTCATACCGGCATATCCCGGATAGGTCTCGGGTAGCTGCGGCACCCCCTCGGCATAGCAGGGTTGGGCCTTGTCATAGCGTCCGCGGTCATAATAGAGACCTCCGAGCGTCACCTGTGCTATGGCTTTGTCCACACCGTTGCGGGTGGAGTGCTTGGCGGCGAGCTCATAGTTGGTGATGGCGTTGGCCGTGTCGCGGCGCGAGAGATAGAGATTGCCGATGGCATAATATATCTGGTCGAGATACTCCCGGTTGCTGCCATAGCGGGTCATGCGTCGCAGTGCCTTGACTTCGGGAGTGATGTCCGCGCCGCCGTAGACCTCGCTCTGCTTGATGCGTGCATTGAGTCTCGCGCGATATGATGTGCTCTGTGAGCCGGCTTTTTTGTAGGCCTCATAGGCCTCGGCATTGCGTCCGGCGGCGGCACACACGCGTCCGAGTATGAAGTTGATGCGGGCTTTCTGATTCTTGCCCGCAAGCCGTGCGGCCTCGCGCAACTGAGGTATGGCGCGCTCATAGTCATGTGAACGCACATAGAAGTCGGCCGCGGTGAAGGCATACAGTTCCTTTAGCTGTCGCGACGTCAGTTGCTCCTCCTTGATGCGAGTGATTATTACCTCGGCCTCATAGAGCCAGCCGAGGGCACAGTAACTTCGCGCTTCCCATAGCCGTGCCTCGGTGACAGTGGCGGGGAGCCATGTGAAATGTTTGCTGATGTAATAGAATGTCGATGCGGCTCCGAGAAAATCGCCGTTCATATACTGCGAGCGTCCCATCATCATCCACGCATTGTGCAGAAAAGGGTTGTATTCGTCGCGTTTGAGCCATTTTTTGTATTCCGGGTCATTACCCTTGCCGGCCTTGCGTCGGGGCCTTTTTTTGATGCTGTGGAGCTGTATGGCTTTCTGGGCTTTCTCGATTGAGCGTATGAACGAGCCCGAGGGCTTCGGAGCGGAGGGGACACCGTAGGCCTCGGCGGGATGCAGGAGCATAGGCCCGGTGTAATCGTCCTCATAAGCCGCCTCCATCTCCTTGAGCGTCTCCTTGTAATGCTCGTCGCCGTTGAAATATACGTTATAGCGTGTGATGAAGGCCTGATAGTTGCGTGTGGCGGCAGTGTTTTTCTTAGGGGAACAAGCACACAGGGCCATGGCCAAAGCCACAGCCGTCACTAACACCACGCCCCATTGCGGGCGCGACACAAAGATGTGGGCTACGTTTCTCACTGCAGTAATAACGCACATGCGCGCGAGGATATTGCAAAGGTATGTATACAAAAAAAGAATGAGTAACGAAATCCGAAGATTATCAATTACTCATTCTCCTCTCTCCTCAGCGGTATGGACGGGACTCGAACCCGCGACCCCCTGCGTGACAGGCAGGTATTCTAACCAGCTGAACTACCACACCAAGGTTTTATCGAGGTGCTATCGGTTAGTTCCCTTTAGCGAGTGCAAAGTTATAGCAGATTTGAGTACTGTGCAAATATTTTAGGAAAAAAATCACTCAAAAAGTGCATTTTCCGTTAAAGAGGATAATTATTGGTTGAAAAGGCGGTAAGATTCGGGCCGAAAATAGGCCCAAATGGGCCTGATGAGGATAATGGGCCGAATGAGCCGGATGGGGTAGATGTACCAAAAAAGATGAAATTTTTTGAAAAAATCACTGACGGTGGGTGAGGCTAATGAGCCAAATGGGGCGGATGGGCCGAATGGGGCAAATATTTTTCAAAGAATCGTCAGCTTTATTAGGCCCATTAGGCTCATTGGCCTCATCCGGCCCATGACATTCCCCCCCCCGCATCATCCTTCAAGGCCTTTTTGCCGGTTGCGGTAATTCTCATCACTGCTGGCAACGGCCATGAGTATGCCGGGCGAGGGGATATGATATTCTACTGTAAACGTCCGTCCGCGTGCGTAGGCGCGCGTAAGGTCGGCAGAGAGCTCTATCTCGGAGATGACCAGGCCGGGCATGCGGCCACACTTGAACACCGCCTCCTTGGCTGTCCAGTAGTGTAGCAGCGCGTCGAGTCCGTGAGGTCCGCGCGCGGCCTCGGCCGGAGTGAGAAACTTTCCCGCTATCCTCGTCAGTTGTTGGCGGGCGGTCTCGATGTCGATCCCCACCGGGCGTCGGCTCACCGCGAGCACGCACTCGTCGGCACAATGCGACACCGAGACATACACATCGTCACGCCCCTCCATATAGGGGCTACCGTCATCCCTGTGGGCTATCGTCGCGTCCGGCCCGAAAACTTTCGTCACAAGCCGCGCCACGGCCGCGCGTTCCGCCTCACGGCGCGCACTGCGTCCTGCTTCGGGCAGCTCGCTGCGGTATATCATCACGTTATTCATCATCCAGACCTTTAAGCAACACCGTCATGTCGCGCTCCACCGCGTCGACCACGGGCGCAATCATGGCCGGGTCGGCCGCAAGCGAGTCGGGCAGCGACAGCGTGAGCGCGCCGCTCAGCACCCTGTCCCGGTCGTGGGCCAGCAACTGCACAGGGGTGGTCATCGACCCGCGGGCCACCACCAGGGCGCACTCCCATCCTGCGGGGGTGGCAAACTCCAAGACCTCACACCGCTGCCAGCCCAGATTGAGCATCACGCGCTCGCGACGGTTGGCAAGCACGGCTCCTGTCTCCCCGTCGCCACACTCGGTGAGCGTGAGATAGAGGCGCGGTGAGCCGATGACATTATAGCCGACATCAATCCATGTCCCGCTCTCGGCAGGCGACACGTCGACATCGGCACTCTTATTGACCCTTAGCCTCAGCCCGCGGGCATGCACGTCGGCATAGGAGCTGTCGGGCATCTCTATGCGCGGCCAGGCCACTGGGCGCGGCACAACTGCATCGCTTCCCCCTCCGCCACAGGCGGCAGTGAGAAGCAGCAGGGCCGTAAGCCCCGTGGGGCCCGCTATACGTTTCATTGTTTTATCTGATCGGTCTGCACCTCGCCCATCACCTTGACACGCACGTTGACTATGCGGTGCTGGCGCACGGAGAGCACCAGAAAGCGACACCGGCCGTAGACTATCGACTCTTTATCTTTGGGGAAGTCGCCCTTGATGCCAAGGAGCATGCCGGCGAGAGTCTCGCAGTCCTCGGTCACGTCGGAGTATTCCGACTCGTCGAGCCCGGTGACGCGGAAGAAGTCGTTGAGAAGCGTCTTGCCCTCAAACACATACGATCCGTCGGGCTGACGGTGATAGGTCTCCTCCTCCTCATCATACTCGTCGTCGATGTCGCCGACTATCTCTTCGAGCACATCCTCGAGCGTGACTATGCCCTGTGTGCCGCCAAACTCGTCGACCACTATGGCCAGATGTACACGCCGCGAGCGGAAATCTTCGAGCAGGTCGTCGATCATCCTCGACTCGGGCACATAATAGGCCTCGCGCATGAGCGACTGCCATTTGAAGCCCGCGGCCTCGGTCTTGCCCACATAGGGCAGCAGGTCGCGCGAATAGAGCACGCCCTTGATATTGTCCATCGTCTCCTCGTAGACCGGCAGGCGGGCAAAGCCGCTGTCGATGACCACTTTCATCACTTCGGCAAATGTAAGCTCCATGTCGAGTCCCGTCACGTCGACACGCGGGGTCATGACCTCCGAGGCCGTGGTGTCGCCAAACTTCAGTATGCCCTCGAGTATGCCTTTGTCCTGCTCCGAGTCCACGGCCGTGATTTCAAGGGCCTGCGAGAGATCGTCGGCGGTCACCGAGTCGCTGTGTTTGGGCACGACCTTATTGACTATCACCGAACTCTTCACAAGCACCGACGACAGCGGGTAAAACATCTTAACGGCGAGGCTTAGCGGACCTGTGGCCATGCGGGCCCACGCCAGATTGTTGGAGTTGGCATAAAGTTTGGGTAATATCTCTCCGAACAGGAGTATCAGAAACGTCAGCAGTATCGTCTGCAGCACAAAGCTCCACAGTTCGCTCATGCCCTCAAACACCGGGCCGAGTGCGAAGTTACACAATACTACTATGGTGACGTTGACCAGATTGTTGGCGATGAGTATGGTGGCCAACAGCCGTTCGGGACGTCCGACCAGCGAGAGCACACGTTCTCCGCGGTCGCCCTCTTCCTCGAGCTGGTCATATTGCATGGGCGTGAGCGAGAAAAAGGCTATCTCGCTGCCCGATACGAAGCCTGAGACTATGAGGGCCAGAATTGCGATTGCAAGGGCTGCTATCTGCGACGCATCCATGGCGGGGATGGCGAGCAGTGGCATGGAAGCCAAGCCGTTGACGAGATTTGATAAGGCCTCTACGGCCGGTAAAGGATCTGTGTCCAAGACTATGGTTATGAGTGAAACAATAAGTATACGCGCCGGCAGACTGTCACCTTTGCGCATTAAAGCACTGCAAAGTTAACAATTTATCTTATAGTTTCAAAGTTTATCTATTATAGTTTAAACTCTCTAAACTCTTTAAACTATAAGAAATACCCGTTGCCGTTGCGGTTGTTGTGCCATTCGATGGTGGTGTCATGACCGCTCTCACACCATCTGATGAAATCGGGATACACTGTGCGGATATGCACATTCTCCCTGGGCCACCGCCATGTGGCCGGCACGCATATCATCTGCGGAGCTGTGCCTATCATGCTTTCGATATTGGGGTTGGTGGCCGAGATGACAGTGCGGCCGTCAGCGTGCTCCACCATTACCTTAAATCCACCCATATTGCCGCTCTCTCCTTCGGTCGCGGTCATGCAGCACGACATTGTGAAGTCGCTGTCCACCTCTACAGTGGCAGTCCTTCCGGTTGCGCGCACACCCGAGGCATTGATTACCGTACCCGACGAGTGGTTGCCTTCAAACCAGGCGTGAAACTCTGCACCGCCCTCTCCGTCGGGCATGAGCTGTTTGTCCTTATAATATAGGTACACAGGCAGAGTACCACCCGCGGCAAGAGCTTTCACCTTGACGGTCTTGGTCTCGGTCTGTACATCGGTCACAGCTCCCGACACGCTGAACACCACGTCGTTAAAGTCAAAGTCATTCGTGCCAAGGTCCTCACAGGCAATAATCCACTCCCAGACTTCGGGATCGGGGTCGGGATCATCCTCAATGATTTTGTCATCATCTGTTTCGTCGTCTGTGACTTTTACTTTCGTTGATTCAAGAACGAATATAAGGTCGTTGAGGTCGCACTTTTCCAATTTCCAGTCTTCAAATGCAAAATATCTGCGTGTTTTGCCGTCATAAGACTCTTCGGCTGGGATTTCGAGGAAAGCGGCTTGGGCATATCTAAGAGGCTCGTTATTTTCTTCGGTTGAAGCGGATGTTATGCCGATAACCGCATCACTCCAAGGGTTGTCATAAATCTCAGAGTTGAAATTTATATTTTTGAGCTGCCATGCGCTGGTTGCAGGGCCATAGTATTTGTTGCGGTTATTTGGATTGGAGGGGCCATACCATCCTTGCAACTGATCGTCATCAAACGGAATATCTTCCTCTGATTCACATACTCTCCAATCCCAGTCAGGTCCATACATATATAGAAAGGGCGTATATTGAGCTGTAATATGACCATATTCTCTATTGCGGGATGCGTTAGAGAACATGACATGTTTGTAACTTGGCTCCTTGTCCGGTAGTATGGTATATTTTAGATTTCCAAATTCGTCGAAAGTGAAATCCTCTCCTAATAATGGTTTGTTTGCATAACCTTTTACTTTGATATAAAAACCAAAGCGTACACCATCCTTATTGAAGCGTACTGTTACGCCTTTTGAACGTATCGCTCCTGAGGAGGTGTCTACTGATAGAGATTCATTGTTATTGCCCACAGTCATGTACTCTCTATCTTCGCTGGAGTAATGTGCTGTGAAAGCATCGGAATCGAAAACTCCGTCTTTTAGGAATGAGTCGTTGCTCAAACTGCTTACGGAATATGTCAGTTCTCCGCTTCGCGTCCAATAAAGGTCTTGCATCTGCTCGAACGAAACATGACGGTCAAGACGCTGTTCTGGAGTATCATTACAATTTATCCAATTGAACTTTCCTTCATCATCAAGCCAAAAAACACCAAGAACATGTGATGATGAGGTGTTCCAATATAAAGGATACAGAGTTATGGTTTCGTCCTTAAAAGATGTGAAATGGAAGTTTGGTATAACTTTAGTGATATTATTTACATTTTCCGGAACCAGTTTGATGAAGTCGCGGATGGCGCGGGGCGGGAAGTATTTATACTCCTCGGTCTGACCGAAAGTCATCTCGATAGAGCCTGTGGTGCGGGTACCACCGTTGATGGTGCGAGAGGCGCGCGATTTGCTCGGGGCTGTGGTTTTGAAATCTACTGTTCCGCCGGCTTTTACGGCATAGTTGCGGCCGTTGGCGCGGACTATGAGGTCGGTAACGCCCTTGGGGATGTCTACGTCAAGAGTTTTTTGGCCGTCGACATTGGTGTATGAACCGAATATATAACGTTTGCCGTCATAATCAGCTATGATTTTAACGTCAGTCGGGCGGGTGGTGGTGATGTCTACAGTGGTGCGGGTGGCGTGGTTCCAGTCGTGGGTGCGGTCAAACACGCCGAAGTTCTTGATGAACTCGCGGGAGTACTCTTCTGACTTAGAGGGCAATATCGGTTCGGCGGAACATCCCGTCAGGATTACGGCCGCACCAACTGATGCCGTTAAAGCCAGAGACAGTAGTTGCCTGTATCTCATGTGTTTAAGCATAAGTTAGGTGAATGTATTGAGTGAATAAATTGGAAGGTTAGTGAATGATTGTTTAGGTAATATCAAAATGTGACTATATCAGGTTATAAATTAGATATCTGTCAGGTCTGATAAGTTTTGCAAAAATAATATAAAAATTTTGCCCCCCCCTAATCATTTAACAAGCGTTAACACAAACGCTGCCGTTTATCTCTTATGGTTTAGAAAGTTAAAGGAGTTTAGAAAGTTAAGACTGGGGCATTTTATTGACTTCCGTGCCCCTGTATTAACTTTCTAAACTCCTTTAACTTTCTAAACTATGAGAAATAACCTATAATAGTATCTTCTGAGTAAATCGTGAAGCTGAGCCTTGTAGCTCAAGGATATACACGCCGCCAGGCAGTCCGGCGGTCGAGAGGCGTATCTCATTTCCGGCGGCCGACGTCGAAGCCACGGCGGCACCCGTCATAGAGACGAGCCGCGCGCGCAACTGAGACTCGCCCGCCACAAACACACACACCTCTGTGTCAGATTGTTCCACGAGAATCTCGCGGCTCGCGGAGACGTTGGCTATACTCGTCTGAGCATTCTTTTCTATGATATATTTCAGACCGGCCAGCGGCTGTATCATGCCGCCGCCCCAGCGCAGACGCTTCTCGTCATCCTCCGGAAGAGCGAGCACTGCCTCGGGATACACGTTGGTGTTGCGAAATACCTCCTTGATGTCGGCCACCGTCAGCTTAGGATCGGCCTGGAGCCACAGGGCGATGGTGCCAGCCACGAAAGGTGATGCCATCGAAGTGCCGGTCAGTGGAAGCCAGTAATAGGTCTCGCCGCCATATTGAGCCGAAGCTGAGGCATAAGAGTCATTGTTGATCTTTTGGGTGGTATAGCGGTTTGCCGCCGAGATGACGTTATAGCCCGGAGCCACGACGTGGGGCAGACGTTCGCCTGTGAAGGTGTTCTGACCGTATGATGACGACGGCCATATCTCTCCGGGCTTGATTGAAGCCGCATAAGAATTGCCGTTGAGATAGCTTGTGCGTGAAGTGGCCGAGCAAGCACCTACCGATATTATGTTATCGATGGTGGCGATGCCGCAGAGCGAGCCGTCGGTGGTGCCCTGGTGCCATGCAGGATAAGTTTTGGTCTTGTCGGCATTGGAGGCCGCACCTACGCCATATGAGTCAAGCGTATTGTTGATAGTGTAGCCATACACCCTCTCCCCCTTGCGGCAGCTGACATACAGGCCGGGGCGGTAGCGCGAATCCTTGCCGCCTTTGAGCCGCGAGAATATCTGAAATCTGTACTCGCTTTTCTCCGAGAGCACTATTGATGCTCCTTCGCGGGTGGCGTTGAGCCAGCCGTCCGCGATGCGTATGTAGGAGTCGTCTGAAAACCATTTGTCGAAATCCTTGTTCACCTCACAGCCCTGATTGGCGGTTTTGCTGCCGCCTATGGCTTTTTGCACTGACGAAAGGATGTCGTTGAGATTGCGGCTGAAACATATTTCGCCCGAATCTGAGTCATAGACGATAAAATCGACCTGCGCCGGTCCGGCCATTCCGCTTACTGTAGGGAAACCAGTCGCTCCCTCTTTCAGTCGCGGGGTGGAGTAGACGTGTGTGGTCTTTTGTTCGGAGGTGTAGGGGAGGCCTACGCAATATTCTTCAGGAGCATTGTCGCTGCCAACCACCTTCATGGCGCATCGCAAGGCTCCCTCATTGCCTGCGGCCACGCAGATAATGTCTCCTCGGCCGGCATAGTCCGCCACGATTGAGCCGGTCACACCTGCACCCGTACCGCTGCGCGAGCCCTGGATGTCGCCCGACGAGATATTTATGACTATGGGTTTGCCTGAGGCGGGGGCATAGTCGTTGAGCAGAGCCGAGAGACCGTTGCCTAAGGTAGTGGAACTCAGATTGGCTCCCGCAGAGCCCATCACTATGTCGGCGTTGGGTGCTACGCCGAAGGTCGGCATCCTGTCATAGTTGGCGGTGCCTGAGCCATCGTTATATCGGCCCGCTCCGTCATAACCTCCGGCCGCTATGCCGGCTACGTGTGTTCCATGATATGCCGATTCCGCGTCGGTGGTGTATCCCGAAAGGTCGACCTTTGAGTTTGGGGCGTTTTTGATGTAATAAAAAGCCTTGACGCGGCTCTGAGAGGGATTACCCGGCTGGCTGAACGCCAGATGGTTGGGGTCGAAACCAATGTCCAGAATGCCGATGGTTATTCCTGAGCCGTCATATTTCTGCGTCAGGCCCTCGCCGTTGTGGATGGCGTCGAGTTGTGATGGGATGTCCTGTGCCGAAACTGAGGCGCATGTGACTAACGCACAGAGAGTCAGTAGATGGGGCGATAAGAGTTTCATGGATGGGGTGATGATTGGTTGATTGGTTTAGACTAAGAGGTTATTATTAAACAACTTCTTATGATAGAGTCATGGAGTCAGGGGTCAAAGTTATACAAATTCATGCGATTATGCAAATTCTTACTGTTTAAACACCATCTAAAAAACTCCTGTCTGTCGTTTGGCACTGTTATCCTCTTTTTAACTTTTATAAACCATAAGAATTGTATCTCTAAATATTTTTCCGTATTTTTGCACGCAAAACATCAATTTGGAAATGAGATATATACTATCACTTATCGCCCTTGTCGTGCTGATGTCCTGCATGGCCGCATGCGGGTCTAAGACAAGCGGCGAGGAGTCGGAAACAGTCGCCGAAAGCGTCGACGAGCAAAACACACAGCTTGCCGAGGCCCTCAACGTGGGCAATATAGGCCGCGCCTCGGCTATGGCCGACAGCATGTCGCTTTTTGTTGACGATTTCACCCCCGAGCAGACCGTGCAGGTGCTCATGGCTTTTCTTAGCGTGCACAACGACGCCGTGGCAGCCAAGGAGCGTCGCCGCGACCTCGAGACCATACGCAAATATATCGACGTCTATGACA
This sequence comes from Muribaculaceae bacterium Isolate-110 (HZI), assembly GCA_003762875.1. GTDB lineage: Bacteria > Bacteroidota > Bacteroidia > Bacteroidales > Muribaculaceae > Duncaniella > Duncaniella muricolitica. The sequence goes on along the minus strand of RIBL01000004.1, from coordinate 75,013 downwards.
TAGCCGTTTCCACCAATCCCAAAGACACCCGCGCGGCGTTTGCCAAGGCCAAACGCATCAATCCCGAGGTGGATTTTGACTCGATAGCTGTAATGTTTCGCGAGCGGCTCGCGCAGTATGACGCCATCCAGGATGGCACGCTGAACGCCCCCGAGCCCGCTGCCGCCGACTCGGCCGCCGCCGACAGTGTGGCCGAAGAGATACCCCTCGAGCTCCGTCCGGCCGAGTAATCCCCCCATCCCCTTACATCCGATTTATGAAAAAAATACTGACTTTTATAGCGGGGCTTGCTGTCATCGCTGCGGTGGCCTTCGCCTTCTTTTATCCCGATGCAATCCAGGGCAACGAGCTCCGTCAGCATGACATGCAGCAGGGCGTGGCCATCAGTCACGAGCTGATGCAACACATGGAGCAGACCGGGCAGGTGTCACGCTGGACCAACTCACTCTTCTCCGGAATGCCAACCTTTCAGATCAAACCCACCTACACCTCTTCGGGGCTCATAGGATGGGTCAATACCGTGATGGGCCTCGGGCTCCCCTCGCCCTCGTCGCTCATAGCCATGATGATGGTCGGATTTTTTATCCTCCTCATAGCCATGGATATGAGGTGGTATATAGCTCTTATCGGAGCCATAGCCTACGGTTTCTCCACCTATTTTATAATAATCATAGGTGCCGGACATATATGGAAATTCGTCACTCTCGCCTATATCCCGCCGACCATAGCGGGCATAATCATGTGTTATCGCGGTCGTTATCTCGCGGGGGGAGCCCTGGCGGCTTTCTTTGCCATGATGCAGATAGCGAGCAATCACGTCCAGATGTCCTACTACTTCATCTACGTAATCCTCGGCATCGTCATAGCCTGTGGCGTCACGGCATGGCGCACCAAGGCCATGAAAGAGTGGGGCAAGGCTACCGGAGTGCTTGCCGTGGCCGCTGTGCTTGCCGTGGCCGCCAATATGCCCAATCTCTACAACACCTACGAATACTCCAAGGAAACCATGCGCGGCCGCCACTCCGAACTCACCCAGGCCGCCGCCTCGGCTTCGCAGTCAACCTCAGGTCTTGACAAGGATTATATAACGCAATACAGCTATCAGCCCTCCGAGACATTCTCGCTGCTCATACCCGACATCAAGGGTGGCGCATCGGTGCGCCCGACCCAGGGCCGCATGGCTGCTATGAATCTCTCCGACCTCGACGACGCCCGCTCCTACGGACAGCTCGAGCAGCAGTATCTCAGCTATATGAGCCACTATTTCGGCGACCCCGAGGGCACCAATGGTCCCGTCTATGTCGGCGCACTCATCTTTGCGATGTTCCTGCTGGGGTGTGTGATAGTCAAGGGGCCGATGAAGTGGGCTCTGCTCGCGCTCACGGTGTTCTCCATACTCCTTGCCTGGGGCAAGCACGCCATGGTCTTTACCGACATCATGCTTGCCGTGGCCCCGATGTATGCCAAGTTTCGTGCAGTCGAGAGCATACTCGTCATCGCCGAGTTTACCATGCCTCTGCTCGCCGTCATGGCATTGCAGCAGCTTGTCACCACCCCCGACAGCTATGCACGCTACCGCCGTCCGCTTCTGTGGTGTTTCGGCGTCACGCTCGCTCTCTGCGTCATCGGCATGGTGGCTCCGGGAGTCTACGGCTCGGCCATTACCGACAACGACCGCATGATTGACGGTTACATCACCTCATCGCTCGTGCAGCAGGGCTATGACAACGCCACGGCCCGCTCCTTCTCGCTGAGCAATCCTGACATCTATGCGGCTGTCGAGTCGCTGCGTTACGGTCTGCTCGAGGCCGACGCCATGCGCAGCTTCATCATCGTGGCCGTTGGCGCGGTGGTGCTTGTGGCATGCATGCGCGGACGGCTGAAGATGGTGCCCGCTGTCGCTGTGATAGGCGTGCTGGTGCTCTGCGACCTCTATGGTGTCAACAAGCGTTATCTCAGTCACGACAGTTTCGTGCCTAAGCAGGTGACTGTCGGCCCGCCTATAGCCATGACTCAGGCCGACAAGGCCATACTCGCCGACACTGCCATGAACTATCGCGTGATGGACATCCCACGCTTCTTCAGTGCCGACCCTTCCTATTACCACAAGGCCATCGGAGGCTATCATGCGGCCAAGCTTACCCGCTATCAGGACCTCATTGACCGCCACCTCTCTCACTTTACCAACGGCTCTCAGACCGATGCCGACTGGAATGTGCTCAATATGCTCAACGCCCGCTATGTCGTGGGCATGGACGGTCAGCCGCTCGCCAATCCCGAAGCCCTCGGCAATGCCTGGTGGGTGGAGTCGGTGAGCTATGCCGACGGGGCCGATGACGAGATGGAGCGTCTCTCGCAGATTGACCCCGCACGCGAGGCCGTGGCCGACAAGAGTTTCCGCGACGTGCTTGGCGACGGCTCGGCCGTGGCTCCCGGCGACACCATCTATGAGACGTCCTATGCTCCCGACCGTCTCACCTATCGCGCCCGCTCGGCCAAGGGGGGCGTAGCGGTCTTCTCCGAGGTGTATTTCCCATGGGGATGGACAGCGACCGTTGACGGTCAGCCCGCTCGTCTGGGACGGGTCAACTATGTGCTTCGCGCTCTGCGCGTGCCGGCAGGCGACCATGAGATCGTGATGACGTTCGACCCCGAGTCGACCCGCACGGCCGACACCGTGGCCATCATCGCCATTATACTTATATATATAGCGATAGCCGTGGCCATAGGTCTTGCTGTCAGAAAATATATGGCCCGAAAAAAAGTCACATCCTCTAAATGACACCGCTCGCCCGCGCGATCCGACGCTGGTGGCGCAGCCGCGGCCACGGAGTGCACTCACCCTTTGCCTATCGCTTCATCACCACTGTGCTGAGGCAGCGCGGGGCGGCGGCATATTACGCCTGGCCCCGGATAGAAGCCATGCCCTCGCCGGGGTGGCACAAGCTGCTCTTCCGGCTGGTGTGTGAGTTCGCGCCGTCGCGCGTCGACGCCTTGCGTCTCACCGACACCGAGCGCGAGGCCATAGCCCTTGCCGACTCGAGGGTCGAGGTCAGTGCCGACACTACGGGCATTCCCTTTGCAGGCATACGTCTCACCGCCCCAGGGGTCGAGGTGCTTGTCGAGCGTAATATCACCGGCCATGACAGCCGATGGGCCGCGCTGCTCGCCTCTATGACATCCGGCATGACATTTACCGACGGGCTCGTCGGCATAGCTGTCATCCGCCACGACCTCCCGAGACAGGATTACGAAGTGAACTTCTTACAGCTATGACCCGTTCCATCCTCGACATCGACCGTCTGATCGCCGACTACAACCTTTATCTCACGCTTGAGAAAGGGGCGTCCGCCAATACCCGCGAAGGCTACGTGCGTGACGTCAGGCGGTTTCTGAAATGGCTCTCCGACGGCAAAGGCGAAGCCTCCACACTGCGCGAAGTCACCACCGATGTGCTGCGTCTCTATCTGGGCGATCTCAACGACGTGGGCATCGCGCTGAGCACACGCGGGCGCATAGTATCGTCGTTGCGCTCCTTTTTTGCATATCTCGAGATGGACGGCTATCTTGATGAGAATCCCGGCGAGCTCCTTGAGTCGCCACGTCTCGGCCTCCACTTGCCCGAAGTGCTCACCGTCGAGGAGATTGATTCCATGATAGCATCCATCGACTATGCCAAGCAGGAGTGTCAGCGCGACCGCGCCATGATGGAGGTGCTATACGGATGCGGACTCCGCGTGAGCGAACTCGTCAACCTCGAGATCTCCAAGCTCTATCCGCGCGAAGGCTTCCTCGTGGTCACCGGTAAAGGCGATAAAGAACGCATGGTGCCCATGTCCGACACCTCCATTGAGGAGATAGACGCATGGATGAACGACCGCTCGCGGCTAAAAATCAAGCACGGAGATGAAAACATCCTATTTCTCAACCGGCGGGGAGGCCGTCTCACCCGACAGCGCGCCTTTCAGATAGTCAAAGGGCTCGCACAGGCCGCCGGCATACGCAAAAATATCTCGCCCCACACTCTACGTCACTCTTTCGCCACCCATCTGCTCGAAGGCGGAGCCAATCTCCGCGCCATCCAGCAGATGCTCGGTCATGAATCGATAGCCACCACCCAGATCTATATCCACCTCGACACCACCACCCTCCGCTCCGACATCCTCGCCTACCACCCCCGCAACCACCGCTCCTAATCCGGAAATTTATCCTTGGCCCTATCCGGCTCCTAAGCCTCATTAGGCCCATTGTCATCTCGTTGATTACCCCGTTAGCCCCATTATCTTTCCCATAATCAAAATATTTCGCTGAATTTTTTGAAAATCAAAAGTTTTTCAATAACTTTGCACAGTTTTTTCAACCAATATTGTCGTGGGAAAGTTATCAATATTCAGCATCCCGCTCAAGACGATGCCCGAGGGCACACAGGAATTTGCATATCATCTCGATAAGCAATTCTTTGTAAATATGGAGAGTACCGACGTGCACGACGCCGACCTTGAGGTCCGTCTCACGGTGGTGCATAAGCATGATATGTACAATCTTGCGTTCCATATCACCGGCACGGTCACACTCATCTGCGACCGTTGTCTTGACGACCTGATACTGCCTATTGACGTGACCTACGACATCGCAGTGAAGTATGGCGACGACTACGACGAGACTGACGAGCTGCTGATCATACCGCAGACCGACCTCACGCTCAACGTATCCTATATGATATACGACACTGTGTCGCTCGCCATTCCCCTCAAGCACGTCCACCCCATGGGTAAATGCAACAGGGCCATGAGCGCACTTCTGCGCAAGCACCGCGCCGTCAAGGACGACGAGGATGCCGAGCTGGCCGAGACTCTCATCGGTGAGATGGAGGCCATGCCCGACGACGTAGACGAAACCCCCGCCACCGACCCGCGCTGGGACGGGCTGAAAAAACTCTCGGCCGAGCTGCCCGACGGCGACAGTTGAGACCACCAACGAGACGATAATAGTAACAAGTAAATAAAAAATTTATAATAAGTCATGGCACATCCTAAACGAAAGCAATCCAAGACACGTACAGCCAAGCGTCGTACTCACGACAAGGCCGTAGTCCCCACACTGGCACTCTGCCCCAACTGCGGTTCTTGGCATCTTTATCACACCGTATGCGGTGAGTGCGGTTACTACCGCGGACGCATCGTTATCGAAAAGACCGCCGCTGTCTAAAGTCGCGATTCTCCCCTCCACGGGAGAGAAACTTAAAGAGCCTGGTACCAACCCAAAAAATCGGTACTCAGGCTTAAATTCTATTTAATCAAATTTGCAATGGTAAACGCACGTATATCAGGACTCTCCTCCTACGCCCCTGACGATATCCTCGACAACCACATGCTCTCGCAGATGGTTGATACCAACGACGAGTGGATCACCACACGCGTAGGCATCAAGGAGCGTCGTATTTTAAAAGACCCCTCCAAAGGCTCGTCCTTCATGGGCATCAAATGTGTGGAGCGTCTGCTCGAATCCACCGGAACAAAGCCTGAGGAGGTCGACCTGCTCATCTGCGCTACTTCCAACCCCGACTACCGCTTCCCCTCCACAGGTTCTATCATAGCCCATCAGTGTGGCCTCAAGAACGCCTACGCCTATGACGTCCAGGCCGCTTGCGCCGGATTTCTCGTAGCCCTTCAGGACGGTGCGGCCTATGTCCGCTCGGGTCTCCGTAAAAAGGTAGTGGTTGTCGCCGCCGAAAAAATGTCGTCGATGACCAACTATGAAGACCGCGCCACATGTCCCCTCTTCGGCGACGGTGCAGGTGCCATGCTCCTGGAGCCTACCGAGGAGAATGTCGGCATAATCGACGGCGTGTTCCACGTCGACGGTGAAGGCCTCGAGCACCTCTGGATGCCCGCCGGCGGCTCGGCACTCCCCGCCTCTCACGAGACTGTGGACGCCAAGCAGCACTATGTCATACAGGACGGACGCAACGTCTACAAAAACGCTGTCACCGACATGCTCGACTCTTCACTCGAAGTGATGGAGAAGAACGGTCTGACTGTCGAAAACATCGACTGGTTCTGCTCACATCAGGCCAACCTCCGCATCATCGAGGCCGTAGGCGCACGCCTTGGCATCGACAACGAAAAGGTGCTGGTCAACATCGAGAAGTATGGCAACACTTCAGCCGCTTCAATCCCCCTCTGCCTCGACGAGTGCCGCGATCGCATCAAGAAGGGCGACCGTCTGATACTCACGGCTTTCGGTGCAGGTTTCACCTGGGGCGCGCTCTATATCATCTGGGACCTCTAACCGGCCCTATGGTAACTGCCTATGATAAAAAACACAAAAATAGCATCTTTTCAGGTGCTATTTTTGTTTTATCGGTAAACGTTTAATCAACTCTCAATATGGAACAGCAACAACAGCATAAAGCCGGCTTCGTCAACATCGTGGGCAACCCCAACGTAGGCAAGTCGACCCTCATGAACCTGCTGGTGGGCGAGCGCATCAGCATCATCACCTCCAAGGCCCAGACCACCCGTCACCGCATCATGGGCATAGTCAACACTCCCGAATATCAGATAGTGTTTTCCGATACCCCCGGAGTGCTCGCGCCCAAATACAAGCTCCAGGAGAGCATGCTCAACTTCAGCGAAGGCGCGCTCGTCGACGCTGATGTGCTCGTCTACGTCACCGATGTGGTCGAAGACCCGGCCAAAAACGCCGACTACCTGGCCAAGGTTGCCAAGGAGAACATCCCCGTGCTACTTGTCATCAACAAGATTGACCTTGTGAAAGAGCAGTCTCAGCTCGAAGAGCTTACCGCTCGCTGGCAGACCATATTGCCCAAGGCCGAGATATTTCCAGTGTCGGCCAAGGAAAACTTCAACGTTGCCAATCTCATGCTGCGCATTGTCGAGCTTCTGCCCGTCTCGCCACCTTTCTTCGGTAAGGACGCGCTCACCGACAAGCCCGCCCGCTTCTTTGTTACCGAAATCATCCGCGAGAAGATACTCCTGCTCTATGACAAGGAGATACCTTACTCCGTCGAGGTCATAGTGGAAAAATTTGAAGAGAAAGAAAACTCCATCCACATCATGGCTGTCATCTATGTAGAGCGAGACTCGCAGAAAGGCATCATCATAGGCCACAAGGGCTCGATGATCAAGAAAGTAGGCGTTGAAGCCCGCAAAGATATCGAAAAATTCTTCGGCAAGAGCGTCTACCTCGAAATGTTTGTCAAAGTCGAGCCCAACTGGCGCAACCGCGAAAACAAACTCAAATCATTCGGCTATCTCGAATAATTATTCAGATAAAAAAGTCAAAGGAGCTTATAATTACAATTATAAGCTCCTTTGACTTTTTTATCCTATAAGAGAATAGCTCCGACATGCTCTCCGAGCTTTCGTTCCGAGAACTCATCGGCTACTTTTCGCTTCGCGTTTTCAACTATCTCCTCATAAAGTGACGGATCGGCATGCAGTCTGTGCAATGCGTTGCGCAGTTGAGTAGGTTCATTGTCGATAAATATCGCGGTGCAGCCGTCTTCCACATACTCGGCCAATGCATCGGTGCGTGTCACAATCACCGGTTTGCCTATCTGCATCGCCTGAAGCAACATCAGTTGTCCGGAAGAGATGTTGCGGTCTTTTAGCGGTATCACAACCGCGTAGCAACCGGCCAGTTCGCGCAGCATACCGTCGCCATAACAATTCTCCAGTACCTCTGTGTTGGCCATGCCGTCCGGGACCTTGACATCTGGGCATGCTATCCTCACATGAAAGTCCGTACCGCTCATGGCTCTGAACAGGAAGTCATAGTCCCTGTTGCTTATTCCGGCCGTAAATATATAATCACCATGACGAGGTTCTATGTCAGGCATGCCGGCTATGCCGAGAGGCATGTATCTGAACTTGTGAGCGGCCTTGGGAAATAGCTTGGCATAATGTTTCACCTCCGACTTTGAGAAAACTATCACATCGGTCAAATTGCTGCTGTCGAGTGCTGTCTCGACAAAATGATGATATATCTTTCCGGCCACACCTGCCTTTGGTTTATATATAAAGGTCATGACTGTGATGCGCATGTCGCGGTGGAGTGGAAGCAGGCGGTGGTAGAAAGCTGTGGTGATGCCGTAAAACTGTTGCCATGCCACCACGTGCCCAATGTGTCTGTGGCCGAGTAAAAACCTTAGCGGAAACACGAAATAGTTGACAATTCTGCGCCATTTGGCCACATTGGCATGGCCCTCCCTCCACAGCAGTTGCCATTTCATGCGGCTTGTTTCCTCAAGCCCTGCGATAAACGCGCCTATGTCCGGGCCGTCCGACAAGATATAGTTAGCCATTCTCTGTTGATGTGATGATTTTGCCGATGAGTTGCATCATTTGTGAAGAGATACAAAAGGACAAAAGTTTCAAAAGAAACACAGAAGTTTTCAATTGCATGTAAAGCTCGTGTGGCTATTAATTAAAAACTTCTGTGTTTCTTTTGAAACTTTTGACCTTTTGTATCTTCTATATTATGATACGTTTTTTACGATTTCTGTTTAAGCCTTGGCTCCTTTGTTGCGGCGGGCATCGGTGAGGTAGGCTACGGGAGCGGCCACGTAGATGGTGGCGAATGTGCCGATAATCACACCGAATATCATTGCGAATACAAACGAGCGGATGGCATCGCCGCCGAGGATGAAGATGCACAGGAGCACGAGAAGTGTCGAGCACGAGGTCATCACTGTACGGCCGAGGGTCGAGTTAATCGACGAGTTGATGGTCTCGAAGAAACTCTGCTTGGGATAGAGACCTACATTCTCGCGTACGCGGTCAAACACTACCACGGTGTCGTTGATCTGATAACCGATTACCGTAAGGATAGCGGCGATAAACGACTGGTCAATCTCCATTGCGAAGGGGAATACGCCCCAGAACAGCGAATAGAAACCTACGATGGTGAATGCGGTGAACGCTACAGCTGCAAGCGCGCCTACCGAGAAGGCTACGTTGCGGAAGCGCAGGAGGATGTAGAAGAACATGGCTATGAGCGCGAGGATTACGGCGATATAGGCGTCGGTGCGCATATCGTTAGCCACGGTCGGGCCTACTTTCTGCGATGACATGATGCCGACATTCTCGTTGGTGGTCGAGAAGTCTTCCATGCTCATGCCGTTGAGCTCGCCCTGGAGTCCTTCGTAGAGTATCTTGGTGATTTCCTCGTCCACACCCTCTTCGTCAGAGTCGATTTTGTAGTTGGTCGAGATACGCACCTTGGTGTCATCGTCGATGGTGATTACGCTGAGCTGTGCGCCGTCAAAGAGCGGGGTCAGCTTGGCGTCGAGTTCGTGGGTCTTGACGGGATGGTCAAACTGTACCACATAGTTGCGGCCGCCCGAGAAGTCGATGCCCTGGTTGAGACCGCGGGCAAAGAGGCTGATGACGATTACGGCTACAAATATGCCCACTACGGTGAAGCTCACCTTGCGTGCGCCAAGGAAGTTATACTTGGTGTTGGTAAACATCTTATTGCTCAGAGGGGTCGAGAATGTGAGGTTCTCAAACGCCTTGGTCTTGCCGCAGAGCATATAGATGAGACGGGTCAGATAGACGGCGGTGAAGAACGAGCAGATGATACCGATGATAAGGGTGGTGGCGAAGCCCTTGATGGGGCCTGTGCCGAAGAGCAGGAGGATTACACCTGTGATAATAGAGGTGAGGTTGGAGTCGAAGATGGCCGAGAAGGCGTTGGCATAACCGTCGGCGATGGCGGTGCGGATGTTCTTGCCGGCGCGGAGTTCTTCCTTGGCGCGCTCGTAGATGAGCACGTTGGCGTCAACTGCCATACCGAGGGCAAGCACTATACCTGCGATACCCGAGAGGGTCAGCACTGCCTGGAAAGAGGCGAGGATGCCGAAGGTGAAGAAGATGTTGAATATCAACGCGACGTTGGCGATGAGTCCGGGGATGAGTCCGTAGAACAGACACATGAACACCATCAGGAGCACCAGGGCTATCACAAACGACCAGAGACCGTCGTGGATGGCCTGTTCGCCGAGCGACGGACCGATTACGGTGTCGGAGATGATGTCGACCTTGGCGGCCATCTTGCCCGACTTGAGTACGTTGGCAAGGTCCTTGGCCTCGTCGGTCGAGAAGTTGCCGGTGATCGACGAGCTTCCGCCCTCGATGGCACCGTTAACGTTGGGGGCCGAATATACGTGGTCGTCAAGCACGATTGCTATCTGCTTGCCGATGTTGGCTGCGGTGAGGCGGGCCCAGATGCGAGCGGCCTCGGGCTTCATGGTCATCGACACATAGTTGCCGCCCTGCTGGGGGTCATACTCGCTGGTGGCGCGGGTGATTACGTCGCCTGAGAGGGCGGGCTTGCCGTTGGTGGTCTTGAGGGCCACGAGCTCATAGATGGCGAGGTTGCGCTTGCCGCGTACCGAGTCGTCGATCTGCACGATCTGGGGCTTGAATTCCCAGGCGAGCTTGAGGTTGTTGGGGAGGATGCGCTTGGCGGCGGGCGATGCCAGGATGGCGTCGATGGTGTCGCGTGCGGTCTCCGAAGCCATGCCCACACCTACGATGCTGCGGGGGCTGCCTACCTGGAGGAAGTAATCAAAGAGGCCCTTGCCGTTGTTGGCCGAGTCGGCGCGCAGGGTGTTGTCGAGCTGCTGGAGCACACCCGAGATTTCGTTGAACGGGGTGGTCTCGTAAAACTCGAGGTTCGCGCTCGATTTCAGAAGCTCGCGCACACGGTCATGCTCTTTCACGCCCGGAAGTTCGAGCAATATCTGGCCGTCCTTTTCAAGCTCCTGGATGTTGGGGGCAACGACGCCAAACTGGTCGATACGGGTGCGGAGCACGTTGGTCGAGCTGCTCACGCGGTCTTTTACCTCCTGCTTGAGCGAGTTCTTGGCTGCGTCAAAGCTCTCGCCGCGTTTCACCTGGTCCTTGAACACTACCGAGAGGTCGCCCTGCGGGTCGAGCTTGCGGTATTCGTTGCAGAATATGTCGATATAGTCGGCACTCTTGTTGACGCGGGCTACCGAGTCGGCGTTGGCGATGGCGGTGTTGAAGTAGGGGTTGCCTTCCGAGTTGGCCATCGAGCGGAGGATGTCGGGAACGGAAACCTGAAGTGTCACGTTCATACCGCCCTTGAGGTCGAGACCGAGGCCTACGGCGAGTTTCTGTACTTCGTTGAAAGTGTAGCCGAGATAAACTTTTTCGTTAGCGATGTTCTTGATGTACTCGCTATAGGCTTTACGTTTAGTTTCCGGAGAGTTGTTGTCCTTGGCTGCCTCGGTGGCTGCATATTCCTCGGCCTTGCCCTCCCAGTGGTTGGTCACCACGGTGAAAGAAAGGTAGAAGAGGCAGATGAGCACCATGAAGATGGCTATCACACCGGCAACAACACTTCCCAAAGATCCTTTGCTTTGCATTGTGTTAAAGTAGTGTATTAAAGTGATTTAAGTATTTGAATTTTTCGGTTTGACATGACGGGGACGCTCCACACCCCGTCGGTTGTGAGGTGCAAATATACGAATTTTATTGCAATTATACCCAAAAGTTTATGTAAATGTGTGAAATAAGACACACGAGGGCACGATTTTTCCCGCTTTATTTACAGCGAAGCCAGACGGGCGAGATACTTGCCGATGATGTCAAACTCGAGATTGACTCTTGTCCCCGGCACGATGGCGTTGAAGTTGGTATGCTCGAAGGTGTAGGGGATTATAGCTACACGAAACGATGTCGGGGTCGAGTCACACACCGTGAGGCTCACGCCGTTGACCGTCACCGAGCCTTTCTCGACGGTCATATAGCCCTGGCGGGCCATCTCGCGGCTCACCTCATAGGTAAATTTGAAGTATTTGCTGCCCTCGACATCCTCCACGCTCTCACACACGGCTGTGGTGTCGACATGGCCCTGCACGATATGGCCGTCGAGGCGTCCGTTCATAAGCATCGACCGCTCGAGATTCACGCGGTCGCCCGGACGCAGCAGGCCGAGGTTGCTGCGGTCGAGAGTCTCCTGTATGGCAGTGACGGTATAAGTCCCGTCGCCGGGGAGGTCTACCACTGTCAGACACACACCGTTGTGGGCCACGCTCTGGTCGATGCGAAGCTCATTGGCAAACGAGCATGCCACTTTAAGGTCTATATTGCCGTCACGGCTCACAACATCCACCACGCGGGCGGCTTCTTCTACTATTCCTGAAAACATATGTATTCTGTTGTTTGTTATATGATTGATTGAAATTCAGTTATATATCTCTTGCCCTCCGGAGAGAGCCAGCCGGCAAAACTGCTCATGACCGTCAGCCGGGCTGAGTAAAAAACTCTCTCTTGCCTGGCAAATTTACGAAAAAATGGTGTATTTTTGCAATCATGAAGAAAAGTATGATTTATACCCGCACGGGTGACAACGGCACCACAGCCCTTGTCGGCGGCACGCGCGTAGCCAAAAACTCACCCCGTGTCACAGCCTACGGTTCGGTCGACGAGCTTAACGCCCACATCGGACTCCTCCAGGCCCACGTCCGCGACATAGATGCCGCAGCCGAGGACAGCACACTCCTGTTGCGCGTCAATGCCGTGATGTTCAGCCTCGGAGCCTATCTCGCCACCCCCTCGCCTCAGCTTGGGCCTGACGATCCACTCCCCTCCGACCTCAAGCAGCCGACTGTCACCGAGGCCGACATCGAAGCCCTCGAGCACGCCATCGACCGCCTCGATGCCTCCGTGCCGCCCCAGCGCACTTTCATACTCCCCGGCGGGACCATAGCAGCCGGCGTGGCCCACGTAGCCCGCACAGTATGTCGCCGTGCCGAGCGCGAAGTCCTCGACCTCGCCGACACCGGAGCATACGTCCACCCCATGGTGATGCGCTACATCAACCGTCTCAGTGACTATCTCTTCATCCTCGCCCGCGGGCTCAACCACTACTCGGGTGTCCCCGACATACCCTGGCCCTGAGGCGTGTCCTCATAGAGCGCGAGCGTTTCGCGCAGCGACGTCTTCACCATGGCCCGCAGCTCGGGAGGCGAGATGACAGTCACTTTCGGTCCAAGCGAAAGTATCTCCTGCACAAAGTCGGGCGTGAGGCGCAGACGGTAATAAAATATTGAGTAAGAATCATGCACCGCCTCTCTCTGCGAGTGGTGCAACGGCAGCGCGCGGAAATACTTAGCCTGGCGCGGGTCGGTGCGCAGGGCTACTTCCTTGGGCTCGCCCTGCGAAAAAACTATGCCGAAAGTGTCGCGCACATAACTCTCGGCGTCAAACGTCGGGTCGGGTTCAAATGTCCCGTCGCTCACCGTCACATCCTCCATTCTGTCGAGCGCGTAGGTCTTCACCTTGCCGTCGCCCGCATTGCGCCCGGTCAGATACCACCGCTGGCGGAAAATCTTCAGAAAATAAGGCTCGACAGCCACCCCGTGCGTAGGAGTAGAGCGTGTGTAAGGCCGATAGGTGAACAACACCGTGCGGTGCTCTCTAAGAGCCGACACCACCTGCGACAGATAAGTGCGGGCCGAGGGCACATCTTCGAGAAATATGCGGTCCGACACGTCCGATACTGTCGAGAGCACATTGCTCATGGCTGCCGAGTTGAGCAGCCAGTCGGTCACACCCTCCTGGCGGTCGTTGCCCGAGGCGATGCTGTATTCATACGTAGCCGGGTCACACTCGATAGTGATAGCAAACAGCTCCTCGATAGCCGCACGATAGTTGTAAAACGTGCGTCGGGGCAGCGGTTCCCCGTCCGAGTAGGGTGAGCGGGCCCACAGCTCGTTGAGCTTATCGCGCCTGATTGATCCGAAGCGTCTTATAGTGTCGATGAGCCACACATAGCGGCCCAGTAAATTCCTTGCCATGACTGCAAAGATAACAAAAAATCCTGAACATCACGCTCCGGCGGCATAGATGTCGGCCGCCAGCGCGTTCATGGCCATGCACACCTCGCGCGACACCTTCTCGCCGGCCCATTCCCCGCCTGCCGGAGTCACGATCAGCAGCCGCCCACGGCAACAGAGGTCAAAATCGCGGACATTAGGTTTGTAACGTTCGGCAAACGGGTTGTTGCTGATAAGTATCACGCGTCCGCCGGCCTCCTCCGCCTCGGCGCGTACAGCCTTCTCGGCCGGCGAGATAAACGGCGACACGAGCACCCCGCCGTTAGCCGCCGCATAGAGCCACCTCTCCCTCAAGACCCTTCTTGTGGCCTCATCATCGGCCCTGTGCACCACTACCTGCTCCTTAAACGGACACCTCAGCAAAAACTGATTGCCATAGCTCTGACACCTCCTCCCGTTGATTGTAATATTCCTGACCCGCCTGAAGAAGTCGGGCATAGCCTGTCTTACTGCCAGTCGTCGTGGATTGTCGCGAATATAGTCATAAAGAGTCTGTAGAGAGCGCGATGATTTGAGTATCTGGTCATTGAATCCGGGGTTGAAGACGCTGCCATAGCCCCACGACCGGTTTATTTCCGCCTTCATTCGGGCTATAGCCGCCCCTATCGGCTCGGCGGTTGGGCGAGTGACAAACAGCAGTATGTGCGCATGGTCGGGCATCACTGAATATTGGAGCAGCTTTATAGCCGGTTCATGACAGGGTAGATGTCTTATGGCCTGTTGTATTATCGTGCCAAGAGGAGTCATGGCCGTTGACGAGCATCCCGGCGAGCCTGTCGGAAGTCTGTAATCGCCGACAAGCGAGCTGAAAGGGGGCTGGTCCCAACGCTTGGTGATAGTAATCATATAAATGCATCGCGAGCGGTAGTCATGCCATGCCGCGCGTTGTATCTGCTGCTTGCTCATGGTAAGGAATAGTTGAGACAGGTTAGGGAGTCATGGATTGAAAAATAATGGATACGAGCTGAAGCTCGATGCTAAAACAAAAAGGAAGAAAGCCTCTGTCTCCTCTTGCAGTAACGCCTCGGCTTCCGAGCATCATCTCATTTCCCGCAGGCTTTGTTTCAGCGCAGGAGCTTCAGCTCCGTCTTAAGCAGGCGGCTTAAATCTCCTGCGCGAAGCTTTTGCCCCATGAGGCGCGGTCGAGGTTGCGGTAGGCGAGGGCCTCGTAGATGTGGTCGCTGAGCACCGGGGCTCCGGCTGCGGTGGTGAGGGTGGCCTCGTCGGTCTCGTCAAAGCCGGGGCGTGAGGCATAGTCGAGGTCGGCGATGGTGCGCGCCACTTTCAGTATGCGGTCATAGGCACGCGCGCTCATGTCGAGTCGTGTCATGGTGTCGCGCAGCAGTTGCATCCCCTCGCGGTCGGGCGAAGCGTGGAGTGTGAGCAGTCGGTGGTTCATCTGTGCGTTGCAGTGTATGTGTCGCTCCTGTGCGAATCGCCGCGCCTGTATGCGCCGTGCTTTCATCACCCGTTGGCGTATGGCCTCGCTCCCCTCGGCCGGAGCCTTCGACACGAGGCTGTCAAAACTCACCGGCTGTATCTCCACCTGCAGGTCTATACGGTCAAGCAGCGGCCCGGATATGCGGTTGAGATACTTCTGCACGGCTCCCGGCGAACAGGTGCACTCCTTGCCGGGATGGTTGTAATAGCCACACGGACACGGGTTCATGCTCGCCACAAGCATGAATCCGGCCGGATAGTCGATGCTGTATTTTGCTCTTGCCACCGTGATGTGGCGGTCTTCGAGCGGCTGGCGCATCACCTCCAGCACTTGGCGCGAAAACTCGGGAAACTCGTCCATGAACAGCACGCCGTTATGTGCGAGCGAGATTTCTCCCGGCATCGGATTGGAGCCGCCGCCCACAAGAGCCACCGGGCTGATGGTGTGGTGGGGCGCGCGATAGGGGCGGGCGGTCATGAGGCGCGCGCCGCTTTTCAGACGTCCGGCCACAGAGTGTATCTTGGTGGTCTCGAGGGCTTCCGACAGTGTGAGCGGAGGCAGTATGGTGGGCAGACGTTTGGCCATCATCGACTTGCCTGCTCCCGGCGGACCGACCATCAGCAGATTGTGACCGCCCGCACACGCCACTTCAAAGGCTCGCTTCACGCTCTCCTGACCCTTGACTTCCGAGAAATCGCAGTCAAAATGTGTGGCGGCCGAGGCAAATTCCGCGCGTGTGTTTATCACTGTCGGCTCAAGCTCTCGTTTGCCGGTAAAAAACTCCACGACTTCTCCCAGCGACCCCACGCCATATACGTCAAGATTATTGACCACGGCACCTTCCGACACGTTGGCCCGCGGCACTATCATCCCCTTGAATCCCATCTCGCGAGCCTTGATAGCCATAGGCAGCACGCCGCGTATGGGCAGCACCGACCCGTCGAGCGACAGCTCACCCATAATCATGTATGACTCAAGCGGGTGTATACACTTTATCTGTTCGGATGCAGCAAGAATACCGAGCGCGATAGGCAGGTCATAGGCCGCTCCCTCCTTGCGCACATCGGCCGGCGAGAGATTGACCACCGTGCGGCGTCGCGGCCACGAATATCCGCTCTGAGTCAGGGCCGACACCACTCGTTCGTGGCTCTCCCTCACGGCTGTGTCAGCCATGCCCACGAGTGCAAACGATACTCCTTTCTCGGCGGCGACTTCTATAGTCACTATCAGCGCGTCAATGCCTTGCACCGCGGCTCCATAAGTCTTTATCAGCATCCTTTGTCAATTAGCGATTAGTAATTGGTAATTGGTAATTAGTAATTCTTGGCAAGCCGGTTAAGTAATTATTCAATCCTTGGCAGGCTTGCCGCTAAGTCGTGAATCGGCTGGCCTTCTAAACTTTAACATTTCTCCTTTAAACATTACACACCTCTATGCTTTAAAATCCATTATGCTCTGCAGTATCGCCACTGCGGTCTCTACCGAGGGGATGTTGAGGAAAGCAAACGATTTCCTTCCGTTCTTGTCGCGTATCTGCACACGTCGCGGATTGGAGGTGAGATAGTTCACCATCCGTCCGAACATCTCGCTTTGGTAGTAAGCCTTGTTGTTGTCGTCAACGAAATAAGTGAACATCTTGCCCTGCTTCAGAGCCACTTTTTCGATGCCAAGGCGGCGTGCCAGACGGCGCAGGGTAGGGATGCGGAGCAGTTCGAGCGTGACCTCCGGTATGGCTCCGAAGCGGTCGGTCAGGCGCGAGCGAAACTCCAGCAGATCGCTCTCGCGCTCTATGCCGTCGAGCTCCTGATAGAGCGATATGCGCTCGCTCTCGGTGGGCACATAGTCGGCCGGGAGGAGCAGTTCCATGTCACTCTCGATTACACAGTCGGCCACATACTCCTCCTGCGCGCTCTCGAGCGTTTCGGCCTTGTCGAGCTCGGCAAACTCCTGTGTGCGTAGTTCGGTCACGGCCTCTTTGAGTATCTTCTGATAGGTCTCATAGCCCAGGTCGGCTATAAATCCGCTCTGCTCCGCGCCCAGCAGATTACCGGCTCCGCGTATGTCGAGGTCCTGCATGGCTATGTGTATGCCGCTACCCAGTTCGCTGAAACTCTCGATGGCCTGGAGGCGGCGGCGTGCCACCGGCGTGAGCGGAAGCCCCGGCGGCACCAGCAGATAGCAGAAAGCCTTGCGGTTGCTGCGCCCCACGCGTCCGCGCAACTGGTGGAGCTCCGAGAGCCCGAAGTTTTGCGCATTGTTAACTATGATGGTGTTGACATTGGGCATGTCGATACCGCTCTCTATGATGGTGGTGGCTATGAGCACGTCATAGTCGTGGTTAGCAAAGTCTATGATGGCCTTCTCGAGTTTCTCGGGAGGCATCTGGCCGTGCCCCACAATGATGCGTGCGTCGGGCACAAGGCGTTTCACCTGGGCCTCGAGGTCATAAAGCCCCTCGATGCGGTTGTTGACTATAAACACCTGGCCGTTGCGCGACAGTTCAAAGTTGACAGCCTCGCTGATGATGTCGTCGCTCCCGGCGTTGACCGACGTGATGATGGGATAGCGGTTGGGCGGAGGGGTGTTGATGGCCGAGAGGTCACGCGCTCCCATGAGTGAGAACTGGAGGGTGCGCGGGATGGGGGTCGCACTCATGGTCAGAGTGTCGACACTGACCTTCATCTGCTTGAGTTTCTCCTTGACGGCCACGCCGAATTTTTGCTCCTCGTCGATGATGAGCAGCCCGAGGTCCTTGAATTTCACCTCCTTGCCGATGATTTTGTGGGTTCCGATGAGGATGTCTATCTTCCCCTCGGCAAGCTCTTTGACTATCTGTTTGACCTGCTTGGCCGTGCGTGCGCGCGAGAGATAGTCGACCCTCACGGGCAACTCTTTGAGACGCTCGGAGAATGTGCGGAAGTGCTGATAGGCGAGCACTGTCGTCGGCACCAGCACGGCCGTCTGTTTGCCGTCGACCGCAGCCTTGAAGGCGGCGCGTATCGCCACCTCGGTCTTGCCGAAACCTACGTCGCCGCATATCAGGCGGTCCATAGGCTTGGGGCTCTCCATGTCGGCCTTTACGGCCTTGGTGGCTGTCAACTGGTCGGGGGTGTCCTCGTAGATAAACGATGCCTCCAGCTCCTGTTGCAGATAGCTGTCGGGCGCGAAGGCATGGCCTTTCTCCTCCTTGCGGGCTGCATAGAGGCGTATCAGGTCGCGGGCTATGTCCTTGAGTTTGCTCTTGGTGCGCTCCTTGAGCTTATTCCACGCGCCGGTGCCGAGTTTGTTGATTTTTGGTGGCACACCCTCCTTGCCGCGATATTTGGCCAGCTTGTGCAGGGCGTGTATCGACACGAAGATGATGTCATCGTTGGCATAGACGAGCTTGATCATCTCCTGTGTGCGGCCGTTGACATTGGTGCGCAGCAGTCCGGCAAACCGGCCCACGCCGTGGTCAACGTGCACTATGTAGTCGCCCGGCTCGATGGCACTCAGCTCTTTGAGCGAGAGCGCGAGTTTGCCCGAGCGGGCACGGTCGCTCTTGAGTGTGTATTTGTGGAAACGGTCAAATATCTGATGGTCGGTAAACACACACATCTTCAACCCTTTGTCGCTGAACCCTTCGTGGAGGGTCGGCGTCACCGGGGCAAACGTGATGTCGTTGCCGCGGTCGGCGAAGATGGCTTTCAGACGTTCAATCTGTTTCTCGCTGTCGCTTAATATATATATGGTGTAGCCCTCGCCGAGAAATCCCGAGAACGAGTCGGCGATGAGGTCAAAATTTTTGTGATAGATTATCTGTGGCGTGCAGCCAAAGTCGATTGTCGCGCCGGCCTCGCCGTCAGGCTGCGCGCCCGCAGTGAATCTCACCTGGCGGAATGTAGCCAGATGTCTGTCAAACTCTTCGGCGTCTATCACCTGGCTCATGGCTCCGGTGTCGCCCTCGCCAGCTATTATCGCGCTCTGCGAGAACTCCTCGGCGGCTATGGCGCGTATGCGGCTCACGGTGTAGCCTGCGTCGCGCATCACAAAGAGCGTCGACGGGTCCACATAGTCGAGCAGCGACTCGCCCTGTGCATTCTCGGCAGCTATGCCTGAGGTGATGGAGGTGTGGTCGAGTTTCTGCTCCGAGAGCTGTGTCTCGATGTTGAAGAGACGTATCGAGTCGATTTCGTCGCCGAAGAAGTCGATGCGCAGAGGAAGCTCGCTGCTGTAGCCGAAGATGTCGAGTATGGAGCCGCGTGATGCAAACTGCCCCGGCTCATACACATAGTCGACTTCGTTGAATCCGTTGTCTCTCAGCCATCTGATTATTTCTGTAAGATCATGCTCCGACCCGGTGGCCAGACGTATGGTGTGGTCGTCTATAGTCTCGCGCGAGGCCACCTTCTCGGCCATAGCTTCGGGATAGGTCACCACATATTGCGGAGCCTTGGGCGAATGCCAGCGGTTGAGGGCCTCGGTGCGGAGTATCTGCGATGGCGCGTCGGGCTGGCCATACTTGATGTCGCGCTTGTAGCCCGACGGAAACATCGCCACCTTCTCCTCGCCCAGTATCCTTGTGAGGTCGTGATACATATAGCCTGCATCGTCGAGCGAGTCGGCCACCACCACTGTCGGCACCTTGCGCGCCGGCAGCGCGCCGAGCATCATCGCCGGGGCCGAGCCTGCGAGATTATACACCGAGATTATGCGTGTGCGTCCCGCAAGAGCCTTGCGTAGAGCCTGCCCGCGCGGCGAGGAGAGAAATCTGTCGCTGAGTTCCTGTAAAGTCATGGATTGGATAACGCTTGCGTTGAGGACCGGATGAGGCCGTTACTTCCCGAGTATCTCCATGTAGCGGGGAGTTGTCAGCACGGTGACGGCCGAGTCGACGGTCTTGTCCTCGCGCAGCGAGTTGATGATTTCGCCCTTCTGATGATAATAGCGGCGCACGATTTCACCTGCCAGATAGGGCGAGATGTTGCTGCGGTTGATGTCGAGGTCGCGGTTGAGGTCGTGCTTGAGCATCCCGGCAAGCACGTCAAACTGAGCCGAGGTCGAGTCGTTCATATAGCCTTCGGCCTTGGCTATCTCGCGCAACTGCTCCACCGCGCTTTCACACACCTTGTCATAGTTGAAGCGGGCCGGGTCGATTGACTTCTTGAACTCCTCATAGATGGTGTCGGTCACCACAAACTCCTCGGGCGAGGGTATCGACGTGTGCGACGCCGCGTAGCGGTTGGCGAAGTCAAACGCCCAGTTGTCTCTCACCACGTTGTAGGTCAGACGGTTCACGTCGGGCAGCTCGATGGTTATGTCGGGCGTGATGCCGCCGCCGTCACGCACCTCGCGTCCGCCGGCCGTGTGAAACACCGTAGTCAGCGAGTCGGGTATGCGCGCCACCGATCCGTCGGGATTGCGGTGGGAATAGTCGATGGCCTGTATGAGTCGGCCCGAGGGGATATAATATTTTGCTATGGTCACCTTGAGCAGACCGTCATAGGGGAGCTGACGGGTGGACTGCACGAGTCCCTTGCCGAATGAGCGGTTGCCAATCACCACGCCGCGGTCCAGATCCTGGACGGCTCCGGTCACAATCTCGGCGGCGGATGCCGACGCACCGTCGATGAGTACCGTCAGTGGTATTTTGGTGTCGACAGGCTGTACGGAGGTCTTGTAGACCTTCTCGTTGAGCACACCCTTGCCGCGGGTGCTCAGCACTGTGGTGCCCTTGGGCAGAAACAGCCCGAGTATCTGCACCGCGCTCTCCACCAGACCGCCGCCGTTGCCGCGCAGGTCGAGCACTATGCCCTTGGCTCCCTCCTTGATGAGTCGCTCGAGAGCTTCGCGCACTTCGGGATAGCTTTTCTCCGAGAATGTGTTGAGACTTATATATCCCACGCCGTCGCGCAGCATTCCCGAGTAGGGCACCGAAGGTATCTGTATCTTGGCACGCTTGATGTCAAACGAGAGTATCGAGTCCTCGACATAAGGGCGGTCTACCGTCACGCGCAGCATCGAGCCGTTGGCTCCTTTGAGATGCGCGCTGACCTTCTCCGACGTCCAGCCTTTCACCGAGTCGTTGTCGATCATCACTATCAGGTCACCCGGGCGCAGTCCGGCCTGATGGGCGGGGCTTCCCTCATAAGGCTCCGAGATGATGACTCCTTCGGGCGTCTGCTGTATCATCGACCCGATGCCGGCATACTCGCCTGTGGTCATGGTGCGAAATTGCTCCTGCTCTTTGGCGGGGATATACTCCGTGTAGGGGTCGATGTCGTTGAGCATCGCGCCGATTGCAGTGTTGATTGACTTTTCGGCGTCGATTGAGTCTACATAAAACGTCTGTAATTCCTTATATATCGCGTTGAATATATCGAGATTGCGTGCAATGTCGCTCTTCTTGCTGCGTGTCGCCGCTGAGGCAAGGAGCGACAGCAATACCAGAGAGGCCGCTAAAAGGGTCAGTTTCTTCATGTCGGAATTGGGATTGAAGTTGAAAACGTGGTTGTAAAATTACTCAATAATTATAACACTTGAACAATCAAAAAGTCAAAAAATCATTTAACGAAAGATTTTTTTTCAAAAAAGGTTGCATAGTTCAAATATTAAGTGTAATTTTGCATCGCTAAAGTCAAGAGGGCGTACCCCTCGAGGCGAGCACTGCTTCAGTAGCTCAGTTGGTTAGAGCACCTGACTGTTAATCAGGGGGTCGTTGGTTCAAGCCCATCCTGAAGCGCACAACATAGTATATTGCAACACAACACTGCTTCAGTAGCTCAGTTGGTTAGAGCACCTGACTGTTAATCAGGGGGTCGTTGGTTCAAGCCCATCCTGAAGCGCAAGCAATCCTCGCGAAGTGATTTCGCGGGGATTATTTGTTTTAGGTAAGATATTTTAAGTCCGTCGTAATTTTCTAAGCAATATGAAAGTCTTCTCTGGCAGCATGTACATCAGCCTGAAACGCCACGATATATGGTCTTTTAGCGAGCCGTAATCGATAGCCTCGCGGGCACGGACGGTCAAGCGTCGCGCCTCCGCGGCCTCTGCCTCGGGCAGCTTGCCCTCCTCCAGCATAAGCAACGCGCTGTAATAGCCCAAAAAATTCTGCTTCTGAGCCAGCGCATACTCTTCCGACCCTACTCCGTAACGCTCGCGGGCAAACGAAATGAGCGTCATATTGCTCAGCAGATAGTGAAATTGTTTCACGGACACCTTGCGGGTTACTGACCCGGGGTTGATGCGGTAATAATAAGCCGCATCGCAGAAAGCCACCCGTCGGGCGTCGTATATAAGATAGCGTGTCAGTAACTCGTCGGCAAACGTATGGTTTGCAAAGTCAGGCATCCGCTCGTAGAGCGACAGATACAGCCGTCTCTCTTTCAGTGCCCCGTTTGTATTGATTTTCCAGCCGTCCAGCGTCAGTCTTACAACATCTCGCCCCGCAATGGTCTTGTCATACAGCCCGGTGTCATGAGGCAGCAGCCTTTGTGAAGTCCCGCCGCCGAGGCTCCACATCGAGGGATACACTATGTCGGCTCCCGTCTCGAGCCGGCGTCTCATCAGCCGTTGCATAAAGTCAGGGGCGATGCGGTCGTCGGCATCCACGCAGCATATAAGATCGCTCCCGGCCGTCTCTATGGCAGTCTTGCGCGGTATAAAAGCCGACCCCGTCTGACGCTCTGTCTGCAACACTCTGATTTTCGGTTCCCTGCAAGCCCATTCGCGTGCCCTCATGGCCGTGTCGTCGGTCGAATGATCATCCACCACTATCAGCTCCCAGTCCACGAAGCTCTGCGCGACTATCGAGCCGATAGCCTCGTCGATATACTGAGCGGCATTATAGGCGGGCATGACAAATGTCACGGCCGGACGGCAGGGTGGGGGAGTAGGTGACAGGTTGTTCATAGAAGTGCCGGGCTACAGGCTGTCAAAATTAGCCAAAATCATCGTCAATTCAAAATTGCTTCAGGGCAAAAAAAATATCCGCTGCCCCTTATCAGCAAGGAACACCGGACTAAAGCCAAAAGGCAATTTGCGATCTATAGTTAATTCAAACTATATCATCCAAATAATGTAGAGATTATATCATACTTACACAACACCATTTTTTCAGAGGACAAGCGTCATCACGACGACAGTCTGAGAAGTTGCCTTTGTCCTTAGTCCATAAAAACTAAAAAATAATGCGTAAAATCTTTATCAGTCCAAGGAATACAACTATGTTGTGTGTTTCTTTCCGATACAAAATTATATACAATCACGGTGCCCGCCAAAAAAATTAGCTCATATTAAGAATTTTTAAATATTGTCGGTTGAACAATTTGCAAAGTCTCTGATGCTGAACAATACACACCCCGCCCGCGTTTCATAAATATGAATCGGCCCCGGCTGAAGCCGGCCCGTAACCGTTTCACTATTTCCCCAACTCTCATATACACATGTCACAATGAAACTATGTTATCTTTATCCTCTCGTCGCCGCGCTTGCTATCACAGCATCGGGGCTGCGCGCCGAGGCCTGCTCACGAGTCCTCTATGTGGGCAACGACAGCCTTCGTATCGTAGGCCGCTCTCTTGACTGGAAGACTCCTATCCCCACCAATATATATGTATATCCACGAGGCATGCGGAAGATGGGCAACTCTCTTCCGGGCTCCGTCACATGGACCTCAAAGTATGGTGCGGTTTACGCCGTGAGCTATGACGGAGGCGTCACAGAAGGCATGAACGAAAAAGGTCTCGTGGTCAACGGTCTCTTCTGCAAAGGCACCGTCTACGAGAGCGACTCCACCGCCAACCGTCCTCCTATGTCGCTCGCTATGTTTCCGGCCTGGCTTCTCGACATGTGTGCCGACACTCCCGAGGCTGTAGCACTCCTGCGTCAGCACAACTTCACCATCTCGGGCGCGACATTCGACAATGGTACCACCTCCGCCCTCCACTGGGGCATCACCGATTCGCGCGGCCGCTCAGCCATGGTAGAGTTTGACCATGGCAAAATCAATATCTACGAAGGTCAGGACATCAAGATGCTCACCAACGATCCTCCCTATCTCCAGATGAATGCCATCAACGACTACTGGGTAAAGAAAGGGGGACAGAATACCCTACCCGGTACTGTCAGCAGCCCCGACCGTTACGTGCGCGGCTACTTCTTTGACTCCCATGTCGAGAAGACCGGCGAGGCCGACCTTGGTGTTTCCATTACGCGCTCGATACTCAACAATGTCTCCGTGCCCTACACCTACACGCTCGGCGATGCCAACGTTTCCTCCACCCAGTGGCGATCGTTTTCCAACATCCGTGACCTGCGTTACTACTTCGACATCGTCACCAATCCAGGCATGTTTTATGTCGACCTCGGCAAGTGTGACCTCCGCAAAGGTGCATCGGTAATGAAGCTCGACACCACCAAGACTGCCGACTACGTGGGCGACGTCACCTCACGCCTCTTCCCCACCACCCCCTTCACTCCCATGTTCTGATTTCCTATCTCTTGTAGTTTACATTGTAAACTCCTTTGACTTTTTTAACTATAGGAGTAAACTTTCAACCTCTAAATCTCAATGGGGGAGATACCGGCTGATTTCGGACGCAAATAACCGCCCAGGGTTATTTGCGTCCGAAATCAGCCGGTATCTCCCCCCATTGAGGCGTATCCCATGTAAGGATAGGATTGCTGAAAGTATTGTTAGCTAACCACGCCGTCGCGCGGTCGAGCATCTCGAAAAGGCGCGCGTTTTGCGGCGTACGGGCTAGCGTAGTCTTCGGCTGCCCCTTCTTTACCCATGAGCGCGCCGTGCGCGAATCTGTATATATCGGAGTCGTGTGTCGGCCCTGAGCCTTCAGCAGAGCCAGGCCGTGGACCAGCGCGAGATACTCACCTATATTATTGGTGCCCCCCTCGAGCGGCCCGACATGAAAGATACGCTCGCCGGTACGCACCCACACTCCCTGATATTCCACAGGTCCGGGGTTTTTAGAGCACGCCGCGTCCACAGCCAGCGAGTCGAGGCGTATCTCTGGAAAATCCTCATAATTCACCGGAGCCGTGCGGTGTTCGGCTATCGAGCGCAGCAGTCCCATGTGTTCGTCAGGATTGCCGCGATAGGCAGCCACAGCCGCCTCCTGCGAGTCAAACGCCTTGAACTTCGCGCCCGCATAACCCTTGGTCTGGAGCTCACACTCCTCCCATGAGTCGAACACCCCCGTGGCGTGACCCGCCCATACTACATAAAATCTCTTGCGTGGAGCCATTAATATTACGATAAAGTCAGAAAAATGGAAATATCCACACTGCGTGTGCGCAACATGGAGGCCACAGCCGGGTTGACCGGCTTGCCGAAAAATGTCAGAGTTGCCTTCTGCATGCCCGGATGCAGCTTCAGCGCGTTTGACGGGCCTTCACAGCTGACAATGCTCTCAAGCAGTGTCAGCAGCGTATTGGTCAGAGCCATCGCGGCCGTGCGTGCCACCGCGCTTCCGGCGTGTACGTAACAGATGCGGTTGTCGGTGCGCAACGATCCGTCCACCGCCGAGGCCAGCGCGAGGTCCACGGGGGTCATCGACGGAAACGATGACCCGTCGGCCGCAGCCGTGAGGTCAAACGTCAGCACCCCCTTCTTCATACGTCCGACGGCCTCGCGGTGGAGCGCGAACGGCATCGTCACAGGCGTGGCCACCACCACATCGGCCGAGCGCAGGGCATTGTCAAGTGTGCGCGGATGAAGGGCCGAGGTGATGACACCCGCCCCGAGTTCCTGTGACGCACGCCGCAGCGAATAGATGTCGTTGTCAAACATCCTCACCGTCGCACCCAGACCGACAGCCGAGCGCGAAGCAGCGCATGCGGCTATGCCCGAGCCGATTACAAGAACCTCACACGGCACTATGCCGGCCACTCCTCCGAGCAGTATGCCTTTGCCCTTCTGCGAGTCGGCAAGCAGCGACGAGGCTATGGCTATCGACGCGCGACCGTCGATTTCGGCCAGAATGTCGGCAAACGGCGTGCATCCCCGTTCATCTTCCACCAGGTCGAGGGCTATGGATATGACATGACGCTCCAGCAGCGCGCGTATCACGCGCTCGTTGCCACACGCTGCCCTCAGCAGCGTCAGCATCATCGCCCCGCGCCTCAGGGCCCGCGCGTCGCTCTCGCTCAGAGTGGCCGTATAGATCACTATGTCACAGCTCAGTGTCTCCGAGCGCGGAGCTATCTCCACCCCCGCGCGTATGTAGCGCGAATCTTCATAATGGATGCTCTTGGCCGCCCCCTCCTGCATCTTCACGCTGAATCCCCTCTCGATGAGCAGGGCCGCTCCCTCAGGAGTCAGTGGAAAACGGCGTTCGGCCGGATCCTCACATCGGGGCAACCCTATCGTGAGACGGCGGTTGCGGTTGCGCACCTCGCAGGGCTGCTCTACCGCGGTAGGAGTCGATTCAACATTCATACTCTATGAGTTTTAAAAAATTCTCCACACTCTCGGCCACCTCCTCGGCCGACTCCAGCCGCGAGCTGTCAAACCTCAGGGCGGCACGGCTGTAATGAGGCCGACGCCACTCCATCTGCCTGACGATAAACTCGTCCAGCTCCTTGTCGTTCAGCCCGGCTATGAGCGGACGTTTGGCACGCCCCTCCTTGAGCCGTGACAGCAGACTCCCGTGGGGTGCGTCGAGATACACCGTCAGTCCGCAGCGGTTGAGCAGATCCATATTGTCGCCGAAACACGGAGTGCCCCCGCCACACGCCACCAGAGTGTCGGCCATACGGCTCACCTCCTGCAGGGCATCCCGCTCGATGGCGCGGAATGCATCCTCGCCACGCGAGGCAAAAATCTCCTTGATCGAGCATCCCTCGCGCTCCTCGATATAATTGTCGAGGTCGATAAAACGGATGCCTGTCCGGGCCGCCACAGCACGTCCGAGCGTAGTCTTGCCGCTGCCCATATATCCTATGAGAAATGTGGTTTTCATTATTACAAAAGTACGTAAATTATGATTTTAACCATTTTTTCAAGCGGTGAAAATTTGTTAAAACACACTGCGATAATTGCTTTCTCCCCTTTTTGTGACTACCTTTGCACTACGTAAAAAATAGCAATCTTTTTATTGTAGGGTCTCGTAGCCGTAAGCCTCGAGATTCTAAATTTTTTTACGTTCACCCGATAGAAAAGTGTTGTGTAAAACATCGCAACCGATAACATAAACCTCTCACAGATACAGAACAAACTTTTTTACAGCCATGGCAATAACTTACATGACCAAAGAAGGTTACAAGAAAAAAATGGAAGAAATCGCGTTTCTCGAATCAGTGGAACGTCCCCGCATATCAGCAGCCATCGCCGAGGCCCGCGACAAAGGCGACCTCTCGGAAAACTCCGAGTATGACGCCGCCAAGGAAGCCCAGGGCATGCTCGAAATGAAGATAGCCCAGCTTAAAGACCTTGTAGCCAACTCGCGCATCATCGACGAGAGCAATCTCAACAACGAAGAGGTGCAGATACTCAACCGTGTCAAGATCAAAAACCACACCAACGGCATGACTATGGAGTATACCATCGTAGCCGACTCCGAGGCCAACCTCAAGGAAAAGAAGATCGGCAGCTCCACCCCCATCGCCCAGGGACTTCTCGGCCACAAGCTCGGCGAAATCGTCGACATCCGTGTCCCCGCCGGTGTCATGAAGTTTGAGATCGTCGAGATCAGCTTCTAATCCCGCCATCCGGCACCCTCCACCTCTTGCTCGAAGAGCAAGCTCTCTATAACCTCATAACCATATAACCTCATAACCTTTGCTCGAAGAGCAACTCTCTATGACTATCTTCTCCAAAATAGCTGCCGGCGAAATCCCCTCCTACAAAGTCGCCGCCGATGACAAGCACTACGCCTTTCTCGACATCAACCCCGTAGCTCGCGGCCACGTCCTAGTCATCCCCCGTCGTGAAGTCGACTACATCTTCGATCTCACCGAAGACGAATACCGCGACCTCATCCTCTTCGCCCGTCGCGTAGCCAAAGCAATCGAGAAAGCCATCCCCTGCTCGCGGGTAGGAGTGGCCGTTGTAGGCCTTGAAGTGCCCCACACCCATATACACCTCCTCCCCATCAACAGCGAAGCCGACATGGATTTCACCAAAAAACACACCTTCCCCGCCGAAGAAATGCAGTCCATAGCCGACGCTATCGCCGCACAATTTGAATAACATACAGGAAGCAACAAGTCAAAGAGTTAAGACAGAAGTTCGGGAGTAATGGTAGACAGCGACCAAAAACGCATCACCCATCAGGCTCCGGTACTACTGTCTTAACTTTTTTGACATATTGAACCCTCTAAGTAAAATAAAGAAAAAACATGTCGGGAAAAATCAAGATATGGCTTGAAGCCATGCGTTTACGCACCCTCCCCGTCTCCCTTGCAGGCGTCATCTACGCAGGCGCGCTCGGCATGCTCGCCTGGCGGTTCAGACTCGTTCCCTGGCTCATGTGCATGCTCTTCGCCCTTCTCGCCCAGATAGCATCCAACTTCGCCAACGAATACTACGACTTCAAAGCCGGGCTCGACAAAGCCGGCCGCGCAGGACCCCGTCGCGGAGTCACCGAAGGCGACATTACCCCCCGCGCCATGAAGACAGCCACCTATGCCACCCTCGCTCTCGCATGTGTGGTCGGAGTCTTGCTCGTAGCCCTCTACGGACAATGGTGGATGTACATCGCCGGCGTCCTCACCGCCCTCGGCGTCATAGCCTACAGCTCCGGCCCCTATCCGCTGTCACGCCACGCCCTTGGCGAGATCGCCGTTATCATTTTCTTCGGCATAGTCCCCGTCTGCCTCACCTACATGCTCATGGGCGGTAGTTTCGGCTGGTGGCTGCTCGCCATGTCGGTCGGCATCGGACTCATGGGAGCCAATGTGCTTCTGGTCAACAATTACCGTGACCGGGCCGATGACCTCGCCGTAGGCAAACGCACCCTTGCCGTAGTCATCGGTCTTCGCGCCACAGCCTCCCTCTATCTTGCCAACGGTTTCATGGCCGTCATCCTCACCATGCCCGCATGGCTCGCAGCCTTGCGATGGGGATGGCTACCCCCAAGCATATATCTCGTGCTCCACTTCATCCTCTACACGCGCCTCGTGCGTCGTCACGGTCCCGCCCTCAATCCCCTTCTCGGCATGACCGCCATACTCATGCTCCTCTACACCCTAACCTTCACAGCTACTCTTATAGTTTAAAAAGTTAAGAAGCTGAAAAAGTTAAGATAATAGCTTGGTGGGTCTATTACCAACAAATACCCGGCCAAACTATTGTCTTAAATTTTTCAGCTTCTTAACTTTTTAAACTATAGTGAGTTAGAATCTCATTCCGACAGCTGCTGTGAACGAGATGATAGTATTCAGGTGGCTCAGGTCGCCCATATTATAATTGACATAACCCATGCCGCGGGCGGTGAACGCTGCAAACAATGCCTTGTGGTTATACACCGCAGCTATATTGATTTTGAAATTGTTGGCCACGCGCGACTTCGAGTCGCGTTCATCGCCCGAACTGATAAGCTGTCTGTAGCCCACAGCCACCATGCCGGTAGCGTTTATGAGCCAGCGGCGAGGCTTCAGCACCCAGTTGTAGGAATATCCGCCCATAGCGCAATAGCTCCTGTAGTCCGACTGATATTCATTGCTTTCCAGTGGCGAATGCTCAAGCATAATATCCGGCATCCCGTTGAAATTCATCTTGATATGCTGCTCCGTAAAGTTAAACCCTACCAGCGGAGTTCCCGCATTGCGCAGTTGATATTTCGAATAACTGTAAGCTGCAGCCTGCGAATAACGGTAATGATTGAAAAACCAATACACGTCGAGCGTCTTCGAGTCGGTCGAACAGTCGTCAAATTTATAGTGGAGCCTGTGGCCGTTGTTATAGTCGCCAAATTGCGTTATAATCATCCCTCCCGTCGACGACACCGACTGATAATTGAGCGAAAAGCGCGAGCATGTGAAGTCAAGATTAAACGTCCGTCGGTTGGTCGGGTCGGTGAAGAGCTTGTTGATGTTCCACATATAACCGATGCTCACTGCCATGAAATTGAGCGAGAACCCCGCGTCGCTATACAGGTCGGAATGCATGTTGACCGACGACTGCTTCGGAAACATTATCGTTGACGTCTCCATCCAGTTGTAGCTCTTGCCCTGGAGCTTCCAGTTCTTGCCCGTGCCCACCACATAGGCGGTGTCGTAGGAGTTGAATGTACGGTCGCCCCAGTTGTACACGTTCAGGCAGAAACGCGGGAAGCGCGGATAGCACACCCCCTCGTCATGGATGCGAAAACCGTTGTCGATCAATTGCTTTATCCAATAGGTCTTGCTCACTCCATTACAGCACGTATCGCATGCCGTTGAGTCCGGCTCGCCGGCGGTCATGGAGGTCGGCTCCACAGCCATCGCAGTCAGCGACAACAGCATGGCAAATATTGTTATCAGGTGTCTCATAATCATTTTGCAAAATTACAACTTTTTTGCTTAACCTTCATTTAGTCATACTCTCACGGATGACTCTTTGGCCATTATTGACGAAATTTCGGATAATCTTTTGCTTAATATTTGTTAAATCTTAGTACTATGTATTGCAAAGTACTGTGGAATCTTCCTATCTTTGCAATGCCAAATAACAGACAAAACGTCCGACATATGAATATCGACAACTTAAAATCACAGATGCGCAAAGGGATGCTTGAGTTTTGCGTGCTGCTCATCCTCAAGCGGGGCGACGCCTACGCCTCCGAGATGATAGCCCGGCTCAAGGAGGCCCATCTGATAGTGATGGAGGGCACGCTCTATCCCCTGCTCACGCGCCTCAAAAACGACGGACTCCTGTCCTATCGCTGGGAAGAGTCTACTCAGGGCCCCCCGCGCAAATATTACTCCATCACCCCCGTGGGCCATCAGTTTCTCGAGCAGCTCCAGCAGTCATGGGACGAGATAGCCTCAGCAGTAACAATCCTTCAACTCGACTACAACAACAAATACCTGCCGCAATGAAAAAGACATTCCAAGTAAATATTAACGGCAAAATATACCATATCGACGAGGACGCCTACACCCTCCTCCAGAACTATCTTGCCCAGCTCCGCGACGCTTTTCCCGGCGACGAGGGCATAGAGATTGTCAACGACATCGAGTTTCGCATCTCCGAGCACTTCGACCAGCGGCTGGCCGGCGGAGCTTCGGTGATAGTCATCGATGACGTCAACCGTGTCATCTCCATCATGGGCCGCCCCGACGAGATTACCGACGAAGCCGGCTTTGAGTCGGATGCCTCCGAGCCCTCCCGTCCATCCCGCCCTGAACCCTTCGGTGCCGAAACGTCACCCGTGGCCGACGGTGCCACACCGCCCCCGTTTCATAAAAAGTTTTTCCGCGACGAGCGTCACAAAGTGTTCGGCGGAGTCATAGCCGGCCTCGGACAATATCTCGGCTGGGATGTCACAGTGCTGCGCATACTCGTAGTGGTGGCCACGCTCTCGCTTACAAAATTCGGCCTCTTCTGGCCTCTCCTGCTCGGCTATCTCATCTGCTGGATGGTCATTCCTCCCGCGCGCACCCCGCGTCAGATACTCGAGATGCGCGGCGAGCCGGTCACCGTCGACAACGTTGGCCAGACCGTCATCGACAACATCGCTCCTCCCGCCGCCCCGGTTCCCTCGGGCGGAAGCGTCAGTAATGTCATCAACAGTATCTTCCTCATTATCGGACGCATAATCCTCGTCATCCTCGGTCTTGTCGGCGGACTCGTCGGTTTTGCCACGGCCATCGTCGGCATAGTCATAGTCGGCGGCGTCACCTGCCTCTATTTCGCCTCCAACGACACCCTCCTAACAGCCTTCGGCATATCCTCCGGCAGTCCCTATCTCCAGGGTTGGGGATGCGCTCTGGTGCTCTTTGCCGTAGCTCTTCCGGCCCTCTGCCTCTGTCGCGTCGGCATCGCCACCCTCTTTCGCGCGCCGAGCATGTCGGTGACAGCCATAATCTCCCTCATAGTGCTCGAAGCGGTGTTTATCATCGGCTCATGCATACTCCTCGGCCTCGGCAACGGACCCATGGAATTTTTCGACACCTTTGCCTGCAACGTCTCCTCTGTCCTCTACACCGTCTCGGCCGTCTCCATGGTCCCCGTCGTCATAAGCTGACGGTCTTGTCACACATTATTATATATACCGCTAAAATTATCACCCCGCGTATGAAAAAAATCCTCGCCTCATTGCTCCTCGTCCTCATGGCAGTCACGGTCAGTGCCGCCGAGCGTTCCCTCTCACTCAAAGGCACCGTCAGCGCGCTACGTGTCTCGGCCGGAGTCGACGTGACCTACATCCCCGACACCCTCCGGGCCAAGGTGCTCATCACAGGCCCCGCTAAAAACATAACCAATGTCAAGGTGACACTCCGAAAGGGTGTACTCCACATCTATGGCGAAAGCGATACAAAACAAAGCCTTCTCAGTCTCTTCGGAATTGGCGGGGGCCATCCCCTCAAAGATGTCAAAGTCACTCTCTATGCTCCTCACGTAGCACGTATGAGCACAAGTTCCGGAGCCGAGCTCGAAGTCCCCGCGCCCGTCAATGTCCCCGGACAGGATGCCGAAATCACAGCCTCATCCGGCTCCGACATCAGCATCGAATGGCTCACCTGTGGCTCGCTGCAGTGCAACACAAGCTCGGGAGCTGACATTGACATCGACATTCTCACCACCAAGACCGCAGCATTTGACGCCTCTTCGGGCTCCGACATCGACATCGACGCCGTCACCGCCGACAGCCTCACCGCTGATGCCACCTCGGGCGGCGACATATCCATAGCCGGAGCCGCCAACACAGCCACAGTCAAAGCCTCCTCCGGCGGCTCCATCAACGTCCGAAAACTCTCCTGCCCCGCCATCACCACCGACAAATCCACCGGCGGCACCATCAAAAAGTAATTCTTATAGTAAAGAAAGTAACAAGTTAAAGGAGTTTAGACATCTTATTACATCTCCTGTCTAAACTCCTTTAACTTGTTACTTTCTTTCTATGAAGAATAAACCTGTTACTTTTTTGACTGCAAGAAACCCGCATATCGCTGAGGGTCGTTGATGATCTCCACAGCCGTGCTGAAAATATTGTTATGGGGATTCATAACCTTGAAATAGGTTGACTGGTCAAACAGGTCGCGGCCTACAAGGCCCTTCACAATCGCAGCCAGATATTCGCGTGACGTCTCATACTGCTCCTGATTCAGCTCCACGCCATTTTTGACGCCCGTGTCTATGAGCCCCTGCATAATCTCCGGAGTAACCTCAAACTGATCCAGATAAGCCTTCTCCGTCTTATACTTCTTCTTCAGAGCCTGGCGGTTCTCGTCGACATACTGAAGCGTGTAATCACTGATGGCACCCTTGGCCACAAGGTCGCGGTAATAGTCGGTGTAGAAAGTCGTGTCGAGCGGCACGAACTCATCGGGCATGATGCCGCCTCCGCCATATACCGCACGGCCCAGGCGCAGAGTGCTGTAACGCAGCGAGTCGGGCAGCGAGATAGAATCGGCCGAACTCAGCTCGCCCGACTTATAGCGGTTCACCATATCCATGCGGTAGGCATCATCGTCACCGTCGGCATACGGCTTCTGGATGCAACGGCCCGAAGGAGTGTGATAGCGTGCCACGGTCAGACGTATCATTGACCCATCGGGGAAGGGGAACGGTCTCTGCACCAGGCCCTTGCCAAAAGTGCGGCGGCCAACGATGACACCACGGTCATTGTCTTGGAGCGCGCCCGAGAGAATCTCGCTCGCCGAGGCTGAATACTGGTTGACCATCACCACCACGCGTCCGTCAAGAAACTTACCGTCCGTAGGAGCCTCAAAGCGGCTCGAACCGTTTTTGGGGGAGTCGGTGTAGACTATCAGGTCGCCGCGGCGCAGAAAATTGTTCACCACGTCGGTCGACGCTTTAAGATAGCCGCCGCCGTTGTCGCAGAGGTCGATGATGAGATGCTTCATGCCGCTCTTGCCGAGCTTCTTCATGGCATCGTTCACCTCGTCGGCAGTAGTGCCGGCAAAGCGGGCTATCGAGATAAAGCCCACGCTGTCGTTGACCATATAGGATGCGTCGACGCTGTAGATGGGTATCTCGTCACGCTTCACGGCAAACATTATAGGCTCGGGCGTGCGTTTGCGCAGCACTTTCAGATTGGCTATCGACCCCTTGGGACCGCGCAACACTTTAAGTATTTCCGAGTTGGGCTTCTTGACACCGGCTATCACCGTATCGTTGCACGAGATGATGCGGTCGCCCGGCTGGATGCCTACGCGCTCCGACGGACCTCCGGCCACCGACTCGATGACATAGAGCGTGTCGTTGTTCATCTGGAAACGTATGCCTATGCCCGAGAAATTTCCGTCGAGCGGCTCGGTCAGCTCGCGCGTCTCCTCGGCGTTGGAGTAGGTCGAGTGGGGATCCAGGTCCTTGAGCATAGCTACGATAGCATCCTCCACCACCTTGGTGGTGTCGATGGCGTCAACATAATAGTTGGCGATAATCTGCTGGGCAAAAGCCAGTTTCCGGTCGGGCGACAGTCTGACGTCGGCCCATAATGCCGCCGTCATGGCGGTAGTCAACAGTGTGGCTAAAAGTATGAAAATTCTTCTCATGGGAGATATTTTGTAATGTCATGGCCATGCGAGGCAAGTTCTCTGACCATTGACGATGATATGTAGCTTAGTTCTGGAAGAGAGTAGAGCAGCAGAGTTTCGATGCCGGCGATGGCACG
Source organism: Muribaculaceae bacterium Isolate-110 (HZI) (assembly GCA_003762875.1). Lineage (GTDB taxonomy): Bacteria > Bacteroidota > Bacteroidia > Bacteroidales > Muribaculaceae > Duncaniella > Duncaniella muricolitica. The sequence continues at coordinate 39,900 of RIBL01000004.1, read as the reverse complement.
GTTGATGTCGGCCAGATTACGCTCATATTCATAGTCGGCCACCGACCTCACGCCGCGCAGCATCCAATCGGCACCCTCGCGGCGGCAGGCGTCGACAGTCAGACCGTCATAGGCGATGACCTTTACCTTGGGATTGCCGGCATACAGTGCCGCGATGCTTTCCACACGCCGTGCGGCACCATCGGCCGCCGAACTCTTCGACGCGTTATAACCGACAGCAATCACCATCCGCTCACACAGAGGCAGAGCCCGCTCCACTATCGAAGCATGCCCGACGGTAAAAGGATCAAAAGTTCCCGGAAACAATAATGTCATCAGCGTTAAAAAAGATTGTCGGATTGAATGTCAAATTGAATAAATACTATAGATGCCTGATATTAGTCCTTTAACTTGTTGTTCTTTTAACTGTAAGAGTAACTATAAGAGCTCCGAATCATCCTCCACCACAAGGTTGTCGATGATAAACTCCTGTCGTTCCATAGTGTTCTTACCCATATAAAACTCCAGCAGCTCGTCGACCGCATCCTCCTTGCGCAGCGTCACTCGGTCAACCCTCATCTCAGGACCGATAAACCCGCGGAACTCATCGGGAGAAATCTCGCCTAGACCCTTGAATCGCGTAATCTCGGCATTATCGCCCAGCTTGGCAATGGCTGCCACGCGCTCCTCGTCGGTGTAGCAGTAATAAGTCTCCTCATTGCCCCCCTTGCGTCCCGCGCGCTTGGCAGTCTTGGCATTGCGCACACGGAAGAGAGGTGTCTGCAATACATACAGGTGCCCTTTCTTGATCATGTCGGGGAAAAACTGCAGGAAGAACGTCAGCAGCAGCAGCCTGATGTGCATGCCGTCGACATCCGCATCGGTCGCGATAATCACATTGTTGTAGCGCAGACCGTCGATGCCCTCCTCGATGTTGAGAGCCGCCTGAAGCAGATTGAATTCATCGTTCTCATAAAGTATCTTGGCCGGCACCCCGTAGGAATTTTTAGGCTTGCCTCGCAGCGAGAACACCGCCTGGGTCTCCACGTTGCGTATCTTGGTGATCGACCCGGCGGCCGAGTCACCCTCCGTTATAAATATCGACGACGCGCGCTTCTTCTCCTCGTCACCCTTGGGGTCGTTGAAATGCACGCGGCAGTCGAGCAGTTTCTTGTTGTGCAGATTGACCTTCTTGGCCTTCTCGCGCGCCAGTTTGGTCACGCCGGCCATAGCCTTGCGCTCGCGCTCGCTCTCCTGCACCTTCTTGAGTATTATGTCGGCTATATCGGTGTTGCGGTGCAGGTAATTGTCGAGCTCGGTCTTGATGAAATCGCCCACAAACTTGGCTACCGTCGGCCCCTCGGGACCAACATCGCGGCTGCCCAGCTTGGTCTTGGTCTGCGACTCAAACACCGGCTCCTCCACCTTGATCGACACCGCGGCAATCATGCCGTTGCGTATGTCGGAATAATCGAAGTCACGCTTGAAATACTCCTTGATGGTGCGCGACACCGCCTCCTTGAAAGCCGTCAGATGCGTGCCTCCCTGAGTGGTGTGCTGGCCGTTGACAAACGAGTAATACTCCTCGCCGCGCTGGTTGGCATGCGTCAGCGTCACCTCGATGTCATCGCCCTTGAGATGGATGGGCGCGTAGAGAGGGTCGACACTCATGTTGTCGCGCAACAGGTCAAGCAGACCGCCGCGCGAGATGTATCGTTTGCCGTTATAGATAAGTGCCAGTCCTGTGTTGAGATAAGTGTAATTCTTGACCAGCGGCACTATATACTTGTCCTGAAACTGGTAGTCGCGGAAAATGTCGGCGTCGGGCGTAAATCTCACAAGCGTACCCGACTGCTCGTCGGTGTCCACCAGTCCGCTCTCCTCGATAATCTCGCCGCGGCTGTAGAGCACACTCTTGGCCTGGCCGTCGCGCACGCTGCGGATGAAAAACTCCGTCGAGAGCGCGTTGACAGCCTTGATGCCCACGCCGTTGAGGCCGACCGACTTCTTAAACGATTTCGAGTCATACTTCGCGCCGGTATTCATCTTGGACGACACATCCACCACCTTGCCCAGCGGGATGCCGCGGCCATAGTCGCGCACGGTCACCGTGCCCCCCTCCACGTCGAGGGTGATCTGGCGTCCGTAGCCCATCATGAACTCATCGATGCCATTGTCGAGCACCTCCTTGATAAGTACATATATACCGTCGTCAAAGTTGGAGCCGTCTCCAAGTTTGCCGATATACATGCCAGGGCGGCGGCGTATATGCTCCTTCCAGTCGAGGGTGCGTATATCATCCTCGCTGTAGTCCACCACCTCCTCCTCGGCCTCGGTATCGCCGACACCCGGCCCGGAGTTCACTGCTCCTGCGGCATCAAAAAGGTTCTCGTCAGTAAAATTCTCGTCACTCATGGGCTAAAATGCTTGTATATTGCAAAGATACAAAAAATCCCGCATTTCCCCCATCCTTCCACTGTGAAAATTCTTGTTTCAGAAGGATGCTAAAGGTCGGATGTTTGTGTCAGGGCTTGGGGTCGGCGGGGGTGGTGTCCTGCCAGAGATACATGCGGTCGGAGGGGCGGATTTTGCGGGGGACGCGCAGTGAGAAGCTCTGGCCTTTGGTGACGACGGGCACGGGGTCGTAGTCGAGACGCAGTTCGCCGGCTTTCATGATGATGGCTCCGGTGTCGGTGCCTGTGATGACGATTTCGTCGTCGGGGTGGAGCTCGCCTGCTTCCATGAGAAATTCGCCTACGCCGAGACGGGGGAAGTAGCGTACGCCTTTGGCTATGTAGCGTTTGACTTTGGTGGCTGAGGAGCCGTATTTTGATGACCATTCGCCGAGACGCTGTCCCATGTAGTAGCCGTCCCAGAATCCTCGGTTGAAGACGCGTGAGAGTGATGTGTCCCAGCGGCTTATCATTTCGTCGGAGTAGGTGCCGTCGCAGATGGCCTGTATGGCTTCGGAGTAGGCGCGTACTGTGAGGGCCACGTATTCGGGGCCTCGGGCGCGTCCTTCGATCTTGAAGACTCTGACGCCGGCGTCAATCATTTTGTTGAGGAAGTGGATGGTCTTGAGGTCTTTGGGCGACATGATGTATTTGTTGTCGACCTGTAGCTCGTCGCCTGTCTCGATGTCGGTGACGCGATAGCCCCGGCGGCATATCTGGGTACATGCTCCGCGGTTGGCACTGGAGTTCATCTCGTGGAGGCTGAGGTAGCATTTGCCTGATACGGCCATGCACAGTGCGCCGTGGCAGAACATTTCGAGGCGTATGGGCTCGCCTTTGGGGCCTCGGATGTCTTGCTCGGTGATGGCACGGTGGATGGCTGCGACCTGGTCGAGCGATAGTTCGCGCGCGAGTACCATGACATCGGCCCACCGGGAGTAGAATCTGACGGCTTCGGTGTTGCTGACGTTGACCTGGGTGGAGATGTGGACTTCGACTCCTATGCTGCGGGCGTATTCGATGGCTGCTATGTCGCTGGCTATGATGGCAGTGATGCCGCTCTGACTGACGGCATCGATTACTTCGCGGCATTTGTCTATCTCGTTGTCGTAGATGATGGTGTTGACGGTGAGATAGGTCTTGACGCCTGCGGCGTCGCATATAGATGCGATGCGTCGCAGGTCGTCGAGTGTGAAGTTGACTGATGAGCGGGCTCTCATGTTGAGGCCTTCGACTCCGAAGTATACGGCGTCGGCTCCGGCTTCGATGGCGGCGTGGAGCGATTCGTATGACCCTACGGGGGCCATTATTTCAAAGTCTGTCCGTTTCACGCTTCTTGCCTGTTATAGGTTGAGCCAGGGTAGGCTTTGAGGGCTGCTGCCAGGATTTTCATTGCTTTGGCGAGGTCTTCTTTGTTGAGGACGTAGGCCATGCGCACTTCGTCGCGGCCCATGCCGGGGGTGGTGTAGAAGCCTGAGGCGGGTGCCATGAAGATGGTCTCGCCGTCGAGGTCGAAGTCGCTCAGACACCATTGGCAGAATTTGTCGGCGTCGTCAACGGGGAGCTTGACTACGGTGTAGAATGCACCCATGGGTATGGGTGTGTAGCAGCCGGGTATTTTGTTGAGCTGGTCGATGAGGAATTTTCTGCGCTCGACATATTCGTTGTAGGTGGCGAGCATGTATTCGGCTGAGGTATCAATGGATGCTTCGGCTACTATCTGGCCCAGCAGGGGCGGACTGAGGCGTGCCTGGCAGAATTTCATGACGTTTTTCTTCAGGGCTGGGTGTTTGGTAATGAGTGCGCCGATGCGTATGCCGCATTCGTTGTAACGTTTTGATACGGAGTCGACAAGCACTACCTGTTCTTCGATGCCTGGGAGATGGAAGGCTGAGATGTAGGGTGCGCCTGTGTAGCAGAACTCGCGGTAGACTTCGTCGGAGAAAAGGAAGAGGTCGTATTTCTTTACGAGGTCACGTATCTGCAACATCTCTTTCATGGTGTAGAGATAGCCTGTGGGGTTGTTGGGGTTGCAGATGAGTATGCCTTTGGTGCGTGGTGTGATTAGTTCTTCAAATTTTTCGACGGGGGGGAGTGCGAAGCCTTCGTCGATGGTGGAGGGTACGGTGACGATTTTGGCTCCGGCTGAGATTGCGAAGGCCATGTAGTTGGCATAGGCGGGCTCGGGGACTATGATTTCGTCGCCGGGGTCGAGGCATGCCATGAAGGCGAAGAGGACGGCTTCGGAGCCTCCTGTGGTGACGATGATGTCGTCGACGTTGACGTCGATGTTGAATCGCTTGTAGTAGCCTTTGAGTTTCTGACGCAGCGAGAGCAGTCCGTCTGAAGGACTGTATTCGAGCACGTTGCGGTCTATGTGCTTGAGTGCGTCGAGGCCTTCGCTGGGAGTTGGTACGTCTGGTTGGCCGATGTTGAGGTGGTAGACTTTGATGCCGCGCTGCTTGGCCTGGTTGGCCAGGGGGACGAGACGGCGTATGGGTGAGGCGGGCATGAGTTCGCCGCGTTCGGATACTTGGGGCATTGTTTTTCCTTATGTTAAGAGGTTGGATATGGGGGTGTTATTGCTGACTGTAGAGTGAGTAAAGTATGTCTTTGTCCATCTGTGTCAGCTCGATGTGGCGGCGCGCCATGACTTTGGCGGCTGTCTCGAAGAAGGCGTCCATGAAGACGGGTTTCATGCCGGCTGTGGAGCCTTGTGTGAAGGAGGGTATGAATGTGCGGGGGAAGCCTGCTCCGTAGAAGTTTACGCCTACGCCTACGGTGGTGGCGGTGTTGAACATGGTGTTGATGCCGGCTTTGGAGTGATCGCCCATGATGAGACCGCAGAATTGGAGGCCTGTGTCGACGAAGCGTCCTTGTCCCATGCTCCATAGCTTGATGGTGCCGTAGGTGTTTTTGAGGTTGGAGGCTGTGCATCCGGCTCCGAGGTTGCACCATTCGCCGATGACGGCGTTGCCGAGAAATCCGTCGTGGGCTTTGTTGGAGTAGCCTGTCATGACTACGTTGTTGAGCTCGCCACCTACTTTGCAGTAGGGGCCGAGTGTGGTGGCTCCGTAGATTTTGCCGCCCATGTTGACGACTGCGTGCTCGCAGAGTGCTATGGGGCCGCGCAGGCAGGCTCCTTCCATTATTTCGGCGTGTGGGCCTATATAGACAGGGCCGTGCTTGACGTTGATGGTGGCGGCTTCGACTGTGGCTCCTTCTTCGATGAAGAGGTCGGCGGGGTCGCCTATGAGGGTACATGTGGTGCTCAGTGGCTGTGAGGTGCGTCCGGCTGTGATGTCTGCGAAGTCGCGTCGGATGGCTTGGTCATTGAGCATGAAGATGTCCCATATGTTGTTGATGGCAAGTGGGGTGCCGGTGTATTCTGTTTTCGGACCTTCTTCGCGGTAGCCGCGTCGGGCTATGACTTCGCCGCCGAGGGTTAGCTGCTCGCGGGGTGCGAGGGCGAGAATGGCCTGGGTGAGCTGCGGATCGGGATGGATGTTGGCGGCGATGTAGAGGTCGTTGTCTTCGTCGGCTGAGACGAGGGAGTATTTGATGCTCAGGTAGTCCTGGGTCTGAAAAGAGTAGTTGCCCGGGATGGCGCGTTGCCATTTTTCGAGCATGGTGGTGATGCCGTGACGTATGAGGGCCACGGGGCGTGTGTAGGTAAGCGGGAGCAGGTTGGTCCGCGCTTTTACGGGGTCGAAAAGTATGATGTTCTGCATAATTTGGGACTATGCTTTTTGAGGGTTTTTGCTTGTGGAGATGAGTCTTTGGCGTGGTTGAGTTCAAAATATTTGTCTCACGGCCAATAATTTCGCAAAATTACAAAAAATCGTCCGATATTTTTTCATTCGCGGGCTGAAAATGTTGGTGTGTGGCGTTATCGCACTTTTGTGAGGGGTGGTAGCGGTATTATTTCGCGCTTACGCGCTCACACTTTCTCAAAGCTCGGGATCGGTGGGGCAAAGCTGCGCGCTGTAAGCGGCCGGATAGGGGATATAAAAGGACAAAAGTCTCATAAGAGACAAAAGCTTTAATTTTTTCAAGGCCGTGAAGCAGTAGCTGTCAGCTCTCTTAGATTAAAAGCTTTTGTTTCTTATAAGGCTTTTGTCCTTTTGTATCTTCTCTGTGGATCAGAAGGGGAAGTTGAGGCCGAGATTGAGGTTGAGGTTGGAGTTGAGGGGGACGCCTTGCTTGGCAAGTTTGCCGGGGATGTGGTCGGAGGCTACGAAGAGGTTGAAGCCCGGGGCTTTGAGGTTGACGATGCAGCCGAATGAGGGTCCGAATGTGCCCATGCCGACGTTGACGCCTGCGGAGATGAAGCTGATGGGCTCGATGTTGGCCGAGAGGCGGAAGTCGGTCCAGGTGAAGGGGCCGTTGAAGCGTGTGGTGCTTAGAAATCCGAATTTGGCGCGACGGTAGACGGGGAGCGTGTACTGTGCGGCGAGGTTCATCGTAGCTCCGATACCTGAGAGGCGGCTGCCTGTGTCTCCGAGGTCTTCAAGCTGGTAGAGCATGGTGAGGTTGTCTTTAAACTTGTCCCATGTGTCGTTGTTGTCGACGTTGAAAGAGTAGTCGTCGGTCACTACCTGCTGCAGTCCGTTGGTGGAGGCTACGTGGTTGTTGTCCCATGAGATGCAGCCGAGGTCGAGGAGTGATGCCGAAAATTCCCAGTCGTCGTTGAGCTTGTAGACGGCTCCGAGGTCGATGGCCATGCCGTAGCCGCTGATGGGTGAGAAGTCGTCGATGTTGACTCCGTTGACGTAGTCGCGGCGGGTGTCTTCGTTGTATTTTGTCTCGTAGCTGATGTTTTTGAGGCTTGTCTGAAGCTCGGCATCGACGCTGGCTATCCAGGTGTCTTCGCGCAACTGGAGGTCGGCTGTGCGGATGTCGGTCTGCATGGAGCCTACGCCTGCGAGAAGTTTGAGAGTGGCTCCGACTGAGAGGCGGTCGTTGATGCGGTGGGAGTGTCCGAGTGCTATTTCGGCCCATGCGGCTCCGCGGGCGTTGAGGTGGGAGAGGTCGTAGGTAGTGTTTTGGAGACCTTCTTTGGCCAGACGGAATATGTCTTTGGGCAGAGAGAGTCCGATGTCGGCGCGTGCGTTGACGCTGAAGGTGTTATAGCCACCCATGCCGCTGAATCCGAAGGCGAGGACTGTCTCGCGGAGGTTGATGCCGAGGCGGTTTTTGTCTTTGAGTCCGTCGAGGACTTCGTTCGCGCTCACGCCGGGGTTGAGGAGCGTGGTGGTCTTGCCGTTGACGTTGTAGAGGATGTGGCTGACGCCGATGGTGCCGTTGGTGGCGAGGTTGAGGTTGCCGAGTCCGGGCATGGCCACGAATCCGTGTCCTTCGTTGCCGAAAGCGGGGTTGGACTGGAAGCGGTAGAGATAGTTGTCGTCAAAGTAGCCCGACTGGAGATTCTGGGCCGAGGCGCATACGGGAAGCATGGCGATAACCGCTGCCATACCACGTGCGGCGAGAGATTTTATGTTGTGTATCATCGTTGTAGTTACTGAAATATTAGGGTATGGAAACGGTTAGAGTTCGTCGATGTAGAAGCCTGAGATTGTGGCTTTGATGCCTGTGAGCGAGATTGTCGCGTCGGGACGGAGAGTCACGTCGGGGCGTGTGACTTTGGCTGTGGCGTAGTAGCGCACTCCGTCGATGGCGCGGATGGTGCCTGTGGTGGCGAGGCTCAGGGGTGAGGTCTCTCCGGCTTTGACGGTGACACTGCCGAGGCTTACGGGTGAGCCGGTGTGGATGTCTTTGCACTGGTTGCCCTGTGCGTCAACGGGATAGCCTGAGATTACGATGTCGAAGGGGAGCGAGTTGGTGACCGAAGCGTTGATCTTGAGGGTCTCGATGGTGATTTTGTCGATTGTGTCGTCGCTCCATCCGTCAGTGGTCTCGTCATAGACGATGGTGGAGCCTACGCCGAGGTTGAGGGGGGCGTAGAAGTGATATGAGCCTTGGATTTTGTCGAGGGTGTTGGGCACGGTAAAGTTTCTGACTTCGCCGGGGCCTGCGCATGGGTCGTCAAAATCTACCTCGATGGATGAGGGGAGTCCGGCTCCGCTGAGCACGTTGCCGAGACCGTGATAGAGCACCGGTGTGGCTCCGGCATACTCGGCGAGACCTCCTGCGGCCGAGGGGTCGGGTGCGAGGCAGAAGCGGTAGGGGCCGGCTATGCCGTTGTTGTGTCCGATGACGATGCTCTGGCCGGGATCGAGCGAGTAGGGCTGTCGCGAGCCGTCGTTGCGGCAAGCGGTGAGTGTGAGTCCGCTGCTTGCGTCAAGGCCGTAGCCGGCCATGGGGTTGTTGATGGAGAGGTAGAGACGTGGGTTGGAGATGGTTATGTCGGTGCCATCCTGCTGCAAGAGGTCGGGAAGGTCGTTGAGCTGCACGGGGTCGACGTTGAAGTCGGTGATGGCGTAGCGTATGGTGCCGTCGATGGATTTGACTTGGATGTCGTTGCCGGTGGGGGCGAGGGTGAGTGTGGTCTTGGCGGGGACTGTGGTGGCCGAGCTGTTGATTACGGCTACTACGTTGCCGCCCTGGATGCCGATGGTGCCGTTGAGAGAGAGTGTGCCGGGAGCGAGTCCGTCGGCCGAGGGTGTGAAGGTGTATTCGGCGGGAGTGAGGCGCGAGAAGTCAATCTCGTCGACGCGTATGGCTACGCTGTGGGTCATGGCTCCGGGGCTGAGGGTGATGTCATCGAGAGTGATGACGCCGCCGTTGTTGACATAGTCGGGGGTGTGGAGACCGGCGGGGAGTTTGAGCGAGACTCCGCGGAAGGCTACCGTCTTGAAGGCGTTGGCGGGGTTGGCGACCGTGAGACGGACGTCGATGGTCCAGTCGACCCCTATGCGGGAGAGGTGGCGGATGCTTTTATCGACTGAAGATGTGGTGTAGTTGAATGTCGTGCTGAATCCTGTGATGCCGTAGGTGAATGTGGCTTCAATGCCCGGGACGGGTGTCACGCTGCCTGTGCCGTCGCCGAGCAGCACGATGTCGGCTGTGGTCGGGGGGATAGTGGGGCGCGAGAGGGTTACGGCGTTGATGGTGATGGCGTCTGAGCTGAAGTCGCCGTCAACGCTTACGGCATAGATGCCGTCGATGTCTTTGACTACGCTTTCTTCGTCGAGGTCAAAGATGTTGGAGAGTGTGATTTCGTCAAGGTTGACGGGGATTACGAGATTGTTTACTTTGATCTCGGCTGTTGTGTCGATGTCTTCGAGGTCGTAGCTGTCATCAAAGCATCCTGTCAGCGGCAGACATGAGACGGCCACGGCTGTAGTCAACGAAAGTCTTGAGAGTAATTTGTACATATGTCTATAAAATGATTGGTATCAACAGGTTGGGAAGGTGTATATTCACGTGCCTACGGAGAGGGAGGTGTCAGCAAAAGTCGTTAAAAACATGCCCACGGACATGTAAGTTACTTGTGTAGTCGGGATATATACAATAAATACACTGCAAAAATAATGATTTTTTTGCAGTGTATAACAATTTTTTGATAAAAAAGCGGGGGGGAGAGTGAGGCTGATTGAGCCGGATGGGAGGAGGTGAGAGAGTCTGTTTTATTTTTTGTCAGGGATGAGGCGGACGTTGGTGAGGTTGATGCGGGCTGTGGCTGAGTCGATGGCGGTGGGGGCGTTGCGATAGACGATGGTGCTGTTGGAGATGTCGATGTCGTGCACGCAGTCCATGCCTTGTATGCCTGTAGCTTTGATGCCTGTCTTGCAGCCGCGGCAGATGATGTCGTAGATTTTTATGTCTTTGAATTCGGGGACGTTGACGAGCTCTTTGACGGCGGGTGTGTCGCCTGACTTGGAGCCGGCGGGACGGTCGGCGTAGGAGCATTCAAAGATTATGGCTTCGCCACGTATGTCGGCCATCATGATGTTGTAGAGATATATGTCGGAAGTCTTGCCTCCGCGGCCTATCGCGCTCTTGAAACGAAGGCCGGTGTCGGTGCCTGAGAAGCGGCAGTCGGTGGCTACGACGCGGTCGATGCCGCAGATGTCTTCGCTGCCTATCACGAAGGCTCCGTGGGCGTGGTATACGGTGTTGTAACGCATGAGCACGTCGGCTACGCCGTTGATGTCGGTGCCGTCTTTGCGTGTGCCGCTCTTGAGGCAGAGGCCGTCGTCGCCGGCGTCGACCGTGGAGTTGACGATGAGTGCCTGGTGGCAGTCGGAGAGGTCGATGGCGTCACCGTTCTGGGCGTTCCAGGGACAGCGTACGGTGATGCCGTCCATGATGATGTTGCGGCTGTTGAAGGGATGGACGTGAAATTTGGGGGCGTTCTGGAAAGTGACGCCTTCAAGGAGTATGTTTTCGCAGTAGAATACGCGGAAGAGGTCGTTGCGCTTCTTTTCCTGCTTTTCGGGGGTGGGGGCTACGTCCTCATAGCCTGAGCGGAGTTCCCACGGATACCAGAGCGAGCCGTTGTCGCGTTCTACGCCACCCATGGCTTTGAAGTCGTTCCATTCCACATTACTGACTTTGCCTCGCTTGACGGGACGCCACTGTGAGCCGTTGCCGTCGATCATGCCTGAGCCGGTGATGCCGATGTTGGTGCAGCGGGTGGCTGAGATGCAGGCCTTGACGCGTGTGGCTTTGGGCTTGGGGTCGATGTAGAGGGATTTGTCGGGCGAGAAGTAGAGGATAGCGTTGCGGTCGAGCGAGAGGTTGATGTTGTCACGGAGCTCGATGGGGCCTGTGAGCCATACGCCCATGGGGATGGAGACGGTGCCGCCTCCGAGGGCTGCGAGCGAGTCGATGGTGCTCTGTATGGCTGTGGTGCAGAGTGTTACGCCGTCGCCTACGGCTCCGTGGGCGGTGATGGATGCTGTGCGGTCAGGGAAGGTGATGGGTGTGACCTGACGGATGTCAATGGGGAGGCCTTGATAATAGTGGCTGTAGCTGTCGGCTGCACGGGCGGAGAGGAGGGTGAGCAGCAGAAGGGAGAGTGACGTGAGAATTGTTCGTTTCATAGTATTGATTCGATGGAGTTTGGTGATTTTACGGATGCAAAGTTACGGCTTGTGTGCCGTTAATAATATAAAGTCCCTGTTAAATTTTTATTAAAAAATCAACAGTGACCGGAAGCATGTGTTCTTGGGCGAGTATTCGTCGCCTGTGATGAAGAGATACATAGCCCTTGCCGTCACGATGAGTGTCGCGAAACTCGCGATTGCGATTTATTTCAACACGGCACGGACCGCAGCCTGTCGACTACGCGCTCAGCCCGCAGACATATGGCGGACGGGATGGGCATGGTGACTGCAAACAGCCGGGAAATATGTTTTTCATGGTAACATGAATGAATTTGATTGCTTGACGGTTAATTTAGTGAAGCTTTCCGGGAAGTTATGTGTGCAAAGTGGTTTTAGGATTTTTTAACATTGGGTAAACGGTTAGATTATAGAATTTTCCACTACATTTGCGAATCATTTTATTAAACAACCTCTAAACATCCTCTTAACGTTTTAATGGATTTATGGCTGAGTTTAACGTCTATCGTGAATTGCTTGACTTGTCATCGGTGAAGGAGCTGTGTATGACCCGCGGAGTGATGCGTGAGTATGCCAAGGGAGATGTGTTTCTGTCCGCGGGGTCGGTGGCGGGGGAGCTGGGATATGTGGAGTCGGGCTATATGCGTTTTCTGGTCAATACGACAGATGGCGAGGAGCGGGTGGTGGGCTTTTCGTTTGATGATGATTATGTGTGTGACATCAACAGCAATTTGTCGGGGTTTCCGTCGGAGGTGTCGATTGTCGCCGGACGTCGCAGCCGGGTGTGGGTGGTGAGCATGGAAGAATTTGTGAGCTTTGCCGTGAGACGTGGCTTACGTTTCTGCGTCGGTATAGAGGTTGTGCTTTTCAGGACAATCTACGGCCGTTATCTTGATATGTACAGGCTTTCGCCGCGCGAGCGTTACATGAAGGTGCTGAAGGCTTATCCGAGTCTGTTTCAGAAAGCTCCGCTGTGTGACATCGCTTCGTGGCTTTGTATTACCCCGGTCCATCTCAGCCGTCTGCGCAAGCAGTTGGCCGAGTAAGGACGACATAGGGGTTAATAATACATACCGTATTAAAGAAAAGTCAGGATAAAAAACAGATATGTATAGACTTATGTGTAAGGTGAATAGGTTAGGATGTAATAAAGCACTTAATTGTTTTTGCGAGTGCAAAAGTAGTGAAATGGCGTGTGTGAAATACTAAACAATTGTTTAGAAATGTGGTGGAAGGAGGGTGAATGACGCTTTTTTTACGGCCAACGGCTGTTTTTTTGATTTTTATATGTATTTTTCGTATCTTTGCGACAAAGATAATGTAAAAACTACAATACTGTAACACCATGAAAAAACTGCTTGTTGCGACACTTATGGCGGCAGGATTGCTCGGGGCGTCGGCTGAGACGTCGCGCGAGAAAGCCGAGGCCATGTTGCCCAGACTTACACTTGACGAAAAAATTTCGCTGATGATGGACGCGTCACCGGCTATCCCGCGGTTGGGTATCCCTGAGTTCAACTGGTGGAGCGAGGCTCTGCACGGTGTTGCCCGAGCAGGGCTTGCGACTGTGTTCCCGCAGACCATCGGCATGGCTGCGACGTTTGACGACGAGGCCGTCGGCGAGACATTCGATATAATCAGCGACGAGGCCCGCGCGAAATTCAACGGCTTCAGAAAGAGCGGCCATATCAAGCGTTATCAGGGCCTGTCGTTCTGGACCCCCAATGTCAACATCTTCCGCGACCCTCGCTGGGGACGTGGCCAGGAGACTTATGGCGAGGACCCTTATCTGGCTTCGCGCATGGGTGTGGCCGTGGTCAACGGGCTGCAGGGCCCGCGCGGAGGCAAGTATATGAAGACTCTGGCCGGAGCCAAGCACTTTGCAGTGCACAGCGGGCCCGAGTGGAACCGCCACTCGTTTGACGCCAAGGATATAGACCCGCGCGACCTGTGGGAGACTTATCTGCCCGCGTTCAAGACTCTTGTCGACGAGGATGTGGCGCAGGTGATGTGTGCCTACAACCGATATGAGGGTGAGCCTTGCTGCTCGAGCAAGAAACTGTTGCAGCAGATATTGCGCGGCGAGTGGGGCTATAAAAACATAATAGTGTCGGACTGCTGGGCCATACGCGACTTTATCTCCGACTGGGCCCACAACACTCATCCGTCGGACGCGCATGCGAGCTCTGACGCGGTGATTTCGGGTACGGACCTCGAGTGCGGACCTATCTACAAGAGTCTGCGCAAGGCTTACGAGCAGGGTCTCATCACTGAGGCCACCATCGACTCGGCTGTGGTGAAGCTGCTCGACTATCGCTATCGTCTGGGTGAAATCGACTCGGCGGCCGATGTGCCTTGGAACAGTTACAGCGAGGCGACTCATCTCAACACTCCGGCCCACGCGGCCAAGGCTCTCGAGATGGCGCGCAAGTCGATGACATTGCTCAAGAACAACGGTATATTGCCGCTCGACCCCAAGGCCGGCAAGAAAATCTATGTGATGGGTCCCAATGCCAACGACTCGGTGATGCAGTGGGGCAATTATAACGGTTTTCCCGCCCATACGGTGACTGTGCTGGAGGGTGTGAGGGGTTATGTGCCCGACGCAGTGTATGAGCGCGGATGCTCTCATGTGGTGAGCGACAACAAGACTTCTTATTTTGACCGCATAGCCGATGGCATGAAGGCTTCCTACTGGAACGACCACAAGATGGAGGGCGCGCCCGTGGCTACGGCTACCTATACGACTCCGATACGTCTGGACGGCGGTGGAGCTACAGTGTTTGCTCCCGGCGTGGAGCTGACCAATTTCAGCGGTCTGTATACGGGCACGTTTGAGGCTCCCGAGTCGGGCGACTATATCATAGAGTTTGAGTCGAGCAAGGGCGACGAGCTTGTGACGCTCGACGGCAAGGAGGTGATAGTGCGTCATCCAGAGGGGCGTCAGAATCATAAGGCGTCGTATATCTTCAGCGCGGAGAAGGGTAGCCGCCATGACATCGCGGTGCGTTTCAAGCACTTCGAGGGTGATGCCACACTCAAGTTTGACATCCTCTCGGCCAAGGAGGAGCCTGTGGATTTCGCTGATGCCGATGTAGTGATATTTGTCGGCGGTATCTCTCCCCAGCTCGAAGGCGAGGAGATGAAGGTGTCGGTGCCCGGATTCAGGGGTGGCGACCGCGAATCAATCGAACTGCCGAGCGTGCAGCGTCAGTTGATAAAGAAAATCAAGGATGCTGGCAAGAAGGTGGTGTATGTCAACTGCTCGGGTTCGGCAGTGGCTCTTACGCCCGAGGATGAGATATGTGACGCTGTGCTTCAGGCGTGGTATCCCGGTCAGGGTGGCGGCCGTGCTGTGGCCGAGGTGCTGTTTGGCGACTACAATCCCGGAGGCCGTCTGCCTATAACCTTCTATAAGGACGATAGCCAGCTGCCTGATTTTGAGGATTATTCGATGGTAGGCCGCACGTATCGCTATTTCAAGGGCGAGCCGCTCTATCCTTTCGGCCACGGACTGAGCTATACGACTTTCAAGTATGGCAAGCCTAAGTATTCGTCGACTCGTGTGAAGGCCGGTGAGCCTGTTAAGGTGACTGTGCCTGTGAAGAATACGGGCAAGATGGACGGCGACGAGGTGGTGATGGTGTATGTGAGCTGTCCGGCCGATGTGTCGGGCCCCATCAGAAATCTCAAGGGTTTCAAGCGTGTGCATATCCCCGCGGGCAAGACCGAGAAGGTGGAGATCACGCTCGGAGGTGATGCTTTTGCGGTGTTTGACTCCGAGAGCCAGAGGGTGGTGACACGCCCGGGCAAATATGTGGTGCATATGCCTGAGGGAGAGCAGGAGATTATTGTAGAATAATGATTTAAAAAATATCTTTAAGGGCCGTAGGCCGAACCTGCGGGTTTGGCTTACGGCCCTTGATAATTTTATTTATGAGTTATGAATAAGTTTTTGAGAGGCGTGAAGATTGTTGTCGCTGTCGTGGTTCTGACAGGGATGATTGTGTGGGCGATGCTGCTTTATAAGGATACTGTAATCGAGTGGTGGATAGTGCCGGCTGTTACGCTGTGTGTCGGGCTTGCGACGGGGCTGCATATGTGGCGGATGTGGCAATGGCTTACGGACAGTGATTCCCGCTGGTGGAACTATGGGTGTCACGTGGTGTTTACGGCGGCTGTGCTGTCGTTTGCGTTTTTTGCTCTTAACAATATGCTTGCCGACCGTTCGGGCGAGCATGTGGAGCGTGGGGTGGTAGCGGGTCATTTCCGCGAGGAGCGTCGCAAGACTCGCCGTGTGGGACGGCGTTATGTGGCGACGGGTGAGAAGTATTATGTGTATAAACTGAAGATTGTGCTTAATAACGGTGAGGAGAAGTTTGTGGGTATGGACGAGAGGCGTTACCGCCGTGTGCATGACGGAGATTCGGTGACGGTGCCTGTGATGAGAGGCCTGCTGGGGGTGACAGTGATGAAGACTGACAGCATGAAAATCAAGACTTCGACTCGTTGCCGGAGAAGACGGAGGTAGCCGCGTGGCATGGGCTTTCGCGCTCATTCTTTTTCAAAAAGGCCGAGCTGAAGCTCGGGAGCGGGGACAAAGGCTGCGCGCTGCGTGGGGCTGAGGGGGATGGACCGGATGGGGCTGATGGCCGGGCTTTAGTGGAAGGCTATGATGAGCCAGGTGGATATGGTCATGTAGATGAGCATACCGATGATGTCGTTGGTGATGGAGATAAAGGGGCCTGTGGCGAGTGCGGGGTCTATCTTGAGTTTTTCAAGAGTGAGGGGTACGAAAGTGCCGAAGACTGAGGCGAACATTACGACGCAGAAGAGTGATATCGATACGGCAAAGGTGGTGACCTCGTGGCCCTGGCCTATGGTGAAATAGTTGTAGATGAAGACGAGAAGGGCTATGATGCCGCCGTTGACGAGTCCGACACCGAGCTCTTTGAGGAGCTGGCGGGTGGATTTGCGTATGTCGAGAGAGCCGTTGGCGAGGCCCTGGACTACGATGGCTGATGATTGTGTGCCGACGTTACCTCCTGTGCCTCCGATGAGGGGTATGAAGAGGGCGAGTGCGGGGTCGACGACGAAGCCGCCTTCAAATTTTCCGAGTATGAATGAGTTGCATAGTCCGCCTATCATGCCTATGAGTAGCCATGGGAGGCGTGCTTTGGTCTGTGCGAAGAGTTTGTCATCACTCTCTACGTCGTGACTAAGACCTGATGCTAGCTGATAGTCTCGCTCGCTTGAGTCGCGTACTTTATCCATTACGTCATCGACGGTGATGCGTCCGAGGAGTCGTCCGATGGAGTCGATTACAGGCATGGCGACGAGGTCGTATTTCTCGAAGTCGAGAGCTACTTCGTCGATGGGGGTGTCGGCTTTTACGGCTACGGGATCGTCTTCCATGACGTGTTTGATCTTGGAGACGGAGGGGTGGGTGATGAGTTTCTTCAGAGGGAGTGTGCCTCGGAGGCGGTCATCGTTGTCGACAACGTAGACATAGTAGACTTCGTCCATGTCTTCGGCCTGCATTCTCATCTGTTTGATGCATTCGGGCATGCTCCAGTTTTCGTTGACGACTATCATTTCGGTGCCCATGAGTCCGCCGGCGGTGTCTTCGTCATACTGGAGCAGGTCGATGATGTCGCCGGCCTGCTCGACGTCATCGATGTGACTGAGGATTTTGTCGCGCTCGTCTTCGTCAAGCTCCTGTATGATGTCGACGGCGTCGTCGGTGTCGAGGTGTTCAATCTGCTTGGCGATGTCCTCGGCGTCCATCTTGCTGAGTAGCTTTGCGCGCTCGTCTTCGTCGAGCTCCATGAGCACGTCGGCCTGAGTCTCTTCGTCAAGGAGTCGGAAGAGATATTCTGCTTCTTCAAGGTCGAGGTCGCGGTAGAGCTCGGCGATGTCGGCGGGATGGAGGTCGCTGAGCTCTTCGCGGGCTGCGCTGTCGGCGTGGTCCTCGATGATTTTGCGCAGGTGCTGGAGGTATTCTGGATTGAACTCTTTCATTGGTGACGGATGAAGCTAATGGGGCGGATGGCTGCGCGGCCTTGGGGATAGCGGGAGCTGATGAGGCCGGATTGGGCCAATAGGGCTTAGGGGGTGAGGAGGTTGGTGAGTTCGATAAACTGGGCTACGGTGAGCTGTTCGGGCCGCAGGGTGAGAAGCGGGGTGTCGGGCAGCGGGGCTCCGGGGGGAAGAAGGCCGCGGATGGAGTTGCGGATGGTCTTGCGCCGCTGTCCGAAGGTGGTCTTGACAACGGTCTTGAAGAGTCGTTCGTCGCAGCCGAGGTCGGTGACGTCGTTGCGGGTCATGATGATGACGCCGCTCTTGACTTTGGGGGGCGGGTTGAAGACGTTTTCGTCGACTGTGAAGAGGTAGCGCACGTCATACCATGCCTGGAGCAAGACGCTGAGTATGCCGCGGTCTTTGGTGCCCTCGGGGGCGGCGAGACGCTGTGCGACTTCGCGCTGGAGCATGCCTGAACATGCTTTGACCTGGTCTTTGTAGTCGAGGATGTGGAAAAATATCTGTGAGGATATATTGTAGGGATAGTTGCCTATGACGCAGAATTTGCTGCCGTCGGGATAGAGGGCTGCGAGGTCGAGGCGCAGGAAATCGGCGTCGAGTATGCGTCCGATGAGTTCGGGGAAGTTGTAGCGTAGATATTGTATGCTTTCGGCGTCGATCTCGGCGACTTTTACGTCGTGGCCTGAGGCGAGGAGATATTTTGTGAGTACGCCCATTCCGGGGCCGACTTCAAGCACGGGGAGACCGTGCCACGGGTCGAGGGTGGCTGCGATGCGTTGGGCCACGCTTTCGTCGGTGAGGAAGTGCTGGCCGAGTGCTTTCTTGGGTTTTACGGCACTCTGTATGCGGTGTGGACGGGGGGTGTGGCTGTGGCGTTCTCTCTTCATGCTGCTTGTTTTGAGTGTACAAATTTAGTGTTTTTTTTAATGACTTTCAACAGTTGTTAGTAAAACACTTTGCGGGGTGGGGGCGTTAGTATAGATGAAAGCACGAAAGGAGTGTTGCCCATCCCGTTGATGAAGTCTCTCCCCGTAGGTTTTCGCAAAAGTAGCACTTGGCAACGAGCCTCGGGCTATGTGAGGGGACAGT
This sequence comes from Muribaculaceae bacterium Isolate-110 (HZI), assembly GCA_003762875.1. Lineage (GTDB taxonomy): Bacteria > Bacteroidota > Bacteroidia > Bacteroidales > Muribaculaceae > Duncaniella > Duncaniella muricolitica. The sequence continues at coordinate 21,308 of RIBL01000004.1, read as the reverse complement.
CTGACTGTGCCTTCGCTTCTCCGGCGCAGAGTGATTTTCTCTACGAAAGTGGGATGAGAGCGACGCTCCGGCAATGATGTAAGGTCTTTAGCCGTAAAGACCTTGGAAAGGCAAGTAGTTGCCTTTCCGATAACTACAACTTCGGCCCGGCAAGTGGTACCAGTGACCCGCCGGGCCATTTTTTTTGCTCTTCGAGCAAAAAGGTTATGAGGTTATAAGGTTATGAGGGGGCTTCCGCGCTCTTTTTCAAGGGCCGAGCTGAAGCTCGGGAGCGGGGACAAAGCTTCGCGGCCGGGCTTTCGGGCTTCCGCGCTCACACTTTTTACAAAGGCCGAGCTGAAGCTCGGGAGCGGGGACAAAGGCTTTGCGGCCGAGGGGGCTTCGCGGCCGGGCTTTCGGGCTTCCGCGCTCACACTTTTTACAAGGGCCGAGCTGAAGCTCGGGAGCGGGGACAAAGGCTTTGCGGCCGAGGGGGCTTCGCGGCCGGGCTTTCGGGCTTCCGCGCTCACACTTTTTACAAAGGCCGAGCTGAAGCTCGGAGCGTGGACAAAGCTTCGCGGACAGGGGTTAGAGCTGACCGAGCTCGACCATAGTGGCGACGCGCTCTATGATGGCGTCTTTGCGGTCTTTGTCGGGGTTGTAGGAGGTCTTGAGGTTGACACCGAAGAAGCGGCCGAAAGTCTGCCAGAAGCCGGCACGGAAGCTGCCGAGGAAGGCTTTGAGGATGTTGTAGCTTGATTGGTTGGTCTCGCGGTTGATGAGCTTGATGAGCATCTGGGCCTGGCTTTTGGTGAATTTCTTGAGAACGGGTTTGTATTGCTCGAAGACGGCTCCTTCCATTTTTTTGAGATGCTCTTCGCGCTCTTTCTGGGTGGGGAAGGTCTCGATGTATTCGTAGGTCTCGATGAGGGTCTCGCAGATGAGTTTGGCGTAGGGGAGGGTCTTGCGTACGTCGCGGACTGTCTTCCAGTAGAACTGTTCTTCTTTTTTGTTTTTGAATTTTAGCGGCGGGAATACTGTGACTTCTCCGAGGACGAGCATTAGTGTCTCGGGGCCTTCGTCTCCGTCGAAGAAGTAGTAGCCTTCGAGTGCGCGTTTGCGTCCGCCTCCGGCTTCGATTTCTTCGGCGGAGGGGATGGACGCTGTGGTTTGTGCATGCACGGGGGGGAGGATGAACAGCGTCAGGAGGAGCAGTATGATGAGGTGTCGGATGGCTGTTGCGGTTTTAGGGGGGTGTGGTTAGTTTTCGGGGCTGTGGGGCACGGGAGGATAGTCGACAGTGTAGTGGAGTCCGCGTGATTCTTTGCGTTCTTTGGCCTGGCGCATGATGAGGTAGCCGACGTTGATGATGTTGCGCAGCTCGCAGATTTCGCGTGAGGCTTTGGAGCGTTTGAACAGTTTTTCGGTCTCTTCGTATAGGATGTCGAGGCGGTTCCATGCTCTGTCGAGGCGCAGGTCGGAGCGTACGATGCCGACATATGTGCCCATGATCTGTCCGACTTCGCGTATGCTCTGAGTGATGAGCACCATTTCTTCGGGGTGGCGTGTGCCTTCGTCATTCCATTCGGGGACGTCGGTGCGGAAGTCGTAGTGTGATATCTGCTGCATGGAGTGGCTGGCGGCGGCATCGGCGTAGACTACGGCTTCGATGAGAGAGTTGGATGCGAGTCGGTTGCCTCCGTGGAGTCCGGTGCATGAGCATTCGCCGACGGCGTAGAGGCGTCGGATTGATGACTCGGCGTTGGTGTCGACCTGTATGCCTCCGCAGAGGTAGTGGGCTGCGGGTGCGACGGGGATATAGTCGCGTGTGATGTCTATGCCGAGTGAGAGGCATTTGGCGTAGATGTTGGGGAAGTGGCGGCGTGTCTCTTCGGGGTCTTTGTGAGTGACGTCGAGGTAGACGTGATCGTCGCCGTGGAGTTTCATTTCGGAGTCTATGGCGCGTGCTACGATGTCGCGTGGAGCGAGTGAGAGTCTCGGGTCGTAGCGGTGCATGAATTCCTCGCCGCGCTTGTTGCGCAGGACTGCTCCGTAGCCTCGCATGGCCTCGGTGATGAGAAATGATGGCCGGTCGCCGGGATGATAGAGGGCCGTGGGGTGGAATTGTATGAATTCCATGTCTTTGACAGTGCCTTTGGCGCGGTAGACCATGGCTATGCCGTCGCCGGTGGCTACGAGGGGGTTGGTGGTGGTGCGGTAGACGGCTCCGCATCCTCCGGTGGCTATGAGGGTGATGCGGGAGAGGAATGTGTCGACGTTTCCGGTGGCTGTGTCGAGGACGTAGGCTCCGTAACAGGTGATGTCGGGGGTGCGTCGCGTGACTATCTTGCCCAGGTGGTGCTGGGTGATGATTTCGATGGCGAAGTGGTGCTCGTAGATGTCGATGTTGGGGTTAGCGCGGACGGCTTTGATGAGAGAGTCCTGTATCTCGAAGCCGGTGTTGTCGGCGTGGTGGAGTATGCGAAACTCGGAGTGTCCGCCTTCGCGGTGGAGGTCGAAGGTGCCGTCATCGTTTTTGTCGAAGTCTACGCCCCAGCGTATGAGTTCGTTGATCTGCGCGGGAGCGTTGCGCACGACTTTCTCGACGGCCTGCAGGTCGCTGAGCCAGTCGCCGGCCACCATTGTGTCGTGGATGTGTTTGTCGAAGTCATCGACCTCGAGGTTGGTGACGGATGCTACGCCGCCTTGTGCGAGGGCGGTGTTGGCTTCGTCGAGAGTGGTCTTGCATACGAGGGCCACTGAGCCGTGGCCTGCGACTTTGAGGGCAAAGCTCATTCCGGCGATGCCCGAGCCTATAACGAGATAGTCGTATTTGCGTGTCATGGTTACTAAGTCCTTAGGTGGTTATGGCGGTTGGATGGCCTTTTGACTTGCGACGGCAAAGTTAGTGATTTTTTTTGCTCGGTGTGCATGAGGTGTGCTAAAAAAACTAACGGGTCATCATCACGATGACCCGTTGTCTTTAACCTTAAATCTAATACCATGAAAACACAGTGCAAATAATAGTAACTACACCATTATAACACGGTATTTTGAAAATGGTTTTTATGATTGTGGTGTTTAACTTACGTTAACACTTTTAGTCTTCAGTGGTGGGTATGTAGTAGGAGAGATTGGCTCTTACGTCATACTCGTCATCGGAGGCCGAGCCCTGCATGCCGGGGATGTTGGCGTGGAATGATATGTAGGATCCGCGGCTTGTGGGGACGCTGATATGGATGGTTATGCCAGAGAGGTAGGCGTTCTTGACGTCACCGGCTGTGTCGACTATCTGTGATTTCTCGTCGGCGGGGGTCTTTATCTCGATGCTGCCGTCTGACATGATTTCATAGGGGAGGTCTTTGACTCCGAATTTCATTGTGGTGTGGCCTGAGGCGAAGACGGCGTCGGTGAGGGTGAGGTTGGCAGTCTTCTTGCTTGTGTCAAGAGTGATGGAGTAGATGGGTTTGGTGGAGGTGTAGGGGTCTTTGCCGTCGGCGTTGGATGTGGTGGTGCCGAGCAGGTCGTAACGGGTGGGATAGACTGTCACGCTGTAGCGACCGTTGACGGTGTAGGAGATGTCATAGACGGGCGAGTAGATGTAGGTGCCGCTGTTGGTGCGGAAGGCGCGGTCGATGGCCTTGAACGAGAAGGTTGAGAAGACGTATTGCTGAGACGCGCCTTCGGGGATGAGGTCGATGCCGTTGACGGTGTAGGAGTAGTCCTGCGAGTTGAGGTTGACCTTGAGCGAGGGGAGCTTGAAGGAGAGACCCGAGGCATCTTCCGCGAGCTTGAGGTTGGTCATCGAGGGGGTGACGAGCTGGTTGGTGTAGTCGAGGAGGAAGGAGTATTGCGGGTCGGATGTGTTGAAAGTCTCGCCTGTCTGGAGGTCGGTGACGCGGTTGAAGCAGAGAGAGCCTCCGTAGGTTATGGTGGCTTCGTTCTTGCTCTCACCGCTTGAGCTGAGACATGAAGTGAAGGCAAGAGCCGAGAGCGCGATGGCTGCTGAAAGGATAATTTTCTTCATTATATATGATATTGTTGTTATTGTCAATGATTCAAACGCAGGTGTGAGGGGTTTATTGCCGAGAGGATGTGCAAATAATATCAATAAATGTTAGAGGTTGTTTAGAGGTTGAGCCGCAGGGTGACACCGCCGCGGAGAGGCTTGCCGCGCTGGAAGAAGTCATTGCCCACGGATGAGTAGCGGAATACGTCAAAGCGGGTGTCGGTGAGGTTTTTGCCCCAGAGGTCGAGGGTGAAGCGTGAGTGGTGGAATCGCACTGAGGCTCCGAGCTCGGCGTAGAAGGGCTGTCGGTAGAGGTTTTCCTCGTCCCAGTAGATTGAGCCTGTGCCGCGGAGTGTGGGGCTGAAGCTGATGGCGTCGATAAATGCGCCGTGCAGGGGCAGGCGGTAGGAGGCGGCAAGGAAGAGGGTGTTGGAGGGGGCATAGGGTATGCGGTTGCCTGCGAGGTCTTTTCCGGCGTCGATGAAGCGGCGGAAGCGTGCGTTGGTGTAGCCGTAGGAGAGGTCAAACCGCCATCGGTCGGTGGGTGTGTAACGCAGTGTGAGCTCCGCGCCGAATGAGCGTGAGCGTCCTGCGTTGGTCATCATGCGTCCGGTGGAATTGCCTTCGGGGAAGACAGTAATCTGCTGGTCGCGCACGTCGATGTAGAAGGCCGAGAAGGTGGAGTAGACGCGGCCTTCGTCGCAGGAGAAGTGTCCGCCCAGCTCGTAGTTCCATGAGGTCTCGGGCTTGTAGGACACGTAGTCGGCGGCGGTGTATTGCGGAGTGTCGGCTGAGGTGTCGGCGGGGCGTGTGGCAGAGCCGGAGCCTGAGCCGCCTGCGCCCGGCATCATGCCTGTCATGAGGTCGAGGGCCTGGTCCTTCATTTGGGTTATCATCTGCTGCTGGAGAAAGTCGCTGAACATCTGGGTGTTGAATCCGCCCGACTTATAGCCTTTGGCGACCGAGAGAAATACGGCCGAGTTGCGGAGATTGTAGGTGACGCTGAGTTTGGGCAGAAACTGGCGGAATGTCTGCTTGAGGCGACCGGCCTCGTCGATGTCGGCCGAGAGTGTGAAGGGTATGGGACGCGGGAGCTGCGGGAGGTTGACCGAGCCGACGGCCCCGGTGGCGCAGTTGCTGCGGTAGGAGAGGGCGGTGTGCTCGTAGTCAAAGCGCATGTTGAGAGCGAAGCTCCAGGGGCCGAGGTCGTAGGTGCTCTGGTGATAGAGGGCGGCTCCGCTGACGTGGTGGCGGAAATCGCTGCCGAGCAGGAAGTTGTCGTCGGCCCAGTCGAGCTGTATGAACGAGGGCATGTTGCCGCGGATATTGGAGAGGATGAGGTTTTCGATGCCGTCCTCCTTGAATGTCACGGGGGCGGTCATGGAGCCGTATTTGTAGAAGGCGAATGCTCCGGCGAGCCATGAGTAGCCGCCTTTGTGGCCGCGCACTACGATGTCCTGCGTGATGCTGCGGTCTAGCTGACGCTGGGTGAGGGTGAAGTAGCTTTCAGGGAGGAAGTCCTGGTCGAGCGTCATATTGTCGCTGAGAAACTGCAAGCCTGTGATGGAGGCTATGCTCACCGACGGTCCGGCCCAGCGGACTGTGAGACCGTCGGTCACCGAGGTGCGTCGGTAGAAGCAGGTGTCGTTATAGTTGATGTCGCCGGTCTCGACGTAGGCATAGGGATAGCCGCTCTGGCGGGCGTGTCCGGCCGAGAGGACGTTTTCGAAGCTCAGTCGGTCAGTGGGCCGCCAGTGGGTCTTCCATCGGCCGGAGAAGTCGGTTGAGGCGTCGGCGCGCTTGCCGTTGTGGAGGTTGCGGAAGTATCCGTGGGTGTGGGATACGTAACCGTTGAGGCTCATGGCCAGGCGCGGCGCGAGTTTCTGATAGATGCCTATGCCGGCACGTCCGGCGGCGGGAATGCTCCCCTCGGCCATGATGCGCACGCCCTGCCATGACATGGGCGAGAGGGTGTAGACGTTGATGAGTCCGGCGATGGTGTTGCGGCCGTAGAGGGTCGACTGGGGGCCGCGGAGCACTTCGATGCGCTCGACGTCGAGCATGTCGAAGTCAAAGCCGTTTTTGTTGAGATAGGGGATATTGTCGATGTTGAGTCCGACGGCCGACTGGTCGATGCGAGCCCCGATGCCGCGCACGTAGATGGAGGATGTCATGCGTGAGCCGTAGTCGGGCATGAAGAAGTTGGGGGCGATTTCGCTTACGCCTTTCATTCCGGCTATGTTGAACCGCTCGATCTGTCCCTGGCTTACTGTGGTGACTGTCACGGGCTGGCGCAGGAGCGATGATGACTGCTTGATGGATGTCACGCTGACTTCGCCGAGCTGCAGGGCGGCGGTGTCGGCCGGTGCATAGGTCACGGGAGTGTCGGCGGGGGCGGCTCCGGCGGAGAGAAATGTCAGGAGGAGTGACAGGAGCGTGATTGTGGCTGTGGGGATACGCATTGGTTATGATTGGAAACGTGTATTTTCGTAATGAGGGCGCAAAGTTACATAATAAAATCGGCCCCCGCAAGCGGAGGCCGATTGTTAATATTTTGTTAATAAGATGCTGAGCCTTACTTGGTCACTCTCTCGAGCCATTTCACCATGGCGAACATGATGCCCATCGAGATGATGCAGACAGCGAGGAACACGGCCCAGGCTACCCAGATGGGGGCTTTGTTGTAGATCAGCGGGCCGATCCAGAGCATGAGGTTACCCACGGCTGTGGCACCGAGCCAGAGACCCTGGCAGAGACCCTGCATGTGCTTGGGGGCTACCTTGGATACGAACGAGAGTCCGAGGGGCGAGATGAAGAGCTCGGCCACGGTCATGAAGAAGTAGTAGAGGATGAGCACCCAGGGACCGGAGAGGAGCCCGGCCTTGGCGGCTTCGCTGAGAGCGCGGAACTCTGTGCCGGAGGGATAGCCCATATAGAGCGAGTAGATGGTCAGGAAGAGGTAGGCGATGCCGGCGAGCCCCATGCCGATTGCAATCTTGCGGGGAGTGGAAATCTCTTTGCCTTTACGCGAGAGCGATGAGAAGAGGAGGATGATGAGGGGTGTGAGCACGATGACAAAGAAGGGGTTGACAGCCTGCCATATCTCGGGGGCGATGGTGGAGGTGTCGACGAAGTCACGTGCGAAGAGCGACATGGAGGTGCCGTTCTGGTGGAAAGAGAACCAGAAGAAGATGGCTATGCCGAGCACTGCGAAGAGTGCATACATGCGCTGCTTGATTTCCTTGGCCATTGCGGTCTTCTCCTCCTGTGTGTAGCCGGCATCCTCGGTAGCGGCCTGACGCACGGGCGAGGGGAGGCCTTTCTTGACGCAGAGGAATACGGTGAGTGAGATGAGCATGGCGGCAACCGATGCGATGAATGAGTAGTGGATGCCGGTGTTGAATACGTCGAGGTAGCGTGTGCAGAACTCTGACATCTCTTCGCCATGGTGGCCTACGGCTGTGGCGAGGGCGTAGAGATTGTTCATGTTTTCATCGGTCATGGAGTCGGCGACGCTGAGGTATTCATGACACATGGCGGGGAATGACGCGTTGTAGGACATGCCGTTGGCGTTGAGCCACCAGCTACGGAGCATGGGAGCCACGAAGGGGGCGAGGACACCGCCGATGTTGATGAATACGTAGAATATCTGGAAGCCGGAGTCACGCTGCGAGCTATATTTGGGATTGTCGTAGAGCTGACCGACGATGGCCTGGAGGTTGCCTTTGAAGAGACCGTTGCCGAAGGCGATGAGGAAGAGCGCGACGCAGGTCACCGTGAGGAGCCAGGAGGTGTTGCCCTCGGTGGCGAGAATGGGTATGGCAAGAATCACGTAGCCAAAGGTCATGACGAGGAGGCCCGAGATGATAGTACCCTTGTAGTTGCAGGTCTTGTCGGCAATGTATCCGCCCACGAGGCTGAGAACGTAGATGCCGGCATAGAAGAATGAGTAGATGAGTGTGCTCGTCTCTTCATTGAGGCCGAACTTGGAGCAAAGGAACAGGACGAGAACAGCGTTCATGATGTAGTAGCCGAATCGTTCGCCCATGTTGCTCAGGGCCGCAGGTATCAGGCCCTTGGGATGGTTCTTGAACATAATGATTGGTATAAGGATTTGGTATTGATCAGGTGCAAATTTACGATAAAAGAGTGTTTTTGCAAATAAACGGGTTAATTTTTTGTAAAAAATACCTCAGCTTTCGAGGGAGAAGTCTATTTCATCGAGAAGTTGCGCGGCTATGGGGCGTGTGAGAGGGGTGGCTGAGGCGAGTGCGGCCTCGATGTGAGGGCGTATGTCGGCGGCGAGCGCGGCGGCCTGGTTGTGGGTGTCGGAGGAGGGTGATTGGGCGAGGATGAGGAGGTTGAAGAGCAGGCGCAGGGCTGTGTAGCGTGTGATATCGGCGGGAGCGTCGAGCGCGTCGAGGGCTATGGCGAGGGCGTCGGGGTGACGGCGCAGGAGGCGGAGGCACAGCACGTCGGCCACTTCGGTGGTGGGAGCCTGTGCGAGCCATGCGGCGGCGGTGCCGGTACTCATTTCCATGACGGGATAGAGCATCGGGGCGAGGAGGAGGCTCTCGCGAGTGCGTGTGTCGGCCCATAGCTCGGCGGCCAGCGAGGGGGTGTGGGGCAGGTCGGCGGCGATGTCGGTGATCTGCGGCAGGTTGAGGCCGAATATCATGCGGTAGTTGAGTCCGGCTTTGCGCAGGGTGTCGGCTATGATGCCGTTGCGCATGGCGAAAAAACGGCGTTTGATGATCTGCATCTGGTTGTATTGCATGTGGTCGGGGGTATTGCTATGGTTGATTGTCGGACAAAATTAACGAAAATTCCTCTAACAATTATGCGTTGTCGGGTGTTTTGATGGATATAGCGTATAAAAATGATAATCTTACAACTATTGTTATGAGTGACAAGGATACAAGACGAGTGCCGTTGTGGCTTGTGATAGGAGTGGTGGTGCTGATAGTGCTGCTGCTTGTGTGGCTTACGGTGGCCGACCTGTTTGGCGACACGGATGTGGCCGCTTCGGTGTTGCCGGCGGCCTTAGGACTGGCCGGCGGAGTGTGAGGTATATGTCGGGCGTAATGCCCTGTTAATCGAATTATTGCAGATTTTGGTAATTTTCATCAAATATTCTTTGTATATTTGCATCAGGATTAACAAAATTAACTTAAAAAAATAGATTATGAAATTTCTGAAAGTAATAGGTATACCTGTGCTTGCAGTGTGCGTGCTCGGTATGACAGGTTGCTCGTCAATGAGCAATACAGGTAAAGGTGCCCTCATCGGCGGTGGCGGCGGTGCCGGCGTAGGAGCCGGTCTGGGCGCGCTCATCGGCGGCGGCAAGGGTGCGGCCATCGGTGCGGCCATCGGTGCAGCCGTAGGTACGGGCGCAGGTGTGCTCATCGGCAAGAAGATGGACAAGCAGCAGGCCGAGCTTGAGGCCGAGCTTGCCAAGCAGGCCCAGATAGAGAAGACTACCGACTCTAACGGTCTCCAGGCTATCAAGGTGACATTTAACGGCGGTATTCTTTTCCCGACCAACGGCACTACACTGAGCTCGAGCGCGAAGACCGACCTGACTAAGTTTGCGTCGTCGCTTATCAGCAATCCCGACACCAATGTGCAGATTTATGGCTATACTGACGATACCGGCACTCTGGCTGTGAACCAGCGCGTGTCGACCGGTCGTGCCGATGCCGTGCGCAATTATCTTCTCAACAGCGGTGTAGCCGCCAACCGTCTTTCGGCCGAGGGTCTGCCTATGCAGGATTATGTGGCTTCAAACGCTACTGCCGAGGGGCGCGCGCAGAACCGCCGCGTGGAGATTTATATCACTGCCAATCAGCAGATGATCGATGCCGCCAATAACGGTACTCTCCGGTAATGTGCCCGTAATTATTTGTTAAGAAGCATCATCAATTCTAATTATCTCTCATAAGTGGTGGCCGCCCTGTCTCGGGCGGCCGCTTTTTTTGAGGGGGGTGGGGCAAATGGGGCTTTTCGCGCTTGCGCGCTCACACTTTTGCGTCGGGCGGGGGGATTTTGGAGAAAAAGTAGTAATTTTGCGGGAAATTGTTTATCGCTATGAGCATTATAGTATTGGGAATAGAGTCGTCGTGCGATGATACGTCGGCGGCTGTGATACGCGACGGTGTGCTGCTGAGCAATGTCATCGCGTCGCAGGATGTGCATGCGGAGTATGGTGGCGTGGTGCCTGAACTGGCTTCGCGCGCTCATCAGCAGAATATCGTGCCGGTGGTCGATACGGCTCTCAAACGTGCGGGTGTCGACAAGCATGAACTTTCGGCCATCGCTTTTACGCGCGGCCCGGGACTGCTTGGGTCGCTGCATGTGGGCACATCATTTGCCAAGGGGCTTTCGCTCGGTCTGAGGGTGCCTATCGTGGATGTCAACCATCTGCACGGACACGTGTTGTCGCATTTCATCAGACGCGAGGAGTCAGACCCTGTGCCTGAATATCCTTTCCTGTGTCTGCTCGTGTCGGGCGGCAACAGCCAGATAATACTTGTGCGCAATTATAACGACATGGAGATACTCGGCCGCACTATCGACGATGCGGCGGGCGAGGCTTTCGACAAGTGTGCCAAGGTGATGGGTCTGCCTTATCCGGGCGGTCCTCACATCGACCGTCTGGCGGCCGAGGGCGACGCGTCACGGTTTAAGTTTGCCAAGCCTCACATCGCGGGGCTCGACTATAGTTTCAGCGGACTCAAGACGTCGTTTCTCTACACTCTGCGCGACAATGTGAAGGTCGACCCTGATTTTGTGGAGAATAATCTTGCCGATCTGGCCGCCTCGCTCCAGCGCACTATCATAGAAATACTCATGGACAAGCTCGACAAGGCTGTGAAGCAGACTGGCGTGAAGACTATCGCCATAGGCGGCGGAGTGTCGGCCAACTCGGGTGTGCGCCATGCGGTGGAGGAGTACTGTGTGCGCCGCGGGCTCACGCCGTTTATCCCGGCGAGAGTGTTTACGACCGACAATGCGGCCATGGTGGCCATAGCGGGTTATTACAAGTATCTCGACCGACAGTTCTGCCGCTACGACAGTGTGCCCTACGCGCGCGTGAACGTATAATAATACAGATGCGATGAAAGTATCGGTAATAGTGATAGGTGACGAGCTGCTGATAGGGCAGGTCACCGATACCAATTCGGGCTGGATAGCCCGTCATATCTCGCCGTGGGGGTGGGAGGTGTGTGAGGTGCAGACGGTTAGCGACTGTGCCGATGATATACGCCGCGCCATCGACCGCGGGTTTGAGCGGGCACAGGTGGTGCTGACCACCGGTGGTCTCGGGCCGACCAAGGATGACATCACCAAGAGCGTGCTGCGCGATTATTTCGGCGGCGAGATGGTGACCGACCCGGCGGTGACCGAGAATATCCACCGCATCTTTGACCGCCGCGGGCTGAAGATGAATCCTCTGACGGAAGCTCAGGCTGTGGTGCCGAGTTCGTGTCGGGTGATACAAAACCGTGTGGGCACCGCGCCCATCATGTGGTTTGAGCGCGAGGGGCGTGTGCTGGTATCGATGCCGGGCGTGCCTTACGAGACAGAGACCATGATGGCCGAGGCGGTGTTTCCGGCGTTGCGCGAGCGTTTCCCGTCGAGTGTGCACATAGAGCATGCGGTGCTTATGGTGACTGACTACACGGAGAGCGCGCTGGCCATGAAGATAGCCCCGTGGGAGGAATCGTTGCCCGGGTGGCTCCATCTGGCTTATCTTCCCAAGCCGGGTCTGATACGTCTGCGTCTTGACGGCCATCATGAGGATGAGGCATTTATACGCGGAGAGGTTTCTCGCGAGGTTGCGCGGCTCAAGGAGATACTCGGGCCGGCTGTGCTTGCCGACCGCGACCTGACCCCGGCCGAGATATTGCTTGAAGAGTGTCGCAGACGAGGTCTGACATTGGCTACGGCCGAGAGCTGCACGGGTGGCAATATAGCCCATGAACTGACTCTGATAGCCGGGGCATCGGATGTGGTGGCCGGCGGCGTGGTGTCGTACAGTAACGAGGTAAAGACGCGTGTGCTCGGCGTAAATGGCGATGACATCGCCGCTCACGGAGCGGTGAGCATCCCTGTGGTGCGTCAGATGGCCGAGGGTGTGCAGCGTGTCACCGGGGCTGACGTGACGGTGGCTACGAGCGGTATCGCGGGCCCAGGAGGCGGTACACCCGAGAAGCCTGTCGGGACGGTGTGTATCTGCGCCCGCTGCGGTGACCGCGAGCTCTATGAGACGGCCCGTTTCAACGGTTCGCGCGAACGTGTCATCAATTCGGCCACAAGCCGGGCTCTGATACTTGCGGTCAAAATCCTGAGAGGATTTTAAAGTTTAGAGTTAAAAGTTTAAAGTTTAAGGGAGGGCTGCGGCTCTCCCTTGTTTATTGTGGCTGGTTCAGGAATATTTTGACCTGAGATGAGATGCGAGCAGATGGACTATCGGAGCTTGTGAGTCGGAATAGAATGCGCGGCTATAGGATTTGTAACCGTCAGGACCGAATATGACATCCTGCACACTTATACCGTCAGTCATTCCTGCCTGACATGCTCTCTGATATAACAAATCAAACCATTTCCACCGATATAATTCAGGTGCTAAGCTGTTGTGGCGAGACTGCAATGGATCGAGTGAACATATGAATGTGAAAATGGCATTGTTGTCATAAAATCTTGAGCTTAGCCATTTTATCATTTTTGCCATGGCAGCATAGCCTAACGGCATGTTAAGAAGCAGTTTACGGATGTTTATGTCAACAATGTCGATATGACAGTATTCCTCGGGGATGGAAAGTACATCAATCTTATAGTCGCGACTATAAAAATCGAGGGCTACTACAATATAGTTGCCCTCATTGTCGGAAATCAATGTCTCTTCTCGATGCATACTGAGGCTGTCAGATGACTTTTATGGATTTATCACCATTGACAACTCTCTTTATAAGGTCGTCCATGCGTTCGCGTTTGCGCTCTTGGGCGGCTTTGAGGAACGCGACCAACTCGGGAGAGGGATTCGGGATGTGGATTGTGTTTGTCGTTTCCATAATTGTCGTGTAATGTTTGTGGCAAAATTAATATATTTGGCGGTCAAATGCAAATATCGGGTTTAAAATCAGGATATTATTTTAGATTTATAACAATCTGCGCCGGTTGTTTGATGTCTGTTTCAATGGTCGTGAATCATACATATTACAAAAATCCCCCTCGCCCGTGAATGGGTGAGGGGAATGTGGGTGACTCATGGCCTGGAGGCGTGGGCCGTCCTTATAAGGCTATGAGGGTGTGTCGGGATTGATTACTCAGCGGGTGTGCCGGGTGTAGGAACTGGTGAGCCTGCCGGATAGTACCACTTGGGATCACCGGTCTTCCAACGCTGGTCACCGATGTTGTTGACGTAGATCTCGTGGGTTGTCACCTTGAGGTCGTTTTTGTACTGGAGACGTGTCCAAATGTTTTCCGGATCAATCCAGTGCATCTTGGGGTCATGGACCGAAGCGTCAGCAGCATGGAATACAGGGTTGGGATCGTTGAAGAGCTCGTCGGCACGAAGAGGTGTCGAACCAACCTTGATGAGCAGGTCGGTGGCGGTCATTCCGGGAACGAAGGCTTCGGGATGTGCACCGGCCGAGTTACGGTTGGCCGAGAACTTGTTATTGGTGAGAATACCGTCATCAACCAGGTGCTCGGGACGGCATCCAGCCGAGTAGTTATCACGGATGTCGAGCTCGAGTTCGCCGGTGCCGTTGATGTTGCGGAGGTCCATGCCTGATGCATAGAGGTTGCGATGGTCGTTTTCGTCGGCTGCGGTCACGATAAGATTACGCTTGAACGATATTTTAGAACCTCCGGGCACATAGCGTGTGTCGAAGAATACACGGCCGGTGCTGCGGGTGCCAACATTGATGAAAGTGTTGTTCTCGACTCGGATATTCCAGTGTACGTTGTCATTCCAGGGAACATCGACGTTGTTGTCGGAGATGAATGCGTGACGGGGACAGTCGTAGAAAGTGTTGTTTGTCATCTGGAAATCTTCATAGAGATTTTCGTCAGGACGGCCGGCATTGGCGGCACCTGCAATCCACGAGTAGCCACGACCGTTGTTGTCGTAATAGCCCTGGTTGAAGAACACACAGTTGTCAATTACTATTTTGTGGAATTTCTTGGTCTTATTGCCCTGAACGCGGAAGAAGCCGCGGCAGAAACCCTGGAAAGTACAGTTGAGCATCTGGAACGAGTCAAACTCTACTCCCATACCCTGAGAATACATATTGGCGAAGTAGTTCGCTGTTATGTTGCCGACGCCGGTCTGCGCACCGCCGAAGTTAATCATGAGCGGGCAGTCAAAGTCTATGTCCTGGAAGATAATGTTTTCAACCTTGATGGGAACATCAAATTCGCCCGGTTCAAGCTCTTTGCCGAGGTTCCAGTTGCAAGAAAGGATGCCGTCACCGCTGCGGGCGATGCCGCCCAGGTATACTTTGGCACGTCCCTTTCCGGCGAGAATATCGGCGGGGTCGGTCTTGAGTGTGAAGCCCTTGCTTATAGACTGATTGCCGCGCACGTAATAGGCCTTGCCGCCTTCGAGGAGGAATGTCTGACCTTCGGCCAGAGAGAAGTCGGAGTTGAATTTGGCAATCACGGTGTCGATACGGCAAGCCTGGAAGGCTTGTTCGCCTTCAAACCAGAGCTGGTCCTGGGTGTCGTCAGAGGGATTTTCGGGGTCTTTCCATATGGATGTAGCCACACGGTGGGGTATCAGGATGTCGGGGCCTGCGTCTCCACGAGTACGGATTGTCGCATAGTTGTAGTAGGTGTCAACCTCAGCCTCAGCCTTGGGATTAGTGGCGTCACGGAGGGCTACGAGATAGAGCGCGCTTGAGTCAAGACCGGTGACACGTATCTGACCGATACCGTCGTCGCCAATTTCGTCAGAGCTGAGCTCATAGTTCTCAAACTCAGCGGGTACTTTTGCCAGGGGATTGATAGGAGAGGGCTTAACGATAAGGTGGGTCACTTTGAAGCGGCCGTTATTATCAATCTGGAAACGACTTCTTATGGTGTCGGCATCCTGCGAGTTATAGGCCGAGGGATCGAAATTAGTATCGATGAGGACGGTGAATGCGTCATAGTCTTTTTCGCGGGTGTCAACAACGATAGGAGTTGCATAACGGGGATCGGTAGTGATACCCATCCAGTCCTCCCACTGACGACCGTCGCCCATACCATACCAGTTGGAGTTTTTGGACGGGTCGGTGGGGTGAAGGGCGCGGATGCAGAAACGATAGGGAGTCGAATATTCGAGATTGTATATCTCATAGTGAAGCTGGTCGGCGGGGAGAGTCACGTATGTAACGTTACGCGCGGGGTCGCGCCAGTCTTCTTCGAGGCCAGAGGTGATGTTGACGGCATAACGAATCTCGTAGCCGGCAGCACCTTCTACGCCAAACCAGTGGAGCTGAATGGCATTAGGACGACCATCCATGACTTTGGAGGCATACATGTCGCTTTCGTCGCTGATGTTTGTATTGTCTCTCTTGCGGAACATGGGCATCGGGAGACGGTCAAGGTCATCGACGTTGTTGAAGGTAATGTCATCCTCCTTACATGAAGTCACCGAGAGTGCCATCAATGCAGCAAGGAAATATATGAATTTTTTCATTGTGTCGTATTAAATTATAGGGTTAAATGATTATCTGTAACCGTATTTGTTGACATACTGTCCCTGAGAACGGGCTATCTCCGTACGCGGATAGGGAAGGATATATCTTAGCACGGGGAGATCCTCGGGTTTGTAAGTGAGGTCGGGTTCGGGGGCAATGCGTGAGTTGCCGTTCTCGACAATATTGAGCACGCCCATCTCGGTCATGTAGATATAACCGCGAAGCGAGTAACGGATCTGGTCGCGTATCTCGTTATCACCGTCGACCCATGCGAAATAGTCCTCGCCTACCCAGTTGGCATTGGGGATGTCTTTGTGCTGTGCCTTGATTGCATTTAGCTCAGACGAAGTCATACGGCGGTAAGGATTTACAATCCAGCAGATCTCGATGTCAGAGTTGGGGAACTGGGAGGTGGAGAGAATCTTTTCACCGGTGTTGGTGTCAAGATTGCGATAAGTGCGCACGCTTGTCATCTGGTAGGGGAGTTCGTCATAAGCCTCGTCGCTGCCAAAGTCGCGCTCAGCCACGATGGAGAGATAGGCCGAAGAGCCGGAGCCTTCCTCGGCGATGGCAAGGTTGCGGAAGAATGTCCAGTAAACCTCGAGGTTGTACATGTTGTTGCGCACGAGGTCGCGCCAACGCATGTTCTCTCCGGCAAACTCAAACTTGCGCTCGTCGAGAACGGACTTGCGGAACTCCTCATAGCCTCCGTCGGGATAGGCGTCAATCTTGAGGGGGTTGCCGCGGCCATCGCTGTTGAAGCGGAAGGCACGTTCGCGCACGATGTGCATACATTCTCTTGCGAGGTCGGTCGGGCCCTGGTTGAGCTCGTTTTCTGCTTCGGCAAGAGTCAGGAGCACATCGGCATAACGGAGATAGGGGTAGTTGATGCCTGTGTTGCCCTCGGTGATGCGACCGAGACCTCCGTTGACCCAGAGTTTGGACCACTTGCCGTTCTGAACGGTATAAGATGTGTGGAGACGACATTCATGTTCCGAGCCTGTGGCCGTATAACGGAAGAGCTGGTTGATGTAGTCGCGGCGGGTGTCATCTTCGTCAAACATGAAGCGGTAGAGTGGATTGAGCTCGGCTGTGCTTCTGATGCGTCCGTAGGGGTGGGGTGTCTGACCCTCATACTGGTCCATGCGCGGTCCGTGGATGTAACCGATGTTGCCGGTCGACTCCTTGGCGAAAGGTATCTCGAAGATGGGATCGTCGTTGTTGGCCACGATATTGTTGCACTCGTCGACAAACACCTGATAGTAATCTTTATTGAGATGATGTATGTCAGAGTCCTTTACTTTCTTGGCATAATCGCGGGCAATCTTGTAGTAGTCGAGATAGTTGGCTGCACGGGTCATCTTGCCGTAGGTATCGCCGTCGGGGGCAAGATACCATCCGCCGGCAGTCATGGCCAGACGGGCTATCATTGCATAGGCTGCCTGACGTGAGATGCGCTCGATGCCTTCGGGCAACTGGGAGGGATCCATCATGTTGTCGGCTACATCGGCGATGTCATTTATGAGGAAGTCGAGTATCTGGATGCGGTCGGTGACAGGATAAATCTTGGTCTCGCTTTTCTGGGATGACTTGGTAGAGAAGGGTACGTCGCCAAACATCCAGATGAGGTCGTGGTAGAACATGGCGCGTGCCACCTTGGCCTCGCCGATCATCTGCACTATGTCAGTATCGGGATTCTCGGGGTCATAAGCGGGCGAGCCTTCGGCACCCTCGATAAAGAGGTTGCACACCTCTATGCCGTGATAGAGGTCGGCCCAGGTGTTCTTCAGATCGGAGCCGTCAGGGTCGCAGTCAAAGCGGCGATACTGGTTGGAAGTGGAGTACTGTGTGGACGTGGCGTTGAAATCGACATCGCTGTTGAGACAGTAATTATTGATCAACTTGTCGCCGTATGTGTCGCTTGAAAGCATTGAAGCATACACACCATTGAGTGCGCGGACCATAGCGCGGGAGTCGGAGAAGACGTCCTCGGGGAAATTCTTTGAGGGAGCGTCCACCTCGAGATAGTCGTTGCAGCCGACAAGAGCTACAGCCGAAAGTCCCGCTATGAATATATTGCGTAATTTCATTTGGTTTTACTGTGAATGGTAAAAGACTAAGTGTTGATTAGAATGAAAGGTTTATGCCGAGTACGTAGCTGCGAGAACGCGGGTAGCGGTTGAAGTCGTAGCTCGGGGTGAGACCGCTCTGGATGTCAACCTCGGGGTCGAAACCTGAGTAAGAGGTTACGATGAAGGGGTTGGTCACCGAGGCATAGAAGCGACACTTGCTCATGCCGGCATGCTTGATGATGTTGGCGGGCAGAGTGTAGCCGAGGGTGATGTCGGTGCAGCGCAGGAACGAACCATCCTCGACAAAGTTGCTTACGGTGAGCTCTTTGCGCATATCGGCGGGGTTCCAATGTGTCTTGCCGGCGTTCATGGGCTCATACATATTCATGAGGTCGGGCTGCTGGGTGTTACCGTAGGTGTGCTCGGTGCCGTAAGTATAGTTCCAACGGTCGGTGAACTTGGAGAATACATTATAGTAGTTACCGCCGGTGTTACCGATAGAGGATGAGAGGTAGTAGGCGGTGGCGTTGTATACGTCAAAGTCGAGGAAGTAGGTGAAGTTGGCTACAAAGTCAAAGCCTTTCCACTGGCCGTTGAGACCGAAACCGCCCTGGAGCTTGGGTGTGGTGCGGCCGATGACCATACGGTCGTTTTCGTCGATATGACCGTCGCCGTTGAGGTCCTTGAATTTGGGTTTGCCGGGAAGGGTGGCATCACCTGCACGGTTGTCGTCAAAAATGTCATTCATATTTACGGTGCCGGGGTTGGGCCTGTAAGATGAAGAGCCGGAGTCATATGTAAACTCGTCGAAGCCATAGAGACCGTCGTAAACGTAGCCGTAGATGAGACCTACTTCACCGCCTACCTCGAGACGATAGTTGTTGCCGGCTGAAGTGGCTGCGCGTGAGTGACGGAGCTCGAGATAAGACTCGTCGCCTGTAAGTTTGTCGACCTTCATCTTGTTGGCACCGATGTTGAAGCTGGCCGAGAGCACATAGTCCTTGCCGCGGAGAATGTCACCGTTGACCGAGAGCTCGAAACCGCGGTTGGTCACCTGGCCGATGTTCTGGAACTGCTTGGTGTAACCCATGGTGGTGAGCACGTCGGCCTCGTAGATAAGGTCGGAAGTGGTGTTCCAGTAATACTCGGGGGTGATGCGCAGACGGTTGTCGAAGAGAGCGATGTCAAACGCGAAGTTGCGTGTCAGAGTGGTCTCCCACTTGAGGTCGGGGTTCACGAGATTGCGGCCGGTATCCATCCAGAGCTCGCCGTCCATAGTTGTCTCGCCGAAGCCGGGACCCTCGGTGTTGTTGCTATAGTAAAGGAATCGCCACTGGTCGGCGTCGATACGGTTGTTACCGGCCTTACCGATGGCGGCGCGGAACTTGAGTTCGTTGAGCCAGGTCTGGTCCTTGAGGAAGTTTTCCTCAGAGAGCACCCATGCACCCGATACCGAGGGGAAGTAACCCCACTGGTTGCCGGGGGCGAAGAGCGAAGAACCGTCGGCACGGAATGTGGCCGAGAGGAGATACTTGTGATTGTAGTTGTAGTTGATCTGGCCGAAGTAAGAGGTGGTGCGGTCAGCGGTGCCGAGCTCGGAGGTCGACTGGTAGGGAGTACCGAGACCCATGTTGTCCCAAGCACGCTGGGCATCTATGTCGCGGGGGAAGTAGCGGTTCTGCTGCATCGTATTTTGTATCTGCGAGTTGTAGAGCTCGAAGCCTACGAGAGCATAGAAGTTGTGCATATCCTTGATGCTCCAGTCATAGCTGGCGGTTGTGGTCCAGGTGTAGGAGTTTCTCTGCCGTTTGAGTATCTGAGCTACGGGCAGGTTGTTGTGACGTTTGCCGGTATTGGTCAGGGGACCCCAGAAACGCTTGTCGTCAGAGAAGGCGAAGTTGTAGACACCCTCGGTGCGGAGAGTAAGGCCGGTGATGGGCTTGTACTCGAGAGCTGCCTGGTTGGTCACTGTATAGGAATGACGTTTGCGGGTGTTCTGAGCGATGTCGTTTACAGGGTTGGTGTAAGCGAAGCGAGCCTCTTCGTCAGGATCGGCTACGCCTTCGCCCCAGAACATGCCGAGTTCGCGCAGACCGTTGGTCGGACGATAGCGGAGCACGTCGATGATACCGCCTGTGCCTACATTGTCACCTCCGGCACCCTCATCGCGACGATAGGATACTTTGGGGTTGAACTGGAGGGTAAGGTTGGGGAGAATCTTGGTCTGAAGTTTGGTGTGGATGTTGGTACGGCGTACACCTGTACCCATGATGATACCGCGGTCATCCGACTGGGTGATCGAGATATTGTAACGGGTCTTGTCTGTACCGCCGCCGATCGAGAGGTTGGTCGAGTAACTGAAGGGGTTGCCGCCCATCACCTCGTCCTGCCAGTCATGAGAGGGTGCACGGCTGTAGAGGTCCATGTCATGGGGGTTACCGAAGTTGTAGCGGAACAGGTTGGTCTCGGTGGTGTTACGCTTGGATCTGGGAGCGGCGAGGTCCCACTGATACTGTACGAAATCAGAGGCACCCATCAGATCCATTTTCTTGGAGATGTGGCTGATAGAGCCCTGGGCGTTGAAGTTGACCTGGGTCTTGCCTTCCTGAGCCGACTTGGTGGTCACGATGACTACACCGTTACCACCCTTGGCACCGTAGATAGCGGTGAGCGAGGCATCCTTGAGAATGTCGATGCTCTGGATGTCGGCCGGCGGGATGTCGTTGATGTTGTCGACCTGGAAACCGTCCACGATATAGAGGGGGTCGTTGGCCTGGGTCACTGACGTCGCACCGCGCACGCGGATGTTGATGTCGGCACCGGGCTGACCGTCGACGGTGGTTACCTGCACACCGGCCACCTTACCCTGGAGGGCGACGGCTGCCGAGGTCACAGGCACGGCGGCGAGCTTGACACCTGACACCGAACCTACCGAACCGGTGAGGTCGCGGCGGGCACGGGTGCCACCATAACCGATTACAACGACTTCCTCGAGAGCCTCGGAGTCCTCGAGAAGCACTACCTTGATATTTGTCTGGCCGTTGACCTCGATGGTCTGCGGCTTGTAGCCGATGTATGATACATGCAGCTTGGCGTTGGGGGCACACTTGATGGTAAAATTACCGTCAAAGTCAGTAGCTACACCGTCCTTTGAACCGTCGACGAGCACTGTCGCGCCGATCATGGGTTCGCCTGCGCTGTCCTCGACAACGCCGTTCACGGTGATGTTCTGAGCGCGTGCGGGCAGACCCACGCAGAGCACCATCAGCAGGAGCATTGTTTTCCAGTGCGTAGCAAAGGAAATTCGCCGTAGCCATTGGCTACGACCTGTGTTTAAGTCTTTCATGTAAAATAGTTAATTGATAAATAAGATTTGTGTCATGTATATAGTGTTGAGTCAGACGTGTTTATGCACGACCTGCGGGCATGAGCTTAGGGTCGTGCGGCAACTGAAGTTGCCGGGCCTGAACAAATTGGGGCGATAGCTTAGATTGGTCGATATGGTTTAAATTTAGGGTATAAGGTGATGTCAATATCGTGTATCTCTTGGATAGAGAT
>RIBL01000039.1 GCA_003762875.1 Muribaculaceae bacterium Isolate-110 (HZI) | reverse complement strand
GGCCAATGTTAAACTTAAGGACATAGATCTCTGGGCCAAGGAGAATCTATCTCCGAATCGGGTGGCTCTGCGCTCCAAGACACTCAATAAAGCGAGCTAATTTTGGAACATAGAACTGAACACCCTAATAATTTGGATTCTGAAAAAGACAAAGTCACAGTCAAGGCTATATTAAAACGATTAACTAATGGGAGTAATGGTTTTAATATTGAACAATTGAGATTTTCATCCGCAGGATTTTCTAAACGTTACTTTTTTGGGATACTTCAAAAAGATGAAGTGCCACAAAAAGAATTCAATCGGCTTATAAATATGAGTCCTGATGAAATGATTTCCGAGATCCAAAAAAAATATTTAGGATGTATCAACAGCCTTATTCTATTGTGCCATACGACTTCGGATAAAACTCCTGCACAGGAGGAAAGTATAGTTAGAATGATCCTATATTTAGCATCAATCTATGGCGATTTCGCGTTCAATACCATTGTTTTTATGCAACACTTACAGCGTATTACAGATGAACTCAATAGACGGGAGGACGTTTTGTATAATTTACTTGTGCAGTCTCCATTATCTAATTGGGTTTCTTTTATGTTCTGTCGCACTCATACAGATATTTTCCCAATTGAACTTAAAAGAGACAAACGTATATTTCTGACTGATGAATTTATGGATAAAGTGCAACTACTTTGCCAAAAAAAAGCAATCGAATCTCATCTGTCGTTTGATAATATTCGAACGGTATATTCAAATTGTTGTTACAATTTTAAATCAGATAAAGAAGGGGAATATGATACTTTGCCCGCAAAAAAAGAAATCGATTGTATTATGAGAAAATACATTATCGAACACTTTTCAGATTTGCTAACATACTTGTATTATAAAGATGATAGATATGATAGATATGATAGTGGACCTATAAGATATGGGATTACATTCCCATTCAATGTCCTGTGGGATACTTGGAGTGATTTTATAACTGAGGCTCAGAATATGGGTTTTGTGTTCCAAGACACAGCAAAACTTAATGAATTAGGCTCTTTATATGATCAATGTAAAAATGGAGTAGACTCTGTTCAGTTTGATTTAAAAGCGTTGGATAAAGAGTAACGAGCTTAATCTTTTATTGCTTACCAGGCACATAGCAAACGTAAATTCGGTGAGTTAGAGGAAAACAGCATATGTTCCAAAATGGAATATATGTGTAATCAGGGAAAACAAAATGACTTAGAGTTGAGTCGTGGGAATCTATGAGATTTGAGTTGGTTCCAGTTTGGAACTAACTGTCATAGATGAAATAAAAGTAAATACGAATCATGTGGTCTCACAGGGATTAGAGAAATTTAAGTTGTCAAGTTTTTCTTGACAACTTAACGAGACGTTAAGAACATATAACGCGCAATGATATAACCTTGATGACTTAGGATTATTTTATCGCAAAAAACCAAAACAGAATACCACAAGAAACCAAAATGAGATACCACAAAAAACCAAAATACAGTTTGTAGGTACGCTTAAAATGACTACCTTTGCAGACGAAAACCAATAATATCGGATATGGCATACTTACCTCGAATTGCAGACCATATATTAAAGGAGTATTTGGAAGCATTTGGCGCTGTTCTTATTGAAGGACCTAAATGGTGTGGCAAAACGACTACAGCCGAACAACAAGCCAATAGCGAACTGAAACTCCAAAACCCGGACACACGGGATGGCTATCTTGCTACTGCCGCTACACGTCCCTCTCTTCTTTTGGATGGAG
This sequence comes from Muribaculaceae bacterium Isolate-110 (HZI), assembly GCA_003762875.1. GTDB lineage: Bacteria > Bacteroidota > Bacteroidia > Bacteroidales > Muribaculaceae > Duncaniella > Duncaniella muricolitica. The sequence goes on along the minus strand of RIBL01000039.1, from coordinate 12,072 downwards.
CGACTCCGCGCCTGATCGACGAATGGCAGGATGCGCCTACTTTATGGGATGCAGTAAGGACAGCCGTAGACGAGCGTCAGAAAGTCGGACAATTCATACTTACCGGATCAAATTCTGTAGATAAATCAAAAATACGTCATACCGGAACAGGCCGCATAGCCCGGATGCGGATGTTTCCTATGAGTTTGTGGGAATCTGGTGAGTCAACAGGCGAGATATCTCTTACGGAACTTTTTAATAATCCGGACTTGGTTATTGATGGTAAGACATCAAAACTTGACATAAAACAGCTTATATTCGCTTCATGCAGGGGCGGATGGCCTGCATCGTTATTGGGAACTACTTCTCGCGCAAAATTGTTGGTCGCCAAGAATTATCTACAAAGTGTTTGTTCAAGTGATATCTCTACGGTTGATGGCGTAGACCGGAATGAAAAGCTTGCACGTGAAATATTACGCACGTATGCCCGTAATATTTCCACGCTCGCCAAAAAGAGTAAAATGATTCAGGATGTAGCTTTGACGACAGAGAGTTGTACGGAGCCAACATTTGACAGTTATGTGTCGGCATTGGAAAAATTGTTTGTTATTCAAGATATTGATTCTTGGTCGCCTGCTGTCCGTTCTGCAACAGCAATAAGAAGAGGGAAAAAAAGAGGTTTTACAGATCCATCTATTGCCGTGGCCGCACTTGGATTATCACCCGAACTTTTGCAGATGGATTTAAAGACCTATGGATTTATTTTTGAATGTATGGCCATGAGGGATTTGCGGGCATATTCCCAATCATCATACGGATCTATTTCGTATTATCATGACAGGTATGATCTTGAAGCGGATGCTGTTCTTCATCTTGATGATGGTCGTTATGCTCTCATTGAGTTCAAACTTGGAGGGGCTGAAATTGATATGGGGGCCAAGCATCTTCTTGAAATTAGGGAACTTGTAAGAAAAAAGAATGAGAAGGAAACTCAGATAAAGATGAGAGAGCCAGACTTGTTGTTGATTATCACCGGTGGCCCAATCGCATATACGCGTCCTGACGGCGTAAAAATAATTCCGTTGGCTTGTCTTAAAAATTGATTTTAATAGCGGCAGGACATCACCAATATTAAAGTCATTTTCCAACTGTCGCAAAATTTGCGACAGTTGGAAAGCAATATGCATTTTTACACATTGCTTATGATTGTGACCGTGCATTTTGAACCGATAGTATAACCTCTCTTTCAAGTTCGGTATATTTTTCGATCTTGAATTGCAGTTTCCGGCGAAATTTTGCAAGCGTTTCATCTTCTGACTCGTCAAAGAACAGATTGTTCTGTCGCTGGTACTCCAAATATTCCTGTTCCTTGCGTCGGGCTATTGTGATTTGGGCCTTCGCCGCAGACAGTCTGGAGAGGGCAGAGCCGAAATCCATACTTAAACCGGTGCGCCTGTCATAATATGAGAAATAAGTCTGAACGTTCTCTTTGGGATATTTGCACAGGAGCCGGGCATGGCGCCATCTGACAACCCATTGGCGACGCTCATATACATCACGCGGGAGGTCATAGCGGAACAAAACAACCCGTTGCCGTTCGTTTGTTCGGTATTCGATGGTGATGCAAACCCATTTCTCGATTTTCATCTCCCGTTGGGCCTTCGCATATTCGCGGGCATATTCCATCCAGTCGCCCATGTTCTCCTGTGCCATAAGAATTTTTAGGTTTTTGAGGATTCCCATAAAAAGCAGAAATCCTCATTGTTTCGTTATGCCGAAGCCGTACATAGGGGGCCATTCTCCAACTCCCATTTCTCGCGGGCTTCGTTGTATTCCTGCTCTTCCAGTCGGAGCATACGTTCTGTTTCGGGAGTATAGCCGATGAAGCGGATACAGCCGCCGTTATAGCCGGTCAGCTTGCAGATTATGCCTGCCTTTTCAAGTTTGTCGATGCGTTTCTGTGCTGACTTGGCGCTTGAATACTGTTTCGGCCAGAAGTAATGTTCGCCCTTTGAGCCGTAGTGATCTGAGCCATATACCTTGTACCCAGAATGCCGCCGGCTCTCTATAAAGTCGAAACGGCCTTTTTCAAGAGCCTGCCGGATAGCCTTGTGCGCCGCACCTTCGGGATGCCTGAATGTCTTTGGCTTCGGGCCTTTCATGCCGAGTTTCGGAAGCACGACCTTATAAGGATTGCTACATTTGCCAATGCCGAGAGTCAGATAGAAGTTGGTGCAGAAGTAGTCGGTCATGGGGTCACTGTCATCATAGTTGTACGACATGACAAAATCCTTGACGTTGGTCATTACCTCATGCGCACGGTCTGTCAATCCCTTCTCTCTTTCTACCCGATAATGATTGATGGAACAGTGTATATATCCGGACTCTTTTGTAAAAGCCTCAAAATCGGCACTCATGAGGGTAACATAGATAGAACTGTAATTGTAACGCCTTACCGAGAACTTGTATCTTGGATAGGTTTCCTTGAGCCAGTCACGGATTATCTGCACGATTTCCCGTGAAGACTGTCCTTTGTAGTTGCTGCCTCTCCACCGGTATTCGTTGTAGACATATTGGGTGTATTCCCCGGCGGATGCCCCGCCATAGTCGTTCTCGTATCCGTTAAAATCCGATGCCGGCGAAACAGGTACATCCTTCCATACGGCAAACAGCTTCTCAAACTCGGAGTTGATGCGCTGCATGGTTTCCGTGCTGCCACCCTTGTCGGGATGGTTGTCAATTGCGAGCCGGCGGTACTTCTTTTTCAGATCCGCCAGACTACTGATGTTCTGAAAGTAGGTCATATCGTTAAGTTTTGTGCGTCAGGCCATAGCCACACGGTTGATAAATACTCCACATAGTCGTCTTCTATGCCAAGATTGCTGCAAGCCATATACAGGTCATCTTCACGCAGGTCGTTAAGTTCCTGCAATTCCTGAAGATGCCGTACCTCGGCTTCGAGATATTCCTGTGCGGTCTGTCCGTCGCAGGAGCAGGTTGTCGAAATTTGATTCACAATATCCATATCCGTGTCATTTGAGGTTATACATTTTTGCGAAATGATTATTCACTGCCGGGATACGTTTCTTGTAGAAAGGCTGATTCTCCCTGCACCACTCGGCAAGCTCCACTTTTGAGGTGAAAGGTCTGCGCCAGCTCTGTCCGGTCATTATCATCTCCACTATGGGGGCGAGTTCGGAAATGAACATTCCGACAGTCCAGCCCTCCCATATATGCCTGTTCATGTCTGTTGCCATAGTGTCTATGTTTTTAAGTGTTCATTTTCGGGTTCAAGCAGTTCCTGCGCCGCAAGCAGGATTTCGTTGAGCCATATAAGGCTGCGAACCGAGAGGTCGAATTGGCTCTCGGTTCGGAATATGTATCCGTCATGCTTTTCTCTCGCGGTCAGGTATAAAGAGTTACCCATTACCGAAACTTTTGTGATGATGCACTCGAACGGGTCTCCGTCATCGTCAAAAAATATGACATATACGGAATCCGGTGCGTTGGGTATTGTGTAGAAATCTGGGAATTCCAATTCCATCAGTCCGTGTTTGCGAAGCAATACTATAATCGCCTCGGTAATCTCCTTACGGAGATCTTCAATCTGTTTTCTGAAATCTTTCATGTGGAAAATATTTAGTTTGTTATGCTGTTTCCTGATTGACTGGCGTAAGTTTCACTGTCTCACCGAAGAAAGAGTCGCTTACGCCGTACACTTGTCCTATTGAATAGTCATATTTCTTTCGTGGGTTGTCTATCATCAGGCGATATCCGTGATAATCCTCAATTTTCAGTTCAATAGAGACATCCGAGCGCAACTTCATATCAAGCACACTTCCGCCGCCATACATCGAACTGAATATGCCGCAATAGTTGTCTTTCGGAATTGTAACCTTTGCCACCGAGAAACCGGACTCATAAAGTTCCTTGAGATTTATCTTTCCTATATAGGTCAGCAGGTTGGCTCCGCAGCAAGAGTTGACAAGCTCCCGGTGGAAATCCTCGTATGACACCAGTTCCTTTCCGTCACGCGATTTCCGGTAATGGCACCTGCCATACACGGCAATTCCTTTCTCTGTCAGGAACCTTTTTACCTTTGCAGGATTGAGGTTAAGCGCATCCACCATATCACCGAAATACGAGTCTGGATAGACATATCCGCCCTGCGATTCCAGCCAATGCGAGTTGATACAGTCATAGTTGGAAAGCATCTCGACCCGAACCGGAATATCATCCGTATTCTTCAACAGGTCTCCGAGTGCGTCCGAATCGTCACGCTCGTAGATAATGTTCACTATATCATCGCGGCGTGCATCCATAAATTCCTTCACGGCATCCTCGTCAAAGCCTTCGTCTATACAACTTGACTTTATATCCTTCAAAATCTGACTGACGCCATGCCATCTGGCATCCTGATACCAGTAGTCGGTCTTGTCATATAGAGTCATTGCACTTTTTTCTTTCATGCAAGTCTCTATGACATCAAGGTTCTCATTAAGATTGTCATCATAATTGACCCATACAAGGGTATATGAGTCCTCCATTACTGATCTGATGAAATCCATTGTCAGTTCCTTATTCTCTTTTTCCATATCATTCACCGTATATTTCGTTTCTTATGCTGCGGTATCTGTGTTCCGACATCTCCGTTTCCCGTGAGAAATGGAAGCGTGCCGAATATCCGCAGTAGTTTGTCCTCGGTTCGCCACCGCATTTCTGGATGGTGAGGTCTATATCCCATTCCATATCGCCAAGTCCGAGGCATATAGACTGTGAGTGCAGCATCGCGTGGGCGAGCCTTATGGCGGCATCCGTTTTGTTTTCCTTACACAACCTGCCGAAGGCCATAGTCGCTATCTCGCGGTTGGAGATTGTCACACTTTTCATGGCATCTATTTTATTTTCACAAGTTGCTTGAACCGGGCTACAATATCTCCTCGTTTGCTTTCAGCCAGTTCTTCATATTTGCGTCTTATGGCGCAATATTCCTCCCAGGTTTTGCCCCTCAATTCATTTTCATACGAGTCCATGCGTAGTTCGGGGTATTCCTTGAATAGTATCTCAAACTGTCTTCGCCATTTGCGTCCCTGCCATGAACGTTCGGCAATAAGTTTTATGAATTGAAACATCTTTTCATCGGTTCCGACATCCATGGCATAGAAACAGTCGGTCCTTGGCCACACATTGTTGGAGTGCTGCCAAGTCTCGATATGGCGCGTAGAGGCATTGTATGCCATTTTTGTGATTATCTGATGACTCATAATATTTTTTTTAATTCAATGATACGTTATCTATTTCCTTGTCCTTTGCGGCGATGGTTCCGAAATGCACGGCTATCACCCTCTGCGGGAAACAGGTGTAATGGTTGTATCCGGTCCTTTGCCACAGTGTGAAGCAGTCGTTCCGGAACGACCAGTGGAAATGTCCCGACAGCGAACCGTATTCGTGCCCGACATTCCTCTCGATAAGCATCCTGCTGACATCCATGATATGCCGTGAGAGCAGGACGATGTTGAGTATCTCCGAATAGGCACGGTGCACGCGCGGGTCGGTTGGATACAGCGGTGACAGATGGTTGATTTTCATGATTCCTCGTCTTTAATCGTAATTGTCACCGAATATCTCCTGCCTCAGCAGGTTTTGGTCGAACCAACCTTCGGGATAACAGATACAAGAACTGCTTTCGTTATCCGTATCCGGCAGATAACATTCGGCATTGTAGCTCACATTGTCGCCGTACATGTTCCTGTAATGAGCCACAAGCAGGTGCGGATTGTCGGTTCTCAGATCATAGCCGTATCTGGCGCACCATCTCTCGAAATCATCCAAATCCTTGTCGTCAAGCTGGTCGAAAGCATCCCTTATGTCGAAGAAGTTGGGACACAGCCATTCACGGTTTATCAGTATGGACGGTATGTTGTCCCAGCTTACATATCTGTATTGCGGATGCCGTTCCTGCGGGAACAGTTCAGAGCAACAGCACAGGAATTCCTGCATGTCGCCGTAATCACTCAGCGTCATGTTGTAGTCAGTCCTTTGGGATATGTCTATCATGTACTGCGTCGTTACCGTCAGTTCAGCCTCGTTGAGATTCATTCTTTCCATTTTCATAATTGTGTTTCGTGGAACCCGTGGGTTCCATTCCACAGGCATCAAAAGGTGCGTGTTCCGGCAGTGCAGGGTTTTACGGGAAAATACCGGAGCCTCCGGCGAGGATGATTTTCCCGTAAACCGCCTGCGGCCCGACCTTGCACAGCCGACGGGGACACGGCCTACCTTTGCCTGTGGGAATGGATGCCACGGATTGCATGTTTTCATTATTCCTTTGATTATCACGTTACCAGCTGGCGACCCCAGCTTATCCTCACTTTCCCTTCGGCATCTGTCTCGCGCCTTAGCAGGCTGTCGATTACCGACATGGATATGTCGAACTCGTTGAATATCTCCGCCTGCTCCTTGACCTCACCGCATTTGATGAACTCGTTCAGACGCTCCTTGGTGAGCACCAGCGCCATCAGGTTCTGCTCCACGGAATCCTCGTATGTCACGAAATGCACCTTCTTTTTGTCTTTTGAGTCGAGGCGTATGAAGCGGAAATAGAACTGCTCCATCTTAGGGATGTTCCATTGCAGGGATTCCAGTATTATCTGGTTGCAAGACGGGATGTTGACCGAGCTGCTCAAAGACTGCTGCGTGCATACGAGGACACCGTTGATTGTGGAGTCGAACTCGCTGACGATGGCCTGCCGTTTCTTGAAGGGTATGGCTCCGGTCACTGTGAACACCGGCCTGTCGGGAAAATGTTCCTTTATGTACCCGGCATACATCTCATAGGCGGAAATAGATGTGCATCCAAGGGCGACCTTCCCCTTTGTCCGGCGTATCATCCGGCCTATGTGATGGACTTTACCCGGATATTCATCACCATAATATCCCTCGATAAGATGCGGGACCGAGCAGGCTTTTATCAGTAGCTTGATCTGGCGCATGAGCCGAAGTCCCGCGTCCTTCTTCGTGTCGCCCGTACTGTTGTAGTAAAGCTCGCATATACGGCAGAATTCCTCTATTATCACACGGTAGACCTCCCGTTCTCCGGGTGAAGGTATGACCGTCTGCGTCCTGACATCATATTTCTCGCCGGCGAAATCCCTGAACTTGCGCGTGATGATGGTCTTGCCTATAAGCTCGAAAAGCGTGTCCTTGTTATATATGTCCTGGTTCTGCTTCTCAATCCCGAACACTGTCGCTTTTCCGGGACAATGGCACGACTTGAAGAGCACATGCCCCCTGAAAGCCGGGAACGGTTCTCCATACCAGTCGTTGCTGTCGCTTTCAATCTCCTTATCGCGGTTCTGCTTATATACCCGTGGACTCCAACAGGTCATGTTGACAGAATTGTTATACAGCAGCTCGAACTGGCTGTAAAGTTCCGTTATGTTGTTCCGGGTGGTGGTGCTGGTGTCAAGGATCTTGTATTTCACCCTGCGGAATATGGCGAGTATGTATCTCGTCCTCTGCGATACGGGATTGGTAATCTCATCCGATTCGTCGAACACGAGGCACAGTCTCCGTGCTGACAGCTTGATGAACTTCATGAGATATCGTTTCAGCTTGCAGAGCATGGAGGTCGATACTATCAGGAATGTTCCGGCGGGGATTTCCTCAAAATCGGTATAGTTCCGCAGCAATCTGTATGGTTCCCGGTTGTTTCTCAGAAACGGCTCCCATGTCATGTTCGTGGCTATGGCCGGGGCGAGGACAATGACATTCCGAACTTTGTTGAATTTCAGCAGATACTTCGCCCGCTGATAGACTGCCGCTGTCTTGCCGGAACCCTGCTGCCAGTTGAGCAGGGCGTACCGTTTCTGCAACACGAGGTTCAGATCGTGTTTTTGCAGGTTTGTAAACTCGCACACATCCATGTCCTTGTTCACGAAAGTTGCCCTGTCAAGATATTCGGTTAATTCCGGTAGCGGCTCCATGTTCTCGAATGTCCGGCTCTGAAGATTATATCTGTGCCGTTTTTTGCGTATCAGCTGCATTGCGGCTTTATATTGGAGTAAGTTCGCCTCTGTCGGTTCTTCCGGTATTGGAAGCTCCGCGCGTTCCAATATCAGGTCGTTGATACCTGCGGCATTGCGGACACCCTTGTCAAGGAGACGGGGAGCGTATGCCTTGAGTTTGAATCCGTAGGATGTCTTGACGAGCGCTATTTCCTTGCGACGAACGGTGTTCTGGTTACGGATATACCGCTGTATAACCGACAGCACTTTGTTAGGTGTGAGTTTCTTGCGTTCCCATTCGTCCTGCTGGGTCTGCGTGCAGTTCTCGGGCGGTTTCTGGTTGCGGAATTTTGCAACGAGTTCCAATGTCTTGTCTATATGCCGGTTCAACCGCTTGTGAGCTTTCAGCTCGTACATATATTTGGCAAGCAGATACTCGAACCGTTCAAGTTCCTCGCGGCTTATGACATTGGCCTCTTGCATGAGCGGCAGTTTGAGCCGGGCTTTCATCGCCCGTGCGTCATTAATGCGCTGTTTCAGTTCTTCCGCGCTTACAAAATCGTCTGCGTTGTATGGCTGCATGTCAATATGTCTGGAGTGACGCAGGAAAACCATTATCTTGGTGCCGAAATTGCGGACTCCGAGCGATGCGAAGGCGTCAGGGGCAAGCAGGGTCTGTCCTATGAACGAGAACTGCGCGTTTACGGCCCTGACCTTCGATTTCTCCCAGAACTCGCTTTGCAGGAAAGATGCGGGGACAATCAGCATAAGTATACCGGCAGGATTCAGCGCATCGTGTGCCTTGTCTATATAGTAGACCTGCGATACTTTGATGCCGAATTTAAGGTTGAACGGCGGGTTGCCGATTATCACGTCGTACCGGCTCTCCGGTGCGAACTGCTGAATATCGCATTGCATGATATTTGCATCGGAGTATAAGTGTCTTGCCACCGCAACCGCCTTGGGGTCTATGTCGAACCCGTGCGCGTTGCGTTGGTTCGGCAGGTGGTTGAAGAAGTTTCCCATGCCGCAGCACATGTCGAGTATCATTTCCGACGGTTGGGGTGAAAGCATATCCACCATGTCGCGGCATATCTCGTGTGGCGTGAAGAACTGGCCCATCTCGAACTCTCGTTTTGCCTCGGCATACTCTTTGTAGCTGTTGTAGTCGCTACGCCGCAGGTTATGTAGCCCTCCTATGCCGGTATAGCAGTTATAGATGCTTTCCGCCGGTATGGTGTCCTTGCCGGAATCTATGCAGAAAAGTATCTTCTCGTTTATCTCCTCCCGCTTGTTCGGGGGAATCTGTTGGGGTATGATGGCGTACATGATCGTTTTGGGATATGGTTATAAATGGAGAAGCACGGACACCGTTGCCGATATCCGTGCTTCCTGCTGTCTGTTCTCTGTTATGTTTGTTTATTCCTCATGTAACCGCAGTTCGTCAAGGCGGAGACGGTTGAAACACAGGCTTGCCGCCTCTCTGTCCTTGAACCGTACATCTATCCTCCCGTTGCGGAAGAACTTCATTCCCGTGGCGTTAGTTGTTGTGAGGTCATACCATATTGAGGTATCCACTTCGTTCCTATTCAAACGCAGAACCATCTCACGGTCTCCACACAACACGTCGTCGGCACCAAAGGCTATCCCTTCACAGAAATCCGACATTTTCTGATGGCTGCTATAATCCATAGAGTTTTTGTTGTAAAAATCATGATAGAATGAGTCGAATATCACGATATTGGGAAAAGATATTTTGTCTCCCTTCAATTCAGGTTTAACCTTGCTCCATCGGTTGGGTTTCACAAGGTGGTGGAAGCGTTTGATGAGTTCTTCCTCGGCGGTCTTTCGGAAACTGCGTCCTCCGAGATGTTCTATGACCGTATCAACATAAGTCATGTATTGGGGACGGAACCCCATTTTAAGAGTGTTGCCGTCTATTTCGGGAACCGATACCGACACATTGTATGTGCGGTTGAAGTATCCGATTATCCTGCTTGCAAAGTTTTGATTCGCACTGTGATTTGCGGATGCGAGCATATTGATGGATTTGAACGGTCTGAATTCGTGATGTGAATAGTTGCTGTCATCCGGATAAACTCTCTCCCGATAAGATATCTCTCCGTTTACTTTGTAACTGATACGGTTGCTCTCACCGTATCTTTCAGCCTCTTTTGTAAAAATATCATACCAGCGGTCTATCTGGTCAAGGCTCTCGTAGAGTGCTTCCTGCTGCTTTTCGCAATAGAGCCTGTCCTGTGCCGTTATCTTCTCCTCGTTCCGGATTTCCACTCCGAGAATACCGGAAAGCAGGTCGGCATTGCCGCCTGCATGTGTTGATGTTGTTGTCTGCATATCGTATGGTTTTAGTAAGTTATCGGTTGTAGTTCTATGCGGTAGAATGTAGAGATATGGCGCTCCATGTCTTTTTTAACCTTAACTTTCACGAGTTGTCCGTTGTACATACGCTCCTGCACTGGCAAATCCAGTCTGTTCCATTCATCCTCCGGCAGGAATTCGGTCTTATCCCGGAAGCACCATACCACCAGCATGGATTCAGAATGATTGAAAACTGTCGCTTCATAGTTCTTCTTGAACCTGTCGAAGTCGGCATCGTCACGGAAGGCTGTTCCGTTGGCGACATACCGGTAGCGTGATTCCGGGTTCTCGTTGATGCGGATATACAGTTTGCGCCATGTCTCAGTGGTGAAATCTCCATAAAGGGGTTCCGGAGCAATGTATTCCCATTTGGCAACTTTCGCCATGAATCTCACACTTCCGTTGGCGCACGGTCCGCAATGTCCCCATGCACTGAACACTCCGTCCTCCCATCCGATGAACTTCATTTCGGTGGGATCGATGCTTGTGAACGGCCCTCCGCTTACACTGAGCCATATATCAGGATCGCTGATCCCTACAAACGGCACGTATGGTGCAAGGCATACCGACATCTTGTCTGCCCGAAAATTCTCAAGCAGCGCATATCCGTAGAAATCTCCTTCCCGGTCAACATGACGCATCCTGTCTCCGATCTTAGGCGTGAGGCTTGAGCGTGAGCCTTCAATGACTTCCACGAGCTTGTTCACCATATCCACATCCTGCTGCCTGAGGATATGATCCCTGTCGTATGACACATTCAACGGCAGTAGGGTTTCAAGGGTGTACTTGTTCTTTGTTGCTTCTGACATATACCATCTTGTTTTTTGTTATTCCGGCTTATGGGGCCGGAGTTCCCATAACTACAGGCTTAAAAGGTCGTGTTCCAGCCGTGCAAGGTTTTCTGGAAAAATACCGCAAGCCCCTCGGGGCGCGGAAGATTTTTCCACGAAACCCGAAGGGCCTGACCTTGCATGGCTGATAAGAACACGGACTACCTTTGCCTGTGGTTATGGAAACTCCGCCTCGATATGATGGTATCCTTATTTCGTATTTTTCTTATTGAAGCATAGTCGCTTCTGCGACGCGGAAAAGACAATATAAAAGAGAATTACGCCCCGAAATGAGGCGTAATCCAAAAATAAATGCTAACTTTGCATCAAAGTAAAAGAGTTATTTGAAAGCGTGAGAAATATAGCGTAACCAAACACACTACCAATTTCTTATCCATTGCCCATCCTCACGCGAATTCTCAAAAATAACCTTGTAGTCAAAATATTAGCCCAAGACTACATCAAATATAGGAAAATATTCATTCAAAGAAAAAAGACCGGATTCCAATGCAAGGAACTCGTTTCCCTCCGGGCACACCGCCACTGTGTTTACAGGAGCAGAATTAATGAGAGAAGAATATGGCTTTGACATGGGAATTGGGGCTTATACCATTGCTGTTTGTGTCGCTTTTCTGCGTCTGTATAACGGTCGCCATTGGCTAAACGATGTTATTGCAGGGGCAGACGTAGGTATATTATCTGCAAGAATCGGCTACTGGATGCTTCCACTATATCAAAGATGGTTTAAATGTGTAAAATTTAATCGAGAAGTGCGCCAGATTCTAATTGAGAAGTGCACCGTTTCATAGGACATGCAAATTTAAAAAATTAGATACAATTATAGTTGATTTTGGAGTGTTTTCTTGGTTTCTTTCATT
>RIBL01000038.1 GCA_003762875.1 Muribaculaceae bacterium Isolate-110 (HZI) | reverse complement strand
CGAACTCGCACTCCTGCCCGGGATCATGCTCGCGCCTGACATAGACCTCCTTCTGCGGCCTGGTGCCCATGGTCGCACTGATGCGTCTGACATGATTGCACACACTCGGATAACTGAGCGTAAAGCCACGCTCCAGAAGCATCGTGTGGATGCTGCGACACGTCCACTGAAGCTTGCGCATGCCTGTGGCCCGACGCACACGATTGTCTTCAAGACAATTGCGGATAATCCCCTTGATTTCATCCGTCACCACCGGACATGTCCGCACCGGTGTGTTGAACTTAGGCTCCGAACCTAAAAGTGTTGCAAACGCCTTCATGTCGCAGACACCGTCGGCGTCCAGACACACACGCTCATACTCCCACACGATCTTGTCTACCGTGTGGCGGCTGATGTGCATCTCTCCCGCAATCTGGCGCTTCGACTGACCCTTGACATGATAACGTGTCAGGACCTCGTTTCTTTCTACCATAGTTTTCATTTTGTGGGACCGAGTTGATATTACTATAATATAACTCAAAATCCCCGGTTAAAATTCTCCTTTGAACCGGTGCACTTCTCGGTTAGATTTCATGGCGCACTTCTCGATTAAATTTTACAAATTACCATTTCATCGGCCACGATATACGCGCCATAGCTCCCGGTCTTGTTACGGTGCACCTCGTCGATGTGTGCCACCACGCAGGGATAGGTTTCGGCATTGCCTTTGACGGCATAGATATTGCCGGTTTTGTCTTTCCGGCAGGCGATGCCCATCTATTTAAGCTTCGCCATTATGTATTTCGCCATACGCTTTTCCTTGCCCGACGGCGAAGCGATATTATACAGTTCTATCAGTCTTTCCATATCATCCTCCTTATCGGTCGTTATTGAACAGTCTCTCGATTTGCAGATAGCGTTTCAGCTGAGGTATAGGTTTCCCCCTTTTGAACAGTGAGGAGGGATACTGTTCCCCCTTATATGGAACCGGATGTCCGTTCAACACCCTCCCGAATATTGTTTCCGTATATATTTCCGACATACACTGTCCACAGAATTTGTTATAAGAATCGTTATGAACCCGATTGCAACGCGGACACACATAGGCGGTCCGCGTCGCATATCCGCTCGTTGACTGGCAATCGGCAATCTGGTTGCCGATGTAATAATTGCTGAGTTCAAGACACTCCCCGTTCACAGTCAGATTGATGAAAGTGTCAAGATAGGGAACCCCTCTTTTGTGCCACTGACCTACCGGCACGTCAAGCACAAGGTCGGCGGAGGTCTCGCCATCTTCTTCCAGTTCCGCTATGGGGTTCAGGGCAACGACCTCCCGTTGATGTGAGAAATCGTTGTACTTCTTGCGGAATATTATCCCTGCTTTCTTTGCCGCATCCCTCATCATGTCGATGACGAATGTATGGGATGTGTATATACGGTCCATGAGTGACACATCCACATCCGCCTCATATTCCCGATGCCATCTGAGCCCTTCCCATATGATTGCCCGTCCGAGGATGTTTGAATCCTTGTCCTTGGCCACAAGGATTTTGGCTCCGGCGAAGTTACGGTAGAAGTCAGCTGCGTTACGGGCCTTCTCCTCGGTACGCATACATGAACTGTGGAGAGTGGATACATCGTTGTCGGTGGTTATGGTGTAGTTGTCCTCGCAGTACGCCTCGTAAAAGTCCTTCATGCCCGAATAGATCCTTATCGTCACTCGGCTGTCGAGCGTGATGGCGCTGATGAAATACTTTATCTCCTCGGAGTCATATTCGGGAAGGTTCTTGAACAGCCCTACAAATGTCGATGGGTCGATGTCCGTGCGGTTTTCTTTGAACCACGGCGCGCTCGGATTTCCCTTGTCGGGGAAGTTCTCATGTTCAAGGTTCTTGGCGCAGGCCGTGAACATGATGCGTATCTTGTGGTACGAATCATGGTTCGCCTTGATGCGCTTGGTCGTGAAATAGTTGTATGTGCCTCTGATGGTTTCCGAGGCGTCGCGGTTCTTTCCCAGTTCGGACAGTATATCCTCCGCCACCACGCTTCCGTTAGCTGCCGCGTTTTGCAGGCGTGACTTCATTTCGAGACTGATGCTGATTTTCATATATACCGAATTTTTAATTAGACATAGACCGGCTCTTGGAGCCAGTGTTCCGGTTTTCTTACGGACATTACAGCCGTGGACCGGATTGTGCAAGGCTTTTTGGAAAAATACCGGAGCGCAGCGAGGATGATTTTTCCAAAAACCGCAAGGCCGGGCCTTGCTCAATCCACAAGGGACACGGCTAATTTTGCCGTCAAGAAAATCGGAATCATGGCACATACTTTTTAGCCTTTATCTTCTATCTATCATCTATGCCTTATGTGTTTTTTACCCTCCGCAACAGCATCGGCGATGCAACGTGATGACATACGGCGACACGCATCGTCTGACTTGTAAATCAAAGGATTAAGTGCTATATATTTGTGGTCGAAATCATTTTTTTGTCTCACTTTTAAATGTTTCGACACATGAAAAAAAGAATCATTTTCGCAGCGTTGGCACTCCTCGCCACGGCAGGGGCATACGCCCAGGGTAACGGTATCGGCGGCATCACGGAAGCCACAAACATGGTGACATCCTACTTCGATCCCGCGACCAAGCTCATCTACGCCATCGGAGCCGTTGTCGGCCTTATCGGAGGCGTGAAGGTCTATTCAAAGTTCTCGTCGGGAGATCCGGACACCTCCAAGACCGCCGCCTCCTGGTTCGGTGCCTGCATCTTCCTGATAGTGGCGGCCACCATTCTCCGTTCATTCTTCCTCTGATCATGGCGGAATACCAGGTAAACAAGGGGATAGGACGCAGCCCGGAATTCAAGGGTCTCAAAAGCCAGTACCTGTTCATCTTCGCCGGCGGACTTCTCGCGCTGTTCGTGATTTTCGTGGTGATGTACATGGCCGGCATAGACCAGTGGGTGTGCATAGGGTTCGGAACGGTATCGGCCTCGGCTCTTGTCTGGGGCACGTTCCGGCTCAACGCCCGCTACGGCGAGTTCGGACTCATGAAATTGCAGGCGTCGCGTAACCGACCCCACCACATCATCAGCCGCAGGAGTTTCCACCGGCTGTTTTCAGCAACCTCAAAAAAAAGAAGCGTATGAGAAACGTAATGAAAGCCGCCACACTTGAGAGCAAGTTCCCATTGCTCTCTGTGGAGGAGGGCTGCATCATCAGCAAGGACGCGGACATTACCGTTGCATACCGTGTGGAGCTGCCGGAGCTGTTCACGCTCACGCAGGCCGAGTACGAGGCGGTGCATTCTGCATGGGCCAAGGCGGTGAAAGTGCTGCCGGCATACAGCATCGTGCACAAGCAGGATTTCTTCATTGAGGAGAGTTATAAGCCGGATATCTGCCGTGACGACCTGAGTTTCCTCAGCCGTTCCTTCGAGCGGCATTTCAACGAGCGTCCGTACCTGCGCCACGACTGCTACCTGTTCCTCACCAAGACCACAAAGGAGCGGAGCCGCACGATGAGCAACTTCAACGCACTCACGCGGGGATTCATCATTCCCAAGGAGATGCAGGACCGGGAGACGGCGACACGTTTCCTCGAAGCCTGCTCACAGTTCGAGCGCATAATCAACGACAGCGGCTTTGTCAGGATAAGCCGCCTGTCCGATGCCGACATCACCGGAACGGATAAATGCGCGGGAATCATCGAGAAGTATTTCTCGCTTTCGCAGGAGGACACCACCTGCCTGCAAGATATCACCCTTGAACCGGGCGAGATGCGCATAGGTGACAACTTTCTGTGCCTGCACACGCTGTCGGACCCGGAGGATCTGCCGGCAAGCGTCGCAACGGATTCTCGCTACGAGCGACTCTCCACCGACCGCAGCGACTGCCGCCTGTCGTTCGCCGCACCCATAGGTGTACTGCTGACCTGCAACCATATTGTGAACCAGTACCTGTTCATTGACGACTCTGCCGAGAATCTGCGCAAGTTCGAGCAGACCGCCCGCAACATGCACTCGCTGTCGCGTTACAGCCGCTCCAACCAGATAAACCGTGAATGGATAGAGGAATATCTGAACGAGGCCCACAGCAAGGGGCTGACCTCGATACGGGCGCACTGCAATGTGATGGCATGGAGCGACGACCGCGAGAAGCTGAAACGTGTCAAGAACGACGTGGGGAGCCAGCTGGCGCTCATGGAGGCGAAGCCGCGCCAGAACACCGTTGACCTCCCCACGCTGTTCTGGGCGGCGATACCCGGTAACGCCGGTGACTTTCCGGCGGAAGAGAGTTTCTACACCTTCATCGAACAGGCGTTATGCCTGTTCGTGGAGGAGACCTCCGGCAAGGACTCGCTTTCCCCGTTCGGTATGCGCATGGTTGACCGCCTGACAGGGAAACCTGTCCATCTGGATATTTCCGATCTGCCGATGAAGACCGGCGTGATAACCAACCGCAACAAATTTATCCTCGGTCCTTCCGGCTCGGGCAAATCGTTCTTCACCAACCACATGGTCAGGCAGTATTACGAGCAGGGAACCCATGTGCTGCTTGTGGATACCGGCAACTCCTATCAGGGTCTATGCAACCTTATCAACGCGAGGACACACGGCGAGGACGGCATCTATTTCACATACGAGGAGGATAACCCCATAGCGTTCAATCCATTCTTCGTTGAAGACGGGGTGTTTGACATCGAGAAGAAAGAGTCAATCAAGACGCTTATCCTCACCCTGTGGAAACGTGATGACGAGCCGCCAACCCGTGCCGAGGAAGTGGCATTGTCTAACGCAGTCAATCTCTTTCTGGAGAAAATACGCGCCGACAGGTCGGTGGTGCCTTCGTTCAACACATTCTATGAGTTCATCCGTGACGAGTATCTGGAGATACTGAAGTTGAAGCGCACCCGCGAGAAGGATTTCGACGTGTTCAATTTCCTTAACGTGCTTGAACCGTACTACCGTGGCGGCGAATATGACTTCCTGCTCAATTCCGACCGGCAGCTGGATCTGCTGAACAAGCGCTTCATTGTCTTCGAGCTGGATAACATCAAGGACAACAAGGTATTGTTTCCAATCGTCACCATAATTATTATGGAAACTTTCATCAACAAGATGAGGAAGCTCAAAGGTATCCGAAAGATGATACTTCTGGAAGAGGCTTGGAAGGCCATCAGCAAGGAAGGGATGGCGGAATATCTCAAATATCTCTTCAAGACCGTCAGAAAATTCTTCGGGGAGGCCGTGGTGGTGACTCAGGAGGTGGAGGACATCATATCGTCCCCGATTGTCAAGGGGACCATCATCAACAATTCCGACTGCAAGATTCTCCTGGACCAGCGCAAGTATGTCAACAAGTTCGATGAGATACAGGCGTTGCTCGGACTTACCGACAAGGAGCGCGCCCAGATCCTGTCCATCAACATGGCCAACAACCCGTCTCGGAAATACAAGGAGGTATGGATTGGTCTTGGTGGTTCGCAGTCCGCTGTCTATGCCACGGAAGTGTCGCTTGAGGAATATGTGTGCTACACCACAGAAGAGACCGAGAAGCTTGAACTCATGCGGCTTACGGAGAAACTCGGCGGCAATATCGAGCTTGCTATCAGACAGCTCGCTGAAAGCAAACGCAATCCAGATTCCGAAACGACATGAAAATAACAGATTTATTCACCAACAAATTTTTTAGAATCATGAAAATTAAATCATTTATTGTATGTGCCGCCCTGTCATTGGCCGGGCTTACCGCAAACGCGCAGTGGGTGGTCTCCGACCCCGGCAACCTCGCGCAAGGCATCATCAACGCCTCGAAGAACATCGTGCATACCTCGTCCACGGCGAGCACCATGCTCAACAACTTTCAGGAGACTGTTAAAATCTACGAGCAGGGTAAAGCCTATTACGACGCGCTCAAAAAGGTCAAGAACCTGCTTCGCGACGCCCGCAAGGTGCAGCAGACCATCCTCATGGTCGGCGAGATCACCGACATCTATGTGAACAACTTCCAGCGTATGCTCTCCGACCCGTATTTCTCGCCGGAGGAACTGAGCGCCATAGCCGTGGGTTACACCAAGCTGCTTGAGGAAAGCGCGTCGGTGCTAACCGACCTCAAGACGGTGGTGAACGAGAACGGCCTATCTATGGGCGACAAGGACCGCATGGATGTCATAGACAAGTGCTACACCCGTATGCACGAGTACCGTGGGTTGGTGAGATACTACACCAACAAGAACATCGGCGTGTCCTACCTGCGTGCGAAAAGGAAGAACGACCAGGACCGCGTGCTGTCGCTCTACGGTGCTCCCGGCGAACGCTATTGGTAATCATAAATCCTTCGGACTATGCTACTGATGGCTATTGACTTCGACAACCTCCACCAGATTCTCAGGAATCTTTACGAGGAGATGATGCCGCTCTGTTCCCAGATGACGGGTGTGGCGAAAGGCATCGCCGGACTCGGCGCGCTGTTCTATGTGGCCTACCGTGTGTGGCAGTCGCTCTCGCGTGCAGAGCCTGTGGATGTGTATCCGCTGCTCCGTCCTTTCGTGATAGGGTTCTGCATCATGTTTTTCCCGACCGTGGTGCTGGGGACAATCAACAGCGTGCTTTCACCCGTGGTCACCGGGACCAACGGCATATTGCAGACACAGACGCTTGACATGAACCAGTACCGCGAGCAGAAAGACCGGCTGGAGCTTGAGGCGATGAAACGCAATCCCGAAACATCCTACCTTGTGGACAAGGAGGAGTTTGACAAAAAACTCGACGACCTCGGCATAACGGATGCGCCGGAAATTTGCGGAATGTACATAGACCGCGCCATGTACAACACCAAGAAATGGTTCCAGGAACTGTTCCGCAATCTTCTGGAACTGCTGTTCCAGGCCGCCGCGCTGGTTATAGACACGCTCAGGACATTCTTCCTCGTGGTGCTTTCGATACTGGGTCCCATATCTTTCGCCATATCGGTATGGGACGGATTCCATGCCACCCTCACGCAGTGGTTCGTGAGATACATAAGCATCTACCTGTGGCTTCCGGTCAGCGACCTGTTCAGCAGCGTGCTTGCGAGGATACAGGTGCTTATGCTCCAAAAGGACATAGAGCAGCTCACGGACCCGAACTTCATTCCCGACGGCTCCAATGCCGTGTACATCACTTTCCTGATTATCGGAATAATCGGGTATTTCACGATACCCACCGTGGCAGGATGGATAGTGCAGGCCGGTGGCGGTGCCGGAAACTACGGCAAGAACGTGAACCAGACCGCTTCAAAGACTGGCTCCATAGCCGGGGGCACCGCAGGTGCGGCTGTCGGTAACGTGGCAGGACGCCTTATAAAGTGACAATCATTAAAACAGTGTTCTTATGCAGTTCAAATCATTAAAAAACATCGAGAGCAGCTTCCGCCAGCTCCGTCTGTTCGGCATAGTCTACCTGTGCGCCTGCACGCTCCTTGTGGGGTATTCGGTATGGAAGGCATACCGTTTTGCCGAGGCACAGCGCCAGAAGATATATGTGCTTGACGAGGGTAAGTCGCTGATGCTGGCTCTGGCGCAGGACCTCTCGCAGAACCGCCCCGTGGAGGCACGGGAGCATGTGAAGCGTTTCCACGAGCTGTTCTTCTCGCTGGCTCCCGACAAGAGCGCCATCGAGGGCAACATACAGCGCGCCCTGTTCCTTGCCGACCGCTCGGCATACGGCCATTACCGCGACCTCGCCGAGCAGGGGTACTACAACCGTGTCATATCGGGAAATATCACACAGCGCATAGAGATAGACAGCGTGAAATGCGATTTCCATTCCTATCCCTACGATGTGGTGGCTTACTCGCGCCTCTCAATCATCCGTGAGAAAAGCGTCACCGAGCGCTCCCTTGTGACACGGGGACGGCTTATAAACTCCACAAGAAGTGACAATAATCCACACGGTTTCATCCTTGAGTCTTTCCGGGTAGTGGAGAACCGCGACCTGAGGGTATCTGACCGATAAAACAAGAAACGACATGAAAATAAAGGAAACATTTATCAGAGTCAAGGACGCGGCCGACGACCGCCTGCGCTCCTTCTGCGGTGCCCTGACACCGGAAAAGAGGCTTGCCGCCATCCTGATATTGGGTGCGCTGTTCGCCGTGGTGAATTTCTATATGATATTCCGTGCCATTTACGACATCGGGCGTGATGACACTCCCCGTGAGGTCATAGAGATCACCCCGATTGAGGTTCCCGATTTCACCGGTACCGACTCGCAGGAGGAGATGGTGCGCGGCATGGAAGAGTTCTTTAACCAGTTTAATACGGAAGAAGATGAGTAGCGATGCCGAAAAACTGAAACGCCGTCAGGCCGTGAAGAAATATCTGGTCTTCGCCCTGATGTTCCTCGTGTTCGCCGCCTGCATGTGGTTCATCTTTGCCCCGTCGGATTCCGACCGTGCGGAGAAAGAGAGGCAGGAGGGCTTCAATACCGAGCTGCCCGATCCGAGGAACGCCGGGATTGTCGATGACAAGATGACGGCCTACGAACAGGAGTCCATGCGCAAGAAACGCGAGGAGAAGATGCGGACTCTTGAGGAAATGACAGCTTCCGGGTCTGATCCCGGTTCTATTTCTGTATCCGGTGATACTTCTACGGTGGATATCCCTTCGGATGTGGTGATAGTGGATGATGAGAGCGGCAAGCCTGTGGCAACTTCGTCTCGCAGCGGTTCCTTCTCTTCGTCGCATAACGCCTACCGACAGATAAATGAGACGCTCGGCAGTTTCTATGAGCAGCCTGCGGAAGACCCCGAAAAGGAGGCTATGCGTGAGGAGATCGAGCAGCTAAGGCAGTCTGTGGCCCAACAGCAGCAGACTCAGGGTACAACATCTTATGCCGAGCAGGTGGCGCTGTTGGAGAAGTCCTATGAACTTGCGGCCAAGTATATGCCTAACTCGGACAACGGCAATGCCGGGCGTGAGGATGAGGACAAGGACAAGCCGGACAACGGCCGCAAGGCCAAGGCGGTACCTGTCGGCAGGGTGTCTGTTCCGGTGGTGTCGTCACTCGCGCAGCCTATTAGTGATTCCGTGATGATAGCCCGGCTGTCGGAACCCCGCAATTTCGGGTTCAACACGGCTGTCGGCGGCACGGCCTCACAGGAGAGGAACACAATCAGGGTGTGCGTGCATGGCGACCAGACCGTCATAAGCGGCCAGAGTGTGCGGCTGAGGCTGCTTGAGCCGATGCGTGTCGGAAGACACGAGCTGCCGCGCAACTCGCTCATTACGGGCGACTGCCGGATACAGGGCGAGCGTCTTGACATCACAATCTCGCAGGTGGAACATTCGGGCAATATAATTCCTGTGGAACTCGCGGTGTATGACAACGACGGGCAGCCGGGCATATTCATCCCCGGTTCTATGGAGGCGAACGCCGTGAAGGAGATGGCGGCCAACATGGGTCAGAACCTCGGCACCACCATATCCATCACCAACCAGTCCGCCGGGGACCAGCTTCTGTCGGAACTCGGCAAGGGTGCGATTCAGGGTGTGTCGCAGTATATCTCCAAGAAGATGCGCCAGGAGAAGGTGCGGCTGAAATCCGGCCATGCGCTTATGCTCTATCAGAAACAGTAACCAACATCAATATCAATCAACTAAATTTCAAACGACATGAAAAAGTTATTTTTGATTCTCGCCCTTGTGATGGGCGCAGTGAGTGCTTTCGCACAGGAAACCGAGGGAGACCTCTACCACGGTCTTACCAGGAAACTGACATTCGACCGCATGATTCCCCCTTACGGTCTGGAAGTGACCTATGACAAGACGGTTCATATCATCTTCCCGGCGGCGGTTAAGTATGTCGATCTCGGCTCGCCCAACCTTATCGCGGGGAAGGCTGACGGAGCGGAGAACGTGATCCGCGTGAAGTCTACCGTAAAGGGGTTCCGCGACGAGACCAACATATCGGTCATCACCGAGAGCGGCTGCTTCTACACTTTCAATGTCAAGTATGCCGACGAGCCTCTGATCCTCAATGTGGAGATGAAGGACTTCATCCATGACGGCAGCGAGGTGAACCGACCCAACAATGCCCTTGAGATCTATCTGAAGGAACTCGGCAGCGAGTCGCCGAAGCTGGTGCATCTCATCAATTCCTCCATTTACAAGGAGAACAAGCGCCATGTGAAGCATATCGGGAGCAAGGCTTTCGGCATCCAGTATCTTCTGAAGGGTATCTACACCCACAACGGGCTTCTGTATTTCCACACGCAGATACGCAACACTTCAAATGTGCCTTTCAATGTGGATTTCGTGACATTCAAGATCGTTGACAAGAAGGTGATGAAGCGTACCGCCGTGCAGGAGCAGGTGATTTTCCCGTTGCGTGCCTGCAACTATGTCACCGAGGTAGCCGGAAAGAAGGACGGGCGCACTGTGTTCACTTTCGACAAGTTTACCATTCCGGAAGACAAGATGCTCGTGGTGGAGCTTAACGAGAAGAGCGGCGGGCGCCACCAGTCCTTCACCGTGGAGTGCGAGGATATAGTCCGTGCCCGTGTGATCAATGAACTCAAAGTGAGATAGCCATGAGAAGATATGTAATAGCAATAATCGCGGCAGTGTCGCTTGCCCTTTCCGGAGGGCAGGCATACGCCCAGCGCTGCCTCCCCGGTATGAAGGGGCTGGAACTTCGCGGCGGCCTTGTCGGAGGTTCTTCGGGTGATTTCTATCTCGGTACCGCCATGTCGGTTTACAGCTGTCGTGCCAACCGGTGGGTGTTCGGTGCCGAATACCTACAAAAGAGCTACCGCTACAAGAATATGTCGATTCCCCGTGCGCAGTTTACGGCGGAAGGGGGATATTACCTGAACTTCCTTTCGGATGCCTCCAAGACATTCTTCCTGTCGATAGGCGGTTCGGCACTTGCCGGATATGAGTCGGTGAACTGGGGCAAGAGGCTACTGTCTGACGGCTCCCGGCTTATGGCAAAGGACGCTTTCATATACGGCGGTGCCGTGACGTTGGAGGCGGAATGCTACCTGACTGACCGTATAGTCCTGCTTGCCGGCATCCGTGAGCGTGTCCTCTGGGGAGGCTCTGTCAGCAAGTTCGCCACCCAGTTCGGGGCGGGCGTGAAATTCATCATCAATTAAAAATCAAAACAAGAATGAACATGAAGAAGATACATTTCCTTATCGCGCTCTGCGGCTGCATTTTCGCCGCGTTGTCGCTTTTCTCATGCGAGGATGACATAGATGTGGACGGCACTTATCCGTTCACGGTGGAGACCATGCCCGTGCCGACACGTCTGGAACAGGGCGAGACCACAGAAATCCGTTGCCGGCTCAAACGGGAGGGGCGTTTCTCGGATGCCAGGTACACCGTGCGCTATTTCCAGCCTGACGGTAAAGGCACTCTGCGAATGGATGACGGCATGGTGTTGAGACCCAACGACCGTTACCCGCTTGACCGCGAGGTGTTCCGCCTTTACTACACCTCGGAGTGTGCCGACCAGCAGAAGATCGATATTTATTTCGAGGACAACGACGACCAGATGTTCATGCTGACTTTCTCGTTCAACAACGAAAATAAGGATGATGACGGTGACAGTAGTGATGATGGCGACGGTTTCATCCCTGGAATACGCTTTCCTGTGGATTCAGTGATTTTCCATCCGGTGGTTCCGGGAGTGGAACATAAAAAGTAAGGTGTGCCTATGGTAGTACGAATGATTCTGATTATCCTGTCCGTCAGTCTCGGTTATTCCGGGATGGCGGCACAGGGTGGCGGGGAGCCGCCACCGGACAGACTGATGATACCGGCTTCGCTCTTTGACAGGGCTGTGGCCTGCATAAAGAGCTTTGAGGGATGGCACTATGCCCGGCACCATCCGTGTATAGGTTACGGCCATAAACTCCTTCCCGGTGAGAAGCTCACCTGCAATCTGACGAAAGCGCAGGCCGACTCGCTGCTGAGGGCTGACCTTATAAAGCGTTGCTCGACATTCCGGCGCTTCGGGAAAGACGCGCTGCTGCTTGCGGTACTCTCGTACAATGTGGGTGAATACAGACTTTTGGGTTCCGGCAGGATACCGAAAAGCACCCTTATCCGCAAATTGGAGGCCGGCAACCGCAATATCTATCAGGAGTATATCAGCTATTGCTGCTACAAGGGCAGACGCCACGCCGGTCTGCTGAAACGCCGCAAGACCGAGTTCGCTCTGTTCTTCATTCCGTAATCTAAAAACAAATGTCCCTTGAGTTTCCGATTAACCGGATTTCTCAAGGGATATTTCATTTTCATAGCCCATTTCTCGCTAAAAATGAGTACCTTTGCAATATAGGATTATCATTTGGAGAAGAAAACAATTTTCAAACTTGATTAATGAGGCTTAAAAAAATATATAAATCAATACGGGATTTTATCATAAGGTTTTTTAACCCAACTTTAACAGGAACAATCACGCTATTTGTTTTTGGTCTTGCAACATACCTATTATTGCCATTATATAATACAGTTGTAGACAATACAATTGTGATCTATACAGATAAATACTTTAATAATACTGTTGAATTATCGGCTGTATATGTAATTATAATTATTCTTTCTGGCGTTTATTTGTGTCGAGAACTTCTGAAAGTTAGGTATTATTCCATACGATGGAGTTACATTTATTCCCTATTTGGTGTAATTGTCATTTGGGCATATTACCGATTCATAAATAGGGTTTGGCATTTTGAGAATCTATTTGAATCTGTTATATCATATGTTGACTTGTTAGTATTACTCGGGTTGGCGATTATTATATGTGCAATTATTGTCAATATAAAAATATATAGGCGCAGGTATTGTCGAAAGAATGTAAATGCAGTGCATGAACAAGAAAATGACGAAGAAGAGTTCTTGTCTCTGATTTCTGATGCTCCTATTAAAAATGTAGAATACGATAATTTCTCTCGTAACGTATTTGCAGTTACTCTTTCAAAAGTTGTTATGGAGCTTGATGTGCAGAATTGCAGTTATTCATTAGCCGTTACTGCTCCATGGGGACATGGAAAAACTTCATTCATCAACCTTTTTGAGAAAGCATTTGAGAACCAACCTGTTATTGTTGTAAATTTTACCCCATGGCTTTTAAATCCAGATGCAAGCATCACAAAAGCGTTTTATATGTTGCTTGCCAATTACCTTATGGGGATAAATCGTCGGATAGCAAATCTGATTAAAAAGTATCTCGATATTCTTGATGCAAAACTTAATTATGGCATTTCTAATATCTTGGACAATGAATCATTGAATAGTATTCAAGATAACATATCTAAGTCTTTGAAGAAACTTGATGAAAGAATTGTTATTATAATAGATGACATAGACCGACTTTCATCTGAAGAGATTTTGGAGGTATTCAGAATTATACGAGGCAGTGCGAATTTTTCAAATGTTGTATTTGTAAGCTGTTTCGATAAGAAATATATTGAAGAGGCTCTTCATGATAGTTCCGAAGCACTTAAGAAAACCTATATTGAAAAATTTTTCCAATTGGAGTTTTCTCTGCCACAATATGATAAAAACGGGTTACGTACAAATGCAACCAACTTTGCGGAAAATTGGCTTAAAACTCGTCCTGAAGACTTGGAGATTTTCAAAGAATATATAAAACCTTCTGGTTCATTCTTTGGATCTCAAGATGTGATGGACTATTTTGATAATCCAAGGCAGCTTTTGCGTTGGCTTAATAATCTTTCAATGACCTATAGTGCTTTAAAAGGAGAATGTCATATTGGAGATTTGGCAGATATAGAATTTTTGAAACTATTATACCCTTCAATATATCATCTAATAAGTACAGAATTTGATACATATTTTATTATTGAAGGAGGATATTTGAAACTTTGGAATTCTAAGAAATCAAAGAAAAAATACGACTGGATGCCAGACAACAATAAGGACATCTATGAGTCGGAAGCATATAATAATTTGGTAGGGTGTTCAGTTTGATGTTCCAAAAAAAACGTCATTCAAAACACCTGAAAAATTAATAAAAACACGTGCTTAAAAATATTGATTTTTAGCGCAAAAGAGTACATTGAAAATTTGGATAATTCATT
>RIBL01000037.1 GCA_003762875.1 Muribaculaceae bacterium Isolate-110 (HZI) | reverse complement strand
ACCAATGCCTCCGCCGAAGCCTTCAACTCTAAAGTCAAGATCTTCCGCTCGCAAATGCGCGGTGTCCGAGATCGCGATTTCTTCATCTTCCGCCTGGTCAAACTATACGCCTGAATATTTAACACTTCGTTCTGCTCAATTTAACATATGCACCGGAATTTCGGCTTGAGCCGGAATAGGCATACAATATCACTTTACACCGTCTTTCAGTGTATATGCCGAGCCATCAAACCCGACTCTGACATCAAGACAATACGACAGGATAAACCATTTGAACTTACAATACCGATAGGATTAAGGTTAACTTGGGAATAAAATTAATCACTATTTTAGTTTAAGTATAGAACCAATATTAAAACGACTATTGATTGAGAATTAAAAAAATTGTAACTTTGTAGCTAAATATAGGAAGCAGAGGTTTCTAATAACATAATTAATAGCGTTTGCTATTTGTTCCAATCAGAATGAAACGTCGGAAATTTCATTGTATTATGAATGGGGAACAAGTCGCTAACGTCCGTGTATTGCATGGGCGAGACTTGCCGTTCATAACACCAATCCGACGGGTGCATTCTGGGCAGTCATTGCCCATGCTTTGCATTCGTCGAATTTGATTTATGAGCATTGGCATTCGCACAAACGACATGCCAATGAATATAAATGGATTGGTAGGAAGTCTAATGACATTTGGTCTTCTTACTTCACAAGTTAGCGGGTACGCACAAGTATACAATTTTGAAGAGTTTCAAGCAACGCAACAACCGGTCAACACCTTGCCGATTGATAGTATATTAGCATCCAATCAGTGCAAGCCGGGATGTTCCAATTTTAATGCAAAGCAGTTAATTTTGCCTGGAGCTCTTATAGTTGCTGGAACTTTTGGAGTATACAATAGGACATTCAAAAAGTTAGATATGAACATCAAAAATAGGATGGATCATCTGCGTGGAAATCACTTCATCCATGTCGATGATTGCATTCAATATCTTCCTGCTCTAACGTATCTGACATTGGGATCAATTGGTATCAATTCAAAACACGGTTTTAAAGAACGTATCGTAGTAGCAGCGACAGCTTACACAACCATGACAGCGTTGACAAATATACTAAGAATTCGCGAGACTATGGCAATAAATGGGGAATAAAGTAATGTGTTGAGAGTTAGGAGAGATTGGCGTTGTTCGTCCGAAGGGTGCTTTCGGCGGAAAATTCGGTTTTTGGAAGGGTTAGGAGATAGAATCGCTACCTATCCGTTGCCTTTTTCCTATCCGGAATCCGGTCTTGAAGACGGTTTTGCCGATGGATGATTATCCCTGTCTTATGTCATAGAACCCGCTTGTCAGGCATCTTTGCTACTGCAAATTTAGCGATTTTCTCTGGCATTGCGAAGAAATATAGGCTCCGGGATGGCATCTGTGATTCCTATTCGTGGTTCCGCTACGTTTTGCATACCTACAAATTACTCTATATCAGTTAATTTTGCAAACAAAGAATAGAGTTATGAAACAGAGCGGATTAAAGGTTTCGTTCTACCTTAAAAAGAGCGAGATGTCGGATGACGGTCTGTGTCCGGTGATGGGGCGTATAAACGTAGGCAGATACTCGGAGGCAGCTTTCAGCGCGAAACTCTCGGCATCACCTAAGGCATGGATGCTCGGCCGTGCCACGGGCAAGAGTGCCGCGTCAAGGGAAATCAACCGCCAGCTTGACGAAATCAGGGCAAGCGCACTTTCCGTCTATCAGGAACTGTCGGCTGTCCGCATGGGCGTGACTGCCGATGATGTGAAGTGCCAGATACAGGGGATGGCTTTCGGACAAGAAACGCTGATGGGATATTTCAGAACGTTCATAGAGAACTTCGCTAAGCGTGTCGGTGTGAACCGGGTTCATGGCACACTGAAATCATACAATTACACCTACAAATGCCTGGCAACATTTATGGAAACGGAGTATAAGCTGTCGGACATTCCGTTTACGGCTATCGACCGTTCCTTCATAGACAAGTATGACATCTACCTGCGTACACAGCGCCGACTCGCCACCTCCACCGTGGGCTTTCATACAACACGGTTGAAGATGATAGTGTCGGAGGCTATCACCGACGGCATCATAACCGCAGATCCTTTTGCCGGATATGAGGCAGAAAAGCCGCAGCGTGAGCAGAAGTTTCTTACTTCGGAGGAACTCCACCGGATTATGATGACACCGCTCCACGACAGCCGTCTGTACCATGTCCGCGATCTCTTCCTGTTCTCCTGCTATACAGGCATTCCATACGGCGATATGTGTCTTCTGACGGAAGATAATCTTGAAACTGCCGAGGACGGTACGGTCTGGATCAGGTCCTCGCGAAAAAAGACGAAGGTGGAATATGAGATACCGTTGCTTGAGCTGCCATTGAGAATTATCGAGAAATACCGGGGAATGGCACCTGAAGGTAAACTCCTGCCGATGTACAGCAACTCCACCATGAACGCATATCTGAAAAGGATTGCCAAGATATGCGGCATAGAGCGCAGGCTG
Organism: Muribaculaceae bacterium Isolate-110 (HZI); assembly: GCA_003762875.1. GTDB lineage: Bacteria > Bacteroidota > Bacteroidia > Bacteroidales > Muribaculaceae > Duncaniella > Duncaniella muricolitica. Next base: position 12,625 of record RIBL01000037.1, on the reverse strand, counting down.
GTCTATCACTGCGGGCGTCATACCTACGCCACCGAGATCACGCTTGCACATGGTGTGCCTCTTGAGACCGTCAGCCGTATGCTGGGCCATAACCGGATTACCACGACGCAGATTTACGCGAAAGTGACCGATGACAAAATCGGGACAGACACACAGAACCTTGACAGCCGGATAGCGTCACGCTTCACTGTCGCCATTTAATAAACCAAAACCCACATAGTCATGAAAAAGGATAAAGACAACAATACACCCAAACGGCGTAGCACATTCGCCATCCTCTTCTATATCAACCGGACAAAAGTCCGCAAGGACGGAACATGCCAGCTTCTGTGCAAGGTCAGCATAGATGCCGAATGGGAGCAGATAGGAACGAAAGTGTCTGTGAACCCGGATATCTGGAACCCCGAAAAAGGACGGGCGGACGGGCGCAGTGCCAATGCAGTCACCGTGAACCGCGCCATAGACTCGCTGACAGCTGAGATAAACGAACATTACGAGGATATAAGGCGCAGCCTTGGCTTCGTCACCGCCGAGCTTGTTAAGAACGCCATGAAGGGCATCGGGCGCAAGCCATCGACCCTTTTGGCTCTTTTCCGTGAACATAACGAGGAATTCCACAAGCGTGTGGGCGTAGACCGCACAAAGGAATCATATGAAAGCTATCTCAACTCATACCGTCATCTATCTGCATTCGTAACTGGGAAACGGGATATGGATGATGTGCCGCTCCGTGCGCTTGACAGATCTTTTTATGACGATTTCGAGGTGTTTCTCGGCGCAGACCGTGGACTCAAGCCCAAATCGGTTCACGAACACCTGTACCGTCTGAAGAAGATGACGATGCGAGCAGTCAGCCAGGGCACGCTCCGCCGTGACCCATATGCGAGGCTCCATCCACCGTTGCCACGTCGCAAGAGCCGCCACATGAGGCTTGACGATCTGAAACTGCTTATGGAAAAACAGATAGATGCCCCAAATCTCCAAAGGGTGCGCGATTGGTTCATCTTCTCGACATTCACAGGGCTGGCATACGCAGATCTTAAACAGTTGACTGAGGATGACATATCCCAGACTCCGGACGGTACGTGGTGGATACATGTAAACAGGCAAAAGACGGGCAGTCGCTCGGCGATACGCCTGCTTGACATCCCAATGCGAATAATGGAGAAATACAGGGACGAGCGGCAGGACGGTAAGATTTTCAATCTTTATAGCAGAACCTATTTGATAAAACTTACCCGGCAGCTCGGCAAGGAGTACGGTTTCTGCCTTACCTTCCACAAGGCGAGGCATAATTTCGGAACCCATATCACTCTGTCGATGGGCGTTCCCATTGAGACAGTAAGCCGAATGATGGGACATAAGAGCGTTACCACGACACAGATATACGCCCAGGTGACTGACCGCAAGGTTGATGAGGACATGAAGCGTCTGCGTATGCAGGCATCAAGTGCTGAAATTACCCTTATTGACGAAAGCATGGATAAGGAAATGGCAAAGAGAAGGAAATATAAATTCAGGAACAAGACGGGAAACGGCCTGTGATTGCAGACCGTTCCCGCCTATGCCTGATAGCAGCGCATATTGCGGAACTCAGCGGCTCTTAGAGCCACTTCTGTTCCTCCACGCATTTACGGTGCGCCTTTTCAAGAAAGCTCTGTATCTCGGATTCCCGGTACAGGGCCTTTCCCTGTACAATGTAGTAAGGGATAAGACGAGCGGTGCGGTATTCCTGCAAGGTGCGCCGGCTCACTTTCAGCAGGCGCGACAACTCCTCGTCAGTGAGGAACCTGTCCCCCTTGAACATGGGGCGTGCGACCGATTCAACTTGTCCGAGCGCCTGCCCGATGTTTCCGAGGCGGCGCAACAGGTCCGCCACACGCGGATCCTGCCTGTCGATAAAATAATGGCTCATAGCTGTGATGTGTTTGGGTGATACGACGACTGTAATAGTCTCTCTACATCCTCCGGACGGTAGAAGAGCTTGTTCCTGATACGGCTGAACGGCAGGATGCCTTTGTCGCGGTAGGTCTGCAAGGTGCGCTTTGAGATTCCGAGGATGTTGCACACGTCCTCGTTGTCGAGCCATTTCTTAAGGCCGATGTCCTCATTCTTCCGGCTCAGCAGTTCGGATTTTTCCTCGATTTCCCTGATTCTGGAGAACAGGGCATCGAAGGTTCTGATGTCCATGCTTATTATTTCCATGATGTTACGGTTTTTAGATTTTACGATATGTTTCAGTGGCTCACGGCGGCGGGTAGCGACTTCCCTTTCATCTGTAGGAATTCCTGTATCTCGGATGCCTTGTAGTAGGTACGCCCGTCTATCATGTAATAGCGGATAAGCTTCTTCTGTCGGTATCTCGCAAGGGTGCGCTTGGTGACGCCGAGCAACCGGCACAGGTCGTAGTTGTCGAGCAGCGTGTCGCCGTCCAGACAATCCTTGAGCTTGTTCATCCGCTCGAATGCCCGCTCCATCTTGTCAAAGCGTTCCATGAGCGAGGCAAACATCTTATGCACTGTTTCATTATATAGCATAGCTGATTTTTTTGATGTAAATGAATTGGTTTGTTTTACACCGTGTTGCGCAATCGGTTATACTACATATATTGGCTAATGTCGTGCCACCGGCGCCAAAAGGCACGAGAAGACACCGATATTCATCAGAATATCAGTGTGATAAAAATATACAAGCGTAATATGATGGAAATCAGAGGTCTTGCAAAATGCAAGACTTTCCGGCGGTATGCAATAGTCTATTGCTAGATTATCACGCTTTGCGCCGGTAGATGTTTCGACATATACCGTTTCTGAACCGGGTGGATTTACTTAATACCCACCCCGACGGTGTGCCGTTTTGAAAGATGCGGGTTCCTGTAACTGCAATCTCAGGCAGAATATGGATTACCAGTTCATCTATGACATTGTAACGGAAGAGCCGTGTCATAAGATCCATACCGTCCAAATCCGACACTTCGGCGGTGTATATGCAGGATTTGTCGGTGCTGCCTTTGTCACACACAAGGTCAAGGACCGGGTAATCCGCTTCGAGTGTGTATGTACCTATGTCATGCCAAAAACGGAAGCCTTTGGCATCGGTCATAAGCCAACGTATCCGGGGATTGTCGGCATCCGGGAGGAAACCGTCGATAGTCATTGCCGTTATGATGCGTACCATTGCCATGTCGTTTCATTTCTCTATTATACAGCAAAAGAAAAAAGCGCGATGTCCACGCACTCAGACAGCGGTTCTGGCAAAACCGTAAGGAGAATACGCAACACCACGCTATGCGATACGCACAGCATAAGCATTACGCAATGATTCTCCTTAAACATCAACTGCCAGATTTCTGTCTGAGACTCTTGCGAACTTATGTATGTAAAGGCGGACATATCGGAATACGCCTACCTGTATTTTCTATTTCACGCCCCAAAGTTACAAAAAAGTAGCGAGAAGGGCTGTATGCCAAGGCTTAAATGTTACTTTATACCGTACTTATTCATCTTACGGTATAATGTCGTAGGATTTATGTTGAGCATTCTCGCAGCCTTGGTCTTGTTGCCGTTGCAGGATTCCAAGGTGCGGATGATAAGCTGCTTTTCAGCATCGTCATCTTTGATTGGGCGCAAATCAGGAACGATTTTTGCGACATTATCATTTGATGTTTTGCGGATATTCAAGTCCGAGACTGCGATAACGGTTGTCTTTGAAATCAGCACTGCCCTGCGCACCCGGTTCTGAAGCTCGCGGATATTGCCGCTCCATGAGTGTGCCAGCATAAGCCGCTCGGCTTCCGGGCTGAATCCAGAGGTTTCCTTGTGAAGCTCATCCGAAAACTTCTTGCGGAAGAATTCTGCCAGCGGGAGGATGTCTTCGGGACATTCAGCAAGGGATGGCTGGTGTATCTCGAACTCGCAGAGGCGGTGATACAGGTCCTCACGGAAACGCCCATCGGCGATGGATTTCTCCATATCCTCGTTGGTTGCCGCCACTATGCGCACATCGGCACGGCGTTCCGTGTTTCCACCGACAGGCATATAGACATTCTCCTGCAATACCCTCAATAATGATGACTGTGTGTGATAAGGCAACGTGCCGATTTCGTCAAGGAACAGTGTGCCGCCTTTCGCCGCGTCAAAATATCCTTTTCTGTCGGAATCCGCACCCGTGAAAGCGCCTTTGACATGACCGAAGAACATGGAGGCTGTAAGTTCCGGTGGGATGGCACCGCAGTTCACCGCGACAAACGGCTCGTCTTTTCTTGGGCTGTTGAAATGAATGGTACGGGCTATGGACTCCTTGCCGGTTCCGTTGGCACCGAGAATCAGTACCGATATGTCAGCGGGGGCCACAAGCTCCGCCAGATGCAACGCCTCACGCGCCTTCGCGCTGTCACGCTTGAAAAGCCGTTCAAGCGAATGCTGTATGGTCACGGCCGGATGTACCAGTTCCTTCACAACTTCGAACAGTCGCTCCCTATGTACCGGCTTGGGAAGATAGTCCTGCGCGCCCATCTTTATGGCTTTGACAGCATCGGGATATGAGGCGTATTCCGTCATGATTACGACCGGAATTCCGGGTTTCTCTTTCTTCAGCCATGCAAGTAATGACAGGCCATCCCCTTCGGGCAGGCGTACATCAGAGAGTATCAGGTCAAAATCCACTTTGCGTATATGCCTGCGTGCCACGACGGCATCTGTTGCTGTCGTGACTTCATACCCCTCGCGTGCGAGCCAGTCCTTCTGCATCTGGGAGAGGGTCACGTTGTCCTCAACTATCAGTATTTTGCTCTTCATCCCTTATCGTCTTCAGTTCTTCGTTTATATTCTCAATCAGATTCTCCATTGCCGTAATCACACCGGCGGCGGTTTTCTTGATGTCCGCAGGTGTAGAATTCCTGTCCCACAGAGATTTCCTCAACGGTTGCAGGCAGCTTTCAATACCGAGCATTTCCCATACGGGCTTAATCCTGTGTAGTATGGCCGAAACGCCATTCCTGTCGTCATGCCCAATATTCTTTTTCAGGACAGCTATCTCTGTGGAAGTCGATTCCGAAAGTCCCTTCAATATCTTTACCGGCTCGGTCACGTTTTTAACGAGCGGTGAAAAGTCAATCCGTACATCATCCGGGACCATAGGTTTCTCCATTACCATTGATATCCGTTCAAGCAGTTCCTGCATCGAGAATGGCTTGAAGATGCATCCGGAGAATCCGCGTTTTAACAGAGGTTTGCTATCGTCATCGTCCCTGGCGGTCATTGCCACTATGGGGATTGTCCTTGAATTGCCGATATTTGACTTGCGCAACAGTTCGATCAATGCGAACCCGTTGGTGCCTGGCATATTTATGTCCGTAAGTATTAAGTCGAAATCTCGTTTACGCATCGCCTTTACCACATCCGAGGCTGTGGCACATACGGCACAAGAGACCGCGTTGCGCTCAAGCATCTCGCTTACGATATCACGCTGTAGCGGGTCGTCATCGATTACTATCACGTTATGCGGCAGGCGCGATACTCCGGCTGGCTTTGCTTCCTGGATATCGGCCGTCTCTATATTTCCGGTAAGTTCAAGCGGTATGGCAATATGGAAAGTTGTACCTTTGCCGACATTGCTGATCACGTCAATAGTTCCGCCAAGCATGGTTATCAGACCTTTCGTAATGGAAAGTCCGAGTCCGAACCCCTCAATATGCTCCACGTTGTCGGCACGTTCGAACGGCCTGAATATGCGGTCAACGGTTTCCTCCGACATTCCGATACCAGTGTCGCTTATATCCATAACCAGCCGGCCGCCGTCGTATGAAGCCGCGATTCCAACGGAACCGGATTGAGTGAACTTGACGGCATTAGACAGCAGGTTGTCTGCAATCTGTTCTATCCGGTCCTCATCTCCTGTTACCGTCACATCAATATTCCTGTAATCGTGCTTGAACAGCAACCCCTTGTCATTGATTATCTGCGCCGCACCTATTGCTATTCTGTCAAACAATACGTTCAGTCTGAACGGGACATTGTTCGGGGTCTCCTTAGCTTCGTTGAGCCTATAGACATCCAGCAGATTGTTAAGAAGGTGGACTACGTGGCGGCAAAGGTACCGCGCGTTGTTCAGGTAGCCGTCGCGTTTCCTTTTGTCGCGGGTGTCGATGGCGAGTTCTGCACTGCCGCTTATCACGTTGAGCGGACCGCGTATATCATGGGATATGGTGAGGATGATTTTCTTGCGCATTTCAAGCAGCGACCGGTTCTGCCGTATGCTTTCCTCAAGTTTTTTCTTGTTCCGGTCTCTTCGCTGCATATCGCGGTGTATTATGACAAAAGAAACGAACAGCATCAGTAAGGTAATGGCTGTTAGTACACCTATATCACGATATGATTCTTCACGGGTAGCTGCAATCTCAAGTTCCTGCTGTCGGAGATCAGCCTGGGCCTTACCGTCAAGATAACTAATCAGATTCTGCAAGCGGATATTAAGATTTCTGTTTTGTTGTGACAGGCTATCAGCCTGTGCTTTAAGTTTTTCGTTCTGCGCCCTGCGCTCAGCCATAAGACTGCGGTTGAAACTAAGTATAGTTGTCGTGGTAGATGGCTCAGGTTCTTCTTTTTTGCCGAAGATGCCGAGGAATCCCTTACGCTTCGGCTTCTTTGGCTCTTCTTTGGCAATCTGGCGAGCTATCACGGGCAGTTTGTTGGCCATCTCGTCACCGAGAGACTTTTGGCGCCGGTATATTTCTGCAAGCTGGAGCAATTTCTTCTCCTTGTCCTCAAGAAGAATACGGAGACTGTCTATGTCGGCTGCTTCCGAAATGAAAATCCGGCTGAACTCACACAGTGTGCTGTCTATATGCATACGTTCTTGACGATAATCCCCCCGTTCTGTTTCAGTCCATTCAAATGCTGTCTCGCCCATCATTGTCAACGATGTTAGGCGCATGTTCAATCGGTTAATCTCACAGCGGACATTATTGGTATTACGAGACTCTGTTTCCATAGAAACCAATGTCTGCTCCTCATTGTAATAGGCATAGCCTATGGTGGCAATCAGGATAAGTATCAGCATATAGCCTAAAACGATCGGGATTCGGGATGTATCCATATGAATAATTCATTTTAACAGCACATACCATTCGGTCATTTCTGTGAGAAACTCCTGCGGATGCTGTTTGATGTATGTGCCTATCATCGTGTAGAGTTGCCGGTCATTCCTCATCAAGGCATAGTACTCATCATCGAAGGCATCAAAGAGCTTCTCTTTATACCCGTGGGCGAATCCTTCCTTCGTTCCGTCCCATACCGATTGCAGTTCATCACGGTTGGCGGCATATTGGTCGTTGGCTCGTTTCACGACATCAGCGATCCGGTCTGCTCCGAGCTTGACAAAGGTGTCCTCGGCTTTTTGCGCACGTTCGCCTCCTGAATTGTAGTAGTATTGGTTGAAACCTCCGTTGATGACCTCCGTATGCAGTTCCACCGCACACATTATGCTGTCGAATACTTCGCTCTCCATATCGCTTGCCAGTTCTCCGTCGATATATTTCCGGCAGAGTTTATCGGCAGGAAGACGCTCAATCAACTCTTCCGTTATCCGTTCGGGACATCTTATCCCGAACAGTTTCTTTATCCATTGCATCATTGATTTCGGTTTTTATTATTACTTGAACATATTTTTTTCATTACCGTGTAAGACATATTCCGGCCTTTTATCAAGCAGTATGAACTGCGGCAACTGTTGCGCCCGCTTCCACATTGCCGGATTGTACGACCATAACACGGGAAGTTCCACTGGAGAATGCTGGAAGAAGTAACGCTTTGTTTCAAGACTTGGTAATATGGATATTATTGCTCCGTTGCCTTCCATACTCGGATGATAGCAGAAACGGAAACTCATATAGGCATATCCGGGGCTTCCTTTCCGGGCGTCAATTTCAAGAGACTCCACAATCGTGTCCTCTTGTGTTTCCTCACTGTCGCTACGCTCGTCTGCTTCGGGAAGACCGCTGTCGTTGTCAAGATTTAGTTCCGGGAAATTCAATATCCCATCCACGGTTGAAAGCATGACACAGGCATTATACCGCTCATGCTTCCTTATGGATTGATCCGGTACTGTGACCCGGAGCAGCACCCAGCAGGAATCCTCCTCAATCAAAGCTTTCTCTATAGCAAATCTGACCTGCGGACGTTCCAACGGACGCAATTTTCCGTGAATGATTCGATAAGCCCTGTCACAGCCTGAATTGTTCACTTCACTCAGACAAATCCGTGAATCCTGAGCAGCACCGGTTTTGCGGATTGTGGCACATCCCGCAAATGCCAACGATAATGCCGACATCATGGTCAGCAATATTATATTTCTAAAATGATTGTTATTCATTGTTTAATGGTTAGCAGGTAGCATCGTCAGATGCTATCTTTCGTTGTTACTAACTTATTTACAAATCCCAATCCGGTGAATAAACACCCAATTCCAATAAGGGGATAAACAATGCCGCACAAGACTGCAAGCATATTCAATCCCCGTTCATCTCCTATGAAGCCGTCTAAACTGACAGCTTGCAATATAAAGTTTGTAATTTGCCAATCCAATAGACTTTGGTCTATACTGATAAAGACAAGCCACAAAAAGATAGAGCAACATTCCAAGCCCAACAATAACATTATGGTTTTAGGTTGCATTGCATATAATTTATAGACCTTGTAGATTACCAGTATATCTATGATTACAAGCATACCCAAAAGACAATATTCCATAATGCCATATATTCCGAACAAACGCCCAATGCCTAAGCCACCACAAAATAATGTTATGGCTATCAGCAAAGCACTGAAAGCTGTCAATGATACTATGGATTGAACTGTTTTATTCATCGCACTATTGTTAGTAATGGGTTGCGAATAGCTGACCGTTAGGGCAGTTCCTTCGCTTGTTAATCGCTTTTCAACCCTCCCATGTTACATAATTGATTTTGCCTGTGTTGTCAGTGTTGATAACTTTGGCGTGGAACGTTGCCAGGCGTTATCACACTTTGTTATCAACTTTCTTTTTATTTTTTCTCACGTCAATATAAAGCAGATAATCATGGTCTGTGATACTATACAGTTCCATATATAGCCGTTGCGTCAAAATATCCTTATCGGTATCTTCTATTTTCTTAAATGAAGATTATTGTCTCTGACTGTCCGATCTATTTCTTCGTAATCAAACATGACTTTTTGCTTTTTATTGTTGATGGCCTGGCGGGCGACAGCGTTAGGCGGTTGGCCAGTCCTTGCTACAGACGGCCGACCCGCGAGGTTTGCGGCTCAATTTCTATCAGATGCATTAAGAGGTCTTACATTACTTGGGAAATGTTTCTGCAATTTGTTTGGCAACGCGTTTTATAGCGCCTCTAATGTCTGCGTGTACGCTCAATCCTAATGTAGTGTATGCGCCACGGCATGAAGCTATCGGGCGGCTGGTGAGATAATCTATGAAATTTACAGTTACGATGGTTTCTTCTTCGGTCACATCGATCCCATATTTCACCATAAGCAGTTTTGACTGTTGAGCCGAAGTAAGTTCGTTTATACGCATATCGTTGACCAACTTAAGACGAGAGCCTTCTACTGCATCAAACAACTGTATTTCGTATTCCATCAGTTGGGCAGGAATGTGATAGGTGTCATTGTTGATGATTGAGGCATATTCATATTTAGACAAATCTGCATTTTGCGATACAACGCTTTTAGAGGTTGTGCAAGATGATACAGCTATTCCTATAAAAAATAGGAATGAGACAATTACTCTATTCATAAATACTTATTTAGGTTCGATATGCAAATAATACTTCTCTTGCGCCGGCCCGTCTGTGCCATCTGAAAGCCGATGCAACATCAACATGCGGGTGGTTTCGTTTTCCCAATACCATTCGGCTTCCACACCTTTTTCGGGCAGACATTTGAATAGGTTTTCTTTGCCTTTGCCATCTTCTCCCCCTCCAACATTATTCTTCATCAGAGTCTTGACGGCTTTTTCCGTTGCCGGCAGAAAGTCAGCGTCAGACAACAATTTATGATTCATCGGAATGATTTGAGAATAAGGTGCGTCGTTCGTTGCAACAATGTCATATACCTTATATTCATAGTCTCTATCCAATAGACAATAGGCTGTTAGATTCTCGGGCTTCTGCATGACGATTATGCCCCATTGAAGCCCTAAGAAATCGCGTTCGTATATCGTCATATTGTGCGAAGTCTCATATTGCGCTTTCCCATCGCGGTAGCCTTTAAGATGGCTCTTTATCGTACCGCTCTTAAAGAAGTGCGAGCTCCATTGTGTTGAAATATGTTTTTCAACTCCTTCTGCTGTAACTCTATTTTCATACACTCTGAACGTGTGAGGAAAGTTATCCGCACTCCACACGATAGAATCGTAATAGTGTGTAAACTCAGGGAAGTCTATGGGTGAATATTCTCCATTCACGTCCGTGATTCGGAAGGTAATCAAATCGAGAGGCGCCGGCAACGGACTGTCAAGATGCATCAAGGGGGTGAAATCATTCATGATCATCTTGAACTTTGCCTCTTCGGGTAAAGTCTCAGGTTCGGGGTCTGTATGCCCTTCGTCTTTAAAGTTTCGGGACAAACAGATAATAGTATAAACCGTTTTTTCTCCGTCATTTGCCGAAATCCTAATCTCTTCGTATGCAGACTGAGCATCCGAAACATATTGAGGGAAATGGATTTTCACCTGATTGGCATCTACCCTAAGCATTGCCCATCCGCAATCGTATGTATAAGAATCTCCCGAGATGGGATTAAGCGAAAAGAAATTCTCACAAGTCATTATCATATCGCCTTGCTTGCCGTTTGCCTCGAATGAATACTTAGGAGTACCTTCCGCACCGGTGGAACCCAGAAACTTGACATTGTCGGGCGTAAGGATTTCATATGACCACACCATTGTTTCGCTGAGTAAAACATCATCCTTGTCACAAGCCGATAAGATTAGGCAGACAACTACCATAAAAGGCATAAATAGTCTATTCATATTCGTAGCACACACTCTATTGGCCCTATTTGAGTGTCTAAATGGATAATGAGAAACATGAGCCAACTACGCTGCATCTAAGTGACAAGATGAACATAATGTTTCTTAGTTTTCATATTTCGGGTTAAGCGGTCTGTCTAACCGGGCTAAAAGTTAGTCATTAAATTGTAATTTTGCTTTATATTGAATGGTTAGAAAGGAGCATCGTCAGATGCTATCTTTCGTCGTTAGATGCTAATTTTTTTGGCATCAAGGATATTGCCCGATACTATATTTTGAATACCACTGAATATATCACTGCCATAATAATAAACAAGATTGTCGTAATCAGCCCACACTTGTTCTTGTTCATCTAACCACACAATCAAATAGCCGGGATGAATGTCTGCTAAATAGATAACCTTATTGCCCCCTAACTTCAAAGCCACTTTTTGCATAGCTTCCGGGCGGTATTTCTTTATTTTCTTGACATCAAAATAAAGAATATCAGATTGGTTCAGCTCTAATTTCATGTTATAGAATAGAGCAATCTTGCTTATAATACCTTCATTCAAAGGATAATCAAACTTTGAATAGGATTGTTTCAATTTATCAGCGTAATAATCCCGCATAATTTGAAAGTTAAATTCATCCCAATGGTTATGAACAAGTATTTTCTTTATTGCAGTAGGTATATTCATATCTAATTGTATCTAATGGGATAGCAGGTAACGGCTTGCCGTTACCCTGCTTCGTTAACATCATATTGTACGCATTATTCAGCTTCGTTTGGGTTACCGACCTGTCTTTTCTCTACGACCCGAACAAGCTGATATTTGTATATGCTACCGTCTGCTGGTGGATTTGCCAAAGTTGTCTTATTGACACGCAAATCGTATTCATAGCCTTTCTCATATTCGAAGCCCTGAATACCGCAGAATGCCAAAGGACGATATTCATCCTCTCCCTGCTCCTTGACGAGCATACATTCTATCGGATCTGTTTTATCCGCATCAAAAAAATCATCCATAGTTCCTGTTTCAGAAGAAACATACATCGTTACTTCTTTTGTGATGTCCTTTGGTTCATCTTCATTCGTGCAAGATGTCAGCCCCAATATGGTAACAAAGGCTATCAGCAGCGTTCTTAAATAAATTTTCGTTCTCATACTTATTAGTGTTATTGATGTTAATGGGTTGGAAAGGAACACCGTTCAGGGGTTATCTTTCCTTGTTACTAACTTATATTTCAAAATCACACTTACCAACTTGTTATAGGTCTTTTAGAGTTAAGCCATAAATCTTTAATCCGTTCAGAATAGATAAAAATTTCACTCTCTCCTAAGGTTATGCCAAGTTCCGGTATGACAAAATAAGACCACTTAGGGATAATTTTGTATCTCTTTTTAAGAACGGATAACACTTTAGGAGCAGCTAAATTCATTTCATCATAATAAATATTTGGTATATCCGTAAAATGAATTTCCGTCAAGGTTGTAAAATTTAATCGAGAAGTGCGCCAGATTCTAATTGAGAAGTGCACCGTTTCATAGGACATGCAAATTTAAAAAATTAGATACAATTATAGTTGATTTTGGAGTGTTTTCTTGGTTTCTTTCATT
>RIBL01000036.1 GCA_003762875.1 Muribaculaceae bacterium Isolate-110 (HZI) | reverse complement strand
AATGAATTATCCAAATTTTCAATGTACTCTTTTGCGCTAAAAATCAATATTTTTAAGCACGTGTTTTTATTAATTTTTCAGGTGTTTTGAATGACGTTTTTTTTGGAACATCAAACTGAACACCCTAATAAATTGATATTGATATGGACAGACAATATGTGATAGGCATTGATATCGGAGGGACCAATACTGTAATCGGATTAATCGGCAGGGACGGAAAAATACTATGCTCTGATTCTATAAAGACTCAGAAGCAAGCCGAATTTACAAGCTTTACCTCTGAGATTTACAACACCGTGATGCAAATGATTAATGATGCCGGCATAAAGATTTCCCATATACAAGGTATCGGCATCGGAGCCCCTAATGCCAACCGTAACTCCGGCAACATTGACAATGCCGCCAATCTGCCATGGAAAGGTACTTTGCCTTTATGTTCAGCATTACATGAACGCTTCGGACTCAAAGTAAAATGCACCAACGATGCAAATGCAGCAGCAATTGGTGAGATGACTTACGGAGCGGCCAGGGGAATAAAGAATTTTATCATGATAACACTTGGCACAGGTGTAGGCAGCAGTATTGTTGTCGATGGTAAGGTCGTGTATGGAGCCAACGGTTTTGCCGGAGAATTGGGTCATGTGATTGTAAAACGTGAAAACGGACGCAAATGTAATTGCGGACGTCGCGGATGTCTGGAATGTTACTGCTCGGCAACCGGAATAGTGCGCACAGCCAAAGAATTTCTCGAACAATCATCTGACAATTCAATACTTCGTGCAAAGAATCTGTCGGCACTGACATCCAAAGACATATATGATGCAGCTATGCAAGGCGATCACATCGCAAAGTATGTGTTTGACTACACAGGCCGTATACTTGGCGAAGCTTTCGCCGACTTTGCGGCTTTTACCGCACCCGAAGCAATTGTCTTGTTTGGAGGATTGGCCAATGCCGGACCTTTGCTCCTTAATCCAATCAAGGATGCAATGGATGAAAACACTCTTTATGTATACAAGGGTATGACAAAAATCATACTCTCAGAACTTGACGGCACCGATGCAGCATTGCTTGGAGCCGGAGCTCTCGCATGGGCAACCGAATAATATATCTATCACCTTAAACAATATAGAAACAAATATGCGTTTAATCATTCAACCCGACTATGACAAGATGTCTCAATGGGCTGCTTATTATGTAGCCTCATGCATCAACAGTTCTCACCCGACTCTGGAAAAACCGTTTGTGTTGGGTTGTCCCACAGGCAGTTCACCAATAGGCATGTATCGTGAACTGGTAAAACTCTATAATGACGGGAAAGTTTCTTTCCGCAACGTTGTCACATTTAATATGGACGAATATTGCGGTATCCCCCAGGATCACGAGCAGAGCTATCATACATTCATGTGGGATAACTTTTTCAGCCATATCGATATACCGGCCGAGAATGTAAATATACTTGACGGCAATGCACCAGACCTGCAAAAAGAATGTGATGACTTTGAGGCTAAAATGGCGTCATACGGAGGTGTCGACTTATTTATGGGAGGAGTTGGGCCCGACGGACATATAGCATTCAATGAACCTGGCTCGGCATTGGTCTCTCGTACCCGCATCAAGACACTCACCAGAGACACCATTATAGCCAACTCTCGGTTTTTCAACAATGATATCAATCTTGTTCCAAAAACCGCACTGACAGTAGGTGTCGGTACAGTTATGGCTGCAAAAAAAGTCATGCTACTGGTCAGCGGACACAACAAAGCCCTTGCACTTCATCACGGAATCGAAGAAGGAGTCTGTCACATGTGGACAATCTCAGCTCTGCAAAACCATCCAAAAGCCATTATTGTAGCTGACGACGGGGCCTGTGAAGAGCTGAAAGTCAAGACATACCGCTACTTCAAAGACATCGAATCAGAGAATCTCACTCCCGAACTAAGAATCGACTAAGATATTCAGCGCGATTTATTTACCGGATAAGTCAAATCAGAATATGAGGCTGTCTAACAACTGAATGAACTGCACCCCCAAAAGTTTTGTGTTCAACTTTTGGGGTGCAGTTCAAAAAATAGTCTTCACAATATTTTCCATCTGGAAAGGACTATGTAAAAAACGATCTGATAATAAAAATGGCATGGCCGAACTGATGACATTTGTTTCGATGAACTTTACCAGACCGATTTCTTTTTATGCCCAAAATGGGGAAAATCTGATTTTTTAGAAAAAGATAAACTACTAGAACTACACCCGTGGAAACCTACCCGATTCTCAATGAACCGGCAATGGAAGATATATCTCTATTTTTATCTTAAAGGAAAGAGCCGCTAAAAATTAAAAAAATATTTGCATAATCAAAAATAAAGTCCTATCTTTGCACTCGTAAAATAAAACAAGCCCAGGTGGCGGAATGGTAGACGCGCTCGTTTCAGGTGCGAGTGCTGCGAGGCGTGCAGGTTCGAGTCCTGTTCTGGGCACAGCAAAAGCGACTTAACAAGGTGATAAACACCAAGTTAAGTCGCTTCTTTTATTTTCTACAGGCAAATTACAGGCAAAATTCAAATATTCCGCGTAACTTTTGCCTGCCGATACGCATAGACGGCATTAGAAAGTAATCCCTTCTCTCTTTCGTTTTTGATGTCGGTTGTTGTATATTCTGCAACAACTGCCTGTCTATGCAATGATGTTTGAACTTGTGCATTTTTTGCACAAGTTCGATTTGCTACTCTTCTTCGTAGTAGTATGAGTAGTCGATGCCTTTCATGAACATCTCGCGGTCGTTGATTTTGTCAGTCAAGGCTCCTTTCAGCAACGCTTTGACATGGGTTGCGTCAACAACGCTCTCGCGCATCGCTGTCAGATATTCGTTCTTGTCAATCCGGCTCCAGTCAACACACCGTTTCAGCGAGCGACGGAGCATCAGGTCGAGCCAAATGCGTGTGCTGCGCCCGTTCCCCTCCATAAACGGATGCACCACGTTCATCTCGACATACTTGTCGGCGATTTCATCGAGAGTGGTTTCCGGCATACGTTCAATCGTCGGAATGATGGTCGGGAAGTGTAGGCAGTTGGCAAACGTGAATCCGCCCTTCGATATATTCTTATTCCTTATCTGTCCGGCAAACTCATATAAGCCTCCAAACAGATAGGCGTGAATCTGTTGCAGACATTTTATGCTGCCTGGCTCAAGGGAATTGAGCAAGCCACTTTCAAACAAGGTATAAGCCTTCTTGCGGCTCTGCCCGTCAATGGTATTGTCGCTGTAAGTGAACCAGTCAAGAAACTTACTCGCCCGGTTGTTGGGGTAATGCTTGGCAAGAAGAATAACGCCATCGCTATTCAGTACATCGGCTATACGCTGTTTGCCATCCGGGGCCTCGAATTTGAACCCGTGAGTGGGACTCACGAGTTGAACGCCCTCTTGTTTCAATTTACGTTTAAGCCACCGCCAATAGTTGCCGGCCTTCGTATAGTCAGGCTCATCATTGATGGCGCGCACCACATCGGTAGCCGAGAACCACCAGCAGTTGTTCTCGTCATCCCAGACCGCCCTCACCTCGCGATCATTGAAAAACCGTATCGATTTCTTGCACATGTCTGCAATCTGTTTATTTCTTGGAGCGGAGCCGCTTTTGTTCGGCTTCAAAGGCTTCGAGGAAGTGGATTTCGACCGGAGATAGTTGATACTGGGTACGCTCACGGAATTTGTCGTATTCCTCATTGGCTTTCAGCTTGGCAACTTCGGCTGAGACGCTGCCGGCATGGTTCAGCAATTCCTTACCCGACAACTTCAGGAAATCATCGAGTTTCTGGATCCAGTCTTTCATATACATCGGGACGTGGCTCTTGGCCTGAAGTTCGGCAAAGTCAAGATACAGGTTGACGATTCGGTTCAGCATATCGACCTCTTCCTCCGAAAGATAATTCTTCGCAATCTCAGCCTCGTGCCGGGTGGGCATGGCACCTCGCCACGTGGTCAAACCCATGAAATCCTTTTCGGCATTGGCACAGTCATAGATAACCTCTGCGGCAGTATGTCCGTGGGCGGCAAAGTGCATCTTATTCTGCACTGTCTTGAAGAACTGTTGGGTGATGGAGGTGCGAGGATCATAGTCGATGCTGAGAGCATAAATCTCCAGCACCTTGCGATAGAACACCTTCTCAGAACTGCGGATGTCTCGGATGCGGGCCAACAATTCGTCAAAATAGTTCCCTTGTCCGGCATTTTTGAGTAAATCATCATTAAGCGCAAATCCTTTGATCATATACTCCTTCAGCACCCGGGTAGCCCACTGTCGAAACTGCACGCCACGATGAGAATTTACACGATACCCCACGCTGATAATCATATCGAGGTTGTAGTACGCAATATTGCGCTCAACCTTTCTATCACCCTCGTTTTGAACTGTTGCAAAAAATGCAACAGTTCGATTTTGCTCTAATTCAGCACTTTCATAGATATTCTTAATATGTCTTGAAATGGTCGACTTGTTGCGTTGAAACAGCTCCGCCATCTGGTCAGCAGTGAGCCATACAGATTCATTTGCAAGCCGAACCTCAATCTTCGTCTCGCCACCCTGCGTCTGAAACAATATTATCTGTCCGTTATCCATAAATCTTTCTTAATAATGCTGATAATAGTCACCTGTCTTCGTATAATCCGGCTCATCATTGATAGCGCGCACCACATACGTCGCCGAGAACCACCAGCAGTTGTACTCGTCATCCCAGACCGCCCTCACCTCGCGATCATTGAAAAACCGTATCGATTTCTTGCTCATCATTATGGGTATTTTAGTTTTACGATATGGTTGTCCTAAGACATTTACTCAATAGCTTAATTTATTGTCTCCCAAACAGGAGCACATGCTCCTGAACAATCTGTCCTATCATATTCTTTACCGTAAGAGAATTCAATTTTAGAGCAGCTGATTGTACGGTATCCACGCTGGAATTGTGTAATGACACATTATAAATAAGCCCAAGTAAAAAATAAGTTTCAGGAATAAATACACCTATGCGATGTGCGTATTTTAATTTTTCTTTGGTCTTTTTGGTTCTTATAAATTCTTGTTGCTGAGAATGAGATGGTATCTTTGAATATATAACTTCTTCAATCATTAGCCTTACAGACCAGCAAACTGCAATTGGATCGTAATCATTATTTTCAAAAAGATATGTTCGTAATAAACGGAACACTTTTTTTCTAAATTTTGACGGAGTGGCCCATTCAATATTTAATCCAAGTGTTCGAAATTCCTCTGTAAGATTATAGGTATTATACAAAGGATGAAAATGGAAATAAGCTTCATCTAACTTATCTTTAATAGTCTCATTTTCTCGCACATATATGATATTTAATAATTCTCGACTGCTTTTTACATTCTCTTTTTTTAGATAGCACACGTTGATTCTATCCTCATTGAAACAAAAGTGGTGAAAAAAATTTGGATCTAGATGTGTAACGAGTATAGGGAAAATGAGTCTTTTCGCTTTCCTATAAGAGTCAACTAAATTTGATATTTTATACTGAAATAATAGAATATTTACATCATCTAAATAATCAAATATTTCATCAATGATTAATATTTGCGGTTTCGATGCTTTACGACGTTCGAATTCTAATAATTTAGCGTAAAAGAATAAGATATCTCTTTGTCCATTAGATAACTCATGCGCTTTTGGCCATTCTACAACAAGTTGCTCTTTTTTTTCTTTCGGCACAATATTGAACCTATTTTTTACTGGGTTGAAGTCTTCAATTTCTTGCGTAAATCTTTTCTTGTCATCTAGATACTGAACATATTTACATGCTTTTTTGAAATCAGCTCCCATATTAATATAGAGTTGCCATATTTGCCAAACATATAAGAACTTTAGGGCATCCTCATTTGGAGAGATAATGCCATGACGAACTAAAATATCAGTAATCGCAGGATAAGGACCTATTTTTAAAATTGCAGACACCGTTTTGCTTATATAATTTCGGATGACTTTGGCTATACCTTTTTGTGAATTAACATCATTTAAGTAGTCGTTAACCTTTGCCATCCATTTCATACGTCCAATTCTTGCCAAATCTAATGCTGCAATTTCGGTCATTATTGTACCATTACATAGAATGAACGATATGTCTGGCAACACTTTACCATTAATTCCAAACACGCGTTTTAGTTGTGCCAATCTATAAATAAAATCTTTTTTAGCTGGAATCGTATGTATAAGTATAGTTGGTTTTACATCAATCGTTGGCTTACTAATTGTTCGTCCCATATAATGCCTCACGTTGGCCTTGGGCTCAAGTGGATTGTTAATAACAAACACATCGAACTCTCCACTGATATCATTCATTGTATTATCAGCAGAAAGACACTTCCCGGTAGACGTAGATATTTCTATTTTGGGTGTTAATGCACCATCCCCCAAATGACAATCTTTCTCATCAAGTATTATTTTCGACTCATGTAAGGAAGCAAATGCTATCGCGAAAGAACTTTTTCCAAAGCCATTCGGAGCCACCAATATATTAGGTTTATTGGGGTATAATGTGAACTTAAAATGATATTTTTTTATACCCTTTATATTTTCTATGGTAATTCCAGTGATATTCATATATATGTAATTGCGCTGGCGCAAAAGGTATTTATCTCAAACAAAGCTCCTTGAAAAATCCAAATTCCTCATCGACAAGAATGCGCCGATCAAGACCCAAATTACGCTGTTCACATGAGGTTTCAGAGACCATGGCACATGAAAAACAAGCTGCATAGTTTAGAGGATCACTATCATTTTCCCAGCAGATAGGATCTGACGAACAATCGATTGCTCTATTTAAAGCTGTCATGATTATATTTTCAATGAGTTCCGGTTGTCCTTGCCATACTAGACCTCCCATGCTTCCTTCGGAGCCATCTGCTGTGTATATTAGAACGCCACACATCCTTTCGGAGAAGTAAAGACGTTCCTTTAGACTCGCAGTGGGATATCCACAAGAGAATTCGAGTTCTTTCATAATTATATGGGAGAGCGTATGCAAAACATAAAATTTTTCAACTCCACCTTTTTGCATCA
The DNA here is from genome assembly GCA_003762875.1 of Muribaculaceae bacterium Isolate-110 (HZI). Classification (GTDB taxonomy): domain Bacteria; phylum Bacteroidota; class Bacteroidia; order Bacteroidales; family Muribaculaceae; genus Duncaniella; species Duncaniella muricolitica. The sequence goes on along the minus strand of RIBL01000036.1, from coordinate 10,018 downwards.
TAGCCGCAACATTTTCATAAAGATTCTCCATATGGCGGTTATGCGAATATCGCTTTTGGAATACGGTAGAGTTCTTTTCAACCCATTGAGAAATTAGGTCTTCGTTAAGGCTAAAAAACAGTCCTTCACCGAATGTCTGATTGGCAGGCATAACAATAACCTCCTCATTAGGTTCTTTGAAGATCTTCATACTACTTGGATATCGAGTCACTCCATTGACAACTTCCGGTTGAGGCATTTGCACTCTTGAAAAGTTGATTTGGGTAGAACTAACTCCAAGAGTCTCTACTTGTTGAATTTTGGAGAAGTACGGCTTTAGGGATTCCGGTAAATCAATATCTTTAAACTCCAGCTTATCGGAAGATTCATTGGATTTGCTGTTGTTCTGAAATACAGAGAACTCGGTAAAACGATACTCCTCTCTGGAATCTGAAGATGATGGTCCGGCATCCGCTGATAAGAAGACAGCCACGATACGATTCATATCTTCCGCTGTCACATCATATCCACTATCAGATGCTTTATCTATCAAATCATCAGTAGTTGTTGAGTTTATATAGTCAGTCCGCGTTTTATCGGGATTACGCTGACTGTATCTAGTGTACCACCTTGTTGTAAGCAAATTGAGAAGCCTCAGTTCAGTATCACTGAGACTGGCAGTTGAGTCTAAATAGCAACTCGGGAGATAAAGGCTACTGAAATTCTCAGCATAGTAGACACTATTACTGGTTACAAGAGCCCACTTCATATTAACAGGCTGACCGCGATGGGAGCACTTCGCATTTTCTCTAGATCCGATTCCTTCCCATGGACGATGACCGGGACATGAAGGCTGAAGGTTCATAATACCTTCGAGGCTTAAAGACTGTCCGCAACAACCACACTTTAGCGTACCAAAACTTTCTGAATGAGCTCTATTCTCATGCCATTGTAATTGATGCTTACCGTTAGTTGAAGCAGAACACGGGTATTCCTCCGTGTCAAATCCGAAAAGATCGAAGCCTTCTTTGTGAACCATGTCTTTACCAAGCTTTTTCACAGCACAAAAGTATTTATCCCAAGGGATATCTGACATATGGCCGTTCGTGCAAATTAGCACCATTGACACCTGTTCCAGTAAATTATAGACCTGATTTTTACCTTCAGGCAATCCTGATTTATGTAATTTAGTGGACGGAGATTTAGGATCTCTTGGTGGGGCAAAGTACTCTAGCAATCCGTCATTGCATCCTCGCTCTTTCCACATTTTGAACCAATCTTCAACAGTCATTAAGTCATGACTTGGACGCTTTGAAAAGAACCAACGTGGAAATGTAATAGCAGGTACAGTAAACATCCCTTCCTTTAACCCCGTGCCTTGTGGGTTTCTTTCAATATATCGCTGATTTAACGGATGGTCTGTCACATTACATCTATTCCAGCCAGTAAGTTCAATATGTGGTATCCCAACTAAACATCTAAGTTTAGTCAATGATTCAGAATTTCGCAGGAAGCTGATAAACCTTGGATCATCGACAAATTCCACTCCTAGATTATCAGCAAGTGTTTGATCTATTGTTGTCGTAGGATCAACTTTTAATTTGTCCGATACAACTTTAATAAAATCCCAGTATGAAGATGACATAGGCATTACAAACCCACCTGACTTGGTGGGTAAAATAGCACCAACACCTGCATTTGAAGAAAGTAATTTATACTTCCCTATTCCTTGATTGTATTGTTTTAATGTTCGTATCTCCATAATCTAATCTTCTTTGTATAAAACACGTACATTGAGGACGGCTTCAGGTTCAATCATTCTTAAAGATGATGAGACAGTCCAATTGCTTGCATTTTTAGTTTCTTCATAATCATTGGGTGAAGTGAATAATTGGGTCTTTTCATTCCGTCTGACTCCTTTGTTTTCATATACAAGGTTTGACGGATGCTCGGTTGCCATATTGCACCATTGATCTAATGCAGAAGATATGAGTTGTTCAATATCTTTTAGCTGAATCGTAGTAAGCAATTGTTTTTCAAGCTTATTTGGAAGGCATTGGCTTCTCTCATGGCGTTCAATAAAATATCTTAACACGATTTCCATTGCCTTCTCTTTAAACTTGTCCTTATTGATCTGAGCGGCTGCATTATTATTAGCTAATTCAGGCATCAAATGTCGGATAATTGAAGCCATATACAAAGGAAGATATTTTTGCACAGATTTCTTCGAGAACGGAGTAATCGAAATTGGCTCTACATAATAGTAGAGCTTCTCATGGAATTCCCTGAAACGTTCAAAATGGGAAACGTCTCTTGAACGGAACGGATTATGCAGGGTCAAAACCAATCCCTTAACTCTTCGTGCAACACGGGAGCTCGCTTGGATATACTCTGCTATATTACGCGGCATCGAATTCATAATTATCGTGTTGAACCTACTAACATCAAGTCCAACTGAAATCATGTTTGTCGCCAAAATATAATCCGGAGGAACGACCGCTTTATTCCAATTGCCATCCTCATCCTTAAATGGAAGACGATGCGTCATTTCCCAACGCTGTTCTACCTCAGCAAATTTTCCGTTTATTTCTTCTCCTGATAGTCGACTAGTAAGCTCTGCTTTACTTAGATTGTCTCCAGAATAGAAACAACCCATAAGATTGCCATAACGAAGGACTCGCTTAAAGAGACGTTTTGTATATTTAGCGTATTCGGTATAGAATAAAGCATCAGTTTTACCTACTTCGCGAAGGCTATTGAAGTAAGATAATACTGAATAATAATTGTCTGCGGCTTTCTCAAAGTCAGATTCATTCCCATATTCCAGTTCAAATATTGCCCTGTGGACGAAAATAATGGCGGCTAAACGCATCTGTGTTGTCATCTGCGTTCTCCCCGTAGGCATAATGCCAATATATTTTCTCTTGGAACAATATCGTTCTTTATCATCAACTTTCTCTCTCTTATAAAATGAGAAGAATGAATCATCGTGCGTTAATCCATTTTTGGGGAATATATTGACACTACGATCGTAGAGAGCACGAATCTGTAATTCCGTGTTTCTTGTAGTAGCGGTAGATGATATTATTTTAGGGCGTAAGACAATTTTATTCCCGTTTTCGAGAGCTTTTTCTCTACTACATAGTTGGTCTATAGCACCCTCGAAGAAACTAACGGCACTTCCTAAAGGGCCCAAAAGCAAATGCAGCTCATCTTGAATAATCAAATCAGGAGTTAAGAACCCCGCAACGGTTCCAAAAATCCTACGGGAATCCTTTGCCTTCTCATTATTTGACGTGGAAACCTTGTGTGCAATAGCAGCAAATTTATCAACGGTACCAAATAATAGGGATGGAGGATTTTCGTAGATTGATTCATCACAGAGTTCTACCGGTATCGCTTTTCTACCAAATGTACAATTCCTATTCTCGCAAAAGAATTGCTTTACACCGGGGTCATATGTTAAACGCTTTCCGCACCAAGGACATAAATCTATTGGAATTTTGGTATTGTTTGAAGTTCCCCTTCCTGACCATTTGATGGCTTCTTCATTTAGGCCTATCTTTGTATTTGGAAGAGAAGCATCCCCTACATAAAGGCCTATTGATATAGCATCTTTCCCATAATCATTGGGCTCCCAACGTCGAATTTGCTCTAAGGCCATGATAAGCCTTAAGGCACGTTGGAATTGTTGTGTGGTAAGAAGTCGAAGTGTGTAGCGCATTATCGCAGATACTCCTCCTCCTTTAGCCCCGTAAGAGATTCTCCTATTTAAAATACTCAAGGCAATCAGTCCAAGATATGCTTCTGTTTTACCTCCTCCAGTTGGGAACCAAACCAAATCTACAAGTTCATTCCTTTTATTCCACTGAGTATCTTTCGGATTATTGAAAATGCCATCTAGATTCAGTAGAATGAAAGCCAACTGAAATGGTCGCCAAGCTGCGTGTTCGCCTTCTTTAAAGATTTCATCACTTGATGATTTGTAGAAATCAGCATTAATTTTTCGGCGACCGAGATCTCTTATTTGTTCTTGATTCTCAGGCTTGTTATGCCATAATTGCATATACATGGCTGAGTTCATCACTCTAAAAGCTTTAAACGCAGTCAGATTTGATGACAAAATATCATCGATATTGGAGAGCATTCGAATATAATCCGATTCGCACTCATCCAAGTTGGCATTACCGAATTCGAGATCTCCAGCTTCCAATCGTTCTCTCTTTTCTTGAATCCACAAACCATAAGCGTTGACGAATTTCTTCAGTTCGTTTATTATTTCATCGTCAGAAACCTCAGAAAACGATGATAATCGTTTAAACTGAAGCACATTGGTGTCTTCAAGGAATGGAGCAGGAATCATTACACCGTTGGCAGCAACATACTCAGAAAACTTTTTCCTAGGTACCGGCTCAACATCGGGTGTTTCAAAAGACGGTAAAAATTCAATGAAAACTTCATTAACTTTACCTTTTGAATCTTTATTCCAATCAACGGAACACATGTGGCCTACACCATAGTCCTCAATTTCTCGATATAGGAAGTTGAGCTTATCTTCTGCTTTTGAGATGTCTTCATAATTTTCATTCTTCCGATATGGCAAAAGATACTCACAGATTACAGATCCTTTTATACCAAAGAAACAGAAAAGGTTAACTTGCTCATTTACTATCGAGAAATAATTATGCTTGTCTTCTTGAAAAGGCGTTGAATCATTCTGAATCAACAGTTTCAAATAAACTTTATCGTCATTATCACTTCGGCTATCTTTCGTTATTTGTAACCAAGCGGATAATGATATATGTCTATCAGATGAATTGTCACCCTCTCCATTACGGTTAGGGACAGTATCTAAAATGATATTTTTTAAAACAGGATAATCTTCTGGTTTAAAGATGGTCTTATGGCCTTGCAGTTTGTCTAAAGGTATACTAGATAGATCAATATCCTTTGTAAATGATATTGATCTCCAGAATCCAAAACTCTTTTTATCATACATGGAGAGCAAATCATCAAAATAAGAGATGATTGTCTCGTAATTCTCAATTTCAAGTATACCTTCTCGGAATTTATTAATATCTTCGTCCGAAAGGTACTTTCCGTCTTTAACTTGACGTAATTGGTTGAATAGATATTCGCGGTAGGAAAGCAAAAATCTATATGGAGCTTTAACTTTCTCTACAATGTTAAGTCTATTTGCGATTCGTAATGCTAACTCTTGATTTAAATCTCGTAGAAGCTGTTTGACATTAGAAACATTCTTGGAATTAATATCTTCAATCGAGAGGGATTTACCATCAAATGAAAAGTATTGATGAACAGTCTGAGTTGTGTCCCAGAAATCTTTAAAGAGCTTGTCATTGTCTATAAGATTGACCCTAATGTTACGGCGGTCTGTCCCGGTGATTTTTTTATAATATCTGCCCGAGATAGATATCCGAAGGTTCCCATTTATCAAAGCTTCTTTGGCCAAGCAACAGGACATACCAATAGCATGAGGAAATCTTCTGCTTAAAGAATAAATATCTTCATCGTCAATTTCTTCTTGTCTGTAAAGTTCGAAGTTAGTCTCTTGTTGCGGAGACTCTGCTGGAGCCGTCTCGCTTGTAGCTACTTCATCTGCATCAGATGATTCATCAGATGATTCAACAGAGGTCTGTCTATTCTCACTAGAATCCTGGCTGTCTTCTACAGGCATTTGTTTAGGAAAAAGAATCGCCGTACTATAGATTGAACCAGGAGTGGTATTTACCACTTCCTCTTTACATACAGAATCCTCAGCGTCCGTATGATATGAAAACTTCCCTCGGCATCCATTGGGGCCAATCATTTGTTCCCTAATAAACGCCTCTAAAGAATCCCTTTTGATATCAATGATATTTGACATTCTTAATTTCCTGATATTGCTTGGTTTAATATTTACAAATTTACTACATCTTTGGCAATCCTGCAAATGTGAGGTACCATAAAGATATGTACCATAAAGATATTCTGAATGGCAACTTAATTACACATCGCAACTGTTTTGAGGTCAATCTTTTCTTTAATTAGTTCGACTAGGGCTTCCAAATCTTTGATATTGTGAATTTGGAGAGATTCATTGATTGGGCTTTCTTCAAATCCCTCAAACATTTCATCCGTAATTTCACTAAAAAGATAATCCATCATGAAATGATCTATCATCTGATTAGTTGCTTTTGAATTTGCCTTAGTAGCACGCTTTATAGCTCTCATTGCGTCAAGATACTTCAAAGAAAGATCTAGATATTCGATTAGACGTTTCTGCGTCTTTCGTACTAATGGTAGAAGCATTTTACTTTCAGGTGAATACCAAGCTCGGAAAGCGTATAAACTGATTCTCTCCCGGTCACTTAAGGGTTCCATGAGTTCATTATAAACAACTTCTGCACCCATTGACTCTACTTTTTTTCTTAAAAGAATGTTCCAAATTGTATTGTCGGATTGTTCATCATCTTTAGATAAACGTCCTCTACTCAAATAGTAGGCACGCAATACCTGAACTTTCTCGTTTGCTCTTTGGCTTTTCTGTTCCATGAATTCTTCAATTACTTCATCCAAAGCGGAAAGTTTCTGTAATTTAACGCCCTTCAGATTCTCCATATACTCTTTTATCTCTGAGAACTTCTCAATCGCAATAACAGAGTCTTTCTCATATATTACAAGCTCTGTATCAAGAACAGATATTTTTTCATCATCAGAAAAGGTGATCGAATTGGTTTGTGTATTGTTGCTCCTAGTCTGCGTTTCATCGGGTTCCACATCATAATTTTCCTTAGCAATTACAGGATGAATCGGTTCGGTAAGCGTAAAGGCATAGTGATTTCTAAACAGACTGTCAGTATATTGACACAGTAATTTATTGTATTCATATAGATCCCACTCATGGATACTGTTAAAAGAGAATCCATGAGCAATATCTAGTATTCTTTGTCCCTCATTCAAGAAATATGGATCAAAGGAATTAGGATATTTGTGATAAATGCTATTTGTAAAGTGTCCTCTATAGGTGAGATTTACAATACACTTTTCTTTTATAGCTGATTTACCATTCTTTGGTGTTAATTGAGATAGACAATAAAATTTTAAATTTCTATCTAACCCAAAAACAGCTTTCAGACCATCTTTTTCTTGTTTAGTTGCATCATGAGGCAATATAAAAGCAACCCTTGTGTCATCTCCGATGAATTTCAAAATTTCAGGAATTATCCTATTATTGGCTATTTCTTGCTGGTATCCCAGTGAGAATGCTAACTCATCATCCATTCCATCAATACCTGACTGTGCTTTTTTTAGATACTGATTACATAATTCTTCATTAAGACACAGAGATAGGTGATTCCGTTCAAGTACAGGATAATCACAAGTCCCAACATATTCGCCAATCATACCATTATAGTAAAATTGGTCATCTTCGATAAATACATGCTGTTGAATATTAGGCTTTTCAAACAAATACAAGGATTCTTCCTCTGTAAATGTTATGAAGTCATCATTATGCAAGGCTTCTTTTTCAGTAGCAAGACATTCGAATTTTGAGTGTCCTAAACTAATCATTCGCGCCCTAGTTTTATAAAGGCGTTGTGGCTTTTGCGAAAACTCGAATACAAAGCAATTCTTGACATTATCCAAACCAGCTCGTTCAATTCCACTTTTTGTTAGCGATTTACACTGCTCACTATTACGGTATATTACAAATAGATTGGAGATGGATTCACCCAGAGGTTCGTTATCGTAAGTAATGTCATCAATCTCTTTTTGTCCAATTTCGGTGCATATTGTCAAATTTGAATCATTATCAAGATTGTTATATCCACCTGACAGTTCACTTAGATATTCATTTTTATTGCCCCGCGAAGCATTGAGAACTTGGATTGGGGTGAACAATAGATTTTTCCCTGCGTAAGAATACAATGGCATCTCTGTCTTACAAATTTGGGAAATATATCGTCGATATTTTATTAGTCTATTATTGAGCCGATTATCATTGGTTGCGAGCATAATTGGTGTTTTCTTCAATGCTTTCAACTTATTTATGTTTTTATCGTTATATGAAAGCGCCAATTTCAAAACGAGGTATTCCACAAAAACATCTTCCGCCCAATCCGGACAATTGGGTATGTGCACAATTGGGAAATGAATATCTCCATTATCCTTAGACAAATAAAAGTCAATAATCTCATTCAATAGCAAAAGCAGCCGTCTCGCGTTGAACTTCTGACTGTGAACCATAAGGCTGATAATGGTATCAACCAGTTCGGAGTCTTGATTGACTATGTTTTTGAAATTATCGTTCATTTCTTTAAAAAGATGATTTCAACATCAAGAATGGCTCTTGACATTCCAATATATAGTTCGTATTTATCGCTCACTTTATCAGCGTCTAAGAGAAGAATAATATGCTTATTTTCTAGACCTTTATAGGACAATATGGTTGTTAAAGATAAAGTCTCGCTTTGTAATGATAAGTTTTTATGTGTCAGTTCTTTTATCCACTCAATATCTGCTAATCTATCATAGAATGAAGCAGAGCCGCATCGCAAAGCTGATGAAGAAAGTAACACATAATCACTAAAGGACTTATTAGATTTGGCTCTTGAATAAATATCTTTAAGAAGCTCAATTCCCTCACGGTAAGTAGTACATTTATTAATCTTAATGCATGAAGGATTTGATAACGAGAAATCTTCAATGATGTTGCAAACCTCGTGTGATTCGGCATGGAGGATTTTATTAGCACAATGAACCAGACATTTATTGGACGGAACTCTTTTGTTTTCATTCAATATGTAATGCGCTCCAAAATCAGAGATTTCATTTGCAAATACTCTCAATTGACGATCATCATTTCGATAACCCTGCTCGGTGTCATAAAAGACTAGATACCGACCATTGGTTAATCCTCTTGAATCAACTGATGTGAGGGTATTGATTACATCCTTGATTCCCTTGTCAAATATATCTTGTGCCTCATCTACTACGATAAAATCAAAGGGGTAGAAACCTTCTCGTTTTCGATAGGCTTTTACGACTTCATTAACTTTAGTACGTATACAATTGGGTGCGCCTTGAAAATCTTCAAAACTTATGGAATCTTTCCCCGTAGACAGTTTAGAGAGAAAGGCGATGTACTGTTCGACTTGGCAATTCTTTATGTTTGCGATTTCCAGGTCGTGTTTTATTTTAGATGCAAGTAAGTTGTTCCAACATAGATAGACACCTCTTAAGTTTTTATATTTTCGAATAAACGCTTTTGCAATCGTAGTTTTACCTGTTCCCGGCCCTCCCTCCATAATAATTCTTTTGTTTTGTTGAATGGCGCGGAAAACTTCAAGGTTTTGAACTTCAAGCCAATTGACTATAGTAGTATAGTTCTCTTCAGAATAATTCCAGAATGTTGGTCTGTTTTGAGAAAAGGGACTAATTGAAATAGCCAAATCTTTGTCAGACATAATAACGTCTCCCCAGTTCTTCATTTGCCGTTCCTTGCATATAACATCTAATGCAAATTCAGCAAAAGAACATTTTGAGGATGTTTGTTCTGCCTCTGTCCAAAGTTTATATTTTAAATCAAGGATAGATGCACTATTTGTTGATGACATGGTGGTATGTGGGAAAGCACAGGCTGTAGCCACGAAGACACCACTAGAAAGGATATTATTGTTTATAATAGCAAATTTGTAGTCATCTGCTTGAGCAAATGGAGACCTATCCATATAGTTGACTCCATTACTGCTAAAGTAAAATTTGCCATCATCTATACCGACCCTTCCACCTTTGACTTCTACAATTAGTATACCGTATGCACAAGCCAACAAAAAATCTATCTGAATTTCTGATTGGGAGTTAATGGATATAGGCAATCTCAAATCGTGCCAAAAGTGCCATAACAAATAGGGTGTTCAGTTTGATGTTCCAAAAAAAACGTCATTCAAAACACCTGAAAAATTAATAAAAACACGTGCTTAAAAATATTGATTTTTAGCGCAAAAGAGTACATTGAAAATTTGGATAATTCATT
>RIBL01000035.1 GCA_003762875.1 Muribaculaceae bacterium Isolate-110 (HZI) | reverse complement strand
CGAACTCGCACTCCTGCCCGGGATCATGCTCGCGCCTGACATAGACCTCCTTCTGCGGCCTGGTGCCCATGGTCGCACTGATGCGTCTGACATGATTGCACACACTCGGATAACTGAGCGTAAAGCCACGCTCCAGAAGCATCGTGTGGATGCTGCGACACGTCCACTGAAGCTTGCGCATGCCTGTGGCCCGACGCACACGATTGTCTTCAAGACACTTGCGGATAATCCCCTTGATTTCATCCGTCACCACCGGACATGTCCGCACCGGTGTGTTGAACTTAGGCTCCGAACCTAAAAGTGTTGCAAACGCCTTCATGTCGCAGACACCGTCGGCGTCCAGACACACACGCTCATACTCCCACACGATCTTGTCTACCGTGTGGCGGCTGATGTGCATCTCTCCCGCAATCTGGCGCTTCGACTGACCCTTGACATGATAACGTGTCAGGACCTCGTTTCTTTCTACCATAGTTTTCATTTTGTGGGACCGAGTTGATATTACTATAATATAACTCAAAATCCCCGGTTAAAATTCTCCTTTGAACCGGTGCACTTCTCGGTTAGATTTCATGGCGCACTTCTCGATTAAATTTTACAGGATAAAATCAATTTCAGGGAACCGAAGTATATGCTTCCGGCCATTCTCTACCTGCCGCTGCTCGGTGCGTCATATCTCATCTTCGACCTGTTCCATACGAAGACAGTGGAGATACAGGATAAGACGCTGCAGACGACGGAGTTCCTGAACCCCGACCTGCCGGAAGCCCAAATCAAGGGTGGCGACGGAATAGGCAGCAAGTATGAGAACATGGCAAAATCGTGGGGTAAGATACAGGACTACTCCGCTGTGGACAACATAGAACGAGACGAACCCGATAAAGAAAAAGAAGAATATGAATCGCAATACACGCAGGACGACATCGCCCTGCTCGACGAACAACAACAAGAGAAGGCTGCGGCAACGCAAACTGCCGATGCCAAGACACGCGAACAAGAAGCCCTCGCGGAACTGGAAAAAGCCCTCGCACAAGCGAGGCTGAGAGGACAGAACGGAGTAATGACGCCAGCAGAAACGGACACGGCAACATCGGCACAGATTCCTGCGGCTACCATAGAGATACAGGGCAAGATAGAGGAAGAGAGCCGGTCGGTGAAAGTCCCGTCCGAAAACGAGCCTCCCAGCGAGGTCGTGAGGAAGGTAAAGACCGCATCGGACTACTTCAACACACTGGCGAAAGATTCATACGAGCCGAAGCTCATCAAGGCCATCATTGACGAAAACATCAAGGCGGTGGACGGCTCGCGCGTCAGGCTGCGTCTGCTCGACGATGTGGAGATAAATGAGTGTGTAATCAAACGAGGCTCGTACCTGTATGCCACGGTAAGCGGATTCTCGTCGGGGCGCGTGAAGGGAGACATCAGCAGCATATTGGTCAATGACGAACTGGTGAAGGTCAGCCTGTCGTTGTATGACACGGACGGTATGGAGGGGCTGTATGTGCCAAACTCCTCTTTCCGCGAGACGAGCAAGGATGTGGCGAGCGGAGCGGTGTCGGGAAATATGAACATGAATACAGGCACAACCGGCAGCAGCCTCGCCCAATGGGGAATGCAGGCCGCCACCAACGCCTATCAGAAAACGAGCAACGCCATCGGCAAGGCCATCAAGAAGAACAAGGTGAAGCTGAAATACGGCACGTTCGTGTATTTAGTAAACGGCAGGGAAACCAACAACGGCAGATAGTATGAAGCAGAGGAATATAGGAATAATAGATGTGGACAGCCATAACTTTCCGAACTTCGCGCTGATGCGTGTCTCGGCCTACTACAAGAACAAAGGCTATGATGTGGAGCGGGCTGTTCCGTCGAAAAAATATGATGTCGTTGCTGCAAGCAAGATATTCACATTTACTCCCGACTATGACTATACCGGCATAGAGGCAGGTATTATGCTAAAAGGGGGAACCGGCTACGACGTGGGGACCAGACTGCCAAAGGAAATAGAGGAATCCGCAGGTATGGATTATGCGCTATATCCGCAATATCCGTTCTCCGTCCAGTTTTTCTCAAGGGGGTGTATCAGAAGATGTCCTTTCTGTCTCGTCCGTGAGAAAGAGGGATATATCGCATCGGTTACTCCGGTCAACCTCAATCCCAACGGCAAGCACATAGAAGTCCTCGACAATAATTTTTTTGCTAATCCTGCGTGGAAGGAAGCCGTGGATTACCTGCTTAACGCCAAGCAGAAAGTCAACCTGCACGGTGTCGATATAAGGATTATGAATGAGGAACAGGCGTACTGGCTCAACAGACTGCCGTTGCACAAGAGCATACATATCGCATGGGATCTGCCGCAGATTGACCTCACGGACAAACTGAGGGAAGTAACAAAATACATCAAGCCATACAAACTGATGTGCTATGTGCTTGTCGGCTATGATTCGACCATCGAGCAGGATATGTACCGTATCGAGCGGCTTCGTGAACTGGGAATAAAGCCGTTCGTGATGCCTTACCGTGATTTTGATAATGCCAGGGTTCCGACCCAGTATGAAAAAGACCTCGCCCAATATGTAAACAAACCGATGATATTCAAGTCCTGCTCTTTCGCCGATTTTTCGCCGAGGAAAGGGTTTAAGTGCGGATATTATCTGACAAAGAACAGTAAAACGGTATGCTGAAAGTCGACATCATATATAATAAGGATTGTCTCGAAGGGATGAAAGAGCTTCCGGACAAGTGTATAGATGCGGTGATAGCGGATATGCCATACGGTGTGCTGAACCGCAAAAACGGTTCGGCCGGATGGGACAGGCAGATACCGCTTGATGCCCTGTGGGAGCAGTACCGGCGCATTGCCAAGCCCGGCTGCCCCATCATCCTGTTCGCACAGGGTATCTTCTCGGCAAGGCTCATGCTGTCGCAGCCCCGAATGTGGCGGTATAACCTTGTCTGGCGGAAAGACCGTGTGACAGGACACCTGAACGCCAAGCGTATGCCGTTGCGGCAGCATGAGGACATCATCGTGTTCTATGACCGGCAACCGGTGTATCATCCGCAGATGACACCCTGTCCTCCGGAGCAACGGAATCACGGACGGCGCAAATCGGGCAACGATTTCAAGAACCGTTGCTACGGTAACATGAAACTTGTTCCGGTGCGTGTGGCGGATGACAAATATCCGACTTCGGTCATCAGCGTAGCCAAAGAACACAAGACAGGCGCATTTTATCATCCAACGCAAAAACCTGTGGCGTTGATGGAATACCTGATACGCACATACACCAACGAGGGGGATGTGGTACTGGACAACTGCATAGGCTCGGGCACGACGGCCGTTGCCGCCATACGCACCGGACGGCATTACATCGGATATGACATTGATCCGGCGTATTGCGACATTGCCCGGCAGCGAATCAGGGAGGAACTGGAACGCGGAAACGGAACGAAAGAAGGGAAATAGAGAAAAAGTAATCAGAAAAATCAAATAAACCAGTGATATGAATATTATTAATGTGAGCAAAAAAGGATTTGTGACGGCACTGCTTCTGACGGCAGGAGTGTTTGCCGCCCATAATGCACAGGCCCAGCGCACCTACGAGGAGATGGAGCGGCTGACAGTCAATGAACAGGTGACGACCGTCATTACGGCGTCAGAGCCTATCCGCATGGTGGATATCTCCACCGACAAGGTGGCCGGCGACCAGCCCATAGGCAACATTATCCGACTGAAACCGAAGGAGACAGGACACGAGGACGGCGAAGTGCTGGCTATCGTGACCATAGTAACGGAGCGATACCGCACACAGTACGCTCTCATCTATACCACACGGATGAAAGAAGCGGTGACGGATAAAGAAGTGCTGTTGCGAGAGCAGGATGCGTACAACAATCCGGCAGTGGCAATGTCAACCGCAGATATGGTGCGTTTCGCAAGACGCGTATGGAGTTCTCCGGCTAAAATCAGGAATGTCGCCACCAAAGCGCACCGTATGGTGATGCGCCTGAACAACATCTATGCCGTGGGCGACTACTTCTTCATCGACTTCTCGATAGACAACAGGACGAACATACGGTTCGACATTGACGAGATAAGGGTGAAGCTCGCGGACAAGAAGCTATCCAAGGCGACCAATGCGCAGAGCATAGAACTGACGCCGGCCTTAGTGCTGGAACACGGCAAGACATTCAGGCACGGCTACCGCAATGTGATTGTGGTGAAGAAGATGACCTTCCCCAATGATAAAATCCTGACCATAGAAATGACGGAGCAGCAGATAAGCGGCCGGAATATCTGCCTGAACATAGACTATGAGGATGTGCTGTCCGCCGATTCGTTCAACGTAACTTTATTGGAGGAGGAATGATGATGAAAAAGACTGTAATCCTTATCATTGCGTGTGTATGCCTTGCCATAAACACGAACGCCCAGCAAGGCAGCGGCCGCCTCTCGCTCGGTGTGGGGGCACTGTATGAGAACGGTATGGACGTGACGCTCGGCTACGAACATGAGATGAACTACCGACACGCATGGGAATTTTTCGCCAACGGCTATGTGAAATGGGCAGAGTGCGGATCATGCGGCCATATCTGTCCGGAATCCTTCTGGCGGAACTACCGCAGCTACGGCTTCGGCGTGGCTTACAAGCCCTGCGTTGTGCGCGGACGTAACCATTACGGCAACCTGCGTATCGGAGCTTCGGCCGGGAGCGATACGAATAAGTTTCTCGGCGGAGTTCATGTAGGTTATGAACACAACTATGTGCTGCGGTCGGGATGGACGCTGTACTGGCAGGTAAAGGGGGATGTGATGATAAAAGGCGCGGATCTGCTGCGGACAGGTGTCGTGTTAGGCGTGAAACTACCTATAAAATAAGGGAATAAAAAACAATGAAGATGATGATACGAAAGATACATTTGACAGTAATGGCCGTGGCGGCGGTGCTGTGCGCTGCCTGCGACGCCCATATCGACGTGCCCGACACGGCTGTACGCCCGGGGCATATTCTCTGTGAGGGCGGTACGACCCTGCCCTACGGACAGTATGAGCAATCGGGGAAGCGTGCCATAGCGGTTGTCTTCGATACCGGACAGCGTGACGGTACGGAAGGGAACGGCTATGCGGTTTACCTGTGGGAGATTGCTCCGGCTGCGTTTGCGGACAGTCTCGGTATAGAACAGGGAACATCGGCCGACATCGAGGCCTACGACGGTAACACGAACACCTTTGCGCTGTATGATACAAAGGAGACGGCTTCGCCTATGGCAGAAGCCGTCTTCGACCTGTGGCGGTACGGACAGAGTGCCTATATACCGTCGGTAGCGCAGATGCGCTTGCTGTATGCCATCCGGGAGGCGGTCAATCCCATCGTGACGAAATGCGGCGGTGATCCGTTGCCGTCGGAGTCTGACGCAGACTGCTGGTACTGGACATCGACGGAGGTCAAGGGGCAGCAGACCGCCAAAGCGTGGCTCTACTCGCTGGGGAGCGGAGCGATACAGGAAACGCCCAAGACACAGGCGCACCGGGTAAGGCCGATTATCACATTGAACCAATAGTAACGAACAGAGGGAAAGGACAAAAAAATGGAAGAAAGCAAGGAGCTACAAGGGTTCTACAAGATATTCCGTGCGGTAATTTATGTCTCCGTTCTGATGGAGTTCTTCGAGTACGCCATCGACCCTGCCATGCTCGATCACTGGGGCGGCATACTCTGCGACCTGCACGGACGCATCAAGCGGTGGATGATATACAACGACGGCAACCTTGTGTACAGCAAGGTCGCCACCTTCCTGTTGATTTGCATTACCTGTATAGGTACGCGCAACAAGAAGCATCTGGAATTTGACGCACGCAGGCAGGTGCTATATCCGCTGATAAGTGGACTGTTCCTTATCGTGCTGTCGGTATGGCTGTTCCACCGTCCTATGGAAACGAGGTTCTATACGTTGCCACTGAATATCATATTCTATATGGCAGCCACGCTTGCCGGCGTGATACTGGTGCATATCGCACTGGACAATATCTCGAAGTTCATCAAGGAGGGACTGGGGAAAGACCGCTTTAACTTCGAAAACGAAAGTTTTGAGCAATGCGAGGAATTGCAGGAGAACCAGTACAGTGTAAATATACCGATGAGATACTATTTCAAGGGGAAATTCCGCAAGGGATGGGTGAACATAACCAACTGTTTCAGGGGCACATGGGTAGTAGGAACGCCGGGCAGCGGCAAGACGTTCTCGATTATCGAACCGTTCATACGCCAGCACAGTGCCAAGGGCTTCTCGATGGTAGTATACGACTATAAATTTCCGACACTTGCGACGAAACTCTATTACCACTACAAGAAGAACCAGAAGCTCGGAAAAGTGCCCAAAGGGTGCAAGTTCAACGTCATTAACTTTGTGGACGTAGAGTATAGCCGAAGGGTGAACCCGATTCAGGCGAAGTACATCAACAACCTCGCTGCGGCGAGCGAGACAGCGGAAACGCTGTTGGAATCCCTGCAGAAAGGGAAGAAAGAGGGAGGCGGCGGTAGCGACCAGTTCTTTCAAACATCAGCCGTCAACTTCCTTGCAGCCTGTATCTATTATTTCGTCAACTACGAGAAAGAGCCATACGATGCCGACGGCAAACGGCTGTATGCAGAGAAGCGGCAAGATCCGCAAACAAAATTCTGGAAGCCGACCGGCGTGGTGCGTGACCGCGAGGGGGGCAACATCGTGGAGCCAGCCTACTGGTTAGGGAAATACTCGGATATGCCGCATATCCTGTCGTTCCTCAATGAGAGTTACCAGACTATCTTTGAGGTATTGGAGACCGACAACGAGGTCGCGCCGTTGCTTGGCCCGTTTCAAACCGCTCTGAAGAACAAGGCAATGGAACAATTGGAAGGTATGATTGGTACGTTGCGCGTCTATACCTCACGACTGGCAACGAAAGAGAGTTATTGGGTATTTCACCGCGACGGTGACGACTTCGACCTGAAAGTGTCTGACCCGAAGAACCCGAGCTACCTGCTGATAGCCAATGACCCGGAAATGGAGAGTATCATAGGCGCGTTGAACGCACTGATTCTGAACCGACTGGTTACGAGAGTGAATACCGGGCAGGGAAAGAACATACCGGTGAGCATCATCGTAGATGAGCTGCCCACACTTTATTTTCATAAAATCGATCGTTTGATTGGTACGGCGCGAAGCAACAAAGTGAGCGTAACGCTCGGTTTTCAGGAGCTTCCGCAGCTTGAGGCGGATTATGGAAAAGTCGGGATGCAAAAAATCATCACAACGGTAGGTAACGTGGTAAGCGGTTCGGCCCGAGCGAAAGAGACATTGGAATGGCTGTCGAATGACATCTACGGCAAGGTGGTGCAGGTCAAAAAGGGTGTGACGATCGACCGGGATAAAACGAGTATCAATCTCAACGAAAACATGGATAGCCTTGTGCCTGCCTCTAAAATCTCCGACATGGCGACAGGATGGATTTGCGGCCAGACGGCGAGGGACTTCACCAAGACAAAGACCGGCACAGGCGGTTCGATGAACATTCAGGAATCGGAGGAGTTCAAGACCTCCAAGTTCTTCTGCAAGACAGACTTCGACATGGAGGAAATAAAGCAGGAGGAAGCGAGCTATGTGCCGCTACCGAAGTTTTACACCTTCAAGTCGAGGGATGAGCGTGAGCGCATCCTGTATAAGAACTTCGTTCAGGTGGGACAGGATGTAAAAGAGATGATAAAGGACGTGCTGAACAAGCGCGGCGCGAAATAGCGGTCGAGGTTGAGATAAGATAATAGAGTAAATAAATTTCTTGTACGCTGCGTACAAGTTTTTTATCCTGGCATTTCTCTGCATAGAAAGGCAAGGGAAAAGCGAGAACCGCCTGCAATAATCATGATGTTATTGCAGGCGGTTTTTCGGACATAAGAATGAGCAACGTGAACCCGATATATGAATAAATGTCATCATCTCCAGCGGTTTTATCGCCCAAAAGCACTATATTTGCAATCAAAACAGATTTATTATAAATGACTAAGGAAATAAACAGAATAAAAGCCGTATTGGCGGAAGCCGGAAAGACAAACCTGTGGCTTGCCGAGCAACTGGGTGTAAATCAGACCACGGTATCGAAATGGTGTACGAATACCTGCCAGCCAGACCTGCACACCATCTCCCGTATAGCGGAATTACTCAATGTGAGCCGCAGAGAACTGCTGCGTCCTTAAAATCTATATTCATCATGACAGAACATACAACAGATATAGAGGGCAGACTTCGTGCCCTGATAAGCCGTGGCGAGACTTCGGAAGTGGAGTTCAAATCGGCACGCGGTGGATTTCCCGGCAGTTTCTGGGAAAGCTACTCGGCTTTCGCCAACACCGACGGCGGCACGATCGTGCTTGGTGTGGTGGAGAAGAACAACCGTTTCTTCTTTGACGGACTGACGGAAGAGACCATTATCCGCTACAAGAAGAATTTTTGGGACTGTGCCCATAACAGAGGTAAAGTAAGCGTTTGCCTGCCCCGTGAATCGGATGTAAGAATCGAGCAAATCGAGGAGTCGTACATCCTGATATGCGACATCCCCCGCGCGAGCTACGAGCTTCGCCCCGTTTACATCACCACCAACCCATTCGGGAATACTTACCGACGGAATCACGAGGGGGATTATCTTTGTAACGATGCGGAGGTAAGGCGTATGTTCGCGGACGCCGATCACGACCGTCATCCGCAGGACGGGCGTATTCTCGTGGGCTTTGAGTTCGAGCGGGACATAGACAAGGAATCCTTGCAGCAGTACCGTCAGACACTCGCCAGCCTGCAGCCCACCCATCCATGGGTGGGAATCAGCGACATGGATTTCCTGAGAAAGACCGGGGCATACGCCACGGAATATGAGACCGGGAAAGAGGGATTCACGCTGGCCGGTCTATTGATGTTCGGCAAGTACGACAGCATTATCAACCGTTCGGGCGACCCGATGTATTTCGTGGATTATCGGGAACGTGTCGCGACCGACAACCCCGATATAAGGTGGACGCACCGTATCTATCCGGACGGTTTGTGGGAAGCCAACCTCTACCAGTTCTATGTAAGGGTGTATAACCGCCTGATACAGTCGCTGCCACGTCCGTTCATGATGAAAGACGGAGTGCGTCAGGAAGAGACGCCTGCCCATGACGCCGTAAGAGAGGCCCTTATCAACTGCATCGTCCACCAAGACGTCAATGCGCAGGGGCATATTATCGTGGAGCGTACCGACGACAGCCTCGTATTCATGAATCAAGGCATGATGCTGGTTTCCCGACAACAGTATTTCGAGGGCGGGCGTAGTATCTGCCGCAATCCGACCTTGCAAAAGATGTTCATGCTGCTCGGACGTGCCGAGAAAGCCGGCAGCGGCGTGGATAAAATCGTAAACGGATGGCAGTCGTTGGGCTGGCCGCTTCCTACCGTTACAGAGGAAACGCGACCGGACTACGTGGTGCTGACCATGCAGTTGGGACAAGAAAACCCCACAAGAAAACCCCACAAGAAAACCCCACAAGAAACCCGACAAGAAAACCCGACAAGAAAACCCGACAAGAAAACCCGACAAGAAAACCCGACAAGAAAACCCGGCAAGCAGGATTTGAGGAAAGAGCAAATCTTGGAATTTTGCATGGCTCCCAAATCCTTATCGGATATTCTGCAACATTTGGGACTAAAGAACAGGGAGAACCTCATGGATGTCTATATTAACCCGATGATTGGCGCAGGTGTGTTGGAAATGACGGAGCCGGACAACCCTACAAGCCGTAACCAGATGTATGTAACGGCGAAAGCGGAGGCACATGATGAAGCGTAAGTAAGCATAAGCCCTCAATATGAGGAAAAACAATACAAAGAGGAGAACAGTCTTGTTCCCCTCTTTGTAATTCTACAAAAAGAGAGCTACGGCAGGCGGAGAATCGATATTCCGGAGGCTGTCACCTTATATGGGAGAAAGCCGGAGCGCGGAATGGAATCATGCGGTTTTGTTTACAGGTATCATCATTTTCAGGCAACGGCGAAAGCGGATACGCATGGTGAAGCGTAAACGAGTAAGTACCAGCCCTCAATATGAGGGAAGATAATGCAAAAAGGAGAATACAGCCATTGAACAGGACATTGGCAAGTGCAATGTTGGTGTTTTTTGTAAAATGCTGATTGCGAAATAAAAAAACAGGGTAAAAGCCTCGTTTTTATGGCAGAATTTATGTAATTTCGCATTTGGAGGTATCATGCCTCTTGAAAATGAAAAACATATATGGACGCATATCATCCAAAACGGCGCATCACGCTCTCTTTCGCCGGATGGAAAGGGCGTGACTACATAGCGGTTGCCCACGGTGGCGACGCCTCCCTACGCAGGAGGCTGTCGGACGAGCCGGGAGCTGTCGCCAAAGGCGGCACGGTCTATATCCCTGCCGACGGATTTGTTCTGACCGACTTCTTTGACCGCTATGTGGGCGAGGCTTTCATAGACTATTCGGCAATAAAGGAATCTCCGCCAAAGCCGAAGCCAAAGCCGGCGCAGCCCTCGCGTCCCGATCTGCCTCCGGGCTTCATGGAGAAACTGCGGCAGGTGCGTTACAGCGACCATACCGTCCGGGTATATACGACGTATTTCAGGGACTTTCAGGAATACTTCGAGGGGTGCGACATCGGCCGGATTACGCCCGAAGAGATAAACGGCTATCTTGTCTTTCTTATCAATGAGAAAGGAATATCCACCTGCCAGCAGAACCAGAGGATAAACGCCATAAAGTTTTATTACGAGAAAGTGCTGGGACAACCCCGGCGGTGCTACGCCGTCAGCCGTGCCAAGCGCGAAAAAACGCTGCCCGACGTGCTGAGCAAAGAGGAAGTCCGAGCTATACTCTCGGCTGTCGTCACAGACCTGCGATTCTGGTGTATGTTCTCCGTGCTGTATTCGGCAGGGCTACGCATAAGCGAGTTGCTTGCGCTGAAACCCGGCGACATCAATGTGTCGCGCTCGCTGATCCGTGTACGGCAAGGCAAAGGACGCAAAGACCGTTTCACGCTACTGTCAAAACCACTGATAAAGAAACTGACCGAATACCGTGAACTGTACAAGCCGAAGGTATGGCTCTTTGAGCGGACGTCGGGCGAACAGTTCACTGAAAGCATCGTGTCGAAGCGTCTGAAGGCTGCGGCACAGGAAGCCGGCATAACAAAGCGGATTTATCCCCACCTGTTGCGCCACTCCTTTGCCACGCACCTTATAGAGCAAGGCACAGACCTGAAGATTGTGAAGGAGCTTATGGGACATAACAGCATCCGGACAACCGAGATATATGTCCATATCGCCGACACGTTCAAAAGCAACATCAAAAGTCCGTTGGACGACATTCTGGAGGAGGACGGACTATGAATATACTTAAAGAAAATAACAGCCAAATCCGCTGTTAGCATTACGTTATCAACGAGCAAAGACTGTATGAATTATAAAACAATGCTTGCTAAGATTCTTTCAGAGAAAGAACTTGCAGATATGGATATAAAAAAGTTCAAAGAGGACGAGGTTCTCCTTGAAGAATTGATTTGTAAAAAGTATGTTCTTGTCGTCGATTGGAGCGGAGAAGATGAAGAAAATGATTTATTCAATTTCTTCAATCAAAGATCGGTTTCTCTTACCGGAAAACAACTCAATGTATCAAGCAGTGAGATATACGAACAGTTTGATAAATCTACCAATCGTTCACAAAGAGGTGATTTCGTCCCTTTCGCACTTGAATATTTTGACAAACATCTTGAATCACTTGGGTTGAAAGCAGCCTTGTTAGATATGGGTAATGATACATATTATGTACTTGTTGCATCTAAAGCTGACTCTAATAGATTAACAAAGTTAAAGTCAACTTTTTGGAGGTTTAAGCGTGTTTCTTTTCAAAGCAACTCTCCGCTTTATGTAGCAAACTGCCCTAAATGTGGTAATATACAATTTTTCGGGTTAGATACAGACATAGAGCCACAAGAACTGGCAGGAAAAAGTTGTAATGATTGTGGGACATTGTTTTGGGATGATAATGGAAATGAAATGGTGAAAATAGAAAAATATTACTAATAGCTCGTTGATAACAAGCGGATTAATTTCCCCGAAAGGTCGATTATCCGCCGGACATTAGTTGTCAAATAAAAAAGGAATTAAAAATGAATGAAATAATACGCAAATTGTCATTGGCAGGAAATAAGCGACCTGTGACAAATAAAGATATGTCACAAATAGAAAATAAATTGGGGATAGTCATTCCTGATGATATGAAGGCTTTTTATCTTTGTCTTAATGGCACAGGTGTCTTAGGCTTGGATGTAGAATGTATGTTCCACTCTCCGATAACTGGATTAGATTATGAAATTTCACATTTTATTTCATTTAAATATGGTGGCGCACAATTTACCATAGACGGAGGTGTATCAATCGCTCGCATTGAAGAAAACCGTGCATCCAATCTGCTTGTATTCGCCATAGCGGAAGATCATTCTCGTTTTGTGATTGATGTTAAAACTGGGAACATCTACAATTACAAGCATAAGGAAATCAAATGGTATTATACCAAAGAGGGACGACAGATTTTCTTTGATGTAAGTACATATGATGAACAAGCCGATAATTTCTGGCGTACATCGTCAGAGCCATTCAGGAGTGAACAGGCATATTATTTGGGTGATAAAACGCTTGTTGCAGAATCGTTCTCTGAATTTATACTTCATCTGTCTGTTACAGTTAATGAATATCCAGAAGTTGAAGTTTTACCTGAAAGCCGTTATACTGATTTTTGGGGAAATGTAGTGTATGATAAATATGAGGGTTTTAAGACAGAACGAAAAGCGGAAGTTCTTGCTTTAAATATGGATGCTACCGTATATGTGGGCAGAGCGTATAACGACAATGGAGAAGAGATAACGACACCGCCAACAATGAAGAAGCTGGAGGAGTATGAACAAACTTTACGGCAATTTCTTGATAATACAGATTTGATTGTAAGCCAAATTATGGAAAAGGCATATAAGTACTACAAAAAGAATTACGCACATTACTACGAAAAAGAATTTGAGGTACTGTTTCCTAATGAGATGGTAATGCCATCGGCTGACTCAAAATTGCACTCTCCGCTATGTATAACAACTCCAGCGGAACATCTACGATACATGACTTACAATCCGTGTAATCATATCCGTGTATTGCCTCGCAAAACTATTATCATTCCGATTGACTATTCACTTGATGAGGAACATGGGATGGAAATAAAGATTGTTGATGGTAAAGTAAAATCCATTGGTGAATCAGGAAACTACGAATAGACAACTAACATGCACCTCAATCGCCCCAAAAGGCGATTAGCTGCCAAACATTATTCGCATAAATGATAAAATATGATACAGGTATATTTCATAACTGATAGACATAAATTGGAGCATCCATTGTTCTGTATTACTGAACAAGAATTACAGGTAATAAATAATTTGTCACAAGGAGTATTACCATATATTGATCCGTATGGCGATACAATGCTTTATATTGACCATATAAATTTCATCTGCGATAATATTCAAATTATGATGGAAAATAAGGAACGGCAATTTTGTTATGATAAAGAATATAACCAATCAAAAGAATTATACGAGAAATTTAAGCCTGTAATCTCCAAAGAAACAACTTTATTCCTCGTAGGAGACTAAAAATGCGAATAACATACGAATCAATCTCCCATAAAGGTCGATTATCCGCCGGACATTATCGGTAAAGTTCAAAAGAATGGAAATAAAAGATATAATAACAAGCATAGGCTTTATTGGTGGACGAGATGCTATAATAATTGAACATATAAATATTATAGATTCTCGAACTATCGAAGTGTATGTTAATGTTTCGCGTAATAGCCTATGTGATTTTGTTGACAATTCTATGAGTGCTATTAATCTGAAGTTTGTATTCAATGGAGTAATGAAATTCCAGTTGTACGATTACGAAATGTTTGAAAATAATATTAAAGGTAAAGGGCAAACTGTTTCCTCTATACGAGAGATTGTTAAGTCCACCTATTCCCCAAAGGGACTTCATCACATAATCATAATTGCATACGATGATGTAATGGAACTTTTATGTACGGAATTTCATAATGAATTGATTACCGATAACAAACAGCAAACCGACTGAATAAGCGGAACGCTGCCAAACCATTAGCAACCTAAAAAAGAAAAAAGAAACATGAAAAAAGACGCATCCAAATTGATGTCAGAAGAAAAGTTCTGGACAATCATCGAAAATTCTAATCGCGGACGAAAACTCAAAGAGTGCCTTACCCCTCTTTCCGAAGAAGAATTGTTTGGGTTTAGATATTGGTGGGCTTATTTTTGCAATCTATCCTATAAGCAAGACCTATGGGCTGTGGCCTATGTCGTGCTTGGGGGATGTAGCGATGACGGATTCGATTATTTTCGATTTTGGCTTATCGCACAAGGACGGGAGGTGTTTTACAACGCATTGGAAAATGCGGATACCTTGTGTGAGGTATTCTCGGAACTTGAAGATCCGGAAGGAGAAGATTATCCGGAACAAGAGGACTTGGCTTATGCCGTTAAAACAGTCCTTCAAGAACGAACTGGGAATGAAGATTACCTTTACATCGTAGAAGACAATTATTCATTGCCCCAGAACATTCAAGAAATAGAATTTGAATGGGAAGAGGACGATGAAGAATCTATACGCAAGATTTGTCCACGAACTTTTGATAAATGGTGGGAAAATGATGTATTCTGAACCGGGTTGCTAACAAGCGGAGCAATCTCCCCGAAAGGTCGATTATCCGCCGGACATTATAAACCCAATAAAACAAATATGTATGAGCGATATGTTTGAGAAATTTTATGAGCGATACGCTCCAGAGGAAAAGGAAGTAATCGTTTTGATTCAACACACTTTGGGTGCTGGATATGATAATAATGGCTTTTGGGATATGACCGTCATATCTCTGGGTATGGTGTTTTGTGCCACCGGTGAAGTCAATATTCGAGAGGGCCGGCTGGAATGGCCCGTCACCGAGGAAGAAAAAAATAGTGAAAGAGGTTGGAAACGATTTGAGAGAGAACAAATCTGCCGGATCAAGGTCAGGAAACTGTTGGATGAGTATGTGCCGAAGCATACCACCCCTGAAAAATTCAACAGTTGGGCTGTTACAGAGGTGCTGGAACAGTCGGTTTCCTGCCCGGAGTTAGAGGCGGTTTTGGAGGAATATAATAAGCCTGTGGTCATAGAGGACAAGGTGCTGGGAACACTGATTCTAAATCGGGAGTTTGATATGTTTGAGACTACCTTCTTATGGAACGGCAATGAGGTTTCTTTCATGCTTGAGGTTAACCCGGAGAGCAAATCTTCATGGAGCCGTGCCCGCACAGCGGCAAAAAAATTGGTTGCCGAGCAGGAAACATGGGATGAAACCATGCGGAAATTTGCCGCAAAGAAACTCACTGCGCTTGCCAACGACTGGTTGGCTGAGGATGGGGAAAGCAAGGGTGCCGGGCCAATCACTGAAGAAACGTTTGCGAAGCGTATTGCACTCTCGGAAATTTCCATCACGTCAGGCGGTAGCTTTACTGCTTATTACAACGATGATGATATGTTTTGGAGGCATGCCATAGAGGTTCATGGTTCTTTGAAGAAAGGCATTCTCGATGCCAATATTGCTGGATAGTCAATCGAATATCCGACCAATTGTTGCCTTTTAATGAACAGAACGACATATTTACAAATTTCAAATAGGTTTATAACACGCGGATGAATCGCTCGTAATGGGCGATTATCCGCCAGACTATTACCAATTGAAAATAAAATAAGCTATGTATAAGATAAAGACATCAGAACTACTTTCTGGAAAAGATATAGCCGAAGAATTGACAAGTATTGAAGTTGTCAAAAACATATCTGATGATTTGTGTGAAACTAAACATCATTATCTTATGGCGGCTTACTCACTTGAATATAAAATTGAGTTCTCTTTTGATAAAGTAAATAATATATGTCAATATATTATGGTTGAAAGAAACGACATTAATAGAGAAAAGCAAAATATCAATATTGAATTTATTGACGATATATTCATTCTTGGACAACATATAGATGGTGTAAAAGATAAATTCAAGAATAATATTTCAAAGAATGGTTCTATAAGAATTGGTAATATAGAACTGTTTTTCGAGGAAAACAAAGTTGATAGCTTATATTATTTCCCAAAACAAAACATTGGTAACAATCAACTTAATAGCTAACTCTGTTAGCTGAAACACATTATAATTTTCTACAATGAAAAAAAGAAGAGGATTAAAAAGATACTATAATAAACTCAGCCAACGTAATGAATGGATTTCGTGGTGTAAGTATTTATCCGATCCAACGGCATGGTGCAATTTTTCTCACCAGCATTTTGATTGGAAAGGATACGGAAATATCCGTTGGAAAGAACGTAAAGTTCACTTAGCAGTCTCGTTCAAACACTTTTCGATTATTGCAGATTATTTGAAAAATCAAAGGCGACCTTATCAAATGTTTGCTATCCTCAATTCAAGAGATAGCGGACAAGATGCCTTATTTTTTCAGACACCAAATCCTCATTCTGATTTCCCATATAAAGCCATCAAATACACTTTGGGGATTATATGCTCAAGAGAAAATCCATTAATTGGCTATTTAAGAGAACTTGAAAATCAAGGATTCACGGTTCTAACGTCTCCTAAAGAATTTGATAATCAAGAAAGTTTTATTGTCTTTAAGAAAGGAGTTGGAGAACCATTGATTGCAGAAAATTATAACAAACAGCAAGCTGACTGAATAAGCGGAACGCTGCCGAACATTATAAGCAACTGAAAAACGAAAACAATATGATAAAATACATTTCGGGAGATATATTACAGAGTAAAGATGAGTACATAGCACAAGGTGTAGCTGTTGGCTCACAAGAAGGATTAGGAACTGGGCTTGCCTTTAAGCTGTCAAGTCAATTCCCTGAAATCCAAAAACTCTTTAAGAAGCATACACGAAACACTAAGTTTCAGGCTGGCGATGTGTTTATAGGAGAAATCAAAGGTTTCTCTCCGGGTATAATCTACATCGCTACACAACCCGATATGTATCATGCAGAACTTACATATCTGAATAAAGGTTTGAAACGCTTGAAAAAAGTGTGCGAAAGCAGAGGTATCAAAACTGTGTCGCTCCCGAAAATAGGTGCAGGTTTGGGTAAGTTGGATTGGAATAGTGAGGTCAAACCTTTACTTGAAAGTATTTTATCTGATTGTGAAACGGTATTCAATGTATATGAAGATTACAAGATTGAGTACGAAATTTAGCTTATAACAAGCACCTGTTCCGCTTAACGGTGGTAAGCTGCATCCCATCAGCAACATATTAATGATATAAAATGAAAAAGGGCAAACATATAAAAGTGCTATTTCATCTGGAACAAGATGAAGATGGCTACCCTCCATTTTCCATTGAAGGTTTGTGGTGCAAAAAGAAGGGAAACGATACATACATCGTTGATAATGTTCCATTCTATACCTATGGCATCAGTCTGGGTGATGAGATACGCATTACAAAAGAAAATGGCGAATATCATTTCCAATCCATAGTGCAACCCTCCGGGAACAGCACATTAAGGGTGCATTTTAACGATGAACGTATGCAGATTGTCAGAACCAAGCTGCTTGATATGGGATGCGAGGTGGAGATTTCCAATCTCCCTTCGTTCATATCAATAAATGTACCACCGAAAGTTTCGTTGAACGGTGTTGAAGAATTTTTGACCAATATGGAGAAAGAGTATGAAGGGCTGGGCTATGAGCATGGCGTTATCAGACATTAATAAGTTGCTAACAAACAGCAGACCGAATGAATAAGGCGGACTGCCAAACATTAATCACTAAAAAAGAACGAATATGAAAAAGGACATTACTTACTTTGGAGAAGTGGAAATCAACTCTCCCCAAGAAACAACTGAAGGAAAGGTTACAATTGATAATAACCAGATAGAATTGGATTTGAATTTCTATGATGGTGTGCCGGAACATAATTGGGTAGCTGAATATGAGGACTATATCAAGGACTTGGAACAACATAAAGCCGATGTGGAAGCAGCCATTCGTGCCGATTACGAAGATGGAGGTGATGTAAAGGAGTATGTCGATTTTCATTTTGAAGAATTGGATGCTTCTGTCATAGATAAGGCTTTAGCAGGTACAGATGCCTCCAAACCCAAAGAAGAAAGGTTACTCTCTGCCTTGAAATTAGTCCGCATCGGTTTCTATCCAGGCAATGAGAACTATGCGGTATGGGATTATACCATAGGATGCGAGATTGCAGATATGTTGGTGGTTGCCAATACTGACAACACAGGCAAAATCAACTATGTAACATGGGAGAGTTGAAAAGCAGATAACCAGCGGATCAATCTCCCCGAAAGGTCGATTATCCGCCGGACATAAAAAATAGAGCATGAACTAATTAAATAAAAAATATGAGTTGGTCTATCATTTTAATAAAAACGCCCTTGAACGATGAATCAGATTTGTCGGATGTGGATGAGACACTGCCTATAACAGATAGAAACGCGTTCGTGGATTGGATGCAGAACACTTTTATTATTTCTGATGATAATTTGTCAGATAGCGAAATGACACTGCAATTAGACAACGAGTGTGGCGTGGAGATTTCTTGGGACGATAATGAAAGTATTGAAAATATACACCTATGTTTTCATGGAGGTGAAAATGAAGAAACAATCTTGCACTTCGTGAAACAATTATGCTCGTATTGGAGTTGCAGAGCCATTGACGTGGAAGCAAGTGAATTTATGCTTTTATAAAACCATTTATTTTATTCTGATAACAAACAGCAAGCCAACCAAATAAGCGGAACGCTGCCAAACATTATAAACTTAACAAAAATGATAGATTTCTATAATGAAGAATTGGGAATATCATTCTCGTTGGAATATAATGAGTTTGATATATTGAAACCTATATTTGATGAATTTCATCGAAAAACAGGACTTTCAATAGATGAGTATGGTGATACACGACTTATCATTGATAATCTTTCCTTGATTAAAAACATAGCTATTGATTTTGGTAATCAAGAAACATATAAAAATACTCGTGTCTTGATCCAATCATTCATTAGAAATTTGGAAACAATAACTAAAGGTGGTTATTATTTTTTGGTTACAGGAGATTAAAATTGAGTTTAGAACATACCGATAAATCTACTTTAAAGGTCGATTGTCCGCCAAACATTAAAGAATATGAGTGCATTTATAGAAATAATGAAATACATTCAAGCCTTTGAAAAGTATGGATGTAAAGAATACGAAAATGGGACGAAATTATATGGTCATGCACCTTTTATCGCTCCCAAAGCATATAATTTTCGCATCTTTTCGCCAGTGAGCGAACAAGAAATCGTTAAGTTAGAACAAGATATGCACCGAGAAATCCCTATTGCATATCGTTCGTTTCTAATGAAAAATGCCAATGGCTTGAATCTTTTTAATACTACCCTATGTTTTGATGGGTTGAGAAAATCGTATTGTAGGAGTTTGGATGCTACCCCTGAACCATTTTCTTTATCCGAACTTAATAGATTCGAAAGGCCTAAAAATGCGAAAGAGTCATACTTTTTCATTGGAGGATATGATAGTGACTTATCCAAACTCTATATAAATTCAGATGATGGCACAGTCCATTTTTGCAAACGCTGGGATGCGACTTCGTTATTGCAATGGAACTCTTTTGAAGAAATGATTTTATCTGAAACAAGAAGGCTTTTAACTCTTCATAGCGATAGAGGGGAAGCACTTGTGTCACATGAAAAAACACTTCCGATATGAAAGGATAAAGCGATTAACAAGCGGATCAATCTCCCCGAAAGGTCGGTTATCCACCGGACATTAGCTACCATATATAAATTTAATTATGAGAATTGAAGATTTAACACCAGAACATTTCAACCCATCTGATCAAAATGGGGATATAACATTAGAAATATGGAATGAAGATGTTTCACTTCCAGACAATATTTATTTTTATGGTGAAAGCCATGACATAACCCCATTCATAGAAAAAATTAAAGATAGGTTGATATGCTTTAATCGAGACAAAGATTTAGTTCTTCAAAATATTATAGACGAAGGATATTTGCAAACAGCAGAAGCATGGGCACAAGATTCAAAGAGTTCTTTACCTATATCAAGAGAACAGTTTTTGGAAAGTTTTTATCCCTTTGAGATAGGACTTTGTATAGGAAATATTGAAGATGAGCCTACCATTATGGTATATCTTGATAGTAATATAGAATATTTTTCAGACCATGTTTTATGTTGCTACATAAAGAAAAGTCATAATCAAATGGAATATAAATCAATATTAGAAGGATAATTGATAACTAGGGTGTTCAGTTCTATGTTCCAAAATTAGCTCGCTTTATTGAGTGTCTTGGAGCGCAGAGCCACCCGATTCGGAGATAGATTCTCCTTGGCCCAGAGATCTATGTCCTTAAGTTTAACATTGGCC
>RIBL01000034.1 GCA_003762875.1 Muribaculaceae bacterium Isolate-110 (HZI) | reverse complement strand
ACCAATGCCTCCGCCGAAGCCTTCAACTCTAAAGTCAAGATCTTCCGCTCGCAAATGCGCGGTGTCCGAGATCGCGATTTCTTCATCTTCCGCCTGGTCAAACTATACGCCTGAATATTTAACACTTCGTTCTGCTCAATTTAACATATGCACCGGAATTTCGGCTTGAACCCTTATTACCATGCGCCTTTTCTTGGTCTGGATTCGGTCCTGAATCGAAAGGATTAGACACGAAAAAAACCGCAGAACTATTTGATAGTCTGCGGTTTGTCGCTTCCGGACTGATTTTCGTCCGATTAGGTTGCGGAAAGACAGGGATTCGAACCCTGGGTGCCCGCAAGGGCACAACGGTTTTCGAGACCGCCCCGATCGACCACTCCGGCATCTTTCCTCATGGTTGGTTGCTTCAATTATCAGTATAACCCTTTGCAGGGGGCTTTCCTTGAATTGCGGTGCAAAGTTAAGACTTTATTTTTAAAAAACCATGCATTTTTATTAATTTTTTTCAGAATTATTTGATTAAATTTGTGCCTATGATTACCACATATCATAATTTCGACCTATCTAAAGCCACTACATTTGCCATCCCGGCCAAGTGTGGATGCTTCATTGAATATGACCGCAAGGAAGATATCCCGTTTATACTCTCTACGTTACGAGCAGATGTCGACTTTCTGCATATCGGTGGAGGAAGCAATTTACTTTTCACGTCCGACTTTCCCGGCGTGATTGCTCACAGTAAAATTAAAGGCATAGAAATTATCGAAGAGAACTCTTCGTATGTAAAAGTGCGCGTTGGAGCCGGCGAAATAATGGATGATTTTATTCGTTGGGCATGTGACCGCGGGCTTTGGGGAGTTGAAAACCTTTCCGGAATTCCCGGCGAGGCCGGAGCTTCCGCGGTGCAGAATGTGGGTGCTTACGGTATGGAAGCGGCCGACTCTATAATAGAGGTGAATGCATTTGACAGGAATAAGCATGAATTTGTCACGATAGCTCAAGATAAGTGCCGTTATGGCTATCGAGATTCTATATTCAAACGGCCCGAACTATACGGGTGTTATATAATACACTCGGTGGTCTATCAACTTTCCACCCTACCCGCCCCCCGCATCGAATATCCTGCTCTTAAGGAGCGATTTTCCACATTTCCGGCTTCTCCTCTTGATGTGCGCAAGGCTGTGATGTCGGTACGTGACACAAAATTGCCTAATCCGCAAACAATGCCAAGTGCCGGCAGTTTTTTCAAAAACCCTGTTATTTCCGAGACTCAGCTCGAACACATACAGAACGTCGAGGGGAATAACTCATTCCCACACTATCGGATGGATGACGGATGGAAAGTACCGGCGGCATGGCTGATTGACCATTGCGGTTGGAAAGGCCGATCGATGGGCAACGTGGCCGTATGGCATCTTCAGCCATTGGTTATTGTAAATCCAGAGCGTAAAGCTTCCGCCGATGAAGTATTAAGGCTTGAACACGAAATCATACTCTCAGTTCGTGAAAAATATGGTGTGACTTTGACACCCGAAGTTGAACACATCTAAGCCCATCGGCGTTCAAATATTAAAATTACCCCACCCCTCACAGTTATCAGCTAAACACAAATTATGAGTAAATATATTATCGAAGGCGGACACCGCCTTAACGGTGACATCAGACCACAAGGTGCGAAAAACGAAGCCCTTCAGGTAATCAGTGCAGTATTGCTTACAAAAGAACCAGTGACAATACACAATGTCCCCAACATTCTTGATGTCAAGAATCTCATAGATTTGCTCAAAGCCATGAATGTCAAGGTCGACAAAATCAGTGAAGGCAGTTATCGTTTCCAAGCTGACGACCTTGACGAAGACTATATTTCAAGTGCCGACTTTGTAGCCCGATGCGCCGGTCTGCGTGGTTCGGTGCTTGTGGTCGGACCTCTGCTTGCCCGTCTCGGACAAGCCTATTTTGCCAAACCGGGAGGCGACAAAATAGGACGCCGAAAGGTTGACACCCACATTACCGGACTCTCCAAGCTTGGCGCCATGATAGCCTACAACGAGGAGCGTCAGGCTTATTACCTAATTACGGTCAACGGACTGAAAGGTTGCTACATGCTTCTTGACGAAGCCTCTGTGACCGGCACAGCCAACATTGTCATGGCTGCCGCATTAGCTGAAGGCACCACCACTATATATAATGCAGCATGTGAGCCTTATGTGCAACAACTGTGCAAGATGCTTACTGCAATGGGAGTAAAAATAGAGGGTATGGGGTCAAATCTGCTCCGCATCACCGGCTGCGAGCGTCTTGGAGGGGCCGAGCACACCATCCTGCCCGACATGATTGAAGTCGGCAGTTTTATCGGCATGGCCGCACTCACCCAAAGTTCGCTGACCATCAAAGATGTATCGTATGACAATCTCGGCATCATCCCTGACGCCTTCCGACGCCTTGGCATCAAACTCGAGCGCAGAGGCGACGATATATTCATCCCTGCACAGGATGTCTATGAAATCGAAAACAATCTTGACGGCTCCATTCCCACTATAGCCGACGCTCCATGGCCCGGACTAACGCCTGACCTTCTGTCGGTAATTCTCGTAACGGCCACACAGTGTCGCGGTTCGGTGCTCATTCACCAGAAGATGTTTGAGAGCAGACTGTTTTTCGTCGACCGGCTCATTGATATGGGCGCGCAAATAATGCTTTGCGACCCTCACCGTGCTGTCGTTATTGGCCTCGACCACAAAGTACCACTGAGAGCCAACAATATGCATTCGCCCGACATCCGTGCCGGCATCGCCATGCTTATTGCTGCACTAAGTGCCAAAGGCATGTCGGTAATCGACAACATCGACCAGATCGACCGAGGCTATGAGGCCATCGATACACGCCTGTCCTCGGCCGGAGCGTGCATATCACGCCGCGAATAATACGCATATCCCCCACTCTCCGCCATCCGCCTCAACCGATATGACCTTTTCCACCTTATTTCATAAGCGCAATGGAAACAACCAAGATATCACATACCGATTTGCGTCAGTTGGTGCGACATCTGATGATGACTGCCTCAATAGTAGCCGAGCCATCAGATTATCAAACCTTGCGCAAAGTCTACAAGGAAGCCGTTGAAGCCGGCTATAAACCGGCTCACACCCACGGCATAGACCCTGTGGCAAGAGCCATGGAGACATGTATCGCGCTCTGCGAGATGGTGTCGCCCGACCGCAACATGATTATTGCAACGCTTGTCTACAATCTTTGTTCGGCCGGCTCACTCGAAGTGCAATATGTAGAGCGACTGTGGAACACAGATGTGGCCCGTCTCGTGACAGGTCTGATGAAAGTATCGACACTCTACGGCAAACAGACCGTAGTCAAGACCGACAACTTCCGACGTCTACTCATGGCTCTGGCCGACGACATCCGTGTCATAATCATCATGATTGTCGATCGCCTTACGCTTATGCGAGCCATCAACCATCATCCTGACGAAAAGTTTGTCATCGACACAGCTTTTGAGGCTAATTACCTCTACGCGCCTTTAGCTCATCGCCTCGGTCTGTATAAAATCAAAAGCGAACTGGAAGACATGTCGCTCAAATATACGGCACGCGACACATACACCAAGATCGCCCGCGAGCTCAACGAGACCAAGGCTACACGTGATGCGTACATCGCTTCATTTATTGCCCCTGTAAGAGAAAAGCTCGACAAGACGGGTCTTAAATACGAGATAAAAGGGCGCACAAAAAGTATATTTTCCATCTGGAACAAGCTGCGCAAACAACAGGTAGAGCTGTCGGGCATATATGACCTCTTTGCGATACGCATAATTCTTGATGTACCTCTGGAGGACGAGAAGGCCGAGTGTTGGCGAGTATTCTCCATCATCACCGACATGTACACCTCCAACCCCAAACGTCTGAAGGACTGGTTGTCCATACCTAAAGGCAACGGATACGAATCACTTCACACCACCGTAATGGGTCCTGACAACAAATGGGTGGAGGTGCAGATACGCACACGCCGAATGGACCTCGTAGCCGAGAAAGGTCTTGCCGCCCATTGGAAATACAAGGGCATCAAGAGCGAGGGACAGCTCGACGCGTGGATGAACAATGTGCGCGACATCCTCGAGACCGCCGACGGTCCGATGGAACTGATGAAAAACTTCAAGATGGACATCTACGATAAAGAAGTGTTTATCTTTACACCCATGGGCGATCTTTACCGACTGCCTATGGGCGCATCGGTTCTCGACTTTGCCTTTGCCGTCCACTCCAAACTCGGATGCTCATGCATCGGAGGCAAGGTCAACGGACGCAACCGCAAGCTCAACCACAAACTGTCGTCGGGCGACACGGTCGAAATTCTCACCTCTCCGTCCCAGCAACCCAAACTCGACTGGCTCAATTTTGTTGTCACTACCAAGGCCCGCAACAAAATAAAGCAGACCATCAACGAACGCGCCAACAGATCGGCGGAATATGGACGCGAGCTGCTCCAGCGCAGATGTAAAAACCGCAAAATCGATCTTGAGGAAGCGACACTCATGCGTGCCATCAAAAAGATGGGTTACCGCACAGTAACAGACTTCTACAAAGCCATTGCCGACGAGAGCATTGATGTCAACGATGTGATGGCTACCTACGAGCTGCTCAATGCCGCCGACCACAAGGCCGAGATAGAGCGTCGCAGTGCCGAGGAGTTTGAGTTCATGGACCAGAGCGAACGGCATTCCGACAATTCGTCAGATGACATTCTCGTCATAGGCGACAACATCAAAGGAGTAAACTATCGGCTCTCGAAATGCTGCAATCCAATTTACGGCGACAAAGTCTTTGGATTTGTTTCGGCCGAGGGAGTCATAAAAATCCACCGCATCGACTGTCCCAACTCGCGCCATATCCACGAACGCTACCCCTATCGCGTGATACGCACACGCTGGTCGGGCAAAGCCGGCAATCAGTTTGCCGCCACAGTGCGCATTGTCGGCATCGACGACATCGGCATAGTCACAAATATAACATCAATAATCAACAAGGAAAAAGACGTAGCCCTTCGCAATATATCCATTGAATCGAACGACGGTATGTTCTCGGGCTTTCTCGTCCTCGGCATCAACGACATAGCCGCACTCAACAATATAATCAAAAAAATCAAAACTGTCAAAGGCATAAAAGATGTTCAACGCAGCAACTAACACCTCTCGCTCTCTCGTCTCGGCATTGGCCGCTCTATCCATACTCGCTTCATGTTCCGGCTCAGGCGATAAAGCCAAGGCAGAAGCCCTGCTTGCAGAAGCCACCGCAGCCTATGACGCCCGCAACTATGCTGGCGCGATTACGCTCACCGACTCCATCAAGTCGGCATATCCGGCCGAAATAGACGTGCGCCGTCAGGCACTCCATCTCGCCACACGGGCCACCGAAGGTTTGACCGTACAAAAGCTTCAAGAGGCCGATTCGCTCGTCGCCGTGCTTGGAGTCAGAGGAGATTCACTCCAACGGCTTGTGAAATTTGTAAAGAATCCCATCGAGGGTTACTACACAGGTGCATCCACCAATCCGGAAAGCGTAGGAGCTGTCAACGGCCTTCAGGCACGCATAAGTCCTGACGGAGATTTCTACATAATATCATCCCTTAAAGGCAAACCGGCCAAAAGCACTTCGGTCACCGTGAGCTGCAACGGAGAGAGTGCGTCGACAGCTTCCGTGCCTCATGACGGCGAGCGCAATGACCGCTCGATGGGAGCCGAGATCATAACATTTATGGGAATCGAATGTGACTCGCTCGGACGTTTCATCAACAAGCACCGCGCCACTCCGATGACACTCACATTTAACGGTTCATCCTCCCACTCCATGCCGCTGCCGGCGATACAGGCTTCAGAAATAACCACCCTGTATGATTACGCTACAACTCTGCGCCAGGCCAAACTCGCAAGCATCGAAAAGGAACGCCTCACACGCATGCTTGACATAGCCAGGACACAGGCAGCCAAGACATATATAGAAACACCGACCGATGAAAAATGACACGAAATCCAAAGGACGCCTTGCGCAAACCTATGACCGTCTGAGCAAACGGGCCATGGCTTTATGGGCCTATTGCTCCGAAGGTGTATGGGAGGACCATCGCGATAATCTGAAAGTCAACCTTATAAAAACAGTCAACCTAACTGTCAAAACCTTTATGAGCACTGACCTCCAGAGCAAAGCGTGCGCCATGACCTATCGCACCATGCTTGCTGTGGTGCCGGCTCTTGCGTTGGTATTTGCCATAGGCCGAGGCTTTGGATTTCAAAATCTACTTCAGAATCAGGTTTACACTTATTTCCCCTCACAACACAAGGCCCTTGAGATGGCCTTCAAGTTTGTCGATTCCTGCCTGGCCCAAGCATCCGAAGGCCTGTTTGTAGGCGTCGGCATAGTATTTCTGCTATGGACCATCGTCTCTCTGCTTGACAGCGTTGAGGACGCCTTCAACTATGTGTGGGGGGTGACTGTCGGCCGCTCGTTTTTCCGCAAAGTCACCGACTATCTCGCCATATGTATCATCCTGCCTATCCTGATGATATGTTCGGGGGGATTACAGATATTCATGTCGACAGCCATACAGAAGCTGTTGCCTTTTGACTTCGTGACACCGTTTCTTGAAATAATGCTCGACTGCGCGAGCGTGGTGCTCACATGGCTCTTTTTTGTCGGAGCATACATGCTCATCCCCAACGCCAAGGTTAAATTCAAGAACGCTCTCCCGGCCGGTATATTAGCTGGAACCGCTTTTCAGTTACTCCAATGGCTATTTGTCACAGGCCAATTGTATGTAGCCAAATACAATGCCATCTACGGCTCCTTCTCATTTCTGCCCTTGATGCTCATATGGATGCAGCTCTCATGGCTGATAACACTGGCGGGAGCTCTTGTGTGCAGTGCGGCTCAAAACATTGCCATGTTTACATTCAACCGCCAGACACGCGACATATCTGACAACTACCGGCTGAAAGTCACTATTGCCATTCTCTCGGTGATAATAAAACGTTTCGCCACAGCCAAGCGGCCTATAACACCACTCGAGACGGCTTCGGCTTATGGCATTCCCTCACCGCTTGTCTCGGCAATCATAGACCGACTGATAGCGTGCGGACTACTTGTCAGAGTCATACCGGAATGCTCACACGACCTCTCGACCGACGAGCAGCCCGTGCAGCCGGCCATGAGCATCGACCATTACTCATGTGTCTTTGTCATAGAGCGTCTGCGCAATCACGGAGAGAAGAATTTCATAGCCGGATTTCCGGATGAATTTCCGGGCGTAACAGCCATATGCGACGAGATCGACTCACGTCTCACGACAATGAAAGGCGACACACTACTATCGGAAATATAAAATAGCAACAAAAGTTTTGCCAAAGCAAAACCATAATAAATATCAATGTTAAACATTTCAACAACATGAAAGAAGTAATTTCAACTACTGCGGCACCCGCAGCCATCGGCCCCTACAGCCAGGCCATCAAGTGTGGTTCACTCCTCTTCTGCTCAGGCCAGATACCCGTAAATCCCGCTACCGGCGAAGTACCCGAAGGCATCCAGGCTCAGACCGAACAGTCGCTCGCCAATGTCAAGGCCATTCTTGCCGCTGCCGGCACCAGCATCGACCGAGTAGTCAAGACAACCGTATTCCTCGCCGACATGAGCCTCTTCGGCCCCATGAACGAGGTATATGCCCGCACATTCTCCGAGCCGTTCCCCGCCCGTTCGGCTGTAGCTGTGCGCGAGCTCCCCAAGCAGGTACTTGTCGAAATCGAAGTTATCGCCGAAGTGGGATAAATTCAGCAATCACAAGCCAAGCGGAATCCCGCTAAAAAATGGAGAATGGACACCGAGCTTTGCTAAGCTCAGACATCCATTCTCCATTACTGTTTTTGCGCCTCTCGTCTGTCACTCCGTAAGGTCTCTCGCCTCTGAGACCGGCAGAGATATGAGCGACGTAGTCTCGGGCGTCAGATAAGCAGACTTGACATCGGTCACAATAAGTACACCGTCGGCATCACCATCAGGTTTATAACGCATATCCTTACCGACCTCACCGATATACTTGACCGCTCCGGAAGCTGCGTCCATCCACCAGGCGCGATGCTTGCGGCCCGAAATTTTGCTCAGATCCACATTCATGTCTCGACCGGTGTGATTATACACCAACAGATAATCTTTGCCACGAGTAGCAATAAGACGTTCATATCGCACACCGTTATTACGTATGGCCGATCGGTCAGGCACACGCTCATAATAGGAAAACGCAAGCATAAGCCGCTTAAGATGTACCATCTGATTGAAACCGTCATCATCAAGAGCTTTATACCACGGCTTGGCTATACCGTCGGCGAAATACGCGCCATTGACTCCTGGACGCACAAACTGCATTATGGAATTATGTCCATAGGTATGCCCGCATGATCCGGCAAACACCGACCAATAGGCATAGCGACGCACATCACGGGCACTCCATCGCGGCTCGTCAGCACCATGCAACCCCTGCGGTATGTCTTCATAACTCGGCTCGCCATCAAGCACCGGTCGCACGGGATCATAAACTCTTGTCGAGTCGACATACATCCATGAATCCTCCTCCGTACCTTCCTGTATGGGATAATTCTTGTTGCCCATACGCTGGTTGTAACGCCTGTGGCCGCTCTGAAACATATGAAAATCGAGCCACTCGCGGTCGGCAAACCATTGGGCCGATGTGTGGCGTCCGCGAGGATGATAGGTCATGACATGATTTTTGTCAATGCTCCTGATAGAACGTGCCAGCGAATCCCACACTTCAGGACGTATATCGCCTTGCACATCTCCACCCATTATCCAGATTACATTAGGCTTGTCCTTATAACGGTTGGCAAGAAACGTACCGTAGGCTACAGCTTGCTGCTCGTCCATCATTCCGGCTTTGACCATACCTCCCCATATGCACACCATACCGATGTATATTCCGTTGCGCTCGGCCATATCTATAATATAGTCCATATGATCCCAATAACCATACACTCCGGGCCTATTGATATTAGAGAAATCAAACCCGTCAGGCATTGACATCTGGCCATACACGTTAAAAGCAGGTATGCCATTTATCACCTGGATCTGT
This sequence comes from Muribaculaceae bacterium Isolate-110 (HZI), assembly GCA_003762875.1. Lineage (GTDB taxonomy): Bacteria > Bacteroidota > Bacteroidia > Bacteroidales > Muribaculaceae > Duncaniella > Duncaniella muricolitica. The sequence continues at coordinate 11,804 of RIBL01000034.1, read as the reverse complement.
ACGACATTATATCCAGCCTCACCACATCGTTTCAGATAGTAGGCAGCCTCATCCCTGTCGAGTCTTTGAGACAAGAGCCAGCCTGTATCACCAAGCCAGAAAAATGGTGTTCCATCGGCATGAGAGAGATATGGCCCGACATCCGACACTTTAAGACCGCCATGTTTCCACGGTTTTTCTATGCCTTTTGCGCCACAAAACAATATGGATATACATAGCATAAACGTAATGATTCTTTTCACGGTAGAGATTATTTAAGTTAATGAAGATATGTTTAAACTAATGTAAAACGAAAATATATATTGAATTATTTTTACATTTAGATGAATTTTTTAGCCAAAATATTTGCGTATGTTAAAACCCCTAATAATCAAATACTTTGATATAAAAGAATTGTTATACAATCGAAGGTCATACTTCATGACTTCAATTGCTCTTTAAGTGTTTGAGAATTAAAACTGCGAATAGCTCGTATTTGATTTTGTGATATAACTTTTACAATTGCAATCAAAACTTTTGACATTGCAATTATAAATTCAATATTTAAACTTATTTTGTATCGCAAACAGCCATAATTCTCAGATGAAATATCAAACCTCGTGACTCCGTTTTTAAATCGCAACCTGGTCTAATACGTCGAACAATCTTGATTTTACAATTCCCACATCATATTGCATTTGCATACTCCATACCAATTTATGGCGTTTTAATTTATTAACGCGATTTTTTACACATTATAACTCAGCATATTACAAAAATAATATAAAGAACAACTGCAAGCAAACCATCTAATCACAGGCGTTTTTAGCTCGCAGCAGCCTTCGCATACATCAAGAGTATACAATCCAGTAATCTACCGAGAACCATTAAATGAATCCTTTAATACATCCATTTATAGCAGTCGCTGCCGATTTTATTTTGCAAACTTAAACACACACCCGGTTGATTCATTTTAAAACTCGTGTCAATTTGCAATTCCACAGTACAACCTTGCGGTTTTGAAAAATAAATTTTGCAGTTTCAAATATTATAATTACATTTGCACATCAAATGTAAAGTCAAATTTTACAAGTTTGCAAATTATGGATCTTGTTTCCAGACTCAAACAGTATCTCAACACACGCGGCATCAGCATAACTCAGTTTGCCGATGAATGCGACATACCTCGCCCATCTGCCTCTCAGCTACTTGCAGGACGCAACAAAAAGGTTAGCGATGAAATTATCGGTAAAATACATTACACCTACCCCGAACTTTCCGTCTCATGGCTGATGTTTGGCGAGGGAGAGATGGTAATCGATAATAATATCGCAACCTCAAAGCCTCAAAACGAGCCAACAAGCGCAGAAATTGACACGCAAAAAACTGATATACAAGAATATCAGTCACAAGACGAGAATCTTTTTTCTGTCGACGATTCTGACTCAGAAAAATCCGAGGTGTCAGATGCGGAAGAATTTTCATTTGCAGGCAATACCTTTGCGTTCGCAGGCAATCCGTCAACCTCATCCGCTCCCGCCGCCGCGCCTTCGCCTCAAACACAGAGCCAGCAGTCGCCCAACCACCCCATTACCGTCACCCCCGGCAAAGGCAAATGTGTCACAGGAATCGTTGTATATTACAGCGACTCGACCTACGAATCATTCGTTCCCGATCCGGAAGCGAAACATCCGTTTATGCGATAAAATCACAAAGGTATCCCCTACAACAAATCCACCTTAAATATAACCGGCCTTGCTCCATCCGGACAAGCCACTACCAGAACATTCTCACGCATGGCCACACAACTCTGCACAGCCATGTTGACACTTCCTATTATTACCGGCCAAGCCCTACGGCAAAAATCGGCAGGACATTCACATCCATTTGCAAACTCCATCACAACTCCCGGACTAAACATCTCGCATGGTCCCGACTCTGGGTCGTCAAGATATCGGCTCTGAATATCCTCATAACACTCACATCTGATTACTGCAAGTCTGAACGACCTCATCGGCCGCAGCTCACTCCAGGAAGACAAAGCCGAGCTTTGCGCATCGAATACCCCTAATCCCAATGCGCCCATAGCCAGCGCGCCAATTTTACAAAATTTACGTCGGTCCATACATCTGCAAATGTAGATATAAATCTTGATATATATACACCGGCAGAATAAATAAATGTTTTTTCTTTAGAGGAAAGACACGCAATAAATCCGACTCCGCCACAGCTTTTTCGTATACTCCGGCACAAAAAACGCAACAACTGTTTTGTCAATTCAAAAAAATATCCCTACCTTTGCATCGGTCAACATCGTCGCAGGCCCTCCCGTAATCCCGCCGTTCCGATCACTTGACCATATAAACCTAACGCCCGCGGTAATAGCTCAGTTGGTAGAGCATCAGCTTCCCAAGCTGAGGGTCGCGAGTTCGAGCCTCGTTTACCGCTCCGCTGAAAATCTGACAGTTAGCCCCTGCAAGCTGTCAGATTTTTCTTTATTTTGACATTCAGGAATACTCAGTTTTGACTTTGAGAGTTAAACTAAGAGTTAAACCGTAGAGAAATGTCAAACGCTACATTTTCAGTAGTTTGCTACAAGTCGAAAACTCTTGCAAATGGCGAACACCCCCTGATGCTTCGTGTGTGCAAAGACGGAAAGAAGATTTATCGGAGTTTAGGTATATCTGTCAATCCAAAACATTGGAGTTTTTCTAAAAACGCACCAAAAGCAAGCTGCCCAAATCGTGAGCAAATTCTAAAAATCATCATTGCCAAACAAGCTGAGCTACAAAGCCGTGTACTCATTCTAAACTCAGAACAAAAAGAATATACCGCTTCCACTCTCCTTAAATCACAGAGCGATAAGTTTACTCTAAAGACTGTTGGAGAGTTCTATACGGAACTTATTGAGGAATACGCACGTTCAGAGCGTTGTGGCAATCGCCTTATCTATAAAGGCTCTTATAACTCACTAAAAGTCTTTAATAAAGGGAAACTCGACATCCCTTTCAGCCATATAGATGCAGAATGGCTATCAAAATATGAGAAGTGGTTAAGGTCAAAAGGAAATAAAGAAACAACTATCAGCCTACTCTTTCGCACATTGAGAAGTGCATATAACAAGGCTATTCAGGCAAAATGCGCTCGTAAGTCAGACTATCCGTTTGATGATTATAAGATTAACAAGTTTGATACTTCCACTCAAAAGAGGGCAATCGCTAAAACTGACATCTTAGAAATCAAGGAGTGTCAGCCAACAGAAAGCAAACGTCTGTACATGGAGTTGAGCCGTGATATTTTTATGTTCAGCTATTTATGTGGGGGTATTAACTTTACTGATATAGCCAATCTGACAGCCGAGAATATTATAAATGGCAGACTAAGTTACGTCCGTCAAAAGACAGGAAAGAGAATCACCATAGGTTTATGTGATGAAGCTAACGTAATTCTCTCTAAATATGAGAATGGAACAAATGGTTACTTATTCCCTATTCTTGATATGGGAGTACACAAGACCGCACAGCAGAAGCAGAACCGTATTCATAAGATATTGGTTAAGGTCAATGCCAATCTCAAATACTTAGCAAATCAATTAGGTATCGAAGCGAATCTGACGACCTACGTTGCACGACATTCATTTGCAAGTGTATTAAAAAAGTCAGGTACAAGTATAGCAATTATTAGTGAAGCACTGGGTCATTCAGACCTCACCACAACCCAAATCTACCTTGACAGCTTCGACAATGAGCAGATAGACAATGCCATGAAAAACTTGCTCTGATACATTTTCCCTCTAATTGCAGAATCCGCTTATTCACAGATAGGCGGATTTTTCGTAACTTTACAGACTTAAAATATAGCACTTTATGGGAAATCAGATAAATGCGAACAACGAAAGTCATTTCAAATACATTTATAATATTATAAGAGGTCAAGGAGAGCCATATTATACGCCTGATGGTTTGCCTATCTATAACAGTATGGTTTATCTCACTATGCCGTTTGAAGCAATGGATATTTTTGAGGAACGATATAATTCAGGCAAAATACCATGCACCTATAAATATGAGGATTATATAAAGGATAGCGACCTGCAAGCTACTATAAGCGGATTGAAATTAGATGCTTATGCGTTTTGGTTGCTTATTATGTTTCTTTTTGATTATGCTTATAGTATCTGTCTTTCAGGATTCACAATCAAGGACAGCGCACAACGCAGGATAGAGAAGTTGATAAAGCTATCTCCTGACGATGAAGATTCAGAAATGAAGCTATCCATTACTACCACTAATGGTAAATTGGAAATAGAGGACAGTCGAACAATCTCTATCCTGATGAAATGGATAAAGCAGGGCTATGACCGTGACGAGGAAGCAATAAAAGGTTATACGGTAGAGGAAGCCAAAGACATATTCAATTCAAAAGAGGAATCAATATCAGTTCTGATATGGTACTTCACATCATTGCTGAAATACTTTTTTGAAATTAATCCTCAATTCAGTGGTAGAGCCAAGAAAGGTGACGGTGTTTCACTCAACAAGAATCTCCTAATATCACAGCTTGTCTATTATACTCGCTTATCCACCAACAAAAATTTTTTAGCTGATGTCGAATCCTTAAAAGGCTTTTTCAAACAGTATAAGGGGAAGATTCTTTCAGGCATATCCTCTGTCTATCCTACTTGCTAAACGACTAATAATTTTAAGACTAATGAATCCTACTTCTTATAATGAGAGGTGGGATTTTCTTTTTATGTGCCTATGATAATCAGGGGGAGTAACATTGTGAAAAATTTTACACCCGAGAGACTGTTTAAGGTCATACTACCTTTGCAGTGTAATCCAAAACCAAAGCGAGATGCAGCATAGCTTTTGTGGGTAGGTTGCATAATAATCACCTTAAATTCAAGAAAAATGAATTTTAATCTTAATGGCATTATGCCAAATGTAGCTGAGAACTATAACAATACAGAAGCTCATAACGAGCTTAAAGCCATGATGCTTCGTGGCGAAAGAGTACAACTCTACTTTACCATAGACCGATACGGCTGTGAGGCAATTCGGGTAGAGAGTAAGACCACCAAGAATTTCGCCTATCAGCTCAATCAGGAATCATTCAACTGGGTTATGAAGTACCTGATGAATGGTGAAACGGAGGACTTGACTGTAAAACCTGATGAAGTAGTCAAATCCGAAGAAACTGATGCCAACAAATTCCGTAGGGATATGCTCAAACTCTTTGTCGAAAATGGAATCGGCAACATTCAGTTCACGCCTGAGTTTCGTGACCGTCAAGGGAAACTGACTGCCACAGCCACATTCAAGAACGGTGTAATACTCTTTTTCGTGGAGCGAGACGAGGAAATCACGAACTACCTGCGTGAAAAAGGGCTTATCCGTTAAATCGCAAGAATCCTAAAATGAGAGTGGAGGTAGGATTCCCTATCTCCACTCTTTAAAATTCAATTTTATGGAAGTTAAAGACATAAGAATCTGCGAGGGGCAACATCTGTCAGATGTTTGCACGATAGAATCAAACACGATTCTATGTAAGACCCTCACCGGACTTGGAGCGACTTACTCCGAGATAGAGGCACAACGAGATTCAATCATAATAGAGCCGAATCAACCTGCTATCGTAGGCAAGTGCAAATCCAAAATTCACAAAAACGACAATCTATTTGGTGTCATGCAAAAGGTCTCGATTGATGATGTCGTGGAATATCTTGAACGCACCATATCCGAGAAAAAACATATCAAGATTCTCTCCACTCCTGAAAGTTTCTACAAAGTCAAAAATGCCTTTGAAGAAATTGAGGAAAACATCTATGTGCGTTGCTTCATGCTTTTAGATGAATGTCAGAAGTATGTTCAGGACAACGATTATCGGGAAGATATAACCCTCCCGATAGAAGATTTCTTCCGTTTCGACAGAAAGGCAATGGTATCAGCGACACCGATTATACCCTCCGACCCACGCTTTGATGAACAAGGGTTTTCACTTGTGCAAATCAAACCAGACTATGAATATCGCAAATCTATTCGTATTGTTCACACAAACAATGTGCTTGAAGCGTTAAAAGTAACTCTACCTAAAATTAAGGAAGCTCAAACAGAACCCCGAAGTATATGTTTGTTCGTGAACAGCACAGACATGATTAATCAGCTTATGGAGAAGTTAGGGATTATGAAAGATTCAGCCGTATTCTGTGCTTCAAAGAGCGTAGATAAGCTCAAACGCAAAGGTTTCAAGTGCGCTTATGAAAATTGGGACGTGGCTCACATGAAACAATATAACTTTTTTACAAGCCGATTCTATACCGCTCTTGATATAAAGCTTATGGAAAAGCCCGACATTGTATTTGTCACGGAGCCGTATTTTTCTGAATACACGGCCATTGACTCTAATACGGATGTACCACAAGCTATTGGAAGATTCCGTAACGGAATATCATCAATATTGCATATCCTCAATACGAACAGCGGATTCCCAATGAGGACAAAAGAGGGTATAACAGAATATCTGCAAGCAAGCGCACACGCATATAAGACAATACAGAACCTATATAACTGTGCCACCACAATTGAAACTCGTAATGCGTTCAGAAATGCTTTGGAGGTGCTTCCATTCAAACGGATGCTAAAGAATGGCGAGTTGGACTATTTCGCTATCGACAATTATATGGATGAAGAATTGGTGAAATCGGCATATAACAATCTTGATGCGATTGTGGCACGGTACAACTCATCTGAAAAATTGCTGATTTCAGATGTTACAAGGTTGATTTACCCGATTGGCGAATCTGACAGACTGAAATTGGAGAATAAATCACAGTCTTTGAAAGATTCACGGAAGCGGATAGTCTCGATACTTGACCGACTAAAAAATGACATGGCTTCTCCTCTTGTTCAAAACCATATAAAGGAGCTGACAAGACTTGACAGTTTTATAGTTGAGGCTTATTTCTCCGTTGGCAAAGAGGTAATTGAGCTAAATAACTATACTCCAAAAAGAATAAAAGAAGCAATGATACTCAAAGACTTCCGTGTAAAGACTTCGGGAGTAGAGTTTGTCCAACTTCTGAAAAACTCATTCAGGAGTGGACAGGTCTATTCATGTAAATATATTAAGGCTGAATTGATACGCCTTTATGATTTACTCGGCATTAAACCAAAGAAAGCAATCACATCGGAAACAATCAAAGAATTTTTCGTTGTGAGGAAAACCAAGCAGAACGAACAACGAGCTTATATGTTGTTAGAACCCTTAATCTGACAAAGTGACATTTTTTTGAAATTATCTTATTTATAGGGGGGTGTCAGAAAAATGTCCTCATAATTATAACTCTCATTTCAACTCCATATCCGCAAAATATGGAGTTTTTTCTTTTATTATTATTTTCCACCATAAATATAGGCTTATATAGCACTTCGCAATTTCACTTCTGAATATCGACATTAAGGAATAAAAAACATGAAAACTTCATCCCCACTAATCCTATAAACATAAATAATCAAATCTGAAAAATTTTGGAGTATTCCATACGAGCGACTATACCACACCTGAACAGTCCCCCCACCACTATTGAGTAAAAACAAAAAACAACAGTATTAATCCCTAATAAAAATCGCTTTATGGAAAATCTAATGATTTTGCCTGCGGTTGAGCCTAAAAGATTCAGTTGGCTCAACGAATACGCAACAGATGCAGAAGTTATCACGGACATTCCGCAAAGAGAGAAACGCAACAATCCATTCATCGAAGCTAATACTAAGGAAGTGGACTTGTCGCATCTTACGAATGACTGCATTGTGCCTGTGTTCAGCAAAGACAATGAGCTGACAATATCCCACACTGCATTTATCGAAACGGTAGCGGAAGCTGTCAGTATGTTCTACAATGGTGAATCCATTGAATCGCCTGACATTCGTGTGTCGCACATCGTCAAAGGGAGAATCCCCGAAGCCATCCACAAGCCTGCAAACCAGCTTTTGGAAAGCGACAAGACAATCTACTATGAGCGTATGATGTTCTGTATCGAGATTCCAACTATCTATGAAACGATAGACGGAAACAAACTCACGCTCACGGTTGGCGGTGTCAGAGCCTACAACACAATGAATCTCTATTCTAAAAAGACGGTGGAGAAGTTCAAGGTGTTTGTGGGCTTCCGCAATCTTGTGTGTTGCAATCTCTGTGTTTCATCTGACGGATATGTGGGACAGTTGGAAGTCTCCAACACAACGGATTTATTCCGTAGCGTGTTGGATATGCTTCACAACTACAATCCTGCAAGACATATCCACTTGATGCAGACACTTGGCAACACTACTATGACGGAACACCAATTCTGTCAGATTCTCGGAAAAATGCGACTGTATCAGGCATTGCCACAAAAGATTCAGCGTGAAATTCCGCGGTTGCTCATCACGGACACGCAAATCAATTCAGTGGCGAAAGCCTATATCAGCGACCCTGATTTTGGCTCTTACGGTTCTGACATTGATATGTGGAAATTCTACAATCTCCTTACGGGAGCTAATAAAAGTAGCTATATTGATAGCTTTCTTGACCGCTCTCTAAATGCAACTGAAATGGCATTGGGTATCAATTCCGCTCTTCATGGCGATAGCCGTTATTCTTGGTTTATCGACTGACACGAGTCAGGGGGACATTCAGCACTGGATGTTCCCCTTAACATTTTAACATTTAACAGTATGGCAAATAAAAATGACAACAATTGGTGGATAGGTAGCGTGTGGTTCATCCTATTTTTTATTATAGGCATCTGCGTTGCTCCATTTATAACCCTCTGTATAGTGTGGTTTCTGATGATTCTACTTTCCTATTGGACTAAGCCTATTTCACGCAATCATGCTAAAAAACATCCTCTGAAATAGCCCCAACAATAATATTTTTCGCTAATTTTGCACATGATTCGCAACAAGCTAAAGAGTTGGCTTTATGAATCAGACATAATAACGAAAGGTGTTATTGAAATTATCTTCTATTGTCAAATCTCGCAAATTTGAATCAGCTTGAAGATGATTGGCGATAGCACCTGCATTGATTGGCATATACTTACTCCAACAGAGTATCTATATAGCAAATCGGTGTGGGGCTATTGCTTTATCCAAGCTGAGGGCAATGCGAGAGCCTGACAATGGGATAAAGCAGATACAATCCTCACACCTTTTTTTGTAAACTTACTGTTCCTTTGTGGATTGAGGGCTATATAGAAAATATGGATAAAAGAGATTACGGTTATTACCATTCAAATCCTCTAAAAGAAGTCACGCCACAAGACATCTACAATTGTTTCGCGGTAGGATTCCGTATAATCAGCGATTACCTTGAATATGTAGTTGCGACGGGAGAATATAAAGAGGGAGAATTGGCATTAACTCCGCCACAACTTATTGGAGCAAACTTGCTTGGTGCCTATTGTAAATTTATAGGGCGTTTAATACAACTCAAAGAGCTAAACTTACAAACTCCCACCATTGACAATTTGCAGTCCTTTTTGGAGAGGATAAATCATTTTGACCGTAAATTGGCTAATCCTCGACTAAATCCAAATATTCTTGACGAGCCACGAGCCGTAAAAATTTTATTAGATGAGTTTGATAAATTCTCTAAAGATATTCATACGGTTGTACCAACTTATAAAGGTATGCCCTACGAACATACTCACATAATTCCGTTCTTTCAAAATCTGATATAATGAATGAGAAACTAATCTGCACTATATTTGGCTTATTATGTTCATTAGCCATTATGGGACAATCAATCCATGACAGCAAGCTAAAACATGACAATCAGTTTCGCCCTTATGTCGAGATTTCTGTAACTAACGATTCATTTACGGATATAACAAGCATCGACTTTGGAATTGTTTATTCATGGAAAAACGTTGGTAGAATTTTTTTGACTAAAGACCCTCGTAGAAATACAACAAGAGACCAGATTGTCGAAATAATCATACCTGCAATGTCAAAAAAGAGAATCCAATTCTATATTCCAATGGTGGATAATTATGAGCCATATAGTATCAATCTAAATAGAGTACGATATTATGATGGGAAAGTCAAGAAGGTTAAATAAGTTTATCATTGGTGGCTTTCTACTGTGTGCGTTTTTACTTGCTTGTTCCAATCGACAATCTGAATCTCCTCTATTTGGAGAATGGCAGATGATTGATTGGAATGGAGATAAGCCGTCAATAGACATATCCTATAATGTACAATGGAGAATATACAGATTCACGCTCTGATGATGCAATATGGAATTATAAATACATCGAGCCTGATTCATTGATTCTCTATCATCATGGAGCTTATGAGGAAAAAATATAAGATACTTACTCTTTCAAGTGATTTCCTTATTATGGAACTGACTGAATCTTTATTCCATACAGAAGATAACGGTAAAGAGGTAGTCACGGAATACAGTGACGGTGAATCTCAAACATTCAAATTCATTCGCAAATAACCAACAGTATGAGGATTCTATACACGGCATTAATGGCAATAGTTCTGACGGCTTGCCATTCTTATAAGGTCGATAGCTCACGACCCAATTCCCTTATAGGGATATGGAAGCAACCCAACGTGAACTTAATTTTTAAGAACAACAGCAAATATCATTATGAATACGTTGATGCAGGTTACAAGTATGAACAATCAGTGAAATACCGTTATTTCTCTGACCGTGATTCATTGGTGCTTTACAACTACTATCCTGACGCATACACTAAAGAATCAAAGAACGAATATTGGTCTCTCTGCAAACTCACTCCTGATTCATTGGTGGTAGCTCCTAAAAAAGTAACCGTTGTTCTCAATGGAGATACCCTAAATACAGAAAAAGAACCAATAGAGATATTTGCACGGAGAAAATAATCAAAGGTACATTTTTGTGATTTTTCTCTTTTATAGGGTACATCTGAAAAATGCACCAGTTAAAAGTGGGAATCAATTAAATCAAGCACTAAATTTCAAAAAAACACTCTAACCGATGAAGCACTTGCCAATTTTCTTAATCAGTTTGATATTACACTGCACTTTTGGTTGTGCGAACAAACATCAATCTGTGGAATTTGACCCTTTGGCTCAATACAGAGATACGTTGGTGGGGAATTTTAATGGATTGGAGCTTGATACCCTTATTGCAGAACCGATTGGAGAAAAAGACAACGGGAATTATACCAATTGGATAGTTTACACAAAGAATGGCTCTGTCAAAGACATTATAATCGGAAATACAATAGGCATACACTTCGTTTTTGAGGGGGATTTAGACCGTGACGGCACGGATGGATGGGGCTATGTTACAGAGTGGATTACTTCTAATTGGATGGCTTATCATGCCTTTACAAATGTCAACGGAGAATGGCGACACATCATCGAGCCGACCCCTATATGGCTACCACACATAGACCCACAAGACAGCCTATATTATACCATTAGCAAGGACGATATTTTACAACCGTCTGAAAACAAAGACTTCCTAAAAGTCAAATTCAGCGATATTCGACACGATGGTGAAGATTTTCTGATAATCGACACTCTGATACAAATAAATCCACAACCTATCCAATAAATTCAGAGAGGTACATTTTTCAAGGATTTTTCATTTTATAGGGAGGATTCAGAAAATGTACTGTATATTTAAGTCCAAGATTTAGTTTAAGGTTCAAGATACTGTTTCTTTGAGTGTGTCTGACGCCTGCCACTAAAAAAAGGACCAGTCAAATTTTGACCGGTCCTGGCAAGTTTGTAATTTTAGGTGACCAAACTTAAAATTCAAACTAATGGATTTGACAA
>RIBL01000033.1 GCA_003762875.1 Muribaculaceae bacterium Isolate-110 (HZI) | reverse complement strand
ACTTCTTGGGTTTGTTTCTGTTTCGCCATAGGGTATGCTATTAGTTGCTGTGGCAAAGGTAACTAAATTCTGCCGGATAGTATCCATTTTCATTCCCTTTGGCGAAAGCTGTTCATGTCCGTTTCATATCAACGTATTGTCAATAATTGTATTTACAAACTGTAAGGAAGAATTATCTTCGGCATATTTTGAAAAACAGTCATTTGCATTATACGAAAACTCACAAATGGCTTTTTTAAGTGTCTCGGCTGAAATCTTGTCGACACACTCTCCAAGACTGTTGTCACTTATCAGTTCACCAATAAGGCCGGATGCAGGTCCTATGACGGGAGTATGATGAACTGCGGCATATCCAAGCGCACCACTCGACAAGTCGGTAAAAAGATAAGGGATGAGTATGCAGTCGGCAGTATGGCACAAATCATTCAAATAGCCATATTCACAAAATTCATCCCTTACAATGATGTTTGCCCCTGTAGAGCGGGCCTTATCGGCAAGATGGTAAAAGTCAGCCTTGATCTTTTGCCCCACACGGCCGGCAAATACAAATACTTTATCGGCAAGCTCATCTTCAGTCATCAAGCACAGAGCCTTAAGAATTTCGAGCGTGCCTTTACGTTCATCCATCGCACCGAAGTGCAAAAACATCTTTGTATCGGGCTGTATATTCATGTCCTGACGCAAATTGCATAACGCGGATACATCAATATTCGGGACCGGGTCGGGGAGAGATATAAATTTGTCGGAATTATACCTGAGATTCAACTCTTTAGCACTTCTTGAATCATTGAGAATGAACACTTTTCCCATCGAGCGTCCATGAGCCATAATAGTATATCTGACTTTGTCAAGCCATCTTCTCAATCCATGCTTCGGGGCACGTAGATATATCTTGTAAATGATTCCTGACAGTTTTACACGATTTGGCAATAAAATAGGAAGAAACGGTATTGCTCCGGCAAGAGAAATCAGCAACACTCGGTCGGCATCGCATTGGTGCGCAATACGCCTGACATATCGCGATACTTTCCAAGACTGCGCAAGCATTGAGCCGCCACCAAGTCCCTGACACTCCGAATCGTCAAGCATCAAAAAACTTATGTTTCGAGCTTCAGGCCATGAACATTTGCCTTTCATCCTCGACCATTCCTCTTGAGGCACAGCAAAGACAAATTCGCAGTCAAGCCTACCCACCGCACCATTATACAGGTGTTGCAGATATTCCAGATGATGTCCCGACAAGGACGGCTCGAAAATGAGTACACGCATCTATTATTCTTTTATTGAGCAGCAATCCGCAACTTTACGCATACGGACCAACATATCTTTATATTCAGTTGCGTGGCTGTCGGGCATGCCTGCTATACCTATACTTCTTTTCCCGCTGTAGTATTGAGTAAAAAGTTCCTCAAGCTGTTCACGAGACATTCGTTCCTGTTCAGGATAAAGAGCTTTTTCATGCTCTATTATCTGTTCAATGGTAAAAGCAGAAGCTATAACCTTAGCCGGACAACCCACCGCTATCGCATATGGCGGTATTTTTTTATTCACAATGCTTCCGGCTCCGATTATCGCGCCACGTCCTATTTCAGCACCGGGCAACAAAGTACAATTAACACCTATCCATGCCGCTTCGTGGACTGTTATATCACGACATTTATCATTTACATGATTTGTTCCGGATATTATTTGCGGTAATCCGACAGTCGGTATATGCCCATCTGTAACGACTGTGCAATTCATCGCTATAGTCGAATATTTCTTCAAATGAAACTTACCTTTAACACCCAAAAAAGTAAAATTCTTACGAATTTTTGTATACGGGCCAATCTCTATTAATGAATAATCTGAAATATCAACAGGCAGTTCAAATATGACCGACTCATGACATCTATCTTTGTTAGCCCTAATTTTCACATACGGATTTATATATTTTCGCTTTATATCTTTATAAAACAAAATCCATGCTAAAACCGACGGACAATGATTTCGTAAAAACCGTTTTAGACTCATGATTAAATGATATTTATTTGTTCCAAACAGTATTTCTCACACCATTTAGCAACATTCTTATCTGTGTAGTAAACACTATGGCATAACCAATATTTATAAGAATTATAGACCATACAACACCTATGCCTCCAATATATCGGCCAATAAACAGTGACAACGGGATATGAAGTATCATGCCCAACAGCGTTACATATGTCTGGACTTTTACCGTGCCAATTCCATTTATGAGAATAACTTGAAGACTGTCCCAAGCATGTATTATAAGATATATCCCGACCGAAATAGTCATTGACCATGGAACAAGAGATGTATTTTTAATCCAGATTTTATAGGCAACAGGAGAAAAGGCCACCATTAATGCGACACCGGCCATCATCAATAAGACCATTCTACTCATTTTACGATATGTCCTCTTCATCCAATCGTAATCTCCTTTTGCATATGCATCAGTGTAAGCGGGCCATAACGGTCCGAGAAGAATACTCAACAGCATAGTTCCGACACTCAAATACTTGTATGCGATATTATATGCTGTCACTTGTTCAGCCGATGACACATTGGAAATCAATATATTTGTCGCCTGATATACAACCACAACCTGAATCTGTATTATGAAAAACTTTGCGCCCAAGTTAAAAAGATGGCCGATACAACTTTTATCAAAATAACCCGGGGCAGGTGACACCTGCTTCAAGTCAGTGCGAAACAATATCAAGGAGGATATTATCAATACGATAGCAGGAATGTATGAAATCGCTTCTGCAAGATTTATAAGCGAGGGCGGAACAGTCCTTGTAAGAATAAAAATTACAATTACCGATAAGGTATTTCCAAGTACGGGGAAAAGACTTGATATCGCTGTTCTCTGATAAGCTGCCAAAATGGCTGTAATCGTATTAAATATCATTTGCAAAGCAAAGCAAAAGACAAGAATACGCATTACAGCAATCAACTGTCCATTATACTCGGACGAAACATTCAAAAAACCGCTCCAGTCAACCACCGGAACCAACAATTCCAAAATAATTGTGAGTGGCACAAATATTGCAAACATCATGCCATAAGTGGTTGAGACCAGCTTTTTACCTCTTACATAATCTCCTTCGGCAAGGGCTTCTGCCAATTTGTTCTTTAAACCAAGGGTAAATCCGACATCAAAAAAATTCAACCATACAATAACAGATGATACAGTCAGCCAAATACCATATATTTCCGGAGATAGATAATCCATCGTCATCGGAACAAGAATCAGCGAAATCAGTATGCTCCAACCTTTTATCAAGATTGAACCGATTGCATTTTTCTTAACTTTTGCAGTTCGCTCGCTTCCTTTAAAAAATTTACGAATATCCATTCGCATTGATGATTTCAGAGTGCTTTTTACAACTCAATCAAGACTTTATTCGGTCTATCTGACTGTCTATATCTTTTATATTAATGAAACGCCTGAAAGCAAGATATACCGAGCCTCGCATAAATAAGTCTCCAATATTTATTGACGTAATGAATAATTTCTTTTTATGCCTTTCAATGAACGAATCCACTTCCCCAACATCACTTGTCGAGATGCAGTGAGCATCCATACCGGTAACGGAATGGATACGTTGCTTCGTCTCGTTATTCAAAGTGAATCCTTTCATTCTGTTACAATCCTGAAATTAAGCATTATAGCGAATCTTCGGAATATCATGAATCAAATCCTATTCAAATTTCAATCCCTGCTGAAGAGGTCGCGGGTGTAGACTTTGTCTTTTACATCTTCGAGGTCGGGGGAGGTGCGGTTGGCGAGGATGGCGCGGGAGAGGCGTTTGAACTCAGCGAGGTCGTTGACTACGCGTGAGCCGAAAAATGTGGTGCCGTTTTCGAGGGTCGGCTCATAGATGATGACTGTCGCGCCTTTGGCTTTGATGCGTTTCATGACGCCCTGGATGGATGACTGGCGGAAGTTGTCGGAGTTGCTTTTCATCGTGAGACGATATACTCCGATGGTGCATTCCTGCTCGGGGGCTGTGCCGTAGGCGTTTTGCGAGGTGTAGTCGTAATATCCCGCCATACGCAGCACGCGGTCGGCGATGAAGTCCTTGCGTGTGCGGTTGCTCTCTACGATGGCCGACATCATGCACTGGGGCACGTGGGCATAATTGGCGAGGAGCTGCTTGGTGTCTTTGGGCAGACAGTAGCCGCCGTAGCCAAAGGAGGGATTGTTGTAGTGTGTGCCGATGCGTGGGTCGAGGCCGATGCCTTCGATTATGGCCTGTGAGTCGAGGCCCTTGACTTCGGCATAGGTGTCAAGCTCGTTGAAGTAGCTCACGCGCAGGGCGAGATAGGTGTTGGCAAAGAGTTTGACGGCCTCGGCTTCTTTCATGCCCATGAAGAGTGTGGGGATGTCTTGCTTGATGGCTCCCTGCCGGAGCAGCGAGGCGAAGGTCTCGGCGGCACGACGCAGGCGGGGCAGGTCGGATATGCTCTCGATGACCTGGTTTTCGGCTGCAAACTCGGGGCCTTCGAGGGGCTTGGGCGAGCCTACGATAATGCGCGAGGGGAAGAGGTTGTCATACAGGGCTTTGCTCTCGCGAAGAAATTCTGGCGAGAAGAGGAGGTTGAATTCCTTGACGCCCTGTGAGGCGTATTTCATGTAGAGCGAGCGGCAATAGCCTACGGGAATGGTCGACTTGATGACCATGACGGCGTGGGGATTGACCTGCAACACGAGGTCTATGACCTCCTCGACATGCGAGGTGTCGAAATAGTTGCGCACGGGGTCGTAGTTGGTCGGGGCGGCTATGATTACAAAGTCGGCGTCGCGATAGGCCGACGCTCCGTCAAGGGTGGCTGTGAGATCGAGCGACTTTTCGGCGAGATATTTTTCGATATACTCGTCCTGGATGGGCGACTGACGGCGGTTGATCATCTCAACCTTTTCGGGGATTACGTCGACGGCTGTAACATGATTGTGCTGAGCCAGAAGTGTGGCTATACTCAAGCCTACGTAACCGGTGCCGGCTACGGCTATATTATATTTTTCCATAAAGTGATGTGGGGATTTTAAGACAAGAGTTATTGGAAGAAGGGGGAGAGAGTGCGGAAGGTCGGTGGTGTGGCAGACGCGATGTCACATACTCAGACGAGCTGAATGTATTCGGGCTCTACCTCTACAGCGGCTGTGATGAGGCCGGCGAGATTGACGAGCAGACGCTTGGTCTTTGAGCCGCGCACTTTGAGCAGGTTGCCTTCATAGCCGTCGAGGGGACCTCCGACAATGCGTATGCGGCGTCCGCACATGTCGGCCGAGACTTCTTCGGGCATATAGTAGCGGGGGTCGGCCGATGAGGATACGGCCGAGATAAACAGGCGCATGTCGGCTTCCCTCACCACCATTGGAGTGGCCTGCGAGCCGCGCACGTAGCGATACTGCAGCGAAGGGATGCGGCTCAGGTGGGGGTCGAAGATTTCGCGTGTGGTGTTGATAAACAGGAGATCGGGCAATATGGGGATACGGCGTCGCGTGTGGGTGCCGCCATGATGGTGGACTACTTCCCAACGCATGGGGGTGAAGACTTCATAACCGGCTTCGAGGAGCTGCTCGTAGGCTGTCTGCCGGGCGTTGGCACGGCGCATGTCGCGCAATACGTACCATTGCGGCTGGGATGAATTGGCTCGGTTTTGCTCCATCAATCTATAGGGCCGGATATATTTCTGACTCCTGCCCGACGGTATATCATTCGCGTTGTCAAGCAGTTACGCAGGTCTATCACAAAAGTTGGCTTTTCTATGAGACCTATATTCCCTCTATTATAAATCTCCCGGTTCATTGAAACGAAAGGTGTGCGTGAGTTTGCACGCTCAATGGAATTAACGTTTAAACGCACACAAAGTTAGGCAAATTGTGCGGATTTTGCAACACTTATTTCTTATATCGCTGATTCTAACAGTCTTGCCCGACAACTTTTTTCACACACAATGCCATATGCAACAATAGTCAGAGCCGGGAGAGGTCATCACGACCGGCCCGGCTCTTGTTTGTGTAATCTATTATTTAACCTTTACTTTAATTTATCACATTATCAATCATTAAAGTACTCATGTGGTCATTACTCTGTCGAGGAGAGAGGAGAATGAGCCACGGGAGGGAAGAGAATGATGTGTGTGGTAAGGCGTCACTCGCCAGCGAGGTCAATGGCATAGATGCCGCGCTTGCCTGTGGGATACACTCCGCGGACTATCATCTCACGATCGCCTTCGCGTCTCTTCATCAGTGATTCATATACCTTCTCGACATCCTCGGGACCGTTAATGCTGTAGTTGTTGATGGATCGGATGATGAATCCCGATCTTACACCGGCATCACGCATGAATCCGTCCTTGAGGTCTACCACCTGTGCGCCGCCCGAGAGTCCGAGCTGCTTGAGGGTGGCGGCGGACACTTTTTTGAACGCACATCCGAGGTCGGCAAACTCTGCCGCTTTTGTCATCGTGGTCGTGCCCTGGTTGTTGAGCAGTTTAAGGTCGGCGTTCTGAGTCTTGTTGTCGCGCACAAATGTCACCTTTATCACATCGCCGGGGCGATATTTGGCCAACTGTTCCTGAAGCTCTGCCACTTTGCCGGTGCTCACGCCGTTGATGGCAGTTATCACGTCGCCTTCGAGCATACCTGCTTCCTTGGCCGAAGAGCGGTCGTTGACCGAGCTTACATATACACCCTTGGTCACTGCTGTTATGCCCTTCTCTTTGGCCAATTCTGACGTAAGGTCACCGATGGCTACGCCGAGCACTGCTCGCTGCACTGTGCCATACTGGCGCAGATCGCTGACGATTTTCTTGACTATCGAGGTGGGGATAGCAAACGAATAACCGGCATAATTGCCCGTCTGGCTGTATATGGCTGTGTTTATGCCTATCAGTTCGCCGCTGAGAGTCACGAGCGCGCCGCCCGAGTTGCCGGGATTGACAGCCGCGTCGGTCTGTATGTATGACTCGATACCCATCTTGGGCTGGGGTCCGCCACTGTGGATGCTGCGTCCTTTGGCCGACACGATGCCTGTGGTCACAGTGGATGTGAAGCCAAACGGGTTACCCACGGCGAGCACCCACTCGCCCACCTTTAGCCGCTCGCTGTCGCCCATTGGTATTATGGGCAGGTCGGTGGCATCAATCTTGATGAGCGCGAGGTCGGTCACCGGGTCTTTGCCTATGACAGTCGCGTCAAAAGTGCGGTTGTCATTGAGTGTCACCTCCAGACGTTCGGCCTCGTCGATAACGTGGTTGTTGGTCACGATATAGCCGTCAGAGCTGAGTATGACACCCGAGCCGAGTCCCATCTGCTGCTCTTCCTGCTGCTGACGGCGGGGTTGCTGACGGTTGTTGCCGCCGGGCGAGCCGAAGAAGTATTCAAAGAACGGATCGTTGAAAAATCCTCCTCCGCCCGAATAGCCGCCGGAACTGTTACGTGGGGTGGCATAGCTCTTTATGGAGACCACACCGTTGATTGAGCTTTCGGCCGCCTGTGTGAAATCGGTTGCTGCAGCCGCAGGCGACATGCCCACTGTATATAGCCTTCCACCCGCACCGCCGTTATAGTCGGCTTCGGTGGCCGCAGATGAGAAATCGTCGCCACGAGATGTAAAGGCCTCCTTCATTACGCCGGCTGTGACAGCCGAGCTGAGCACTGCTGTTCCTGCTGCGAGGAGGATAATCTTGCTTGGAAGTTTCATAATGGTGTCCTATTAATGATAGTGGTTGGTAAAATTCGTATTTTTTTCTCGTTTGTTATTTTGGTTAGGAGATGTGGTGAACTTATGACTCCTTACACTCTTATGACGGCAAAAGGAGTGCAAAGTTACACGCCGGACAGCGAGTTTAAACAATTTTAATAGGATATATCCCATTTTAAAGAATATTTACGAGAAGTGTGTAATCGAGATTATCTCTTTCCCGAAACAAATGTTTAACTTTGCATTATTATGTTAAAGAAGTCCGTCACACATCTGTTTATAGTGTCAGTCGCAGCGGTCATTTTGACAGCATGTGGCTCATCAAGGTCGACAGGCTCGACAGGCAGCTACAAGCCGGCCGAGTTGTCATGGCCGTCCAAATCAGAAACCACCGCCATGGCCCCGCAGTCACAGGCCCTGCTGTCGGCGGCACACGAATGGCTCGGCGTCCCCTATAGATATGGTGGCAACGACCGCAAGGGCATCGACTGCTCGGGACTGGTATTGCAGGTCTACAAAGACGCACTCGGCATCAAGCTACCACGCAACTCGCGTGAACAGCACGACTACTGCACAGCCATCGCAAAGGGAAGCCTCACGCCAGGCGACCTTATATTCTTCGCCACAGGTAAAGACAAAAAACGCGTGTCACACGTGGGCATATTTATCGGCGACAACCTCATGATACATGCATCATCATCCAAGGGGGTAATACTCAGTGACATCAATTCACAATATTACTCCCGCACCTATGCCGGCTCGGGTATAGTCGACCAATATCACGCCATGCTCGGCACTCCCTCACGCAATCCGCGAAAAGGCATAAAACCACAGAAGCCCGACAGGCCGCATCAGTCACAGGAGGGCCCTGTGATACATATTTCTCAGTCCGAATCGCTTGCCGGAAGTGGCTACACACTCACGCCGGTTGAGCAACTTCCAGCCAAAGCCGACACCATTTCGCAACAAACAAGCGTCCCGGCCACGACTACCGCGACAACGACAGCAGCATCTACAACCACTACGGCAGCAACCAAAACAACCGCCTCGACGACCGCCACCGCCACACCGGTCAAAGTAGTGACAGTGTCAGCCGACCCGCAGCCAGAGCCCACACCCGAGGAGGCACGCGCCGCCGTACTCAACGCCATTAAAGAAAAAGACCTCTGACGAAACATCATACTTTGCGTCAGAATCACTTCTTACAATATTCACACACCTTGAATTACATGAATCCCGACATAATCAGCGAAACCATCGACCGCACCACAGCTCCTATTGTCCATGACATGGGTCCTCTCACCCTTCCCGATGACGAAATTGTCACCCTCCAAAACGGCATCAGCCTTCACCTGCTAAGCGGAGGTGACGCCGAGGTGAGCCGCATCAAGATACTCCTGCCCGGAGGCATAGCCGAGTCGCCCGTTCCGCAACTCTATCAGATGGCCAACTCGCTGCTGCTCGAGGGCACACACACCCACCCGTCCGATGAACTGGCCGACATACTCGAATATAACGGCGCATGGAGCGGCGTAGACACTTCCACCCACCACTCGTCGCTAAGCCTCTACTGCACTAACGACACATACCACACACTACTCCCCCTCGTCAGAGAGATGGTGACATCTCCTGCTTTTGAAGGCGAGACGGTGGCCAACGCTCTCCGTGCCGAGGCCGCTCGTCTCGATGTAGAAAACCATAAAGTGGCCTATCGCGCCGCTTGCGCCATACGCACCCTTGTCTACGGCCACGACCATCCGCTCTCGACAGTGCCGCGCCCCGAACAGTTGCTCGACATCACGCCATCCGCACTGCGAGACTCTCACGAAAAACGTCTCGATCCAAAAGGCATACATATATATCTTAGCGGACGGCTCTCCGACAGCATGATCAGCGATACCGAACGAATGTTCTCTACAATTCCGGCGCGTGAGGAGTTTACGCTCCCACGTCTGCAATTTCCTGTACACACTGAGGGTGGCCGCGTGCATGTCGAGATGCCCGACTCGCTGCAAAGCGGCGTGCGACTCATCATCCCAGCTATCGGACGCATCCATCCCGACTATGTGCCGTTGCGCATGGCGGTCATAGCACTCGGCGGATACTTCGGAAGCCGCCTCATGCTCAACATTCGTGAAGAAAAAGGTCTGACCTACGGCATCACAGCCTCACTGCTTGGCTACAAACACAGCGGCTTCATATCCGTTTCTTCCCAGACCGACCCGTCGACAGTCGACATGCTTATCGAGGAGACAGTCAAGGAAATCGAACGCATGAAAAATCCGGCGTCATACACACCCGACGAGGTAACACGTTTGAGCCGTTTTATGCTATCCGAACTGGCCGGAGTTCTTGACACCCCGTTCTCGCGAATGGATTTCCTTCAGACCCGGATTACCGCCAACACACCCGCCGGATATTTTGCCATACAGGAGCAGACCGCTCGAAACCTCTCACCCGAGAGACTTGCCGAGATGGCCGAAAAATACTTCAATACCGAATGCCTGTTTATCGCGACAGCCGGCAAATCACAAGTCTGCTGAACGAAACATGCACATAAGAGGTTATAACTGATATAATAGCGTCAGTCTCATAGTCCGACAGCCGGCATCAGGGATTGTAAAGATCCGGATTGAAAAACGCCTCCACTTCACGAGCCTGCTCCAACGCGATGACAGCAGGCCCGCCTGGGTTAAGAGCCGAAGCCTTGGTATAGTCGGATGTCGCATCGGCACGACGGCCAAGTCGCCAGTAAAGCTTACCACGGCGGAAGTAAAGGTCGGAAAGCAACCTGCTATCGGATGTAGCGTCAACATCGGCCATCATAAGCGAAAGCCTACCGACAGCCTCATCCAGACGGCCTGAAGAGACAAGCCGCTCTATATCTTGGAGATTATGCATATTTGCTGATATTTAATACAAAACTAAACAAAAACCTCGTAATATACAATGCATAAGGTAATATTTATACTCTGCTCAGTTGCTTTTGGTCTCGCAGCCACAGCCGCCGACCCGACAGCTACCCATTACAGCTACACCGAGTGTCAGGGCTCGGCCATGCCCTACCCTGTCCCCGACCAGGCTCCGCGCGCCATTCCCGACTCACTGACTCCGGTCTTTGTCAATCACATGAGCCGTCATGGAGCGAGGTTTTTGTCGTCAAGCAAATACACGTCAACTCTCTCTCGCTATCTTGGCCGGGCCGACAGCCTCCACACCATCACTCCGGCCGGCCGCGAACTGCAAAAGCTCTGTAACACCATAGTGCGCAACACTGCCGGCCGATGGGGCGCGCTCGATTCGCTCGGCATGGCCGAACAAAGAGGCATAGCTTCGCGTCTGCACATATTGGTGCCGTCACTGTTTATCGACACCAAAGTCAATGCCATATCGTCATACGTACCGAGATGTGTAGCATCGATGGATGAATTTACCCATCAGCTCACGCGACTCAACAACCGCGTGGAAATCTACTCGGCCTCCGGCCGTCAGAACTCGCCGCTCGTCCGCCCGTGGACTCACGACAAGGATTATAAGGAGTATATCGACAGCAAGCAGTGGCATGAAGTATATGACAGCTTTGTAGATGCCACCACACCTATTTCAGTCGCTAAAAAAATTCTCGGCGACAAATACCCCTTCGCTCCGGGCGAGGCTCAGGACGTTTCGCTTGCAGTATATAAAGTGGTGGCTGGATGTGCGGCGATGGCGATTCCGACCGATGCCTCGAAATATATGACTATCGAGGAATATAACGCCCTCTGGAGCATAGAGAATCTGCATCACTACCTCACCCACTCAGCCTCGACTCTCTCTCAGGCCCCGATGGACATGGCCTCGGCACTCCTCATCGACATGATGGAGACTATGGACCAGGCAGTCAAAGGGTCTAACGAATATGCTGTGATGCTGCGGTTCGGACACGCCGAGACCATGATGCCGCTGCTCGCGCTAATGCGCCTGCCGGGATGCTACTATATGACAAACTTTTTCGACACTGTCGGACTTCACTGGCGTGACTTCCATGTGGTGCCGATGGCTTCAAACCTCCAGATGTTTCTCTTTAAATCAAAGAGCGGCCGATACTATGTACGCGTGGATCTCAACGAAGTGCCTGTTCCGCTCATTCCGGGTCGCAGCGACCTTTACACACCCTGGGAAAAAGCCAAGGAATATATGACACGCTGTCTGCCTCTCTATCTTCAGCCTTGACGTATACAGCGAGAAATTACCATTCAAAGGCCTTCTCTCCCATCCATTCCCCTCGGGCCGAAAGTATTTGCGACAGGATGTCACGCGCCACTCCCTGACCGCCGCAGCATGGCGATATATAACGAGCCTCGGCCTTGGCTTCGACCGACGCGTCACGCGGAGCGCAAGGTAATCCGACCATACGCATTGCAGGAATGTCGGGTATATCATCGCCCACATAAGCCACTTTGTCAGGTGTCAGTCCTCGCGCCGCCATCCACTCTTCGAGCATAGTCTTTTTATGTACAACGTGAAAATGGACATCCTCGATGCCCAATGAACGATAAGCCGGAAGCATCGACAGGTCACGTGCTCCCGATATGACAGCGATCCTGATGCCACACCTGATGGCATATTGTATGGCATAGCCGTCCTTGACATTGGAGTGACGCTGCAATGTGCCGTCCTCTCGCACGGCAACTGTAGATGCTGACAATACTCCGTCCATATCAAACACCACACCGTCAATCGACGCAAGGTCATAGTCTATCCTGCTCATGCCTGAACTCAAATTCTAAACCTGTAAACTCCTTTTATATATTGCATCCGAAAGCTGCCTGTATATATCGGCCAGCCCGTCGGGAAGCATTGAGGCATGACGCTCCACCACCTGACGGTCGCCACGTACAGCAGGCCCGGTCTGCCCTACCACCGGCGAGCCTTCCATCGCCTTGCGCATGGTCTCGCGGATGAGCGGATAGAGCACCTCAAGCGACAGTCCGTCGGCCTTGAGCAAATCATCCGCCACCGTAAACATATAATTAGTGAAATTACATGCAAATACAGCCGCGATATGCATGCGTCTGCGCAAGTCTCCGTCGGCATAATGCACCGAACGCGACATTGCCTCGGCCATAGCCTTTATGCTCGCGGTCGTCTCGGGAGAACTCCCCTCGATAAATATCGGCACCTGAGCCATGTCGACCGCAACACGTTTGGAAAAAGTCTGTAAAGGATAAAACACACCATACCGCTCCGACATCCCTGCCAGAGTTTCCATCGGCAACGAGCCTGACGTGTGAAGCCACAAGGCATCATTCCTGATGCCACATCGCTCTACCGCGTCCTTGACCGCCGCGAGCACTTCGCCAACAGCATGGTCGACGAGACTCACCACATATATATCGGCATCGGTGATTATGCGTGAGGCATCGGTAATCGCAGTTGCCTCGGCCAACCTGTCGCACAGTGCAACGGCCGAACTTTCAGAGCGTGAATACACCTGACACACTCTGCCCACTCCACATGCCTCCATAGCCGGAGCAAGATGCGAGGCTACATTTCCGGCCCCGATGAATACGATTCTCACCAGCGTCCTATGTGAACGTTCTCCCATTTCAGTTTCTCGGTATCCTGCGGTTTTCTTATCTCATCAGCATGACCGAAAGTAACTATACAGAGCACCGAACAAGTCTCCGGTATGCCAAGTGTCTCCTGCACGAACTGGTCGGCGGGAGTGCCGTCAGCCGTAAAGCGGCCATACACCTGCACCCAGCAAGAGCCGAGTCCGAGCGATGCGGCCTGAAGCTGCATATATGACGCAGCGACCGAAGCGTCCTCCATCCAGGCCTCCGACTTAGTCGAATCGACTGCCACGACAATGGCCAACGGGCATCGCGTCACCGAGACAGCACCAGCAGGCTTGCATCCGCCAAGCACTTCGAGTGTGGCTTTATCCTCGACTGCCACAAGCTGCCATGCACGCGCGCTTTTGGAGGTGGGAGCCAGAAGGGCCGACTCAAGTATGAGTTTCACATCCTCGGGCGAAATCGGCTCGTCGGTATATTTACGTATCGAACGACGGTTGATAATCAGTTCATGAAAATCCATAATCGGTATATTGTATTAATATCGCACAAACTCAGGTAAAAAATCGGCCAAAACGGCCGCGCCTTATAACCTTATAACCTTTGTCTGAAAGACAAATCATCTGCGGCAGATCCAGACGGAAGGAAACTCTTCACGCAAAGCATCAGCCTTGGCATGAGCCTCGGCATTGGTAGCTGCAGAAGCCGCATATACGCGATACTTGCCATCCATCTCCATGACGGCCAGACGGCTGTCACCGCCTATGTGCTTAAGAGCCTGTTTCATCGCGGGAAACGAACCTACCACAAGCAGATAACGTCCCGGAGCCGAGGGCTTTTGAGTTTCAATCACAGGTGCAGAGGCTGAAGGAGCAATCTCTGCTATGGATTCCTGACGCGGAGCGGCAATGTTAAGCTCTATCTCACGTGAAACGGCAAGTCCGCTCTCATCAGCCGACATAACAGGATAGTCCACCTGAGCCCTAAGGCCCGAATCAAGCGATGCATAATTCGTCTGACGGTTTCCTATAAGACTGTCGGCTGTAAAAAACACCCCGCAAGCCACAAGTATGATGATAACGGAGGCCGCAATCTTGAGCGGAACGGGCACCGACACCTCGCGTCGTCCAACAACAGCAATCCTATCGTCGGCCTCATTGCTCTCCTCGACAAGAGGACTTACAGCCAGTGGCATCAGACCGGCATAACGCATGGTCACGGCCGATGATGACGACGGCTCGAATATGAGAGTGTCATCCTTGCATGTCATAACGCCAAGACTGCCAAGAGAGAGCGAACCTACAGCCATAAGCTGATGGCGGAAAGATGCCACTACACTCTCCACCTCGACACGCGCCGAGTCAAGAGTCAATCCGCGCTTGCGGGCCACGCTCTCGACAAGCAGACCGTCATTGATGGTAAGAGCTTGATTGAATCCGAGAGAGCGCGACGGCGGCATAAACCGACAGGCCTCCGAGTCATAGAACGAAGAGGTCTCATGCACAAGAAATGCACCAAGTCCGGGCACCACGACACAGTCGTGATTCATCAACAGATATTCTATGTGAGGCGTAAGGTCAATCATGTTGCAAAGTTAGCAATAATTCCGTCGTTACGCAAACAAGATTTTGGGCTCAGCCAAAGCCGACATGTGTAATACGCTAATAACCCGATTATTGCTCCTTCAAAGTTTTGTCAAGAAATTTTATCGTATAGCCAAGCGTCTCGTCAACCCACGGATGGAAAAACCAGAACGGATGCACATCTACATCTATCTCGTTACATTCGGAATATATACCATAACCGTCATAGAGCGCACGCAACTCGTCGCGTCCGTCATGATAGCGCGGCAATCCGCTGTTGATAAAGCACACCGGGGCTGATTCAGAAGTAACCCACTTGACGGCCGATGCCTCATTCCAGTTGTCGGGCGAATCTTTATACAATCCCCCGAGCCATGTGGCGTTGACATGCAGCTTGCCGCGCTTGTTGAAATAATCCTCCGAATCGGCTATATTCTCAGGCGATACAAATGTCGCGATGCCGTCCATGCTCACAATCGCCTGCACACGGCTTGACACCTTGCCCCACTGGCCTTTGCCCTCGTGACGGGCCGAGCCATTGGTGACACCTACAAGTGTCGCGAGCTGAGCTCCGGCCGAGCATCCCGACACTGCTATCCTGTCAGGGTCTATGCCATATTTCTTGCAATTCTTGCGCACCCATCTCACTGCTGTCTTGATGTCATGAAGGCCGGCTGGATAAAGAGCCTCGGGTATGAGACGATACTCCACCGGTATGGTCACATAGCCCGCCTTGGCTATCTGCTGGGCCATCGGCACCTGCAGCGAACGGTCGCCTGAGTTCCATCCGCCCCCGTGTATCATCAACAGGGCGGGATATATGCTGTCATTGTCAGGGCGGAATATATCGACATGCAGATCCCTGGGGCCGAAAGGTGTCTTGTTGAAATGTGTATACACCACATTTTCATATACCTTCACTCCTTCGGGCAAAACCGGCGGCATGACTGTTACTTCGGGATGCTTTTTTATCACCTTCTTATTGGTAGACCATACGGTAAACGATGTGTCACGCGGCACTTCGGGAGCTTTAGCCGCAATCCGGCTCGGAACAAACAACATTCCAGCCACTATCAACGATAGTAAAAACGATGTTCTCATAATTTTCGCCTCTATACTCTATTCTATTCTATACTTACTTCACCACCTTGTCAGTCTCCACATGCCCGTCGGCATAATAGAGACGACGTATATTCACGCCATGTGTCGGCTCGGCAAGACGCACTCCGTTGAGATTGTAATATTCAATTCTTACAACCTCACTGCGTATCCCACCGTCAATATCATCAATGCCCGATTGGACATGCTCCGGATAATACTCCTCCACCAAACTCTCGGCGTCACTGTTGCCGCCCTTCATTATATGTTCTACGAGAGAGTTGGCATACACCTCTATATTAGTATACCAGCCTTTTGGATCGACTGTGTAGAGCGACGCATCATTCTTGTTCGGATCAAGACTGTTGAGCATCTCCCACTCGTCGGGCATACCGTCACCGTCAGAGTCGACAGGAGCGAATGTCGACTCGGGAGTCGACCAGGGATAAGGCGTCCCTACATATCCGGGAATCACATCGATACATTTGTCGATAATACCCTGCCATCCATTGAGTGACCCCTTGAATGACACAGTGCCGGTGCGCGCCTCCTCCATATAGCGCACGTCATGACCGTCACGCATGAGCGAAGCCCCGCCATATGTGAGCATCTTCTCAAAAGCAGCCTTGGCTAAGTGAGTTGTCACCTCCCCTGCATCTATAGGACCGCTAAGTTTCATCTTGACATAACGCACGCCTGAAGCATTATACACATCCGCCTCATCGGCCACATAATAATTGTTGGCATCCTTTACGTATTTCTCGCCATTAAATGTAGCGTGGCCCGAGTCGTATATCACACCCTTCCAGTCATAGCTGTCGGGCACGGAAGCCGCAGTCACATAATTGCCGTCAATGTAATATCGGCTCGCATAGCCATATAGCTCGGGATGCTTTTTATCTCCGTTGCTTGAGCTACACACGCTTGCCTGAAGCACTCGTGTCTTGTTTTTGGTAGCCGGGCCGGCCTTGTAGTAATTGTTGACTATGTTGCAGTATCCGCCACCCGGTCCGCCGTAACAACCGTTGCCGTTGCCCCAGTTGTAATACACATTATTACGCAGATCAACACGTTCGGCCTCCACGACATTGGGATACTCTGATGTGTCATAACCTGTCCACGCATATCTGGCTCCGTTGATACGGGGCACACGATTGTTGACGTGGGCTATCATATTGTGATGAAACGAGGCATTTTTACCGCCCCATATGCCTCCATAACTGTGAGTGCCTTTTGTATGCCCCGAGGCAAGGCCTTCGGCAAGCACACACCACTGCATCGTAAAGTTACGGTTGTCATACCACGATGCCACCTCATCGGTGCTCCAGGAGAGCGACAAATGGTCAAGCATTATATTCTTTCGATTCCGGCCCCATGCCGCGTCAGCACCGTCATCGGCCGAGACAAGCTCGCCGCGACGCACACGCAAAAACCGCAATATCACATTATCTGCTTTGATCTCGACCGTCTGGTCACATATGGTGATGCCGCCTCCAGGTGCAGTCTGACCGAGCACGGTGACATCGCCTCGTTTGATAGTCAGATTGGATTTAAGATGTATGTCGCCCGACACATCAAAGACAATGATACGTTTGCCGGTCTTGTCAAGAGCCTCGCGCAATGAGCCGGCTCCGGAGTCGTTAAGATTGGTCACATGAATCACCTGACCGCCACGTCCGCCGGTCACATATCGTCCGTGACCTTCCGCACCGGGAAATGCCGGCACAGCATCATCGGCTCCTGCCGACATCACACCCGCTATAAACAATGCTGTAATTATGTGTCTGTTCATGGTATTATTTTTTCGGATGCAAATTTACCTATTTGTCACGACATTGGCAAATGTCATGACATCGAATCAGACTCATAATAAAACGAACGTATATCCCGATTAAAGCGGCTGATATAGATAATCCTCCCGCTGGGGCGTGAATACATCCACGACCTCCCCCCCTTCAAGCACCTCGAATGAATAAGGAATATTGCCCGGAATAGCATACGAATCTCCAGAAGTCAGGATTGCATCAATCCGTGGTTGCGTTTCAACCATCAGACGATATTGGCCCGATATGACATATCCGCACTGTTCGTGTGGATGATGGTGGGTTGTGGCATAATTTCCTTTCACATAATTCATTTTCGTAACCATCGACTTTTCTCCTAATGCAAGCGAGTCGAGGCTTACACCTTTAAACACACGCTTCAAGGCGTCAGTTTTCTTTACTACTATTTTCTACATCTCTATATCCTTAATTAAAAAGGGATAATTCCATTTGTATATCGCCGCGCTCATAGGCGGGATGATACTCTTTGAGTTCGGTAAATCCAAGCTTGCGATAAAGACCGATGGCCGGTTTCAGCATGGTATTGCTTTCAAGAAATATCTTCTTTGCGCCCAACTGCACGGCTCGGTCAAGGGCTGCACGACACATCTTCTCGCCTATGCCTGTGCCCCGCGATGCAGGATCGACAACCAGTTTGGCAAGTTCGAAATCATATTGTGTCCCGTCCATTCGACAGAGTGCCACGACACCCATAGGCTCTCCGTCAACAAGTGCCACAAATATATGGCCGCCTTTTGACAAAATAGAGCCATCAGTATCATTCAATACCTCAAGGTCATGCGGTTCAAGCGACCAATGACTGTTTATCCACATGATGTTAAGCCGCTTGAATGTCATAAGATACTCGGGACGATAGTCAACTATCTCGACATTACGGCTATCGTGCCGCGCCTTTTCCTCTATCACACGCTTTAACAGTGATTTTTCCGACAAAGCTTCTTCCCAGCTATTGATAGCGAGCCATAATTTGTCGGGAGATTTTGACTCGATTGAGCGCACAACACTTTCGACATCCTCACACGCATGGCCAAGCCTGTCCTTAAGCTCATGCCCCCTATCTGTCAGGGTCACTATCGTAACCCGGCGGTCTTCGTCCGACAAGCCGTCGCTCACAAGCCCGGCGGCTTTAAGCTCTTTCACTATGTTACTCACCGACGGGTGTGTCTGCCCGATGGCCTTGGCTATGAACGGATGAGTCCGAACCATAAAACAGCATATACAATACCGGAAACCATTTAGGCTTGATGTCAATGTCATACATCCTGTAAATCTCTGCTGCGTCACGTGTGACAATATCGGCAAGCCAACGAAGACGGCTACCCATTGCCAATATTCCGGATTTTTCAAAGAACACCATATCTGTAAATATTTGCGTAATTAATTACGCAAATATTTACAAATTTATTTTATACTATGCAAATATCAAGCCGATTCAGCTCGACATCCGACCGACAAGCCCCATTAATTAATCACTCAACTCCACCTCGCCACCTTAATATATTATAATATACACATTGCGATGGCCGCACAGGCTTCAGCATCGGCAAGCGCGTGATGATGGTCGTGCAGGTCATACCCACACTCAGCCGCCACGGTGTGAAGCTGATGATTGGGCAGACGAAGATATCTGCGCGAGGCACTCAGCGTACAATGGAATTCATAATACGGATAAATCATTCCATAAGCCTGAAATGCAGCCTTGAGACAACCTTCGTCAAATGGACGGTTATGCGCCACGAGTGGCAAGCCTTCAATCTTAGGACCTATCCGAGCCCACACCTCGGGAAACGGCGGCGCGTCATCTGTGTCACATCTTGTCAGACCATGCACCGCCGTGGTCCAGTGAGTGTAATAATTGGGATAGGGGCGTATCAGGCTGTAAAACTTATCGACAATCTCTCCGTCTCGCACTATCACGACACCAACACTGCACACACTTGATCTGCTGCCGTTGGCTGTCTCAAAATCTATCGCTACAAAATCTCTCATAATGTCATTATATATTATGTATCCTCAACGTGTAATGACGCTGAGAGATTGCATCGCGATTAAAAATTTATCCTCAAGACGGAAATTTCGTTCTGCAACAGATCGAGAAAACGGGCGGCATGCGCTCCGTCCATCTGCGTGTGATGAAACTGAAACGACACCGTGAACTGCGTCCTGAACAGCCGTCTCTTGTAGCGGCCCCATATCATGAACGGATTATTGAACATTCCGCTATACATACCGACCGCTCCGTCTATATCATAATTCACGAGAGCCGAAGTGCCTATGACCATGCTTTCAGTCAAGTCATGGTTTTCACAGCTCTCGGCCACCTGCCGCGTGAGACGGTCATAGTCGGCTGAAAAGTCAACGAGACTGTCATTGTAAGGCACGTCACACGATGACACCTCCCCCATACTATTGGCAACAATAGTATTCACAGCCAAAGAATCATACTTCATAAGCCTACCGTCAACAGGTAATGTATAAAACTCTCTTACCTGAGAAGCGGCGCGTCCTATACACCAGCATATCAACATATTGAATTTCAATCCGTGCCGGCGGCTCATTCTGAGCACGCGAGTCACATCAAGCGTCTTGAAAAATGTCACCATAGGCATAGGCGCGTTCATCCACATTTCCCAGGCATAAGCCCTGGTAGTCTCCATCGGGTCGATTTGTTGCATCATGGCTTTTTTGCCACAAAATTACACTCCGGCCCACAACGACGATAGAAGATTTCGGACATTTGTTGTGAAACTTCCTCTGTTTTCAGTAGTCATAATTAACATGCTGAATATCATTTGGTATTACGGTTGTAATTGTACTAAATTTGTACTTAATTAGATAATCAAGTAAGATGGACGCAAATGGCTTTAAAATTTATTAACTGTCGTTTATTATTTTTATTGTCCCAATTTGCATTTATTCATGGTCCAAGCTATCATGTTTTATTATTATGTCGTACTTGGATGGAAAAACCGGAGCGGACTGAGGCGGATTTTACGAAGATATTTTAGTCATTTTCCTATTTCAAAACTGTATTTTGCGCACAAAAGTAACGATAATTGCTGGAATACGGAAGGGCGGAGTGAAAATAATTAGCACTCATTTTCAGTTTGCTTCAACTTGAATAATTCCGTTCATATTCATGCTCCATTTTTATCGGTGTCCTTTCTTCTTTGTCTCTTATCGGAAAATCAGTGACACTTACCGCCTCCATGAAGTCTTTGGGTTCAAGGAACAGGTACAGCAAATCTTGCTGTTTTGGAATGAAGAGAGTGTGAGAAAAAACGTTCTGACGATATGAAACGGACATGAACAGCTTTCGCCAAAGGGAATGAAAATGGATACTATCCGGCAGAATTTAGTTACCTTTGCCACAGCAACTAATAGCATACCCTATGGCGAAACAGAAACAAACCCAAGAAGT